>JBFXDA010000005.1:0-156074 GCA_050181585.1 Reyranellaceae bacterium
ATATGCGGGGCGGTGCCGTTCTTGTAGACCAGCACCAGCTCGTGCTTGCTGCGGTAGAGCGAGCCCATGCCGCCATTGGTCTTGTTCCAGACGCAGATGTTCTTCAGCTCGCTATAGGCGCGGCCGGCGGCCAGCTGGCTGTTCTTTGTTTGCCGCAGCCTGGGCGGCAGAATGACCGTCTCCGATCCCGATATCCATCTGTGGACCGGCCATACGCTGGCAGCCGCCGCTACCAAAGCCGGGTTGTTCGAGTGGCTGGTCGATCGGTGCCATTAAGCTGCTACGCAGCTTGGCGCAGGTTGTAGCGCTTCGGTGAGTTGGATCGCGCTGACATTGTTGGCCAAGATGTCAGTACTGCCGAAATGTAGCTGTTACTGCGGCTTCTATCTGATCCTGAATCTCGCGTTTCATTACGGTATAGCGACGGGCACTTACGATAGATTTGCCGCTGTCAGTTGATCGGCAGCCGATACTCCTTGAACCGCTCCCGCAGCTTTGATTTCTGCAGCTTGCCGGTCGCCGTATGCGGAAGGTCGGCCACGAAGACCACGTCGTCCGGCAGCCACCACTTCGCCACACGCGGACGCAGGTATTCGAGCAGGGCGTCGCGGTCGACCGAAGCGCCGGGCTTGCGGACGACGATCAGCAGCGGCCTCTCTTGCCATTTGTCGTGATACACGCCGATCACCGCGGCCTCCTGGACGGCGGGATGGCCGATGGCGGCGTTCTCCAGGTCGATCGAGGATATCCATTCGCCGCCGGACTTGATGACGTCCTTGGAGCGGTCGGTGATCTGCAGATAGCCGTCGCCGTCGAGCGTGCCGACGTCGCCGGTGGCGAACCAGCCGTCGCCATCCATCACCGCACCGCCCTCGTTGCGGAAATACCCGGCGGCGATCCACGGTCCCCTCACTTTGATGTCGCCGAAGGCGATGCCGTCATGCGGCAGCTCGGCGTTGCTGTCGTCGGTGATCTTCAGTTCCACGCCATAGATGACGCGGCCCTGTTTCGATTGCAGGGCGATGCGCTGGTCCAGCGACAGCCCGGCATGCTTGCGCAGCGGCCGCCCGGAGGTGCCCAGCGGCGACATTTCCGTCATGCCCCAGGCATGCAGGACATAGGCGCCGAACTGCTCGGCGAAGCGCCGTATCATGGCCGGGGGCGCGGCCGAGCCACCGATGACCAGCCGCTCGAGCTTGATCTCGGTCGCCGGCTGAAGTCCGTTCGTGCTGTCGATATACTGGAAGAATCCCAGCCACACCGTCGGCACGGCCAGCGAGAAGCTGCATTGTTCGTCGCGCAGCAGGTCGTAGATGCTCTTGCCGTCCATCGCAGGGCCGGGAAAGACCAGCTTGGCGCCGCACATCGCCGCGCCATAGGGCATGCCCCAGCCATTGGCATGGAACAGGGGCACGACAACCAGAACCGAGTCCTCGGCCCCCAGGTTGAAGCCGTCGCGCTGGCATATGGCGAAGGAATGCAGCACCGTCGAGCGGTGCGAATACAGCACGCCTTTCGGATTCCCTGTCGTGCCCGAAGTGTAGCAAAGCGACGACGCGGTGTTCTCGTCGAAGCTGGGCCAGTCGAACGCCTCGCTCTCGCCCGCCAGCAGGTCTTCATAGCAGAGCAGGTTGGGGATGCCGCTTGCGGGCATGCGGGCGCGGTCGGCCAGGAGGATGAAGCCTTTCACTTTGGGCAGGCTTGGCGCCAGGCGCTCGACCAGATCGAGGAAACTGCTGTCGAAAAAGAGATATTGGTCTTCGGCGTGGTCGACGATGTACTCGATCTGCTCGGCGAACAGCCTGGGATTGACGGTATGAAGCACCGCGCCCATGCCGGACACGCCGAAATACAGTTCCAGATGCCGATGGGTGTTCCAGGCCAGGGTGCCGATGCGGGTCCCGCTCGTTACGCCAAGACGGGCCAGGGCATTGGCCAGCCGCTTCGAGCGGCGCGCCAGGGCGGCGTAGGTGTAGCGGTGGATGGGCCCTTCGACCGTGCGCGTGACGATTTCCGTATCGCCGTGGAATGCGGCCGCATGCTCGAGAAGGCTGGAGATGAGCAGCGGTCTGTTCTGCATGAGGCCAAGCATGCGACGCTCCTGATTGATGTCGTCCTGGGGCGGCAGCGGAAGGATCCGGTGCGCCGTTCCCGATCCGGGGCAGCGGACCGGACGCCGCCGCCGCTTCAGGGGGCGAGCAGGAATTCGAGGTTGCGGCGGTTGAATTCGTCGACGCGTTCCCATTGCGGCCAATGCCAGGCGCCGGTCATCTCGATCAGCCGCGCATTGGGGATCAGCTTCTGGTAGGCGTAGGAGCTCTCCAGGAACTCGTCCTTCGAATCGATTGAGGCGAAGATCAGATATGGCTTCCTGATGCCGCTGACCTCCCGGTCGGTGAGGGCATTGCGGGCCCAGATCTTCGGATCGATGCCGCCCAGGATGTTGGCCATGGCCTGCTTCATTTCCGGCTGGCGATAGATCGCCTGCCGTACCGCCAGCAGGTCGGGCAGCCTCTTCTGCGGCTCCTTGATCAGGCCGGCGAACACCGCTTCCATCGCCGGCCAGGTCGGGTTGGCCACGGCGGCGAGCCGCGCCGCCTTGCCCTGCTTCACTTCCTCGCTTTCCTCGGCGATCTGCACGTTGGCGCCGGCGCGCGGCCGGCCCCAGGCGGACACCATCGTCACCTTGTCGACGCGTTCGGGATAAAGCGTGGTGAACTTGGTCGTCACCCATGAGCCCAGCGACACGCCGATGAACGAGGTGCGCTCGATGCCCATGGCATCCAGGAAGCCCTTGAGGTGGGCGACATAGTCGGCGATCTCGAAAACCTTGTCCGGCTTGCCGCTGAAGCCGTGCCCGACCAGGTCGAGGGCGAAGGTGTTGAAATGGGCGGCATGGGCCGGCAGGTTGCCGAAACAGTTCTCCCACGACCCGCCCATACCGTGGACCATGACCAGCGCCGGCGCGTCCTTGGGCCCGGCCTGCACGTAGCGGGTCCGGATGCCGCCGGCCTCGACATATCCCTGGGTGAAGCCGAGCTGGCAGAGATAGGTCCAGATGCTCGCGTAGTCGCCGCTATTGACGCTCATTTGCCACCTCCGATGGAAAGGGATGGGGCACGCGGGTCGCGCTCCTCAGCGCCCCAGCCCGCCCGTGTCCTCAACCTAATGGAGGCAGCGCCACACGATCAATAAAAATCGATATATTTATATTATATGGATTATTATCGATTAAAATTGACAGACAGGAGGGCTATCCTGTTGATTTAATTCCCTAATGTTCCGGCTGCTTGCTTTGGGGCGATCATGTCTCGATCGACATCGGCCAAGGTCGGGCATCCGATCATCGACTGAACGTAAGCGGCTTCGCTGCGCAGGATGTCGATGGCGCGCGCGGCGCCGGCCCTGCCGCCGCCGACGACGCCATAAAGCGTGGCGCGGCCGACGAAGCAGAACTGCGCCCCCAGCGCCATCGCCTTCACCATGTCGGCGCCGCGGCGAATGCCGCCGTCGAACAGCAGCGGCAGGCGGTCGCCGACAAGCGGGGCGGCCTGTGCCAGCAGGTCGATGCTGGCCGCCATGCAGTCGAGCTTGTTGCCGCCGTGGCTGGAAACGATTGCCGCGTCGGCGCCGAGATCGGCGGCGCGCGAGAGGTCGGCAGGATGTCCCAGGCCCTTGACGATCAGCCGGCCCGGCCACAGCCGGCGGATGGTCTCCAGATCGTTCCACACCAGGGTGGCGGGCCACATGCTGCCGACATAGGCGGCGACCTGTGGCGCGGTGCGGCCGACGGCGGCATAGGGCTGCCAGCTTTCCAGCACCGGCATGCCGCCTTCGCGGACGAACTCCCAGGTCCAGGCGGGATGGCGCATCGCGTCCAGGACAATGGCCGGCGCCTTGCGCCAGTCGGGACCGGCGGCCAGCGAAACGCCGCTGCGCGCCGTCACTTCGCTGCGGTTGGCGACCGGATAATCGACCGTGACGACCAGCACCTGCACGCCCGCATCCTGCGCCCGCCGCACCATGCGGTCGGTGACGGCGGGGTCCTTGGCTGCATAGAGCTGCGACCAGACGTGATCGGGCGCCAGCCGCGCCACTTTCTCGATCGGGCTGGTCGAGAGTCCCGACAGCAGGAAGGGAATGTCGGCCTCGCGCGCCGCTTCGGCCAGCATCTCCTCGCCATGCCGGCGGAATATGCCGACGCCGCCCACCGGCGCGATGCCGAAGCCCTGCGCATAGCTGCGCCCGAACAGCCGGCGCGTGGTGTCGACGGCGGCGACCGGCATCAGGCCGCGCGGCAGGAACAGGTAGCTGGCGAAGGCCTCGATATTGCGGCGCACGCCGTCGCCATTGCCCGCGCCGCGCTCGATGTAGTCGCCGAGGAAACGCGGCAGGCGCCGCAGAGCGCGGCGCCGCAGATCCTCGATGGTGATCGCCCGCTCGATCCCGCCCATGATCTGGTCGCGCCGTCTTCAGTAGCCGACGGTGAAGCGTCGCCGCGAGTGGCGCGGCTGCTCCAGCTCGTCGACCAGTGCCACGGCATAGTCCTCGAAGGATATGCTGCTGCCGTCGGGGCCGGTCAGAAGCTGATCGCCGCCGAGGCGGAATTGGCTGGTGCGCTTGCCGGCGAAGAACAGCGCCGAGGGAGACAGGAAGGTCCAGTCCAGCTCCCGCTCCTGGCGTAGCAGCGCCAGGAACTCGCTGCCTTTCCACGATTCGGCCCGGGCGCGTTCGGGAAAGTCGGGCGTGCGGTTGAGTGGCTGTCCCGGCGTCACCTCCAGGCTGCCGGCGCCGCCCACCACCAGATAGCGCTGCACGCCGGCTTTGCGCACCATCTCGATCAGCGCGGCCGGATCGCTGGCGACGAAATGCACCGAACTGATCACCGCGTCGTGGCCGCGCAGCAGCTCGACCATGGCGGCCGTCTGCCAGATATCGCCGCGCGCGGCGGTGATGCCCGGTCCGCCGGCGATCTTCTCCGGATTGCGGGCGATGGCGGTGATGCGATGGCCGCGCGAGGAGAGTTCGGCCAGGATGCGCGATCCGGCCTGGCCGGAGGCGCCGATCAGGGCGACATGCATGGTGGGCTCCTAGGATGCCGGAGAGAAGAAGGGGGACATCTCGCGTCCGTCGATCGGCTGCAGCAGCATCGCGGTGGCGCTGGCGCCCTCGGCGCCGATGCGGCGTTCGAAACCCTGCCAGGCCGGATCGGCGCGCAGCGCGGCGCGATGCGCAAGACGCTGCTCCAGCCCCGCGTAGTGGCGATAGATCAGTACGCGGTGGAGCTGGCCGATGGTGGTGTGGAAGGCGCCGAACAGGTGCCGTCCGGCCGCCTCGGCGCGCAAGCCCTCCTGGCGCAGGCCGTCCCAGAAGGCGGGCAGGGTGCCGGGCAGGAGCTGATAGGCGGTCTCCTCGATGAGAGCGGCTTCGGCGGCCGCAAGCCGGGGCCCCTGCTCGGCCAGCCAGTCGTTGCCGTTGCCCCAATAGGGTGTGAGCTGCGGCACGGGCGCGGGCGCCAGGAAGGCGTTTTCCTGTGCCAGCATCAGGCTGCGGACGGTCTTGAAATAGGGCTCCAGCTCGGGCCGGCCATAGAGGCCGTGCAGGCGCGCGGTCCAGTCGTCGAAACCGTCGAAGCGCCACAGATGCACCATCTGGTCGGTCGGCCCGCTGACGGTGCGGAAATAGCCGATCAGCCGGTCGAGCACCCGGTTCATCGGCGGGCCGAAGCCGCGGGCGAACTGGGCGGCGATGAAATCCTCCATGCGGCCTGGACGCATGGTGTAGGCGCGACGTTCGATCAGCATGGCAGGCTCTCCGTTATGGCCGGGCGTCGGCGAGAATGAGGTCGGCGGCGCGCTCGGCGATCATGAGGATGGGCAGGTTGGTGTTGCCGCGCACCATGGTCGGCATCACCGAGCCGTCCACGACGCGCAATCCCTCGACGCCGATCACCTTGCAGCGCGGATCGACGCCGGCGGCCGGATCGTCGGGCTGCCCGATCCGGCAGGTGCCGACGGGATGGAACATCGAGCCGGTACAGGCATAGACGAATTCCGCCAGCGCCTTCTCATCGTCGACCAGCGTCCGCGGGCTGCGGCCGACCGCCGCCAGCAGGCGGCGGCGCAGCGGGGCGGGCCCGTCCAGCAGCGCGCCGAGCGTCTGCGCCTTGATCCGGTTGCGCCAGGTCGGCCGGTTGAGATCGCGGATCAGGTCGGCGGCCATCGGCACGAAGATTTCGTTGAGCAGGCCGGCGACTGCAGGCGCCTGCAGCAGTGTCCAGCAGCGGCGAACGCCGTCGCGCATGCGCAGCAGGTCGCGTTCGTCGGAAAGCAGGTCGAATCTAATGCGCGGGGTCTGGCGGGGATCGGCCGAAGCCAGTTCGACCTTGCCGCGGGAATGGGATTTGTAGACCGACACGCCCAGCGACGCGATGCGCTCGCCGGCGGCATGCCAGGACGCGCGGTTGGCGATCAGCACGAACATATCGCCTTCGGGACAGGACGGCAGGCCGGAGGAGTAGCGGAACCCGTTATAGGTGGCGGGACGGCGGATGCCGCGCTGGCGCGCTCCGGGTTTCAGATGCGCGGCCAGATAGAAGATCGGATGGTTGTGAAGATTGGCGCCGATGCCCGGCCGGTCGGCCGTTACTGCGATCCCCAGCCCGCGCAGGGCGGCGGCCGGTCCGATGCCGGCGCGCAGCAGCAGCGCGGGCGATTGCAGGCTGCCAGCGGCGACGATGGTTTCGCGGGCGTCGAAGTCTTCCGTCCGCCCGCCGCGTCGCACGCCGACCCCGACGGCGCGGCCGTCATGCAGGCGGATTGTCTCGACGGTGCTGTCGGTCTCGATTCTCAGGTTGCGGCGGGCGCGGGTGTCGCGATCGAGATAGGCGAAGGCCGAGTGCATGCGCCGGTCGGGCAGGCTCGACATGGGAATGACGACGTTGCCGTCGCGAAAATCGGCATTGAGGTCGGCGATGGCGGGATAACCATTGGCCTCGATCGCCTCTCCCACCGCGCGGCAGAAGGGCGGCCAGTCCTTGCTGGCGCCGATCCGTCGGATCGGCACCGGGCCGGCATCGCCGTGCAACGGTCCGGCGAAATCCAGATCGCGCTCCAGCTTCTTGAAATAGGGCAGCACGTCGTCCCAGCCCCAGCCGGTCGCGCCCAGATCCCGCCATTCGTCGTAGTCGCCGGGCAGGCCGCGCAACGCCATCATGCCCATCAGCGCGCCACCGCCGCCCATGATGCGGCCCTGTTCGTAGCGACGCGGCGGCGGCGGTGTCCCGTCGAGGCCGCGCGCCTTCATCTGCACCCTGATGTCCGGCCACATGTAATCGGTTTCGGCGTAGGACACCGGATAGGGATTGACGATCTTGGCCGGCTCCGCGCCGGGCGGCGTATCGGCGCCGGCTTCCAGCAGCAGTACGCGATGGCGCGGATCGGCCGACAACCGGTGGGCCAGCACGCAGCCGGCGACGCCAGCGCCCACCACGATGTAGTCGAATTGCATGCGGCGTTCTCCGGCCGGACGTCTCCCTTGCCGGCAGGCTAGCATCGCGATTCTATAAAATCGATAAAAATTGATAATTAAATATTAAATCGAAATTACGATTTTTACCCAGAGCTTTTGCTTGGCGGTTGATCGGTCGTGGCAGAAACAAGCGGGGTTGTCAGGCGACGCGCAACCGGGGACGGCCGCGGCGCGCGACCTTGTCCTTGCCGGCGTTCAGCCGGCGGATCTCGGTGCGGCTGAATTCCAGCGTCAGGGTGAAATGGTTGTTGAGCATCCGCACGGCTTCGTCGGCGTCGCGCCGCAAGGCCGCTTCCATGATGTCGCGATGGTCGTCGTGGCGCGGGATGTTGCCGCGATAGGTGCGGCGGGCCAGGAAGCGGTAGCGATCGGCCGCATCGAACAATTGCTCGCAGAAGCCGATCAGCCATTTCGAGCCGCAGGCGGCGATCAGCGCCGTATGGAAGGCGCGATGCGACTGCTCCCAGCGCGGATCGATGTCGCGCGAGTAGTCGCCCGGGCCGGATTGGCGCGCCATGCGGTGGAAAGCGATCAGCAAATGCTCTTCCCAGGCCTGGTCGCCATTGGCGATCGACTGGCGCAACGCCGTCTCGTTGCTCCAGCAGCGGATGCGGGTGATGTCGACCAGATCCTCCTCGGTCAGCGGCGTGACGGAGAAGCCGCGCTGGTCGTTCTGCTGCACCAGGCCGTCGCGCGAGACGCGGTTGAGCGCTTCGCGGATCGGGCTGAGGCCGATCTGGTAGCGGGCGCACAATTCCCGGATCAGCAGCTTGGCGCCGGGTTCGAACTCGCCGCTGATCAGGTCGAAGCGCAGCCGTTCGTAGGCCGAAGAAGCCAATGTTTCGGCGCCGCTGCCGTCGTTCCGAGGTTTCGCTGTTTTTGCCATTTGAGGATCAGGTCGCATGGTTACGGGCGGGACTGCCGATTGCAATCGGGAGTATAGGAAACAACGCCGTGAAAAATCGATTATATAAGCTTGGTTGGGCGTGGATTGTTTTCAAGGAGTCCCTCCCTGCCAGCCTCCCAACCTACTTCCAGAGCCCGAGGGTATCCTGTAACAGATTGGTTTCATAGCAGAAACCTTTCTGTCGAAGCTCCCGGCCCCAACGACGGGAGAAGCAGGATGTCACAGGTGTTCCTGACATAAAAATCGATTTTAATATTGACGACACAGTTTTAATATGTTTTTCAGAAAGTAATGAAAGTGGCGCCAGCCGTCCGGCTTTTGTGGCCGGGCGTCTTTGGGAGGGAACGATGATGAGCACCATCCACAAGCTGGATGACATTCCGCTGCACAAGATTCCGATCGGCAGCCTGCGGCTTCTGGCCGGCGCCAATCTCATGGTGTTCTGGGCCGATGTCGACGCCCAGACCCATGCGCCGCGGCACGCCCACGCCAACGAACAGATCACCTGGCTGCTGGAAGGCCGCATGGACTACCAGATCGGCGACGGGCCGGTGACGAACTGCGGTCCGGGCACCGTGCTGGTGGTTCCCGGCAATACGCCGCACGAGGCGTGGTACCGCGAGAAATGCAAGATCGTCGAATTCTTCAATCCGCCGCGCTTCGATCTGTTTCCGGCGGCCCAGAAGAATCCTTACGGCGTCGCTTGAAGCGCCGAGCGCGAAAAAACTCCACGAACAGGCGAGGAACGTCATGGCCAATTCGTTTCGGCGCGCCCTTGCGGCGCTGTCGCTCTGTCTTTCGTCCGTCGTGGCGCTGGGCACGGCCAGCGCCCAATCGCCGGCGGCCAGAGAGCCGATCAAGATCGGCGTGATCCTGCCGCTCAGCGGCGCCGGCGCGGGACTGGGCATCCCCATCCACAGCGGCGTGATGCTGGCCGGCAAGACGATCAACGCGGCAGGGGGCTTCAAGGGACGCCCGCTGCAACTGATCGTCGAGGACGACACCACCAATCCCGACGTGGCGGTCGCCAAGGCCAACGCCCTGGTGCATGGGCAGAAGGTCGTGGCGCTGATCGGGCCCAACCAGACCGCCAACAGCGTCGCAGTCGGCGGCATCACCCATCCGCTGAAGCTGACCAATCTGGTGTTCTCCGGCCTCGGCCCGGCCATCGAGCGCGAGCGCAAATGCGTGCTGCACATGGGCCCGGCGCAGGAGCTCAATGCCCGCGCCATGCTGGAATACGCCAAGTCGATCGGCGCGCGGAAGATGGGGGCGCTGTACGATTCGGGCTACGGCACGGTGGTGTTCAACGAGCTGCGCAAATACGCCGACAGCTATGGCGTGGAGTTCGTCGCCACGGAGAAGTTCGAGATCGGCGCCACCGACACCACGGCGCAGGCCGCCAAGATCCGCGCCGCCCAGCCGGACGCGATCTTCGTCGTCGGTATCACCGGCGTGCCGATCCGCAGCATCCGCCAGCTCCAGATGAAGCAGCCGATAATCTCCGCCATCGGCCAGGCGAGCTACGAGATCGTCAGGAGCATGGGCGACGCGGCCGACAACGTGGTGTTCCCCGAGTTCCTGGTGGCGGAGGATCCGCTGCCGCACCAGAAGGCGTTCGTCGAACTGTACCGCCAGGAATACAACCGGCTGCCCAAGATCACCGAGGCGATCGGCTGGGATTCGGTGCAGGCGCTGCTGAAGGCGTTCGAGAAGGTCGGTCCCGATGCCGGCAACGAGAAACTATGCGGGGCGATCCGCGGCCCCTACCCGGGCGTGCTGACGCAATACGATTTCTCGGCTGACGACATGAACGGCATCAAGCTCAATTCCTTCGTCTTCTCCAAGCTGGTGAACGGGCAGTTCACCCGCCTGCCGTTCCAGATCAAGTGACGTGAGGCCGCGGCCGGCTTTACGCCGGCCGCGATCCGGCCATGGTCGAGGAGGAGATGATGCAGCATTACCACCGGGTCGAGGACATTCCCGTGCATGCCGTTCCCCATGGCCGGCTGCGGCTGCTGTCGGGTCCGAACCTGATGGCGTTCTGGGCCGAGTGGGACGCCAATACCCATGTCGATCGCCACGCCCATCCCAACGAGCAGATCACCTGGCTGATCGCCGGCCGGATGGACTTCAAGATCGGCGACGAGCCGGTGCGCAGTTGCGGCTCCGGCAGCGTCGTGGTGGTGCCGGCGGACGTGCCGCACGAGGTCTGGTACCGCGAACCCTGCACGATTTTCGAGATGTTCAATCCGCCGCGGGCCGATCTGTTTCCGGCCATCGACCGCAACCCCTACGGCATTGCATGAACCCCACCTCCACCAAGAAAGCGAGGAACCCATGACGCGTGGCGTTAGGCATCTACTGGCGGTCGCGCTCGGCGCGACGGCCTTGCTGGCGGGGCTTCCGAGCCAGGCCCAGACCCCGGCCAGCGGCGAGCCCATCAAGATCGGCGTCCTGCTGCCGTTGACCGGCGCCGGCGCGGGTCTCGGCATTCCCATCAGCAACGGCGCCAGGCTGGCGGAGAAGACGATCAACGCCAATGGCGGCTACAAGGGCCGGCCGTTGAAGCTGATCATCGAGGACGACGCCACCAATCCCGATACCGCCATCAGCAAGGCCAACGGGCTGATCCATGGCGAGAAGGTGATCGCGCTGCTGGGGCCGGTGCAGACGGCCAACACGGTGGCGGTCGGCGGGCTTACCCATCCGATCGGCCTGCCGCATGTTGCCGTGTCGGGACTGGGGCCGGCCGTCGAGCGCGAGCGCAAATGCGTGCTGCATCAGGGCCCGTCGCAGGAGCTCAACGCCCGCGCCATGCTGGAATACGCCAAGCATATCGGCGCCAAGAAGATCGCGGTGCTCTACGATTCGGGCTACGGCACGGTGGTGTTCACAGAGCTGCGCAAGCTCAACGCCGCCTACGGCGTCGAGTTCATCGCCACCGAGAAATTCGAGGTGGCGGCGACCGACACCACGGCGCAGGCCGCCAAGCTGCGGGCGTCCAACCCGGACGCGCTGTTCGTGATCGGCGTGACCGGCGTGCCGATCCGCAGCATCCGCCAGCTCCAGATGAAGCAGGTGATCATCGCGCCGTCGGCCCTGTCGAGCTACGAAGTGGTCAAGAGCATGGGCGACGCGGCGGACAATATCGTCTTCGCCGAGTTCCTGGTCGGGGAGGATCCCCTGCCGCAGCAGAAGGAGTTCGTCGCCCTGTACAACAAGGAGCACGGGCGCTTTCCCAAGCTGGTGGAGGCGATCGGCTGGGATTCCGTGCATATCGTGCTGGCGGCCCTGAACAAGGTCGGCCCCGATGCCGGCAACGCCAAGCTCTGCGAGGCGATGCGTGGACCGCATGCCGGGATGCTGGCCAACTACGACTTCTCGGCCGACGACCTGAACGGCATCAAGGTGTCGAGTTTCATCTTCTCCAAGCTCGTCGCCGGACAATTCACCCGCCTGCCGTTCCGCGTGACGCAGTAGCCTGTAGGCTGAGGACGGCCCGGCCCGCGCCGCTCGGGGGCCGGGCCGTCCTGGCCTGGAGAAGGAAATGAATCTCGGTCTGATAACGCAGTCGCTCTTGGCCGGCGTCACCAACGGCCTGATCTACGCGCTGATCGGCATCGGCATCGCCTCGATATTCAAGGGCAGCCGCGTGCCCAACGCCATGCAGGGCGAGTTCAGCGTGGTCGGCGCCATCGTCGTGGTGATCCTGCTGACCGTCAACGGCTGGCCGTACTGGCTGGCCATCGCCGCCGGCTGCCTCAGCGGCATCCTGCTCGGCGCTCTGATCGAGATCGCCTTCATCCGCTACATGATGAAGAAGAACGCGCCGGAGGACAGCTACATGCTGTTCACCATCGGCGTCAGCCTGACCATCGCGGCGGCGGTGCTGTACTTCTTCGGGCGCGAGAGCCATCTGCTGCCCGGCTTCGGCGGCGGCGGCGTCTATCTCGTGCTGGACGCGGTGGTGCAGGAGCACGCCATCTGGCTGATCGCCATCGCCATCGCCCTGACCGTGGCGCTGCGCCAGTTCTACCGCCGCACCTCGATCGGATTAAAGATGATGGCGGCCTCGATCGATTCCGACGGCGCGGCCAGCATCGGCATCAACGTGGGGCGGATGCGCACCTATACTTTCATGCTGGGCGGCTTCCTCGGCGCGGTGGCCGGCATCCTGATCACCCCCGTCATCCCCGTCGACTTCATGATCGGCCTGCCGCTCACGCTCAAGGGTTTCGCCGCCGCCATCCTGGGCGGGCTGACCAATCCCCTGGGCGCCGCACTGGGTGGGCTGACGCTGGGCGTAGTGGAGGCGCTGGTGATCATGGGCGTCTCGTCGGCCTACAAGGACGTCATCACTTTCGCGCTGCTGATCATGATCATGATCGCCATGCCGCACGGCCTGCTGGGCCGCGCCGGCCGGCTGGGAGGCTGAGCGATGGCGCTTCGCCTGCCGCTGATCGTTCTCTTCGTTGCGCTCGCGATCGTGCTGCCGCAGTTCCTGCCGCGCTCCGCCGTCGACCTGCTGGTGTTCACCTGCATCTATTCGATCGCCGGACTGGGCGTCGGCCTGCTGCTCGGCGAATGCGGCATCGCCAATCTCGGCCAGACCGTGTTCTACGGTCTTGGCGCCTACTCCACGGCCTACGTCACCGTCACGCTGGGCGGTCCGCCGCTGGGCGGTTTCGTCCTGGGCGTGGCGCTGTCGGCGCTGCTGGCCCTGGCCGTGGGCTGGCCGGTGCTGCGCCTGACCGGCTATTTCCTGGCGCTGGCCACCCTGGCGCTGGGCATCATCGCCAACGCCCTGTTCTACGAATGGGACTGGCTGACCGGCGGCGATCTGGGCATCGGCGGCATTCCCCGGCTGCAGATTCTGGGCTACGCGCTCGACACGCCGCTGCGCTTCTACTATCTGGCGCTGGCGGTGATGCTGGTCTGCATGCTGCTGGCGCGCAACATGGTCACCAGCCGCAGCGGGCTGATGCTGCGCGCCATGCGCGACGCGCCCGACGCCGCCATCAGCCTGGCGATCAACCTGCAATGGCTGCGCACCCGGGTGTTCGTGTTCAGCGCCGTGCTGGGCAGCGTCGCCGGCAGCCTGTTCGCCCATTACGGCGCCTACGTCAACGTGCAGAGCTTCGGCATCACCAAGGCGATCAGCTTCCTCCTCATTCCCGTGCTCGGCGGCGTGCATTCGCTGCCCGGCGTGGTGATCGGCGCGCTGTTCATCACCTTCCTGCCGGAAGCGCTGAGCGGCTTCGGCCATGCGCACCAGATACTGTTCGGCCTGGCGATGGTCGGCGTCGTGGTGCTGATGCCCTCGGGCCTGATGGGCGGGCTGCACGCGGCCTGGCGGCGGTTCTCGGCGCGCGCGGGAGACAGGCCGTGACGGCGGCCGGCGAAATGCTGTCGGTACGCGAGGTCGGCCACAGCTTCGGCGGCTTCGCCGTGCTGAACAGCGTCACCTTCGCCGTGCCGCAAGGCGGCATCGTCGGCCTGATCGGACCGAACGGATCGGGCAAGACCACGCTGTTCAACATCGTCACCGGCTATATCAGCCACTTGCGCGGCGCGATCCGCTACGACGGCCGGGAGCTGAAGCGCGAATCGATCCAGGACCGCTCGCGCGCCGGCATGGTTCGCACCTTCCAGACGCCCAAGATATTCGAGCGCATGTCGGTGATCGAGAACATCATGGTCGGCGCCTGCAAGCTGACGGGCAGCGGCATGGTCGAGGATCTGTTGCGCCTGCCGCGCTCGCGCCGCGACATGCGTCGGATTCGCGAGGAGGCGGACGAGGTCTGCGCCAAGTTCGACCTGGTCGGGGTGCGCGACCTGCCGTCGCAAAGCCTGCCCGCCGGCCAGCGGCGGGTGCTGGAACTGGCGCGCGCCGTCATCGGCCGGCCCAGGCTGCTGATGCTCGACGAGCCGTCCTCCGGCCTGAACCAGGACGAGATCGCCAATCTGCGCCGCTGGATCGAGCAGCTCAATGCGGAGGGCATGACCATCCTGCTGGTGTCGCACGACATGGAGCTGATGAACGTCGCCCATCGCGTGCACGTGCTGTATTTCGGCGAGATCATCGCCAGCGGCGACATGGGCGAAATCCAGCGCAACGCGCAAGTGCGCGAAGTCTATCTCGGAGCCTGACGGATGCTGGCGATCGACGGTCTCTGCGCCGGCTATGGCCCCCTCACCGTGCTGCACGACGTCTCGCTGCGCATGGACAGCGGCGAGGCGGTCGCCATCGTCGGCGCCAACGGCGCCGGCAAGACCACGCTGGTGCGGGCCATCTGCGGCCTGATCCGCGCCAAGAGCGGGCGCATCGCCATGAACGACGTCGACATCACCGGCCTGCCGCCGCATCACCGCGTCCAGCACGGGCTGGCGTCGCTGTTGGAGAATCGCCGCCTGTTCGGCGAGCTGACCGTGCGGGACAATCTGCGGCTGGCGGAGGAAGCCGGCCGGCGCCACCGCGGGAGCAGGATCCAGTTCGCCTGGAAGGACATATGCGAGCTGTTTCCGGTCATACCGGAACGCGCCGGCACACGGGTCGAGCTGCTGAGCGGCGGGCAGCAGCAGATGGTGGCGATCGCCCGCGGCCTGTTGCTGCAGCCCGACGTGCTGATCCTGGACGAGCCCTCGACCGGACTGGCGCCGAAGGTGGTGAAGGACATCCTCAACGTGCTGCGTGACCTGCGGCAGCGCGGCATGTCGATCCTGCTGGTTGAGCAGAATGTCGGCATCGCCGTCGAGATCACCGATCGCGCCTACGTCATGTCGCTGGGGCACATCGTCTATGCCGTCCAGGGCGCCGAATGGCAGGGCTTCATGCACGACGAGCGCCTGACCAAGGCCTATCTCGGCGGCGCCAAATAGGAAAATCGACATATTTAACTGTATTATATAAAAATCGATAAAAATCTTGTTAGCCGCGCTATCGCGTGATGTACTTCGCGGACATGGCCCACAGCAAAAGCGGGATGAAGGCCGGATCGGGCGGGAGGATCGAAAATGGACAAGACCGGGCAATATGACGTCGGCGGCGTGCTCTATCCGCGGCCGTTCAAGATTCGCCGCCTCGGGCATTTCGGCTTCAACGTCAACGACCTCGACAAGGGCCGCGATCTCTACGCCCGCGAACTGGGGTTCCGCATCACCGACGAGATCAGCCTGGGCGATCTCGATCCGCAGTTCGCCACGCTCGAGAACGCCAACGTCATTTTCTTCACCCACAATTCCGACCACCACGCTTTCCTGCTGGCGCACCGCTCGCTGGGGGCCTTGTTCGGGGACGACGCGATCTCCGCCGACATCACCATGAATCAGCTCACCTGGCAGGTGAACACGCTGGAGGAGGTGGTCAACGCCCGCGAGTTCTTCATCGCCAAGGGGATCGAGGTGCGCCGCACCGGCCGCGACATGCCGGGCAGCAACTGGCACGTCTACGTGCGCGATCCGGACGGCTATACGGTGGAACTGTATTACGGCATGGAGCAGGTGGGCTGGGACGGCGTCAGCAAGCCGCGCGGCATGTACAACCGGCGCTTCGATGAGACGCCGCCCCTGCCGCAGATATCGGAGAAGACCGAGGTCGAGCAGGCGGCCGGCAACGGCGTCGACGTTTTCTCCGGTTTCCGCCGCCAGGATCCGGGGGACGGCGATTTCGTGGTCGGCGCGGTGCGCCTGCCGCGGCCCTTCCGCATCACCCGCATCGGCCCGATGAAGATTTTCGTCAACGACGTCGGCGTGTCGGAAGATTTCTACACCCGGATCATGGGCTTCACGCCGACCGAGACCGTGACCTACAAGGGCCATCGCTGCGTCTTCCTGCGGGCCGGCACCGAGCATCACAGCCTGGCGCTGCTGCCCAAGGCGCTGCGCGCCGAGCTGGGGCTGAGCGGGCATACGGCTTGCGCCTCGGTCGGGCTGGAACTGGGCAGCTACCGGCAATTGCGCGATGCCGTCGCGCATCTGAAGGCAAGGGGCATACGCTTCGTCGACGGTTTGCCGCCGGAACTGTCGCCGGGCGTGGACTACAGCGCCCACATGCTCGACCACGACGGCCACTGCCTGCAGCTCTACTACTACATGGAGCGGGTCGGCTGGGACGGCAAACCGCGGCCCGCGCATCTGCGCCGCAAGCCGGTCGAGCCGTGGCCCGAATGGCTGGAGCCGATGTCGGACACCTATGCCGACGACACTTTCCACGGGCCGCTGGGCTGACGGCGAAGCGGGGCGCCGCGGCATGGAAAAATACGGCATCGGGCAGGCCATACCCCGCTTCGAGGATTCGCGCCTGCTGCGCGGCCGCGGCCGGTTCCAGGACGATCGCGTCCTGCCCGATCAGGCCTATGCGGTGCTGCTGCGCTCGCCGCATGCGCATGCCCGCATCGTTTCCATCAACGCCGACGCGGCCCGGGCGGCGCCGGGGGTGCTGGCGGTCTATACCGGCGCCGACTATGCCGCCGACGGACTGGGCATGCCCAAGGCGACGATGCCGCGCAAGCGCCCCGATGGCAAACCGATGTTTGCCCCGCAACGCCCGGCCCTGGTGATCGACCGCGTGCGCTATGTCGGCGATCCGGTGGCGATGATCGTCGCCGAGACCCTGGCGCAGGCGCGCGACGCGGCCGATCTGGTCGAGGTCGACTACGATCCGCTGCCCGCCATCACCGTCACCGCCGAAGCGTCCCTGCCCGGCGCGCCGGCGGTGTGGGACGAATGCCCCGACAACGTCTCCAACATCTTCGAGAAGGGCGACAAGGCCGCCACCGATGCCGCCTTTGCCGGCGCCCATCGTATCGTCCGGCGGCGCTACGTGATCAGCCGCGTCCACGCCCAGTACATCGAGCCGCGCGGCGCCATCGGCGTCTACGACGAGGGCGACGAGCGCTACACGCTCTACGCCGACTGCCAGTATCCGCACCGCGTGCGCAACATGCTGGCGAACGCCGTCTTCCGGGTGCCGGAGAGCCGGATCAGGGTCGTCAGCGGCGATGTCGGCGGCGGCTTCGGCACCAAGGGCTGGCAGTATGTCGAGCATCGCCTGGTGCTGTGGGCGGCGCGCAAGCTGCGGCGGCCGGTGAAATGGACCTGCGAACGCTCCGAGGCGCTGCTGGCCGACGAGCACGCCCGCGACAGCGTCGGCGACATCGAGCTGGCGCTGGATTCCGAGCATCGCTTCGTCGCCCTGCGCGTGAGGCTGGTCGGCAACATCGGTGCCTATGTCGGCTCCGACCGCAATCTTCTGGTGCCGTCGCTGATGATCGGCACCGTTGCGGGCGTGTACGACATACCGGTGGCCCATGCGGCGGTGATCGGCGTGCTGACCAACACCAGCATGACCGCGCCCTATCGCGGCGCCGGCCGTCCCGAGGCCATCTACCTGATCGAGCGGCTGATCGACGATGCCGCGCTTGAACTGGGCATCGACCGGCTCGAGCTGCGCCGGCGCAACATGGTGCCGGCGGCGCGCATGCCGTACCAGAATCCGCTGGGCTGCTGGTACGATTCCGGCGATTTCCCGGGCAACCTCGATCTGGCGCTGAAGGCGGCGGACTACGACGGTTTCGCCGCCCGGCGCGAACGGTCGGGCGCGCGGGGTCTGCTGCGCGGCATCGGCATCGCCAATGCCATCGAGCAGGCGGCGACGCCGATGCAGTCGGAGTTCGCCGAAATCCGCTTCGATACCAGCGGCAGCGTGCAATTGCTGATCGGCACCAAGAATCAGGGCCAGGGGCACGAAACCACCTTCAAGCAGATCCTGCACGAACGTCTCGGGATCGATCCCGGCGAGGTGCATTTCATCGAGGGCGACACCGACAAGGTCGCTTTCGGCATGGGCACCAACGGCTCGCGCTCGACGGTGGTCGGCGGTTCGGCGATCTATCTGGCGGCCGACAAGATCATCGAGAAGGGCAAGCGTATCGCCGCCCATCTGCTCGAAGCCGGCGCCGCCGATCTGGAGTTCGCCGATGGCGGCTTCCGCATCGTCGGCACCGACCGGTCGATTTCGCTGAAGCAGGTGGCGGCCGCTTCCTTCCTGCCGATGCGGCTACCCGCCGGTTTCGACGGCGGCCTTTACGAATCGGCGACATACGCGCCGGCCAAGGACACCTATCCCAACGGCTGCCATGTCTGCGAGGTCGAGATCGATCCCGAGACCGGCGAGGTCAAGGTGGCGAACTACGTGATCGTCGACGACGTCGGCACGGTGATCAACCCGTTGACCCTGAAAGGCCAGATCCACGGCGGCATAGCGCAGGGGCTGGGCCAGATCCTGATGGAGCGGGTCGTCTACGAGCGCGAATCGGGCCAGCTCCTGACGGCCTCGTTCATGGACTACGCCATGCCGCGGGCCGATACGTTCAGCCCCATCATCGTCAAGAGCAATCCGCATCCGACCGCGCTCAATCCGCTGGGCGCCAAGGGAGCGGGCGAGGCCGGCTGCGTCGGCGCCCTGCCGGCGGTGATGAACGCGGTCATGCATGCGCTGCAACCGGCTGGCGTGCGCGAGCTGGATATGCCGGCGACCAGCGACCGGGTGTGGCAGGCGATTCGCCGTGCGGGCGGGGAGGGACGGGCATGAGCGTGCTTGAAGGCGGCCGTCGCGAACGGCGGCGCGTGCTGCATGCGGGAACGCCGCAATGGGCGACGCCGGCGCCGGAGGGCCTGATGCTGGATGACGGGCGCCATGTCGCCGTCGATGCGGTGCGGCATCTGCCGCCGTGCTCGCCCAGCAAGATCCTGTGCGTGCACACCAACTTCCAGTCGCGCATCTACGAGGTGCTGGGCAAGAACGAGCCGCCGCCGGCGCCGACCTTCTTTCTCAAGCCGCTATCGGCGCTGAACCATCACGACGGCGAGCTGGCGCTGCCCGAGGGCTACAAGTTCCTCAACTACGAGGGCGAGCTGGCGGTGATCGTCGGCCGGCCGATGCGCAATGTGCTGCCGCAGGACGTCTGGGATTGCCTGGCCGGCTTCACCGTCGCCAATGACGTGGGACTGCAGGACATGCGCGATGCCGACCTGGGCTGCATGGTGCGCGTCAAGGGCGGCGACGGCTTCTGCCCGCTGGGGCCGGGCATCGTCTGGGGCATCGACGTGCGCCAGTCGACCTTGCGGACCTATCTCAACGGCGAGCTGGTGCAGGAAGGCGCGGTGGCCGAAATGGTGTTCGGCATCGACTATCTGCTCGCCGACCTGGCGCGCCATATCACGCTGGAGCCGGGGGACGTGATCCTGACCGGCACGCCCGCCAATTCCCGGCCGATGGCGGCGGGCGACGTGGTCGAGGTCGAGGTGAGCGATGTCGGTCGGCTGCGCAGCACGGTGCGGGCGACGCCGGCGCCGCGGGCGCGCATCGGCGATCAGCCGCAGGACAATCCGGGCATCCGTCGCGTGGCGCTGGGCAACGACGAGCGGCTGCCGCCGCATCTGACCCGCACCCGCTTGAAATTCTGAGGCGCAACCTATGGATCTGGGAATCAAGGATCGCGTCGCCATCGTCTGCGCCTCTTCGCGCGGGCTGGGCGAGGCTTGCGCCACCGCGCTGGCGCGCGAGGGCGTGCGCGTCTTCATCAACGGCCGCTATCCCGCCAATCTGGAAGCAGCCGCCGAGCGCATCGAGAAGGCCGGCGGCGGCCGGCCGCACATGGTGGTGGGCGACATCGCCACCGAGGCCGGCCGCCAGGCGCTGGTCGATGCCTGTCCGGATGCCGACATTCTGGTCAACAACAATGCCGGTCCGCCGCCCGGCGCTCTCGAGGACTGGGATCGGGCTGCCTGGATCGCCGCCCTCGACAACAACATGCTGGCCGCCGCGCTGCTGATCCGCGCCCTGCTGCCGGGCATGCGCCGCCGCCGCTTCGGCCGCATCGTCAACATCACCTCGGCGATGGTGAAGTCGCCCATGCCCAGCATGGGCCTGTCGACCGCCGCCCGCACCGGACTGACCGCGCTGTGCAAATCGATCTCGCACGAGGTGGCGCCCGACAACGTCACCATCAACAACCTGCTGCCCGAGCGCATCGACACCGGGCGCCAGCGCTTCATGGCCGAGCGCATGATGGCCGAGCATGGCATCGGCCTGGAGGAGGCGCGCCGGCGCATCGCCGACACCATCTCAGCCAAGCGCTTCGGCCTGCCCAGCGAGTTCGGCGACGCCTGCGCCTTCCTCTGTTCGGCCCAGGCCGGCTTCATCTCCGGCCAGAACCTGCAGCTCGACGGCGGTTCCTATCACGGCCTGATCTGAGACGGGGAAGACGGATGCCGAAGGTGACCATCGTCGTCAATGGAGAAAACCATACAAGGGAGGTGGAGGCGCGCACTCTGCTGGTGCATTTCCTGCGCCAGGATCTGCGGCTAACCGGCACCCATGTCGGCTGCGACACCAGCCAGTGCGGCGCCTGCGTGGTGCATCTGGATGGCCGCAGCGTGAAATCCTGCGCCGTGCTGGCAGTGCAGGCCGACGGTGCCCAGGTCACCACCATCGAAGGCATTGGCAGCGAGACGGCGCTGCATCCCATGCAGGAAGCGTTTCGCGAGCACCATGCCCTGCAATGCGGCTTCTGCACGCCGGGCATGGTGATGCGCGCCATCGATATCGCCCAGCGCCAGCCGGCGGCGGACGAACAGACGATACGCCATCAGCTCGAAGGCAATTTCTGCCGCTGCACCGGCTACCAGAACATCGTGGCGGCGATCATGGCCGGCGCCGCCACCATGCGCCGCTAGAGGTCGCAATGCACGACTTCGCCTATTACAGGCCTGCCAGCCTGGCCGATGCCAAGGCGCGGCTGGGGAGCGAGTCCGAGGGCAAGCTGCTGGCCGGTGGGCAGACCCTGCTGCCGACCCTGCGGCAGCGGCTGGCGGCGCCGTCGGCGCTGATCGACCTGGCCGGGTTGTCGGAACTGTCGGGCATCGCGCGTCGGGGCGAGATGCTTTCCATCGGCGCCATGACGCGCTACGCCGCCATCGCCGAAGCGCCGCTGGTCCGCGCCGCCCTGCCGGCGCTGGCGCGGCTGGTCGAAGGCATCGGCGATCCCCTGGTGCGCAACCGCGGCACGATCGGCGGCTCGCTGGCCAACAACGATCCGGCGGCGGATCTGCCGGCCGCGGCCCTTGCCCTGAATGCCGTTCTGCATACCGACACCAGGGCAATTCCCGCCGCCGACTTCTTTCTCGGCCTGTTCGAGACCGCCCTGCAGCCGGACGAGATTCTCACCCGCATCGACTTCCCACTGCCCCGCCGTGCCGCCTACGTGAAGTTCCGCAATCCCGCCTCCCGCTACGCGGTGGTCGGCGTCTTCGTGGCCGATACGCATCAGGGCGTTCGCGTCGCCGTGACCGGCGCTGGCCCTTGCGTTTTCCGCCAGTCGGCTTTCGAGGCGGCGTTGAGCCGCGATTTCTCGCCGGCAGCCCTGGCCGGCATCGCCGTCGATGCCGACGGCATTAATGCCGACATCCATGCCTCCGCCGAGTATCGCGCCCATCTGGTCGGCGTGCTGGCGCGACGGGCGGTGGCATCGGCTTTGGAAGGGTAAGGAAGTTCTCGGAGGATCGTTCCATGCGTTTGATGGTGTTCGACAGAAGCGGCCAGCCTGCCCTTGCCGTGCGACGCGGCGAGCAAATGCTCGATCTCAGTGCGATCGACGCGGCCTTACCTGCGGATGTTTCCGAAGTGTTGCGCCGTGGGCCGGACGAGATGCGGCGCATCCAGGGGCTGGCGGACGCAGCCGAGGGGAGGCAGTGGCGTACGCTGGACGGGGTGAGCTTCCTGCCGCCGGGGCGCCTGGCTGGCAAGATCATCTGCCTGGGACTGAATTACGTCGACCATGCCTCCGAAGCGGGCTTTACCAAGCCGGACTATCCGGTCGTGTTCCTGCGGGCGGCGACGTCGCTGGTCGGCCATGGCCAGACGATCCTGCGTCCGCGCTGCTCCGACATGCTCGATTACGAAGCCGAGATGGTGGCCTTCATCGGCAAGCAGGGCCGGCATATCGCGCGCGAGCGGGCGCTCGAGCACGTGGCCGGTTACGGACTGTTCAACGACGGGTCGATCCGCGACTACCAGATCCGCACGCCGCAATGGACCATGGGCAAGAACTTCGACGCCACCGGCGGCTTCGGTCCCGATTTCGTCAGCGCCGACGAATTGCCGCCCGGCGGCAAGGGCCTGCGCATCCAGACGCGGCTCAACGGCACGGTGGTGCAGGACGCCAACACCAGCGACATGGTGTTCGACGTCGCCGAGACCATCGCGCTGCTGTCCGAATGCATGACCCTGGAGCCGGGCGACCTGATCGTGACCGGCACCCCGGCGGGCGTCGGCATGGCGCGCAAGCCGCCGCTATGGATGAAGCCGGGCGATGTCTGCGAAGTGGAAGTGGAGCGCATTGGCGTGCTGCGCAATCCGATCAAGCAGGAGGACTGAGGCATGGCGCTGGATCAAGCTGGGCTCGACCTGATCTTCGGCAACGCCCGCAGCCAGAACGGCTGGCTCGACAGACCGGTGGACGAGGCGTTGCTGCGTCGCCTCTACGATCTGATGAGGCTCGGCCCGACCAGCCTGAACTGCTCGCCCGCGCGGATCGTCTTCGCCGCCAGCGCCGAAGCCAGGGAGCGCCTGGCGCAGGCCGTCAGCCCGGGCAACGTGGAGAAGACGCGCAGCGCGCCGGTCGTCGCCGTCATCGGCCATGACCTGGAATTCCCCCGCCGGCTGCCGGCGCTGTTTCCGCACAATCCGGCCGTCGCGGCGCTGTTCGACGGCAAGCCGGATTTCACGCGCGACACCGCGTTCCGCAACGGCTCGCTGCAGGGCGCCTATCTGATCGTCGCCGCCCGAGCGCTGGGTCTGGATTGTGGGCCGATGTCGGGTTTCGACCCGGCCAAGGTGGAAGCGCAGTTCTTTCCGGACGGCAAGGTGAAGGTCAATTTCCTGTGCGGGCTGGGGTACGGCGATCCTGCCAAGCTGTTCGCCCGCAACCCCCGGCTCGGCTTCGATGAGGCGTGTCGAATCGCTTAGCGGCAGTCCTTGCCGCGCGTCAGATGGCGACATCCCATTGCTTATCGGATTCCGCCAGTGGCGTCGAGGTCGGGAAGTTCGTCGGCTCGAGCGACTTCACCTAGCGGAGCAACTGGGTCTTCACCACCAGCCAAATGGAGCAGTCCACTACAAGGCTTTCTGGTCACAGCAAGCCGAGTTGGTCGAGCACAACTCGGAGCGGGCTCGAAGCAGGCCTGCTTGGTTGAAGGCAAATGCCACCTGACGGCATTAATCGCGAGGCGTGACTGGTAATTATGGGATATTTATAGAATTTCTATTTAAGACACTGTCGAAACACAGTTAAATGGAAGAATTTAGACATCGACGTCTGAATCAACGATCATCGTTCGCATAGACTGCTCCTGGCGCGCAAAATAGGTGTTATTACGAAGCGTCCGAGCTGCTCGCCGCAATCCAGCGAAAGATACTTAACCGAAAGTTATGCGTAATCAATTTGCCTCGGGAATGCCGCTGCGTGTTCAATCACTCACACATTCAATACTAAAGCACAGGATTTGCGAATGTTGAGTACCGCACCGACGACCCATTCCGGCGCTATTGGTACGGTGCCCGAATTGCAGGAACTGACGTCATATATTGGCCGGCACTCTGACAAATCCTTCTTCTCGGCCTTCCTGATGCGGGTGCCGCCGGTCGGCAGGGCCTCGGTCGGTGCGCGCCGGTGCGGCTCGACATCGTGGAATGCAACCTTGTATCGCCGCTAGCGTCCGCCCAGCCCGGTCGTCGCCGAGGCGAAGGCGATGAAGCCGTGGAAGTCCTCCTTGAAGGCTTCGGAATCGGCGTCGGCGCCGAGCTTGCGCAGCGGCACCGGCAGCGGCGCGCCGCCGGTCGCGCGCCGCGTCGCGCTTGTTGCGACCGCATTGAGCGCCGCCAGCAAGGCGGCGAACTCGCTCTTCGGCCGCGGCTGGTCCGCCGGCAAGGTCAGCAGTTCGCCCACATCGCGCGCCGCCGCCAACCGGGCGCTGACCGGCGGTGAAATCGGCGAGCAAAAGCGGCGCAGAATGGTGGCCGGAATGCTGGCGTGTTCGAACACGTCTTTGGCTACGTTCACCTTGCCCTCGCCGCGCGGCACGAAGGGCGAAATCACGAAGGCCGGCACGCGCGGACCCAGCCGGCTGACGTTGTTGGCCAAGGGCGGAATTTTCCGCATCGACACCGTGCCATCGGCCGCCTTGACTTCGACCTCGTCGGGTGGAAACAGGTGGTCGTAGAAACCGCCATGCTCGTCGTAAGTGATGATCAGCAGCGTCTTCTCCCACAGCCCGCTGTTGATCAGCGCCCGCACCGTCTTCGCCACCAGGATCTGTCCGTTATGCATGTCGGCCGGGCAATGGTCGTCGTTGCTGCTGGCGGGATGCTCGATGTAGTCGGGTTCGATGAAGGAGACGCTGGGCAGGCGGTTCTGCGCCGCCGCCTGCTCGAAGGCTGCGAAATCGGCGATGTTGGTGGTGTCGAACGTGTAGTTGCGATAGAGCCGCAGGAAGCTGTAGCCGTGCTCGAACACCTTCCACGAGACGCCGCGGGCGCTCAGATGATCGAACATGGTCGGCCGCTCCGACGGCGCGTAGCCGTTGAAGTCGGAATTCTCCTCCTCCGGCAGGTTCTGCCGGTCGCGGTTGAGCTCGCCGCTCAGCGCGATGTGGCGGTTGGGCAGCGTGCCGCCGATATGCGAGCCGAACCAGTGATCGCAGACGGCAAATTCCCGCGTCAGCGCCGCATAGGCCGGCAGCGCGTCGGGGCCGAAATAATCCATGATGCGCTGCAGCTTCTCTTCCGTCGCCTCGGCACCAAGGCGCTGGGCGTAATTGGCGACGAAGGATTTCATGCCGCCGCTCATCTGCGCGTTGACGCAGTCGCGGCTGTGGCAGGGATTGTCGAGGCTGTAGGGCCAGCTGGTATCGCCGATGCGCCGGCTGCGGAACTTCTTGGGGTCCGACACCGGGCGGAAGCGGTATTCGTTGACGTCTCGCGCGTTGGGTTCAGGCAGCAGGCCTTCGACCTCGCTCTGCACGCCCAGGCCTGGCAGCCCGTCGCGGCTGAGATAGCCCAGCACCTGGTCGAAGGAGCGGTTCTCCTGCATCAGCACCACGATGTGATCGACCTTGGCGAGATTGCCGGGCGAGGTGCGCAGCGGCCGGTGCGGCCTGGGATCGACGCCGATCCTGCTCGACGGCGCCCATTTCTCGTCCTCGGCGGTGGCGAATAGCTGTGGCAGGTTCGCCGGCGCCGGCCCGCCGTCCGCCGTATGGGTGCTCGCCACGACTTCCTGCTCGACCGGCTTGCCGACGTGCCAGATCACGATCTCGTCGGTGGCCTGGTCGTACTCGACCTCGATCACCTCGTAGTGGCCCACGAACCACGGCCGCATCGCCGCGTCGAAATGGTTGTGGCCGTTCTCGCCCCACTGTTTGGCGAACAGCTCCCGTTCCTTCTCCTTGATCTTTCCCGGCAGGTCGACCTCCCGCCACAGCACATGGCGCTCCAGCTCGAGGGAGGTGATGATATGCGGCTGGTAGATCATGATGCCGCCGACGTTGCTGAGATGCATCCTGATCTCGGCCCAGAACCGGCGCGGCAATTCGATGTCGTCCGGCCCGGTGGCGTCGATCGTGGTCGAGTCCAGGCATTCCAGGTCGAGACGCAGCGAGACATAGGGCGTCTTCGGCGCCCAGGTCGCCGGAGGGATGATCGGGTTCTGCACCCAGCCGGTGCCGAGCGTCGTCTTGCGCACCACGATCGCGGGAAAATCCACATGCTCGATGTCGATCTTCAGCGTGTTCTCGCGCTGCAGCTTGTAGAGCTCGCTGAGCTTGGGATGCCAGCGATACTGAATCAGCTTGTTCTCGATGCGCAGCATCTCGAGAAACCCCGCCTCGTTCCAGTTCTGCTCGAAGCCGCGCTGCAGGAAGCCCATCGGGATGCGGCGGTCCAGCTGCGGCAGCACGCTCGGGTACTGGGCATCGATGCGGTAGCGCCGCCGCTCGTTCTGGTTCACCACCACCTTGCGCGTGACGCGCAGGCTCCAGCCCGCGCGCGCGCCGGTGGTCTCGTAGAGGATGTTCTGTCCGGTTCTGCTCTGCACCACCTGATTGCCCAGCATCAGCTCCATCGTCAGCTCGGCTGGCGGGCCGGAGCTGCCATCGACTTCGAAATCGAATTCCGGGTTGGTCGGATCGAACGCCTCGCGCGGCCGCCGGCGTCGGCTCGCCCGCCGGCCCGGCTCGACGCGGCGGCCATCCTCGCGCCGCAGGAGCTGCATGTCGTGCAGCCGGTCGAGATTGAGGGTGCCCCACACGCCACGACCGCCGCCGCCGCCGCCGCCGCCGGACGCGCTGTGATCGCCCGGCTGATCGGTGCCGCCGACCGTCGTGTGATCGGCCTTGATGAGGATGACGCCGCCAGTCGTTGGCGGCAGCGCAAAGTGCATCGATCCGCCGGGGTCGAGATTGATGAACGCCTTGTGCATGCGATAAGCGAATTGCATGTTGGCCTCGCGCGATGGGGAACTGGTTGACGGCAACTGGACTGCTCGTCCTGCGCATCCGTGGCGTCGGTCACGCGGGGGAGGAGGAGAAGCGTACTTTTTCCGGCTCAACTTGGCGGTGCCGGCCCGGCCGCTCGCAAAACCATTGCTGCGGCGAAAGCGCCGACGCCAACACTAGGTCTGCAAAAGACGACACGCAGCCGTTCGTTGGTATAGTGTGATCGGCTTCACAAAAAGGGCAGGGCTGTTGCGCCGCAGCGGGCCCGGCGCCTCAATCCCAGACTTCAAAAAATGGCGCGTCTTGAGTGCCGAGCCGTCGGGCAACAAGCAGCTCTTCGACATGCCGCGCGACTGCCGACCCGCCGGTCGCCGCGTTTCCCGCCCTTCGCGCCCAAGCGCCCGCACAACGGCGCTGGCCCCACGGAGGGGACGCAGTGGCTCGCGGCTGATGGGCTTCGCGCCAATGCTTCTCTCACATCCCCAGATAGGCCTGCCGCACCGCATCGCTCTGCGCCAGCTCGCTGGCCTTGCCGGCCATCGCCAGGCGGCCGTTCTCCAGCACGTAGGCATCTTCGGCCAGTTCCAGCGCCAGGGCGGCGTTCTGCTCCACGATCAGCACGTCGACGCCGACCTGGCTGACCGTAGTGACGATCGAGGCGATGAGATCGACCACCACCGGCGCCAGGCCGATCGAGGGCTCGTCCAGCAACAGCAGGCGCGGCTTGGACATCAGCGCGCGGCCCACCGCCAGCATCTGCTGCTGCCCGCCGCTGAGGCTGCGGGCGATCTGCTCGCGCCGCTCCGCCAGGATCGGGAAATAGCCGAACACCATGTCGAGCGATCGCGCGATCTCGGCCTTGTCGTCGCGCAGATAGGCGCCGGTGCGCAGGTTGTCGATCACCGTCATGCTGGCGAACAGCCGCCGCCCTTCCGGCACCAGCGCGATGCCCGACCGCACGATATCGTCGCAGGCCATGCCGGCGATGTCGCGGCCTTCGAAGCGAATGCTGCCGGCCGTGGGCTTCAGCAGGCCGGCTATGGTCTTCATCACCGTGGTCTTGCCCGCGCCGTTGGAGCCGACGATGGTGGCGATGCGGTTGCGGCGCACGCGCAAGGTGAGGTCGTTGACCACCGTCACCGCGCCGTAGCCGACCGTCAGTCCGGCGATCTCCAGGACGCTGTCGTCGCCGCTCATGAGCGTTTCCCCAGGTAGGCGCCGATCACGCTTTCGTCGCGGCTGACTTCGGCCGGCGTGCCTTCCGCCAGAAGCTGGCCATGATGCAGCACGATCAGCCGGTCGCAGACGCTCATCACCGCGCGCATGTTGTGCTCGACCAGCAGGATGGTCATGTCCATCTCGTCCCGCAGGCGGCGGAACAGGTCGAGGATGTCGCGCGTCTCGGTCGAGTTCAGCCCGGTCAGCGGCTCGTCCAGGCACAGCAGCTTGGGCCGCGTCGCGGTGGCGATCGCCATCGCCAGCAGGCGCTGCCGCCCGTGCGAAAGATTGCCACCGAGTTCCTCGAGATAGGGCGTCAGCCCGAACATGGCAGCGGTCTCGCGCACCCGCGCCTCGCGCGCCGAGGGCGCGCGCAGCCGGATTAGGGTCGCCAGCAGGATGTTCTCGTACACGCTCATGTCCGGCACCAGGCTGCCGTGCTGGAACATGCGCACCAGCCCCAGCCGGCTGATGGCGGGCGCGCGCAATCCGGTGATGTCGGCGCCGTCGAACCAGAGCTGGCCCGTGGTCGGCGGGATGAAGCCGCTGATCAGGTTGAACACGGTGCTCTTGCCCGCGCCGTTGGGCCCGATCAGTCCCAGGATCTCGCCGCGTTTCAGGACGAAGGAGAAATCCGACACCGCCACCAGCCCGCCGAAGCGGCGGGTCAGCCCCTGCACGCGCAATATCTCCGGCGTCGCGGCCCGCTCCATCGCGGCGGCGCTCATTTGTGCTGCCCCAGCGACGCGGCCGGCGTCGCCCAGCCCAGCCGGCGGCCCAGCCGCAGCGCCAGCCCGGTCAGGCCCTGCGGCATCACCAGCATGGCGACGATGATGGCGGCGCCGAAGAAGATGCGCTCGTGCGCGCCGACGCCCATCAGGTACTGGCCCAGCAGGGTGAGGAAGGCCGCGCCCAGTATGGCGCCCGCCATGTGGTCCTCGCCGCCGATCTTGACGTAGGCCAGCACGAACACCGACAGCAGGAAGGAGAAATCCCCCGGGCTGATGACGTTGTTGGAATGGGCGTAGAGCGCGCCGCCCAACCCCAGCGCCGCCGCGGCGATCACCACGCAGATCACCTTGACGACCAGCACGCTGATGCCGACGCTGAGCACGATCTGGTCGTTGGACTTGATGGCCTTGAACAGCATGCCCAGCGGCGAGCGCTCGATGGCGTAGAGCCCGATCAGCACCAGTCCGATGGTGGCGATCATGATGGCGGGGTAGTAGGGCTCGATGGCGACGGGCGGGAAGATGCCGATCATGCCCGAGTTGCCGCCGATCAGGTTGCTCTGGGTGTATTTCAGCCGCACCACCTCGGTGAAGGCGAAGCTGATGAGCAGGAAGTAGGGGCCCTTGACGCGCAGGGTGATGAAGCCGAACGCCGCCGCCACCGCAGCGGCCACCAGCGCCGCCGCCAGCATCGCCAGCGCCAGCGGCCATTGCAGCATGGTGGTCGCCGCCCCGGCCACGTAGGCGCCGATGCCGTAGAACGCCGCGGTGGCGATGTTCAGCTCGCCGATCAGCAGCACGAAGCGCAGGCAGGCGGCCAGCAGCGCGTTGGTGGCGATCCACAGCATCAGCTTGACGGTGTAGTCGTCGCGCACCAGGAGCGCGGCGGCCACCGCGACGGCTATGGCCAGCGCCGAGACGAGGTAGGCCATTCTATCTTTCGGCATGGCCCATGATCCCCTGCGGCCTGACCAGCAGGCCGACGATGACCAGCACGAACAGCGCGATGGTGGCGGTGGACGGATCGAAATAGTAGCCGCCGAAGCTTTCGATGGCGGCAATGATGAAACCGCCGATGATGGCGCCGGGGATCGAGCCCAAGCCGCCGATGATGATGATGATGAAGGCCTTGATGAGGAAATCGGCGCCCATGAAGGTGGTGATGGCGGTCAGCGGCGCCATGAAGGCGCCGGCCGCCGCCGCCAGCCCGCAGCCGATCAGGAAGCCCTGCAGCGCCACGCGGCGGTACTTGATGCCCTGCAGCATCGCCGCCTCCTGGTCCTCCGCCACCGCGCGCAGGGCCAGGCCCAGCCTGGTGCGCGCCACCAGCAGGTAGAGGCCGAAGGTGATCAGCAGCGCCAGCACGCAGATCGCCAGGCGCTGCCAGGTGATGGCGGCGCCCAGGACGTTGGCGACGCCGGGAATGATCGGGGCGATGACGCGCGGCGCGCCGCCGAAGATCTCCAGATAGACGCCTTCCAGCAGCAGCACGAAGCCGATGGAGACGATGAAGGAGCCGATCAGGTCGCGCAGGTAGCGCTCGAAGCCGAATTTGTACACCACCAGTCCCAGCGCCAGCACCACCGCGATGGCGACGCAGAAGGACAGGGCGAAAGTCGAGATCGCGCCCAGCCCCAGCGCACGCGCCAACCACGGCACCGCCACCGACATCGCCAGCGCGGCGGCGGTGAAGAACTCGCCATGGGCGAAGTTGACGATCTTCATCACGCCGAAGATCAGCGTCAGCCCCAGCGAGAACAGCACGTAGACCGCGCCGACCTGCAGCGTGTTGACCACGAGCTGAACGTAGAGATCCATCTAACCGTCTCGCATGGCGGGCAGGAAACGGCCCGGCCGAACTCCGTCTTCCGGCCGGGCCGCAGGTATCCGTTGCGTTCCCGCTACTTGGCCGCTTTCAGCCGCGCCTCCAGCTCCGGCGGGATCACCCGCTGGCGTTCGACCACCTTGCCGCCCGAGATCTGGGTGACGATGGTGGGGACCAGCAATTGCTGCGGCGTGCCGTAGACATCCTTGGCGCCGAACGCCGCCGGGCCGTAGGAGGATTCGAACACGATGGTGGGCAGGGTCTCGGCGACCTTCTTCGGATCGGTGCAGTTGCACTTCTCGATCGCCGCCTTCAGCGCCATGATCGCGTCCCACGAGCCGATGGTGATGACGTTGAGCGGATCGCCATTGGCGGCGAGGGCGCCTTTGTTCAGCTCGCGCTGGATCGGCGTCGCGGCCGGCCCGTCGAAATCGGCCGCCAGGCCCATATAGGTGCCTTCGACCGCATCGCCCGCCACCTTGATCAGCGAGGCCGAGCTGGTGCCGGCGGAAACCACCTGCACGCCCTTCCAGCCCAGCACGCGCAGCTCCTTCAGGACCGCGCCGGCGTCGTTGGGCGGCGTGGTCGACAGGTCGATGATATCCGGCTTGATGGTCGCCAGCTTGGTGGCGATGGGCTGGAACTCGGTGGTGCCGCGCTCGTACCAGTCGCTGGTCAGCACCTTGACGTTCAGCTTCTTCCACGATTCCTGCGCCACCTTCTCGGTGTCCTGGCCGGTGGCGTCGTTGGGGTTGAGCATCGCCACGGTCTTGGCGTTCGGGTTCTGCTTGACGACGTAGCCGTAGAGCTGGTCGAGCACTTCGGCCGGGGTGTTGATCTGGGTGAAGGTCAGCGGGAAGTTCGGTCCCTTGGCGCTGGGGCCCCAGGCGGTGGTGAACAGCAGCACGCCCTTGCGCTCCGATAGAGACTGCAGCGCCTTGACCGGCGCGGTGCCGACGGAGCCGACCACGAACTTCACCTCGTCGCGGTTCAGCAAGGTCTGCGCCACCTTGGCGCCTTCGGTGGCGTTGTACTGGTTGTCGTAGGAGAAGACTTCCAGCGTGTAGGTCTTGCCCTCGGCCTTGATGCCGCCTTCCTTGTTGATCTTGTCGGCCGCCTGCTTGGCGGCCCATTCGAAGCCGATGCCCCAGGCCGCCGCAGCGCCCGATTTCGGACCCGAGAGGCCAAGCTTCAGCACTTCGGCTTGCGCCGCCGACATCATGGCGACGCCGGCGATCGCGGAAAGCGCCGCCAGTCTTCCTGCTGTCCTGATCATTGCTTCCTCCGTTTGTGCGTTGTCACTGCTTCACAGAAATTCACGACACGCGCTGCAGGCGGCCCTGCGCCGCCCATTCGCGCAGGGTGCGCTTCAGGATCTTGCCCGAGGGACCCAGCGGCATTTCGTCGACGCTGTAGACATCGCGCGGCGCCTTGTAGGCCGAGATGCGCTGGCGGCAGAACTCGATGATCTCCGCCCGCGCCACTTTCTCGCCCGGCTTGGGCACCAGCACCGCCACCGGCAATTCGCCCTTGTCGGCATCGGGCAGGCCGATCACCGCGCACACCGCGACCGCCGGATGGGTGTAGAGCAGGTCCTCGACCTCGAGCGGATAGACGTTGAAGCCGCCCGAGATGATGACGTCCTTCTTGCGATCGACGATGAAGAGATAGCCCTGCTCGTCGAGGTAGCCCAGATCGCCCGACAGCCAGCCCTGTGCGGTGAAAACCTTGCGCGTGGTTTCGGCGTCGCTCCAGTAGCCGCCGCCCACCACGTCGCCCTGTACGCGCACCTCGCCGATGGCGCCGGTGGGCACGGGCCTGCCGTCGTCGTCGACCACGTCGATGATGGTGCCGCCGATCGGCGTGCCGGTCGAGCCCGGCTTCTGCACGCCGAAAGGCGGCTCGCCCACGACGTAGCCCGAGACTTCGGTGGCGCCGTAGATCTGCAGCAGGGGCGTGCCGATTTCCTGCCTGAACTGCGCCAGGATGCTCGGCGCGACGGGCGCGCCGCCGGTGACGGCGATCTTCAGGCCGGAGAGATCGTGCTTGCGCCTGTCGAAGGCGCGCAGCAGATAGACGAACATGGTCGGCGAGCCGGCCATGTAGGTCGCCTTGTGCCGCGTGATCAGCTCCAGCACGCGTTCGGTGTCCCAGCGCTCCAGGTGCAGCATGGTGCCGCCGACGAACATCGACAGGTTCATCATGCAGGTGGCGCCGAAATTGTTGAACAGCGGCAGCGCGCACATCAGGGTCTCGGTCGACCAGCGGAAGCCGTTGTAGACCGCCATGTCGCGCAAGGTGGCGTAGAGGCTGCCCTGGGTCTGCATGGCGCCCTTGGGCTCGCCGGTGGTGCCCGAGGTGAAGAACAGCGCCGCCGTATCCTCGGGCCGGCAGGGCACGTCCTCGAATCCGTCGTTGGCGGCCTGCATCAGCGCCCGCAGATCGAGCCCGCCCTCGACCGGCTCGCCCAGCACCAGCACGCTCTCGAGGGCGATGCCCGCGGCGCGAACCTTGCGCACCACGTCGAAAGTCTCGCCGCCCGACGTCAGCAGCGCGCGCATTCCGGTGCGGCCGGCGACGTTGGAAACCTCGCGCTCGCGCAGCATGGCGCTCATCGGTGCGGCGACGGCGCCCAGCTTCTGGCAGGCGAAATAGCCGATCGCCAGCATCGGCACGCTGGGCAGATACAGCCCGACCACGTCGCCCTTGCCGATGCCCAGATCGCGCAGCACGTTGGCCAGCTTCGCCGCCTGGCGGTCGAATTGCGCGAAGCTCAGCGTTCCGGCGTCCGAAACGATGTAGTTCCGGTCGGGAACGAGCCTGGCGGCGGTTCGCAGCATCTCGGCCAGCGTCTGCATGGTTCCGTCTCGGATCCGTCCCTGGTCGCCTCGCTGATTGACGGAATTGGATCACACGCCCTGCGTCCGATCCACTGAATTCTAATAGGCATTAGACAGGCTGGATGCCCTACTTCGGCGCGTGCCGCCGGCTACTTCTTAAAGCGCCGGTCGATAAGCCGGCGCGGCTTGCCCTCGCGGCCGAGATTGGCCATTTCCGCCAGCCCGCCCTCCGGCACCAGTTCGACGCCGACCTTCAGCCCCAGATCGTTGCGCAGCCGGGCCTCGAGATGCTCCTTCAGCCCGTCCAGGCCGGCCGCGTCGGCGCGCACCTCGACATGCACGTTCATCTCGTCGCGGATCACGCCGTCGACGACGTTACGCTCGCAGACGCAGACCCATTCGCCGGTGGTGCGCGGATCGGACCGCACCGCGTTGAGGCAGCCCATGGGATAGATGTTGTTGCCGCGGATCTTCACCATGTCGTCGCTGCGGCCCAGGAAATGGTCCATGCGGCGGAAGGAAGAGCCCAGCGCGCTGACCTTGCCGTCGCCCACGATGCGGCCCAGGTCGCGCAGGTTGAAGCGGATGATGGGCGGGATGTGCCGGAACAGCGAGGTGGCGACCAGATTGCCCGGCTGGCCCGGCGCGACGGGCTGGCCGGTCTCGGTGTCCAGCACCTCGATATAGATGCAGTCCTCCATCAGATAGAGCCCGTCCTTGTCGGGTCCCTCGAACGAGGCGTGCGAGATTTCGTTGGTGCCGTAATTGTCGTAGACGGGGCAGCCGAACAGCTCTTCCAGGTTCTTGCGCAGCAGCCCCTCGGTGTCCGGCCCGAGATAAGAAGCGATGAATTTCAGGTTCAGCTTGCGCGGATCGTACCCGACCTCCTCGCGCGCCACCCTGGCGAGCTGCGTCAGGTATTCGGGGAAACCGACGATGATGTTGACGCCGTAATCGGCCACCAGCTCCATCTGCTTGTAGGAAGTGGTGACGACGCCGCTGCCGGTGGTCAGCGGCATGACGCCCAGATAGTAATGCGCGCCGTGATAATGCACCCAGGCCAGGTTGGCCAGCGAGCAGGTGGCGGGGATCAGCATCGCGTCGCCCGGCCGCGCGCCCTGGATGTAGAGACTGCGCGCCGCCTGCAGCCCGTTCATTTCCCATTCCAGCGCCCCGAACAGGGTCGGGCGGGCCTTGCCGGTGGTGCCGCCGCTGGTCTGCATTTTCAGCGGATTGCGCTGCAGCTCGTCCTGCCGGTCGACGCCGCTGATGGCGCCGAACGGCGGCAGCGCCTTATGGTCGTCCTTTATGTCGTCGGAATTGAAGGTCGGCAGCTTGCCGATATCGTCGAGACTTCTGATGTCGCCGGGCTCGATGCCGGCGGCCTTCCAGCGTTTCGCGTAGAAGCCGTTCTTCCAGCCCACCCGCATCATCTCGAGGAAACGCCGGTTCTGCAGCTCGCGCAGGCGCGCGGCCGGCCACTTGAAGATGGTCTCGGCATAGACGTCGGGGGCGGGGAATTCGCGCTCGAACCATTGCCAGTCGATGGCGTTGCGATAGAGCGGCAGTTTCGTCTGGGGAAACCCGGTCGACATTTCTTCCTCCCACGCAACTTTCCGCCGACCATCCTATGGGCAGAAGAATTGGCCGCACAAGCGCGGGAAGGGGCCGACGCCTAGCCCAAGGCCGGCCACACGCCGCCGGAGACGGCGAGGAACTGGCCGGTGATGTAGGAGGATTCGTCGGAGCACAGGAACAGCGCGGCGTTGGCGATGTCGCGCGGTTCGCCCAACCGCTTCAGCAGCGGCTTCTCCTCGTAGTAGGCGCGCCGGTCGGGACTCATGCGATCGATCGCCGTGGTGCGAATCAGGCCGGGCATGATGCAATTGACGTTGATGTGGGGGGCCAGCTCGATCGCCATGGTGCGGGTCAGCGACGCGACGGCCGCCTTGGCGGCGCTGTAGTCGGCGTTCCCCGCCTCGCCGGCGAAGCTGATCGAAGAGACGTTCACGATCCTGCCCGATTTGCGCTCCAGCATGCCCGGAACGATCGCGCGCGCCAGATGCAGGTTGGGCCGCAGGTTCAGCGCCATGGTCTCGTCCCAGCGGGCGTCGTCCATCTCCAGCAGCGGTTGAACCATCGTCTTGGCGCGGATGCCGCCCACGATGTTGACCAGCAGATCGATGCGGCCGAACGCATCCAGCCCCTTCTGCGCCAGCGCCTGCGCTTCCTCGCGCGCGGTGGCGTTGCCGCGCATCGCCACCAGCCGCGCGCCGCCCCGCAGCAGCTTGGCGATCGAGGCTTCCGATTCCGCCAGGCGCGGGCCGGAAATGTCGCCGATCACCAGCGACGCGCCCTCCTCGGCGAACCGCGCCGCCACGGCGCGGCCCATCGGGCCCGCGGCACCGGTGATCAGCGCTACTTTTCCCTGCAATCGCATGAATTCTCTCCGCCCTCGGTCCTTTGCGCAGCCGCGATATTGGCCTGTTTTACCGCCGCTTTCACCACCCGAGTTCCGCACGCTTCCAGCGGCCTCATACGTTGCTTGTGCGCCTGTCGCGGCAAAAGGACAAAGGCGCGCGTCTGCCGTGCCGAAACGTTGGCTGGCTTCGGTATCGGTCGCTGCGCCGCGATCGCACTTGCGAGTCCGGGGAGAACAGCCTGCTAGCGCAGGAGCGCGATGCCGGCCTTTTCGCGGTCCCAGACCTGGTGCAACCGCTTTTCGGCCTGCTCGCGCAGGAAGCGCTTCTGCACTTTCTCGGTCGCCGTGCGCGGCAGGTCCTTGGGGAAGTCGATGAAGCGGGGCACCATGAAGTAGGACATGTTCTTCTCGCAGAACCGCACCAGCTCGACCGGGTCGAGGCTCTGGCCGGCATGGCACACCACGCTGGCCATCACCTCGTCCTCCGACATCTCCGACTTGACCGGGAACACCGCCACCTCGGCCACCGCCGGATGGCGCAGGATCGCCTGTTCCACTTCCCAGGACGAGATGTTCTCGCCGCGCCGGCGGATGGCGTCCTTCTTGCGGTCGACGAAGTAGAGATAGCCGTCCGCGTCGAGATAGCCGCGGTCGCCGGTATGGAACCAGCCGTTGCGGCGCGACTGCTCGTTCAATTCCGGCATCTTGTAGTAGTGCCGCCTGCCGTAGGCGGGATCGTCGTTGCGCACGCAGATTTCGCCCGGTTCGTCGGGCGGCAGGATATTGTCGTCGTCGTCCTGGATCGAGATCGACACGCCCGGCCGCGGCAGGCCGGCCGAACGGAATTTTTCCGGCGGATGGCCGGGCTGCAGGAACGAGACCTGGCCGAAATCACTCAGCGCGAAGGAGGAGGTGATCTTCAGGTTGAAGCGGTGCTCGAATTCGTGCGCGAAGACCGGCACCGGCACCATGGTGCACTGGCGCACCTTGTTCTCGCCGTCGAGCGGATGCGGCGCCTGGCCCCACAGGATGTTGGTCATGGAGCTGAGCAGGTTGAACTGCGTCACGCCATAGCGGCGCACGTCGTCCCAGAACCGGCTGGCCGAGAAGCGCCGCGCCAGCACGATGCTGGCGTCGGCCAGCATGGCCGGCACGCAGGCGGCGTAGAGCGCGTTGCCGTGGAACAGCGGCAGGCAGGTATAGACCACGTCGTCGGGCAGGAAGCCGAGGAACTCGGCCCGGCCGATGGCGAAGTACAGGCTGGCGCGATGCGGCGAGACGATGGCTTTCGACTGCCCGGTCGTGCCCGAGGTGAACAGCAGCGCGATGGTGTCGTCGATGCTGACCTCGACCGGCGGCGGCGTATCGGCATGCGCCATCAGTTCCGCGTAGGTCGCGACCTGGCGGCCGGCGATGGCCGGCGCCGTGGCCGGCCCGACCACGACGATGCGCGCCAGCGTCTCGATGCGGTCGGCGATTTCGATGAATCGCTCGAGCAGGGCGGCATCGACGATCAGCGTCGTGACGTCGGAGAAGGTGAGGAAATAGACCAGCAGGTCGCCCTTGGCGGCGGTGTTCACCGGCGCGGCGGCGGCGCCGATCTTGCCCAGCGCGAAATTGACGAACAGGGTTTCCGGGCTGTTGTCCATCATCAGCGCGACGTGATCGCCCCGTTTCGTGCCCAGCGCCAGCAGCCCGTTGGCCAGCCGGTTGGCGATGCGGTCGGTGTCGCGGTAGGAGAAGGTCTGGTCCTCGAAATGGAGCAGCGTCTTGTCGCCGTTCTCCGCCGCCTTGCGCTCCAGCAGCCGGCCCAGCGTCCGCTCCTGCAGAGGAATGTTCAGCCGTCGCACCGGTTCCATACGCCATCCTCCATTCGTCGCGCCTGCTTCGCGCGCGACGCTAGCGAGCGGGGCTTCGCGCAGGCAAGCGCGAAAGGATCGCGTATGCGATTGCTTTCGCTGCGCCATGGCGTTGGCCGCGGGCGGCGCTGCGCTATGATGCGCCGCGCAGCGGACCGGGCGGAGGTAAATGTCGATCAAGGGCAAGGCGGCGATCGTCGGCATCGGGCAGACGGAGTTCTCCGCCGATTCCGGCCGCAGCGAGTGGCAGCTGGCGATGGAGGCGATCCTGCAGGCGCTGCAGGACGCCGGCATCGCGCCGGCCGAGGTCGACGGCATCGTCCGCTACAGCTACGACAACGTCACCCAGGGCATGTTGGCGCGCACGTTGGGCATTCGTGACCTGCGCTGGTACGCCGACTGTCCCTATGGCGGCGTCGCCCAATGCGCCGTCATCGCCCAGGCGGCGGCGGCCATCGCCGCCGGCATCGCCAGCACCGTCGTTGTGTTCCGCGCCCTGAACGAGCGCTCGGGCGTGCGCTACGGGCGGGCGGAGCGGCATATTCCCGCCGCCGGCGACATTGTCTACGCCACCGGCGATCGCACCCCGTCGGGCCAGTTCGCCGGCCCCTACGGCCTGCACGTGCCCGGCCAGTGCATGGCGATGTGGGCGCAGCGTTACGCTTTCGAGGCCGGGCTCGCGGCCGACGAGCTGGCGCAAGTGCTGGGCACCATCGCCGTGCAGCAGCGCCGCTACGCCAACGCCAACCCGCAGGCCATGATGCGCCGCCGGCCGCTCGACATGGCGGGCTATCGCGCCGGGCGCATGATCTCCTCACCCTTGCGGCTCTACGACTACTGCCTGGAAACCGATGGCGCCTCCGCTCTGGTGCTGACCGGTGCGGATCGCGCCCGTTCCCTGCGCCACGATCCGGTCCCTGTGCTGGCCGCCCAGCAGAGCCTTTACCCGCATTCCGAACCGATCGCCGTCTATACGCCGCGCCTGACGCGGTTCGGCGGCGAGGGCAATGTCGCCAAGCTCTACGGCGATGCCGGGATCGGCCCGCAGGATGTGTCGCTGGCCATGCTCTACGATGCGACCTCCTTCTCGGTGCTGAGCGGTCTTGAAACCTACGGGCTGGCGCCGGAGACCCAGGCCTGGCGGCACGTGCTCGACCATGGCATCGGCCCGGATTCGAAACTGCCGGTGAACACCCATGGCGGCCACCTGTCGGAAGGCTACATCCACGGCATGAACCACCTGGTGGAGGCGGTGCGCCAGTTGCGTGGCACGGCGGCGAACCAGGTCCCCGGGGCCGAGTTCGTGCTGGTCGGCGGCAATGGCGCCAGCTCCGCGATTCTGTCGAGGTAGCCCATGCAGATCGTTCCCCGGCCCGATCCGCTGACCGCGCCCTACTGGGAAGGCGCCCGACAGGGCAGGTTGCTGATCCAGCGCTGTCTTTCCTGCGGCCAGCGCTGGCATCCGCCGGCGCCGTTCTGCCCGGCCTGCCAGTCGGACAGGTACGCGTGGGAGGCCGTCAGCGGCCGCGGCACGGTATTCAGTTTCACCGTCGTGCACCATGCCGCGCATGTCGCGGTGGCCGGAAAAGTCCCCTATCTCGTGGCCTTGGTGGAGCTGGAGGAGGGCGTCCGGCTGGTTGCCAATATCCGCAACTGCCCGATGCAGGACGTGTCCATCGGCATGAAGGTCGGCGTCGCGTTCGAACCGCTCACGCCGGAAATAACCTTGCCGCAGTTCCAGCCCCGGCGCGACTGAGCCCTGTAGCACCGCACAAATCACATATGCGATTTCCGTTGTGAACGGGTGTTTAGGAGTCGACGCCTCCAAAACGCCGTGCATATGGTGCTGAAAAAAGAACACCGTGCAGGAATGCCGATGCCGCTTGCATGCGATGCCATTGCGTGCCGGCTGCTTACCCGACGACCTGGAGGAAAAGCCGAATGTCGCCTGAAGCGGGCCCTGTCGCCCCTATCGCCTGTGCGATTCGCCGCTGCGGGGGCGGACGAAAGGCGCTGACGCCGGCGGTCCGGCCATGAAGCGGCAGGTGAAATCGGCGCGCCGGGCGCTGGAGATCCTCGAACTCTACGAACGTCTGCGCCGCCCGGCGGCGGTAAACGAGATGGCGGCCCTGCTCGGCTATCCGCAGTCCAGCACCTCGATGCTGGTCAACAGCCTCAAGGATCTGGGCTATCTCAGCTACAACCCGGCCGACCGCACCTTCGCGCCTTCCATGCGCATTGCGCTGATCGGCGAATGGATCAGGCTGGGGGAGGTGGGCCGCGCCGACCTGCTGGAGCTGATGAACCGCCTGCAGCGCGAGACCGGCGGCACCGTCATCCTGTCCACCCGCCAGATGGCGTCGGTGCAGTACATCCACATCATCGCGCCCGATTCCGGCGTCGGCCCGCGCGGCCGGCCGGGCCGCGTGCGGTTGGTGGTGGCCGGCGCGCTGCGGCCGATCCATCGCGTCGCCGCCGGGCTGATGCTGCTGTCCGATTGCGGCAACGCGGAGATCAGCAAGCTGGTGCGCAGCATCAACGCCCAGTCCAGCGAGCCGCCCGAAAGCCTCTCCCGCCTGCAGCGCGAGATCGACCGGGCGCGCGAGCGCGGCTACGCCTGCATCACCGGCGGCGTGCTGCCGACCACCGGGTCGATCGCCGTGCGTCTGCCCTATGACGACATGTTCGGCAAGCCGCTGGCTCTGTCGGTCAGCGGTCCGGCGCCCTGGATCAAGGCCAACGAGGAGAATTTCGCCCGTCTGATGCGCATGGCCGTGATGCGCTACGTCCCGGCGGATGCCGCCGAGTCCGACGACGACGCGGCGCTGCGCCAGCCGGCGGTGCGCGAGCGCGGGCCGCGCGCCACGTCGCGCGTCGAAGGCAACCGGCCGGCGCGGGTCAAGCGTCCGCCGGGCGGTCGCCCGGTATCGCCGGCGGTTGCCGGCCGGACCAAGGCGCGGCGATGAGCGATATGGCCGAAACCCTGGCGGAGAGCGTGCGCGATCTCTGCCGCCGTCACTGCGATCGTGACCTGCAGGCGCAGATCGAGGCGGGACGCTGGCCGGCCGCTGTCTGGCAGGCGGTCGAGGATAGCGGCCTGTGCGATGCGCTGCTGCCGGAAAGCGCGGGCGGACCGGGCATCGGCCGCGCCGATGCGCTGTCGCTGGCCGTGCCGCTGGGCGAGGCGGCCATGCCGCTGCCGATCCTCGAAACCATGCTGGCGCGCGGGCTGCTGCACGAGGCCGGGCTGGCGATTCCCGCCGGTCCCCTGTCGCTGGCGGCGGAGCGCTCCGACGCCTTCGAACTGACCCTGGCCAACGGCACGGCGCGACTGGCGGGGCAGGGCCATCGTGTGCCCTATGCCGGCAAGGTCGATCACATCGTCGTTCTCGCCCGTTCCGCCGCCGGTCCGCAGCTTGCGCTGCTCCGTACCGCCGACTGCGCCATCGCGCCGGCAACCAGTCTCGCCGACGAGCCGCGCGATGGCGTGCGGGCGGAGGGCGTGACGCCCGTCGCCATGGCTGCCACGACTCTCGCCGCCGCCGATCTCGCCGCCGCCATGGCCGTGCTGCGCAGCGCCCAGATCGCCGGCGCGCTCAAGACCGTCCTGCGCCTGGCCAGCGAGTATGCGGCGCTGCGCAAGCAGTTCGGCCGCTCTTTGTCGCGCTTCCAGGCGATCCAGCACAGCCTGGCCCAACTGGTCGAACAGACCGCCGCCGCCATCGCCGCCGCCGACGCGGGCATCGAAGCCATTGCGGACGATCGCGATCCGGTGCTGGTCGCCGCCGCCAAGATCCGCACCGGCGAAGCGGCTGGAGCAGGAGCTGCGATCGCGCATCAGGTGCTGGGCGCGATCGGCTACACGCGCGAGCACGACCTCAATCTCTTCACCCGCCGCCTGTGGTCGTGGCGCGACGAATACGGCAACGAGGCTGCCTGGTCGCGCCGGCTGGGCCGCCGGCTGGTGGCGGCCGGCGCCAACCGGCTGTGGCAGGGCCTGACCGCGTCATGAGCGCCGCAACGCTCACCCTCGACGCGCTGCGCCTGCCCGCGCCGCCTCGCAGCGACGCCGCCGAGGCGCTGCGGCAGGAGGTGCGCGCGTTCCTGGCGCAGGCGCTGGCCACGCGCACGCCGGAGGAAAAGGCGCAGTCCTGGTCCGGCCATGACGCTGCCTTCAGCCGCGAAGTGGGAAAACGCGGCTGGATCGGCATGACCTGGCCCAAGCGCTATGGCGGGCACGAACGCAGCGCGCTGGAGCGCTATGTCGTGCTGGAGGAGATGCTGGCGGCCGGCGCGCCGGTGGCGGCGCACTGGATCGCCGACCGGCAGAGCGGGCCGACGCTGCTGAAATTCGGCAGCGAGGCGCAGCGCCGGCTGGCCCTGCCGCGCATCGCGGCCGGCGAGTGCACCTTCTGCATCGGCCTCAGCGAACCCGATTCCGGCTCCGACATCGCCTCTATCCGCACCCGCGCGCGTTCCACCGAGGGCGGTTTTCTCGTCACCGGCACCAAGGTGTGGACGTCGAAAGCGCATTGCGCCGACTACATGCTGCTGTTCTGCCGCACCGATGCGCCGGGCGACGACCGCCACGCCGGCTTCAGCCAGTTCCTGGTCGACATGAAGACCGCGAAACTGTCGATCCGGCCGATCCACGATCTGGCCGGCGGCCATCATTTCAACGAGGTGGTGTTCGACGACACGTTCGTGCCGGCCGACATGCTGGTCGGCGAGCTGGGGCAGGGCTGGCGGCAGATCACCAGCGAGCTGGCCTACGAGCGCAGCGGACCGGAGCGGTTCCTGTCCTCCTTCGCGGTGCTGGTCGAACTGGTGCGGCTGCTGGAGAAGAGCCCGTCGGAACGCGCCGAGATCGCGGTCGGCCGCATCGCCGCCCATATCGCCACGCTGCGGCGCCTGTCCCGCTCCATCGCCGGCCTGCTGCAGGAGGGCGCCGATCCCGCCTTGCCGGCGGCGCTGGTGAAGGATCTGGGCACGACCTTGGAACAGGAAATCCCCGAGATCGCCCGGCTGCTGGTCGAGGATGGAAGGGCCGACCGGGTGTTCCTGGCGGTGCTGGGCCACACCATCCTGCACGCGCCCTCGTTCTCGCTGCGCGGCGGCACGCGCGAAATCCTGCGCGGCATGATCGCGCGCGGCATTGGCTTGCGGTGAAGGAATTGCGATGAACGCGCTTGATGGAATTAAAGTCGTCGAGTTCACCCAGAACCTGGCCGGCCCCTATGCCGGCGAGATCCTGGGCTGGCTGGGCGCGGAAGTGGTCAAGATCGAGCGGCCGCGGACCGGCGACGACTGCCGCGCCTGGGGCCCGCCCTTCATCAACGAGTCCAGCGTCGTCTTCAACGCCATGAACCGCACCAAGCGTTCGGTGACGCTCGACCTCAAGAGCCCGGAAGGCATTGCCCAGGCGCGTCGCCTGATCGCCGGCTGCGACGTGGTGATCGAGAATCTGCGGCCCGGCTCGATGGAGGAGATCGGCCTGGGTGCGAAAGAACTGCTACAGGCGCATCCGCGCCTGATCTACGGCTCGATCAGCGCCTTCGGCAGCAAGGGGCCGCTGCGCGAGAAGGCCGGTTACGAAGAGGTGGTGCAGGCCTATTCCGGCATCTTCAGCGTCAATGGCGACGAGCGCGGCCGTCCCTCGCGCATCGGCAGCTCGATCCTCGACATGGGCACCGGCGTATGGATGGCGCTGGGCTGCATGGCCGCCCTGATGCGGCGCGAGAAGACCGGGCGCGGCGGGCTGGTGGAAAGCTCGCTGATCGAGACCGCCATGGGCATCCTGATGCAGCATGTCGGCAACTACACCGCCACCGGCAAGGTGCCGATGCGCACCCGCTCGGGCACGCCGCGCGTGGTGGTGTGCCAGGTGTTCCCGACTTTGGACGGCGAGGTGGTGATCGTCGCCGCCAACGACCGGCTGTTCCGCAAGCTGGCGCGCGCCCTGGGCCATCCGGAATGGGCCGAGGATCCGCGCTACGGCTCGTCGGTGGGCCGGGTGGAGAACAAGGACGAGCTTTATTCCCACATGGACCCGATCCTGGCCGGCGACACCACCGCCAACTGGCTGGCGAGGCTGGAGGCGGCGGGCGTGCCCTGCGCGCCGGTCAACGACATCCGCGGCGTGCTGGAGCATCCGCACATCGCCGAGCTGGGCATCCTGGAAACCGTCGAGGGCAGCCCGCTGCGCCTGACCGGCCTGCCGCTGTCGCTCGATGGCGTGCGCCCGGCCTCGTACCGCCCCGCGCCGCGGCTGAACCAGCAGGGCGAGGAAGTCCTGGAGGCGACGAAATGAGCGACACCACCCTGCCGGCTTTCGAACACATCGAGTTCGCCATCGACGACGGCGTTGCGACCCTGACCTTGAACCGGCCCGAGGCGCGCAACGCGTTGTCGATGCCGATGCGGCGCGACCTCGACGCGGCCCTGGCGATCCTGAAGGCGCGCGCCGGCGACGAAGTCAAGGCGCTGATCCTGACCGGCGCCGGCGGCGCCTTCTGCGCCGGCGGCGACGTCAAGGCCATGCACCAGCGCAGCGGAGCGGGCGATGCCTTCGCCGCCCGCGAGCGGCTGCGCGAGGCGCATAACCGGCTGCTCGACCTGATGAACCTCGAAATGCCGGTCATCGTCGCCGTCGATGGCGCGGCCGCCGGCGCCGGCTTCAGCCTGTCCCTCGTCGGCGATTTCATCCTCGCCAGCAGCCGCGCCTTCTTCGCCCAGAGCTTCGTGCGCATCGGCCTGGTGCCGGACTGGAACGGGCTGTTCCTGCTGCCGCGCCTGGTCGGGCTGCAGAAGGCCAAGGAGCTGATGTTCACCGGCCGGCGCATCGGCGCGACCGAGGCGCAGGAGTTGGGGCTGGTGCATGCCGTCTATCCGCCGGAAGAACTGATGGACGCCGCCCGCGACATGGCGCGCCGCTTCCGCGATGCGCCGACCCGCACCATCGGCCTGACCAAGAACATTCTCAACCAGTCGCTGCACCTGGACCCGCGCGCCGTGCTCGAGCTGGAGGCTTTCGCCCAGGCGACGGCGCGCAGCAGCGACTACCACAAGGCCGCGGTGCGGCGCTTCGTGGAGAAACAGCCGGCATTGTTCGACTGGGACGCCGCCGATCGTCGCGCGGCGAAAGGGAAATCTCGTTGACCGACTTCGACAAGGGAGGAAAGTGACATGAAAAGGCGCAATTTCATCAAGGCCGCCGCCGCGTTGCCGGCGGTGGGCATTCTCACCCAGTTCCGGCCGGCTTTCGCCAGCAAGTGGCCGGAGCGCGAGATCACGCTCATCAACGGCTTCGCCCCGGGCGCGGCCACCGATCTGACCGCCCGGGCCCTGGCCGAGGTGGTGGCGCGCAAGCTCGACGCCACCATCATCGTCAAGAACGTGCCCGGCGGCGCGGGCACCGCCGGTCCCGCCCAGCTCGCCGCCAGCAAGCCGGACGGCTACACCATGGGCCTGGTCGGCAGCTCCTCGGTGGTGGCCTCGCCGTTCCTGATGGACGTGCCCTACAAGCCCTGGGAGGCCTTCGAGTTCATCGCCCAGGCGGCCGAGTTCCGCTACGGGCTGGGCGTTTCGGCCGAATCGCCGGTCAAGACGCTGGAGGATTTCATCGCGCTGGGCAAGACGCGGCAGGTCACCTTCGGCTCGACCAGCCCGACCAACCTCACCTCGATGTACAAGCTGCGCAAGCTGACCGGCGCCAACCTGCGCTGGATCGTGTTCAAGGGCGGCAACGAATCGGTCATGCAGGCGGTCGGCGGCCACGTCGATTCGGTGCTGGCCAGCGCCACCGAGATGAAGCCGCAGATCGACGCCGGCAAGCTGCGCCTGCTGGCGTCCGCCTCCGACGAGCGCTGGGACGAGTATCCCGACGTCAAGACCATCCGCGAGCATGGCTACGACGCCGCCACGCGCGGCCCGGTCGGCTACGCCTTCCCGGCCGGCGTCGATCCGCAGATCCGCGACAAGATGGAAAAGGCGTTCGAGGAAGCGCTGCAGGATAAGGAACTGCAGCAGCGCATCCGCAACCTCGGCGTCGTGCCCAAGTTCCGCACCGGCAAGGAATACCACGCCCTGCTCAAGCAGATGGAGCCGGAGATCTACGACGTGCTGAAGGAAAACAACATGCTGAAGAAGAGCTGAGCTCTTCTTCGCGGTTCCGTGCAGCGGGACGCCGCTCCGGCGGGCGGCGTCTTGCGCTGTTCGCGGCCGATACAGGGGATGGACAAGCGATGCGCATGACGGGAACGAGATGGGCGCTGCTGGCGATGGCCGTGGTGGCGGCGGTCGCGCTGTGGCAGACGCACAGCCTCTCGATGTGGAGCTTCAACGGTCCGGGCCCCGGCCTGTTCCCGCGCGCCGTCGCCATCGCGGCGATCCTGCTGTGCGCCATCTGCTTCTTCTTTCCCGAACGCAAGTCGGAAATCGCCGAGGACGACGGCGTGGTCGATTTCCGGAACGCCGGTGCGGGCGAACGGCGCACCTTCTGGCTCTACCTCGCCGGCACGCTGCTGCTGATCCCGGCCACGCTGTGGGCCGGCTTCTTCCTGACGGCGATCGGCATCATCGTCTTCCTGATGGTGGCGGGCGAGCGCACCGCGTGGAAGCGCGCCGTGGTCTACAGCGTGATCGTCGCCATCGTCGGTCTGGTGTGCTTCGGCCGCCTGCTGCATGTCGACCTGCCGGCCAGCGAGGTCGACCGCTTCCTGCTCTCGTTGCTGCGCTAGGAGGGCCGGACCGTGGAAGGCTTGATCGACGGCTTCGGCCATGTGCTGACCTGGCACAACCTGCTCTACTGCTTCATCGGCGTGCTGCTCGGCACCGTGGTCGGCATCCTGCCCGGCCTGGGGCCGCTGACCACCATCGCCATCCTGCTGCCCATCACCTTCAAGATGGACGTGACCTCGGCCATCATCATGCTGTCGGGCATCTATTACGGCGTCGCCTATGGCGGCACCGCGACCTCGGTGCTGATGCGGGTGCCGGGCGAAGCCTCGACGGTGGTGACCTGCATCGACGGCTACGCCATGGCGCGCAAGGGCCGCGCCGGCGCCGCGCTGGGCATTGCCGCGATGGGCTCGTTCATCGCCGGCACCGCGGGCGTGGTCGCCATTTCCTTCCTGTCGCCGCCGCTGGCCGAGCTGATCCTGGCCTTCGGCCCGGCCGAATACGCCACGCTGATGCTGGCCGGCCTGGTGCTGGTGTCGCTGTTCTCCTCCGGCTCGCTGCCCAAGGCGCTACTGATGGCCGCCTTCGGCCTGCTGCTGGGCACTGCCGGCATGGACCCGATCAACATGGCGCCGCGGCTGAATTTCGGCGTCTTCGAACTGTCCAACGGCATCGAGCTGGTCGCGCTGGCGATCGGCCTGTTCGGCATTTCCGAGGTGCTGTCCATGGCGCTGCAGCGCAAGGAGGACCTGAAGATCATGCGTCCGCCCTCGCGCCTGCTGGGCTTCATGCCCAGCCGCGAGGAGGCGCGCCGCTCGGTCGGCCCGGTGGCGCGCGGCACGGTGCTGGGTTTCTTGGTCGGCATCCTGCCCGGCGGCGGCGGCGTGCTGGCCTCGTTCCTGTCCTACGCCGTCGAGCGCAAGGTATCGAAGCATCCCGAGGAATTCGGCAAGGGCGCGGTCGAGGGCCTGGCCGGCCCCGAATCGGCCAACAACTCCGGCACCGCCGGCGCCTTCGTGCCGCTGCTGTGCATGGGCATTCCCGCCAACGCCATCACCGCGCTGCTGCTGGGCGCCTTCATGATCCACGGCGTGGCGCCCGGCCCCACCATCCTGGAGCGCCAGCCCGAGATCTTCTGGGGCGTGGTCGCCAGCATGTATATCGGCAACATCATGCTGCTGGTGCTGAACCTGCCGCTGATCGGCCTGTTCGTGCGCGTGCTCGACATTCCGCGCGCCTATCTCTGCCCGCTGATCCTGGTCATCTGCATGATCGGCGTCTATTCCGCCAACGGCGAAGTGGTCGACGTGGCGATGGCGGTGGCGTTCGGCATCGTCGGCTACATATTGCGCCGGCTGGAATTCGATCTCGGCATCCTGATCCTGGCCTTCGTGCTGGGCCCGACCTTCGAGCAGTCGGTGCGCCAGGCGCTGGGCATTTCCGACGGCGATCCGGCGATCTTCGTCGGTTCCAATCTTTCCATCGCCTTCGTCTGCCTGACCGCCGTCATCCTCGCCATCGGCCTGTGGCCCAAGCGGCGCGGCATGCCGTCCGTCGAGACCAAGACCGATCCGGCCTGAAGCCGCACAGTTCAAGCAGAAGGTTACGACCATGACGGCAATCGCCTACGAGTATCCCGACGACCTGAAGACCATCCTCGAAGCCGTGCGCGGTTTCCTGCGCGCCGAGGTCTTCCCGCGCCACGAGAAGCACGAGAAGCTTCTGACCAACCATCGCACGCTCTACGGCGAGGATGGCCGCTTCACCCACGAGGCCTGGGAGCTGATCAGCGAAGTTCGCATGGCCGCCGCCTCGGCCGGCTTCTACGGCATGTGCGCGCCGGCCGAGATCGGCGGCGGCGGCTTCGGCCTGGTGGCGTATTTCGCCGTGTGGGAGGAGATTTTCCGCCTCTGCGGCATGAAGCACTGGCTGGGCCATCACATGCTGAGCCACTGGGCCAAAGGGCCCAGCCCGGTGCTGAAGGAGATGACGGAAGAGGCCAAGCGCACCATCCTGCCCGACATCATGTCGGGCAAGGCGACCTTGTGTTTCGGCTTGTCGGAGCCCGGCGCCGGCTCCGACGCCGCCATGATCAAGACCCGGGCCGAGCCCGACGGCGACGGCTGGCGGCTCAACGGCGGCAAGATCTGGACCACCAACTCGCCGCATGCCGACTACGTCGTGGTGTTCGCCATCACCGACCCGGAGAAGGCGGCGAAGCGAGCCGGCGGCATCTCCACCTTCCTCGTCCCCACCAACGCCAAGGGTTTCGTGATCGAGAAGGTGATCAAGATGTGGGGCAGCCCCGGCGGCGACGAGGCGGTGCTGCATTTCGACGATCTGCGGCTGGAACCGATGCATCTGGTCGGCAAGCTGCACAAGGGTTTCGCCACCGCCCTGCTGGGCGTCAATCTGGGCCGCATCTACAACTCCGCCCGCGTCGTCGGCATCGGCCGCTGGGCGCTGGAGATGGCTTTCGACTACGCCAAGATCCGCAACACCTTCGGCAAGCCGATCGCCGAGTACCAGGGCGTGACCTTCCCGCTGGCCGAATCGGCCATGCAGATCCATGCCGCCCACCTGATGAGCCTGAACGTGGCGCAGTTGCTGGATCGCGGCCTGCCGGCGGTCAAGGAACTGTCGATGACCAAGGCCTTCGCCGTCGAGGCCGGTGTGAAGTGCATCGACCGGGTCATCCAGACCCACGGCGCCATCGGCATGACCAACGAGATGTATCTGACCGACGCTTTCATCACCATGCGCAAGATCAACGTCGCCGACGGCTCCAACGAGATTCTGCGGCGGCAGATCGTGCGGCAGATGCTGGGCGGCGATACGGCTCTCTAGGAAACGCGACGAGGCAGCGATGGATGCGGTCGGGCCCGCGGCCGGAATCGAAGGCAGGCAGCGCGCTGTGGCGCTGTTCGCCGATCTGGCCGTGCCGGTCATCGCCGCCCCGATGTTTCTTGTCACCGGGCCGGAGCTGGTGATCGCCGCCGCGTCCGCCGGCATCGTTGGGGTCGCCGCATCGTCGTCCACCCGCTCGCCGGAGGAATACGACGAGTGGCTGGAGCGGATCGATGCCGGCCTGGCTGCCCGCCGTCGCGACGGTGCGGCGCGGATCGGACCGGTCGCCGCCAATGTCGGCGCGCCTTCCCGCCAGCGCGGCGACACGCCGCGTTACGTGCGCGATCTGGAATACTGCCGCAAGCGGCGCATTCCGCTGGTCATCACCGTCAAGGGCGATCCGACCGAAATCGTGCGCGAGGTGCATGGCTGGGGCGGTCTGGTCTTTCACGACGTCACGACCATCCGCCATGCCGAAAAGGCGGCCGAAGCGGGCGTCGACGGGTTGGTGCTGATCGGCGGCGGCGGCGGCGGCCATGCCGGCGTGCTCAATCCGTTCGCCTTCCTGCCGCAGGTACGCCGCTTCTTTTCCGGCGCCATCGTGCTGGGCGGCGCCATCTGCGATGGCCGGTCGGTATGGGCGGCGCAGGCGCTGGGCGCGGATGTCTGCTATATGGGCACGCGCTTCATCGCCACGAAAGAATCGATGGCGCCGGAAGCCTATAAGCAGATGCTGGTGCGCGCGCGCAGCAACGACATCGTGTACACGCCCGCGTTCACGCGCGGCGTGAACTGCAATTTCATACGGGATTCGATCGTGGAGAATGGATTCGACCCGACTCGCCTGGGCGAACCTGCGGCCGGCGAGCCTGAGCGCCTGGCGCAACGCAAGCCGTGGCGCGACATATGGTCGGCGGGCCAAGGCGTCGGCCTGATCCACGACGTTCCGTCGGTGGCCGAACTGGTCGAGCGGCTCGCGCAAGAATATGTTTCGGCGCGGGCCGCTACCGCTTGGCGCTGATCTAGATTCCGGTGCTCGGCACTGGTCGTCGGATGCTGTCGGCACTGCACGATGAAGGGGGGCACTGACCAGAGCCAATCGTGGACAAGTCAGGATCGCCTCCAATTCGCTCCGATTCTTGCCCTAACCCGTGTGCGAAGAATACATGCGGAATCTCTGTATTTCCCAGATCAACAGGGAGGCTCGTAGAGAAGAGTTCGCAGGGTAGCGACTGCTCGCCATAAACCATTGATACTGTCGGACGGTTGCGAGCGTCGATGGATAAGCTCGACCGCACTCAGGGCGCGTGGCCACGGAGGCGCGATGGCCGGGCGGGCGGAGGCGTCGCGAGCATGGTGTCTCATTGTCAGGCATCTGCGTCGGGTCCTTAGACGCCGGATCCCGGCGCGCAGATGAGGTCAGAGGCCGTGCGCCTCCCGCATCATCTCGGCGGCTCGTTCGCCGATGACGGCGCAGGGTGCTTGAGTATTTCCGGTCGTGACCCGCGGCATGATCGAGGCGTCGGCGACCCGCAGCGCATCGACGCCGTATACGCTGAGCGTCCCGTCCACCACCGACATCTCGTCGCGCCCCATTTTGGCGGTGCAGCTCTGGTGCCAGTACGTGACAGCGGCGTCGCGGAGGTAGCGATCGAGCTCGCCGCCCTTCACGTTACCTGGCATGGCTTCGCCGCGAACGAAAGGGCGGAATGCCTGCGCATTACCCAACGCGCGGCAGAGTTCCACGCAGGCTGCCGCCGTCGTTACGTCTCTGGCGTCGGATAGGAAGTTTGCGTCGATCGCCACGGGAGCGGCGGGATCGGCGCTCCGCAGGCGTAGACGTCCTCGGCTTTCGGGGCGTGCGAGCCCCGCAAACATCGTCCACCCGTGCGCTGGCACGCCTCGCATCGCCGTTCGCTCGCTCGGCACCGGAAACTCGACCTGGCAGAACAGTAAGTCCGGCGCATCCAGTTCGGGCCGGCTTTTCCAGTACATCGTCGCTTCGCTGCCGCTGTTTCTCGGCGCCAGCGGGTCTGAAAACTCCCAGGTGCAGCCGAAGGAAACGTGGTCCTGCAGGTTCTGCCCGACGCCGGGCAGATTCTGGACAACAGGGATGCCGAAGTTCTCCAGCTCCGCACGATCGCCGATCCCCGAATGCATCAGGACCTTGGGCGTCTGAATCGCGCCCAGCGACAGCACGACTTCCGCCCGGGCGCCGACCGTCATCGGCCGCCCGTTGTGTACAAGCTCGACGCCCATCGCTCGACGACCTTGAAAGACCACCCGGCGCACGAGCGCCCCTGTGAGAACCGTCAGGTTCGGTCGGTCGAGCCAGGGGCGGACATACGCCCGGTAAAGCGAATGACGCTGCCCATGGCGCACCAGCATATCGGTGATGGCGGCGCCCCCGGCTTGTTCCATCATGGAGCCGTTGGGATGATCGAACACGGGAATGTCGAGTTCGCACGCGGCTTCCAGCATGGCCAGCGCGATCGGACTTGGAGAGGGCGCCGGCTGCACCCAAACCGGCCCTCCCGTTCCGCGGAATTTCGGATCGGGAGCGCCCTGCCAGTTCTCGATCCGGCGATAGATCTCGAGCACGTTTTCGTAGCCCCATCGCGGATCGCCCGCCTCCGACGCAAAGAACTGCCAGTCGCTTCGATGTCCGCGGGCCCAGACCATGACATTGATGCTCGACCCGCCGCCTAGCCCTTTGCCCATGGACATCGGGATTTCGCGCCCGTTGAGATGCGGGTTGGGCTGCGCGCGAAATCCCCAGTCGCGATCGCTGCCGAGATTGGCGGGCCACAAGGCCGGGTTCTGGACCGTGTCGGAGTCATCGCTGCCGCCCGCCTCGAGCAGCAAGACCTGAGCTTCGGCGTTCTCCGCCAGTCGTCGGGCGATCACGGAGCCGGAAGATCCAGCGCCACATACGATGAAGTCGTAGCTGGGCTGGAGCGCCGATGTCAGTCGTGCCTGGTTCTCCCGCGCCCGTCGGGCGAAATCCGGGTGTTTCTGCGAAGCAACGTCGTCCATGATCTCAGATTCCTTGGTCAGTGACCGGATCTCGCCCGGAACGTCTCCGGGGAAACTCCGCGGTGGAAAAGCCGGTCGGGATCAGCGGGCGGCGGCTTGCGACGCGGTGCGCGCCGCAGCATCGATCACATTGGCCACGGAGCGCGGCCGCGTCAGAAACGGCACATGGCTCGCCTCGACTTCGGTGATCTTGGCGCCGATGCGCTCGGCCTGCTGCCGCAGCAAGCGCGGGTCGATCGCCCGGTCCTGGGTCGCGACGACCGCCCAGCTCGGCTTCGTGCGCCATGCCGCTTGCGTGAGCCGAGCGCCGAAGATCGCCATGTTGATCGGCACTTGCGAGTCGCGCAGGAAAGCGGCGTCGGCATCGGCCGTGTCGCCGGCAAAGCCTGCTTTGAAGCGCTCCCTGTTGACGAAGCCGAAGCCGTCGGGGCCGGGTTCGATGACGAACTCGGAAGGCGCGGGAATGCCGGCGAACTGATCGCCGGTGCTTTCGCCGACATCGGGGGCGAGGGCGGAGACGTAGACGAGACCCGCCACGCTCGGGTCGACACCGGCCTCGGTAATGACAGAGCCGCCGTAGGAATGGCCGACGAGAATGCTGCGACCAGCCTGGCGCGCCAGGATTCGACGCGTGGCGTTCACGTCGTCTTCGAACGAAGTGAGCGGATTCTGCACGATGGCGACGCGGTAGCCGCGCGAGGTCAGCTCGTCGTAGACGCCGCGCCAGCCCGAGCCGTCGGCGAAGGCGCCGTGAACGAGCACGACGTTTCGTACCATTTGATTGTCCGGAATGCGCGCGCTGGGCTCGGCTTGTGCGCAGCCGAGGATGGCGGTGGCGCCGGCGGCAGCGATGGCCGTATGGCGGATGCTCGAAATCATGGTCTGCTCCTTTCAGCGAGTTGGTCAACATATAGTATGATAATTATTATCGCGATATCTAAATACTTAGATTGGCGAGATACGCTTGTCAACATAAAATTTATCGCGATATAATTCTCAACTTCTACAGCCGCGGCCCACGCGAGGGCAGGGGGCGAACTTGAGAAAAGTGAAGGTCAAAAGTGGAGCGCCGATCCCGCTTGAGGATCAGCTTTGCTATTCGATCTATTCCGCGAGCATGGCGATTCAGCGCGCGTACAAGCCGTTGTTGGACGAACTGGAGCTGACTTATCCCCAGTATCTCGTGCTCAACGTGCTCTGGCGCGACGATCGGCAGACCGTCGGCGCCATCGCCGATCAGTTGGGACTGGAGTCCAGCACGCTCACGCCGCTGCTGAAGCGCCTGGAAGGAGCGGGGCTGGTGCATCGGGCGCGCAATCCGGAAAACGAGCGGCAGGTGCTCGTGGAGCTGACGGAAAAAGGCTGCGCGTTGCGTACCAAGGCGGGGTGTTTGGGCGAGGCGCTCCTTGCCGCTTCGGGTGAGACGGCGCAGCGCCTGGCGGCTCTCAATGCCGACGTCCGGCGCCTGCGCGATGCGATCTACGCAAATATCGGCGGCTGGAGCCTCACGGGCGATTAGAACTGTAGTGCCGGTCATGGAAATATCTCCTCAAGCGGTCGGAATCGTGCCGCCATCGATGACGTATTCCGCGCCGGTGATGGTTGCGGCGCGGTCGGAAGCGAGAAACGCAACGAGGTTCGCGACTTCCTCGGGTGTCGACGGCCGCCCGATCGGAATGCCGCCAAGCGATCGCATGACGATCTCCTTGCCGCCTTCGAGACCGACGCCGGCGTCTTTCGCGATCCGTTCCGTCAATCGAACGGAGGCTTCCGTCTCGATCCAGCCCGGCGACACGCGCACCACGCGCACGCCTTTCGGCGAAACCTCTTTGGAGAGACTCTTGCTGTAGGTGGAGAGCGCCGCCTTCGCGGCTGCGTAGGCGGTCGTCGCTTCGGGCAGTGGCAGCATACTCTGGATCGAGGTCACATGGACGACGACGCCGCGACGCCGCTCGATCATGGCGGGCAGGAGCGCGCGGTCCAGCCGCACGGCCGGCATCAGGTTGAGATCAAGCTCTTCTGCCCATTCGGCATCGTTCAGTGCAGCGAAGCCGCCTGCCGGCGCCGTCGAGCCGCCAAGCATGTGGACGAGGATGTCGATGTCGCCGAGGCGTTCGCGCGCTGCCGCGGCAAGTCCTGCGCAGCCTTGCGCAGTCGTGAGATCGGCGGCGACGAACATGGCCTCGGGCATTGCGGCCGGTCGCGATCGCGCTGTCGTCAGTACGCGCGCGCCGAGTTCGCGAAAGAGCGTAACGGTCGCCGCGCCCGCGCCGCGCGTGCCCGACGTGATCAGCGCGCGTTTGTCTTGAAGCTGGAGAAAGTCGCTCACGCGCTGATCTCCAGCGCCACGATCCGCCCGTCTGCGAGGCGGAAGGCGAAGGTGAGGAGAGCCGGGCTGGCCGGGAACTGTCCGGTTACCCTGGCGCGGACAATGGTGAGGCCGCGCTCCTCCACGCTCTCGAACGGCTTTGCCGTGTGCCGATACTGCGCCTTGGCGGCGTCCCACCAGGCCTCGATGGCGTCGTGACCGACATGCGTCTTGCCTTCGTCCTTGACGACCGCGTCAGGCGCGAACGCGTCTATGGGGGCAGCGGCGGTGGCTTTGTCTGCGTCGAAGTAGGTTTGGACTGGTGCTGGCAGCTTCATGACCCTCTCCCTGCTGAGTGCGTCCTTCGCCAGCGATCTAAGCGTGGACAGAAATCCCGAAAAGGGGGATAAATCGAGACGTGTTATTGCGAATTACGGGATAAACGGTGCGATGTACCGGCCTGGACTCGGCGATCTCGACGCCGTCGTCGCCATTGCCCGCGAGGGCACGTTCCGCGGCGCGGCTCTGGCGTTGGGCATGTCGACGACGGCGCTGAGCAACGCCGTGGCGAAGCTGGAGGCGAAGCTCGGCGTGCGGTTGTTCAACAGAACGACGCGCAGCGTCTCTCTCACCGACGCGGGCCGCGCCTTCGTGGAACAGGTGAGCCCGGCCCTGCGGGACATTCATGGCGCCATGGACGCCGTTCGTTCACAGCAGGCGACGCCATCCGGAACGTTGCGCATCAATGCATTCGCTGCGGGCGCGCGCGAGATCATCTCGCCGCTGGTTCTGGAATTTCTACGCCGCCATCTCCAGGTGCATGTCGATCTGGTGACCGAGGGCCGGTTGGTCGACATCGTCGCCGAAGGCTTCGATCTGGGCGTGCGCCGAGCGGATCTTGTGCCCGCCGACATGATCGCGATCCCGCTCGGGCGACCGCAACGCTACGCCGTCGTCGCCTCGCCGAGCTATTTCAAGCAGCATGGAAAGCCTCGCACGCCGGGGGACCTCGTAAAGCATCGATGCATTCGCGCCCGTCTGCCGAATGGGGCGCTGTTCAGATGGTATTTCGAGAAGTCCGGACAAACGGCCCACATCGATGTGGCTGGGCCGATCACCTTGGACGAAGCCAGTCTCGCGCGCGTGGCGGTTCTGGAAGGCGTGGGCGTTGGTTTGTTCTTGGAACAGGATGTGCGTGACGATATGGCGGCCGGGCATCTCACGCGCGTGCTCGACGACTGGACGCCGCCGCTTGCGGATCTTTGCCTTTATTATCCAGGCCGGCGCAATCAGTCAGCCGCCCTCAAGGCGTTCGTCGGCTTGGCTCGCGATCTCAGCAAGAAGGCGAGATCATAGAGCGTCGCCTATGACCCCGCGCCGAACATCCGTTTCTGGACGACCTCCGGCTAACGACTGCTCTGGGCCGGTTCTAGCCGCCTTGAGTGCCTGCGCGAACGGCTGGTTTGCGGCATTGCCCCTCGCCGGCAATCACGACGGCAGCGCGGTCAGCGGCAGCGCCGTGGTGTTCTTGATCTCCGACAGGGCGATGGCCGAGGTCGTTTCGCGCACGGCGGGAAGCTGGGAGAGCTTGTCGCGGAAGAAGCGCTCGTAGGCCTCGACGTCGGAGGCCACGATGCGCAGCAGGAAATCCTTCTCGCCGAGCAGGGTGTGGCATTCCAGGACCTCCGGGTAGCGCCTGATCGCCTGTTCGAATTGCGGCAGCGTGTTGCGGCCATGCGCGGCCAGCTTGATCGAGGCGAAGATCATCACGTTCAGCCCCAGCTTGCGCCGGTCGAGCAGCGCTACCCGCATCCTGATCAGTCCCTGTTCCTCCATGCGTTTGATGCGCCGCCAGCACGGCGCCTGCGAGATGCCGACGCGCTCGGCGATCTCGCCGGTGGACAGCGAGCAGTCCTGCTGCAGCAGCATCAGGATCCGGCGGTCGATCTGGTCGAGTTGGATCTCCATTTGTTTATGCTCCTTTGGGTAAAAATCGGCATAATTCATGCCACATCGGCCGGAATCGGGATACGGAACGCATAGTGGCGCCGCCGGTTTTCTGCTTTGCTGAGGGCAGTTGGACCGAGCGCGGAGGCACATATGCGCAATCGCCAGGCTTTGTCGCTCCACATACCCGAGCCGCGCTTCCGCCCCGGCGAGACCGTCGATTTCGGCTATCTGGCGCTGCCGCCGGCCGGCGCGGCGCGGCGGCCCGAAATCGACGCGCCGGCCGCCGCGACGCGGGATCTTTCCGATACGCTGATCCGGGTGCTGGACGAGAATCACGAAGCGGTCGGGCCGTGGCGGCCGGCGCTCGACCCGGCCGTGGCGCTGAAGGCGCTCAGGGCCATGGTGGTGACGCGGGCCTACGACGATCGCATGTATCGCGCGCAGCGCCAGGGCAAGTCGTCCTTCTACATGAAGTCGACCGGCGAGGAATGCGTCGCCGTGGCCGCCGCCCTGGCGCTGGAACGCGACGACATGCTGTTTCCCACCTATCGCCAGCAGGGGCTGCTGATCGCGCGCGACTGGTCGCTGGTCGACATGATGTGCCAGGTCTATTCCAACACCGGCGACCGGCTGAAAGGCCGGCAGATGCCGGTGTTCTATTCCAGCCGGGTGGCCAATTTCTTCTCCATCTCGGGCAATCTGGCGACCCAGTTCAGCCAGGCGGTGGGCTGGGCGATGGCGTCGGCCTACAAGGGCGACGATCGCATCGCGGCGGCCTGGATCGGCGAGGGCGCCACGGCGGAAGCCGATTTCCATCACGGCATGACCTTCGCGGCGGTCTATCGCGCGCCCGTGGTGCTGAACCTGGTCAACAACCAGTGGGCCATCTCCACCACCCAGGCGATCGCCGGCGGCGAGCAGACCACCTTCGCCGCCCGCGCCATCGGCTACGGCATCCCCGGCCTGCGGGTCGACGGCAACGATTTCTTCGCCGTCTATGCCGCCACGCGCTGGGCGGCGGAACGGGCGCGGGCCAATCACGGCGCCACGCTGATCGAAATGTTCACCTATCGCGGCGATGCGCATTCCACCAGCGACGATCCCTCGCGCTATCGCGCCCGCAGCGAGTGGGAGCGCTGGCCGCTGGGCGATCCGGTCGAGCGGCTGAAGCGGCATTTGATCCGCTCCGGCGCCTGGACCGAGGAGGCGCACGCGGCACTGGTCAAGGAGGCCGCCGCCGAGGTGCGCCAGGCGCAGCAGGAGGCCGAGAAATTCGGCACGCTGCATTCCGACCTCCGGCTCAACCCCGCCACCATGTTCGACGACGTGTTCGCCGAGACGCCGCCGCATCTGCAATGGCAGAAGCGCCAGGCGGGGTTCTGACCATGGCTTCCCTGACGATGATCCAGGCGATCAACGCCGCCTTGCGCGAATCGCTGGCCAAGGATCCCGACGTCATCGTCTTCGGCGAGGACGTCGGCTATTTCGGCGGCGTGTTCCGCTGCACCGAAGGCCTGCAGAGGGAATTCGGCCGCACCCGCGTGTTCGACACGCCGATCGCCGAGGGCGGCATCATCGCCGCCGCCATCGGCATGGGCGTCTATGGCCTGCGGCCGGTGGTGGAAATCCAGTTCGCCGACTACATCTACCCCGCCACCGACCAGCTCATTTCCGAGGCGGCCCGGCTGCGCTATCGCTCGGCCGGCGAGTTCACCGCGCCGCTGGTGGTGCGCGCGCCCTATGGCGGCGGCATTTTCGGCGGCCAGACGCACAGCCAGAGCCCGGAAGCGATCTTCACCCATGTCTGCGGCCTGAAGACCGTCATCCCGTCCAATCCCCATGACGCCAAGGGGCTGCTGCTCTCCGCCATCGAGGACGACGACCCGGTGATCTTCCTCGAGCCCAAGCGGCTCTACAACGGGCCGTTCAACGGCAGTTTCGACGCCCCGGCGACGCCGTGGAGCGAGCACGCCGACAGCGACGTGCCGGACAAACCGTATCGGATCGCGTTGGGCAAGGCGCGCATCGCCCGTCCCGGCAGCGCCGTCACCGTGCTGGTCTACGGCACCATGGTGCACGTGGCGCAGGCCGCAGCGGCGGAGCAGGGCATCGACTGCGAGATCATCGACCTGCGCACGCTGCTGCCGCTCGATCTCGACACCATCGTCGAGTCGGTGAAGAAGACCGGGCGCTGCGTCATCGCGCATGAGGCGACCCGCACCTGCGGCTTCGGCGCCGAGCTGCTGTCGCTGGTGCAGGAGCATTGCTTCTACCATCTCGAGGCGCCGATCGAGCGCGTCACCGGCTGGGACACGCCCTATCCGCATGTCTTCGAACGCGAGTACTTTCCCGGCCCGGCGCGGCTGGGCCAGGCGCTGCGCCGCGTTCTGGAGGGGAGCTGACCATGGCGTTCGAGTTCAAGCTGCCCGATATCGGCGAGGGCGTGGTCGAGGCCGAGATCGTCGCCTGGCACGTCGCGGTCGGCGACACGGTCGAGGAAGACGCGCCCCTGGCCGACGTCATGACCGACAAGGCGACGGTGGAAGTGCCTTCGCCGGTGGCCGGCAAGGTGCTGGAGCTGCGCGGCGCGGTCGGCGACAAGGTGCGCGTCGGCAGCGTCCTGGTGGTGCTGGATGCGCCGTCGGCCGGCCAGTCCCTGCCGCCGAAAGCAGCGCCCGCGCCCGCCGCTGCGCCCGCACCGGCGCCGCCGGTCGCCGCCGCCTCTCGTCCCCGCCCGGAAGCGGCCGCCCTCCCGGCTGCGTCCGCGCCCGGCGTCCGTCCTTTGGCATCGCCCGCCGTGCGCCGGCGGGCCCTGGAGCAGGGCGTCGATTTGCGCCAGGTGCGGGGGTCGGGGCCGGCCGGCCGCGTGACGGACAACGACATCGCCGAGTGGCTGCGCCGCGCCCGCCACCTGCCGCTGTCGCTTCCGCCGGCCGTCGCGGATGAAGTGACCGAGATACAGGTCGCCGGCGTGCGCGGGCGGATCGCCGAGCGCATGCAGTCGGCGATGCGCAACATCCCGCATTATTCCTACGTCGAGGAATGCGACGTCACCCAGCTCGAGGAGCTGCGCCAGCATCTCAACGCCGATGGCGGCGGCGAGGCGCCGAAACTGACGCCGCTGCCCTTCATCGTGCGCGCGCTGGTCGTCGCCCTGCGCGATTTTCCCGACCTCAACGCGCGCTTCGATGCCGAGGCGCGCCTGCTGCGCCGCCATTCCGCGGTCCATGTCGGCATCGCCACCCACACCGAGCGCGGCCTGATGGTGCCGGTGGTGCGCGATGCGCATCGGCTGGATTTGTGGGGTTGCGCGGCGCAGATCGCGCGCCTGTCGGCGGCGGCGCGCGACGGCAGCATCAGGCCGGGCGAATTGTCGGGCTCGACCATAACCATTTCCAGCCTCGGGGCAATGGGCGGGCTGGCGACGACGCCGATCATCAACGAGCCGGAAGTCGCCATTCTGGGCGTCAACAAGATCGCCGAGCGGCCGATGGTCAGGCGCGGGACGATTGCGATACGGCAGATGATGAACCTCTCCGGTTCGTTCGATCACCGCATCGTCGATGGCGCGGTGGCGGCGCAGTTCGTCCAGCGCATCGTCCGGCTGCTGGAGAATCCCGGCGCCCTGTTCGTGGAGCGCCGGCCATGAGCGAGGCCGGCGAGGTCGAGGTTCTGGTCCTGGGCGGCGGGCCGGGCGGCTATGCGCTCGCCGCGCGCTCCGCCCAGGCCGGCCTGAAGACCGCGCTGGTCGAGGCGGCGCGGCTGGGCGGGGTCTGCCTGACCCAGGGCTGCATCCCCTCCAAGGCGCTGATCGAACTGTCGGGAAGGATTGCCGGGAGGGCGGAGCTGGCGCCGTTTCTGGCCGGTGGGACCGCCGCGGCAGCGCCTCAGGTCGCGCTGGGCCGCGTCATGGCGTGGAAGGACGGCATCGTCGACCGGCTCAATGCCGGCGTCGTCAAGACCATGGCGCGGGCCGGCGTCGAGGTGGTGCAGGGCTGGGGCACGATGCAGGACGCCCGCACCTGTCTCGTCCGCGGCGAGGGCGGCGAACGCCTTCTGCGCGCGCGCAACATTGTGCTGGCGACCGGATCGGAAGCGGCGGCGTTGGCGGCGGTGCCGTTCGGTGGGCCGGTGATCTCCTCGACCGAGGCGCTGGGCCTTACGGCGCTGCCGCGGCATCTGGCGGTGATCGGCGCGGGCTATATCGGCCTCGAACTGGGCATGGCCTTCCGCAAGCTCGGCGCGCGGGTCACCGTCCTCGAAGCCGCGCCGCAGATCCTGTCGCAGTTCGATGCCGCCCTGAGCGCGCCGGTGCGGCGCAAGCTGCAGCAGCTCGATATCGCCGTGCATACCGGCATCGCCATCGACGGCGTGGAAATCGCCGGCGAGCAGGCGACGCTGAACATCGTCGACAACGGGACAGAGCGAACGATTGCGGCCGACAAGGTGCTGGTGACGGTCGGCCGCCGGCCGCGCCTGGCCGGCTGGGGCCGCGAGAACCTCGGGATCGGCCTGAAAGACGGCGCGGTCCGCATCGACGAGCGCTGCATGACGGACGTCGACCGCATCTGGGCCATCGGCGATGTGACGGGCGGCCCGATGCTGGCGCACCGGGCCACCGCCCAGGCGCATGTCGTCGCCGATCAGCTTGCCGGCAAGGTGGCGCGTTTCGATCCGGTCGCCATTCCGGCGATCTGCTTCACCGATCCGGAGATCGTGTCCGTCGGCGCCTTGCCGCAGGAGGCGGGCGATCGCGCCGATATCGCGGTGGCGCAACTGTCTTTCGCCGGCAACGGCCGGGCGCTGACCCTGGTGCCGGGCGAGGTCGACGGGTTCCTGCGCGTCGTGGCCCGCCGCGCCGACCGGCGCATCCTCGGCATCCAGGCGGTCGGGCCGCATGTGTCGGAGCTGAGCGGCGAGTTCGTCGCCCTGCTCGAGATGGGTGCGGTGGTCGAGGACGTCAGGGACATGATCCACGCCCACCCGACGCTGGGAGAGCTGCTGCACGAGGCGGCGGATCTCGTACGGTAAGCGCCGGCAGCCGGCGCGACGGCCCGATCGCCGCTGACCTTTCCAAGCCCACGATCCTGGTCTTGCTCCGCTTGCCCTGCCCGCGATAGCCGCCATATGCTGTCTGCGGTCGATCGGTCTGCCTGATGCGCCATCCGGTTGCCTGGAGATCCGCATGCTTCGTGGCCTCGGTTTCCTGCTCGCGGTCGGCGCGATGGCGCTGATCGTCCTCGACGGTGCGGCGAGCCAGGCGCAAGGGCGGCCGGTTCCCAAGACCAAGGCCGAGTGCGACCAGATACTGTCGGACATTCTGCTGGACGTGGCGGAGACCAACGCCGCTGCCGTGCCCGGTTTCCTCCGCGATACCAATATCGACCACATCCTCAACAAGCTTTGCAACGAGGGGCAGTACGCGCATGCCCATAGCGTCGGCGCGGGCTTCCTCAACGTGCCGAAGAAGGGTTCGCCCTCCGTCCCCAAGATGCCCTGCGAGAGGCACCAGGCGGTCGGCGACTGGTTCGTCTACGCCTCGAACGTGGCCTATTACGCCAGCCGGAAAATCCCGATGCCCTACAAGGTGAGCCGCGCGCCGTTCGGCGCCGGCGAGCCGGTCCGGTCCGGCTGCACGCGCGAGGGCGTCTGCCAGGGAACCGGCGAGGCGAAGATACTGTTCACCGGTAAGCCGGGCGTCGTCAGCCCGGCGTATTTCTACTTCCCGGACGACATGGCGCCGCCCGCGGCCGTGGAATTCCAACTCATCGTCGGCGGCAACGAGAAGGCGCGCGCCACGCTGGCCGTCGAGAAGTCGTGGTCCCGAGCGGACATCACCCGACTGCTCGACGGCGTCAGCGATGTCGACGCGATCGTCGTGAAGCTCGCCGCCAACGGCGCGGCGCTGTCGCAATTCGACCTGCCCCTGAAGGGGCGCAGCGAAGCCAATCGCGCCGCAGGCCTGCTCAACAGCGACCTGCGATCGCGCGAACGCGGCCGCGCCTGCCACACCCCTGTGAAAATGTTCTGACGGCGTTCGCTAACAGCGAGGTGGTGCAGGCGGCGAGGTGCTGTCCGCCTCGGCACAACGTGCTTGATTTATGATTAGGACTCCTAAATAATGGCCGGATGGATCATGCTTCCCCGTCCGACCCGCTCGTCGTCCGCCTGCGCGAAGGCTTCGACCGGATCGCCTTCGTGCTGCGCGCCGATCTGTGGACGGCGGCGGGCGAGGCCGGGCTGAACCCCAGCCAGGCGCAGGTTCTCGGCTTGCTTGCCGGCCGGCCGGCCGGGCTGCGGCCGAAGGAGATCGCCGCCCATCTCGCCGTCTCGGCCGCCAGCATTGCCGACACCCTGGCCGCCCTGCTCCGCAAGGGGCTCGTAAGCCGCGATCCCGATCCCGCCGATGCGCGGGCGGCGCTGGTACGCGCCACCGCCGACGGCCGCGATCTGGGCGCGCAAATCGCTCGCGCCGCCTCCCGGGTCGCCGCGGCGCTGGCGGCGCTGCCGCCCGCCGCCCAGGAGGAATTGCTGCGGACCCAGATCGCCCTCATCCGCCAGTTGCAGATGGCCGGCGCCATTCCGCTGCAGCGCATGTGCGTCTCCTGCCGGCATTTCCGGCCGCACGCCCACCCGCGCGCCGCCAGGCCCCATCACTGCGCTTTCATCGACGCCGCCATCGGCGGCCGGGATCTGCGGCTCGATTGCGGCGAGCACGAAGCGGCCGATCCCGCCGCCCAGGCGGCCGCCTGGACCGCCTTCGCCACGGCATCGCCGATCCGCCAAGCCCGGCCAGCGAGCTGAGAGGAGAGCGCCAGCGTTGAGAATCGGGAACACAGGGAACGCCGGTCCGCCGGCTGTCGTGTCGCATGGCGGGCCGTCGCCGCCCGACAAGGTCGTTGCCGGCGCATAGCGCCGGAACGCGAAAGCGGCCCGGCGACTGGCATCGCCGGACCGCTCCGAAAATCCCCCTCCAAAGCATCAGAGAAGGAGACTCCATTATGGCACGCGTCAACCTCGTCGATCCAGCCTCGTCCGCCGCCGCGGTCAAGCCGACGCTGGACAGGATCCACGGCGCCTTCGGCGTCGTCCCCAACATGTTCAAGGCGGTCGCCAATTCGCCGGCGGCGCTGAACAGCATGTGGGGCTCGTTCGGCGCGCTCGGCGGCGGCAAGCTCGGCGCGCGGCTGGGCGAGCAGATCGCCGTCGCGGTCGCCAACGCCAATCGCTGCGAATACTGCCTGGCCGCGCATACCGCGCTGGGCCGCAAGGCCGGCGCTTCGGCCGAGGAGATGGCGGCGGCGCAGGCCGGCGAATCCGCCGACCCCCGCACCAGGGCAGCGCTCGCCTTCGCCCTGAAGCTGGTCCGCGACCGCGGCGCGGTCGGCGACGCCGACGTCGCCGCGCTCAAGGCGGCCGGGTTCGACGACGAAGGCGTGGTGGAGATCATCGCGCATGTCGCCCTCAACCTCTTCACCAACTACGTCAACGTCGCGCTGAACGTGCCGGTCGACTTCCCGGTCGTCGGGCTGAAGCGCGTGGCTTGATCGTAACGCGGCCGGGCTCTCTCCCGGGGGAGAGCCCGGCCTCCTGCTTTTTTTCGGAGACGCCCGCCATGACCCCCCGCCTCGCGCCGCCGCTGCTGACCAGCGATTGGCTGAACAGCCCCAGACCGCTCGACATCGGCGACTTCCGTGGCCGGGTCCTGGTCATCGAAGCCTTCCAGATGCTTTGCCCGGGCTGCGTCTCGCACGGCCTGCCGCAAGCCCTGCGCATCGCGCAGGCGTTCCCCGGCGACCAGGTGGCGGTGATCGGCCTGCACACGGTGTTCGAACATCACGCCGCGCAAGGCACGCGCGAGGCGCTGGCCGCTTTCGCCCACGAATACCGCCTGGGCTTCCCGATCGGCATCGACCGGCAGGACGACCGCCTGCCCGCCACGATGGCGGCCTACGGCATGCAGGGCACCCCGACCCTGGTGGTGATCGACCGCAGTGGCCTGCGCCGCTTCCAGCGCTTCGGCCATGTCGACGACCTGATCCTGGGCAGCGTCATCGGCATGCTGCTGGCGGAGCCCGTCGCGGCCGGCGCGCCCGAGGCGGCGGTCGCTCCAGGATGCGACGACACGGGCTGCGCGCGATAGTCGGGGCTACATCAGGGCGGCGTTGACCCACAGATGGGTGAGGATGCTGGCGACGTAGCCCAGCGCGATGGCCCAGGCCCAGCGCAGGTGGTTGAAGAAGGTGTAGTGGTTGCGCACCAGCCCCATCAGCACCACGCCCGCCGCCGTGCCGATCGACACCAGGCTGCCGCCGACGCCCGTGCTCAGCGTCACCAGCATCCACTGGCCGCTCGACATCTCGGGGTCCATGGTCAGCACCGCGAACATCAGCGGGATGTTGTCGAACGCCGCGCCCAGCAGGCCGATGGCGATGTTGGCGAAGGTCGGCCCGAGATCGCCGTAGAGATAGTCCGAGACCTGCGCCAGGTAGCCCGCCACGCCCAGCCCGGCGACGGCGAAGATGATGCCGAAGAAGAACAGCAGCGTGTCCCATTCCACCCGCCGCATCTCGCGGAAGGAGTCGAAGGCCATGCTGGCGTCGTCGCGGCGGCGCCCGATCGACTGCAGCAGGTAGGAATACATCTGCAGGTAGCCCAGGCCCAGCATCATCCCCAGCGCCGGCGGCAGGTTGAAGAAGCTCTTGAACGTGACGGCGGTCGCCAGCGTGGCGGCGAACAGCCAGATCACCACCGCGCCGCCGGGCTTGACGCGCGGGATCTCGTTGGCCGGTTCCGGCATTCCCTTGGGCACGCGGAAGTGCATGAAGATCGCCGGCACCATGAAGTTCACCAGCGCCGGCAGGAAGAGGTTGAAGAACTCCAGGAACTGCAGCTTGCCCTTCTGCCACACCATCAGCGAGGTGAGGTCGCCGAACGGCGAGAAGACGCCGCCGGCATTGGCGGCGATGACGATGATGATGCAGCCCAGGACGATGAAGTGGTAGTTGCCGACTCCCACCGCTATAACGACCGCGCCCATGACCAGCGCGGTGGTCAGGTTGTCGATGATCGGCCCGAAGACGAACGCCAGCCCGCCGACCATCCAGAAAAGCTGTCGGTAGGTCAGCCGCCGGTTGACCAGCGCGGCCCGCAGCGCGTCGAACACGCGCCGTTCCTGCATGGTGTTGACGTAGGTGATCGCCACCACCAGGAACAGCATCAGCTCGCCGTAGTCGAGGATCACGTGCTTGGCGGCGGCCTCGAGCGCGACGCTCTGCCCGTGCGCGGCATAGGCGATGCCGAGAAGGGCCCAGATCAGGCCGGCGGCCAGCATGACCGGCTTCGACTTGCGCAGGTGAATGACTCTTTCAACCGCGACGAAGCCGTAGGCGATGAAGAAGATCAGCAGCGCCAGATAGCCGATGGGATGGCCCGTCAGGTCGATGCGCAGGGCGGTTTCGGCGGCCTGGGCCGGGGCGGCGAACAGGGGCGGCAGGACGAAGGCGGCAGCAAGCCACAACGCTCTGCCTGCCTGCTTCATGCCCTCTTCCCCCAATGCGATGAAAGCCAAACGCCATCATCGACGATATCGTCGCTTCGACGCAAGAGTCGCGGCGGCGAAAGGGTCGTTTGCATCGATGCGGCGGGCGCAGCGGCGCCGCATGGTCACGCGAAGGAAGGCATACGGACGGCTATGGCGGTCGCTTCCTCATCGTTCGCCGACCGTCGCTGGTGGCCGCTCGCACCTCGCGAGCGATGGCCAGGCGCGATGGCCGGCGGAACCTTCGCAGGTGCGGTAGGACAGGCTCGGTTTTCACCCCTTCGCCTTGCGTAGCACGCCGGCAATCTCGTCGACCAGCGCCAGGCGCTGCTTTTTCAGCGTTTCCAACCGTTCGTCCGAGGCCGGTTCGACCTCGCTTTCGATGCGATGGATCTGCTGGTTCACGTCCTGGTAGCGCTGCGCCAGGGTCTGGAAGTGGCGGTCGCCGAGCTTCAGCCGGTGCAGCAGCTCGGCGTCGGCGGGGAACTCGGCGTGCAGGTCGTGCGGGACGTGGCTCATGGTCGCTCCTCTATGCTGGCGGCAGGGTAGGGGCCGGCGCGGCGCCGCTCCTTGATGCGGATCAATCGGCTTTGGCCGCGTCCGCCGCCTTGCCGCCGCCCTTGCGCCGCTCGGCATAGGCCTTGCGCAGCCGGCCCTGGACGTTGGAGAGGTGCAGGCGCATGGCCGCGCGCGCGGTTTCCGGATCGCCGCGCTGGATGGCGGCCAGGATGGCGCGGTGCTCCTCGTTGACCCCGGCGAGATAAGCGCGCATCGAGTCGCGGTCGGCGGCCTGCGGGCTGAAGCGGGCGCGCGGCAGCAATTGCTCGCCGAACAGCTCGAACAGCAGGCGGAACTGCGGATTCTCGGTCATGGCCGAGATGGCGCGGTGGAAGCGCATGTCCCAGTCGGTGGCGCTGCGGCCCTCCTCGACGGCGCGTTCCATGCCCTCGATCGCCCGCGCCGCCTCGGCCACCATCTGGGCGTTGTGGCGGGTGGCGGCCAGCGCCGCCGCCTCGCACTCGACGCAGGTGCGCAGCTCGAGCAGGTCGATCGCCTCCTTCAGCGTCGTCAGGTTGGGCCGCGTCAGCGAATAGGGGACCGGCTGGGTGTTGAGCACGAAGGCGCCGACGCCCTGGGCGGCGCGCACGATGCCGTCGGCCTTCAGGCTGGAGATCGCCTCGCGCACCACGGCGCGGGACACGCCATAGGTCTCGCCCAGCTCCTTCTCGGTCGGCAGCTTGGCGCCGACGGCGAACTCGCCCTTGCCGATGCGCTCCAGCAGGTCGCGATAGACCTTCAGCGACAGCGGCACGCGGCGTGCCCCGCCGCGCTCGGCGCGCTCGACATCGGCCAGGGGGTTTCTCGGCACGGCGGCTGCTCCCGTTCTTCGCCGCCCTTCTTACGCGCAATCCACCCTGTCCGACAACCGGGTTGATCGATCAGACATCAGACAAGAAAGGAAAGGGTCGGCGGAAATATTATCGTTTATAAACAATATTATAGAGATTCCATCCACGCATGTTAGGCAATCAGATCGGAAAAAAGACCAGTTGTCAGACAAGTAAGCCTGTGTTACGTGAAGCGCCGGACGGAGGGTTTGGGGAAACGGCATCTGTCATGGAATTGCGCAGGCTGATCGACACGCTGCAGGCGGGGCTGCTGTCCTTTCCCGTCACCGATTTCGCCGCCGATGGCGGTTTCGCGCCCGAGCCCTATGCCCGGCGCATCGACTGGCTGGTGTCGCATCGCCCCACCGCCCTGTTCGCCGCCGGCGGCACGGGCGAGTTCTTCTCGCTGAGCCGGGCCGAGCATGCGGCCGTGGTGGCGACCGCCGTCGAGGCGGCTGGCGGGCGGCTGCCGATCGTCGGCAGCGCCGGCGGCATCCTGGCCGACGCCGTCGAGCAGGCGCGGGCGGTGGAGCGGGCCGGCGCCCAGGGCATCCTGCTGTTCCCGCACTACCTGGTCGACGCCTGCGCCGAGGGCATGCTGGCCTATGCCAAAGCGGTATGCGATGCGGTCGGCATCGGCGTCATCGTCTACAACCGCGGCGATTTCCGGCTCGACGCCGGCACGCTCTGCCGCCTGGCCGAGTCCTGCCCCAATTTCATCGGCGTCAAGGACGCCACCGGCGATCTGGAGCTGATTGCCGCCATCCGCGGCGCGCTGGGCGAGCGGGTGGCCTATTTCGGCGGCCTGCCGACGGCCGAGTTGTTCGCCAGCGCCTATCGCGCCGCCGGCGTGCCGACCTATTCCTCGGCGGTGTTCAATTTCATTCCCAGGACGGCGCTGGCCTTCTTCGACGCGCTGGTGGCGGGCGAGAGCAAGACGCTGGACCGGCTGCTGCGCGACTTCTTCCTGCCCTTCGTCGCGCTGCGCAACCGGCGCAAGGGCTACGCGGTCGCCATCGTCAAGGCCGGGGTGCGCCTGCGCGGCATGCCGGCGGGTGCGGTGCGCCCGCCGCTGGTCGATCTCACCGCCGCGGAGGAGGCCGAACTCGTCAGGCTGATCGAAGCCCAACAACTGAACTGACCGCCGGCCACGGCGGCATCGGACCGGAACCAGAAGGACCAATGGGAGGAACGCCATGAGAATGATCGCCGCAACCGCTCTTGCCGCCGCACTCGCCTGTTCGGCGCCGGCGCTGGCGCAGACCACGCTGAAATTCAGCCACTACGCCGAGACCAGCCATCCCGCTCACGCCGCCGCCCTCGACTTCGCCAAGAAGGTCGAGGAACGCAGCAAGGGCCAGATCAAGATCCAGATCTTCCCCGCCAACCAGTTGGGCGACCCGCCCTCGGTGATGCAGCAGATCAAGGCCGGCGTCATCGACATCGGCATCCCCACGCAAGGCCAGCTCGACAAGTTCGACAAGGCCTTCGCCACGGTGATGATCCCCTTCGCCTTCGCCGACGCCAAGGACGCGCACGCCAAGCTCGACGGGCCGCTGATGGGCTGGTACGGGCCGCTGGCGGAGAAGGCAGGCTTCAAGATCCTGGGCAACTGGGAATGGGGCTTCCGCCACATCACCAACGGGGTGCGTCCGGTCAACGCGCCGGCCGACGTCAAGGGCCTGAAGATCCGCGTCCCGCCGGAGATCCAGCTCGAGGCGGCGATGGAGGCGCTGGGCGCGCAGGTGACCAAGATCGCCTTCCCCGAGCTCTACATGGCGATGTCGCAGAAGGTCGTGGACGGCCAGGAGAACCCGATCGCCGTCATCCATTCGCTTAAATTGTGGGAGGTGCAGAAGCATCTGGCGCTGACCGGCCACTCCTACAACTGCGCCGTCATGGTCATCAATGTCGGCAAGTTCAACGGGCTGACCGCCGAGCAGCGGCAGATCCTGGAGGAGGAGGGCAAGGCGGCCGGCAACATGATGCGCAAGATCATCGCCGACAGCGAGGCCGCGCAGCTCGCCGACCTGCAGGCCAAGGGCATGGCGGTGACCCGGCCCGACCCGGCGGCGTTCCGCGCCCTGATGGAGCCGGCGCTGAAGAAGATCGCCGCCTATGCCGGCGAGGAGAACGTGAAAAAGTTCATGGAGATCGTGGCCAAGAAGTAAGCTTGCATCGCCCGACCATGGCGGAACAGGCCCCATGACGACGCTTCTGATCTTCACGCTGCTGGTGGCCTTCATCATGCTGGGGCTGCCGATCGCCGTCGCCATGGGGCTCACCACGCTGATCGGGATCGCCGTGCTCGGCGATCCCGTCATGTTCGAGGTCATCTCGCAACGCATCTACGGCGGCACGACCTCGTTTCCGCTGCTGGCCATTCCCTTCTTCATCCTGGCCGGCAACCTGATGAACTCCGGCGGCATGACCGAGCGCATCTTCCGCTTCGCCCACACCCTGGTCGGCCACATGCGCGGCGGGCTGGGCCAGGTCAACGTCGTCGGCTCGATGGTGTTCGCCGGCATGTCCGGCTCGGCCCTGGCCGACGCCATGGGGCTGGGCGCCGTCGAGGTCAAGGCGATGCGCGAGAAGGGCTACGAGGCGCCGTTCGCCGCCGCCGTGTCGGCCGCCTCGGCCACCGTCGGTCCGGTCATCCCGCCTTCCATCCCGCTGGTGCTGTTCGGCTCGATGACCGGCACCTCGGTCGGCGCGCTGTTCCTGGGCGGCGTCGTGCCCGGCCTGCTGATGGGCATCGCCATGATGGTGGTGGTGGCGGTGATCGCCCGCCGCCGCAACTATCCGCGCGAACCGCGCGCCCGCTTCGTCGACGCCCTGCGCGGCCTGGCCGACGGGCTGCTGGCCATCGTCACGCCCGGCATCATCATGGGCGGCATCCTGGCCGGCTTCTTCACGCCGACCGAGGCCTCGGTGGTGGCCTGCGTCTACGCGCTGTTCCTCGGCATGGTGGTCTATGGCGAGCTGAAGCCGGCCCATATCCCCGCGCTGCTGCTCGACACGGTGAAGCAGACGGCGCAGGTGATGTGGATCGTCGGCGTCGCCGGGCTGTTCGGCTGGTTCCTGATCCTGCAGCGCGTGCCCGACACGGTGATCGAGTGGATGGCGGCGTTCACCACCAACAAGTGGGTGCTGCTGACCATCGTCAACCTGATCCTGCTGTTCCTCGGCTGCTTCATGGAGGGGCTGGCGGTGATGCTGCTGACGGTGCCGATCCTGTACCCGATCATCGTCAAGGTCGGCATCGATCCGGTGCATTTCGGCGTGCTGATGACGCTGAACCTGATGGTCGGCCTGCTGACGCCGCCGGTCGGCATGGTGCTCTACGCCATGTCCTCGGTCGCCAAGGTGTCGATCACGGCGCTGACGCGCGAATTGTGGCCCTTCATGCTCAGCATCCTGGCGGTGCTGGTCGCCATCACCTACGCCCCGGCCTTCGTGACGTGGCTGCCCGATCTGTTCCTGCGCTGAGGCGGCCATGACCGATGCCAGCATACCCAAGCCGGAAGTCGACAATCCCCATGCCCTGAAGGGGATCTGGGCGACGCTGGACGGCGCCGTCGGCCGCCTGATCGACCTCGTCACCATGGCGCTGCTCGTCGCGCTGTTCCTGCTGATCTGCTGGATCGTGCTCGGCCGCCTGCTGCAATTGGGCTCGCCGGCCTGGACCGACGAGATCGTCGAGTTCCTGCTGGCTTGGCTGATCTTCCTCGGCGCCGCCGGGCTGTGGCGGCGCGGCGAGCAGTTCCGCGTCGACCTCATAGACCAGATGATGGACGAGGGCTGGCGCCGGCGCGGCCTGGCCCTGCTGGTCGAGATCCTGAGCGTGGCGTTCCTGGCGGCGCTGACCTGGTACGGCCTGCGCTTCGCGCTGCGCATCACCGACACGTCGCCGACCTGGGCGCTGCCGCGCATCTACTGGTTCATCGTCATGCCGCTCTCCAGCTTCGTCATGCTGGTCTATTCGCTGGTGCGCATCGGCAAGCTTGTGCGCAAGGAGAAAACGCCATGATCCCCGCCGGTTTCGACGCCCGCGCCCTGTTCGATCTCGGCGGCCGCATCGCGCTGGTGGTGGGCGGCGCGTCGGGCATCGGCCAGGCGGCGGCGATCGGCTTCGCCCAGTTCGGCGCCGCCGTCGCGGTCGGCGACGTCGACCTGGCTGGCGCCCAGGCCACGGCCGACCGCATCCGCGCCGAGGGCGGTACCGCCGAGGCGCTGGCCGTCGATCTGCGCTCGACCGAGAGCGTCGAGCGCGCGGTGGCCGGCGTGGTGGCGCGGCACGGGCGCATCGACGTGCTGCTGGCGACGCCGGCCATCAACATCCGCAAGCGGCTGATCGCCTATTCCGACGAGGAGTTCGACCGGCTGGTCGAGCTCAACGTCAAGGGCACGTTCCGCACCGCCCGCGCCGTCGGCCGGCAGATGGCGGCGCAGCAGAGCGGCTCGATCATCCTGATGTCGTCGATCCGCGCCTACAACGTGGAGGCCGGCCAGACCGCCTATGCCGCGACCAAGGCGGCGATCGACCAGATGGCCAAGGGCCTGGCCGCCGACCTGGCCGAATACGGCGTGCGGGTCAACGCGCTGGCGCCGTCGATCGTCAAGACGCCGTTGAACAAGCCGATCCGCGACAATCCGGAATGGAACGCCGCCTTCGCCGGCCGCACCGCGCTGGGTCGCTGGGCGGAGACCACCGAGATGGCCGGTCCGGCCATCTTCCTGGCCAGCCAGGCGAGTTCCTACATCACCGCCACCACTCTGATGGTCGATGCCGGCTGGTCGGCGGTGGACGGCCGCTTCAAGCCGCCGGTATAGGGCGCGCGCCGGCTCAGCTCGTGAAGAAGCTCTGCGTGCCGTGCGCCTCGATGGCTTCGGCCAGCCGGCCCAGCGCGTGGACATAGGCGGCGATGCGCATGGTGATGCCCTTCTGCCGCGCCACGTTCCAGATGGCGCGGCCCTCGCGCTCCATGATCGAGCGCAGCCGCTCGTGGATCTCCTCCACCGTCCAGTAATAGCCCTGCCGGTTCTGCACCCATTCGAAATACGACACGGTGACGCCGCCGGCATTGGCCAGGATGTCGGGCAGCACCACCACGCCGTTGTCGGCCAGGATGCTGTCGGCTTCCGGCGTCACCGGCCCGTTGGCTAGCTCCAGCACCAGCTTGGCCTTCACCGTACGCGCGTTGCCGGCGTCGATCATGTTCTCCAGCGCCGCCGGCACCAGCAGGTCGCACTCGACGCCGACCAGCTCGTCGGCCGAGAGGAATTCGTGCCCGCCTTGCCCGATGGTGCTGGCGACCGGCCGGCCGCTGTTCTTGGCGTCGATCAGCATGTCGACATGCAGCCCGGCCGCGGACTGCACCGCGCCCGCCGAATCGGACACCGCCACGATCTTGTGGCCGTCGGCGGCCAGCAGGCGGGCGATGTACTGGCCGGCATTGCCGAAGCCCTGCACCGCCACGCGCAGGGTGCGGCCCAGGCCCAGATCCTTGGCCAGATGGCGCACCAGGTAGTAGCCGCCGCGCGCGGTGGCGTCGTTGCGCCCCAGCGAACCGCCCAGCGCGATCGGCTTGCCGGTGATGACCGCCGGCTCGGTCTGGCCGACGATCTGGGCGTATTCGTCGGCCATCCAGCCCATGATCATCGAGTTGGTGTAGACGTCGGGGGCGGGAATGTCGCGGTCGGGACCGATGATGCGGGCGAAGGCCTGGATATAGGCGCGCGACAGCCGCTCCAGCTCGGCCTTGGACAGCTTGCGCGGATCGACCTGGACCGCGCCCTTGCCGCCGCCATAGGGCAGGTTCATCACCGCGCACTTGAACGTCATCCAGAACGCCAGCGTCTCCACCTCGTCGGCGGTCGAGCCGGGATGGAAGCGGATGCCGCCCTTGGTCGGGCCGCGCGTGTCGTCGTAGCGGCAGCGCCAGGCCAGGAAGGATTTGCGCGATCCGTCGTCCATGCGGATCATCAGGCGCATCTTGGTGGTCTCGCGGGCGTATTTCAGTTTCTCGATGACGTCCGGATCGATGCTGAGATGGGCGGCGGCTTCATCGAGACGGACCAAGGCGTGATCGAGAAGACTGTCTGGGGACATCATGGCTCCTGGGAATTCTGGATGGTTTTACGGCGTTTGCATAAAAGATGGTCTTCGCAGCCGCAATCGGTTTGATCCAAATTTCCGCAATTCGCTCACGGCATGGGCATATCCCTTGACGCCGGGGGATTCTCCTCTTCCTGCGAGTCATTCCGTTCTGCGAGAGGGGTTTTCGCCGCTGACGCGGGCGTTCGGGTGCCCGGCCGTTCCGCGCTCGGCCTGGCCGACGCGTTCGACGCGCTGAAAGGATTCTTTGCGGCGGTGAGGGAGCTTTAGCCGGCCGGCGCGCCGCGCTGGCCGATGCCGCCGCGGCGCTGGCCGGCTTCGATATTGCCCCACAGCACTTCGTGGCCGTGCGGCAGGGCGCGGCAATTGGGCATCGACAGCCACAGGCGCAGCAGCAGCCGGTCCTTGCGATTGGCGGCATCGTCGGTGAACGCGGTGCGGCCGTGATAGGTGACGTGGCTGTTGATGAACTGCATGTCGCCCGGCTCCAGCACCATCTCGAAGCACAGCTCCTCCGCCGTGGCCATCAGCACGTCGATGGCTTCCTGCTGCAGCGGCGTCAGGCGCGGCACCTCGGGCACCATCTGCGCCGCCTCGATATAGGTCAGCGAGTAGTGGCTGGTCAGCTTGCCCTGGCGCAGGCCGAAGATCGGCAGCGGATAGACGGCGTCGGCCGTGTCGGACTCCTCGCCCAGCCGGCTGCGCCAGAAATCGCCGAACAGCGTCTCCAGGATGTCGGGCCGGCGCTCGAGCAGCGCGTTGTGGATGGCGCCGGTCGAGACCAGCTTGCTGACGCCGCCCGCGGCGGCCTGGCGCACGCAGAGCAGCCCCACCACGTCGGTGCGGTCGGTGTGGAAGCGCAGCCGGCCGTTCGACAGGGTGCGCGCGTAGGAGGAGAGGAACGGGCCCTTGCCGTCGCCGGTCTCGATCTGGCCGTAGCGCCGGCCCAGATCGCCGCCCTCGTCGCGGATGTCGCGCATCTTCTCGCCGCGCGGATTCTGGAACACCGGCCGGCCCAGCACGCAGCCCAGGCCGAAATAGATTTGGCGCAGCTCGCCGTCGCTGTATTTGTCCACGGGCAGGGTGCGGAGCTTGACGATGCCGCTGCCGTTCTCCAGCTCCTCGGCCACGTCGTCCATCAGCGCGACGATGGCGGGCGTGGCGAAATCCTCGCGTCGGACCTGGTCCCAGTGCGGGTTGCGCTGCTTGACCGCCTGCAGCGCGATGTCGATTTCCTCCAGCGCCCGCGCATCGAATTCGCGCAGCCAGGTCCTGGCATCGACCATGTCGCGCCCCAGCCAGACGCTGGGGCCGGAAAGTGCGGTTCGCTCGACCATCGGGGTTCCTGCCTTGCGGGCGCATTCTACCTCCAGCCCGGGCGGCGAGAATAGATGCCGGCGGCACCTTTGCCGCGCTCGGACGTTTCGCGCCGGACAGCGACAGGGAGGACCCATGAGCTACCAGACGCCTTCTTCCGCCTCCTTCGTCAAGTCGCGCCTGAGCGCGCCGATCTACCGCTGGGCCAAGACGGCGCTGCCGCGCCTGTCCGCCACCGAGCGCGACGCGCTGGAGGCGGGCGACGTGTGGTGGGACGCCGAGCTGTTCACCGGCTCGCCCGACTGGCGGCGCCTGCTCGACACCAGGCCCGCCGCCTTGAGCGCGGAGGAGCGGGAATTCCTCGACGGGCCGGTGCGGCTTCTCTGCGCCATGCTCGACGACTGGAAGATCAACTGGGAGCTGGGCGACCTGCCGCCGGAAGTCTGGGACTTCCTCAAGACGCAGGGATTCTTCGGCATGATCATCCCCAAGGAGTTCGGCGGGCTGGGCTTCTCCGCCTATGCCCATTCCGAAGTGGTGCGCACCGTCTCGACGCGCTCGATCGCGGCCGCCGTCACCGTCATGGTGCCCAACTCGCTGGGGCCGGGCGAGCTCCTGATGCAGTTCGGCACCGACGAGCAGCGCCGGCACTGGCTGCCGCGCCTGGCCGACGGGCGCGAGATTCCCTGCTTCTCGCTGACCAGCCCGCAGGCCGGCTCCGATGCCGCCGCCATGACCGACAAGGGCGTGGTGGTCCGCCGCGAGGGCAGCAACGAGCTCGCCATAAGGCTGAACTGGCACAAGCGCTACATCACGCTGGGGCCGGTGGCGACGGTGATGGGCCTGGCCTTCAAGCTCGAGGACCCCGACCGCCTGCTGGGCGGCAAGGAGGATATCGGCATCACCGTGGCGCTGGTGCCGACCGACGCGCCCGGCGTGGAGATCGGCGAGCGCCATCTGCCCTCGATGCAGAACTTCCAGAACGGCCCCAATCGCGGCGTCGACGTGGTGCTGCCGCTGAGCGCGGTGATCGGCGGCGAGTCCCATGTCGGGCAGGGCTGGAAGATGCTGATGAGCGCGCTCGCGGTGGGGCGCGGCATCTCGCTGCCCTCGCTCTCCGCCGCCGGCGCGGCGCTGACGGCGCGCAGCACCGGCGCCTATGCCGGATTGCGCCGCCAGTTCGGCATCGAGATCGGCCGCTTCGAGGGCGTGCAGGAGAAGCTGGCGTCGCTGGCGGCCAACGCCTACGCGCTGGACGCGGCGCGGCGGCTGACCTGCGCCGGGCTCGACGAGGGGCGCAAGCTCGCCGTCATTTCCGCCATCCTGAAGTACCACGCCACCGAGCGCATGCGCCAAAGCGTCAACGACGCCATGGACGTGCATGCCGGCAAGGCGGTGATCGACGGGCCGCGCAACTACCTGGGCTCGCTCTATCGCGCCATTCCCATCGGCATCACCGTCGAGGGCGCCAACATCATGACGCGCAACCTGATGATCTACGGCCAGGGCGCGATCCGCTGCCATCCCTACCTGCTGGAGGAGATCCTGGCGCTGGAGGCGGCCGATCCGGCCGAGGGCCTCGAGCGCTTCCACAAGGCGTTCTGGGGCCATGTCGGGCATGCGGCGGCCAATGTCTGCCGCGCCCTGCTGCGCGGCTGGAGCGGCGGGCGGCTGGCGCCAGGCGCGGGCGTCGCCGGTATCGACCGCCACTTCAGGATGCTGGGCCGCTACGCCGCGGCCTTCGCGCTGCTCTCCGACCTCTCGCTGCTGACCCTGGGCGGCTCGCTGAAGTTCCGCGAGATGCTGTCGGCGCGGCTGGGCGACATCCTCTCCGAACTCTATCTGCTCTCCGCCGTGCTCAAGCGCTGGCTCGACGAGGGCGCGCCGGGCGAGGACCTGGCGCTGGTCGACTACGCCATGGCCAGCGGCGAGGCGCGCATGGCGGCCGCTTTCGCCGGCGTGCTGCGCAACCATCCGGCGCGCTGGGCGGCCGGCCTGGTGCGGCTGGTGGCGTTTCCCTTCGGCTTCGCCCGTCTCGGGCCCGACGACCGGCTGGCCAAAGCCTGCGCCGCGATCCTGCTCGAGCCCTCGCCGCAGCGCGACCGGCTGACGCCCGGCATCTATTCCGGCCAGGACGCGGACGCGCTGGCGGTGCTGGAGCGCGCCTTGGTTCTGGCCCAGGACGCCGCCCCGCTGCGGCGCCGGCTGCGCGAGGCGAAGATCGACGACATCGAGCGGGGCCTCGGCCAGGGCGTGCTGAGCGCGGCGGAAGCCGATCGGCTGCGCGCCGCCGAAGCCCTGCTGGAGGAGGTGATCGCCGTCGACGCTTTCGCGCCGGACGAATTGTCGCCCGCGCGCCCAAGCCGGTCGTGACCCGCTTTGGGCCGTTGGATCAGCGCCGGAAGCCCGGCTGCGGCTGATCCTCCTCGCGCTGCTGGCGCGGCGGCGGTTGCTGCCGCTGCGGCGGCGGCGCCTGGCGCTGCGGCTGCACTTGCGGCTGCACCTGTGGCTGCACCTTTGGCGGCTGCGGCTGCGCCTTCGGCTGCACCTGCGGCTGCTGCGGCTGCGCCCGCGGCTGCGGTTTGGGCTGGACGCTCGGTTGCGGCTTGGGCTGTTCGACGCGCTTGGGCGGCTCGACTTTCCGCTCCGGCGGCTTGGCCGGGCTTGGCGGCTGGTTGATCCTGGGCGCCGGCGCCGGCTGCGGGCTGGTCCTGGCCGGCGGCGTCTGCGTCTGCTTCGGCGCCGGTGCGGGCTGGGTGCGGGTCGGCGGCCTGGCATCGGGTTTGGCATCGCCCGGGCCGCGCCGGATGATCGGCGGATTGTCCGGCCTGGATTGCGGCGGATGGCTGGCGCGGCGGGTGCCCGGCTTCAGGTCGGGCGGCGGCGCGGGTATTCTGGTTTGCGTCGCGCGCGGCGGCAGGGTCGGCTTCTCCGGCGGCTTGAAGCGCCGGCGGTCGGGCTGCCAGTGGCGATTGCGGTCGACATGGACGCGGTCGAACTGGGGATGGAAGACCGGCTTGCCGTTGCGCCAGTAGTCGCGGTCGCAATAGTAGATGCGCCGCCGCCGCCAGTCCCAGTCCTTGTCGAACCACGGACCGTAGCTGTAGCGCGGCCCGAAATAGAGGAACGGCGACAGGCCGCCGGTGTAGCGCGTGACGTAGATCACCTGCGGATCGTATTGCGGCAGGTAGAAATAGTCCTGCTGCGCCGGCACGATGCGCACATAGCCGTCGTCGACATAGATGACCTGCTGCGAGCCGGTGCGCAGATTGCCCAGCTCGTAGGCCTGCAGCCGCCAGCGCTGGATGGCGTCGGCCACGTCGTCGGGCTGGTTGATGTTGGCGATGCCCAGCGCGCGGGTCCAGTCGAGGTCGCGCGCCAGCAGGTCCATCACCTCGGGATAGCGCGCCACCGCGCGCACCGAATAGTCCCAGTCCTGCCGGTCGATGTCGTCCCAGTCGCCGCCGCGGGCGAAGCGGCGCGCCTCGGCGATCTCCTCCGGATAGGCGGCGGCGGTCAGGATCTGCGCCAGCAGCGGGTCGGGATAGAGCGCCACGGGCGCGGTGAGCTGCTCGATCTCCTCGCGGTCGAAATAGCGCTGCGACTCGCTGTAGGCCTGCGCCGGCGGCGCCAGCACGGCGGCGGCGGGAACCACGAAAGTCGACAGAACGGCAAGGGCGACCGACCGGGCGACGGCCGTACGGAGTTTCATGCTGACCTCAACGCCGCACCGCCCCCGGCGATCCACCCGCCGGGGCGAAGATGCGGACATGCTTTCAATTTGCTATTCGCCCCGCGACGCTCAAGCATCCCTGCCGCCGACCGCCCGGCAGACCGCGAAGAATCGCTGCAGCCAGTCGCGGCCGGGCAGGGGGCGCGGTTGCTTGCCGGCCGGGTGCTCCAGCACCAGGGCCAGCGGAATCCAGTCCGCCGCCGCATCGGCCGTGGCCGTCTCGCGCTCCAGCCCGCGCGCGCCCAGCGAGAATTTCGGCACCGGCACCGGCGTCACGCCTTCCTGCGCGGTATTGCTGCACAAGGCGGCCGGGGAGGTAACGAGGTATTCGCGGCACACCAGCGGCCGGTCGGGATGGATGGAGCAGGACTCCTCCTCGAGGAAGGGGCAGGCGATGGCCTGGGCGAAATAGGCCAGGCTGAGATCGCGATCGCTGCGGCCCTGGCGCGCGGCCGCATCGAGCAGCGGCGCGGCCAGCCCGGCCTGGCGCAGCTTCTCCGCCGCCTGGGCGAAGCGCTGGCGCAGCGCGTGCCGGCGCTGCGGCGGCTGTACCGCGATCAGGGCGCGCAGGGCGCGGGCCTCGGTGCGCGACACCGGCACGAGTTGCCGGCAGCACGCGCCGCAGCCCTTGCGGCAGGAGATTTCCCGGCCCGCCGCCGTCTCGCGCGCCTCGGCGGCGTCGACCACGGCGTTGATCAGCGTCTGCAGCGCCGGCAGCACCGCTTCCGGTTGCACGGCGGCGGCCGGCACCGCGATCGGCGTGTCGATGGCGAGATCGCCGGCGCTCAGTTTCAGCCGGGCGGTGAAGGTCGGCGGCGCGGAGGGTCGGGCCATGATGCGGGGCGACGATAGCCGCGTCCTCGCCCATTCGTCCACAGGTGCGGCTCTCGACAAGCGAGTGTCGTGCGCTAATTTGCGCCTCCGCGACGGGGGTTCCGCCATCGACTCGCTTCACGACACGCTGCGCGCGGTTTTCGGTTTCGACGCCCTGCGGCCGACGCAGGCGCCGATCCTGCAGGCCGTGCTGGACGGCAAGGACGTGCTGGCCGTGCTGCCGACCGGCGGCGGCAAGTCCTTGTGCTACCAGTTGCCCGGGGCGCATCGCGGCGGGCTGGTGGTGGTGGTCTCGCCGCTGCTGGCGCTGATGCGCGAGCAGGTGGTCGCCCTGCGCAGCATGGGCATCGCCGCCGCCAGTCTCAGCTCGGCCAATGACTGGCAGGAGAACCGCCGCGTCGAGAAGGCGCTGGCCAAGGGCGAGCTGCGGCTGCTCTATCTGGCGCCGGAGCGGCTGACGCGCGAGGACACGCTCGACCTGCTCGAGCAGGCGCAGCCCTGGCTGCTGGCGGTCGACGAGGCGCATTGCGTGGTCGAATGGGGCCACGATTTCCGCCAGGAATACCGGCAGATCCCGCTGCTGACGGCGCGGCTGCCGCGCATGCAGGTGCTGGCGCTGACCGCCACCGCCGACCAGGCGACGCGGGCCGACATCCTGGCCAATCTCTTCCGCCGCCCGCCGGAGATCTTCGTCTCCAGCTTCGACCGGCCCAACCTCTATCTGGCCATGGCGCCCAAGCAGAACGCACGCCGCCAGATCGTCGAGCTGGCGCTGCGCCACAAGGGCGAGAGCGGCATCGTCTACTGCGCCTCGCGCGCCCGCACCGCCCAGGTGGTGGAGTGGCTGGCCGAGGCCGGTCTGTCGGCCGTCGCCTACCACGCCGGCCTGGAGACGCCCGAGCGCGAGGCGGCGCAGGACCGCTTCCTGCGCGAGGACGACCTGATCGTCTGCGCCACCGTCGCCTTCGGCATGGGCATCGACAAGCCCGACGTGCGCTTCGTCGCCCATGCCGACCTGCCCAAGACGGTGGAAAGCTACTGGCAGGAGATCGGCCGCGCCGGCCGCGACGGGGCGCCGGCCAGCACGCTGACGCTCTACGGGCTGGACGACATCATGCTGCGCCGCCGCCAGATCGACGACAGCGTGGCCGACGAGGCCAAGAAGCGCGCCGACCGGCAGCGGCTCAACGCGCTGCTGGCGCTGTGCGAGGCGCCGCTGTGCCGGCGGCAGACGCTCTTGGCCTATTTCGGCGAGAGCTGCGCGCCTTGCGGCAATTGCGATCTGTGCCGCACGCCGCCGCGGCGCGTCGATGGCACCGTTGCGGCGCGCAAGGCGCTGTCGGCCATGGCGCGCACCGGCCAGCGCTTCGGCGCCGAGCATTTGATCGCCATATTGCGTGGCGAGAAGACCGAGCGCATCGCCCAGCTCGGCCACGACCGGCTGCCGACCTTCGGCGTCGGCGTCGAGCACGACGCCCGGCAATGGCGCTCCCTGCTGCGCCAGCTCGCCGCCGCCGGCCATGTCGAGCCCGACCCCTCCGGCTTCGGCGGCCTGGCCCTGACCGAGAGCGGCCGCGCCCTGATGCGCGGCGAGATCGGCTTTGAGATGCGCGAGGATGCCGCCATCGTCGGCAAGAAGCGGGAGAAGAAGACCGCCACCACCACCGCCGAAGCCGCCGTCAACCAGGAGCTGCTGGAGGCGCTGAAGGCGCTGCGGCGCGAGCTGGCCGCCGGCAATCCGCTCTACACCGTCTTCGCCAACCGCACCCTGGTCGAGATGGCCGAGCATGCGCCGGTGACGGCGGCGCAGCTGCGCGCCGTCTATGGCGTCGGCGAAACCAAGCTGCGCAGCTACGGCGAGGCCTTCCTCAACGTCATCCGCGAGTGGAAGCGCAAGCAGTAGCGGGCGCGATCGGCTTTACTCGGCGCGCACCCAGCTTTCCAGCAGCATGCGCACGGCGGCGACGAAGGCGATGGGCTGGTCGAGCATGACGTGGTGCTCGGCCTCGGGGATCTCCACCACCGGCGCCTGCGGCCCCATCAGCGAGGACATGTAGGAGGCGGTGGCGCGCGACACCAGCTTGCTCTTCTCGCCGAAGATCAGGGCGGCGCGGCAGCGCACCTCCTGCAGGTATTCGCGGAACGGCGCGCCGAAGCGGCGCGAGCCCATGGCGTTGCCGTCGAACTTCCACGCCCAGCCGCCCTCGACCGGCATCAGCGAATGGCGGGCGATGAACTCGACGATGTAGTCGTTGTCGCAGGGCTGCTCGGGCATCAGCCGGAAGCGCGCCAGCGCCTCCTCGAAGGTGGCGTAGGTCTTCTTGTTGCCCATCGGCGGCGGGCGCATCGGGTTGACCGCCTCGTCCTCGGGCGAGCGGATGGGCGAATCGACGATCACCGCGCCGCCCAGTTCCGGGCCGTAGCTGGAGGCGAACTTGGTGGTGGTGAAGCCGCCGAAACTGTGGCCGATCACGAAGGGGCGCGGACCCAGTTCGGCGTCGGCGATGACGCCGGCCATCTCCTTGGCGCGCAGTTCGAAGGAATAGGCTTCGCGCCGGCCGCTGTCGCCCATGCCGGACAGGTCCATGGCGGCGACGCGGAAGTCGCGGGTGAAATAGGGGGCGATGAAGGTCCACCAGTTGGCGTGCGCGCCGCCGCCATGGACCAAGAGGATGCCGCGCCGGTCGGCCTGCGGCGTCTGGCCCGGCCACAGCAAATAGTGGATGGGGCAGCCGTCGACGGCGACCCGGTGCGAGGAATGCGGCTGGGAGATCGCCCAGGTGAACCAGTTCGGGGCAGGCGCCTTGATCTGCAGGTAATGGGCGGGGATGGCGCTGGTACTCACGGGCTTTGCTTCCTTGTCGGACGAATGCTGAACGCTGTTGCCGGATTTTAGGGCCGGGAAGGCCGCGGTGGATACAAGCGAATTCGACAAGAGCCAGCGGGCCCGGCTGCGCCGTTCGGTCCGCTGGCGCCCCGGGATCGGGTTTGCTAAGACCGGCGCCATCGCCTTTGCAGTGGAGCCCGCAATGATCGGCCGCCTCAACCATATCGGCATCGCCACACCCTCGGTCGAGAAGACCGCCGCCATGTATCGCGACCTCTACGGCGCGACGAAAATCGGCCAGCCCTTCGTCATGGAGGCGCAGGGCGTGCGCGTGCTGTTCGTCGACGTGCCCAACACCCAGCTCGAGCTGATCGAGCCCTATGGCGAGAAGTCGCCGCTGAAGAACTTCCTGGAGAAGAACCCGGCCGGCGGCCAGCACCATGTCTGCTTCGAGGTGCCCGACATCATCGCCGCCCGCGACGACATGGTGGCCAAAGGCGCCACGGTGCTGAACGAGGGCAAGCCGCGCATCGGCGCCCACGGCACGCCGGTGATCTTCGTCCACCCGAAGAATTCCGACGGCGTGCTGGTCGAGCTGATGGAGACGCCGAAGGCGGCGCACTGACGCTGTTCAAACCGGCATCCCGGCCAAGCGCCGAAGGCGCGCCGCGCCGGGACCTAATAATGCCTGTCGTTATGAGTCCCGGTTCTCGCTGCTCCTGAGCCTGTCGAAGGGCGGCCGGGACGACAATGCGATATGTCAGCCCAGGCCCGCCGGCTTGTCGCAGGCGACCGTGCCCATGTCGGCCGGCAGGGAAATCTCCAGCAGCTCGAAATCGTCCGACATGCCGGTCTCGTTGTGCTTCATGCCGCCGGGGATCAAGAGCGACTCGCCGGCCTGGACGCGGATGGTGCGGCCGTCCTCGAATTCCAGGTCGACCCAGCCCTTCAGCCCGTAGATGAACTGCGCCTCGCAAGTGTGGTAGTGCCAGCCGGTCGGCTTGGTCATGCCGGCGGTGGCCTTCATGATCTGGGCCCGCATCGCGCCTTGGGTGGCGTCCCTGACCAGCAGGTCCTTGTATTTCAGGAAGTCGCGGCGGCCGGGCACGTAGGGCGCCGTGGCGTCGGTGGCGTGCGCCAGCTTGCCGGTGACGACGGGCTCGGTTTCAAGACGGATGGGCTTGTTCATGGCGTCCTCCCGCATTCGTTGCCGCCATGATCGCACCGCCGGGACGGGGCGGCAAGCTCACGCCAGCGGCGGCTCCTGCAGGCTCAGCATCACCTTGGCGAGGAACCGCAGCACGATTTCGTCGCGCTGGTTCAAGGCCTTGACCTGCAAGGCGACCATGCCGCGCCGGCCGTCCGACAGCGGCCGCTTTTCCACCACGCCGATGCGGGCGCGGATGGTGTCGCCAATGCGCACCGGGTTGGGGAAGCGCATCTCGTCCATGCCCAGCCCGGCCAGGGTGGCGCGGCCCAGCACGCTTTCCATCATGCCGGCCACGATCGCGCAGGTCATGAAGCCCGGCGCGATGCGGCCGCCCGCGGCGGTGCTGCGGGCATAGGTCTCGTCGTTGAAGATCGGCAGGGTCAGCCGCGCGAAGCCCAGGAACAGCGAATGGTCCGCCTCGGTGACGGTGCGCGAGAACGTCGGGTATTCGCGCCCCTCCTCGATGTCGTCGAAAGCCAGGCCCATGCTCAGCCCTGCTGCGCGATCACGACGCGTTCGGCGATCAGCCGCTCGATGTCGGCGGCGCCATAGCCGAGCTGCGCCAGGATGTCCGGGCCCTGTTGGCCCGTTCCCGGCGCGATGGCGCGCGGACCGCTTTCGATCGGCGCGCTGCCGGGCAGCGCCGGCACGGTCAGCATGCCTATGTCGGGTTGCTCGTAGCGCGCCATGCGGTGCGTCGCCTTGATGTGCCGGTCGTCGACCACGTCGCTCAGCGAATAGACCGCGGCCGCCAGCACGTCGGCCGCCTCCATCTTCGCCAGCCAGTTCGCCGTCGTGTCGGTCGCGATCCGCTCGGCCAGGACGGCGGCGATTTCCCGGGCATGGGCGGCGCGGGCGGCGAAGTTCTTGAAGCGCGGGTCCTTGGGCACCTCGGCCAGGCCCAGCACCTCGCAGATGGAGACGAACTGCGCCTCGCGCATCAGGGTGATCGAAAGCCAGCCGTCCTGCGTGCGGTAGTTGCCGGCCGGCACGTTGAGCGGCTGCGGATCGTCCCCCTCCAGCGCGGTCTCGATGAACTTGTAGCCGATCAGCGCGGTGGCCGCGTCCATCAGGCTGGCGTCGACATGCTGGCCGCGCCCGGTCTTGTCGCGCTGCATCAGCGCCATGGTCGCGGCCTGGAAGGCGTAGAGCGAGGCCACGGCGTCGATCACCAGGTAGCCGATCTTCATCGGCTTGCCCTCATCGTCGCGCGTCAGCGACATCATGCCGGAGACGGCCTGCCCGATCGTGTCGGTGGAGACGCGCTGCGCATAGGGGCCGCTCTGGCCGAACCCGGTCATCGACACGTAGACCAGGCGCGGATTGATCGCGCTCATCTGCTTCCAGCCCAGGCCCAGCCGCTCGGCCACCCCCGGCCGGTTGTTCTCCAGCAGCACGTCGGCGTCGGCCACCAGCCTGCGCACGATCTCCACCGCCGCCGGCTTCTTCAGGTCGAGCGCGATGGAGCGCTTGCCGCGGTTGACCGCCAGCGACAGCGCCGACTGGTCGCCGTACTGCTTGCCCAGCCGGCGCACCCAGTCGCCCTCCGGCGGCTCGATCTTGACCACCTCGGCGCCATAGGCGGCGAACTGCATGCCGCAATTGGGCCCGGCCATGCCCTGGCTGAGATCGATGACGCGCAGGCCGGCGCAGGGCAGCGGATCGTGGGGCAGCGGCTCGCGGGGCAGCGGCTGGGCCCTGCCGGCGGACGAAGCTGGATCGGCCATGAAAATCCTCCCGATGGTCCTGGCCCGCTGTTTTGCGGCCGTCCTGGCGCGTTGACAAGTAAAAATTCAGCCTATAGAAATTTCTTTTAGGAAATCGAAAAAAGCAGGGGCCATGCCGCTCCTGCGCCATCACGCTCGGGAGGGAACATGAGCAAGATCAGCAGGCGGACATTCGGCGGTCTGGTTATGGGTGCGGCGGTGGCCGGCACCGGTCTGCGCGCTTCGGCGCAGGAAGTGACGGTGAAGGTTGCCGATTCCTTCCCGCCCAAGCACAACATCGCCAATCACGGCACCAAGTGGTGGATGGAGCGCGTCACCGAGCTGTCCAACGGCAAGGTGAAGTTCCAGTATTTCGGCGCCGAGCAGCTCGGCAAGCTGAAGGACATGCTGACGCTGCTGCAAAGCGGCGCCACCGACATCGCCTACGTGCCGCCGACCTTCTTCGAGGGCAAGATGCTGCTGTCCTCGGTGCACTCGCTGCCCAACATGTTCAGCTCCTCGCATGTCGGCGGCCTGGCCTTCTACGACGCCTCGATGAAGACGGCGATCCAGAAGGAAGACTACCAGCGCAACGGCGTGCGCCTGCTGTGGGGCACGATGACCTCGACCTACAACATCTTCACCCGCAACAAGCCGATCCGCGCCGTCGAGGACCTCAAGGGCATGAAGCTGCGCTCGGCCGGCTCCTACCAGAACGACGCGGTGCGCCTCTTGGGCGCGGTGCCGGTCGACGTGCCCAGCCCCGAGGCCTACCAGGCGATCCAGCTCGGCACCGTCGACGGCGCCATCTTCCCGACCTCGGCGGCGCAGTCCTACCGCATCCACGAAGTCTCCAAGTACTTCACCCTCGGCTTCGACGTGACCTCGTTCTACGCGCCCTATGCCGTCAACCTGCGCGTCTGGGACCGCTGGCCGGCCGACGTCAAGGCGGCGTTCGAGAAGGCCAATGCCGAGGCCAATCTGCGCATGGGCAAGTATTTCGACGACAGCAACCAGGAGCTGATCGACAGCTACGCCAAGTCGGGCGTGGAGATCATCAAGCTCTCCGACGCCGAGCAGGCCAAGGTGAAGACGACGCTGGCGCCGCTCTACGACAAGTGGGTGGCCGACATGAAGGCCAAGAACCTGCCCGGCGACGAGGTGCTGAAGTACTTCCAGGACGCCATCAAGCGCGTTCCCGCCGCCTGAAGCGTCGGGCGACAGGTCATGGTGCCTGAAAGCGAAAAGCCGCCTCGGGGCGGCTGGTTCGCGCGCGTCGAGGATTTCTTCGCCGCCGTCGCGCAGTGGGCGCTCGCCGTGCTGCTGGTGCTGGTCGTCTTCCAGATCGTCACGCGCTACGCGCTGAACGATCCCTTCGGCGAGGTCGTCGGCATCACCGAAACCTACCTGATGCCGGCGATGGTGTTCTTCACCATCGCCGCCCTGCAGCGCAACGACGGCCACATCCGGGTCGATCTGCTCTACGTCACCTTCAAGGGGCGCACCAAGCAGGCGGTCGATCTCGTCATCGCGCTGGTGGCGGCGGCCTTCTGGGCCTTCGTCGTCTACGCCACCTTCGAGGAAACCCTGTTCACCTGGCGGCAGGACTACGAGATCTCCCGCGACCTGCCCTATCCGCAATGGACGGCGCTGGTCGTGGTGCCGCTGGGCGGGACGCTGATCCTGGTCCGCCTGCTGCTGCAGGCGGTCTCGACCGCCCGGGCGATGAACCGGCCCATGCCGCCGGCGGAGGCCGCGCCATGACCGTCACGCTCGTCGTTCTGCTGCTGGCGGTGCTGATGCTGATCGGCATGCCGATCGGCTTCGCCATGGGCTTCGCCGGCATCGTCGGCATCTACGTCGTGGGCGGCGCCGATTCGCTGATGGGCATCGTCGCCGTCACGCCCTACCGCCAGTCGGCCTCCTGGATCCTGACCGCCATCCCGCTCTTCGTGCTGATGGCCGAGATGCTGGCCTCCAGCCGCATCACCTCCGACCTGTTCGCCACCATGAACAAATGGGTCGGCCACCTGCCGGGCGGCCTGGCCATCGCCGGGGTGCTGGCGGCGGCCGGGCTGGGCGCGGTGTCGGGCTCCTCGACCGCCTCGACGGCGGCGCTGTCGAAATCGGTCACGCCGGAGCTGCTGAAGGCCGGCTATTCGCGCAACCTGGCGATCGGCTCGGTGGCGTCGGCCGGCACGCTGGCGATCATGATTCCGCCCAGCGTCATCATGGTGATCTACGGCATCCTGACCGAGACCTCGGTGGGGCAGCTCTTCGTCGCCGGCATCGTTCCCGGCCTGATCACCGTCGTGGCCTACGCCACCACCATCATCCTGTGGGCCAAGTACGTGCCCAGCGCGGCGCCGCGCACCCAGCGCTACGGCTGGGGCGAGCGCATCGTGGCGCTGCGCAACGTCTGGCCGATGGTGGTGCTGTTCGGGCTGGTGATCGGCGGGCTCTATTCCGGCATCGTCACCGTCACCGAATCGGCCGCCGTCGGCGCCGCCGGCGCGGTCGTCCTGGCCTGCTGGTTCCTGCGCCGCGAAAGCTGGGCGGCGCTGAAGGAGGCGCTGTCGCGCACCGTGGCGACCACGGCGATGATCTTCACCATCATCGTCGGCGCGCATCTGTTCAGCTATTTCATGACGCTGACCGGCTCGCCGCAGGCGCTGCTCAACTACGTCGACGGGCTGGGCGTCCAACCCTGGATCATCTTCACGGTGATGATCCTGATCTACATCTTCCTCGGCTGCTTCATGGACCAGCTCGCCATCCTGGTGCTGACCCTGCCCATCGTCTTCCCGATGATCCTGCGCTTCGGCTACGATCCGATCTGGTTCGGCATCGTGCTGACCAAGACGGTGGAGATAGGGCTGATCACGCCGCCCTTCGGCATGAACTGCTTCGTCGCCAGCTCGATCAGCAAGATGCCGGTGTCGCAGGTGTTCCGCGGCGTCACGCCCTTCATCGGCGCCGAGATCGTCACCATCGCCCTGCTGATGGCGGTGCCGCAACTGGTGCTGTGGGTGCGCTGACGCCTTTTGTCCGGGGAAGAACATGAGTGAACTGACCGAAGAGCAGCGGGCGCTCAAGGAGAACGCGGAGCGTTTCCTCGAGCGCGAGGCCACCCCCTTCATCGCCCGGACGGAGAAGGGCGGCGAGTTCCCCTGGCAGCTGCTGCCCAAGCTGGCCGCGTTCGGCTATATCGGCCCGATGCTGCCGGCGGAGGACGGCGGGCAGGGCGCCAGCTACACCGACATGACCGTCCTGATGGAAGCCGCCGGCTACCATTGGCTGGGCCTGCGGGCGCTGATGAACGTCGCCAACATGATCGCCGGCCTGCTCAACGCCCACGCCAACGCCGAGCAGAAGCAGCGCTACCTGAAGCCGCTGCTGGCCGGCGAGCGCCGCGTCTTCGTCGCCATCACCGAGCCCGGCCACGGCTCCGACGCCAGCGCGATCGAGACCCGCGCCATCGACCGCGGCGACCATTTCGAGCTGCGCGGCACCAAGCAGTGGATCACCAACGCCGCCGGCGATTTCGGCGTGGTGCTGGCGCAGGTCGTCTCGCCCGACGGCGCGCCCAAGGGGCCCGCCGCCTTCATCGTCGACCGCAGCGAGGCGCAGTACGCGGTGCGGCCGCTGGAGACCATGATCCTGCGCGGCACCGGCACGTCGGAGATCGTGTTCGACGGCACCAAAATCCCGCGTTCGCGCCTGGTGGGCGAGATCGGCGGCGGGCTGAAGACCATGCTGACCACCCTGAACGAGGGCCGGCTCAGCGTTTCGGCCGGCGCGGTGGGGGCGGCGCAGCGGGCGCTGGACCTTTCCGTCGAATACGCCAGGTCGCGGGTGCAGTTCGGCCGCCCGATCGGCGAGTTCCAGTTGGTGCAGGGCATGCTGGCCGAGATGGTGACGCTGGTGCGCGCCTCGCGCCTGCTGTGCCGCGACGCGGCGGCGGCGCTCGATGCCGGCCGCACGGCGCGGCTGGAATGCGCCATCGCCAAGAAGTTCTGCACCGAATCGGCCCATCGCGTCGCCAGCCTGGCGCTGCAGGTGCATGGCGGCTCGGGCTACAGCACCGACCTGCCGCTGGAGCGCATCTTCCGCGACACGCGCGGCGGGCTGATCCCCGAGGGCACCTCGGAAATCCAGATTCTCATCATCGGGCGCGAGCTGCTGGGCCTGTCGGCTTTCGGCGACCGGCCGAAAGCCCGAAAAGAAAAGTAGCGAGAAGGAAAAGCAGCGATGGGCGTGTTGCAGGATATCGAAACCTACGAGGTCTATTTCGAGACGCTGACCGTGGGCGACCGGTTCAAGACCGCCGGCCGCACCGTCACCGAATCCGACATCGTCTCCTTCGCCGGCCTGTCGGGCGACTACAACGCGCTGCACACCGACGCCGAATACGCCGCCACCACCCCGCACGGCGCGCGCATCGCGCACGGGCTGCTGGTGCTGGCGATCGTCTCCGGCCTCAGCACGCGCCTGCCGGTGATGAAGGCGATGGAGCGCACCATCCTGGGCCTGGCCAATCTGCAATGCCGCTGGCGGCGGCCGACCAAGATCGGCGACACCATCCACGTCGTGCTCGAAGTGGCGGAGAAGAAGCCCGGCGCCAAGAACGATCGCGGCTCCCTGGTGCTGCGGCGCACCGCCGTCAACCAGCGCGGCGAGACGGTGATGGAAAGCGACTGGAGCCTGATCCTGCGCCGCCAGACCCCGCTCGCCGCGTAAGGAGAATCGCCATGGCCGCCGTGCCCAAATCAGTGCCGAAAACCGCCATCGCCCGCCACACCAACGAGAAGATCTTCGTCCGCAACCTCGACCTGCTGGACGAGGTGGTGGGCAAGATGAACTTCACCACCATGTTCTTCCACCAGATCATGGCGCGCCTGCCGACGCCGCAGGAGACGGCGGTGCTGGACGCCGTCCTGGTGACGCTGATGGAGCACGGGCTGACGCCGTCGGCCATCGTCGCGCGCATGACCATCGTGTCGGCGCCGGAAGCCTCGCAAGGCGCCATCGCCGCCGGGCTGCTGGGCGTGGGCAGCCAGTTCATCGGCACCATCGAGGACAGCGCCCGCCTGGTGCAGCTTCTCGTCGCCGCACCGGAAGGCGTGGAGCAGGCGGCCGCCGCCGCCGCCCAGCGCCATCGCAGCCAGAAGCTGCTGCTGCCCGGCTTCGGCCATCATCTGCACCGGCCCGACGATCCGCGCTCGCCTGTGCTGCTGGGCGTGGCCGAGCGGGAGGGGCTGGCCGGCAAGCATGTCGCGGCCCTGCGCGTCTTCGCCCGCGAGGTCGACAAGGCCTATGGCAAGCACATCACCATCAACGCCACCGGCGCCATCGGCGCCATCCTATCGGACATGGGCATTCCCGTCGCCGCCATCCGCGGCATCGCCATCGTGGCCCGCGCCGCCGGCCTGGTCGGGCATATCCTGGAAGAGCAGACCGACCAGACCACCCGCTTCATCTGGGACATGGCCGAGGAGCATATCGAGCATACGGCCGCGCCCGGACGCTGATAGTCTTGCCGCGCGATGAACAACGGCGCGGTCGGGGCATGAGCGAGAACGGCGACGAGCAGGTGCCGATGGTGCAGCGCACCCTCGACCTGTTCGAGGCCTTCGCCCGCGCCGACGGGCCGATGCGCCTGTCCGATCTGGCCGAGGCGATCGCCGCGCCGGTCAGCTCCTGCCACGCGCTGGTCAGGACCCTGCAGGCGCGCGGCTATCTCTACGCCAGCGACAAGCTGATCTATCCCACCAGGCGCCTGTTCGACGCCGCCGCCGGCATCCTGGCCGCCGACCCGCTGATGGCGAAGATCCGGCCGGTGCTGGAGCGCATCCAGCGCGCCACGGGGGAGACGGCGGTGTGCGGCAAGCGGCTGGGCGGCGACGTGCTCTATGTCGACGTGGTCCAGGGCACCTATCCGGTGCGCTTCGCCGCCGAGACCGGGGCGCTGAAGCCGCTGCATTCGAGTTCGCTGGGCAAGGCCTGCCTCAGCCTGCTGAAACCCTCCGACTACGCCAAGCTGGCGGCGCGCCTGCCGATGACGGCGGTCACCGCCAACACCATCACCGACCGGGCGCGGCTGGCGGCCGATATCGAGCTGGGCCGCCAGCGCGGCTTCTTCCGCACCATGGGCGAGAACGTCTCCGACGTGCTGGGGCTGGCGGTGGCGCTGCGCCTGGACGGCGAGGGGGTCGGCATCGCCGTCGCCGGCCCGATCGAGCGCATGCAGGCCAACGAGGCGGACCGCCTGGGCGCGCTGCGCGAAGCGGTGGCGGCGCTGCGGCCGGAGTAGATTACGCCGCGCCGCGCCGGATCGGGCGGGCGATGCCGGCCTGCCGCAAGCGCTCGACGGTCGCCTGCAGGGCGGCAAGGTTCTCCGCGAACCTGGCCTTGTAGCGGGCGATCGGGCCGGCCGAGGCCAGCGCCAGGGTCTCGCCGTCGACGTCGATCAGCATCGAGATCGCCGTCACGTCGATGACGTTCTCCTGCATGCTGGTGATGTAGCCCAGGCTCCGGCTGTCCACGAGCTGGCGCCACAGGAGCTCGGGATCGACGATGGTGTCGGGCGTGATCGGCCGCAGCGGCGCGCGGGCCAGGAAGGCGTCGAAGGATGCCCGCTCGTCCAGGCTCAGCAGCGCCTTGCCCAGCGAGGAGGAATGGATCGGCTTGCGCTCGCCCGCGCGCGTGGCGTAGCGGATGGTCTGCGGGCTCTCCAGCACGTCGAGATAGACCACCTCGTCGCCTTCGCGCCGCGCCAGCACCACGGTTTCCCCGGTGGCGTCGCGCAGCGCGGTCAGGAACGGGCGCAGCCGCTCCAGCAGCGGATCGTGCCGCGCCACGGCGGCGGCCGTCTCGTAGAGCTTGCGCGTCGGATAGAGGCGGCGCTTCTTCTCCAGCGCGTAGAGATAGCCGCGCGCCTGCAGGGTGCGGGCGATACCGTGGCAGCTCGACAGCGGCGCGCCGATCTCGCCGGCCAGCTCGCTCAGCGACAGCGGCGTGGCGCGGCGGGCGAAAGCCTCGATGATGTCGAGGGTGCGGGAGGCGGCTTTCACCGCGGCGCCGGTTTCCATCGTCGTCATGCGCCCAATCTCGCGCTGCGGCGCCAACGGGTCAACCCTTGCGCTGGCGCACCTGGCTCCTGCGGCCTAGACTTGCCCGAAACGGAGCCGAGGAACGCCATGCTCGATCTGCTGATTCGCGACGCCCGCATCGTCGACGGCACCGGCCGGCCCGCCTTCGCCGGCGATGTCGGCGTGCAGGGCGGCCGCATCGTCGACATCGGCAAGGTGACGGCGGCGGCGCGCCGCACCCTCGATGCCGGCGGCTGCCTGCTGACGCCGGGCTTCGTCGACATCCACACCCATTACGACGGCCAGGTGTCGTGGGACAGCGTGCTGGCGCCGTCCTCGGTCAATGGCGTGACCTCGGTGGCGGTGGGCAATTGCGGCGTCGGCTTCGCCCCGGCCCGGCCCGACAAGCACGATTTCCTGATCAACCTGCTGGAAGGCGTCGAGGACATTCCCGGCACGGCGCTGGCCGAGGGCCTGACCTGGGACTGGGAGAGCTTCCCCGACTATCTCGACGCCATCGAGAAGCGCAGCTTCACCATGGATGTCGGCGCCCACCTGCCGCACGCGGCGCTCCGCGCCTATGTCATGGGCGAGCGCGGCGCGGATCACAAGGAGGCGCCCAGCGAGGTGGAGGTGGCGGAAATGGCGCGCCTGACCGAGGAGGCGGTGGCGGCCGGGGCGCTGGGCTTCACCACCTCGCGCACCTACATCCACAAGTCGCGCAACGGGCGCAACATCGGCACGCTGACCGCCCCGCAATCGGAACTGACCGGCATCGCCGCCGCCCTGGGGCGCGCCGGCAAGGGCGTGATCCAGCTCATCTCCGACGCCTATCTGACGGCCGACGACGCGTTCGCCGAGCGCGAACTCGACCTGATCGCCGCCATGGCGCGCATCGCGCGCCGGCCGCTCTCCTTCACCGTGCAGCAGACGGTCGAGGCGCCGCAGCGCTGGCGCGCCATCTTCCAGCGCATCGACGCCATGGTCGCCGAGGGCCTGGCGGTGAAGGCGCAGGTGGCGCCGCGCCCGATCGGCCTGATCCTGAGCTTCGCCGCCTCGGTCAATCCCTTCATGGTGTCGTGCACCTGGAAGACCTTGAACCAGACCATGACTCTGGCGGAGCGCCTGCGCGTGCTGGCGCAGCCGGAGGTCAAGGCCGCCATCGTCGCCGAGCACGCCGGGCGCACCGTCACCGGACTGAATGCCGGCATCATCCACGGCTTCGACCGCATGTTCCGCATGAGCGATCCGGTCGACTACGAGCCGGAGGCGCGCCATTCGCTGGCCGCCGAGGCGCAGCGCGCCGGCCGGCCGGTCAGCGACTACGTCTACGACGTGCTGCTGGAACAGGGCGGGCGGCAGCTCGTCTACCAGCCGCTGATCAACTACGCCGAGGGCAATCTCGACGTCGCCCATGCCATGCTGACGGCCGAGCACACGCTCTACGGCCTGTCCGACGGCGGCGCCCATTGCGGCACGATCTGCGACGGCAGCTTCCCGACCACGACGCTGGCGCTGTGGAGCCGCGGCAACAAGAGCGGCAAGCGCGTGCCGATCGAGGCGCTGGTGCACGGCTACACCCAGCGCAACGCCGCCCATGTCGGCTGGCGCGATCGCGGCGTGGTGGCGCCGGGCTATGTCGCCGATCTCAACCTCATCGATCTCGACGCCCTTTCGCTCGGCCCGCCGCGGATCGTGCAGGACCTGCCGGCCGGCGGCACCCGCCTGCTGCAGGCCGCGCACGGCTATCGCCACACCATCAAGAACGGCGCCGTCACCTTCGAGAACGGCGAGTGGACCGGCGAATTGCCCGGCCGGCTGCTGCGCGGCCCGCGCGCGGCACCTTGAGCGGCCGGCCGCGTTATGCCGAGGCGATGAGCAAGGCTTTCACCAAGGAGAGCGACCAGCCCGAGGACGAGGACATCGACGAGGTCGATGCCAGCCTGCCGGGCGGCGCCAAGAACTACATGACGCCGGAAGGCTTTCAGGCGCTGCAGGAGGAATCGCGCCATCTGCGCCGGGTCGAGCGGCCGAAGATCGTCGACATCGTGTCCTGGGCGGCCGGCAACGGCGACCGCTCGGAGAACGGCGACTATCTCTACGGCAAGAAGCGGCTGCGCGAGATCGACCGGCGGCTGCGCTTCCTGGCCAAGCGGCTGGAGAGCGCGGAAGTGGTCGATCCGGCGCAGCAGAAGAACCGCGACCAGGTGTTCTTCGGCGCCACCGTCACCTATATCGACCAGCACGAACAGGAGCGCACCCTGCGCATCGTCGGCGTCGACGAGGCGAATCTGGAGCAGGGCAGGATCAGTTGGGTCTCGCCGCTGGCGCGCGCGCTCTTGAAGGCGCGGCGCGGCGACACGGTCGATCTGCGCACGCCGGCTGGGCTGGAGCAGATCGAGGTGGTCGATATCAGGTATTAGCGGACGGCGCCGGCCGGCGGCAGGTCCATCTCCAGCACGGTGATGGTCAGCGACCAGGAGATGTCGCCCTCGTCGTCGTCGCGGTGCAGCACGCCGACGAACTCGCCGCCCACCGTCACTTCCACCGGCTGGTTGGGCTTGCGCGGCTTTTGGATGGCGATGGTGTCGTTCTTGAACAGGCGGCGCAGATAGGTCTGCACGCGGGCGATCTCGTTGGGAGACATCGGCGGGTTCTCCGTGGTGGACAGGCGGATGTTGTAGGTGCCCGGCCGGGCGGGCGCAACCCCGGCCCCCGGCCGGGCTCAAAGCGCGATTGGCTCTACAGGGCGGCGGCCTGCAGTTCCAGGGCCTGGGCGGCGCGGTGCAGGTCGATCTCGCCCACGATCGGCAGGTGGTCGGAGGCGACCCGCGACAGGGTGGTGTGGTGCACCCGCGTCTCGATCAGCGGATCGTTGGGAATGGTCCAGACGCGGTCCAGCGACATCAGCGGCCGGCGGGCGGGAAAGGTGCGCAGCTTGGGCAGTTGCCGGGGCGCGCCGATGCGGGTGAGGGAGCGCCGCTCCGGGCCGAAGATGTTGAAGTCGCCCAGCAGCACGGTCAGCGGCCAGGGCCGCTCCTCGATCAGGTCGGCGATGCGCTTGAGCTGCCGGCCGCGCTCCTGCGGCAGCAGCCCCAGATGCGTGGCGATGACCCGCACCGTGTGGTCGCCCAGGTCGATCATGCAGTCGATCGCCCCGCGCGGCTCGAAGGACAGCACCGTCAGGTCGATGAGCTGGGCGTCGAGGATGCGGCCCCTCGTCATCACCGCGTTGCCGAAGCGCGCCCGGCCGCGGCGCAGCGTCGGGCCGGCCACGCCCTGCATGCCCAGATGCTTCTCGAGATAGCGGAACTGGTCGGCCTCGTCGACGAAGGCGGCGGCGCCGACCTCCTGCAGGCCCAGTATGTCGGCCTCGATCTCGCGCAGCACGTGCACGGTGCGCTCGGGATTGCACTCCCGGTCGCCGCCGATGCACGAATGCACGTTGTATGACGCCACCCGCAGCTTGGCCATGGCCTACCTGGGCAATCCGGCGGCGGCGCCGGGCGGGGCGTTGCCGCCATCGGCATGGCGGGCGCGCCATTGGGCGACCTCGTCGTGCACGAACACGGCCAGGCCCGCGAACAGCGGCAGGAGATAGTAGATGCTGCGAAACACCAGGATGCCGGCAATGAGGTGCGGCTGGTGAAGCGCCGCGGTCAGCACATATTCCAGCACGCCCCAGCCGCCGGGAACGTGGCCGATCAGCGCAGTGGCGTCGGCGCCGACGAACAGCGTCGCCACGGTCGGGTAGTCGGCCTCGGCGAAGGGCCGCAGGCAGGCATAGAGGCAGCCCGCCACCGCCGCGTAGTTGCCCGCGCCGGCCAAGGTCTGCACCGCGGCCAGCTTCCAGGACGGCAGCGCCAGCGCCAGCCTGCCGATCTGCAGGGCGCGCAGATGCAGCGCGCACAGCGCCAGATAGCCCGCCGCCAGGGCCAGCAGCGCCAGCCCGGCGGCACGCACGCCCGGCACGCCCAGACCGATCAGCGCGGCAATGGCCTGCGGGCGGGCCACCATGGCGACGCCGCCGACCACGGTCATGCCGGCCGCGACGGTGAAGCCGGCGAACAGCATGATGCGGCCCAGCCCGGCGAGCGGCACGCCGGCCCGGCCATACATGCGGTAGCGAATGGCGCCGCTCGACAGCGCCGCCAGGCCCACGGCATGGCCGATGCCGATGGCCGCCACGGCGGTGCGCGCGACGCGGCGGACGCCGACTTTCTGCCCGGCATAGCGCACGGCGCAGAACTCGCCCAGCGACAGGAAGGCGAAGCTCAGCCCGGCGAAGAACAGGGCGAGAAGAACGTCGACCGGCCCCAGCCGCCGCAGCGCGAGGAAGATCTCCGCCGCGTCGTAGCGGCTCAGCACCCGCCACAGCAGCCAGGCGGCGAACAGCGTCGCCAGGATGCCGAGCAGTTTGGAGATTGCCGACCAAGTCATTGGCGAAAAACGGCGAATGGCGGAAGCGGTTCCGCCGCGGCGCCGACGGGGTGGAAACCAAAAGAGTTCGCGGGCGTTTCCCGCCTGCACGCGATCATGTGGGGAAGCACAGCAGCCCATGCCAGACGCCGAATCGAGAATTTTGCAGCCGGGCCGGAACTGCTGGCGCACGGCGCGGGCCGAGCGCGTCGTCTTCCTGATCGACGCCAAACGCTATTTCGAGGTATTGGACCGCGCCCTGCCGCAGGCGCGCCGGCGGATCGTGGTGGTGGGCTGGGATTTCGACAGCAACGCGCGGCTGACGCCCTCCGGCCCGACCCTGAGCGACCGCCTGCTGCACCTGGTCGAGGCCAATCCGCTGCTGGAGATCCACCTGCTGATCTGGCGCGCCTCGCTGGTCTACGCCAACAACCACGACCTGCCGCTGCCGCTGGGCGACAACTGGTTCGACCATCCGCGCATCCACTACCGGCTCGACGCCGAGCATCCGCTCGGCGGCAGCCATCACCAGAAGATCGTGGCGCTGGACGACCGGCTGGCCTTCGTCGGCGGCATCGACCTGACCGAGGGACGGCTCGACGATTGCGGCCATGCGCCGGACTGCGCCGAGCGCACGACCTACAAGGGCGAGGCCTACAATCCGGTGCACGACGTGCAGATGATGGTCGACGGCGATGCCGCGGCGGCGGTGGCGCAGGTGGCGCGGGAGCGCTGGCTGCACTGCGTCGGCGAGGAGCTGCCACCGCTGTCGGCGTCGCTGCCGGCCCTGTGGCCGATGGGCGTGACGCCCGACCTGCGCCGCCACGACGTCGCCATCGCCCGCACCCGGCCGGAATACCGCAAGCTCGACGCCATCCGCGAGATCGAGCAGCTCAACGTCGACGCCCTGGCGCGGGCCCGCCGCCAGATCTATATCGAGGCCCAGTACTTCGCCGAGCCGACCGTGGCCGAGATCCTTTCCGGGCACCTGGAGAATCCGCAGGGGCCGGAAGTGATGGCGGTGGTGAACCACAATTCCCACGGCAAGCTGGAGCAGTACGTCATGGGCCAGAACCGCGACCGGCTGTTCGGCCATCTGCGCCGCGCCGACCGGCACGGCCGGCTGGGCCTGCTGTTCTCCCGCGCCCAGTGCGAGCCCGATTGCGACGTGAAGATCCATTCCAAGGTCATCGTGGTCGACGACCGCTTCCTGCGCATCGGCTCGTCCAACCTCAACCAGCGCTCGTTGGGCGTCGACAGCGAATGCGACCTGGCGATCGAGGCCGCCCACGAGCCGGCGCGGCGCGCCATCCGCCGCTTCGTGCGCGATCTGCTGGCCGACCATCTGCGCGCCTCGCCCGCGCGCGTCGCCCAGGTCTATCGCGCCAACGGCAATTCCCTGCTGCGCACCGTCGCGCGGCTGAGCGAGAACAGTTGCCTCCTGCCCTATGCCGCGGCGGCGACCGACGCCGCGCCGCCGGTGCCGTTCACCGGCGTGCTCGATCCGGCCGAACCCTTCGCGCTCCAGCGCGTCATTGCCGGCCTGAAGCGGTAGCGCCATTCGCGCCGTCCTGCGCCATGGGCTGATCGCTCTCCTGTCGCTGGCGCTGGCGGCCCTGCTGGCGATCGCCACCGGCCAGGTCCGCGTCCCCGACCGCTACAATCCTTGGGCGCCGCTGCGCCTGGACCAGCCGCCCACTCTCTTCACCGAATACAAGCTGGCCCGGCTGGGCCGCGACGGCGAGCGCTGCCGCGCGCTGCTGCTGGCCGCCGGCCTGCCGCATGCCGTCCTCGCCGATCGCGACCAGGGCGGCGGCTGCCGGTTCCAGGACGCGGTGCGCTTCTCCGGCGCCGGGCTGGCCGCGGGCGGCGGCGTGATCCTGACCTGCCGCATGGCCGTCGCCATGGCGATGTTCGAGCGCCATGTGCTGCAGCCCGCCGCCCAGGCCCATTTCAGGCAGAACGTGGTCGGGCTGCAGCATCTGGGCTCCTATGCCTGCCGCAACGTCTACAGCCGCAAGACCGGCCGGCTGAGCGAGCATGCCTGGGCCAACGCCATCGACGTCGCCGGTTTCCGCCTCGAGGGTGGCCGCGTCGTCTCGGTGGCGCGGGATTGGCGCGGGGAGGGGCCGCCGGCCCAGTTCCTGCGCGAGGTGCGCCGGGGCGCCTGCCGCTTCTTCAAGGTGGTGCTGGGCCCCGACTACAACGCCGCCCATGGCGACCATTTCCATTTCGACATGGCGCGCTATTCGGTCTGCCGCTGACGGGAACGGCCCCCCCCCCGGGGGAACAGACCCCGGGAACAGGCCGGCGCCCCCCGTCGTTGCGTTCCGATAGCCAAAGGAGGCGCGACATGGCGCGATGCGAGCAGTGCGGCAACGAATACGACAAGGCCTTCGAGATCCTGCGGGCCGGCGAGCGGCGCACATTCGACAGTTTCGAGTGCGCCATCGAGGCCATGGCGCCGCGCTGCGCCCATTGCAATTGCCGCGTCATCGGGCACGGCGTCGAGGAGGCCGGCAAGACCTATTGCTGCAGCCACTGCGCCCGCCACGCCCATCATTGACGCCGCTGGCATTGACGCCGCCGGCATTGACGCCGCGGGCGGAAGCCTGCAGAACCGGGTGCGGTATCTGCCCTGTTTCTGCCGCAACCGGCCCCTATGGTCGGCCGGCTTGGCTTTCCGAAGGCGATCATGCAGCAGACCAGGATTTTCTCCGCCACCGCCGCCACCGTCACTGCCGTCCTGGCGCTGGCATTGGGCGGCGCCGGGACGGCGCAGGCGCAAGCGGGCTCCGAGCGCCTGCTCGATTCGCTGATCCGCGGCATGCAGATCTGCAGCGAGATCAACGATTCGGCCAGCCGGCTGAGCTGCTACGACGAGGTCAGCCGCACCGCCACCGGCCGCGCCCCGGCCGCGTCGGCGCCCGCCGTGCGGCCCGGCCCCGGCCCCGGCCCTGGCTACGTGCCCTCGCCCTCGGTGGTCGGCTCGCCTTCCATCGCACCATCGGGCGCGTATGACCCCGACGCCGCTTTCGACCCCAACGCGCAGCGCTCGGTCACGGTGCCGCCGGAGATGGCGGGCGAGGTCATCGGCGAGCGCCGCACCGGCCCCGGCCCCGTGCCGCGCGGCAATCCTCCGCTGGTGACGCTGGGCACGCCGGCCCTGAACTACAACGAGGGCACGTATCGCTGGCAGGTGACGGCGTCGCTGACCAACAACACCAACCGCGTGCTCGATGCCGGCATCACCTGCGCGCTGAAGAACAACGAGCGGTCGGTCACCGACCTGAACTGGTTCCCCGCCGGCCTGCGCCCGGGCGAAACCGTCACCGTCGACATGTTGGGCCCCTCGACCCAGGCCTATGTCAACAACGTGCTCTGCCGGGTCAACTATCCGATCTGACCAGCCGATCTGACCGGGGCCCGCGCGGCCACAAAAAATGGCGGCATTGCTGCCGCCATTTTTCTTCCGGCTTAAGGCCGGAAACCGCAGCTACTTCTGCTGCTGGTTGCGCTCGTTCGGGTTCTGCTGGCGGTCCTGCTGGTTCGGGTTCTGGCCGCCCTGATCCTGCTGGTGCTGGCGCTGCTCGCCCTGGCGCTGCGGATTCTGCTGGTTCTGCTGACGCTGCTTGTCCTGCTGGTTCTGCTGGTTGGGGTTGTTCGGATTGTTAGGATTGTTGGGATTGTTCGCCATCGTGCACTCCTGATATCCGTTTTTGCCGCGATCGCGCACAAGGCGCGCGACACGAGACGATTCTCGCTGCGGTCACCAGATCAACGCCCTCGAACCAGCGGCGTTCCTGTTGATTTCATTGGCTTTTCCGGCATTCCGATACCTTGCTCTCAAAGGCGCGGTGGAACGCGAAGCGGCATGGCCCGTTCGGTCAGCATCGAACGTCTGGCCGATGCGGCCCGAGGAGGAGAGATGAGCGTGAGCGTGGTGATGCGGAAGATGATTCCTTTGGCGCTGCTGCTGGGCGTGCTGGCCGTGCAGGCGCTCGCCCTGACCGCCTGCAACACGGCCGAAGGCTTCGGCAAGGACGTGGAGAAGACCGGCGAGGCGATTGGGGAAGGCGCCAAGGACGCCAAGCGCGAGCTGAAGTAACCCGCCGCTGGCGTCGATCCGCAGGAGACATCGAGATGAAATACGCGTTGCTGTGGTTGTTGGGCGTTCCCATCCCAATACTGATCTTGCTGTGGCTGCTGTTCTAGCGGCGCCGCAAAAAGCAAAAAAGGCCGGCGTGATGCCGGCCTTTCTTTTTGTCTGTGCCCGGAGTGCTTACGAAGCGGCGAAACCGGCCTGGCGCTCGCCCGGCCGTCCGCCGTTGCGGCGCTTGCCGAAACGCTGCGGCGGGCGGCCGCCCCGGCCTTCGTGCCGGCGCTCGCCCTGGCCGTGACCGTGGCCATGACCATGACCATGACCATGCGGCTGCGGCCGGCCATGGCCGCCGCGAGGGTTGCGGCCGCGCTTGGGCGGCGCGCCGGCGGTCAGCGGAGCGGACTGGTCGTGGCGCATGTCCTGGCGCGGCGGCGCGAAGCGGATCAGCTTCTCGATGTCGCGCAGCAGGCCGATCTCCTCGGCATCGACCAGCGACACGGCGATGCCCGAGGCGCCGGCGCGCGCGGTGCGGCCGATGCGGTGCACGTAGCTCTCCGGCACGTGCGGCAGGTCGAAATTCACCACATGGGTGACGCCCTCGACGTCGATGCCGCGCGCGGCGATGTCGGTCGCCACCAGCACCGGGCACTTGCCGGCGCGGAAGGCGGCCAGCACGCGCTCGCGCTGGGCCTGGCTCTTGTTGCCGTGGATGGCGCCGGCATTGATGCCGGCCTGCTCGAGATGGCGGGCGATGCGGTCGGCGCCGTGCTTGGTGCGGGCGAAGACCAGGGTGCGCTCGACGCCGGTCTGGCGCAGGAAATCGGTCAGCACGTGGCGCTTGTGCGCGGTCTCGACCAGGAGCACGCGCTGCTCAACCCGCTCGACCGTCGAGGCCACGGGCGTCACCGCCACGCGCGCCGGATCGCTCAGCAGGTCGGCGGCCAGCGCGTCGATCTCCTTCGGCATGGTGGCCGAGAAGAACAGGTTCTGCCGTTTCGCGGGAAGGGCGCGCACCAGGCGGCGGATCGGCTGGATGAAGCCCATGTCCAGCATCTGGTCGGCCTCGTCGAGCACGAAGATCTCGGTCTGGTCGAGCCGCGCCGTGCGCTGCTCGAGATGGTCGATCAGCCGGCCCGGCGTGGCGATCAGCACGTCGACGCCGTTCTGGAGCTGGCGCACCTGGTTGCCGAAGCCGACGCCGCCGAACACGACGGCGATCGACAGCCGCATGTTGCGGCCGTAGCTGCGGAAGCTGTCGGCGATCTGGCTGGCCAGTTCGCGCGTCGGGCTCAGCACCAGGGCGCGGCAGGCGCCGCGCGTGCGCGGCTTGTTGCCGGCCGAGGCGGCCAGGCGCTGCAGCATCGGCAGGGCGAAGGCGGCGGTCTTGCCGGTGCCGGTCTGGGCGATGCCCAGCAGATCGCGGCCGGCCAGCACTTGCGGGATCGCCTGCGCCTGGATCGGGGTGGGAGTCGTATAGCCCTCGGCGGTCAGCGCGGCCAGGATCGGCGCGTCGAGCCCGAGATCGGTGAACAGTGTCAAAACTCGGATACTTTCTTTTCGAACGAGCCCCAACGCCGGCATGCTGCCGGTCGGGAGCGGGGCTGTGTTTTAGGGGACAGCCTCGCGTGAGGGGCGGTCGGTGTTCTTCTTATTGGCGATCAGCGGTCGCTCGCCTGGGAGGCGGCGTTCACGCGGCTGAAAAGCACAACGCTGCCCATGTCGGGCGCGCCTCATATGGCAGGTGCCGGCCAATAAGTCAAGCATGCTGACCTGTCGACGGGGCGGCGCAGGGTGGGGGCAGCGGGGAACCCAGGCGCCGATGCGCGCGACAGGGTTGCAGGCGAGGCGGGTGGTCAGGATGCGCACCGGCCCCTTATTCTCCCGCCCCGATGTCCGCGTCGCCCGCCGCCGTTCCCGTCCGCTCGATCATGCTGCTGTCCATCGCCGCCTTCGCCAGCGCGGCCAACATCCGCGTGCCCGACGCGCTGCTGCCGCAGGTCTCGGCCGATTTCGCGGTCAGCGTCGGCACCGCCTCGGTGATCGTCACCGGCTACACCCTGGCCTACGGCGTCATGCAGGTCTTCTACGGCCCGGTCGGCGACCGCTACGGCAAGTACTGGGTGGCGGCGATCACCACGCTGCTGTCGGCGGCGTTCACCCTGGCTTGCGCCTTCGCCCCGTCGCTGGGCGTCCTGGCCGTCGCCCGCTTCGCCGCCGCCGCCGTCTCCTGCGCCATCATCCCCCTGTCGATCGCCTGGGTCGGCGACGTGGTGCCCTACGAGCAGCGCCAGAGCATGCTGTCCAAGTTCATCTCCGGCCAGATCCTGGGCATGATCTTCGGCCAGATCGCCGGCGGCATCCTGGGCGACGTCATCGGCTGGCGCATGGTGTTCGTGGTGCTGGCCGGCGTCTACGTGCTGGCCGGCCTGTCGCTGTTCGCCGAGATGCGCCGCGATGCGCGCACCCGCCAGGCCGCCAACCCCGCCGTCTCGCTCAACCCGGTCGCCATCGCCGCCCAGTTCGCCACCCTGCTGCGCCGGCGCTGGGTGCGCGTCGTGCTGCTGACGGTGGCGATCGAGGGCTTCCTGTTCTTCGCCGCCTTCGCCTTCGCCGGCAACGAGATCCATCACCGTTTCGGGCTCAGCTACACCATGGTCGGGCTGGCGCTGACCGCTTTCGGCGCCGGCGGCATGAGCTACGCGCTGTTCGCCCGCCATTTCGTGCGGCTGCTGGGCGAGCGCGGGCTGGCGATCGGCGGCGGCATGGTGATGTGCCTGGCCTTTCCGCTCTTCGCGCTGACCGGCGGACTGGTCTGGGCCATCGTCGCGGTCTATCTCGGCGGGCTGGGCTTCTACATGCTGCACAACACGCTGCAGACCAACGGTACCCAGATGGCGCCGGAGGCGCGCGGCAGCGGCCTGGCGCTGTTCGCCTCCTGCCTCTTTACCGGGCAGTCGGCCGGGGTGGCGCTGTCGGCCATCGTCGTCGACCGGCTGGGGGCGATGCCGGTTTTCCTGGCCTGCGGGCCGCTCTTGCTGGCGGTGGGGCTCTGTTTCGCCGCGGCATTGCGCCGCCGCCCCTGATTTCCGGGCTGTGGAAAACCACTTGGGGCGGGCGGGGCCCAAGCGCTATAAGGGCGCCGCGATTTCCAGGGAAACCATGACCAAAGCGCAAACCGCGACCAGGCCGCGTTCCGCCGCGACCTCAGCCAGGCCGGTGCCCAAGGTGGGCATCGTCAGCCTGGGCTGCCCCAAGGCGCTGGTCGATTCCGAGCGCATCCTGACCAAGCTGCGCGCCGAGGGCTACGAGATCTCCGGCTCCTACGAGGGCGCCGACGTGGTGCTGGTCAACACCTGCGGCTTCCTCGACAGCGCCAAGCGCGAATCGCTGGACGCCATCGGCGAGGCGCTGCGCGAGAACGGCAAGGTCATCGTCACCGGCTGCATGGGCGTGGAGGAGAACCGCATCCGCGAGGTGCATCCGGGCGTGCTCTCCGTCACCGGCCCGCACCAGTACGAGGCGGTGGTCGATGCCGTGCACCAGGTGGTGCCGCCCAAGCACGACCCCTTCGTCGACCTGGTGCCGCCGCAGGGCATCCGGCTGACGCCGCGCCACTACGCCTACCTGAAGATTTCCGAAGGCTGCAACCATCGCTGCAGCTTCTGCATCATCCCCTCCATGCGCGGCGACCTGGCCAGCCGCCCCGCCGCCGAGGTGCTCTACGAGGCCGAACGGCTGGCGGTGGCCGGCGTCAAGGAGCTGCTGGTGATCTCGCAGGACACCAGCGCCTACGGCGTCGATCTGCGCTACGCCGAGAGCCTGTTCGCGCGCCGCAAGGTCAAGGCGCGGCTGACCGAGCTGTGCACCGAACTGGGCCACATGAAGATGTGGGTGCGGCTGCACTACGTCTATCCCTATCCGCATGTCGACGAGCTGATGCCGCTGATGGCGGAGAAGAAGATCCTTCCCTATCTCGACATCCCGTTCCAGCACGCCAGCCCGTCGATCCTGAAGGCGATGAAGCGGCCGGCCAACGAGCAGAAGGTGCTGGACCGCATCGCGCGCTGGCGCAGCGAAGTGCCGGACCTGACCCTGCGCTCGACCTTCATCGTCGGTTTCCCCGGCGAGACAGAGAAGGAGTTCGACTACCTGCTGCAGTGGCTGGAGGAGGCGCAGCTCGACCGCGTCGGCTGCTTCAAGTACGAGCCGGTCGAGGGCGCCTCGGCCAATGCTTTGCCCGGCGCCGTGCCGGAAGAAGTGAAGGAAGAGCGCTGGCACCGCTTCATGCAGGCGCAGCAGGCGATCAGCGCCCGCCGCCTGGCCGCCAAGGTCGGCCGCACCCTCGAGGTCATCGTCGACGAGATCGCGCCCCAAGGCGCCCTCTGCCGCTCGCACGCCGATGCGCCGGAGATCGACGGCACGGTGATCGTCGCCAACGCCAAGACCCTGAAACCGGGCGACCTCGCCAAGGTCAAGGTCGAGAAGGCCGACGCCTACGACCTCTACGCACGGAAGATTTAAGTCCCCCCTCGATCCTCCAGCAACAAAGGGGAGGACCGAGATGCGCGAGCTCTGACTCTTGCGCTGATATTCTTTCATATATTTCTGATAGTAAGCTATATAATATTATATATTAATCGATTTTGTTCTTTCCTTGATCAATATATTTTTATATATCAAATAAGATTTTTGATATATAAAGAGATATATGAGGTCCGACCCCACCCTTCCCATCGCGAAGGCCCTGCGCGAGGCCCGTCTGCGCAAGGGTTTGAGCCAGCGCGCGCTGGGCGAGCGGGCCGGCGTGCCGCAAGGCCATATCTCCCGGATCGAAGCCGGCGCCGTAGACCTGCGCCTTTCCTCCCTGATCGAACTCGCCCGCACCCTCGACCTCGAACTGGCGCTGGTGCCGCGCGCCGCCGTGCCGGCGGTGCAGTCGATCGCCCGCGGGATCACGGCAGACGCGGCCGCCCTCCGCCAACAGCCCCGCCGCGCCCACACGCTCGACGACGAAGCAGCGGGCGACGATGCCTGACGTCTCCGTCCTCGAGGTGAAGCTGCACGGCCGCACCATCGGCACGTTGACCCATGTCGGCGCCGACCGCACGCTGTTCGCCTTCACCGACGCCTACATCGCCGACCGCCAGCGTCCCACGCTCAGCCTCGCCTTCAAGGACGAGTTCGGCCAGCTCGTCACCGACTTCCTGCCGCACCAGCGGCAGGTCGAGCCGTTCTTCTCCAACCTGCTGCCCGAAGGCCAAATGCGCACCTGGCTGGCGGCGCGCGCCGGGGTCAAACCCGAACGCGAATTCTTCCTGCTCTGGGTGCTGGGGCCCGACCTGCCCGGCGCGGTCGAGATCGCGCCCGCCGACGGCCAGGCCTGGCCCAGCGACGCCGCCGATGGCGACAACGCGGACACGAGCGAAGAGGGCGGCCGCCACGCGCTGCGCTTCTCGCTGGCCGGCGTGCAGATCAAATTCTCCGCCGTGCAGGACGGCAGGCGCGGCTTGACGATTCCGGCCAAGGGCGTCGGCGGCTCGTGGATCGTGAAGCTGCCGCCGCGCGAATTCCACAACGTGCCGGAAGCGGAATACGCCATGCTGACGCTGGCGGCAAAACTCGGCATCAACGTGCCGGCGATCCGCCTCGTCGACACCGCCGGCATCGGCAACCTGCCCGAGGACCTGCGCCGGACCGCCGGCCAGTCGCTGGCCATCGAACGCTTCGACCGCACGGGCGACGGCGGCAAGGTCCATATCGAGGATTTCGCGCAGGTCTTCGACCAGTACCCGCAGCGCAAATACGAGCGCGCCTCCTATGCCGGCATCGCGCGCGTGCTGGCCATCGAGACGCCCGACGACGTGCCCGAATTCGTCCGCCGCGTGGCGTTCAACGTGCTGATCGGCAATGGCGACATGCACATGAAGAACTGGTCGCTGGCCTATCCCGACCGCCGCCATCCGAGGCTGGCGCCGGCCTACGATTTCGTGCCCACCGTCGCTTTCATGCAGGACAGGACCACGGCGCTGAACGTCGCCCGCCTCAAGCGCTTCGACCGCATCGACCTCGACGACTTCGCGCGGCTGGCGGCCAGGGCAATGCTGCCGGAAAAGCCGGTGCTCGATGCGGTCCGCGAAACCGTCGCGCTCTTCCACCAGCACTGGGCGGCGGAAAAGAACCACCTGCCGCTTGCCGCCAAGGCCGTCGCCGCCATCGACGCCCATCTGCGCACCATCCCGCTCGCCCGCCAATAGAGGCCACAGAGTCCGCCCGCCATGCGTCTGTTCCTTGCCGCCATTGTCCTGTTGCTGACCATCGCCAGCGCCGAAGCGCAGCCCCGATCTGGCCCGACTAGTGTCGAGATGCTGCCGCCCGACGCCGCCACGCTGAAGACGCCGGCCGGCACGCTGGCCACGCGCGCTTGCGACAAGGCGCAGTGCGTGCAGCTCGACGGCCAGACCATCGCCGGCGATTTCTCGGTGGCGCTGCATTCGGCCTGGCCGTCGCGCGAGAAGCCGCAGCTCGTGTTCTACTCGACCCATGCCGGCGGCAATTGCTGCCTGCCGGCCCTGCACGCACTCGACGTGACGCGCAAGCCCGCTTTCGATCTCGGCCCGCTCTTCGTCGACCGCGAGGAGCGCCCGGTGCGGGTCGTCCGCGACGGCGCGACGCTGGTGCTGAGCGGCGATGCCGGCGAGCGCAACCGGCTGGGCGATCCCGTCCTCACCACCTTCGTTTACGACAGCCGCGACAACGGCATCCGCATCCCGCCCGATCCCGGCGTGCCGGATTTCGCCGCCATGATCGGCGAGCATCCCGACACGCTGCTGGGCAGCCCAGACCATCGCGCGGCGCTGGTCGGGCTATGGGGCGAGGATCTGTTCGTCGATCTGCGCCATGCGCTCTCGGTCGCCTCGGGCATGGAGCTTCTGGCGCATCGCTACCTGATCGCCGAAGGCTGCCGGCCTCATTCCTGCGGCGTCAACCAGGCCCTGCTCGCCATCGACCTGCGCAGCGGCCGCTCGATCGGCGTCATCCAGGACACGCACTATGCCGATGACGGCAAGCGGGAAAGCATCGACCTGGCCATGCGCACCGACTTCGCTCCGCGCGCTTTGCCGCCGGAGCTGCGCGCGAAGCTCGAGTCCTGGCTCAAGCCCACCGGCGCCAAGCTGGTGCTGCAGCGCGACCGCCTCCGCCTCGACAACCCCCGCAACCCCGCCGACGACACCACGCGGTGACGAAAGCCGATCTGCCTTAAGCGTTCACGCCCACCGGGCAGGACACGCCGGTGCCGCCCAGCCCGCAATAGCCGTTGGGGTTCTTGGCCAGGTATTGCTGGTGATAGTCCTCGGCGAAGTAGAATTCCGGCGCTTCGAGGATTTCCGTGGTGATCGGCCCGTAGCCGGCCTTGCCCAGCCGCGCCTGATAGGCCTGGCGCGAGGCTTCCGCCTGCTGCTTCTGCTCCGGCGAGAAGACATAGATGCCCGAGCGGTACTGCGTGCCGGCATCGTTGCCCTGGCGCATGCCCTGGGTCGGGTCGTGGCTTTCCCAGAACGTTTTCAGCAGCTCGGCATAGGAGGTCTGCTTGGGGTCGAACACCACCAGCACGACCTCGTTGTGCCCGGTGCGGCCGGAGCACACTTCTTCGTAGGTCGGGTTGGGCGTGTAGCCGGCGGCATAGCCCGCCGCCGTGGTGTAGACGCCCCGCGCCTGCCAGAACTTGCGCTCCGCGCCCCAGAAGCAGCCCAGCCCGAACATGGCCGTCTGCAGGCCCTCGGGATAGGGCCCGCGCAGGGGATTGCCGTTGACGAAGTGCCGGGCTGGCACCGGCATGGCGGTGGCGCGACCCTTCAGCGCCTCCTCGGGCCGGGGCATCTGGGTCTTGGTCTTCGACAGCAGGCTCCACATGTCACACCTCCGACTTGTCCGCCGTCTAGAATGGCCCTTACCGGGCCGCGATCAAGCCCTTCGCGAACCCGGTTCACGCTCTTGTGTCGCTTGCTCTGGTGTCGCTTGCGCTCGAAAGCCGGTCCGGCGCAGTCTCGAAAGGTCCTCCCTCCGCCGCGTCTTGAAAAGTGAGTGAGCGCTCACCATGGTAATTGCATGCCGCTAGCGATCCGGCTTCCAGGCCGCCGAGTTCCCCCGCGCGACAGCGCCGAGCTGCCCCGGATGGAGCGGTTGATCCGCTCGCCGCTGGGGGCGCTGACCCAGGCGCCGTGGGTCGATCCCATGGCGCTGTTCGCCCTGCGCCGCCTGTTCTTTCCGCTGTCGCGCATGTGGGCGGCCTCCGCCCTGGCCGGGCAGTCGATTCCCGAGTTCGTGGCGCTGTCCGGCCTGACGCGCGTGCAGGGCAAGCGCGAGAAGCTGGTGGCGCGGCTGCTGGCGCGCTCGGCCGCCACCCGCCAGGCGGCGCAGGAGACGGAAGCCGCCTGGCGCGACGCCTTCTTCGGCGCGGCCGACGCCGGCGGCGCGGCGCTGGCGGCGATCGAAAGCGCGCGGCTGGACGCGGCGCATCGCGCCACGCTGGACCGGCTCTCCTATTATCCGCTGCTGTGGAACGGCAAGGCGCACAAGCTGCGCTGGGAAATCCCGACCCAGGAACAGGTCGAGGCCGCCTATGGCGCCTGCCTGGCGCGGCCGCAGACCGCTTACGGCCTGCCCGATCCCCTGCCCATGGTCGAGCGCTCGCGCGAGATCGCCGGCCGGGCGTGCCGGGTCTGGTGGCTGCGCTTCGCCTCGCCGTCGGCGCGCATGGGCGACATGGCCTATGCCAAGGTGATGGAGCCGCTGGTCGACAACCCGCCCACCATCGTCATCGGCAACGGCGTGTGCATGGAGCCGGAGAACGTGCGCGACGTGGTCGATGCCGCGACGGTGATGTGCCGGCTGGGCTTCCGCGTGGTGGAGATCACCACGCCCTGGCACGGGCGGCGCTGCCGGCCGGGCGATTACGGCGGCGAGCGTTTCTTCGCCACCGCGCCGATGGGCCAGATCGACCTTTTCACCGCCCAGGCCCAGGAGACCGGCGTGCTGATCGACTGGTGCCGCCGCCACTTCGCGGGCCCGGTGGTGCTGGCGGGAATTTCGCTGGGCTCCTTCGTGGCGCAACTGGTGGCCACGCATGGCCGGCACTGGCCCGCCGCCGCCCGGCCCGATGCGCTGCTGCTGATCACCCATACCGGCCGGATGGAGGAAGTGGTGTTCGAGAGCGGCCTGGTCGAGGGCATCGGCATTCCCGCCGCCCTGGCGCGGGCCGGCTGGACGCAGCAGCAGATGCTGCGCTGGGCGCCGCTGATGGACCCGCCGGGCGAGCCCGCGCTGCCGGCGTCGCGCATCGTTTCGGTGCTGGGCCGGGCCGATCGCGTCACGCCGGTGGGCGGCGGGCTGGATCTGGTGCAGCGCTGGGGCCTGCCGGCGGAAAACGTCTTCGTCGACCGCCAGGGCCATTTCGGCGCCGCCGTGAAGCTGATCCGCGACGACTCGCCGTTGCGGCGCGTGCAGGAGATCGTGCGGGGACTTTGACGACTCATTTCGTCATGCTGAGCGCCAGCGAAGCATCTTGCCAACTCGGGTAACGGCTTCGCTTGAAACGCCGTGCCCGTGGAAGCAAGACCCTTCGCTGACGCTCAGGGTGACGGAAAAGGATAGGGGCTGGTGTTTTTCTACCTCCCGTCCTGCACTTCGGCGGTGTCGATGCCGTCGCCGTAGGGCAGGCCGGAGATTTCCTTGATCAGCTTGGTGCGCACGGCGCGGGCGAAATCGGGGAAATCGTGCGCCGGCACCAGGAACGAGCCCGGTCCGCCGATCACGTTCTGCTCGTAGTAGATGTCGAGGTCGCGCTCGGGCGGGCGGCCGTAATTGGAGCGTTCGGTCATGATCGGCAGCCCGTTGATGACGATGCCGCGCGCCACCAGCGCGTCGCGGATGCCCGTGACGTCGGGCCCGGAGTTGTTGCGCCCGTCGCCCGAGACGTCGATCACCCGCCGCACGCCTTCGTAGCCGTTGTTCTCGAACTTGGCGGCGCCGTAGATCAGCGCGCCGGAGATCGAGGTCCACATCTCCGCGATGCGCGGCGCCTCGCCGATCTTCAGCGCGAAGGCCTTGGCGCTGTCGGGCCCGTCGATCACCGTCCAGTCGATCACGGTCTGCTGGTAGTTCGAGCCGGCCCATTCGACGTAGGTCACCGCGATGCGGCCCAGGGCGCCGGCGCGGATGGCGTCGATGATGCGCCGGTCGGTCAGGGCCTGCATGTAGCCCTGGCGCTGCAGCAGCGCCTCCTCGTCGTCGACGCTGCGCGATATGTCGACCGCCAGCACCAGCTCGAGATCGACCTCCAGCGCCTGCGCCGGGAGGGAAGCGGCTGCCATGGCGGAACCGAGCAGCGCTGCCGAGAGCCATGAAACAAGGCGCATCTTCCACCTCGGCTATTGCGGCGACAGGGAAGTATAGCGCGCAATTGCGCGACGGCGTCGACTCAAAGCGGGAACTAATAGCGTTGAAAAGCAGAACCCCGGCGCAAGGCCGGGGTTCCCAATCCGTCTCGGAGTATCGGCACGCCTAGTAGTCGCCGCCGCCACCGCCGCGTCCGCCACGCCCGCCGCGTCCGCCGCCACGATCGCCGTAGCCGCCGCCGCGCCCGCCGCCGCCACGGTCGCCGTAGCCACCGCCGCCGCCGCCGCGATCGCCGTAGCCGCCGCCGCCACCCCGGTCGCCGTAGCCGCCGCCACCGCCACCGCCGTAGCCGCCGCCACCACCGCCGCCGTAGCCGCCACCGCCGCCGCCAAAGCCGCCGCGACCGCCACCGCCGCCGCCACCGCCACGCGGTCCGGGCGGACGTTCCTGCGCCTCGCGCACGGCCAGCGCGCGGCCGCCGAGCTGGGCGCCGTCAAGCGCGCGGATTGCGGTCTGGCCCGCCTCGTCGGTTTCCATCTCGACGAAGGCAAAGCCGCGAGAGCGGCCTGTTTCGCGGTCGGTAATGACTTTTGCCGAAACGACGTTGCCGTAGGGCTGGAACGTCTCGGTCAATTGTTCGGAAGTGAAGGTGTAGGGCAGGTTCCCTACGAACAGCTTGCGGCTCATCGCGTCCTTTCTCGGTTTCTGCTAGCTCCGAGTGCCGCCGCGCGAGCGCATCGCCATGGTCGAGCCATTGACGCCGCAATTCGTCGTTTCGATGGTAGAGGACAAGTCAAGCCTTCGAAGCAGCACCCGATTATGACCACATCCCCACAACCGGCCACACAAGCAGATCGCAGATTTAGTCGAGCACAGTATGCAGAGCCAAATCCGGCAAGTCCACGCGGATTTTCAGGCGCGATCAAAGACTTCCGGCGATTGTGGACATTGAGCCGCGGTCTGCCGCTTGCCTTGGCAGCGCCGTCCTGCGCAACTTCTAGCGTCGAAACCGCGACCCGCTACTAGATGCCGCTGCGCCGCGCGCGATCCGGCGGCAGGCATGAAGAAAAGATGACACGCTGCGGCGCGGCAAGTTCCGGCGCCGGGACAAAAGAATTTCACGGAGGGACGCCCGATGGCCAAACGCAATGGAGCAAAAGCCGCCCCGGACCCGAACGCCCGCCGCAAGGCCCGCCGCACCCTGCGCAGCCATGCCTGGTTCGGCAAGCTCGATCGCGACGGGCTGGCGCATCGCTCGTGGATGAAGAACCAGGGCCTGCCGCATCACCTGTTCGACGGAAGGCCGGTGATCGGCATCTGCAACACCTGGTCGGAGCTGACCCCCTGCAACGCCCATTTCCGCGACCTGGCCGAGCACGTCAAACGCGGCGTCTACGAGATGGGCGGCTTCCCGCTCGAGTTCCCGGTGATGAGCCTGGGCGAAACGCTGATGCGGCCCACCACCATGCTGTTCCGCAACCTCGCGGCGATGGACGTCGAGGAATCGATCCGCGCCAATCCGCTCGACGGCGTGGTGCTGCTGACCGGCTGCGACAAGACCACGCCGTCGCTGATGATGGGGGCGGCGAGCTGCGATCTGCCGGCGCTGGTGGTGTCGGGCGGGCCGATGCTGAACGGGCATTTCCGCGGCGAACTGGTCGGCTCCGGCACGCATGTCTGGAAATTCACCGACATGCTGAAGACCGGCGAGATGAAGCCGGAAGACCTGCCCGAGGCCGAGGCCGGCATGTCGCGCTCGGCCGGCTCGTGCATGACCATGGGGACGGCCTCGACCATGGCCTCGATGGCCGAGGCGCTGGGCATGGCGCTGCCGACCAACGCCGCCATCCCGGCCGCCGATTCGCGCCGCCGGTCGCTGGCCCACATGGCCGGGCGGCGCATCGTGGAGATGGTGCGCGAGGATCTGCGCATGTCGAAGATCCTGACGCGGCAGGCCTTCGAGAACGCCATCATGGCCAATGCCGCCATCGGCGGCTCGACCAACGCCGTGGTCCACCTGCTGGCGCTGGCCGGCCGCATCGGCGTGAAACTGACGCTCGACGACTGGGACCGCATCGGGCGGGTCGTGCCCTGCCTGGTCAACCTGATGCCGTCGGGCAAATATTTGATGGAGCATTTCTACTATGCCGGCGGATTGCCGGCGGTGCTGCGCGAGATCGGGCCGCTCTTGAACAAGAAGGCGCTGACGGTCAACGGCAAGACGATCTGGGACAACGTCAAGGACGCGGAATGCTGGGACCGCGCCGTCATCTTCCCGCTGCAGAAGCCGTTCAAGAAGCTGGGCGGCATCGCCGTGCTGCGCGGCAACCTGGCGCCCGACGGGGCGGTGCTGAAACCGTCGGCCGCCACGACCGCGCTGATGAAGCATCGCGGCCGGGCGGTGGTGTTCAAGGACATCGACGACTACAAGCGGCGCATCGACGATCCGGCGCTCGACATCGACGCTTCCTGCGTCATGGTGCTGCAGAATTGCGGGCCCAGGGGCTATCCCGGCTTTCCCGAGGTCGGCAACATGGCGCTGCCGCTGAAGCTCCTGAAGCAGGGCGTCAAGGACATGGTGCGGATTTCCGATGCGCGCATGAGCGGCACCGCCTATGGCACGGTGGTGCTGCACGTGGCGCCGGAGGCGGCGGCCGGCGGGCCGCTGGCGCTGGTCAGGGACGGCGACGCGATCGAGCTCGACGTCAAGAACCGCCGCCTGCATCTGGACGTGTCCGAGGCGGAGCTGGAGAAGCGCCGCCGGGCATGGAAGAGTCCCAGGCCGCATGACAGGCGCGGCTGGGTCAGGCTTTACTGCGAGACGGTGCAGCAGGCCGACACCGGCTGCGATCTCGATTTCCTGGTCGGCGCCTCGGGTGCGAAGGTGCCGCGCGAATCGCATTGAGGGGGAGTGACAGCATGATCGTCGACGAACGCAGCTACACGCTGGTGCCGGGCACGCTGAAGCAATGGCAGGCGCTGTACGAGCAGGAAGGCCTGCCGGTGCAGCAGCGCATCCTGGGCAATCTGCTGGGCTTCTTCGTCACCGAGATCGGCACGCTCAACACCATCGTGCACTGGTGGGGCTACGAGAATTTCGCCGAGCGCGAACGGCGGCGGGCCCAGATGGCCGCCGATCCCGCCTGGCAGGCCTATCTCGCCAAATCCGCGCCCTATATGCAGCGCATGGAGAACCGCATCCTGACGCCGCTGCCGTTCTCGCCGCTCAAATAGCGGCGTCGCGGCGGCGGCCGGCGCTTGACGGCGTCTTTCGGGAGGGCTATCAACGCTGCCGTTCCGTGGTGATTTGGGCCGGCCGGCTTGCGACCACGTTAAAAATCGCTAAAGAGGTCGGAGCGCTTCGAAAACGCCCTGGCCGACTCGGCCGGGGTTTTTTATTGCCCGCGGGGGATGCGGGCGGGAGCGCGCGATGGCGAAGAGAGTGGCGAAGACGGCGGCGAAACCCGAGACGAAAAGCCTGCGGCCGCAGACCGGGCTAGTGCGGGGCGGATTGCGGCGCAGCAATTTCGCCGAGACCAGCGAAGCCATCTTCATGAGTTCGGGCTACGTCTACGCTTCGGCGGAAGAAGCCTCCGGCGCCTTCGCCGGCAAGAACGACCACTTCATCTATTCGCGCTTCTCCAACCCGACCATCTCGATGTTCGAGGACCGGCTGGCGCAGCTCGAGGGCGCCGAGGCCTGCCGCGCCACCGCCACCGGCATGGCCGCCGTGTTCGCCTCGCTGGCCTGCCAGTTGCGCGCCGGCGACCGGCTGGTGGCGTCGCGGGCGCTGTTCGGCTCCTGCCTCTATATCGTGCAGGACCAGCTGCCGCGCTGGGGCGTCGAGACGGTGCTGGTCGACGGCCGCGACCTCGGCCAATGGAAGCAGGCGCTGTCGCAGCCGACCAAGGCGGTGTTCTTCGAAAGCCCGTCCAACCCGACCCTGGAGATCGTCGACATCCCCGCCGTGTCGAAGCTGGCGCACAAGGCCGGCGCGCGCGTGGTGGTGGACAACGTCTTCTCCAGCCCGGTGCTGCAGAAGCCGCTGCGGCTCGGCGCCGACATCGTGGTCTATTCCGCCACCAAGCATATCGACGGGCAGGGCCGGGCGCTGGGCGGCGCCATCCTGGGCAGCCGGCAGTTCGTCGAGACCGACCTGACGCCGTTCCTGCGCCATACCGGGCCGGCGATCTCCCCGTTCAACGCCTGGGTGATGCTGAAGAGCCTGGAGACGCTGGAGCTGCGCATGGCGCGCCATTGCGACAATGCCGAGAAGGTCGCCGAATTCCTGGCCCGCCATCCCAGGATCGCCAGCGCGCTCTACCCCACCCGCCGCGGCCATCCCCAGCTGGCGCTGGCCAAGAAGCAGATGAGCCGCGGCGGCAACGTCGTGACCTTCGCCGTCAAGGGCGGGCAGAAGGCGGCGTTCCGCTTCCTGAACCGGCTGAAGCTGGTCGACATCTCCAACAATCTGGGCGACGCCAAGAGCCTGATCACCCATCCCGCCACCACCACCCACCAGCGCCTGCCGCCCGAAACCCGCCGGCTCTACGGCATCGGCGACGACATGCTGCGCCTGTCGGTGGGGCTGGAGGATGTCAGGGACGTGATCGACGATCTGGCCCAGGCGCTGGCCTAACGGCCCGGACAGGCATAGACTTCGCCGTGCAAGCCCCTGCCGGGATTGGGGAATTGGCGTTGCACTGGACAGGGTGCGGCGTCCTTCCGATATGTTACGGCAGTGACGGGTCCGGCGATCCGGCCGGGCCCGGCCAGCGCATTAGAGGGACCATGTATTCAGCGGTCACCCGCTCGATCCGGGTCACGGTCAAGCCGACCTATCTCGACGACCAGAGTTCGCCGGCCGAGAACCACTACGTCTGGGCCTATCACGTGCGCATCGAGAACCAGGGCGACGAGACCGTGCAGCTGCGCAACCGGTACTGGAAGATCACCGACTCGCAAGGGCGCGTGCACGAGGTGCGCGGCGCGGGCGTGGTCGGCAAGAAGCCGGTGCTGCAGCCGGGGCAGACCTTCGAGTACACCTCCGGCACGCCGCTGTCGACGCCGTCCGGCATCATGGTCGGCGCCTATGAGATGGTCGGCGAGGCGGGCGAGACGTTCAACGTGGCGATTCCCGCCTTTTCCCTCGACACGCCGGGACAGACCAAGTCGGTTCATTAGATTGCAGGCGCCGGCGCCGGGCCGCGCGGCCCCGCGACGGCGCGCAGAAGGGGAGATCACAGTGAGTAAGCCCACCCAGGACAGCATCGTCTCCCCCCTGCGCCCGGCCACGGCCAGGCCCGTCGACCGCAACTCCGCCGATTGCCCCGAACGCAAGCAGGCCGAGGAGGCGGTGCGCACGCTCATCCGCTGGGCCGGCGACGATCCCACGCGCGAGGGCCTGCGCGGCACGCCCGAGCGGGTGGTGCGCGCCTACGAGGAGTTCTTCTCCGGCTACCAGTCCGATCCGCGCGAGATCCTGCAGCGCACCTTCGAGGAGGTCGACGGCTACGACGAGATGGTGGTGCTGAAGGACATCCGCTTCGAATCCTATTGCGAGCACCACATGGTGCCGATCATCGGGCTGGCCCATATCGCCTACCTGCCCAATTCGCGCGTCGTCGGCATCTCCAAGCTGGCCCGGGTGCTGGACGCCTACGCCAAGCGGCTGCAGATCCAGGAGAAGATGACGGCGCAGATCGCCAAGGCGATCGACGAGGTGCTGGAGCCCAAGGGCGTGGCGGTGGTGCTGGAGGCGGCGCACCAGTGCATGACCACCCGCGGCGTGCACAAGCCGGGCGTCAGCATGGTGACCTCGCACATGCTGGGCGCCTTCCGCCAGGACGAGGCGACGCGCAAGGAATTCCTGTCGATCATCAACCGCGGCCAGGGCATCTCGCTGGGCTAGCAAACCAAGAGGCATTGCCTCCGCTCTACTCCGTCATCCTAAGCGTAGCGAAGGATCTTGCTTCGATCGCTTCGTCCTGCGGAGATCGAGACCGGGTCGGGCAAGATGCTTCGCTGGCGCTCAGCATGACGGAAGATAGAGCAGGGTTGTCGCATGGCGGTTGCTAGGAAGAGCGGGCAACTGGCATGATCGCGCCGCGGCCGCCGGGCGGCCGCCGAGGGGAACGGGCTAAAGCGCCGCATTCATGGCAGTCGATCTTCGCTCGCCGCTCTACATACTGGGCGCGCTGCTGGCGGTGTTCTCCTTCAGCATGCTGGTGCCCGCGCTGGCCGACTGGATCGACGGCGGGCCGGACGCGGCCATGTTCTTCATCTGCTTCATCGTCACCCTGTTCGCCGGCGTCACGCTGCTGGCCGCCTTCCGGCCGCGCGAGAAAGTGTCGGTGACGGTCAATCAGGCCTTCGTGCTGACGCCGCTGGCCTGGCTGGTGCTGACGCTGTTCGCCGCCCTGCCGTTCGCCGTGTCCTCGATCCACGTCTCCTACACCGACGCCTTCTTCGAGGCCATGTCCGGCGTCACCACCACCGGCTCGACGGTGCTGGTCGGGCTCGACAGGATGCCGTCGGGCATCTTGTGGTGGCGCTCGCTGCTGAACTGGCTGGGCGGGGTCGGCTTCATCGTCATGGCGGTCGCCATCCTGCCCTTCCTCAGCATCGGCGGCATGCAGCTGTTCCGCACCGAATCCTCCGACCGCACCGAGAAGATCCTGCCGCGCGTGTCGCAGGTGTCGCTGGCCATCATCGTGTTCTACCTGCTGCTGTCGGCGGTCTCGATGGTGGCGCTGTGGCTGTCCGGCCTGACGCTGTTCGAGGCCGTCCACCACACCATGTCCGCCGTCGCCACCGGCGGCTTCTCCACCCACGACGCTTCGATCGGCGGGCTCAACAACAAGGCGGCGGAATACGTCCTGGCCGCGGTCATGTTCCTGGGCGGCGCCACGTTCTTCCTCTTCATCAACGCCTGGCGCATCCGCAGCGCCGGCTTCCTGAGGGACAGCCAGTTGCAGGTCTATTTCCTGCTGGTGGCGGTCTGCACCCTGCTGCTGATGGGCTGGCGGCTGGGCAGCGGCGATTTCGAGCTCGAGCAGACGTTCCGCGAATCGCTGTTCTCGGTGGTGTCCATCGTCACCACCACCGGCTTCGCCACCGCCGACTACACCACCTGGGGCGACTTCCCCATCGTGCTGATGTTCTTCCTGACCTTCGCCGGCGGCTGCACCGGCTCGACCGCCGGCGGGGTCAAGATCTTCCGCTACCAGATCCTGTGCCAGATGGCGCTGGCGCAATTGCGCCGGCTGACCCATCCGCATGCCGTGCTGGTGCCGCGCTACAACGGGCGCGAGGTCAGCCGCGAGGTCATCAACTCGGTGGCCGGCTTCGTCTTCCTCTATTTCTTCTGCTTCGCGCTCCTGGCCGTCGGGCTGGGCCTGTTCGGGCTGGATCTCGACACCGCCCTGTCGGGGGCGGCGACGGCGCTGGGCAATGTCGGCCCCGGCATCGGCGACACGATCGGGCCGGCGGGCAATTTCAAGCCGCTGCCCGACGGCGCCAAATGGCTGCTGGCCTTCGGCATGCTGCTGGGACGGCTGGAACTGCTGACCCTGCTGGTGCTGCTGACGCCAGGCTTCTGGCGCAGCTAGGGGGGCGCAGGCGATGGCCGTCGATCTTCGCTCGCCGCTCTACATACTGGGCATCCTGCTCGGCATCTTCGCCTTCGGCATGCTGCTGCCGGCCTTCGCCGAATGGGTCGAGGGCGGCGCCGACGCCGGCATGTTCCTGATCTGCTTCGCCGTCACCTTCTTCGCCGGCGGCGTGCTGATGGCCGCCTTCCGCCCGCGCGAGAAAGTGTCGATCGACGTGCACCAGGCCTTCGTGCTGACGGCGCTGGCCTGGATCGTCATCACCACCTTCGCCGCCCTGCCGCTGGCGGTGTCGTCGATCGGCATCTCCTACACCGACGCCTTCTTCGAGGCCATGTCGGGCGTCACCGGCACCGGCGCCACGGTGCTGGTCGGGCTGGAGAAGCTGCCGGCCGGCGTGCTGTGGTGGCGCACCATCCTGATCTGGTTCGGCGGGGTGGGCATCATCGTCATGGCCGTCGCCATCCTGCCGTTCCTGCGCATCGGCGGCATGCAGCTCTTCCGCGCCGAATCCTCGGAGAAGTCGGAGAAGACCCTGCCGCGCATGTCGCAGATCTCGCTGGCCATCACGGTCTACTACCTGTTCGTCTCCGTCACCGGATCGCTGCTGCTGTGGGCGGCGGGGCTGCATCTGGCCGACGCCATCCATCACGGCTTCGGCGCGGTCGCCACCGGCGGCTTCTCGACGCTCGACGCCTCGGTCGGCGGCTTCGCCAACCCGGCCGCGGAATACATCATGACCGGGCTGATGTTCATCGGCGGCATGACCTTCATCGTCATGATCCAGTCCTGGCGCGCCCGCCAGTTGCTGTTCGCGCGCGACAGCCAGATCCGGGCCTATGCCGCCGTGGTCGGAGCCGCCGTCCTGGCGCTGACCTGCTGGCGCTACGCCGGCAGCGAGGCGCCGCTGGAGGAAGCCTTCCGCCAGTCCGCCTTCCACGTGGTGTCGATCGTCACCACCTCCGGCTTCTTCACCACCGACTACACCACCTGGGGCAGCTTCCCCATAGCGCTGATGCTGTTCCTGACCTTCATCGGCGCCTGCACCGGCTCGACCTCGGGCGGCGTCAAGATCTTCCGCTACCAGATCCTCTACCAGCTCGCCCGCGTGCAGCTCGCCCGCCTGACCCATCCCAACGCCGTCATCGTGCCGCGCTTCAACGGGCGCGAAGTCAGCCGCGAGGTGATCAACTCGGTGGCCGGTTTCGTCTTCCTGTGGTTCTTCGCCTTCGTGGCGCTGTCGATCGCCCTGTCGCTGTTCGGGCTGGATTTCGCCACCGCCGTGTCGGGTGCGGCCACCTCGCTGGCCAATGTCGGCCCCGGCGTCGGCGCCGTCATCGGCCCGGCCGGCACGTTCCAGCCCTTGCCCGACGGGGCCAAATGGCTGCTATCCTTCGGCATGCTGCTGGGCCGGCTGGAGATGCTGACCCTGCTGGTGCTGCTGATGCCAAGCTTCTGGCGCGCCTGACAGTCGGCGTTTTGGGGAAAGGTGACGGGCGCGATGCCGCAAGAAATGGATTCGATCGAGATGCTGCGCCGGCTGGTGGCGTTCGACACCACCTCGGCCTATTCCAACCTGGCGCTGATCGATTTCGTGCGCGACTACCTGCACGGCTTCGGCATCGAAAGCCGGCTGGTGACCAACGAGGACGGCAGCAAGGCCAATCTCTACGCCACCATCGGGCCGCAGAAGGAAGGCGGCGTGGTGCTGTCGGGCCATACCGACGTGGTGCCGGTCGAGGGCCAGCCCTGGGACAGCGATCCCTTCGCCATGATCGAGAAGGACGGGCTGCTCTACGGCCGCGGCACCGCCGACATGAAGGCCTTCTCCGCCATCGCCCTGGCCATGATCCCGCATTTCCTCGAGCGCGGCATCAGGGTGCCGATCCACCTGGCGCTGAGCTACGACGAGGAGGTGGGCTGCATCGGCGCCCGCTCGCTGGCCGAGGCGCTGCAGCGCGACCTGCCCAAGCCGCACGCCATCGTGGTCGGCGAGCCGACCATGATGAAGGTGGTGCACTCGCACAAGACGGCGTCCAGCTACTTCACCGAACTGGTCGGGCTGGAGGCGCATTCCAGCGCCATCGACGACGGCGTCAGCGCCGTCCACTACGCCGGCGAGCTGATCCACTTCATGAACGAGATGCAGGAGGAGCTGCGGGCGCGGGCCAAGGCCGGCTCCGAGTTCAAGCCGCCCTTCGGCACCCTCAATGTCGGCATCGTCCAGGGCGGCACCGCCACCAACATCATCGCCCGCCACTGCCTGGTGCAGTGGGGCTACCGCGCCCTGCCGACGGAAGACCCGGACGAGGCGATCAAGCGGGTGCGCCATTTCTGCGAGCACGAGCTGCTGCCCAAGATGCGCGCCGTCCATCCCGAGGCGGCGATCGCCACCCGGGTGCGGGCGGAAGTGCCGCCCCTGGTGCCGACCCGGCACAACCCGGCCGACCTGCTGTGCCGGGCGCTGACCGGCGACAACGGCTCGCATTCGGTCTCCTACGCCGCCGAGGCCGGCATCTTCCAGAACGCGGGATTCTCGGTGGTGATCTGCGGCCCCGGCGACATCGCCCAGGCCCACCAGCCCAACGAGTTCATTGCCGTCGAGCAGATCAGGGCCTGCGAGGATTTCATGCGCAAGCTGGCCGACTGGGCGGCGAGCCGCTAACTGCCTGTCATCCCGGCCAAGCGCCGCAGGCGCGCAGAGCCGGGACCTATTATGACCGTCGTTATGGGTCCCGGCTCTCGCTGCGCTCGGCCGGGATGACAGTTTTTAGAGTTCACGCATCCTGCCGCCACACCGCTTCCAGGTCGTCGTCGTCGAAGCGGTACTCGGCGGCGCAGAATTCGCATTTCACCACCACCGCCTCGTCGTCCTCCTTCATCGCCTCGATCTCGGCGCGCGGGAAGGAGCGCAGCACGTTGACGATGCGCTCCCGCGAGCAGCGGCAGCCGAACTCCAGGTGGCGCGCCGGGAACGCCTCCGGGGAATCCTCGTGATAGAGCCGCCACACCAGCTCGCTCATCGGCAGGCTGGCGTCGGTCAGCTCGCGGTCGGAGGCGGTGGAGAGCAGGATCACGGCGCGCCGCCAGGCGTCCTCGATCTCCTCCGCGTCGGCCTCGGCGAAGCCGTCGGGGGTGAGCGAGCCGGGCAGGCGCTGCACCATCAGCCCGCCGGCGCGCCATTTGGCGTGCCGCTCGTCGGGTGCGGCGACGGCGATCTTGATGCCGGTCAGGAGCTGCTCGGACTGGCGGAAATAGGCATGGGCGCAGTCCGCCACCGTGCCGCCTTCCAGCGGCACCACGCCCTGGTAGCGGTCGGTGTTCCCGCCCTGGTCGACGGTGAAGGCGAGGCTGCCGGCGCCCAGCAGCCGCTGCACCGGGTTGTCCAGCTTGGGCGCCGCCGCCACCACCTGCTCGAGGGCGGCCGCGTCGTACTGGGCATAGCCGCGCAACTGGCCGTGCGAGGTGACGTCGGTGACGATCAGCCGCACCGGCCCGTCGCCCCTGATCTGCAGGGTGAAGATGCCGTCGTACTTGATCGAGGAGGCCAGGATGGCGGCCAAGGTCAGCGTCTCGGCCAGCAGGCTGGCCACCGGCGGCGGATAGTCGTGGCCGCGCAGCATGACGTCGATCGACGGGCCCAGCCGCACCAGCCGCCCGCGCAGGTCCAGCTTGCGCACCTGGAACGGCAATACAGCTTCGGTCCCGGCTGGCGGGGAGAACTCGTTCATCGCAGAAAACCTCAACGGGTGAGCGCCATAGATGGCGCGCGAGGCCGCGAGGCGCAACCCATCCCTTGCCACGCTCCCCCTCATCCTGAGGAGCGAGCGCGAGCGAGCGTCTCGAAGGATCGGCTACACAGGCAACGGCGCGGTTGCCGATCCTTCGAGACGCGGCCCTTCCGGGCCGCTCCTCAGGATGAGGGGAGCGCGTAGCGGTCGCTCAAGACGATGGCTGCGGCGCCTCACCCCAAACACCAGGCCAGGATGCCCTTCTGCGCGTGCAGGCGGTTCTCGGCTTCGTCCCACACCACCGACTGCTTGCCGTCGATCACCGCCGCGGTGACTTCCTCGCCGCGATGGGCCGGCAGGCAGTGCATGAAGATGGCGTCCTTCGCCGCCCGCCGCATCAGCCGCTCGTCGACGCGGTAGGGCGCCAGGAGGTTGTGGCGCATGCTGGCCTTGGTCGGCTCCTCGTCGCCCATCGACACCCAGGTGTCGGTGACGACGCAGTCCGCGCCCGTCACCGCCTCTTCCGCATCGTGCGAGATGCGCAGCTTCGCACCCTGCTTCTGCGCCCAGCTCACCACGTCGGCCGGCGGCATCAGCTCCTTGGGGCAGGCGATGCGCAGTTCGAAGCCGAACTGCACCGCGGCGTGGATCCAGCTCGTCGCCATGTTGTTGCCGTCGCCCGACCAGGCGATCGCCTTGCCGGCGATGGGGCCGCGATGCTGCTCGAAGGTCATCACGTCGGCCATGAGCTGGCAGGGATGGGTGCGGTCGGTCAGCCCGTTGATCACCGGCACGGTGGCGTGCCGCGCCAGCTCCAGCAGCTTCTCCTCGGCGGTGGTGCGGATCATGATGACGTCGACGTAGCGCGACAGCACGCGGGCGGTGTCGGCGATGGTCTCGCCGCGGCCGAGCTGCGTGTCGTTGGTGCCCAGCATCACCACCTGGCCGCCCAGCTGGCGCATGCCGACCTCGAAGGAGACGCGGGTGCGGGTCGAGGGCTTCTCGAAGATCATGGCCAGCGTCTTGCCGGCCAGCGGCCGGTCGTGGTCCTGTCCCAGCCGGTAGCGCTGGCCGTGCTCGACGATGCCGCGCAGTTCCGCCTTGCCGATCTTGTCGAGATCGAGGAAGTGGCGCAGCGCCGTGCCGTCGCTCTCAGGCATCGCCCACCAGCTCGCGCGCGGCCAGGTCGAGCTTGCCGACCGCCTCCTCGACGTGCCGCTCCTCGACGATCAGGGGCGGCAGCAGGCGGATGACGTTGTCGCCGGCGCCCACCACCACCAGCCCGTGGCGGAACAGGGCGTCGATCATCCGGGTGTTCTCGACCTGGCAGCGCAGCCCGGCCAGCAGGCCCTTGCCGCGCACCTCGACGAAGACCTTGGGATGCTTGGCCACCAGTTGCGCCAGGCGCCGGTGCAGCAGCTCCGCCATGTCGCAGACATGCGCCAGGAAGCCCGGCGCCAGCACCACGTCGAGCACCGCATTGCCCACCGCCATGGCCAGCGGATTGCCGCCGAAGGTGGAGCCGTGCGTGCCGAAGGTCATGCCTTGCGCCGCCTTCTCCGTCGCCAGCAGCGCGCCGACCGGGAAGCCGCCGCCCAGGCCCTTGGCGGTGCCGACTACATCCGGCTTGATGCCGGCCCATTCATGGGCGAACAGCTTGCCGGTGCGGCCCATGCCGCACTGGACCTCGTCGAGGAACAGCAGCAGGCCGTATTCGTCGCATACCGCGCGCAGGCCGCGCAGGTATTCGACGTCGCCGGCGCGCACGCCGCCCTCGCCCTGCACCGGCTCGACCAGGATCGCCGCCGTCTCGTCGGTGATGGTGTCGCGCAGCACGTTGAGATTGCCGAACGGCACGTGGTCGAAGCCCGGCATGGCCGGGTCGAAGCCCTTCAGATACTTCTCGTTGCCCGCCGCCGCCAGCGTCGAGAGCGTGCGGCCATGGAACGACTGGGTGCAGCCGATGATGCGGAAACGGTGCGGATTGCCGGTCACGTCGTGGTACTTGCGCACCAGCTTGATGCCGCCTTCCATCGCCTCGGCGCCGGAATTGCAGAAGAACACCGTGTCGGCGAAGGAATTCTCGACCAGCCGCTGCGCCAGCCGCTCGCCCTCGGGAATGCGGAACAGGTTGGAGACGTGCCACACTTTCTCGGCCTGGCCCTTCAGCGCGGCGACGAGATGGGGATGGGCGTGGCCGAGTGCCGTGACCGCGATGCCGGAACAGAAATCGAGATAGCGTCGCCCGTCGCTCGCGAAGAGATAGCACCCTTCGCCGCGTTCGAACGCGACATCCCGTCTGTCATAGGTCGGCATCACTGCGGGGATCACTTTTTGCAGCCCCTCCCGGCGGTTAAGTGCTTCCGGAGGTCCGGAAGCCGCGAAAGCCCGTGAATATCTAGGGGGTATAGCACCCTGTCAATACAGCCGCCGCAGAGCATGGATGCGTTTTCGCCGCGTCGGAACAGCCTTGTTTTACTCGCAATTGCCCGGCATTTAGCTGCTGGCCGGGCCATGGTCGGTCCGGTTCGAGCGTGGCGCCCGCCGTGGCGTTGCCGTTACCGGGGGCTCCGGCAGAGGGTATCGAGATGATCCGCACATCGCGCCGCCAGGTTTTGGCGCTGGCCGTTTCCGCTGCCGTTCTGACGCTCGCCGGCGCCGCGCCCGCTTCCGCATCCGATTTCGCCGCCACGGCGCGCCAGTTCATCGAGCGCTCCGCCGCGCAGGTGCGCAGCGAGGCGCCCCAGGTCAAGGCCAATGGCGATGCCCGCGCCCGCTTCGCCCGGCTCTTCGCCGAGAGCTTCGACGCCGAGGCGCTGGCCCGCGCCGTGCTGGGCTCGCGCTGGAACACCTTGAATGCGGGCCAGCAGCAGGAATTCCGCACCGCCTTCGAAGCCTATGTCGCCAAGGCCTATGCCGATCGGTTCTACACCTATGCCGGCCAGCCGATGAAGGTGGTCGCGGCCGAGCCGGCGGCCGGCGGCAACGTGCTGGTGCGCACCCGCGTGCAGATGCCGGGCAGCGCCAACGAGACGCCGGTCGACTGGCAGGTCAGCCAGTCCGCCAGCGGGCCGCGCATCTCCGACGTGGTGATCGACGGCGTCAGCCTCACCCGCACCCAGCGCGACGAGTTCGCTTCCGTCATCCGCGCCAATGGCGGCGACGTCAGCAAGCTGACGGCGCTGCTCGATCAGCGCTCGCGCTGAAACAATCCGTAACATGGCGCGAACCCGGCGCGCGTGCGCGCGCCTTGTCGCGTCGCGTCGCTTCTGATACCTAAAGCGCGCTTTTCGTCCGGCCAGGCTCGCACCGGCCGAGGCGCGCCGTGCGGCCGCGCGCCGCCAGATTTCTGATCGCGATGAAACCCACGCCCACTCTCAACACCAGCCTCAAGTTCCAGCGTTGCGGCTTTTCCAGCCTGGCGCAGGCCGTCGACTATGCGGCGCAGGGGGCGACCGGCTTCAATTTCTACACCGCGCGCGGGCAGCTCGTGGCGGTGCTTTCCTACCGCGATTTGAAGGCGCAGGCGCTTTCGATGGCGCGCAAGCTGCTCGGGCTGGGCCTGCATCGCGGCGACCGCATGCTGCTGCTGGCCGACACCACGCCCGAGTTCGTGACCGCCTTCGTCGCCTGCCAGTATGCCGGCGTGGTGCCGGTGCCGGTGTCGCTGCCGGTCGGGCTGGGCGCCAAGGGCGGCTATGTCGACCAGCTCGCCTTGCAGCTCGCCGGCTCGGGGGCGCGCGCGGCGATGGCGGCGGAGGGGCTGGGCGGCTTCGTCGCCGAAGCGGCCGAAGGCGCCAATTTGCTGCTGCATGGCGAGCCAGCCGCCTTCGCCGCCCTGCCCGAAGCCGCCGTCGACCTGCAGCCGCTGGGGCCGGACGAGCGCTGCTACCTGCAATATTCCTCCGGCAGCACCCGCTTCCCGCTCGGCGTCGACGTGACGCAGAAGGCGCTGATGGCCAACGTGCTGGGCATGTCCGGCGTCGGGCTGGATATCGGGCCCGAGGACCGCGGCGTGTCGTGGCTGCCGTTCTATCACGACATGGGGCTGATCGGCTTCATGCTGGGGCCGATCTGCAACCAGCTTTCGGTCGACCTGCTGCCGACCCGCGAATTCGCCCGCCGCCCGACGGTGTGGCTGAACATGATCTCGCAGAACCGCAACACGATCAGCTACAGCCCGACCTTCGGCTACGATCTCGCCATGCGCCGGCTGTCGGAGGAGCAGGTCAAGGCGCTGGATCTCTCCTGCTGGCGGCGCGCCGGCATCGGCGGCGACATGGTGCAGCCGCAGGTGCTGCGCCGCTTCGCCGAGACCTTCGCCGCCGCCGGCTTCCGCGAAGGCGCCTTCGTGCCGTCCTACGGCATGGCCGAGACCTGCCTGGCCGTCGCCTTCGCGCCGGCCGTCGACCGGGTGCGCGTCGACCGCGTGCTGCGCGCCGGCCTGGGCGCGGGCCGCGCCGAGGCCGCGCCGCCGGCCGCCGACGAGCGCGTGGCGCGCACCTTCGCCATTTGCGGCGGGCCGCTGCCGGGGCACGCGCTGGAAGTGCGCGGCGAGCGCGGCCGGACGCTTCCCGACCGGCGCATCGGCCGCATCTTCGTGCGCGGTCCCTCGGTGACGCCGGGCTATTTCAACCAGCCGGAAGCCACCGAGGCGGTGCTGGGCAAGGACGGCTGGCTCGACACCGGCGATCTCGGCTATCTGGTCGACGGCGAGGTCGTCGTCACCGGCCGCGCCAAGGACCTGATCATCGTCAACGGCCGCAACATCTGGCCGCAGGACCTGGAATGGGCGGTCGAGGCGCTGGCGGGCCTGCGTCGCGGCGACGTCGCCGCCTTCGCCGTGCCCGACGACGAGCGCGGCGGCGAGGAGGTGGTGGTGCTGGTGCAGGCGCGGCTGACCGAGGTCAAGGCGCGCGACGAGCTGCGCCGCGCCATCGAGGGCGCGGTGCGCGAGCAGGCGGCGATCGATTGCCGCGTCGTGCTGGTGCCGCCGCACGCTTTGCCCCAGACCTCCTCCGGCAAGCTGTCGCGCAGCCGGGCGCGCAGCAACTACCTGCAGGGCGTGTACGGCCAGCCGGCCGAAATGGTCCTCGCGGAGAGCTGAACCATGGCGCCGCTCGTCGCCGTCACCGGCGCCACCGGCTTCGTCGGCCAGGCGCTGGTGCCGCGCCTGCTGGCGGCGGGCCATCGCGTGCGCATCCTGGCCCGGCAATTGCCGCAATTCGCCCCCGGCGGCGCCGGGCCGGTGGAGCTGGTGCTGGGCGATCTGGGCCAGGCCGACGCGCTCGACCGCCTGGTCGAGGGCGCCGATGCGGTGCTGCACCTGGCGGGGCTGGTCAAGGCCGCGCGCAAAGCCGATTTCTTCGCCGTCAACCGCGACGGCGTCGCCGCCCTGCTGGCCGCCATCGCCCGCCGCGCCGCCAGCCACCGCCCCGATGGCCAAGGGGGCGGCCCCCGTTTCATCCTGCTGTCCTCGCTGGCGGCGCGCGAACCGGGCCTGTCGCCCTATGCCGCCTCCAAGCGGGCCGGCGAGGAGGCGCTGCGCCATACCGCCCATGGCCTGCCCTGGCTGGCGCTGCGCGCGCCGGTGGTCTACGGCCCGGGCGATCGCGAGACGCTGGCCTTCTTCAAGGCGGCGCAGCGCGGCTTCGCGCCGGTCGCCGGCGACGGCTCGGGCCGGATCTCCGCCATCCATGTCGAGGACCTGGCCGAGTTGCTCTGCCGCCTGGCCACCGCCTACCTGCCGCTGGCCGACGCCTACGAGGCCGATGACGGGGCGCCGGACGGATATTCCCTGGGCGAGTTCGCCCAGGCGGCGGCCGGGGCGCTGGGCCGCCCGGTGCGCCCGGTGAAGCTGCCGCGGCCGGTGATGGCGGCCGCCGCCAGTTCGGTGCAGGCGCTGACCATGCTCGATGGCCGGCCGCGCATCCTGTCGCCGGCCAAGGTGCGGGAGATGTTCCACCCCGACTGGGTGTCACGCGACCGCCGCCTTGCCGCCTTCCTCGGCTGGTCGGCGAGGATTCGCCTGGCGGAAGGCTTCGCCGGGACGATCGCCTGGTATCGCCGCCGGCGCTGGCTTTAATGGCCGTGTAACAAACCGAAAGAAATTGTCATTTCCCAATTGGGTCAACGATTTGGCGTAATCCGGAGCGCCGCGCCACGGAGTGCGGGCAGCAGGGATGGTCGCAAGGTCAATGGGTCGTTCAAGCGTCCTCAGACTGGTTGATGTAGCGGAGGAAGGAATGAACGACGGCTTGGCCATCGGTCAGCAGGAAGCGTTTGCCGAAATTGTGAAACTTTTGACTCCGTTCCGCAAAGGCGGGGCGGAGATCACGCTGGATACCGACATCGCGCGCGACCTCAACGTCGATTCGCTGGCGGTGATGGACATGATCATGGAACTCGAGGACAAGTTCGACATCTCCATCCCCCTCAACGTGGTCGCCGAAACCAAGACGGTCCGCGAACTGGTCGACGCCGTCGGCCGGCTGCGCACGGGGGCTTGAGAATGGGGCTTTTTGATCGGCACGCCGCGCTGCTCGAGCGCTACCAGTCCGCCAAGGACGCCGGCATGGATCCGCTGCGGGTGCGCCTGCAGCAGGTGCTGTCGCCGACCGAGGCGGTGGTCAACGGCCAGCGCACCCTGATGGTCGGCACCAACAACTATCTCGGCCTGACCTTCGAGGAGAGCTGCATCGAAAGCGCCGTCGAGGCGCTGCGCACCGAAGGCACCGGCACCACGGGCTCGCGCACCGCCAACGGCAGCTACGACCAGCACGAATCGCTGGAGCGCGAGCTGGCCGAGTTCTACGGCATGGCGCACTGCATGGTGTTCAGCACCGGCTTCCAGGCCAATCTCGGCACCATCGCCACGCTGGTGGGCGAGGGCGACTACCTGATCATCGACGCCGATAGCCACGCCAGCATCTACGACGCCTGCAAGATGACGGCGGCGACCGTGATCCGCTTCCGCCACAACGACGCCGCCGACCTGGAGAAGCGCCTGCGCCGGCTGAACGGGGCGGCGGGCAACAAGCTGGTGGTGGTCGAGGGCATCTATTCGATGCTGGGCGACAAGGCGCCGCTCCAGGAAATCTGCGCCGTCGCCAAGCGCCACGGCGCCTATCTGCTGGTCGACGAGGCGCATTCGCTGGGCGTGCTGGGCGAGCACGGCCGCGGCATGGTGGAAGAGGCCGGCATCCTCGACCAGGTCGATTTCGTGGTCGGCACCTTCTCCAAGGCGCTGGGCGCGGTGGGCGGCTTCTGCGTCTCCAACCATCCCGAGTTCGAGAGCCTGCGGCTGCTGACGCGGCCCTACATGTTCACCGCCTCGCTGCCGCCGGCCGTCATCGCCTCGGTGCGCCAGGCGCTCGAGGTCATCCGCACCCGCCCCGCGCTGCGCACGCGGCTGTGGCACAACGTGTCGGTGCTCTACGATGGGCTGGAGGCCGCCGGCTTCCGCCTCGGTCCCGACCGCAGCCCGGTGGTCGCCGTGCACATGCCCGACCTGGAGACCACCACCTTCGTGTGGAAGGCGCTGCTCGACGCCGGCATCTACGTCAACCTGGCCGGCGCCTTCGCCACGCCCAACGGCGTGTCGCTGCTGCGCTGCTCGGTCTGCGCCGCCCACACGCGCGAGCAGCTCGAGACGGTGATCGAAACCCTGACCGGCATCGCCGCCTCGCTCGGCCTGCTGCCGCGCCCGGTGCTGGCCGCCGCCGGCTGATCCGGTCGACAGGATTTTAGAAGCGAAGGGCGGAGGGGTTCCTCCGCCCTTTTTCGTCGCGCCTTTTTCGTCGCTCAGTGCTTGTGATGGCCGCCCATGGCGCCGGCCTTGTCGACGGCGATCTCGACGGTGATCCTGCCGGCCTTCTCGAACTCCAGGGTCAGCGGCACGCGCTCGCCTTCCTTCAGCGGCTGCTTCAGATCGAACAGCATGATGTGGTAGCCGCCGGGCTGCAGCGTCACCTTCTGGCCGGGCGGCAGGTCGATGGCCTCGACCGCGCGCATGCGCATGACGTCGCCGTCCTTGATGTGCGTGTGCAGCTCGACCTTGCCGGCGCGCGCCGTCGAGGCGCGCAGCAGCCGGTCGGGCGCGGCGCCGGTGTTGTCCACCGACAGGAAGGCGCCGCCGGTGGCGGCGACGGTGGCGCGGGCCCAGGGATGGCCGATCTTCAGCGCCCCGAGCTGGTAGTCGTGCGCGAGAGCGGGCGAGGCGAGGGCGGCGGCCAGGGCCGCGCCCAGAACGAAACGACGGGTAAGCATGACGACGATCCTTGCAGAAGCGAAACCGGTCCGCCGCGGCAAGCGGCGGACGTGAACGAACGGATTTCGCCTAGTAAGGAGGGCCGCGGCTGGGCGGTTTGGGATCGAAGGCCTGCCCCGGCGCGGGCGTATGCGCGGCGGCGGCGGTTGCGACCTGGCCCTGTCCGGGCTGGATGAGCAGGTCGACCTGCTGCAGCACGCCCAGCGACGCGCCGGCCGCGAGCCCGCACAGCACGCAGGATTCGTGGATGGGCTTGCCGGCGGGTTCGGCCGGCGTCTGGTCCGGTCCCGCCAGGCGCAGCCCGTAGGGCGTGCACAGCACCATCAGGTCGGCCAGCAGGCGCTGGGTCGCGTCCTGCGCCGTCTGGGCGGTGGCGGCCACGGCGGCTTGCACGCGCAGGGGCATGGGCAGCCAGCCGACCAGGCTGGGCAGCACCAGCGAGATCGCCAGCAGCCAGCCGGCGATGCGGTTGGAGTTCAATGCGCGCGCGCCCATGCTCGCACCTTACCCCTTTGCCGCGGCCGGAGAAGAGCGGGGTTGGGCGCAAATTGACGCGCGCGGGTCAGCGAAAGGCGCCCTGGCGGTAGAGTTTCCAGGCCAGGCCGGGGGCGGCCAGCAGCGGATGGCGGCGCTGCCAGGCGCTGAGCGTGGTCTTCACGCCCGAATGCCGCTCGATCTTCCACAGTATGTAGTCGATGCCGTCGGCCACGGTGGTGCTGGCCTTGACCAGGCGCAGCACGTTGAAGCTCTTGCCGGCGATGCGCCGCAGCGCCCAGTGCCGGCGCGCGCGGCGATCGAAGACGGGCATGAGGCGGCCGTTGCTCTCGATCGCCGGCAGGCCGGCGGCCAGCAGCGCATCGGCGGCGATCGCGTCGTAACGGGCGGCGTCGGCGCGATAGATCTGGCCGGCGCGGTCGGGCGATTCGGGCCGCAACTCGCAGCGGTAGGATTCGGCGAAGGCGCGCGTCCACAATTCGGCCGGCGTGAAGGGCGCGTCGAACAGCGGTGCGGCGCGGCCGATCAAGGTCGCCGCCGCCTCGGCCAGGGCGGTGTCGATGGCGGCGCGCGTATCCTCGTCGCGGGCGAAGGGCACGGCGGCGGGCTGGGCGAAGCGGCCCCAGAAATAATTGTGGAACGTGCGCGTCGAGCAGCCTTCGGCGAACTGCCCCAGGGTCAGCACGGCGTATTTGCACCGCACCGTGCCTGGGCCGAACGGCGTCTGCAGGAAATAGACGTTGGGCGGCAGCAGCCGGTTGCCCAGCGCGCGCAGGCCGCCGCCATTGGCGGCGCGCAGATCGTCGACCAGCAGGTAGAAATCGTACAGCCGCTCGTCGGCCCCGCCGGGCCCGATGGCGTCCGCCGTCGGCGGCCGCAGGCAGGAGCCGTAGAACAGCGTCGCCACCACCGTGCCGCCATGCCTGGCGCGCAGCGCGTCGGACAACGCCGTCGCCTCGGCACCGACGCTGCGCCTCGTCTCGGCGGCGATGGCGTGCAGCAGCGCCGCCCGCCCGTTGGCGCTCATGCCCGGTCGGGCGCCGGCCGCGCCAGCCACGAGGTCAGCCCGCCGTCGCGGCGGCTGATGCGGAAGGCCATGGCGATGCGGCCGAAATGGAAGGCCAGCGACACCACGGTCCAGATCGCCACCGCCAGGAAGCCCTCCTGCGGCGCGCCGGCGATGGTGAAGAGGCTGAGGATGAAGAGATTGGGGTTGCGCCGCTGGGTGATCAGGCGGAAGCGCGAATCCAGCTTCTGCCAGGCATGCATCTCGAACTTGAACAGCAGCAGGAACAGGCCCTCCTGCAGGCGGCCCACGACGTAGCCGCCGACCACGATCCACAGCGCCAGCTCGGACGTGCCGGTGCCCGTATAGCCGTGGCTGACCAGCCCCCACCACCACGCCGCCCACCAGAAGGGCGGGTGCACGTGGTCGATGCCGTGGTCGAACACCTCGCCCCAGCCGGAGGAGGTCAGGGTGACGCGCGCCAGCTTGCCGTCGACCGTGTCGAGGAAGGTCATGATCCAGGCCGCGATCAGGCCCGGCCCGAACCAGCCGATGGAGAACAACCACATCGCCAGCAGCACGAAGCCCAGGCTCAGCAGCGTCACCATGTTGGGGCTGATGCGGTTGGCGGCGCAGAAGCGGGTGACCCACAGCGCCGGCAGCGGCCAGACGTATTTGGTGACGAAATCGGTGACGCCCTTGTAGGCGCCCATGAACAGCCGCCGCTCCGCCTCGCCGCGCGAGAGGCGGTTGAGATCGAGGATGAACGGGTCCTCCCGCTTGCGCAGCGCCTGGCGGTAGGACAGCCCCAGCGTTCCCGCCGTCACCGGCGCCAGCCCCATTGCGGCGACCGCGCCCGGCGCGGCTGCGGCGTTCGCCTGGAGCAGGGCATGGACCGGCAGCGCCTTGCCGGCCGCGACATTGGCCGCCACCGGCACGCCCTTGTCGTCCAGCAGCAGATAGTCGGCGCGCTCCACCATGTCGCGCGCCAGCGCGTCGTCGAACAGCCGGTCGCCGCGCGCCAGCAGCACGCGGCCGGTGTCCGGCGGCGCGGCATGCGGGCCGAGGAAGCGGTCGACGCCGTGCCGTCGCAGGCTGCGGCGCAGGCGTTCGACCGGGCCGATGCCGAAGGGCGCGGTGGCGCTGTCGCCGACCAGCCAGACCGCGGGCCGGGCAGGGCTGCCGGAATTGTCGTCGGGGGAAGGGGTCACGCAGCGATTCCCGAGCCGTGGAGCGTTGGTTAATTAGGCAATAAAGCCTTGACCCGCAAGGTTTCCGGGGCGATGCCTATGCCATGTTCCGGCTCGCCCACCTGTCCGATCCGCATCTGGGGCCGCTGCCCCGGGCCGGCCTGCGGGCGCTCGCCTCCAAGCGGGTGCTGGGATTGCTGTCCTGGCATCTGCGCCGCCGCCATATCCATGTCGGCCGCTCGCTGCAGGCGGTGGCGCAGGATGTGAAGGCGCAGGATTTCGACCACATCGCCGTCACGGGCGATCTGGCCAACATCTCCCTGCCGCAGGAATTCCACCTGGCGCGCGCCTGGCTCGACGCGCTGGGTCCGGCCGACAAGGTGACGGTGGTGCCGGGCAACCACGACGCCTATGTCGGGGTCGACTGGGCCAAGGGCCTGCGGCAATGGGCGCCGTTCATGACCGGTGACGGCGGCAGCGAGCCGCAGGGGCCGCAGGATTTTCCCTTCCTGCGCGTGCGCGGGCCGGTGGCGCTGATCGGGCTGTCGACGGCGCAGCCCTCCAGCCCGCTGACCGCCACCGGCGCGGTCGGGCCCCAGCAACTGGCGGCGGCCGAAACGCTGCTGCGCCAGACCGGCGCCGACGACCTTTTCCGCATCGTGCTGATCCATCACCCGCCGCAGGCGGCGGCGGCCGGCTGGCGCAAGCGCCTGCGCGATGCGCCGGCGGTGCGCGCCATGCTGGGGCGGGCGGGGGCGGAGCTGGTGCTGCACGGCCACCTGCACCGCTCGCTGCTGGGCCGCATCCCGGGGCCGCGCGGCGACATCCCGGTCATGGGCGTGGTCTCGGCCTCGACCGATCCGGAATCGCATTACGGCGCAGGCGGTTACCACGCGCTGAGCATCGAACGGCGCGACGGCGACTGGCGCCTGGGTGTGGAAATTCGCCGCATCGAACTGGCGGCCCGGACCTGCCACGCGGAAAGCGCATTTACCATGGACCTTGCCCGCGCCGCCTGAAATCCTTCCACTATCGGGCAAAACAGGACAGAAGCGAGAATGCCGGCCGTCAACGAAACCATGCGCAAATTCGGCCATCCGCGCACGACGCTGATCGAGACCCGGCACTGGGTGGTGCAGGCGCGCCTGCAGCAGGCGACCCTGGGGTCGCTGGTGCTGGCCTGCCGCGAGCCGGCCAAGCAGCTCTCCGACGTCAGCGCCGAGGCCTTCGCCGAGATGAAGACGCTGGTCGGCCGCATCGAGCGCGGGCTGAAGGCGAAATTCGCCTGGGACAAGATCAACTATCTCTGCCTGATGATGGTCGACCCCGACGTGCATTTCCACGTCATCCCCCGCTACGCCAGCCCGCGCGAGTTCGCCGGCGTCGTCTTCCCCGATGCCGGCTGGCCGGCCGTGCCGGCGCTGGGCCAGTTCCCCGCGCTGGACGAGGCGACGTTCGACCGGCTGGTCGGCGAGCTGCGCCAGGCGCTGGCCTGAGGAAGAAGACCCCCGCTTGACCCGCATCGACCGCTACGTCCTGGAACGCACGCTGACGCCCCTGGTGGCGACGGTCAGCATCGCGCTGATCGCGCTGCTGATGGAGCGCATGGTGCGGCTGATGGAGGTGCTGGTCAGCCAGGGCGGGCCGCTGTTCCTGGTGCTGCGGATGATCAGCAACCTGATCCCGCACTATCTCGGCCTGGCGCTGCCGGCGGCGCTGTTCATCGGCATCATGCTGGCGACCACGCGGCTGTCGGTGGACAGCGAGCTCGACGCCATGAACGCCGTCGGCGTCGGCCTGCGCCGCCTGCTGTGGCCGCTGATGGGGCTGGCCTTCCTGATCTCCATCGTCGTCTTCGTGCTCTATTCCTACCTGCAGCCGCACACCCGCTACGCCTATCGCGCGCTGGTCTACGCCGCCACCAACTCGGTGTGGGACCTGGCGCTGGAGAAGGGCGCCTTCTTCACCGGCCTGGGCGGCTACACGGTGATGGTCGACGACATCGCCCGCGACAGCGGCAAGCTGCTGGGCGTCTTCATCTACCGCCGCGAGGAGGACGGGCGGACCATCGCCATGACGGCCGAAAGCGGCCAGGCGTTCCGCCGGCCGCAGGAGCTGCAGATCGTGCTGCGGCTGGAGCGCGGCGTGCGCACCGAGATCCGCGCCGACAACGGCCAGGCCACGGCGCTGACCTTCGACGCCTTCGAGCTGCCGATCGACGTGGCGCTGCCGACGCCGTTCCGCGAGCGCGTCAGCGAGCGCGAGCTGACCATCGGCGAGCTGTGGGCGATGCGCAACAAGAGCGACGACACGAGGCCGCGGCAGGCGGCGGTGTGGGCCGAGTTCCACGGCCGGCTGGTGCGCACCCTGTCGCTGCTTATCATTCCGCTGCTGGCGGTGCCGCTGGGGCTGGTGACGCGGCGCAACGAGCGCAACATCGGCATCGTCGTCGGCGTCGTGCTGATGGTGTTCTACCACAACATGATCAATTTCGGCGAAACCATCGCCACCATCGGCAATGTCGGTCCCGGCGTGGCGCTGTGGCTGCCGTTCCTGCTGTTCGCCGCCTTCTCGGTGTGGCTGTTCGCCACGGTCAGCACCTGGCCGCGCGAGAATCCGGTGGTGCTGGTCTTCGCCCGCATCGCCGCCTGGCGCGAGGCGGCGCTCGAGGCGATCGTGCGGCGGGTGCGGGCATGAGCCGGGTGGCGCTGCGCTACGTCAGCCTGCTGCTGCTGCGCCGCATCGCGCTGGTGCTGCTGGGCTTCACCGCGCTGGTGCAGATGTTCGACCTGGTCGGCAACGCCGACGACATCGCCGACAAATACGGCCCCGGCGTCGGCGCGGTGCTGGTCTACGTCGCCTATCGCCTGCCGCCGATGATGGCGCTGGTGATGCCGTTCTCCATCCTGGTCGGCTCGCTGATCACGCTGCTGGGCATGGCCAACAACAACGAGGTCATGGCGTTCAAGGCGGCCGGCATGTCGTTCTACCGCCTGCTGCTGTGCCTGATGCCGGTCGGCCTGCTGTTCGCGGCGGCGCATTTCGTCATCGCCGACCGGCTGGCGCCGGCGACGCTGCGGGCGCTGGCCGAACGCGAGATCGTCTATACCGAGCAGCGCAAGACGGCCAGGCAGGCCGAAACGGCGCCCAACCCGGCCTGGATCCGCGACGGCGACACCATCGTGCGGGTCGGCCGGGTGCAGCGCGACGGCGCCGTCCTGTTCGACGTCGAGATCATCCGCCGCAACCAGAGCGGCGTCATGGTGCAGCGCCGCCAGGCCCGCGTGGCGATTTTCGAGCCCAAATCCGGCGCCTGGACCCTGACCGACGTGTCGCAGCTCGATATCGGCCGCGAGGAGCGGCGCATCGAGCGGCGGCCGCTGGAGCAATGGGCCACCAAGCTGCAGCCCTCCGATTTCGCCGATCTCACCGTGCCGCCCAACCAGTTCACGACCTCCGACCTGCTGTCGCTGTCGCGCACCGCCGGCGTCGGCTCGCGGCCGATCTTCGTCTACGAGACCTGGCTGCACAAGCGGCTGGCGCTGCCGGTGCTGTGCCTGCTGATGGTGGTGCTGGCGGCGCCGGTCTCGCAGGCCAGCCTGCGCTCCCGCGGCACCGCGGCGCGCATGTCGCTGGGCATCGGGCTGGGCTTCCTGTTCTTTGTCTCCGACGGGCTGTCGACGGCGCTGGGCGAGACCGGCTCGCTCTTGCCGGTGCTGGCCGCCTGGGCGCCGATCGCCATCTTCGCCAGCGTCGGCGGCAGCGTGCTGCTGCGGGTCGAGCAGGTCTGATCCATGAAACTGTGGATCGATGCGGCGGCGGCAGGTGCGCGGCCGCGCGTCTTCGGCATGGGCCTGGTCGAGCGGCATATCCGCGGCGCCCGGCATCGCAACGCCGAGCCGCTGCCGGCGATCGTCTCGGGCGGCGACGACCCCTCCCTGCCGCCCGCGCTGGCCGGCGACGCCGTCGTGCTGTCGCACGAGCAGGGACCGCTGGGCGCGCGCCTGGCCGCAGCATTGCGGGCGGGCGGCGAGGCGCTGCTGGTGGCGGCGGGCGACACGGCGGTCGACCAGCGGCTCTATGGCGAGCTGCGCCGGCGGCGGGGCAACTGGATGGCGACGGACGAGGACGGCGGCGTGGCGCTGCTGCGGCTGGAGCCGGATGCGCCGCTGGCGGCGATCGAGGCGGCGGCGGACTGGCCGGCGCTGATCGCCGCGCTCGGCGCGCAGCAAGGCGTCAGCCGTCTGCGCCAGCAGGATTTCGCCGCCCATATCGCGGCGTTGCGCCGCGACCTGCCGTTCTGGCTGCGGCGGGTCGAGACGGAGGCGCAGCGCGCCGCGCTCGAGCGCTTCATGTTCGAGGCCTCCTACAAGGGCTCGACCGATTTCTTCACCAAATACGTCTATCCGCCCTTGGTCTGGGCCGCGGTGCGGCCGCTGGCGCGCTGGCGCGTGCATCCCAACACCGTGACCCTGGTGTCGATCGTGCTGACCTTCGCCGCCGTGCCGTTCTTCGCGCTGGGCTGGTGGCTGGCCGGCCTGCTCTGCGCCTACGGCATGAGCGTGCTGGATTCCGTCGACGGCAAGCTGGCGCGGCTGACCTACAGCGATTCGGCGCTGGGCAACCTGCTCGACCACGGGCTGGACATCGTGCATCCGCCGCTGTGGTACCTGGGCTGGGCCCTGGGCCTGGCCGGGCTGGGGCTGGCGCCCTATCTCGACCAGGCGCTGGCCGAGCCGGCCTTCCAGGCGGCGCTGGCGCTGATCGGCTTCTACGTCCTCGACCGGCTGGTGCTGGCCGTCTACAAGGCGCGCTTCGGCCGCGGCCTGCATGCGCATGCGCCGGTCGACCGGCTGGCGCGCACCGTCATCTCCCGGCGCAACATCAACCTGCCGCTCTTCACCCTGGGGCTGGTTTTCGGGCTGGGGCTGGAGACGTTCTATTTCATTGTGCTGTGGCAGATCGCCACCGTGTTCTGGCACGCCGGCCGCACCGCCTGGATCCTGCTGCGCGGGGAAAAGCCGCTGCCGGCCTGAGCGGGTCACCATAAATGACAAATCGTTACGGGTTTCCAGCCTGTTAAACCCGGGCGGCGAGGGTTATGTTGCGATTGGACGACGGACCCGGATGGCCCGTCGCACGGGCATTCGTAGGGCGCAGATGGCGGGCATGGTGCCGCGCTTCGGCTTCTGGGCCGGGGCCAAATACAATCTCTCGCGCATGACCATGGGCGAACTGGTGAAGGCCTACTTCACCCATTACGCCGTGGCGGCCTATGTCGCGCTGGCCATCGCCGGCACGGCGGCGGCCGTGGCGCTGACGCCGTCCTGGTCGGCCGTGCCGCTGGTGCTGCTGGCGGCGGCGGCGGCCGTCGTGGTCTATCCGCTGGTCTGGTACGCGCTGCATCGCTGGGTGCTGCACGGGCGGCTGCTCTACAAGTCGGCGCTGACCGCCAAGGTGTGGAAGCGCATCCATTTCGACCATCACCAGGACCCGCACGATCTGGGCGTGCTGTTCGGCGCGCTCTACACCACCCTGCCCACCATCACCCTGATCACCCTGCCGCTGGGCTGGCTGATCGCCGGCGCCGCCGGTGCCGCCGCCTGCTTCACCGCCGCGGTGCTGACCACCTGCTTCTACGAGTTCTGCCATTCGGCGCAGCACCTGAACTACCGGCCGAAATCGAGGATGATGCAGGAGATGAAGCGGCTGCACCTGCTGCACCATTTCCACAACGAGAACGGCAACCACGGCATCACCAATTTCGCCGTCGACCGCCTGTTCGGCACCTTCTACGGCAAGGCGCGCGACCTGCCCAAGAGCCCGACCGTGTTCAATCTCGGCTACGACGAGCGCCAGGCCGAGCGCTATCCCTGGGTGGCGGAACTCTCCGGCTCGATCCGCACCGGCGGCGACGGGCGGCGCTGGCGCCCGGGCGAGCCGATCGCCGGCGCCGACGCGGTGGGCGCCGATCTCGGTTACAAGGACGGCGAGGACGCCCGCACCCGGGCGGCCTGAGAGCCGTCCGCCGGCTCGGGGAGGCGCGGCGGCAGCATGAGCGACATCGTCGTCACGCCGGTCGCCGGCAAATCCGACCTGCGCCAATTCATCGAACTGCCGGTCCGCCTCTATCGCGGCCACCAGGGCTATGCGCCGCATCTGACCCTAGAGCGCTTCGACGCCTTCTCGCCGCGCAAGAACCCGCATTTCCACCATGCCGACGCCGCCTTCCTGCTGGCGCGGCGCGACGGCAGGGCGGTCGGCCGCATCATGGTGCAGGTCGATCATGCGCATCTGGAGCGGCACCGGGATGCCACCGGCCATTTCGGCCTGCTCGACGCGGAGGACGATCCGGCCGTCTTCGCCGCCCTGTTCGACGCCGCCGAGGCCTGGTTGCGGGCGCGCGGCATGCAGCGCATCGCCGGCCCGTTCAGCGTGTCGATCAACGACGAGGTCGGCCAGATGATCGCGGGCTTCGACGAGCGGCCGATGCTGCTGATGCCCTATGGCCCGCGCTATGCGCCCGCCCGCATCGAGGCCCAGGGCTACGCCAAGCTGATGGACCTGCATTCCTACGAATACGACGTGCGCGCCGCACCGGTCACCATCGGCCACAAGCTGGTCGAGCGCTACGCCAAGGGGCGGGTCAGGGTGCGGCCGGTCGACATGTCGCGCTTCGCCGAGGAGGTGAAGACCGTCGTCGACATCTTCAACGACGCCTGGCAGGACAATTGGGGCTTCGTGCCGATGACCGAGGAGGAGGTCGCCGCCGCCGCCAAGACGATGAAGCCGCTGGTCGAACCGCGCGTCATCTGGCTGGCCGAGCTGGACGACAAGCCGGTGGCGATGATCCTGGCGCTGCCCAACCTCAACGAGGCCGTCGCCGACATGGCAGGCAGGCTGTTGCCCTTCAACTGGGCCAAGCTCTTGTGGCGGCTGAAGGTGAAGCGGGTGAAGAGCGGGCGGGTGGCGCTGATGGGCGTGCGCATGAGCGTGCGCAACACGCCGCTGGGCGCCGCCCTGGCCATGATGGTGATCGACAAGCTGCGCGAGAACGGGCTGGCGCTGGGCTTCCACTACGCCGAGCTGGGCTGGATCCTGGAGACCAACGCCGTCACGCGCCGCATCATCCAGCAGGCCGGCGGGCGCGAGTACAAGACCTACCGCCTCTATTCCAAGCCGCTGGCCTGAGATGTTCGCCGCCCCGCAGCGCTTCACCGCCCTGGTGCTGGCGGGCAGCCGCGGTGCTGCCGATCCGGTGGCCGCCGCCTGCAACGTGCCGCACAAGGCGCTGGCGCCGGTGCTGGGCGAGCCGATGCTGTGGCGGGTGGTGCGCGCGCTGCAGGGCTCCGGCCGCATCCGCCGCATCGTGCTGCAGTCCAACGCGCCGGCGCTGTTCGACGCCATCCCCGGGCTGCGCCAACTGATCGCCGCCGGCCAGGTCGAGGTGCTGCCGGCGGCCGCCTCGCCGGCGCAGAGCGTGGCCCAGGCCATGGCGGCGCTGGCGGCCGACCTGCCGGTGCTGGTGACCACCGCCGACCACCCGCTGCTGACGCCGGCCATGATTGACCATTTCTGCGATCAGGCGGCGGCCAGCGGGGCTGAGATCGCCGTCGGGCTGGCGCCGGCCTCGACGGTGCTGGCGCAGTATCCCGGCGCGCTGCGCACCTTCTACCGGCTCGGCGGCGAGCGCTGGTCGGGCTGCAACCTGTTCGCCCTGCTGCAGCCCGGCGCCAGAAAGGCGATCGAGTTCTGGGTCGGGCTGGAACGGCATCGCAAGCGGCCCTGGCGGCTGATCGCCGCCATCGGATTGCGGCCGCTGCTGGTCTATCTGGGGCGGCCCAGCCTCGAGCGCGCCATGGCGGAACTCTCGCGCATCGTCGGCGTCGAGGGCAGGGCGGTGGCCATGCCCTTCGCCGAGGCGCCGATCGACGTCGACAAGCCGGAAGATCTGAAGCTGGTGGAAGAGATTCTAAAAACGCGTGGTGCCACTCATATCCCCTCCCCCGCAGGGGGGAGGGGATAAGAAGAAGAGAATTCTTTGTCTGCTTAGTCCTTGTCGGGCCAGGCGGCCACCATCTGGCGCGCCTTCTCCAGGTCGGGCGGGAAATCGACCTCGCCCCAGCTCAGCCCCTCGATCAGCGCCGTCTCCACCGTCTCGGTCTGGGCCAGAGCGTGGATCACCTGCAGGTACCACACGGTGGCGCCCTCCGGGGTGCGCATGAAGCGCTCGACCGCCTCGCGGAACAGCCGCGGCCCCTCGGCGCGGAACAGCAGCATGCCGATCGACTCGGCGTTCACGGTATCGAGCGGCAGCTTCTTGCCGATGGCCTTGAGCCGGGTGCCCTCGCGGCGCACCTTCATGTCGTCCTCGTCGTAGGCCGGCTTGCGGTCGACCGTGACGACGATATTGGCCGGCGGGCTGGCCAGCACCTGGCGCAGCAGCGCGATCTCGAACAGCGTGTCGCCGTTGACCAGCAGGAAATCGCCCTGCATGCGCTCGCGCGCCAGCCAGCAGGAGCCGAGATTGTCGGCCACCTTGTAGAAGGGGTTGAAGATCGGCCGCAACGTGAGGCCCGGCCGCGCCAGCCGCGCCAGCTCCGCCTCCATCAGCTCCGCCTTGAAGCCGATCACCACCGAGATGTCCTCGATGCCGCAGGCCGCGATGGCGCGCACCTGCCATTCCAGCAAGGTGCGCGGGCCGATCGGCAGCAGGCATTTGGGCCGGTCCTGGGTCAGCGGCAGCAGCCGCGAGCCCTGGCCGGCGCTCAGGATGATGGCTTTCATGGGAAGCGGCGTCGCGGTCCTGGGCCAGATAGGTCGAGCAGGCCGGGTGTTACCCCGTTCCATCCCCGCCGCGCAAGGCCGCTCTGCGGCGCTGGCCGCAGACGAAACCGCGCCATCCAGCTAGGGTGGCGCCGGTTTTTTGACCTGGCAGAACCCTCCCCCTTGGCCGTCCTTCCCGAGCAGCCGTCCGATTACGCGCCGCCCGCCCAGCCGGGCGCGCTGGAACCGCTGCGCGACCCCACTTTCCGCACCATCTGGATCGCCAACCTGATCTCCAATATCGGCGGCTGGATGCAGAGCGTGGCGGTGGGCTGGGAGATGACGCATCTGGCGCCGACGCCGCTCTTCGTGGCGCTGGTCTCGACCGCCTCCACCCTGCCGGTGTTCTTCTTCGCCTACCCCGCCGGCGTGCTGGCCGACCAGCTCGACCGGCGCAAATACCTGATCGGCTGCCAGCTCTGGATGATGCTGACGGCCGCCCTGCTGGCGCTGCTGGCCTTCTCCGGCAACCTCACCGCCTGGAGCCTGCTGGTCCTCACCTTCGCGCTCGGCATCGGCAACGCCATGAACGGGCCGGCCTGGCAGTCCGCCGTGCCCGAGCTGGTCGGCCGCCGCCTGCTGCCGCCGGCGGTGGCGCTGAACAGTGCCGGCTTCAACGTCGCCCGCACCGTCGGCCCGGCCATCGGCGGCATGGTCTATGCCCTGGCCGGCGCGGTGGCGCTGTTCACCCTGAACGCGGTCAGCTTCCTGGCCGTGGTGCTGGCGCTGTTCGGCTGGAAGCGCAAGCCGGTCGAGCAGGCGCCACCCGGCTTCCTGGCCGGCGTGGTCAGCGGCGCGGTCTGGCTGCGCCATGCCGGCGACATCCACGTCATCCTGCTGCGCTCGCTGCTGTTCTTCGTGCCGGCGGGCGCGCTGCCCGCCCTGCTGCCGCTGCTGGCGCGCGACCACCTGCAGCTGAACGCCACCGGCTTCGGCCTGCTCTATTCCGCCTTCGGCGCCGGCGCGGTGCTGGGCGCCTTCGTCCTGCCGTCGCTGCGCCGCCGGCTGGGGGCGGAGGGCGCGGTGCCGGCCGCCATGCTGGTCTATGCCTTGGGCATGGCGCTGGCGATCGTGCCGCAGCCGCTGGTCTCGGGCCTGGGCGTCGGGCTTTCCGGCGTCGGCTGGATCTGCGTCATCGCTTCCAACAACGTCGCCGCCCAGCTCCGCCTGCCGGCCTGGGTGCGCGCCCGCGGCATCGCCGTCTACCAGATGTCCTTCTTCGGCAGCCTGGCCCTGGGCGGCGTGCTGTGGGGCAAGGTGGCCGAGTTCGCCGGTGCCGCCTGGACGGTGGGCGCCGCCTTCGTGGCGCTGCTGGCGTTCTCGGGCATGGTGATGCGCCTGCGCCGGCTGGGCGAGCCGCTCGAGGAGGCGTGAGCGCGGGCCGCGCGCATGCGGCGAGATGGTGGCGAGGCTGTGTCGGAAATCCAACAGCGCGGCGAAAAATTTCGCCGCCGGCCGCGTTTTTTCTTGAACCCCGGGAAAAACGGCGTATCTATCGCGCTCAGACGCCCACGCACGCGCCTATGGCCCCGTAGTGGTTATGCAGCGACGGAAGCGTCCTTTTTGGCAATGCCGGTTTAAGGAGCCGGCTCCGGGAGGGACTTTCGATGATTGCTGTTCGCACGGGGCGGGAGCCCCGACTCCGACATATCTTCTCCGCCGTCCCCGTCGCCGCCAAGGCCGACGGTAGCGCCCGCCTGTTCGGACGCCTGAACATCTACTCGAGTATGAGCGCGGAGGCATAAGGGTTCAGCCCTTGTGTCATCCGGACCTGTCGCCGCGTCGGAGCGCTGCTCCGCACGCCTTGCGTAGCCTTTTGCTCGTGGATTTCCAGAAATGACCGATCGTATCCAGCGTTACCTGAAGGAAAATGACGTCGAGACTCCCGTCCTGATCATGGATCTGGACGCGGTGGAGCAGAACTTCCGCCAGCTGCGGGAGTACCTGCCGCTCGCCCGCATCTTCTACGCCGTCAAGGCCAACCCGGCGCCGCAGGTGGTGGACCGGCTGTTCAACCTCGGCTCCAGCTTCGACACCGCCTCGCGCGGCGAGATCGAGCTGTGCATGAGCCAGGGCGTGAAGGCTTCCGACATCTCCTTCGGCAACACCATCAAGAAGGAGAAGGACATCGCCTGGGCCTATGGCCGCGGCGTGCGCCTGTTCGCCTTCGACAGCGAGGCCGAGCTGCAGAAGCTGGCCAAGGCCGCCCCCGGCGCGCGCGTGTTCTGCCGCGTGCTGGTCGATTGCGGCGGCGCGGAGTGGCCGCTGTCGCGCAAGTTCGGCTGCTCGCCGGAGATGGCGCGCGAGCTGCTGCTCAAGGCCAGGAAGTGGGGCCTCGACCCGTACGGCCTGTCCTTCCATGTCGGCTCGCAGCAGACCGACCTGGAGCAGTGGGACCGCGCGCTGGGCCGCACCTCGCAGCTCTTCTTCGCCCTCCAGGAGGAAGGCGTCGAGCTGAAGATGGTCAATCTCGGCGGCGGCCTGCCGGCGCGCTACCGCTCGGAAGTGGCGGGCGTGAAGGACTACGCGCTGGCGATCATGCGGGCGATGACCAAGCATTTCGGCAACAACCTGCCGGAAATGATCATCGAGCCGGGCCGCTCCATGGTGGGCGACGCGGGCGTGATCCAGAGCGAGGTGGTGCTGATCTCCAAGAAGGACGCGGCCGACAAGAAGCGCTGGGTCTATCTCGACATCGGCAAGTTCGGCGGCATGGCCGAGACCATGGACGAGGCGATCAAGTACCGCTTCCGCACCAAGCTGGACGGCCGCAAGGCCGGCCCGGTGATCATCGCCGGCCCGACCTGCGACAGCGCCGACATCCTGTACGAGAAGACCGAGTACAAGCTGCCGCTGGACCTGAAGGTCGGCGACAAGGTGGAGATCCTCGCCACCGGCGCCTACACCTCGAGCTACTCGTCGGTGAACTTCAACGGCTTCGCGCCGCTGAAGACCATCTGCGTCTGACGCGTTCCGTAACCCTCTCGTCACTGAAACCGGCGGGGCCTGTCCCCGCCGGTCGCGCGTTAAAGGGGAGCCTTGCACATGGCTAAGCATCAAAAACACGTCGGCTTCAAGGGCCGCCTGGTGATGATCGGCTTCGGCTCGATCGGGCAGGGCGTGCTGCCGCTGATCCTGCGCCACATCGACATGAAGCCGGCGCAGATCACCATCGTCACCGCCGAGGACCGCGGCCGGGCCGAGGCCAAGAAGTACGGCATCGCCTTCGTCAAGAAGCGGCTGACGCGGGGCAACTACCGCGAGGTGCTGGGGCCGCTGGTCGGCGAGGGCGATTTCATCGTCAACCTCTCGGTCGAGGTCGCCTCGACGGCGCTGATCGAGCTGGCCCAGGAAGTGGGCGCCCGCTACATCGACACCTGCATCGAGCCCTGGCCGGGCGGCTACACCGACCCCAACCTCTCGGTCTCGGAGCGCTCCAACTACGCCCTGCGCGAGAGCGTGCTGGCGCTGCGCGAGAAATACAAAGGCGGCCCCACCGCCGTCATCGCCCACGGCGCCAATCCCGGCTTGGTGTCGCATTTCGTCAAGCAGGCGCTCTTGAACATCGCCCGCGATACCGGCGTGAAGACCAGAACGCCGGCCTCGCGCGAGCAATGGGCGGCGCTGGCGCAGAAGCTCGGCATCAAGACCATCCACATCGCCGAACGCGACACGCAGGTCTCCAACAAGCCCAAGAAGGTCGGCGAGTTCGTCAACACCTGGTCGATCGACGGCTTCGTCAGCGAGGGCTGCCAGCCTTCCGAGCTGGGCTGGGGCACGCACGAGAAGCATTTCCCCAAGGACGGCGCGCGCCACAAGTTCGGCGGCGGCGCTGCGATCTACCTGAACCGGCCCGGCCTGACGACGCGGGTGCGCACCTGGACGCCGATCGAGGGGCCGTTCCACGGGTTCATCGTCACCCACAACGAGGCGATCTCGATCGCCGACTACTACACGGTCCGCAACGGCCGCAAAGCCGCCTACCGGCCGACGGTGCACTACGCCTACCATCCCTGCGACGCGGCGATCCTGTCGATGCACGAGATCGTCGGCAAGAATTTCCACGAGCAGAAGCGGAAGCGGCTGATGGTGGAGGAGGTGGTCAGCGGCATCGACGAACTGGGCGTGCTGCTGATGGGCCACAAGAAGGGCGCCTACTGGTACGGCTCGCAGCTTTCCATCCAGCAGGCGCGCAAGCTCGCCCCCTACAACAACGCCACTTCGCTGCAGGTCACGGCGCCGGCGCTGTCGGGCATCGTCTGGGCGCTGGAGAATCCCAATCGCGGCCTGGTCGAGGCCGACGAGATGGATTTCGCCCGCAACCTCGAGATCTGCATGCCCTATCTGGGGCCGGTGGTCGGCGTCTACAGCGACTGGACGCCGCTGCACGACCGCGAAATCCTGTTCCCCGAGGACATCGACACCAAGGACCCCTGGCAGTTCAAGAACTTCCGGGTGGCGTAGGAACGATCCCTCATCCGGTCATGGCCCGGTTCAACCGGGCCACCCATGCCGACGGCGACACCGTTGCCGATTCGCAGAGAGATCGACGGTCGCTGCCATGGGTCGCCCGGTCAAGCCGGGCGATGACGGCTATTTTTAGGGATGACGGCTGTTTTTAGGAATGAATTCAGGGATAGCCGAAATTCATCGCCGTGGCGCGCGCCGCGCCTCTATCACTCTCCGTCATGCCCCGGCTTGACCGGGGCACCCATGCCGATGGCGACACCGTTGCCGGTGCGGAGAGAGCGCGGCGGCGGCTGCCATGGGTCGCCCGGTCAAGCCGGGCGATGACGGCTATTTTTAGGGATGGCGGCTGTTTTTAGGGATGGCGGCTGCTTTCAGATCGCCCGCTCAACCGGCGGGCGAGGCAGGAGAGGAACGTCTCCATACAAAGCCCCACTCCGGCGGGGCTTTTCCGTGCGGAATAATTCACGCCAGCCCGTGTTTATTGCGATGGAGGCCGCCACCGCGGACGCGACGCCCGCCGCCGAGCCTCCTTTGGGAGATGCACCATGAAAATCCTCTACGGCCTGGGCGCCTGCGTCCTGGGGCTGGGCCTGCTTTCCGCCTGCGCCGACGAGCCGGCCCGGGTGGCCGACAACGCCAAGGGCAAGATCCTGACCGACGACAAGGGCATGACGCTCTACACCTTCGACCGCGACACCGCCCCCGGCAAATCGGCCTGCAACGGCCAGTGCGCCGCCAACTGGCCGCCGCTGATGGCCTCGGCCGGCGCCGCCGGCGCGGGCGACTGGGCGGCGATTACCCGCGACGACGGCTCCAAGCAATGGGCCTACAAGGGCAAACCGCTCTATACTTGGGTCAAGGACACCAAGCCGGGCGAGACCACGGGCGATGGCGTCAACAACGTGTGGAAGATCGCCCGTCCCTGAAGGTGCTGACGTGATGGCATGAGCGAGCTGCGCACCCGCCTGCAGGAACATATCCCGGCCCTGCGCCGCTACGCCCGCGCCCTGGTGGGCGACGCGGCGCAGGCCGACGATCTGGTGCAGGACTGCCTGGAGCGCGCCGTCTCGCGCGCCCACCAGTGGCGCCAGAGCGGCAGTTTGCGCGGCTGGCTGTTCACCATCATGCACAACATCAACGCCAACCAGCGCCGCTCCGCCGCCCGCGCCCCCGCCTGGGACCCGATCGAGCGGGCGGAGAACAGCGTCGGGCGCGCCGGCGACCAGATCGACCGGCTGATGCTGCAGGAAGTGGTGGCGGCGCTGGGCGGGCTGTCGCTGGAGCAGCGCCAGGTGCTGCTGCTGGTGGCGCTGGAGGGCCTGCGCTACGAGGAGGTGGCGCAGGTGCTGGGGGTGCCGATCGGCACCGTGATGTCGCGCCTGTCGCGCGCGCGCGATCGCCTGCGCGATCTGGCGCAAAGCGGCGGCAAGCGCGGATTGTGGAGAGTGAAATGACGACTTCGCCGCCCGGCGGCGCCCTGCCGCCGATCGACGACGATCTGCTGCACGCCTATGCCGATGGCCGCCTCGACGGCGCCGCGCGGGCGCGCGTGGCGGCCTGGCTGGAGGCCAATCCCGACGATGCCGCGCGCGTGGCCGACTGGCAGGCGGTGGGCGAGGCGCTGCGCGCGGCGTTCGAGCCGGTGGCGCAGGAGCCGGTGCCGGCGCGGCTGGCGGCGTTCGCTTTGCCGGCCGGCGCGGCTTCGCGCCCATGGTGGCGGCCGGCCGCCGCCGCGGCGCTGCTGCTGGCGCTGGGCGCGGCCGGCGGCTACGGCGCGGCCGAGTTCAACCGCCCGCCGCCGCCGGCCGAAGGATTGAACGCCCGCCACCTGGCCGACAGCGCGGCCTCCGCCCATCGCGTCTTCGTCGTCGAGGTGCGCCATCCGGTCGAGGTCGGCGCCGACCAGGAGCAGCATCTGGTGACCTGGCTGGGCAAGCGCGTCGGCGCCAAGCTGGTGGCGCCGCGGCTGGAGGCCCAGGGCTATCGCCTGGTGGGCGGCCGGCTGCTGTCGTCAGATGCCGGGCCGGCGGCGCAGCTCATGTACGAGAACCGCGAGGGCAAGCGCATCACCGCCTATGTCGCGTCCTCGGTGGCCGACGGGCAGACCGCCTTCCAGTTCCGCCAGAAGGACAAGGTCTCGACCTTCTACTGGGTCGACAACGGCACCGGCTATGCCCTGTCCGGCGAGGTCGAGCGCGCCGCCCTGCTCGACATCGCCAAGACCGTCTACGCCCAGTTGCAGCCCTGAACCGGCCGGGCCGCGAAAACCGGCCGCAGGCTTCGCCATTGTCCCCCGCTGCGGCAATCCTTAGGGTTGCTCGATCCGGACGATGCGGGCGGGGGCAAAGATGAAGACCGTGCTTTTCCATGTCGGCGACGCGGCCGATCTCGAAACGCGGCTGGAAGTCGCGTTCGATTTGGCCGAACGGCTGCAGGCGCATCTGGTGGGATTGAACACCCTGACGCCGGCCTCGATGCCCGCGCCGGTGATCGGGCGGGGCGCGTCGGCGGTGGTGCTGGCCGAACGCACCGAGCGCAACCGCCGCCTGTCGGCCGAGCTCGAAGAGCGCTTCCGCGGCGCCAGCCATCGCCGCGGCCTGGGCTGCGAGTGGCGGGCGCAGGAGGGCGAGCCTCTCGAGGTGGTCGCTTTCCATTCGCGCTATGCCGATCTGGTGGTGGCGGGACTGCCGCGGCCGAACACGCTGGAGGAATATCTGGTCGGGCCGCCGATCGACCGGCTGGCCCTGGTGGCGGCCTGCCCGGTCCTGCTGCTGCCCGCGGCCTATGGCGGCAAGACGGTGGGCCGCCGGGTGCTGGTGGCGTGGAAGAGCAGCCGGACCTGCGCCCGCACCCTGCGCGAGGCCACGCCGCTGCTGCGCCTGGCCGAGGAGGTGACGCTGCTGACGGTCAGCGAACCGTCGCTGCGCCATGTCGGCGGCCTGGACATCGCCACCGTGCTGGCGCGCCGGGGCGTGACGGCGACGATCCGGCAGGATTTCGGCAAGGGCGGCGATGCCGGCGCCGAAGTGCTGGCGCATGCCCGCGCCGTCGGCGCCGACATGGTGGTGATGGGCGCCTATGGCCATTCGCGGCTGCGCGAGCTGGTGCTGGGCGGCGCCACGCAGCGGGCGCTGAGCGACAGTCCGCTGCCGCTGCTGATGTCGCACTGATCTTGGAGCAAATCGCGTTCTGGCGGAATCGCCAGCGATTCGGGCTCTAGAAGAAGATCAGCGTCACCACCACGAAAAGCGGCACGAGGATGCCGCACGACCATGCCATGTAGCCGAAGAAGCTGGGCATCTTCACGCCCGCCTCCTCGGCGATCGACTTGACCATGAAGTTGGGCGCGTTGCCGATATAGGTGTTGGCGCCCATGAACACCGCGCCGGCGGAAATCGCCAGCAGCGTGCCGGCCAGCGGCCCCATCAGGTTGGGCGCGTCGCCGCCGGCGGTGTTGAAGAAGATCAGGTAGGTCGGCGCGTTGTCGAGGAAGCTGGAGAGCGCGCCGGTGATCCAGAAATACATGGCGTTGTCGGGCGCGCCGTCGGGACGGGTCACCAGCGCCACCACGCCGGCCAGCGAGCCCTCGCTGCCGGCGCGCAATATGGCGATGGCCGGGATGATGGTGATGAAGATGCCGATGAAGAGCTTGGCCACTTCCAGGATCGGTCCCCAGGAGAAGCCGTTGGCGGCGCGGCTTTCCTTGCTGGTCAGCTTCAGCGACAGCAGCGCCACGGCGACCAGCAGGACGTCGCGCACCACGTTCTGCAGCTCGATCTCGATGTGGTAGACGGTCAGCGAAATGCCGGGCTGCCACACGCCGCTCAGCAGCACCGCGCCGACGATGCCGCCCAGCAGCAGGATGTTGACGCCGCCTTCGACGGCGAAAGGCGTGTCGGGCGTCGGATCGGGCCTGGCTACGCCTTCCTTGCGGAAGAGATAGGAATCGTAGGCGTAGAAGATCGCCAGCAGCACCACCGCGCACAAAGCGGTCGGAGCGGCGAGATGGATGGTGGGCCAGAAGAAATCCACGCCCTTGAGGAAGCCCAGGAACAGCGGCGGATCGCCCAGCGGCGTCATCGAGCCGCCGATATTGGCCACCAGGAAGATGAAGAACACCACCACGTGCACGTTATGCTTGCGGTTGTCGTTGGCGCGCAGGATGGGGCGGATCAGCAGCATCGAGGCGCCGGTGGTGCCCATCCAGCCCGCCGCCACGGTGCCGACCGCCAGCAGCCCGGTGTTCAGGCCCGGCGAGCCGCGCAGGTTGCCGCGGATATGTACGCCGCCGGCCACGGTGAAGAGCGCGAACAGCAGCAGGATGAAGGGGACGTATTCCAGCAGCAGCGTGTGCAGCACCTCGTAGAGCGCCACGCCGAAACCCTGGGTCAGGGCGAAGGGCACGACGAAGACCAGCGCCCAGAACCCGGCCACCTTGCCGAAATGGTGGTGCCAGAACTGCGGCGCGGCCAGTGGCATGACGGCGATCGACAGCAGCATGCCGACGAACGGCACCACCCAGAGCAGGCCCAGCCCGCGGCCGTCGGCATGCGGCGCGCCTTCGGCGGCCTGCGCCAGGGCGGGAACCAGCAGGACGGCCAGTGCGGCGCCCAGAGACGGCAGCAGAGACGGCAGCAGGCGGCCGGGCAGGAGACGACACGGCAGTTTCGACATCACGAGATCCCCAAAGTCGCGCTGACACCGCCATCGACGATCAGCGTGTGACCATTAACATAGGAGGCGGCGTCGCTGGCAAGGAACACCGCCGCGCCGGCGATCTCCTCCGGCCGGCCCCAGCGCCCCAGCGGCACGCGCCTGGCGTAGGGCACGCCGATGGCGGGATCGTCGAGCATCGGCTGGTTGGTCTCGGTGGCGAAGAAGCCGGGCGAGATGGCGTTGCAGGTAATGCCGTGCGGGCCGAGATCGGCGGCCAGCGCCCGGGTCAGCGCCTCCAGCCCGGCCTTGGCGGCGGAATAGCCCGGATCGCCGGCGCGTCCCAGGGCGGCGATGATCGAGGTCACGTTGATGATGCGGCCGAAACCGCGGTGCTTCATGTCCGGCGCCGCCAGCCGGCACAGCGCGAAGGCGGCGACCAGATCGACCTGCAGCAGCTTGGCGAAATCCGCCGGCGCCAGGGCTTCCAGCGGGCGCCGGTCGCGCTGGCCGACATTGTTGACGAGGATGTCGAGCCGGCCGGCCTGCCGCAGCAGCTTGTCGACGCCGCCTTGGGCGGCGGCTTCGTCGGTGATGTCGAAGGCCAGGGCCGCGGCGTCCAGGCCTGCCGCCTTCAGCCGGCGCGCCGCCTTGCGCAGGGCGGCGCCGTCGCGGCCGTTGAGGAAGACGCGGGCGCCGGCCTGCGCCAGGCCCTCCGCCATGGCGAAGCCCAGGCCGCGGCCGGCGCCGGTGATCAGTGCGACCTTGCCTTTAAGGCTGAACGGATTGGCGGGCATGGAAACTCGGACTGGCAAGGCGAGGGCGGGAACCGGCTTGTCGACGGCTTTGGCGTCGGCCATCATCCCGCGCTTTTTCCTTCCAGCCAAGCAGCCCTCATGAAGCCTCTCGACCTGCCTCCCGTCATCGGCCATCGCGGTGCTGCCGCCTATGCGCCGGAGAACACGCTGGCCTCGTTCCGCGAGGCCAAGAAGCGCGGCGCTTCCTGGGTCGAGTTCGACGTCAAGCTGAGTGCGGACAACCGGCTGGTGCTGATGCACGACGCCTCGCTGAAGCGCACCGCCGGCCTGGATGCGCTGGTGGCGACCACCAGCTACGCCGATCTGCGCCGGCTCGACGCCGGAAGCTGGTTCGGCCCGTCCTTCCGCGACGAGCGCGTGCCCGATTTCGAGGAGACCATCGCGCTGCTGGGCGAGCTGGGGCTGGGCGCCAATGTCGAGATCAAGCCGTGCCCGGGGCGGGAGGAGGAAACCGCGATCGCCGTGGTCGCCGCGCTGGACCGGCTGTGGCCGTCGGCGCTGCCGACGCCGCTGCTGTCGAGCTTCAAGGACGCTTCTCTTGCTGCAGCGCAGCAGAAGGCGCCGCATTATCCGCGCTTCTCGCTGTTCGACGTCATCGAAGGCCCCTGGCGCGAACGCGCCCGGGCGGTGGGCGCGCTGGGCATCAACACCAACGGCCACAAATTGCGGCCCGAATCGGCGCAGGCGATCAAGGCCGGCGGCTGGATGCTGGGCGTCTACACGATCAACGAGGGGCCCAAGGCCAAGGCGCTGCGCGCCATGGGCGCCGATACGGTAATCAGCGACGCGCCCGACCTGATTCTTGCTGCGCTTGCGCTCTGAGCGCCGCGCCGGGTGCACCCGCGACGGTGGTGCCGCAAATTGCAGTTGCCTTGCCTCTGCACCGTCTGGTTATCTGTCACAATAATTTAACAAAACTGCCACGAGGCAGTTACTGCGGGTTGCCAGTTTGGCAACCGGTTTCAATCGAGGGAGGCCTCTTCAGATGCGGATGACAACTTTGACTGCTGTTTCGGCGCTCGCGTTCGGGCTGTCGGTCGCCGGCGCGCAGGCGCAGACCCAGGTCGAATTCTGGCACGCCATGGGCGGCAACCTCGGCGAAACGGTCAATGCCCTGGCCGAGGAATTCAACAAGTCGCAGAAGGACTACAAGGTCAACGCCGTCTACAAGGGCTCCTACACCGAGACCCTGACGGCGGCCATCGCCGCTTTCCGCGCTCGGCAGGCGCCGCACATCGTGCAGGTGTTCGAAGTCGGCACCGCCAACATGATGGCCGCCAAGGGCGCCGTCTATCCGGTGCACCAGCTCATGGCCGACGCCAACGAGCCGTTCGATCCCAAGGCCTATATCGGCCCGGTCTACGGCTACTACTCGACCACCGACGGCAAGCTGCTCTCCATGCCGTTCAACTCCTCGACGCCGGTGTTCTACTGGAACAAGGAGATGTTCCAGAAGGCCGGCCTCGATCCCAACAAGCCGCCCAAGACCTGGCAGGAAGTCGGCGAGATGGGCAAGAAGCTGGTGGCGTCCGGCGCCAAGTGCGGGTTCACGCCGCAGTGGCAGACCTGGACCATGATCGAGAATTTCGGCGCCTGGCACAACATTCCCTTCGCCACCAAGGCCAACGGCTTCGGCGGCATCGACATCCAGCTCCAGATCAACGACCCGGCGCGCGTCAAGCACATCCAGCGCCTGGCCGACTGGGGCAAGGAGAAGGTCTTCGTCTATGGCGGCCGCGAGGGCAAATCGACGCCGCTGTTCAACTCCGGCGATTGCGGCATGCACATCGCCTCCTCCGGCTCGGCGGCCGGCATCCAGAAGGCGGTCGGCCAGGAGAAGGTCGGCATCACCATGATGCCCTACGACTCCGAAGTCGCCGCCAAGCCGCAGAACTCGATCATCGGCGGCGCCACGCTGTGGGTGCTGAACGGCCGGCCCAAGGAAGAGTACAAGGGCGTCGCCAAGTTCTTCTCCTACCTGGCCAGCCCCGAAGTGCAGGCCAAGTGGCACCAGCAGACCGGTTACGTGCCGATCACCATCGCCGCCGCCGAGCTGACCAAGAAGCAGGGCTTCTACGAGAAGAACCCCGGCCGCGACGTGGCGGTGGCGCAGCTCACCCTGAACCCGCCGACCGACAACTCCAAGGGCCTGCGCATCGGCAACTTCGTGCAGATCCGCGACGTGGTCGACGAGGAGCTGGAATCGGTGTGGTCGGGCGCCAAGACCGCCAAGCAGGCGCTGGACTCGGCCCAGGAGCGCGGCAACAAGCTGCTGCGCGACTTCGAGGCGGCCAACAAGTAAAGCGACGGCAGAACGACGCCCTCCCCCGCGCCGCGGGGGAGGGCGATTTGCTTGCGGCGGGCGCCGGCCGGCGGCGACAATCGGCCGGTCCGGCGGCTTCGGCGGGGCCGGTGAGGGGGATCGCGATCGCAGCATGATCAAGCGCGCCACATTCAACCACAAGACGCTGCCCTATCTGCTGGTGGCGCCGCAGATCGCCGTCACCGTCATCTTTTTCCTGTGGCCCTCGGGCCAGGCGATCTGGCAGTCGATGCTGCTGGAGGACGCCTTCGGCGGCTCCTCGCGGTTCGTCTGGTTCCGCAATTTCGAGCGGCTGTTCGAGGACAGCACCTACGGCCACGCCTTCTTGAACACCGCGGTGTTCTCCGTGCTGGTGGCCGGCATCGGGCTGGCGCTGTCGCTGCTGCTGGCGGTGATGGCCGACCGCACCATCCGCGGCTCCAGCGGCTACAAGACCTTCCTGATCTGGCCCTACGCCGTGGCGCCGGCCGTGGCCGGCGTGCTGTTCGGCTTCCTGTTCAGCCCGCGCGTCGGCATCGTCGCCTACTGGCTCAACGCGCTGGGGGTGGAGTGGAACCACCAGATCGACGGCACCCAGGCCATGATCCTGGTGGTGGCCGCCGCCTGCTGGAACCAGATCAGCTACAACTTCGTGTTCTTCCTCGCCGGGCTGCAGTCGATCCCCAAATCGCTGATCGAGGCCGCCGCCATCGACGGGGCGGGCCCGGGGCGGCGCTTCTGGACCGTGATCTTCCCGCTGCTGTCGCCGACCGGCTTCTTCCTGCTGGTGGTCAACACCATCTACGCCCTGCTCGGCACCTTCGGCATCATCGATTCGCTGACCAAGGGCGGCCCGGGCAAGGCCACAGAGATCCTGGTGTTCAAGGTCTATAACGACGGCTTCCGCGCCCAGGATTTCGGCGGCTCGGCCGCCCAGTCGGTCATCCTCATGGCCATCATCATCGCCTTCACCGTGATCCAGTTCCGCTTCATCGAGCGGCGGGTCCATTACTAGGAGGGCGCCATGGTAGAGAACCGCCCCTGGCTGACCCTCATGGCCCACGTCATCCTGATCGTTGGCCTGATCGTCATCGCCTTTCCGGTGTGGATGACCTTCGTCGCCTCGACCCACGACACCCAGACCATGCTGCAGTCGCCGGTGCCGGTTTGGCCCGGCACCAAGCTGTTCGACAACTACTACACGGTGCTGTTCGAGGGCTTCGGCCAGGCCTCGCGCACGCCGCAATGGCTGATCCTGATGAACAGCCTGATCATGGCGCTGGGCATCTGCATCGGCAAGATCGCCATCTCGCTGA
>JBFXDA010000006.1:0-154949 GCA_050181585.1 Reyranellaceae bacterium
GGCGATGTCCGGGTTGGCGACGAAAACGGTGTCGGCGGGCGCGCGCAGGCGAATGAGGGCGCCGCGATTGATCTCGATGTTGAGATCCCGCCCCGACGTGCCGGTGAAGACCGCGCCGCCGGCCAGCGAATTGGCCGGCTGCGGCGTCGATGCGGCGGTCGCCGGCGCGGGCGTCTCTGGGGCCGGCGCGGCGGAGGGCGCCGGCGAGGCGTCGAGCGGCGGCCGCGTCATCTGCGCCGGCCGCGGTGCGGGCGCTTCCGGCGCCGGCGGCACGGCAGGAGCCGCAATCGGCTGCGGCGCAGCCGGCAGGGTGGCCTGGGCGATCGTTACGGCATCGTCGTCGGGTTTTGCGGCCGCCGGCGGCGCGAATTGATCGCCGGTGACCGGCGGCGGCACCAGCGCGGGCGGCAGTTCGACGGTTCCCGCCGCCTTCGTATCGCCGCCGGCGGAAAGTTGCACGCTACCGCTGGCGGCGCGCGGCAGGATCGACTCCGGCCCGGCATTGGCCGGAGAGATCGCCATTTGCGCCTTGGCCGGATCGGCGCTGCGCGCCGGGGCCACGGCCTGGGCGTCGGGCAGGGCGTTGACGGCGCGGTCGCTGTCGAGCGTCGGCCCGATCCAGACCGACGCGGCGCGCAGGCCCGCGCTCGGATGCTGCAGATTGGCCGCGACGACTCCGCCGGCGAGCCCGGCCAGCGCCAGCAGAGCGACGGCGATCTTTGCTGGCCGCTTCATGGCTACTTCTCGTTCTTTCCGCGCAGAATGGTCACGCCCCGGCCGCTCGTGCCGCCCGACAGCAGCGAGCTTGCGTCGCTGTCCAGCGTGAACGTCGTGCGCAACAGCCCCTTGTTGCCCGACGCGGCGGCGGCTTCGGCGCTTTCCGCGCTTTCGTCGCGCGCCAGGCTGCGCAGGCTAAGCGACAACCGGCCCAGCTCGTGGGCGACGGCGAGGGTTTCGCTCTGCTTCGGCGTGACCTCGAAGGTGACGGTGCGGGCGATCAGGGTCTCGCCCGGCTTGGTGTCCGTCTTCTGGTCCAGCGCCAGCACGCGCACGTCGGTCAGGATGGTTTCGCCGGCCCGGCGATCGCGCGCTCCGTCCTGGCCCTGTTGATAGGTGTGGGTGAGGATGATGTCGACGCGGTCGCCGGGGAAGATGAAGCCGGAAATGCCGGACGTCAGCGTCACCGGTACGGAAACCGCGCGCAGGCCCGGCTGCAGCACCGCGGCCATGAAACCGCGGCCGTTGGGCGACACGACGCGGCCGGTGTTCAGGGGCTCGCCGACGCCGACCGGATAGCGCACCACCGAACCGACCACGTCCTCCAGCTTGCTCTTGCCTTCGATGAAATACGCCGGCGATACGCCGCCGTCCGGCCACGGCACCCATTGCACGTTCTCGGGATTGATGAACTGGCCGGTCGCCAGCTTGGTCTTGGCGACCAGCACGCGCTGCGCGCTGGTGCTCTTGGGCGCCACGGCCTTGCGCAGGGAGCTGCGCTCGGCCTCGATCCAGCTCTTGGCCATGAAGGCGGTGGCGCCTGCCAGGACCAGCGCCACCGCAACCAGTGCGATCCGTCCAAAACGCATGGGATCCTCCGCTTCTCCGGTTCAGCCGCCGCCAGCCATGTAGAGCTGGCCGCACAAATGCAGTCCGCCTACCGCGATCGCCACGCCGTAGGGAATGGTGCGCCGGCCGGTCGCCGTGCGCGGCGCCTCGGGCAGTTGCAGCGCGATGCGCAGGTTGAGCGTCAGCCACGAAATCATCGCCGCGCGCCCGGGCAGCAGCCCGACCAGCACCAGCACGCCGCCGGCGATCGAAGTCATGACGATGAACGTCGGGAAATGTGTCGGGCCGGCCCATAGCGCCAGCGCAGCTAGAAGTTTAACGTCGCCGCCGCCCATCCACCCGCGCGCGAACATCAGCGCGCCGAGGAGGAAGGTGGCGAGCGCGATCAGCAGCGCCCAATGGAGCTGGTCCGCCCCCCGGCCGCCGGCCAGCAGATAGAGCGGAAAGAGCGCCAGGATGGCGATGGGAATTGCATTGGGGATGCGGAACCATAAGGCATCGTTCACCGCGGCCCAGGCCAGGGTGCAGACGAGCGCCAGAATCAGCAGGGCATGGATGGCCATGACCGTTTCCGCATTGAATCGGTGGGGAAAAGCGGGACGGCGACGAGCGCCGTCCCCGATCGATCAACTGGTTATTCGGTCGGCGGGGCCGGACCGTTAACGGCTTCGTTCAGCGCCGTCGAAACGGTGCCGAACATGTCCTGCAGCGAGCCGCCCATGGCTTGCAGCGACAGGATGGCGGCAACCGAGATGAGGGCGGCGATCAGGCCGTACTCGATCATGGTGGCGCCGGATTCGTCCTTGAGCAGACGATTGAACGTGGAACGCATGGCTAGTCTCCTTGGTCTGGAATCCAATGCCCAATGAATGGAAGTTTGGGTGAGGCTGTATTGCTACAGCTCTGATTCTATTGATTCCCCATTCCCCCAGTCCGACTCACACGCCGGAACGGTATGGAGTCTTCCCGTTTTCCTCGGGGCGAAAAACAGTACAGACAGGTAATTTCGGTGTTCTGTTGAGTTAGTACTTCCACCGACGGGTCTAAACTGTTGGCAAGAAAGCAGTTCAGATGGATAGTGTCGGTCCGGAAACTGACTCCCGCCAAAGGCTTGGAAAGTCACAACAAAGTCACAGCATTCCGCACGAATGATGCAATTTCCAAAGCTTATGACCGTCTTATGAAAGAAAGGTTTAGGCGGAGGCGAAGGCGGCCCCGTTCCGGCTACAGCCGGCCGTCGAGCGCTGCCCGCACGCGCCGGGCAAGGTCCGTCCGGGTGAAGGGCTTGCTCAGGACGCCGCCGCCCGTTCGGGCGCGCAGGCTGCGGGTCGATTCCGCTCCCGGTTCGGCGGACACGAACAGGATCTGGACCTGCGGCTGGAGCTTGCGGATTTTCCGAATCAATCGCGCCTCGTCGCCGGGCACGGAAACAGCGCCGGCGACCAGCAGATCGACGCGCTCCAGCGCGCGCATCGCATCGAGGGCGGCCTGTTCGCCCTGTGCGGCCGCCACCGCATAGCCCAGCGCGCGCAACTGGTGCATCAACAGGGCTTGCACGCCGCCGTCGTGTTCCAGCACCAGGACGGCTTCGCCTTCCCTTGCTCTGGGGACGTCGTCGCCGCCATCCAGATGCGGCAGGCCCAGTTGCAGCTCGACGCGGGGAAGATAGAGACGCACCGTGGTGCCGGCGCCGGGGCTGGACGCGATCGCGATACGGCCGCCGGCCCGGCGGGCGAACTCTTGCACCATCGGCAGCCCCAGGCCGGTTCCGGTTTCCTTGGTGGTGAAGAAGGGCTCGAAGACGCGCTCCAGCAGGGCTGCCGGCATGCCGCTGCCCGTGTCCGACACGGCGATCATCACGCAGTTCTGCTCGTCGAGGTTCCTGGCATCGATCGCCAGACGGCCGCCGCCCGGCATGGCGTCGCGGGCATTGAGCGCCAGGTTGAGCAGTACGCTGGCCAGTTGCGCCCGGTCCGCTCGCACGCTCCAGGGATCGGCATCGGCCGCGATCTCCAGGGCGATCGCCGGCCCCAGGCTGCGCTCGATCAGGCCGCGCAACTCCTGCAGGCAGTCGGCGACGCAGAACTCGCTGGGCCGTTGCGCCTGCGGGCCCGTCGAGTTCAGCAGCAGGCGGGTGAGATCGGCGCCGGCGCGCGCCGCCGCCAGCGACACCTGCGCCAGAGCCCGGCCCTCCTCATGCTCGGCCAGCAGTTCGGCCAGCAATTCGCCATTGCCCATGATGACGGTGAGTATGTTGTTGAAATCATGCGCCAGCCCGCCGGCCAGCCGTGCCAGCGCCTCGTGCCGCTCCGCCTGCCGCGCCCGCTCCAGAATGCCCCGCAGCCTCTCGATGTCGCGTCCGCTCACCAGCGCGTGCCGGCTGCCGGCGCCGGAAAGGGCGCTCACCGTCAGCTCCAGCAGCGGTCCGCCCTCGAGCGCCTGGCATTCCATGCGCCCCGGCTGACCGGCCAGGGCCTGGGCCAGCGCCGCCGTCAACGCCAACCGGGCCTGCGGGGCGAGGGCATCGCAGAAATTCCTGCCCGGAACGGCGGCCGGCAGCATCGCCTGGCCGGCCGGATTGATCTGCAGCAGCCTGCCCTCGGAATCGACCACGGCCAGGCAATCCGGGCATGTCTCGAAGGCGGCCGCGAGAAGCGAAGCGGCGCCGTCTTTAGGGAGGGAATTCGAGGCGGCCTTGTCGGCGGCGATCAGGCGGAGGGGCAGGGCGGTCGTCGGGGCCGCTCGCTCGGGTCCGCGGCGGGACATTCGCTAGCTGTGCGTGACGTCGCCGCGCGGTGCGGTCCGGTTGTTGAACCAGCCGCGCTGCATGGCATAGGTGGCGGCCTGCGTGCGGTTGGAGACCTGCAGGCGCTTGAACACCGCCTGCAGATGGACCTTGACCGTGATTTCCTCGATGCCGAGGATCTTGGCGATCTCCTTGTTGGAGCGCCCGGCCACCAGTTCGCGCAGCACCGCCCATTGCCGCGACGTCAGCCCGACCGGGGCGCGGTCGCCGCCCATCTCGCCCTCTCCGGCCGCCATGTTGGGGCCGCGATCGCGCAGGCCGAGATAGAACTCGGACGGCACGAACCGCTCGCCGTTGAGGACCAGCGACAAGGCGTTGACGAAGGCGGCGCCGACCATGGTCTTGGGCAGGTAGCCCGCCGCGCCGGCATCGAGCGCGCCTTCGATGTCCTGGGCATGGACCGAGCCCGACAGAACGGCCACGGGCGTCTGCGGCCGCGCCTCGCGCACGCGGCGCAGGCCGCCAGGCCCGTTCATGCCCGGCATGTAGAGATCGAGAATGATGAGATCGACGCTCTGGTCCGGCCGGGAGAGAAGCTCGATCGTCTCGTCGAGCGTACCCGCTTCGAGCACGGTGACGCGGTCGCCGATGCGGCGCACAAACGGCACCAGCGCTTCACGCACCATCCGGTGGTCGTCGGCGAGAACGACGGTGATAGACCTCTGGTTCATCCTGGGCTGCTCCCCATCAGCCAGCCTCTGCACCAAACCGCGGCATGCAATTACCGAATACGCTAAAGACTTAAGGTATTTACGTCAATGAGCACGATGGCATTCTTCAAAGATTGGATGAAGAAAGATCAATAGTTTCTAAAGTAAACTTATTATTTGCCGCCAAATGCTCCCCTTTTGCATATATTCGCATCATGACGGCAAAAACATTGCGGTTTAGCCAGACGCCTCCTTTCAGCTGATTGCCACTCCTCGGTATAGAAACCGAACTGCATTCGACTTCACCAGAACCGGGTGCGTAGAGACATTATTCAGACGGATAAGTATTTCGACAATCTGCAATTGTCTTAGTGGTTTAAATATTCAATCTGGAAACGTTTGACGAAAGCGCCAGAACTCGTGGCTCTGCCGTTCGCCGTAGCGGCAATCGCCTTTGAAATTCGCCGGCTGGATTCCGCTCCGCGCCGGACGCGCCCAGACGATCGGCAGGGTGAAGCCTTCTTTGGCGGCGATGCGGGCGGAACGGCGGTCGCCGATGCCGGCGACCTCGAGGAAGAGTTTCTGCTTCACCGCCTCGGCGAAATTGTCGAAGTCGCGCGCGGCGACGATGAAGGCGCCCGGCCCGCCGATGACGCAGTCCTGGTAATAGAGGTCGAGGTCGGGCATGGACGGAAAGCCCATGCGGTTGGGCCGGTCGTTGAGGATCGGCAGCCCGTTGATGGTGATCTTCTGCCTCACCACGCGATCGCGCGTCTCGGTCACGAACGGCCCGTCGTTGTTGGGGCCGTCGCCGGACACGTCGATGACCTTGCGGGCCGAGCTGTGCGGGCTGCGCGCGAACAGCGCAAGCCCGTAGTCCAGCGCCCCCGAAATCGAGGTGCGCGTCGCGATGGAGATGCTGGCGTCATGCAGTTTCTTGATGAACGCTTGGGCGGAGGCGTGATCGGAGATCACCGTCCAGTCGACCACCAGGCGCTGATAGATGCTGTCGGACCATTCGTAATAGGCGACGGCGATCCGGCCTTTGGGGCCGCGGGCGATGGCGCGCAGGATCCGCTCGTCGGCGAAGGCGTCCATGTATCCCTGGCGCTGCAGCTTGGCCTCGTCGCTGTCGACGCTGCCCGAGACGTCGATGGCGAGCAGAAGCTGGAGGTCGACCTCCTCCGCCGTCGCCGGCAGGGAAGACAGCAGCAGGCAGGCGACAAAGGCAGCAGCAAGCCGGCGCAGGTCCATACCGCACGTCCTCCATGCGCGGGAAACGCCCGACAGTGTAGCATGTTTCCCGGCCGGGACGCGCAACAGGCGGGAGACGACGATGCGAGCCGATCTGCACCACGTGCATGTTTTCGCCAGCGATCTGGATGCCTCCGTCGCCTGGTGGCGCGACATGCTGCAAGGCGAGGTGGCGTTCGACGGCGATTTCGGCGGGTCGCGCAACGTCTTCATGCGCGTGGGCAAGGGCCGGCTGCATCTCTACCAGCAGAAGCCGCGCGGCGCGCCCGGCGGCGCGGTGCACCATGTCGGCATCCAGTGCCGCGACCTGCAGGCGCTGGTGGCGCATATGAAGGAAAAAGGCGCCGGCTTTCGCAGCGACATCCGCGAGTTCGGCAGTTGGCGCTACATCATGTGCGCCGCACCCGACCACGTGCTGCTGGAACTGTTCGAGACCGACATCGACGCGATGCCGCCGGCGCTGGCCGAGTATTTCGGCGGCTGATTATTTCTTCGCCGCCTGGATCGCCTGCCAGAGGCGGGCGGCGGTGGCCGGCATCTCGACATGCTCGACGCCCTCGGCCGAAAGCGCATCGACGATGGCGTTGACGATGGCCGGCGGCGCGCCGTTGGGCCCCAGCTCGCCGACGCCCTTGATGCCCAGCCGGTTGTTGGGCGAGGGGATGGAGACGGTGGCCGAGTCCATCGACGGCAGGTCGCGGCAATGCGGCACGCCGTAATCCATGAACGAGCCGGTCAGCAACTGGCCGCTGTCGCCGTCGTAGAGGCAGTGCTCCAGCAGCGCCTGGCCGATGCCCTGGGCGATGCCGCCATGCATCTGCCCGTCGACCAGCGCCTGGTTCATCACCGTGCCGACGTCCTGCACCGTCGCCAGGCGGTCGATGCGCACGTCGCCGGTCTGCGGGTCGACCTCGACCTCGCAGGCGATGACGCCGGAGGGAAAGGACAGGATCTGGTCGGCGAACTTGGCTTCGCCGGCCAGAGGCTCGCGCAGCGCTTCCGGCACCGCGTCCTGCCGCGCCTTCAGCGCCACCTCTTTCAGCGACAGCCGCCGGTCGGTGCCGGCGATGGCGAGATGGCCTTTTTCCAGCACGATGTCGGCCGCCGCCGCCTCCAGCAGATGCGCGCCGGCCAGCTTCAGCTTCTCGACCAGCTTCTCGCTGGCCTGGTGGATGGTGGTGCCGCTGATGATGGTGGAGGAGGAGCCGCCGGTGCCGCCGCCGGTGCGAATGCGCGCCGTGTCGCCCTGGACGACGCGGATGGAGGAGAGCGGCACGTCGAGTAGCCGGGCCGCCACCTGGGCATAGACCGTCTCGTGGCCCTGGCCGCTGGATTGCGTGCCGGTATAGACGCTGATCCCGCCATCGGCGTCGAGTTCGACCTTGCTGTTCTCGTCCGCCACGCCGCCGGTGCCGTGCAGGTAGCAGGAGACGCCGAAGCCGCGGCGCAGTCCCTTCGCCTCGCTCTGCTGCCGTCGCGCGGCGAAGCCGGCGTGGTCGGCGCGCTGCAGCGCCTCCTCGAACAGGCGCGGGAAATCGCCGCTGTCGTAGACGAAGCCCAGCGCCGTGCGATAGGGCATCGCCTGCGAGCGCACGAAGTTGCGCCGGCGCAATTCCAGCCGGTCGATGCCGGTCTTTTTCGCCGCCAGATCGACCAGCCGCTCCAGCACGAAGAAGGTCTCCGGCTTGCCCGCACCGCGATAGGCGTCGACCGGCACGGTGTTGGTGAAGATGCAGTGCATCTCCATGTGAATGGCGGGAATGGCGTAGAGGCCGGACGCCACCTTGGCCATGCCGTTGGTCGGGATCGACGGCGCGAAGCTGGAGATATAGGCGCCGAAATTGGCCAGCCCGTGCAGGCGCAGGCCGATGAATTTTCCTTCGCCGTCCAGCGCCAGCTCGCCGGTGGTGAACTGGTCGCGGGCATGGGCCTCGCTGATAAAGGTCTCGCTGCGGTCGGCGGCCCAGAACAGCTTGCAGCCGGTCCGCCGCGCGGCGAAGACCAGCAGCGCATGCTCGCTATAGAGATAGAATTTGGGCCCGAAGCCGCCGCCGACATCGGGCGTGACCACGCGCAGCTTCTCGCGCGGTTCGCGGAACACCTTGTCGCAAAGCAGGTCGCGCAGCAGGTGGGCGCCCTGCGACGGGGTGGTCAGCGTCGTCACGCCGCTCGTGGCATCGTGCTCGGCGATGGCGGCGCGGTTCTCGATCGCGGCCGCCACCAGCCGGTTGTTGAAGCTCTGCAGGCGCACGACATGGGCGGCGCGGGCGAAGGCGGCGTCGGTCGCCGTCCGGTCGCCCTTCTCCCAGACCATCGAGCGGTTGTCCGGCGCCTGCGGCCAGACCACCGGCGCATCCGCTGCGGCGGCGGCGCGCACATTGGCGACGGCCGGTTTCTCGCGATAGTCGACGGCGATCGCCTCCGCTGCATCGCGCGCCTGCGCCAGGGTCGCGGCGATCACCAGCGCCACCGGCTCGCCGACATATTTCACCTCTTTGGCGGCCAGCACCGGTCGGAACGGCTCGACATAGCGCTTGCCGTCGCGGCCGGTCATCTCCACCGGACAGGCCAGCGGACCCAGCTCGGCCGTGTCGGCGCCGGTGAAGATCGCCACCACCCCGTCCATGCCGCGGGCGGGCTCGACGTCGATGCTGTCGATATCGGCATGCGCCATCGGGGAGCGCAGGACATAGGCGTGCAGCGCGTCCTTGCCGGCCAGATCGGCGGTATAGCGGCCGGCGCCGGTCAGGAAACGGACATCTTCGAGACGGTGAGGTTGGGGATTGGCACCGGGCATGGCGGCAGAATAACCCAAACCGCCGCGCCGGCAGCCTCCCGCCGCGCGGAAATTTCCACACAGGGCTTCGCAATCGGCATGGCGGGTTCGGCGGCGCTGGTTCAAGCTTGCCGGCAAACCGGATGGAGGAACCGATGCGCGACAAGTATTACGAACTGTCCCCCGAGGCGGTGAAGATCCAGCGCAGCCTGGGCGAGTACCTGGCGGCGGGGCCGCTGGGCAAGGCCCTGGTCGAGCTGGTCTATCTGCGGGTGTCGCAGATCAACGGCTGCGCCTATTGCCTCGACATGCATTCGACCGCCCTGCGCAAGGAAGGCGTCGACCAGCGCAAGATGGACGTGCTGGCCGGCTGGCGCGAGGCGCGCAGCCTCTACGACGCGCGCGAGCAGCTCGCGCTGGAGGTGGTCGAGGCCCTGGTGCCCAACACCCGCGACGGCATCTCCGACGAGCTCTACGCCCGCGCCCGTCAGGTATTCGACGGACGGGAAATGACCGACCTGGTTTTCACCATCGGCCTGATGAGCTCCTGGAACCGCGTCGCCATCGCCTTCCACGCCGAGCTGCCGCGCCGAAGCCCGGCCAAGGCGGCCGCCGAGTGATCCTGATCACCGGCAGCATCCTGGCCAGGCCCGAGACGCTCGAGGAGATCAAGCGTCTCGGGCTGGAGCATGTGCGCCGCTCGCGCCAGGAAGACGGCTGCCTGCACCATTCGATCCAGGTCGACGTCGAGAACCCGCTGCGGCTGGTATTCGTCGAGCGCTGGCGCGACAAGCAAGCGGTGATGAAGCATTTCGCCGACAAGGATGCCCGCAATTTCGTCAGGACGGCGCGGGCTTTGGCGGCGGCGCCGACCGAAATCGGCCTCTACGAGAGCCGCGAAATCCCCTTCGACAGCCTGACCTAGGCCGCATGGCGCGACCGGATCGGGATTGCTAGTCTGGGTGCAGGCCAGCGAGAGGGGATCGCCTTGTCGTCAGTGGTCGTCACTTGGAAGGGTCGCTGCGAAAGCGCGGACGGGCAGGCGCGGCTGCTGGCCGAGCTGGGCGACCTGGCCTCGCTGCACGTCGCCCGCTGGCGGGAGCCGCCGCAGCGCCCGGCGATCTCGGACATGCTGGCGTCGCAGCGCCGCGCCGGCCTGCCGCAGGAGCCAGACCTGCGGCCGTGGGATGAAACCGTCGAAGGCAACATCCTGGTCTGCGGCGACGTCGCGCCGGACCCCGAGATTTTCGCCGCCGCGATCGGCGCCAATCCCACGCCGCTGGAGGTGGTGCGGCCGCCGCGCCATTCCTTCGCCCATGTGCGGCTCGAGCGGCTGCGTCTGAAGGGCGTGGAGTTCCGCTTCTTCGATCCGCGCGAGCTCTATCCCGGCGAGGACCGGTTCAGCTTCGTCTTCCTGCAATCCGACGAATTCCCGTTCCTCGACGGCCTGATCGCCAGCGCCCGCGGCCCGCAATGGTGCGCCCGCATCGCGGCGGAAGGGCTGACCGGCGCGGACTGGTACGTCGAGTGCCCGTCCTTGCATCTGCGCGGATTTCTCGAAGAGTGGGCCGTGCTGCTGCTGTCCTGGATCAAGCATTTCCACGTCCCCGATCTGCTGTTCAACCATGACGGCGTTCTCGAAGGCCATGAGCGGCGGCGGCGGATATTCGAGGATCTCGAGCGCAGCCTGGGACGGGACGGCGCGCGCGCCAACGTGCTGAAATTCCTGCGCATCGATTTCCAGGCCAAAAGCCGGACCTTCGCGGCCGAACTGGCGGCGATGCGGGCGCGGAAGTAGGCGGATGCTTGCCATGGGGGAAACATGGACACGACTATGAAGCTCGCCGTAGCGCTCGGCGTGCTGGGGTTCGGCTTCCTGCTGCTGGCCGCCATCGCCGTCGAACGGCCGTGGCGCTGGGGTCTGGCCGCCATGACCGGCGGCATCACCGCCATCATGGTCGACATCCATTTCGAGCGCACCGACTGGCTGCTGTTCGCCCGCGACATCGCGATCGGCGCCGTCGGCGCGGTGGCGGTCTTCGCGCTGCTCCTGGGCGTGAAATACCTGGTGGGCCGCACGAAGTTTCGCGGCGACATCGAAGTGCTGCGCCTGCTGGTGGTGGGGCACGCCTACGAGCATCCCGACAGCCAGCCGCCCGCGCCGAGCGACCGCGACCTGGCGCGGCGCTGGTTCGTGGTCATCGCCGCGGCACTGGGCAGCGTTGTCGCCAGCCTGATGGCGTATGGCGAGTTCTGGCAGGAGATGCTGAATTCGCTGCGCCCGGCCAAGGTGCTGGCCGCGGGACTGGTGGTCGCGGTGGCGGTGGTGCTGGTCGGGCCGGTGCAGGAATTCGTCATCGGCCGCTCGCTGATCGGCGCCGGCGCCAGGGAGGCGCCGGGCGAGAGCTTCGCCACCTTCTTCACCGGCCGGCGCTCGCTGCGCTCGGTCCTGCGGCTCCTGCTGGTCTTCGCCCTGGCGCTGACCCTGCTGGAGCTGATCAACAACAGCCTCGACCAGGCCATCGTCAGCGCTGGTTCGCGCGCCAGCTTCACCATCATCCTGGCCAGCATCGCGCCGGCCATGGTGACCGCCTATTGGTGCGTCGCCCTGCAGCGCGGCCTGCCGAAGTCGCGGCTGGCCAAGGCGTCGATGTGGGCCAGCATCACCTGTTTCGCCATCGTCCTCTACGTTCCGAGCTTCGCCATGGCGGTGCTGCTCGCGATCCATGAAATGAATTCGCCCAAGCTCGACACCAAGGCGCTGTTCGCCGTTGTGGCCTCGCCGCTGATCGGCGGGTTTATCGCCGTCGCGATCGGCTTCATGGCGGCCGGCGTCTATGCGTTGCTGGGCGGCTTTGTCCTGGCGCGTTTGAACGGCTGGCTCGCGATGGCCGCCTTGTTGGTTGCCCTGCTGGTCGCCGCCGCGATTAACCAGGTCGGCGTCGTCGTCTATATCTTGATGCTGACGGAGGCCGTCGACTGGTCGAGCTTCGTCGACCTTCTGGTCAGCGCCGTCGGCTGGTGGATCGGCCTGCTGGCCAGCGGATTCCCGCGCATCGTCTCGAGCTACAAGCCGGCTTAGAGCAAGTCGTCTTTTGACGGAATCGCTTGCGATCCGGTCGATCGTGATCCGCTCTACGGCGCCAGCACCACGCGACCCTGCGCGCTGCGACCCAGCACCGCGTCGTAGGCTTTCAGCCAGTCCTTCAGCGCGAAGCTTTGCGTCGCCACCGGCCTGATGGCGCCGCTCTCGGCCCAGGTCTTCAGCCGGTCCATCAGCGCCTTGATGCGCGGGAATTCGCGATGGCGGGCGTCGTCTGGGCTCCAGCCGATGTAGTAGCCGTAGTTGAAGCCGACGGCGGTGATGTTCTTCACCAGCAGGATGTTGGCCGGGATTTGCGGGATGCGCCCCGAGGCGAAGCCCACCGGCGCGATGCGGCCCTCGGGCGCGATGCAGCGCAAGGAGGTGTCGAACACGTCGCCGCCCACCGGATCGAACACGGCGTCGACGCCGCGGCCCTTGGTCAGGTCGAGCACGGCCTGGCGGAAATCGTCGCGGCGATAGTCGATGCCGTGATGCGCGCCATGCACCTTGGCGAAGGCGACTTTCTCCGGCCCGCCAGCGGTGGCGATGACGGTCGCGCCCAAGGCGCGGCCGATCTCGCAGGCGGCGACGCCGATGCCGCCCGCCGCGCCATGCACCAGCAAAACCTGGCCGGGCTGGACGTTGAGCAGATGCGGCCAGATCAGGGCGGCGGCGGAGGTCGGGTAGGAAATCACCAGCGCGACGCCGGTGGCGAAATCCATGTTGGCGGGCAGGTCGAAGGTGTTGACCTCGCGTGCCAGGGCTTCCTCGGCCATGGCGCCCCAATCGATCGCCGCCATGACGCGATCGCCGGGCTTGAAGCGGGTCACGCCGCTGCCGACCTCCAGCACGATGCCGGCGATTTCGGTGCCGGGCGTGAAGGGGAAGGGCGGCTTGCGCTGGTATTTGCCGGCGATCACCAGGCTGGAGGCGAAGGAGACGCCCGCCGCCTTCACCGCCACGCGCAACTGGTCGGGCTGCAAGGCCGGCAGCGTCACGTCCTCCAGGGTCAGGTCTTCCGGCTTGCCCCAGCGCCGGCACACGATCGCGCGCATTCGATCCTCACGTTGTTTGAGGCGGCAGAATGGCGGGCGGATCGCTCAGCTTCAAGCGCCGGCTGTCACGGATTGAGGTCGACCGGCAGCGCCTTGGTCCCGCGCAGGATCAGCGAATCGTGCCAGTCCGGCGCGTCGATCTTCAGTTCTATGTCGGGCAGGCGGGCGGTCAGCAGCCTGGCGGCGACCTGCGCCTCCAGCCGCGCCAGGGGCGCGCCGAGGCAGAAATGGATGCCGTGGCCGAAGGTGACATGGGCGTTGGCGCGGCGGGCGATGTCGAACGTGTCGGCGTCGGGGAACTGCTCGGGATCGCGGTTGGCGGAATTCATGAAGGCGAAGACGCGCTGGCCGGCGCGCAGTTCGCGGCCGCCGAACCGGTGCGTTCGCGCCACCACCCGCGCCAGCGCGCCGGACGGTCCGTCGTAGCGCAGCCATTCCTCGACCGCGGTCTCGGCCAGTCCCGGGTTCTGTTTCAGCCGCTCCCACTGGTCGCGGAACTTCATCGAATAGTAGAAGCCGTTGCCGATCAGGTTGGCGGTGGTCTCATGGCCGGCGAACAGCAGCAGGATGCAGGTGCCGATGATCTCGTCCTCGCTCAGCGCCTCCTTCTCCTCGCGCGCGGCGATGAGCTGGGTGATGATGTCGTTGCCCGGCCTGGCGCGGCGCTGCTGCACCAGCTCGCGGAAATAGGCCGACATGGCGCGCGCACCATGCTCGGCGCGGGCGTATTTGTTCTCCGCCACCTGGGCGGTGCCGATGAACAGGGCGATGTCGTCGGACCACACCTTGACGCGGAACAGGTCCTCGCGCGGCACGCCCAGCAGGTCCATGATCACCATGGCCGGCAGCGGATAGGCGAAATCCATCACGAAATCGACCGGCTCGCCCTGACGCTGCCTGGCGATCATGCGGTCGATCAGCAGGTCGACGATCTCGGTGATGTTGGGCAGCAGGTTGGCGACCGTCGTCGGCGTGAAGGCGCGGGTGAAGAGGCGGCGCAGGCGGGTGTGGTCGGGCGGATCGCGGAACACCATCCACATCGTCAAATAGCGCATCAGGTCGGTGACGCCGCCGCGCTGGACTTCGGGATTAGCCCTGAAGAACGGCGTCAGCCGGTCGGCGGAAATCTCGGCGTTGTTGAGCGCGATGCGCCTGACGTCGTCGTAGCGCGTGACGATCCACGCCTTCATCGCCGGCGACCAGTGCACCGGATCGTTGGCCCGCAGCCAGGCGAAGGCGGGGAAGGGATCGGCATTGGTGGCCGCATCGCCCAGGTCGAACACGTAATCGCTGCGCGCCGGCGCCGTCATCGCCGCCCCTCCCGGATTTTTCCTTTGTTTACCACTGGATAGGTTGCCAAACAAGTGTTTGTTGGGTACGTTTTGAAATGGCTTCCGGTCAGGCTGTCTCCAGCGTCGTCCCCGTCCGGCCCGACAACCGGCGGGAAGACCTGCTGCTGGCCGCCGCCCGGCTGTTCGCAGTACATGGTTTCGAGGCCACCTCGATGCGCGACATCGCGCGAGAGGTCGGCATGCTGGCGGGGTCGATGTACTACCACTTCGCCTCCAAGGAGGCGCTGGTGGCGGCCGCCCATGCGCGCGGCGTGGCCCAGATCGTGGCGGCGGTGAGCGCGGCGACGGAAGCCGTCGCCGATCCCTGGGCGCGACTGGAGGCCGGCTGCCGGGCGCATCTGGAAGCGCTGCTGGGCGATGCGGTGTTCGCCAGCGTGGTGCTGCAGGATTTCAGCCGCGTCTCGCCCGAGTTGCGCGCCCGCCTGATCGCCCAGCGCGACGAATACGAGTGCCTGTTCGCCGGGCTGGTCGAGGCGTTGCCGGCGGCGGCAGGCGTCGACCGCCGCCTGCTGCGGCTGATGCTGCTGGGGGCGCTGAACTGGGCCCCGACCTGGTACCGTCAGGGCGCGGCCAGCCCGCCGCAGATCGCCGCCGGCTTCGTCGCCCTGCTGCGCGAGAAGACCGCCGCCTGATCGGCGGCCGTATCAGCGCGCGACGATGCCGCCGTCGATCACCAGCTCCGTGCCGGTCATGTAGCTCGACGCGTCCGAGCACAGGAACAGCACGCCGTTGGCGATGTCCTCCGGCTGGCCCGCCCGCTTCACCGGCGCGCCGACCAGCGCGATCTGGTTGGGGTCGATGGCGTTGGCGCCCGTCGCCTGGTCGAACTGCTGGCCGCCCATCGGGATCTTGGTCCAGATCGGCGTGTCGATGATGCCGGGATGGACGGAATTGACGCGGATGTTCCAGTCGTTCTGGGCGCATTCCAGCGCCACCGCCTTGGCGAACAGCCGCACCGCGCCCTTGGTGGCGCAGTAGCCGGCCAGCCGCGGCGAGCCGACCAGCCCGGCCACCGAGGAGATCATCACGATCGAGCCGCCGCCGGTTTCCTTCATCGCCCTGACGGCGTGCTTGGTGCCGAGGAACACGCCCTCGACGTTGATCGCCATCTGCCGCCGCCAGTCCGCCAGCGAGAAATCGAGGATCGAGCCGGCCAGGCCGACGCCGGCATTGTTCACCAGCCCGTCGAGCTTCTTCCAGCGCGAGACGGCCTCGCCGACGACGTCCGGCCAGCGCTGTTCGTCGGTCACGTCCTGTTTCAGGAAGGCGGCGGAACCACCCTTGCGGACGATGTCCGCCACCACCTCCGGCCCCTGTCCGTCGTCGACGTCGGTGACCAGAACCCGCGCGCCTTCGCGCGCCAGCACCCGGGCGCAGGCCGCCCCGATGCCCGAGGCCGCGCCGGTGACGATGATGACCTTGCCCTCGACCTGGCCCATGCTCCGCTCCCTCGTTCTCTTGTTCGTTCTAGACTCCGATGGTGTAGCCGCCGTTCACCGACAGATGCTGGCCGGTGATGTAGGAGGCGGCGTCCGACAGCAGGAAGCAGACCGGCTGCGACACCTCCTGCGGCGTGGAGAAGCGGCCCATCGGGATCTGCGCCATGTAGCGGTCGCGGAATCTTTCGCCGCGAATGGTCTCGGTCATCTGGGTCTCGACCACGCCGAAGCACACGGTGTTGACCGCGATGTCGTGGCCGGCCCATTCGCGGGCCGCGCTCATGGTCAGGCCCATGACGCCGGACTTGGCCGCGCCGTAGTTGATCTGGCCGAACGTGCCGCGGCGGCCGGCATCGGAGGAGATGTTGACGATGCGGGCCGGCGCCTTGTCGCCTGCCTGCCGCCGCTCGATCATGTGCCTCCCGACCGCCTGCAGGCAGTAGAAGACGCCGGACAGGTTGACGTCGATCACCTCCTGCCAGGTGGCGATCGACATCTTGTGGATCATGGCCGCCCGCAGGATGCCGGCGTTGTTGACCAGCCCGTGAATGGCGCCGAAGCGCTGCACGGCGTCGCTCACCACCTGCTGCACGAAGCCGGCATCGGTCACCGAGCCGACGAAGGCGGCGGCCCGATCCCTGCCGAGCCCCGCCGCCAGTTCGGTGACGCCCTCGGGCTTCACATCGATGGCGACGATCCTGGCGCCCAGTTCCGCCGCCAGTTCGGCGACGGCGCGGCCTATGCCCTGGCCGGCGCCCGTCACCATGACGACGCGGTTTTCAAGTTGCATCGGGTTGATCATGTCGGAATCCCAGTACCAGCTTGGTTATGGTTATGATGTTGCGGATCGCTTCTTCAGGACCCGGCGTAGCGCGGCGGGCGCTTCTCGATGAAGGCGCGCATGCCTTCGGCGAAATCGTCGCTCGCGGTGCACAGGATCTGGTTGCGGTCTTCCATGGCGATGGCCGCCTCCAGGCTCGGCGCATCGATGCTCATGTTCAGGCATTCCTTGGTCAGGCGCAGGCCGAGCGGCGAGGCCTGCAGCATGTCGTCGACCAGCCCGCGCGCCGCTTCCTCCAGTTTCTCCTCCGGCACGATCTGCGACACCAGGCCGAGTTTCAGCGCCTTCTCGGCGTCGATGAAGCGGCCGGTCAGCATGTATTCCGACGCCGCCGCCGCGCCGATCAGCCGCGGCAGGAAATAGGAGACGCCGATATCGCAGGCCGACAGGCCGAGCCGGATGAAGGCGGCGTTCATGCGCGCGGCGGGCGCGGCGAGGCGGATGTCGGAGGCCAGCGCGAAGGCGAAGCCGCCGCCGGCGGCCGGGCCGTTGATCAGCGAGACGATCGGCTGCGGGGCGCGGCGCATGCGCATGACGATCTCGCTGATGCGCCGCTGGGCGCGCAAGCCGTCGGCGGGGTTGCGCAGGTTGTTGGCGCCGGCCGTTTCCTTGATGTCGATGCCGGCGCAGAAGGCGCGGCCGGCGCCGCGCAGCGCCACGACCCGCACGCTATGGTCCATGTAGAGGTTCTGGAAGTAATCGAGCAGCTCGTCGACCATGCGCGGGTTCAGCGCGTTCAGCCGCTCCGGACGATTGAACGTGACCCAGTCCACGCCGTTCTCGCGGCGGATCACAAGCGTCTGGTAGTCGGGTGCGTCGGGCATGGGGCGCTCTTTCATTGTCGTTGTCGGTCCGGGCGGCTTCAGCCTAATGTATGAACAGGCGTTCAGGAAGAATGCGGAAGCGCCGCCGCCGCCGACTTTCCGCACGGCAGAATGGGGAGCATGGCATGTGGCAGCCCAATGCGCTGTCCGGCGTCAAGGTTCTGGATTTCACCCAGTTCATCGCCGGGCCGGTGGTGACGCGGATGATGGCGGAGCTGGGCGCGGAAGTGGTCAAGGTCGAACTGGCGCCGGAGGGCGACAACGCCCGCAAGCTGCCGAACTTCAGGGAAGGGCGCAGCGCCTATTTCGTCCAGCACAATCTGGGCAAGAAGAGCCTGTGCCTCGACATCGCCCGGCCCGAGGCGAAGGAACTGCTGCTGAAACTGGTCGAAAAGGCAGACGTGGTGGTCGAGAACTTCTCGCCCGGCGTCATCGAGCGCTTCGGCCTGGGCTGGGACGTGGTGCGCCAGTGCAACCCCTGGGCCATCATGTGCTCGATCTCCGCCTTCGGCCAGAAGGGCGGGCTTTCGCGCCTGCGCGGCTTCGATTTCATCGCCCAGTCCTATTCCGGCGTCACTTCCGTGATCGGCGATCCGGACCAGGCGCCGGCGGTGCCGGGCGTGGCGATGGGCGATATCGGCACCGGCATGCTGGCCTATGGGGCGATCGCCACCGCCCTCTACAACCGCGCCAAGCCCGGCGGCACCGGCCAGTTCCTCGACATCGCGATGATCGATTTCTACATGCAGTGCCACGAGATCAACGTGCAGCTCGTCAGCACCTCGGGCGGCTCCATCGTGCCCTCCCGCACCGGCTCGCAGCACAACGTGGTCTGCCCCTTCGGCCTGTTCCGCTGCCGGGACGGCTACGTCATGATCACCTGCCTGGGCGAGCACTGGCGTCTGCTCTGCACCGTCATGGGCCGGCCGGAGATGGCCGGCGATCCGCGCTACATCGACAACGCCGCCCGCATGGCGCATCAGGCCGAGGTGGTCGCCGCGGTCGAGGGCTGGACCTCTTCCCGCACCATGGCGCAGGCGCTGGAGGCGCTGGACAAGGGCAAGGTGCCGGCCGCGCCCATGCTCACCGTCGACAAGGCGATGCAAGAGCCGCATCTGCTGGAGCGCCAGACCGTGCGCACGATCCAGGACCCCGTGTTCGGCGCTTTCCAGGTCCCGGGCATGCCGCTGCGCTTCTCCGCCTTCCCGCTGCGCGATCCCGGCCTGGCGCCGTTCCTGGGCCAGCACAATGCGGAGGTGCTGGGAGAGATTGGCGTCTCGGGCGAGCAGGCGAGGGCGCTGACCGAGACCGGCGTGTTGCTGGAGAAGCGGGTTTAGCGTTTACGCCGCCCTAATGCGTCATCCCGGCCGTAGCCCGCAGGGCGGAGAGCCGGGACCCATAACTCCCTCTGCAACGGCACAATTTGCTGGAACCAGCGTTGTGGGTCCCGGGTCTCGCTGCGCTCGCCCGGGATGACATTTTGTGCTGCCAACGAACTACGCCGCCAGCGGCTTCAGCCGGCCCTCGATGATCTTCCTGGCCTCGCTGACGAAGCGGTCGATCAGCTCCTTGCAGCTCGGGATGTCGTGGATCAGGCCCTGCACCATGCCGGCCGACCACACACCATGGTCGAGATCGCCGGTCTCGTAGACGACCTTGCCGCGCACGCCGGCCACCAGCGGGCCGATTTCCTGGATGGTCTTGCCCTCGCGCTCCATCTCCAGCACCTGTTTCGAGATGCTGTTGCGCGCGATGCGCGAGGTGTTGCGCATGGTGCGGAAGATCAGGTCGGTCTCCCGCTCGTCGGCCTCGACCAGGCGCTGCTTCACCTTGTCGTGGATCGGCGCTTCCTTGGTCGCCATGAAGCGGGTGCCCATGTTCACCCCGTCGGCGCCCAGCGCCAGGGCGGCCACGAACTGGCGCGCATCGCCGATGCCGCCGGAGGCGATCATCGGGATGGAGATCTTGTCGCGCGCGGCCGGCAGCAGGATCATGTTGGGCACGTCGTCCTCGCCGGGATGGCCGGCGCATTCGAACCCGTCCATCGAAATGGCGTCGACGCCGATCTTCTGCGCCTTCACGCCATGGCGCACGGCGGTGCATTTGTGGACCACCTTGATGCCGTTGGCCTTCAGCTTGGGCAGGAAGGGCTCGGGATTGTTGCCCGCCGTCTCGACGATCTTCACGCCCGAATCGATGATGGCGTCGATATATTCGCCGTAGGGCCGCGGCACCAGCGTCGGCAGGATGGTGAGGTTGACGCCGAACGGCTTCTTGGTCAGCATGCGCGCCTTGGCGATCTCCTGGCGCAGGTCGTCCGGAGTCGGCTGCGTCAGCGCCGTGATGATGCCCAGCCCGCCCGCTTCCGACACCGCCGCCGCCAGCACCGCCCGCCCGACCCATTGCATGCCGCCCTGCACGATCGGGTACTCGATGCCGACCAGCTCGGTGAATGGCGTCTTGAACATGATTTCCTCCCGCGTTGCGGCGATCTTCATAGCGCACGGACGTGCCGGGCCAAAGTCCGCAGTTCGGCTTTCGGCAGGCGAAACGAGCGCCGCTGACGGCCTGTGACGGAGGCGCTATGCTGGCGGCAAGAACAACGGAGGGGACATGACGCAGGAACTTCTGTCCAGGAAGGACAAGGGCGTGCTGATGCTGACCATGAACCGGCCGGACGCGATGAACGCGCTGACGCCGGTCATGATGCAGGCGCAGCTCGATGCGCTGGGTGCGGCGGCGTCCGATCCCGAGGTGGGCTGCGTCGTGATGGCCGGTGCGGGCCGCGCCTTCTGCGCCGGCGGCGACGTCAAGTCGATGGCCTCGGGCGAGCGGCGCGGCAGCCTGGAGGAGCGCGCCCACGACCTGCGCCGGCGCATGGAGGTCTCACGCCTGCTGCACGAGATGCCCAAGCCGACCATCGCCATGGTCAACGGCGTGGCCGCCGGCGCGGGCATGTCGATCGCGCTGGCCTGCGACATGCGGGTGGTGGCGCAGAGCGCGCGCATGACCACCGCCTTCGCCAAAGTGGGGTTCTCGGGCGATTTCGCCGGCCATTATTTCCTGCACCGCCTGATCGGCACGGCCAAGGCGCGCGAGCTCTATTTCACCGCCGAAATCCTCGACAGCGCCAAGATCGAGGCGCTGGGCCTGGCCAACCGCGTGGTGCCCGACGACCAGCTCGAGGCGGAGACGATGAAGCTGGCGACCCAGCTTGCCAACGGCCCGCGCGTGGCCTGGGGCTACATGAAGCGCAACATGAAGGCGGCCGAGGAAGGCACGCTGGGCGAGGTCATGGACCTGGAGGCTTTCGGCATGATGCGCTGCGCCGATACCGAGGACCACAAGGAAGCGGCGAAAGCCTTCGTCGAGAAGCGCCAGCCGGTGTTCAAGGGCCGGTAGGATACGCGGGGCAGGCCGCCGTCGCGCGCGGCAGGAGGCGAAGATGCGTCTGCGTCAGATCGCGTTCGTGGCCGAACACCTGAAGGGCGCCACCGAGGAGCTGTGCTCGCTCTTGGGGCTGGAGGTCGCCTATCGCGATCCCGGCGTGGGCAAATGGGGGCTGGAGAACATCGTCGCCCCGATCGGCGGCGATTTCCTGGAGATCGTGGCGCCGACGCAGCCGGGCACCTCCGCCGGCCGCTATTTGCAGCGGCGCCAGGGCGATGGCGGCTACATGGTGATCCTGCAGGTCGCCGACGCGCTTTCCTACCGCAAGCGGCTGCAGGCGATGGGCGTGCGCGCCGTCGCCACCCGCGACCAGCGCGACTATACCTACACCCATTTCCACCCCGCCGATGTCGGCGGCTTCCTGCTCTCCATCGATGCCGGCGCGCCGGAAGACGACTGGCGGCAGAAGCTCTGCAACTGGGTCCCCGCCGGCCCCGACTGGAAATCGCACCTGGGCAGGAGCGGCGCCGGCAGGCTGCTGGGCGTCGAACTGCAGAGCGCGGATCCTGTTGCCACGGCGGATCTCTGGGGCCGGCTACTGGAGCGGCCGGTGAAGAGCGGCAAGGGCGGATTGCATATTCCGCTCGACATGGGCGAGGTTCGCTTCGTCGAGGCGAGGGACGGACGCGGATCCGGTATTTCCGCCCTCGACATCGAGGTGGCGGACAAGGCCGCGACGCTTGCCGCCGCCAGGGCACGCGGCCGGCGGCTGGGCGAGAGCCAGATTGAGGTGGTCGGCTGCCGCATCAATCTGGCGTGACCGTATCGACATGACTGTCGCGATCGACATCGGAAGGCTTTGACGGTGGAGCGCCGCCTCACCGGCGGAAAGGCGACGCTGTCCTCGATCGCTCTCTGACAACCCGAGCGGCGAACCCATCGGCAATTCAATCGGGACGCAATGGGCAGCCGAGAAGCCCTAACGGTTGCGGCGCGCCTTGATGCTCGTTCGGTATCAAGCCGTTGCCGTCAAGGCATTGGACCATCGTTATCCTGCGCATGAGAGTAACCCTCAAGAGAGGACCGCGCTCCACCGGCGAAAGGTTCGCTCAAAGGGAGGTCGGACATGAGGAAATTAGCCGGGCTACTGATAGGCGCCGCACTGTTTTGTCTGCTGCCCGGCGCCGCATCGGCGCAGGAATGGCCAAACAGACCCGTCAAATTCGTCATTCCTTTTCCGCCGGGCGGCACGATCGACATCCTGGCCAGGATTATTGCGCAAAAACTCAGCCCCAGGCTGGGCCAGCCGGTGGTGGTCGAGAACAAGCCTGGCGCCGGCGGCCAGATCGGCATCGAATACGTCGTGCGCTCGGCGCCCGATGGCTATACGTTCGGGGTCTTCCCGCCGTCCTCGGTCGTGTTGCGGCTGACCAGCAAAAGCGCGTCCTATGACGTCCGCGATCTGGCTCCAGTCGTCTTGATAAGCGTTGGACCGCAGGTGGTCGCGGTCAATGCCAAGAACCCGGCGAAGACCGTCAAAGAGCTGCTGGAATACAGCAAGGCCAATCCCGAAAAGCTGAATTTCGGCAGTACGGGCTCGGTGAACAGGCTCGACTTCGAGCATTTCAAATCCGTCACGGGCATCAGTTCGGAATATATCCTCTACAACGGCGGCGTGCCGGTCGTGGCTGCCGCCCTGGCCGATCAGATCCAGTGGGTCATCCTGCCCATCGGCTCGTTGAGCCAGCAGGTCGCCGACGGCACGTTGCGTGCGCTCGCGGTGACGAGCAAGAAGCGCTGGAAGGACTGGCCGGACGTTCCAACAGCCGACGAGAGCGGCGTGCCGGGCTTCGAGTCCGTAATCTGGAACGGCGTGCTGGCGCCGCGCGATACGCCGCCGGCGATCATCCAGCGAATGACTTTCGAGATACTGGAAATCATCAAGGAACCCGAACTGCAGGCCAGGATGAGGCAGTGGGGCACCGAACCGGCCGGCTTGGCTCCGACCGAATTCAAGGCGTGGCTCGATGCGGAATTTCCCAAATGGCAGGGGGTTGCGACCCGAGCCGGCGTGCAACCGCAATGACGAGAAAGTAGGACCGGACGCCGCCGCGACGGCCGTCTTGGGAAAGAGATTGCAGGTGCTGGCAGATGGGCGACTTTGAAGTCCTGGACGCGCAAATCCATATTTGGGAACGCGATTCCCCGATCCGTCCGTGGAATCAGGATTTCGTCCATAGCCAGGGTATTGCCGCTCTCACCGGTGGATCGCACGTTGCGGAGGAGCCTGTAACCGTCGAGCGCGCTTTGCAGGCCATGGCGACGGCGCGTATCGATGGAGCGGTAGTGGTCTCGCCCTCGCTTTACGGCTACGACAGCAGCTATGCGCTCGAGGCCGCTCGGCGATTTCCGGATAGATTCGGCGTAGTCGGCTATCTGGACAGCCAGGCACCGGACATCGACGAGCAGGTGCAACGATGGCGGGCGCGCCAAGGCGCCCTTGGGTTGCGTGTCCTGGCGTTGAACGAGGAGGGACGCTCGCGTCTTCGCGACGGCTGGCATCGCAATTTCTTCGCCGCCGCGCAGCGCCACAATGTGCCGGTCTGCATTTACCCGCCGCGAGGACTGCGCGAGGTCGCGCTCGTGCAAAGGGAGTTCCCCGATCTCCGCATCGTGGTCGACCATCTGGGTTTGCCCCGCTCGCCCGGCAAGGTGGACAAGGAAGAGCAGCGTGCGCAGCTGCCGGATCTTCTGGCTTTGGCGGCGTACCCGACCGTCAGCGTCAAGATCACCACCGCGCCGCTTCTGTCCGCCGAGCCTTTTCCCTATTCCGATCTGTGGCCGCTGCTGCACGGCATATTGAACCGCTTCGGACCGGAAAGAACGATGTGGGGCTCGGATTGGACGCGGGCGGAGAAGTTTCTCAGCTACGTCCAGGGCATCGACTACATCAGGGAGACTGCCGAGCTGTCGTCCGGCGAAAAAGCATCGGTGCTGGGCGGCGCGCTGCGACGAGCGTTCGGCTGGATGCCGGCAAATAGGAGCCACTAAGCAAGACGGAAGGAGCGCTATGGGCAAGCCACTCTCTCTCGCTATTCGAGGCGGCGAAATCGTCGATGGATCGGGGCAGCCGGCGTTTCGAGCCGATGTCGGCGTCCGCGACGGCGTAATCGTGGCAGTGGGGTCGTCGGTCGAACGGGCCGAAACGGAAATCGACGCGCGGGGTTGCCTGGTGACGCCGGGTTTCATCGACGTTCACACGCACTATGATGCCCAGGTGACGTGGTCGAACCATATTGCCCCGTCCTCTTTCAATGGCGTCACCACGGTGCTGATGGGCAATTGCGGCGTCGGTTTCGCGCCTTGCAATCCCGAGCACCGGGAGATGCTGGTGGAATTCATGGAGGGGGTGGAAGACATCCCTCGCGCCGTCCTCAAGGACGGCTTGCCGTGGAGCTGGCGGACGTTTCCGGAGTTTCTCGATTTCCTGTCGCACCGGCAGTTCGATCTCGACGTCTGCGCCATGCTGACGCATTCGGCCCTGCGACTGTATGTGATGGGCCAGCGGGCGATCGATCAGGCGCCCTCCGATGCAGCCGATCGCGGGATTATGACGAAGCTGGTGGCGGAAAGCGTCCAGGCCGGCGGTTTCGGCGTTTCGACTGCGCGCGCACTTCATCACAAATCCCTCGACGGCCGTCCCGTTCCGGCGCTGGCGGCCGACGAAGACGAACTTCTTGCCTTGGCGGAAGGGTTGCGTCGCGGCGGCGCGGGATGGATGCAACTCATCCCGAACTTCGAGCATCCCGATGCCGAATTCGAGATGCTGAAACGCCTCACCCGCAGGTCGGGACGGCCGCTTTCGCTCTCGCTCCTGCAGAGGGACAACAGACCGGATAGCTGGCGGGAGACGCTGCGGGACATCGATGCCGTCAATGAGCAGGGACTGCCGATTTCGGCGCAGATCGCAACTCGCGCCGTTGGCCTGATATTCGGCTTCGAGCTTTCCCAGCATCCTTTCATGCTTCGCCCCAGCTACAAGAAGATCGCGTCCCTGCCGTTCGAGGAGCGCCTCGCGTCTCTGCGGCAGCCGGAGTTCCGCGACCGGTTGCTCGCCGAGGAGACGCCTGCCAGCCAGCACGAGCGCTTGCACGCATGGGACCGCACCTTTCCGTGGGGAGAATTCCCCGACTACGAGCCGCCCCCCGAGGCCAGCATCGCATTCATGGCGAAGCGGCGGGGCGTATCGCCGGAGCGGCTGGCCTACGATCACCTTCTGCAGGACGAGGGCAGGGGCCTGCTCATGCGTCCCAAAAACAACTTCGACAAAGGAAGACTGGACGCCGTCGAAACGATGCTCGAAGACCGCAATTCGATCGTCGGATTGGGCGATGGCGGCGCACATGCCGCCTACATCTGCGATTCCAGTTCGTTGCCATTCATGCTTACCCACTGGGTGCGGGACCGTCCGAACCACAATCCGAAATTCACCGTCGAATGGGCGGTAAAGCGCATCACCAGCGACAATGCCAAGGTGCTTGGCCTGTTCGATCGCGGCATCGTCGCGCCGGGCTTCAAAGCGGACATGAACGTCATCGACTACGACAAGTTGCGGCTGCGCAAGCCGTATATCGTTTACGATCTTCCGGCGGGCGGCCGCCGCTTGCTGCAGAAATGCGATGGCATAATGGCGACCATACTCACGGGCGTGCCGGTGTACCGCGAGGGCGCTCTTACGGGAAAGATACCGGGGCGTTTGGTCAGGGGAATGCAGCCAGCGCCTATTGGCATGGCGTCGTCGGCTGCCTGACCGCTGAAATGGAAACCGATGTGATCGTCGCCGGCAGCGGTGCCGCGGGCTTGGCTGCGGCGTTGACGGCAAGCGAGCTGGGACTGCAGGTCGAGCTATTGGAGAAGGCCGACAGCGTCGGTGGCGGCACCGCCTATTCCTACGGCATTCTGTGGGCCGGCAACAATCATCTTCAGAATCCGGCCGAGGCAGCCGGCGATCTGCACGATGCCGTCGAGTACATGTTGCGGCTGGGGGGCGGCCATCATGACGAAGCCCGCCTGTGCACGCTTGCCACGGAGAGCGGCAGGGCGCTGGCTTTTTTTGCCCGATGCGGCCTTCAACTCGAGGTCATCGAAGGGCTCGCCGATATGTATGCCGGCAAGATTGCGACGGCCAGCACCAAGGCGGGGCGGTCGCTGGAGCCCAAGCCGATTTCGGCTGCCGTACTCGGGGATTGGGCGGGTCGGGCGCTGGTGCCGGCTGCCATTCCCTATCGTGCACGGGTCGGCGAATTCCGTCGTTGGGGCGGCATTCACAACCAGGCGAATTGGGACAGTCAACTCGTTGCCGAGCGAGCTGCCGCCGATGTCAGATGCATGGGCGCTGCGCTGGTGGTCGGTTTGCTGGAGCAGGTTCTGCGACGAGGCATTTCCGTGCAACTGGAAAACGGCGTCAAACGCCTGTTGGTCGAAGATGGCGCCGTAGTCGGCGTGGAAACGTCGGCGGGAAAGCACATGCGCGCCCGGCGCGGGGTGGTGCTGGCGACCGGCGGCTACGAATCGAACATCGACCTGGTCAAATCGTTGGACTGGTTGCCCGGCTATGATTCGATGTTCCCCGCGTCGCGCGATGGCGACGGGCTGATCATGAGCGTCGAGATCGGCGCGCGTCTGTGCGCCGTCCAGCCCAATGTGCGGGCGCATTTGGGCTATCGAATTCCAGGAAGAAGTCCGGATCAGCCCGGTCCCTTCCGGCTGGCCAGCATTATCGAGCTGGCCAGTCCGCACACGCTGGTTGTAAACCGAAGCGGACGGCGTTTCGCCAACGAAGCACGCTTCGCCGAGGCGGCGGCGCAGATAAGGCGATACGACGAGGCGACGCACCAACATCCCAACTTGCCGGGATTCCTGATCTTCGACGAGCAGTACGCCAGGAGCTACACCTTCGCCGACAACCCGCCTGGCGCACCCATTCCCGGCTGGGTTGCGCGCGGTCCGACGGTCGAAGGCCTGGCGCGCGCCTTGGACATCGATCCACTCAATCTCGCGGCTACGGTGGAAAGATTCAACGGTTTCGCCCGAGGCGGAATCGACGAGGATTTTGGCCGGGGCGGCGATATCTGGCGGCAGACGGGCGGTGGCGAGGCGGCGGTGCTGAACAGCGCGCTCGGCTCTATCGAGCGCCCGCCATTCTATGGCGTCAGGCTGTCCCCGACATACTCCTCCTCGGTCGGCATCGAATGCGATATCCATGCGCGTGCCTTGCACCAGCGCGGCTATCCCATCCCCGGCCTCTACGTAGCCGGCAATGCCGCGGCGCCTACGGAGATCGGCGTCGGCTATCAGGCGGGCACCAGCCTTTCGTCGGCGTTGACTTATGGTTACCTGGCGGTCCGGCATATGGCGGCGATGGAAAATGGCTCCCCGCCGGGCAAATGAGAATTCGATTGGTCGGCGAGTTGATCCCAGAACGCCGTCCCGGCGGCGATACGGCGATCGAAGGCTCCGCTCGAGGCGGGCTGACGAGAGTGGACGGGCGGGGATGACGAAGGATGGAGTGGCCCCGGCATCTCCGCTTCACCCAAATGACGCGCTTCGCTCCAGCGCCGCCATCCGCCCGCAGATGGCGCGAAACTGCGCCACCGTCTCGTCGATGATCTGCCGCACCGGCTTGATCTCCTCGATCAGGCCGGCGGTCTGGCCGGCCAGCCCGATGCTGGCCTCCATGTCGCCGCCGAAATAGAGGTCGAGGATTTTGCCGAACGTGTCCTTCGGCATCGTCCCCGCCTCGTAGATCCCGTGCGAGCGCTGCGTCTTCAGCGCCCGCACGCAAGGCGTTCCCGCCTTGTTCAGCATCAAGGTGCCGGTCTCGGGCGCGTCGAGGATCGCCTGCTTGTAGTTGCGGTGCACCGGGCTTTCGGCGCTGGAGACGAAGCGCGTGCCCATCTGGATGCCTTCGGCGCCCAGCGCGAAAGCCGCCGCCATGCCGCGCCCGTCGCAGATGCCGCCGGCGGCGATCAGCGGCACGTCCACCGCCTGGCGCACCGCCTGCAACAGCACCAGCGTCGACACGTCGTCTGGGTTCTTGAAGCCGCCGCCCTCGGCGCCCTCGACGATCAGCCCGTCCACACCCGCTTCCACCGCCTTGATCGCCGCCTTCAGGGTCGGCACCACGTGATAGACGACAATGTCGGGATTCCGGCCTTTCAGCGCCTCCAGCAGCTTGCTGGGACTGCCGGCCGAGGTGGTGACGAATTTCACGCCGCAGGTGGCGACGAACTCGACCATGCGCGGATCGCGCAGGAACAGCAGCGGCAGGTTGACGCCGAACGGCCGGTCGGTCAGCGTCTTCATCTTCTCGATCTCGGCCATGCAGGCATCGGTCTCGCCGGACGAGGTTTCGATGATGCCGAGCCCGCCGGCCTGGCAGACGGCCGACGCCAGTTGCGAGCGGGCGATCCAGCCCATGGGCGCCTGCACGATGGGAAATGTCGCCCCGGTATGGGCCAGCACGCGGTTCATCGTTTCCTTCCTCCCGGCTGCTCTTGATCCGGGTCAATGCCCGGTTGCAGACTGCAGCGTATCAGGAACGGGTGGCCGGGGGTTCCGGGCAGCGAAAGAAACGCAGGAGAGGACGCGATCATGAGCGACGTATGGGACATCGTGCGGCCGAAGGTGAATGCGGCGCTCGCCGAGGCAGAGAAGGAGAGCATCTCCTCCGACGTCGTGGGCCGCGCGCTTCTGGCCTGCGCCATCGAGGTCTACAAGATGAGCCGCGCCGACGCCGATATCTGCGCCGAACTGCAGTTCAAGATCGACAATATCGACGAGACGGAGGCCTTCGGCTTCATGCGGCCCTAGGAGCCAGGTGCGCCACGCCCCATGGGCCGCCCCACGGCCGTCGAGGCCATGGGGCGGGCTTCGCCTGTTTCCTATCCCATCGTCCCGAACCGCACCTCGCCGTCGTTCAGGAAGCATGTCTTGCTGAACAGCGACAGGTCGAGCCGGTTGGGCAGGCGGACGTCCTGCAGGCCAGGCACCGGCCGGAGCGCCGGATCGAAGCGGCGGTCGATCTGGGAGATGAAGACGAAGACCAGTCCTTTTTCGCGGGCGAGGCCCTGCAGCGTGCGGATCTGGTCGGACAGCTCGGGGTTGCTGCGCTTCTGGTCGAGAAGCTGCAGATAGTCGACCACCGCCAGCGTGCCGGACGGCGCATCGCCCAGCCTCGCTACGATATAGTCGGCGCTGATGTCGTCGGAGCCGTCGAAGGCGAACAGCGCATCGTGGGCGGCGCGCTCGACGCCGATGGCGCGGAAACGATCGGCGATGTCCTTGGCCGTATATTCCAGCGTGAAGAACACGGCGCGGTTGCCGGCCTTCATCGCTTCGACCGCCAGTTCCAGCCCCAGGAGCGTCTTGCCCTGGCCCGGCCGCGCGCCCAGCAGCAGCAGGTCGCCGGGCGCCAGTTGCGCGTAGAGCGTGGCCGCCGGCGAGCGGGCGGCCGCCTTGGCCGCCAACAGGCTCCAGGCGGCAAAGCCTTCCAGCCTGGCGACGCGGTCGAGCGCCTCGTGCAGTGGGATCTGCTGGTCGCGGGACAGCAGCCTGGCCTTGCGCTTCAGTTGGTAAAGGGGCGCAGAAAATTTCATCGCAAACCTCCGTTGCGGACCTTCTCGCGCAACCCCTCCTTATGCGCCGCGTCCGCACCAGCGGTTCGATGAGGAAAACTGCCCCGCATGACAATGCTTCCCCGGTGGAGGGAGGGAGGCGCGGGCCGCGCCTGACGCCATCATAGCGCAGTCGCCGACAGGGCTGGCTGGGGAAAACCGCAGCAGGACCTGGCATCGGTCCCCGGTCAATATTCTCCGCATTTTCTCCTCACTTTTTGCGGAGAATATGGTATGTTCTCCTCAGAAATTGAGGAGAACATGTATATCTGGCAGCGCCGCAACTGGCCGGACTTCACCTGGAACGACAGCGCCCTGATCGCTCCCCTGGCGTCGGCGCGGTTGGCGCAGGGCGAGCTGCTGGGGCTGATGCGCACGCTGGGCTTCGAGCTGCGGCGCGAGGCGCAGCTTCACAGCCTGACCGAGGAGGTGGTGAAGACCTCGGAGATCGAGGGCGAGACGCTCGATCATGCCAGCGTGCGTTCCTCGCTGGCGCGGCGCCTGGGGATCAGGATGGCCGGCGCGAAGCGGATCGACCGCCGCGCCGAGGGCGTGGTGGAGATGGCGCTGGATGCCACGCGCGATTTCGACCGGCCGCTGACGCCGGATCGTCTCTTCGCCTGGCATCGCGCGTTGCTGGGCGGCGAGGCGGATGGGCGGCGCATCGCCATCGGATGCTGGCGCGACGATGCCGCCGGCCCGATGCAGGTGATCTCCGGCGCCGTCGGTCGCGAGCGGGTGCATTTCGAGGCGCCGCCCGCGGCGCGCCTCGATACGGAGATGCGGGTTTTTCTCGCCTGGTTCGCCGCGGCGCCGCGGCAGGACGGGCGAATCGACGGGCTGTTGCGCGCGGGGCTGGCGCATCTGTGGTTCGTCACCATCCATCCCTTCGACGACGGCAACGGCCGCATCGCGCGCGCCATCGCCGAGATGGCGCTGGCGCAGTCGGAGAATTCGCCGCAACGCTTCTACAGCATGTCGGCCCAGATCCGTCGCGAGCGTGCCGACTATTACCGCGTCCTGGAGCGGACCCAGCGCGGCGGGCTGGACGTCACCGACTGGTTGGCATGGTTCCTGGGTTGTTTCACGCGCGCGGTCCAAGACGCGCAGGGCGGCAGCTCGCTGGTGCTGCGCAAGGCGGCGTTCTGGCGGCGTCACGAGGGAACGCCGCTGAACGAACGCCAGCGCGCCATCCTCAACCGTTGCCTCGACGGCTTCCAGGGCAACATCACGGCGAAGAAATGGGCCACCCTGGGCAAGGTGTCGCTGGCCACCGCGCAGCGCGACATTCTCGATCTGGTCGGCAAGACGATGCTGGCGCAAAACCCGGGCGGCAGCAAAAACACCAGCTACAGTCTGCGTCTCGACGATAGGGCGTCGAAAGGAGGCTGACTACATCTGCGCCGCTTCCCGCGCCACGGCCTCCCCCAATGCCAGCGACGCGGTGAGACCCGGGGATTCGATGCCGAAGAGATTGATCAGCCCCGCCACACCATGGTCCGCCGCCGTCTGGACGACGAAATCCTGCCCCGGCGCGCCTTGCGGCACGATCTTGGGGCGGATGCCGGCGTAGGCGGGGACCAGGGCGCCGTCCTTCAGCCCGGGCCAGTAGCGGCGCACGGCGGCGTAGAAGGATTGCGCCCGGGCCGGATCGACCGTGTAGTCGATGCGCTCGATCCATTCGACGTCGGGGCCGAAACGCGCCTGGCCGGCCAGATCGAGCGTGAGGTGCACGCCCAGCCCGCCCGGCACCGGCACGGGATAGATCAGGCGCGCGAAGGGCGAGCGTCCGACCAGGCTGTAGTAGTTGCCCTTGGCGTAATAGGTGGTCGGGATGCGCTCTTTCGGCATCGCCTCGATGCGCTGGGCGATGTCGCTGGCGTGGAGGCCGGCGGCGTTGACCAGCAGGCGGCAGTCGAGCCGCATGGGTCCGTCGCCGCCCACGACGACCGACAATCCGTCGGCGCCGGCTTCGACGCGCTCGACCGGCGCGTTCAGCGCCAGCACGGCGCCATGGTCCTCCGCCTCGCCCCGGTACGACAGCATCAGCCCATGGCTGTCGACGATGCCGGTCGACGGGGAGAGCAGGGCGCCGCTGCAGACGAGGTTGGGCTCCAGCGCCCTGGCCTCGGCCGCCGACAGCACGCGCATGTCCTCCACGCCATTGGCGAGCGCGCGCCGGGCGATGCCGTCCAGCCTGTCGCGCTCGGCCGCGTCGGCGGCCACGATCAGCTTGCCGCAGCGCCGGTGCGGCACGCCGCGGCTTTGGCAATAGTCGTAGAGCGCGCGCCGGCCGGCCACGCAATAGCGCGCCATCAGGCTGTCCTGGGGATAGTAGATGCCGGCGTGGATGACCTCCGAATTGCGCGAGGAGATGCCGGTGCCGATGGCGCCTTCCTTTTCCAGGACGACGACCTCGCGGCCCGCCAGCGCCAGTGCCCGCGCGACGGCCAATCCGACCACGCCCGCGCCGATGACCACCGCTTCGGTTTGTGCCCGCTCCAGCGACATGAGGCGCAAAATAGAGAGTCCGGCCGGTTTCGTCACGCTGGCGAGAGGGGCGGCCGCTCTCTATGATCGCCGCCCATGAGCGATCCGGCAGCTAACGATCAGGCGGCTTTGGTCACCGGCGCCGGCAAGCGGCTGGGCCGCGCCTTTGCCGAGGCGCTGGCGCAGGATGGCTGGTTCGTCTGGGTGCACTACAATACCTCCCGCGCCGAAGCCGGCGAAACGGTGGCCGCCATTCGCGCCAAAGGCGGCCGGGCCAGGGCGGTGAAGGCCGACCTGTCCCATGCCCGGCAGACCGAAGCGCTGGTCGGCAAATGCGCGGCCGGGCCCGACCTGACGTTGCTGGTCAACAACGCCTCGCTGTTCGAGCTGGACCGGCCGCAGGACTTCACGCTGGAAGGGTGGGACAGGCACCAGGCGGTCAACCTGCGCGCGCCCGCCATCCTGGCGCGCGATTTCGCCCGGTCGCTGCCGGGGAAACGCACCGGGCTGATCGTCAACCTGCTCGATCAGAAGCTGTGGAATCTCAATCCCGATTTCTATTCCTACACCGTTGCCAAGATCGGGTTGCAAGGCATGACGGAAATCCTGGCCCGGGCCTACGCGCCGCGCATCCGGGTCTGCGGCATCGCGCCGGGGATCACCTTGCCGGCGGCCCGGCAGAGTCGGGAGAAATTCCTTGCCGCCCAGGCGCGCGCGCCGCTGGGCCTGGGTTCGACGCCGGCGGACCTGGTGCGCACCCTGCGCTTCATCCTGGCCACGCCCAGCCTCACCGGCCACACCATCGTGGTCGACGGCGGCGAGCACCTGGGCAAGCGGCCCAACGACGTGATGTTCGAGACATGAGCGATACGGCGGCCGCTTTCTTCGCCGCGCGACTGGCCAGGGGCGGCGAGATCAGGCGCCTGTTCCTGCGCAACCTCGCGCTGCCGGCTTCGATCGGCATTCACAAGGCCGAACGGGAGGCGCGCCAGCGCCTGCTGATCAACGTCGAGCTGTTCCTGGCCTCGCAGCCCGACGCGGACGACGATATCGACCGGGTCCTCGACTACGACCAGGTGCGTGCGGGCATCGGTCGCCTGGTCGAGGCGCGCCACTACAATCTGCAGGAAACGCTGGTCGAGGAGATCGTGGCGCTCTGCTTTCGCCATCCCGGGGTGCTTGCCGTACGGGTTTCGACCGAGAAACCCGACGTCTACCCCGATTGCGATGGTGTCGGCTACGAGGTGTTCCGGGTCGCGCCGGGAGAGTCCAGCGGCTGATCCATCGTCCGGGGACCGGCGATGCGTCCGGCGCGACCCCGTCCTCGCGTCTGAGGGCTGGCCTTGGCCGGCGGGCTTGCGCCATACTGGCCGAAAGCACTGAGGGAAGGGCTGCGGCCGGATTCCCCCAACCGCCGACTGGCCGCGATGTTTCCGTCCTTCTTCGTCATCGACGATTTCTTCGACAATCCGATGGAGGTGCGCCAGCGGGCGCTGGCGATGACCTATGCGCCGCCCGATCCCGACCAGAACTACCCCGGCCGCATGTCGGCCAAACCCATGCTGTGGCCCAGCATGGACCGCATGTTCTCGAGCTTCGTCGGCGAACCGGTGGTCGGCAACCGCGCCAAGCTGCACGGCTATTTCCGCATCACCTACGAGCACGACACCGGCGGCAGCGCCATTCACATCGATTCCGACAATGTCTGGGCCGGCGTGCTCTACCTGACCCTGCCGGAGCACTGCCGGGGCGGCACCGAATTCTTCCGCCACAGGAAGTTCGGCACCGACCATGCGCCGCTGCGCAACGAGGACCTGACCATCTACAAGGCGGGCAGCCGGATGGAGGCGATGAAGAAGGTCTTCGCCGGTCGCGGCAAGGATCGCGACAGATGGGAGCGCACGATGGTTCTGCCCATGAAGTTCAACCGGCTGGTGCTGTTCCGAAGCTGGTACTGGCACACGGCGGGCGAGTCCTTCGGCGACCGGCCCGAGAACGCGCGGCTGGTGCAGCTCTTTTTCTTCAACGGCGCCCTCAATCGCGGCGGCATCGGCTGACGCCGGTCTGCCTGTAGCGGGAGTTTTCGATGCTGCTGAGCGTGATGGTGATCGACGATTTCTACGACAATCCGATGGATGTCAGGAAGGCCGCCCTGGCGCTGGAATACGACCCGATCAGGCCCGACACTCCCTATCCCGGCCGCAATTCGAAGCAGCCCCTGCTGTGGCCGAACGCGGACCAGATGTTCTCGCAGATCCTGCGCGAGCCGGTGCGCGGCAATTACGATCTGGCCCATGGCCGGTTCCGCCTGTCGACCGCCGGCGACGTGCGCGGCGCCGACATCCATATCGATCCGGGCACCGTCTGGGCCGGCGTGCTTTTCATGACCCTGCCGCAGCATTGCCGCGGCGGCACCGAGTTCTTCCGTCACCGCGAGTACGGCACCGAGAGCGCGCCGCTGACCCAGGAAGACGTGAAAGCCTACGGTCCCGGCGAGACCGACCGCGACAAGCTGGTCGATCGCCTGACGGAGATCGACGGGCGCGACCGCAGCAAGTGGGACCTGATCATGACCGTTCCCATGCGGTTCAACCGGCTGGTGCTGTTCCGCGGCTGGGCATGGCACACGGCGGGCGAATCCTTCGGCAACGCGCCGGAGAACTGCCGCCTGGTGCAGCTCTTCTTCTTTCGCTCGGCGCAGATTGCCGGCATGCGGCGTTGAGATGGCGCAAGCGGTTGGAACGGAACCGAAGCCCGATCGCCGGCGCGCCACGCTGGCCGGCGGCGCTCTGCTGCTGACCACCGTGTTCTGGGGGGCGATGGTGCCGCTGACGGCGCTGTTGCTGCAGTACTTCGATCCCTGGTTCCTCGCCGGCGCCCGCTACATCGTGGCGCTGCCTTTCCTCTGGCTGTTCGTCGCCCTGTCGCGCGAGCAGGTTTCCTGGCGCGGACTGTCGCTCCCGCGCGTTGCAGCACTGGGTGCGGCCATGACGATGTTTTCCGTGCTCTACACGCTGGGCATCGCCTCCTCGCACCCGGTCACCGCCTCGGTGATCCTCATGTGCGGCCCGATCGTCGCCAGCATCATGGCGCGCTTTCTGTTCGGCGCGCCGCTCGATCGCACGCTGCTGCTGGCGCTGCCGGTGACGATCGCCGGCGGCGTCATCGTCGCGCTCGGCGCGCCGGGCCGGATGCAGGTCGGGTTCGGCTTCGGCGGCGGCGAGTTCCTGCTCGTCTTCGCCCAGGTTTGCTGGACCTGGTACTCCATGCGGGCCCAGCAATGGCTGGCGCATCTGGGGCAGATCAGGCTGTCGGCGCTCACCACCAGCGCGGCCGGACTCTGGATGATCGCCCTCTACCTGCTGCTCTGGGCCGTTGGTGTCGCGGCCGCGCCGCCGGTCGACGTGCCGCTCGACATGGTCGCCGTCCTGGTGCTGATTTCGTTGACCGGCGTGGCCTTCGCCATCGTGCTGTGGAATTTCGGCGCCAGCGCGATCGGCGTGCCGCAGGCGGCGCTCTATCTCAACCTCCAGCCGGTCGTGGCGACCCTCGTCGCCGCCGCGCTCGGCTCCCCGCCGTCGCTGCTGCAGATCGCGGGCGGCGTCATCGTCATGGCCGGCGTGCTCTATGTGCAGCTTTCCCGGCTGAGAAACGCCTCCCATGCCGCCTGATGCGGCCGGCCGGCCGGCCAGGAGTCGGTTGCTGCTGGCCGGTGCGGGCCTGCTGGCGACCGCCGTCTTCTGGGGCTCGGCGGTTCCCTTCAACGTCGTGCTGCTGCGCTACTTCGACCCGTTCGTGCTGACCGCGTTGCGCATGATGCTGTCGGTGCTCATCCTGGCCTGCGTCGTCGCCTGGCGCGAACCCGGCCGGCTCTGGCAGGTGCCGCTCGGCATGCGGCAATTCCTGGTCATCGGCTTCTTCATGGCGGGGTTCAACGTCCTCTTCACGCTGTCGGTGCTGTGGTCGAACCCGATCACCATCTCCGCCATCTCGGTCGCCATGCCGCTGACCGGCGCGCTGGTGGCGCGGGCCATGCTCGGCGCGCGCCTGGAGCGGGGTTTCGGCGTGGCGCTGCTGCTGACCATCGGCGGCGGCATGCTGGTCGTCTACGGGCAGCCCGGCTTCGAAGCCGGTTCGCTCGGCTTGCAGGGCGGCGAGGTCCTGATGCTGGTGGCGATGGTCTCCTGGAACGTCTATTCGCTGAAGGCGCAGCAATGGCTGGGGCAGCTCGGCCAAGTGCGGCTGACCTTCGTCAGCTCGCTCTCGACCTGCCTGTGGCTTGCCGCCGCCATGGTCCTTGCCCTGGTGCTGGGCATCGCCCGCTGGCCTTCCCAGACGCCGCCGACCGAGGTTTTCGCCATGGTGTTCTATCTCGCCCTGTTCAGCGCCGCGGTGGGCAATTTCCTGTGGAATTTCGGCATCAGCGTGCTGGGCCTGCCGATCTCCTCGCTCTACGTCAATCTCTCGGCCGTCTTCGCCGTCCTGATCGCCATGGCGTTCGGATATCACCCCACCTGGCTGCAGGTGGGGGGCGGGCTGATCGTGATGGCCGGCGTGCTCTACATGCAGCTCAGGAAACTGCGGACCGCTTCGGCGTGAGCCGGTTGCGCAGGCGCGGCTCGATCTGGCGCTCGAAACCGTGGTGGATCGCGATGGCGGCGAGCAGCGAGAGAACGAACAGCAGCGGAATGAGGAACCAGCGCAGGCCGTCGTCGGGCGCCAGCCGCGCCAGGGGCGTCAGCTCGACATAGCGGATGACGATGAAATGCACGACGTAGAAGGCGAAGGCCAGACGGCCCAGCCACAGCGCCGTCGGCCCCGACAGGGTGCGTCGCAGAGGACCGTCGCCGGCGGCGAACACCAGGGTGAACAGCACCGCCACCGGCAGGAAGAAGGCGACCAGGCGGTAGGGGAAGGCCAGATCGGCGGTGCCCAGGATCGCCGCCATCAGAAGCGCGACCGGCGCCAGCTCCCAGGCGAGCCCGTCGCAGCGCCAGCGGAACTGGCGCCACAGCAGGTAGAGCAGAATGCCGGCGGCGAAGTCGGCCAGCCGCGCGAAGGGATTGATATAGAGTACGAGGTAGCCCATACGCCCGAGTTGATCGACCGCGATCGCGGCCAGCAACGGGGCGAGCATTGCGCCGGCCAGGAGCAGCAGGCCTTGCCGGCGGCTGGCCATGGCCAGCGTCAGCAGCAAGGCGGGAAAGAGAAGGGCGAAAACCAGCTCGGCCGAGAGCGACCAGGACGGCCAGTTGAAGGCGTAGACCGACCCGGGATCCAGCGCCAGGGCCTGGGTCAGCGTCAGATGCGCCAGCAGGGCTGGGGCGGCCACGGCGTCGGTCAGGACGGCCAGGGGAAGGATCAGCAGCAATCCCAGCCAGTGCAGCGGGAACAGCCGGATGGCCCGGCGCAGCAGGATGTGCTGGATGGCGCGGGCGGGCGGAACGTCCCTGCCGGGCAGCAGGAGCCCGCCATAGGCATGCGCCAGCACGAAGCCGGACAGGACGAAGAAATAGGGCATCGCCGCATGCGCCTGGGCCATGAAACGGGGCGCCCAGTCGGCGAACCAGGTGCCGGCGGGATAGCTCCAGGGTGGCAGATGCTGGGTGAAAATCAGGACGCAGGCCGGGAAGCGCAGCCCGTTCAGGGCTTTGAATTGGGACGTCATCTCTGGGCCGGCCGGGGGTCCTGCGTTGCAAATTGGCGCTGGGAACTGGTGCGAAATAAAATATACTAGAAATTATAGGCGGTTGGCGGGAAAACCCGCCGCCAGGGGCGAGGCTCGGGCGAACGACGATGAAGGGCGTGATTCTGGCGGGGGGCAAGGGGACCCGGCTTCACCCGCTGACCAAGGCCACCAACAAGCATCTCCTCCCGGTGGGCCGCGAACCGATGATCTTCCATCCCATTCGTCAGATGGTGGCTTCGGGCATAACCGATATCCTGGTGGTGACCAGCAAGGAGCACATGGGCGAGGTGGTCAACTGCCTGGGCAGCGGCGCGGAGTTCGACTGCACGCTGACCTACAAGGTGCAGGAAAGTGCGGCCGGCATCGCCGATGCGTTGCGCCTGGCCGAAGGCTTCGCCCAGGGTCAGCGCATCTGCGTGTTCCTGGGCGACAACGTTTTCCAGAGCTCGATCGCGCCGCATGTACAGGCGTTTTCCCGGCAGGCCAGGGGGGCCCGCGTCCTGCTCAAGAAGGTCAGCGACCCCGAGCGCTACGGCGTGGCGGCGATGGACGAGCAGCACATTCTCGATATCGAGGAGAAGCCGGCCAGGCCGAAATCGGCCTATGCCGTGCTGGGCCTGTATTTCTTCGACGACCAGGTCTTCGACATCATTCGCGGCATTGAGCCCTCGGCGCGCGGCGAGTACGAGATCACGGCCGTCAACAACGCCTATATCGGCCGGCGCGAGCTGCAATACGACATCTACCAGGGCCAGTGGACCGATGCCGGCACGTTCGAGTCGCTGATGGAAGCCAACCGCCTGCTGAGCGAAGTCAAGAATGTCGTCGCCTGACGCGCCGCTGCTGGTGCGCAACTGCAGCCGGATCGCGCTGCCCGTGTTCAGCGACGGGCGCGGTTCGCTGAGCTTCGCCGAGGGCAACCGCCAGGTGCCGTTCGACATCGCCCGGGTCTTCTACATGTACGGCATTCCGCCCGGCGCCCGGCGGGGCGCGCACGGGCATCGCGAGGTCTCCCTGGCGCTGTTCGCCGTCGCCGGCGGGTTCGACGTCCTGCTCGACGACGGAACCGCCAGGCAGACCGTTTCCCTGTCGCAGCCGCAGGACGGGCTGGTCATCGGCCCCTGGGTCTGGCACGAGCTGGAGAACTTCGCGCCCGGCACGGTCTGCCTGGCGCTGGCGTCCGGCCTCTACGACGAGGCCGATTACATCCGCAACCTGGACGATTTCCGGCGCGAGGTCGCGACGCGGAGATGAGCGGCAGCCTTTTCCGACGCCTTTCCGTCAGGCCCTTCGGCGACAGCCGCGGCGCGCTCTGCGTCTGGGAGCAGCAGCGCCACGTGCCCTATCGCATTGCCCGCACCTATTTCATGTACGAAGTGCCCGGCGGCATCCATCGCGGCGATCACGCGCATCGCCGGCTGGAGCGCACCCTCGTAGCCCTGGCCGGCGCCGCCGACCTGGTCCTGGACGACGGGCGGCGGCGTCAGGCGCTGCGCCTGGACGATCCGGCCGAAGGCATCTACGTGCCGCCCATGGTCTGGACCGACCTGCACAATTTCACCCCCGGCACCGTCGTGATGTGCCTGGCGTCGCTTGCCTATGACGAAGCCGACTACATCCGCGACAAGCAAGTCTTCCTGAAGGAAATATCCGCGCAATGGCAATCCCCTTCCTCGACCTGAAGCCGCTCTACCGCGAGATCGGGCCGGAGCTCGACGCTGCCTATCGCGAGGTGATGGAATCGGGCTGGTACATCCTGGGCGGCCAGGTGGCCGCCTTCGAGCAGGAATACGCGGCCTGGTGCGGCGCGGCCCATTGCGTCGGCGTCGGCAACGGTCTGGAGGCGCTCGAGCTGTGCCTGCATGCCTTCGATATCGGCGCCGGCGACGAGGTCATCGTGCCGTCCAACACCTATATCGCCACCTGGCTGGCGGTCAGCGCCGTCGGCGCGCGGCCGGTTCCGGTCGAACCCGACCCGCGCAGCTACAACATCGATCCCGACCGCATCGAGGCGGCGATCACGGCGCGCACCCGCGCCATCATGCCGGTGCATCTCTACGGCCAGCCCGCCGACATGGACCCGATCATGGCGATCGCCGCCAGGCACGGCCTGAAGGTGATCGAGGATTGCGCCCAGGCCCAGGGGTCGCTGTACAAGGGCCGCCCGGTCGGCGCGCTCGGCCATGCCGCCGGCGTCAGCTTCTTTCCGACCAAGAACATCGGCGCCTTCGGCGACGCCGGCGCCGTCACCACCAACGACGCCGCGGTCGCCGACCGCATCCGCGTCCGCCGCAACTACGGCTCGCGGGTGAAGTACTACAACGAAAGCAAAGGGATCAATTCGCGCCTGGACGAGATGCAGGCGGCGTTCCTGCGCGTCAAGCTGCGCCACATCGACCGCTGGAACGAGCTGCGCCGGCAGCGGGCGGCGGAATACACCAGGCTGCTGCAGGGCGTCGCCGGAATCGAGACGCCGCATGTGCCGCAATGGGCGACGCCGGTCTGGCATCTCTACGTCGTTCAGGCCGCCGACCGCAAGCGCCTCACCGAACGGCTGGACCGCCACGGCATCGGCTGGATGGTGCACTATCCGCTGCCGCCGCATCTGCAGCAGGCCTATGCCGAGCTCGGCCGGCGCCAGGGTGAACTGCCGCTGGCCGAGGCCATGGCCGACCGGGTCCTCAGCCTGCCGATCTATCCCCAGATCGCTCCGGCCGACGTCGCGGCGGTGGCGGACGCCCTGCGCCAGCCCTAGGATCGCAGCATGGCCATTCACCCTACCGCCATCGTGGAGACCACGTCGATCGGCCGCAACGTCGACATCGGCGCCTATTGCGTGATTGGCCGCGACGTCAGGCTGCACGACGGCGTCAGGATCAATCCGCATGTCGTCATCGACCATCGCGTGGAGATTGGCGAGAACACAGAAGTCTTTCCGTTCACCGTGATCGGCAAGGAACCGAAAGCGGCCGGCGTGATGACGCGCAAGGTCGAGTTCCGCCCGCACGTGAAGGTCGGGCGCGGCTGTCTGCTGGGGCCGCATGCGACGATCTACTGCGACGTCGAGATCGGCGATGCGACGCTGGTCGGCGACGGCGCCTCGATTCGCGAAGAATCGGTGATCGGCGAACGCTGCGTCATCTCGCGCTACGTCACGATCAACTACCGCAGCCGCATCGGCGCCCGCACCAAGGTGCTCGACCATTCGTGGATCTGCGGCGAGATCAGCATCGGCGAGGACGTGATGATCTCCGGCGGCGTCCTGACCAGCAACGACAACACGCTGGGCCGCACCGATTTCAACGAGCGGATGCGCGGGCCGACCATCGAAGATGGGGCGATGATCGGCATCGGCGCCCGGCTTCTTCCCAATATCCGCATCGGGCGCAACGCCCTGGTGGCGGCCGGCGCCGTGGTGACGCGGGACGTGCCCGATGGCGCCTCGGTCTTCGGCATGCCGGCGCGGCCGCGCGGCGACGGCTGAGCCCGGCGCAGGTGGGATGCGCAATCTTTTCAAGGCCATGATGACCACCGGCGGCGCCACCCTGGTGGCGCAGGTGCTGGGGCTGGTCAGCAACAAGATCCTGGCGCTGCACCTGGGCACGGCGGGCATCGGCTTCTACAGCCTGATGCGCCAGGTGCACGATACGGCGACCAGCCTCGGCAGCGTCGGCGCCGGCGGGCTGGCGCAGGGGCTGGCGGGACGCGAGGGGGCGGCGCGTCTGCGGCTGCTGCGCGCCGCCATCCTGCTTTCAAGTCTTGGAGCCTTGGTGGCGATGGTCCTGCTGTTCGCGGCTCCGGGCGCGGTGGCCGAGCTTCTGTTCGACAGCACGGACGGCAATGGCGTCGCCGCCATCGCCATCTGCGGCGCCACCGTGGTGCTGGGGATCGCATGGACCACGCTGGGTGCGGTCCTGGGTGCCGCCCGCGCCATTGCCGCGCTGGCGCTGGTCGGCATCGCCGGCGCGCTGGCGACGGCTCTTCTGGCGTGGCCGGTGGCCCTGGTCGCCGGCACCCGGCCTTATCTTCTGGCGCTGCTGATCGGCGCGCCGCTGCTGCTGCAGCTTGCCGCCGGCGCCGTCGTTTTGGGGCGGAGCCGCTTCATCGATGCAGCTGCCTCTGGAGCGCCAGCCCGTCCTGGGAACGCCGAGTTCCGCTATTTCGCAGGGTTCTTTGGCTACAATATCCTGATGGGCGCGATCGCCACGGGCGCGATCCTGCTGGTGCGCGCGGGCATCGTGCACCGCGCCGGGTTGGACGCCGCCGGACTGTTCGCTGCCGGCTGGGGCATCGGCATGCAGAGCATGGCCGTCATCCTTTCGGCCTTTTCGCTTTACGTCGTGCCGACCCTGGCTGCGGATACGCCCGAACAGCGGCGCCGGACCTTGCAGGATACGGCGACGCTGATCATGAGCCTGACGCTTCCTGCATTGGCCATCCTGCTGGTGTTCAAGGCTCTCGTCGTCCGCATCCTGTTCAGCGACGAATTCCTCCCCACCGTGGCGCTGCTGCAATGGGTGTTGCTGGGGAACTATCTCAAGGCGCTGGGATGGGTGTTGGCCGTTCCGCTGCTGGCGACCGCCGATCTGCGCCGCCTGTTCCCCCTGGAGGCCGGCTGGTACGTGCTGTTCGCGGCCGGCACGACGCTTGCCCTGCAGAGGCCGGACTGGCTTTCCGGCATCGGCATCGCTTTCGTCGCGGCCTATGCCGTCTATATTGCGGCTGGCGGCTGGCTGACCTGGCGCCGGTTCGGATTTCGTCCGTCGCGGCGTTTTCTCGCCGTCTTCGCCGCTGGCGGTCTCACTCTAGGCGCAACGGCAGTCGCGACCTGGAACGAAACCTTCACCCGCTGGCCGCTGGCGGTCGCCGTGCCCGTGGCGGCGTGCCTGGTGGCGCTGCTGGGGCTGACGCCGCAGCAGCGGCAGAAGATTGTGCTTTATGCTGTTTCGATGGGGCGTTTGTGAACGTCTCGTTCGTGCAGCTTGGGATGCAATAAGGCCAACGTTATGTTGCAGCGCTCGCTCGCAGCCATATCCCGTCGGTTGCCTCCTCGGTTAGGACTGCCGATCGAGGTGGCACGCTCTTGGCATTCGTCCCCCGAACTGAAACTGGTCGCAAAACTCTGCCAACGAAATCGGGGTGCGATCGATGTCGGCGCCAATGCAGGTTTGTTCTGCTGGGTTATGGCCTGCCACGCCGCTTGGTGCCATGCCTTCGAACCGAATCCGGCACACTTGTCCTGGCTCCAGAAAGGGATTCCGCAGGCGGTCATTCATACGTGCGCGCTCGCCGACCGGCATGGGACTGCAATATTGAGAGTGCCCGTTGTCGGCGGCGTTGAGTACACTGGCTATGGCAGCCTCGCGTCGACGCAGGCGCTAAGTAGATATCCGCGGCGAGAAATATCGGTAGAGTTGCGAACTTTAGACAGTTTCTCTCTCGGCGATGTGGGATTCGTAAAAATAGACGTTGAAGGTTACGAAGAGCCGGTTCTATTCGGCGCCGCCAATACGATAAGGTCCAGCCACCCCGTTCTCATGATTGAGCTAGAGGAACGGCACAATCCCGGAGGGCGCAATCGCGTCGCCATGTTCTTGCGGGATTTAGGTTACGATTCCGGTAATCCGGTAATAGGTGCTGAAAATAATTTCATCTTCCGTCCACTGAAGTAATCCGAGGATGAAATGGCGGTAGATGAACCAAAAGCAACTCTGTTTCTACTTTCTTACAATCAAGCAGCCTATTTGCCCGAAGCAATTCGGGGAGCGTTTTCCCAAGATTTCGATGGCTTGGAGATCATAATTTCCGACGACTGTTCGAGTGATGGAAGTCAAGAGATTATACGCAAGGCGGCTAGTTCCTATCTAGGACCTCACGCGCTCGTTACAAACTTCAATCCAGTGAACTTAGGAATTGTTCCCCACGTCAATCTCGGCTTCAAACTGGCTAGAGCTCCGGTGGTTGTGATGGCGGCCAGCGACGACATTAGCCTTCCTCACCGGGTGCGACGGATCATAGAAACAATGTCAGAAAGGGGGGCCGAAAGGACTTTGGCTGTAGTTTCGGATGCAATATTGATAAATGATGCCGGAAACGAGCAAGGCTATGCTTCTAACTGTAGAAATGAAAGAGACTTGACGGCATTTGCCCTGGCTCGCGACGGCGGATACATCAATGGTGCTGCCGCAGCATATGCCCGCTCGCTGATAGTCGAAATGGGAGACTTGGAGCCGAAGGCTTGCGCTGAGGACTCCATTTTGCCGTTTCGCGCAGCGCTGTTGGGTAGAGTCGGTCACATTCCTGAAGCGCTTTTATTGCGACGTATCCACGACCAAAGCATGACGGGCGCGGCTGGAAAAGATCAGCGTGCTCTTCTGCGTGCAATTGAGCCGATGCAACATGCATTTGCGGTGCGGCTGATTGATTTGCAGCACCCACATGTCACCGAGAAATTCGATGAGCAGACGCTCGAGCAATTTCGCTTGCTCGTCGTTCAATCGATTCAACGCATCCAGCTCGGCGTAGCCCTCCTGAAGCGAAGCAGAGGCGCTCTCTTCGATTTGCTCAAGAGCATAGTTGATCGCAGGGTTGATATTGGGATGGCTCTGAAAATTCTTTTCATGTTCCGTTTTCCGCATGTCTGGAAAACTTACTTGAATATCGGTTCTATCGTCAGACGTTTCGCAACAAGAATGCTTGACAAATCTCTATCTTGAGAGGAATTGGACGATTCCGCGCCGGTCGACGGCGCTGCTGCGCCACCAGTCCTCGTTGTCGAGATACCAGCGCAGGGTCGTGTCCAGGCCGACGTCGAAATCCGTCGCCGGCCGCCATCCCAGCTCCTTCTGCAGCTTGTTGGAATCGATGGCGTAGCGAAAGTCGTGGCCGGGACGGTCGGCGACGAACTCGATGGCGCTCTCGTGCTTCTTGCCGTCGCGGCGCGGGCGGTGCCGGTCAAGCAGGACACAAAGACGGTGCACGATGTCGATATTGCGTCGTTCGGCATCGCCGCCGATGTTGTAAGTCTGCCCGACCCGGCCGCCCTGCAACACCGCCAACAGGGCGGCGGCGTGGTCCTCGACATAGAGCCAGTCGCGCACGTTCTCGCCGCGGCCGTAGACCGGCAGGGTCTGGCCGCGCAGGGCGCGGATGATCATGTGCGGGATCAGCTTCTCCGGATGTTGGCGCGGGCCGTAATTGTTCGAGCAGTTGGTGATCAGAGTCGGCAGGCCGAAAGTGTGGTGCCAGGCCCGCACCAGGTGGTCGGACGAGGCCTTGCTGGCGGAATAGGGAGAGTTGGGCTGGTAAGGCGTCTCCTCGGTGAACCTGCCGGTCGGGCCCAGCGCGCCATAGACCTCGTCGGTCGAGACGTGGTGGAAGCGGAACGCCGCTCGCCGCGCTTGCGGCAGCCTGCGCCAATAGGCCAGCGCCGCTTCCAGCAGCGTGAAAGTGCCGGTCACGTTGGTGCGGATGAAGGCGGCGGCGCCGTCTATGGAGCGGTCGACATGCGATTCGGCGGCCAGGTGCATGATGGCGTCGGGCTGGAATTCCGCCAGCAGCGCTTCGAGCGGCGCGCGCTCGGCGATGTCGATCCGATGCAGCCGGTAGCGATTGCCGGCCTCGATCCCGGCCAGCGAGGCCGGGTTGGCGGCATAGGTCATGGCATCGACGTTGGCGATGCGCCAGTCGGTGGTGGCGTGGACGCGACGGACAACGGCGGAGCCGATGAAGCCTGCGCCTCCAGTGATCAGGATTTTCACGTTGTTCTTTCTCTAAAGTCGTCTGAAGAATAGTCTGGCGCGCGTGATTTTCCAGATGTCCGAGGACTTCAGTGCAGAGGCATAAGATAGTAATTGCAGTTCCACACCCACTGTCTGGCAATAATGCGTCGCCCCAACAGCGTAATGAAGTCGGCCGACGGATTAGATTGCCAGAGTATCGGATGGAGCGGCCACAAGGTCAGGTCGTATCCCTGCGGCTCGAGTCCGCCAGTCGAATCCAACGTATAGCAGGCCACGGCGGCAGCGACGTCGCGCGTGCCATGCACAGCTGGCTGATAGTACTGGTAGTCAAAGATGCGGTTGAGCACCGGCTTGGCGATAAAGAAATGCGTGCCTGGCACAAGGATGAGACCTCCGGGTCGCTCGCGTTCGACGAAACGGGCGAATTCAGCAATTCGCGTTCGTTCGGCCACGAAGGAAGCGGTAGCGTGATAGCGCACAACTAAGTCGAATAGCACCATCGGTATTAACATCGCCACAAGTGCCACACTAGCCAGTCCGCTCAGCAGGCGTTGCCAGCGCGAGGCCGGTGGTGTCAGATGACAGAGAACGACCGCTAGGAATGCGACGGCGGGAAAGTAGGAACTCTGTTTGGGAAAGACGAATGGGACAAGCGCCAAAAAAACCAGCGCCATAACAAGCGGTTTCTGGCAAACACGCCACAGCGCAGGCAGCAGAGGCGCTAGCAATACCACGGTGATGGCGTAGCGCCCCATGTTGCTGAGTGTGGCTAGTCCGGCGCTTAACGCAGCGTGATTCAGAGCATCGAGAAAGCCAAGGTCTTTTCGTGCGATTAGCGCAAGGCCGTGGTTATAGAAGCGCTTCCAAGCGCCTGGCTCGGTGGTCTCAAGCGCCACGATCCAAATTGCGATCGGCAGCAAAAAACCTGTCCAAGCCAGTACAGCGCGTGTTGCCAGCCAAGCGAGATCGGGGCGCCGAATGGCAAAGAGAATACGACTTTGCAATAACACAATGGTGCCAAAAATTATGCAGCCGAGGAACGGCTGGGCGAGAAACACCACGCCGCAAGCGAGCCAGTCGCGCAAGTCAGCTCGCGCTGCGAAGATTGCGTTGCTTCGGAGCAGCAATAGGGCAAGTACCATCGCCATCGCCATGACATCGTAACGATCGACGGTCGGGAGTAGGCAACCGAAAGGAATTGCCACCCCGCACAGAAGTGCGAAGCATAGTCGCAGCAGTGACGTAGGAATAGCGCGCACGCACAAGGCATAGAACATGCTTGCCAGCGCTAGTCCTAGAGCAAGTTCGAAGGCAGCATTGGCATAGGCTCCGCAGCCGAAAACAAAAGCGTGCAGAGCGAAAAGCAGCGGATAGAGGGGCACATGCGAGGCATAAGGCTCGCGTGTGAAGGATTGGCTAAATACTACCGAGGCGGTTTCGAACCCATACCCAGCCGCGAGATTGCACGCAGCATCCTTGAAATGGAATACATCTGTGCCGCCGAAAGGTGGCGATAGCACAGCGGTCAGAACTGCCCATATCAGAGCAGCCGCGACGAAAACTATATGATGCCATACGAATCGATCGGCGCCCGGCGCGCCGGCCGCAATGCCTTCGTTGCGCATGCAGTTTTCGTCGCCGCCCCTAATGCAGGATCTGGCTCAGGAAGGCGCGGGTGCGCTCGCTCTTGGGGTTGGCGAAGAATTCGTTGGGGGCGGCCATTTCCTCGATCCGGCCGCGGTCCATGAACACCACGTTGTCGGCCACCGAGCGGGCGAAGCCCATCTCGTGGGTGACGCAGATCATGGTCATGCCCTCGTTGGCCAGCTCGATCATCACGTCCAGCACTTCCTTGACCATTTCCGGGTCGAGCGCCGAGGTCGGCTCGTCGAACAGCATGATCTTGGGCCGCATGCACAGCGCGCGGGCGATGGCGACGCGCTGCTGCTGGCCGCCGGAAAGCTGGCCGGGATATTTCTGCGCCTGCTCGGGGATGCGCACGCGCTTGAGGAACATCATCGCCAGGTCCTCGGCTTCCTTCTTGGGCATCTTGCGCACCCAGATCGGCGCCAGGGTCAGGTTCTGCAGGATGGTCAGGTGCGGGAACAGGTTGAACTGCTGGAACACCATGCCGACCTCGCGGCGGATCGCCTCGATGCCCTTGACGTCGTTGGTCAGCGTCATGCCGTCGACCACGATGTCGCCCGACTGGTGCTCCTCCAGCCGGTTGATGCAGCGGATCATGGTCGACTTGCCCGAACCGGACGGGCCGCACACCACCACCTTCTCGCCCTTGCGCACCGTCAGGTTGACGTTGGTCAGGACCTGGAACTGGCCGTACCACTTGTTGACGTTGCGCAGCTCGATGGCGATCGGCGCGGCGTCGAGATTGCGGGCGGCGTTGCTCATGGTCTCTCTCCTTCGCCTAGCGCCGGTGCGCCTTGTTCAGGTCGCGCTCCAGATACTGGCTGTAGCGCGACATCGAGTAGCAGAAGACGAAATACACCACGGCCAGGAACAGGTAGGTCTCGTTGGCGAAACCGCGCCAGGCCGGGTCCTTGACCGCCGATTCGCCGGCGGTCAGCAGGTCGTAGATGCCGATGATGTAGACCAGCGACGTGTCTTTGAAGAAGCCGATGAAGGTGTTGACCAGCGGCGGGATCACCAGCCGCAGCGCCTGCGGCAGGACGATGAGCTGGGTCTTCAGCCTGTAGCCCAGCCCCAGCGCGTCGGCCGCCTCGTACTGGCCCTTGGGAATGGCCTGCAGCCCGCCGCGGATCACCTCGGCCAGGTAGGCGGCGGCGAACAGCATCAGTCCGACCAGCGCGCGCAGGAACTTGTCGATGGTGACGCCGTCGGGCAGGAACAGCGGCAGCATCACCGAGGCCATGATCAGCAGGCTGATCAGCGGCACGCCGCGGATCAGCTCGATGAAGCCCACGCACAGCGCCTTGATCGCCGGCAGGTTCGACCGCCGCCCCAGCGCCAGCAGGACCGCCAGCGGGAAGGCGCCGGCCAGCGCCACCACCGACAGGATCAGCGTCACCGGCAACCCGCCCCACAGCCCGGTCGGCACGTAGGAGAAGGGGGCGATGACGATGCGCGTGTTCCCCAGCGCGCCAAAGGCGTCGGCCGCGGCCAGCGCCAGCAGCGGGATGGCGGCGGCCAAGAGGCCGATCGTCTGGTTGCGCGGGCGGCGGACGTAGCCGATGGCGGCGGCGCCGGCCAGGCCCAGCCCGAAGACGCCCAGCACGAACCACAGCGCGATTACGTACTGGCCGAACATCAGCAGGAAGGCGACGAAGAAGCCGATGCCCCACATGGCGCCCATGCGCCAGTTCCACAGCCGCCGGTCGCAGCTCGCCACCAGCATGAAGATGATCAGCAGCGAGGCCACGGTCGGCCGCCAGCGCTCCTCGAACGGGTAGGTGCCGTAGAGCATGAACGGCGCCTTCTCGAACAGATAGGCCCAGCAGGCGCCACCCTCGTTGGCGCGGCAGGTCTCCGCCGTTTCCGCCGACCAGGTGGCCTTGAACAGGCCCCATTCCAGGAAGCCCCACAGCAGGTAGAGCAGGACGCCGCCCAGGATCACGGTGATGAGGCTGTCGCGCACCGAACCGAACAGGTTCTTCTTCACCCAGGCGGCCGGCCCGCCGGCGCCGCCGGGCGGGGCGACGATGGCTTCGGGCGCGCCGGCGGCGGCGTTGAGATTGGCCTTGTCCTCGGCGGCGATATCCCCGGCGGGGACCTGGCCGGGCGTGCCCGGCAGGGAGGTGCTGCTCATCCGCGGCCTACCTTTCCACCAGGGCGATCTTCTTGTTGTACCAGTTCATGAAGAACGAGATCGACAGGCTCACCGTCAGGTAGCAGGCCATGATGAGCGCCGTGCCCTCGATCGCCTGGCCGGTCTGGTTCATGGTGGTGTTGAGGATCGCCACGATGTCGGGATAGCCGATGGCGATGGCCAGCGAGGAGTTCTTGGTGATGTTGAGGTACTGGCTGGTCATCGGCGGGATGATGACGCGCAGCGCCTGCGGCAGGATGATCAGCCGCATCGCCGTGTTGGGCCGCAGGCCCAGGGCGGCGGCCGCCTCCGACTGGCCGCGGTTGACCGCCAGGATGCCGGCGCGGACGATCTCGGCGATGAAGGCGGCGGTGTAGATGGTCAGCCCCAGCAGCAGGGCGAAGAACTCGGGCAGCAGCACCACGCCGCCCTGGAAGTTGAAGCCGCGCAGCTCGGGCACGTCCCACACCAGCGGGAAGCCGGCGCCGACGAACACCACAAACGGCAGGCCCAGGATCAGGCCCAGCGACGCCCAGCCGGTGGGGAATTGCTGGCCGGTGGCGGCCTGGCGCGTCTTCGCCCAGCGCGCCACGACGAAGGAGAGGGCGATGCCGAGCAGGAAGGCGATGCCCATCCACATATGGGACGGATCGGCCTTCGGCACCGGGAACTGCACGCCGCGGTTGGAGACGAAGATGTTGCCGATCTCGACCGCCTGGCGCGGCCCGGGCGAGTAGATGGTGATCAGCTTGTACCAGATGAAGAGCTGCAGCAGCAGCGGGATGTTGCGGATGACCTCGACGTACCAGCCGCAGATCTTGGCCAGCAGCCAGTTGCTCGACAGCCGGCCGATGCCGATCAGCGTGCCCAGCATGGTCGACAGCACGATGCCGATCAGCGCCACCCGCAGCGTGTTGAGGATGCCGACCCAGATCGCCGCGCCGTAGCTCGAGGCCGGCGAGTAGTCGATCAGCGTGTCGCCGATGTCGAAGCCGGATTCCTGGCCGAGGAAGCCGAAGCCGGAGGCGATCCTCTGCCGCTCCATGTTGGCGAGCGTGTTGGAGACCAGCCACCAGGCCAGCGCGATGACCGCGCCGAACACGACGACCTGGAAGAAATAGCCGCGGATCGTGGGGTCGTTCCACGGCGCCACGCTCGGCGCTCGACTGGGCGGTTTGCTGGCGTTGGGAGAATTGCCGGCCATACGCATTCCCCTGACGGCTAAGGGCGACCCTAAAACACATCGGCCGCCGCGAGCTGTTCGCGACGGCCGATTTTGCTGGTCTTCAGCGGACCGGCGGCGAGTACATGATGCCGCCGGCGTTCCACAGGGCGTTAAGCCCGCGATCCAGTTTCAGCGCCGAGCCCTTGCCGACATTGCGCTCGTACATTTCGCCGTAGTTGCCGACCGCCTTGATGGCGTTGGCGGCCCATTCCTCGGAGACGCCCAGGTTCTTGCCCAGGCCCGGGGTGACGCCCAGCAGGCGCTTGATGCCCGGGTTGTCGCTCTTCTTCATCTCTTCGACCTTGGCGGCGGTGATGCCGTATTCCTCGGCCTCGACCAGCGCGTTGAAGGTCCAGCGGAACAGGTCGGCGAGCTGGTCGTCGCCATGGGCGACGGCCGGTCCGAGCGGCTCCTTGGAGATGATCTCCGGCAGCAGCGTGTAGTCGTCGGGCTTCGGCGCCTTGGACGCGCGCGTGGCGGCGAGGCCCGAGGCGTCGGTGGTGTAGGCGTCGCAGCGGCCGGAGAAGAAGGCCTGCTCGATTTCCTCCAGCTTCTCGATCACCACCGGCTTGAACGACACCTTGTTGGCGCGACCCCAGTCGGCCAGGTTCAGTTCGGTGGTGGTGCCCGGCTGCACGCACACCGTGGCGCCGGTCAGTTCCTTGGCGCTCTTCACGCCCAGCTTCTTGGCCACCATGAAGCCCTGGCCGTCGTAGTAGGTGACGCCGGTGAAGTTCAGGCCCAGCGCCGTGTCGCGCTGCTGCGTCCAGGTGGTGTTGCGCGACAGCACGTCGACTTCGCCCGATTGCAGGGCGGTGAAGCGCTGCTGCGCGCTGAGCGGCACGAACTTCACCTTGTTGGCGTCGCCGAACAGAGCGGCGGCCACCGCCTTGCACACGTCCACGTCGATTCCGGTCCATTTGCCCTGGCTGTCGGCGATCGAGAAACCGGCGAGGCCGGTGCTCACGCCGCAGAGAAGTTCCCCGCGCGCCTTGATGGCGTCGAGTTTCGCGCCGGCCATGGCTTGACCCGCGACCAAAGCGGTGAAGGTCGCCGCGGCGGCGGCAATGATCGTCCTGCTGAGCATTATGAAGCACCCCGTAATTGTTGCATCGGATCGTCTGAAGCGATCCGCTCTTGGGCGTTTACAATAATGCGACAGGCGGCAAGTGCAACCCCGTCCCGCGTGTCCCGCAGGGAAAAGGGCCCCGCAGGGCCCTTTGAACCGCTATTTAGTGGCTGGAAGGTCTCAGTTGCGCGATTCCGAGGCAACCTCGGTCACGCCCGACTGCTGTTTCACCCGTTCGAACGCCACCAGGCTGGAGCCGAGCAGGCGATATCCGCCCTCGGCTATCAGCGGCTCCGGATCGACCCGGCGCTCGCCGATGAAGACCTCGAAATAGAGATGCGGTCCGGTCGCCAGGCCGGTGCGGCCGACATGGGCGACGACGTCGCCGGCCTTGACCTTCACGCCCGGCTTCATGCCCGGAGCGAAGCTCTGCATGTGGCCGTAGGTGGTGGCGACGCCCTGTCCATGGTCGATATGCATGTACAGGCCGTAATTGCCGTAGCGCTTGGCGGCGGTAATCACGCCGTCGGCGGCCGCCAGGATCGGGGTGCCGTGACGGGCGGGGAAATCGACGCCCCAGTGCATCTTGGCCACCCGCAGGACGGGATGCTTGCGCATGCCGTAGGGCGAGTTGATCTCCACGCCCGGCATCGGCGAGCGAAGGACGATGCCGGCCAGACGCTCGCCCTCGTCGGTGAACAGGCCCGGCGGCCCGTCGGAAGGCTGGAAGCGCCAGACCCGGTGGTCGCGGCCGTCGACGTTGAAGGCGGCCAGGGAGAACCCGGCATGGGCGTCGAAGGAGGGGTCGTAGACGATTTCGAACCGGCTGGCGCCGAGATTGGCGCTCTTCAGCACCGGATGCAGTCTGACCGCCTGCTGCACCTCGTCCGCCACCTTGCGCGGCACGCCGGCCTGGTGCATGGCCGCCACGATGTCTCCGGCGGCGACGCCGGCGGCGCGGCCGAAGCCAGGCGAGAAGGCATGATGGCCGACCATGCTTTGCGGCCGCGTCGTGCTTTGCGGCTGCGCCGTGACGGCCGGCGCCGCGCCGCCCGTGGTCGTCGGCTTGGCGATGGCGACGGCGACCGGCTCGGTCGGAACCGGATCGGCTGGCGCGGGCTTGGCAGCCGGCTGGGCAACGTCCTGTCGGGCGGGTGCTGGCTCGGCCTGTTTCGGCGATTCGCTCCTGGTCTCGGCGGGCGCCGCAGCCGGCGCGGGCGTTGGAGCGGCAGCGGCGGCGACTTCGATCGCGCGCGCGGCGGGCAATCCCAGCGCGGCGCGCGTCAGGATCGAACCGGAGCCCGATACCGGCTCCACGTCCACCCGATCGAGAGTGCGGGCGCCGTAGTGGCCCGAGAAATGCAGTTGCAGGATTGCGCCCTGCTTGCGCTGCGGGGCGGACAGGGTTTTGCGGACGCCATTCTCGACCGCTGCGGCTTCGGCGTCCGAAACGCCTTGGCGGCGCAGCATTCCGGCCAATGCGTCGGAATCGGCGAACGGGGCCGTGATCTGTTCGGGCGGACCGTAAACGGCCTGACCGTTGGAAGAGGTGATGGCGGTCTGCTGGGCGGTTGCGGGAATCGCCAACAGCAGCGAAGCAGTGATGACGGGTGCGGAAAGCAGCTTTCCGGTAAACGATGCAAGCGCGCGGCGCGCTATGGAATTCGGCATCACTGCCTTTTTCCCCCTTCGCGTTGGCCGTGGAATGGTCGTCGATACGAAACCCGAATGGCTCCGCCCCGGACCGAACAACCGGTCGGTTATTGCAAAGGCGCAACAGTCAGGTAAAGAATTTTTTCTGCTTGACCTGTTGCATTTTTGACGCCTGCAGCGTGGCGCCGCTGCGGTATCGGCGCTTCAAGATCGCCGCACATCGCATGGAGAAATATCGTTGAATTGGACATTGCAACCAACTGCGGCGCTTTTCCCGGCCGGTGTCGATCGCGCGCCAAAAAGATTCATCGGCTGCATCCGCGGCCCGCATCGCGGCGTTTTGGCGCGCCGCCGTTCTAGTTTCGTGCCTGGAAGCGGAGAGCGTCGGAGCGCGGCGTCCGCAGCGCGTCGCGCAGGATCGGATAGCGCGCCAGCATTCCGGCGGCTTCCGCCATCTCCTCGACGTCGTTGAAGGCGGGAATGCCCGCGCTCTCCAGCGCGGCGAACCATTCCTGCTTGCCGGGCAGCGTGCCCATCATCGCATGCATCACCGCAAACGGCGCCTCGCGCGCCGCCTCGCGCAGCGCGGCCACGACCGGCGCGGCATCGACCATGAAGGGCACGACATGGATCATCAGCACCTGGTCGTAAGCAAGGCGCGCATGCTCGACCACGGCGGCGAAGGTGGCGGCGAATCTGTCCTCGCGCGCGTCGGCCAGCAGGTCGAGCGGATTGGTGACCGAGGCTTCCGCCGGCAGCGCGGCGCGCAGCGTTTGCTGCAGCGAGGCGGGCAGGGGCGTCAGGTCCAGCCCTTCCAGCACCGCCTGGTCGGTCGCCAGCACGCCTGGCCCGCCGGAGTTGGACAGCACCAGCGTCCGTTTGCCCAACCCGAGGGGAAAACGGCCGAAGGCCTTGGCCGCGATCAGCAGCCGGCGCAGCGAGGTCACGCGCAGCACGCCGCAGGCGGCGCAGAATTCCTCGATCGCCGCATCGTCGTTGATCGCCGCCCCGGTATGGGCGCGCGCCGCCTGACCGCCGATGGCGGTACGGCCGCCGAACAGGGCGATCACCGGCTTGGCCGCGGCGGCGGCGCGGGCGATGGCGCGGAAGCGGGTCGGGTCGGCGATGGATTCGACATAGAGCAGGATGGCGCCGATCGAGGCGTCGCCCGCCAGATGCTCGAGATAATCCTCGATGCCCAGATGCATGCCGTTGCCGACCGACACCACGCTCGCCAGCGGCAGGCCGCGCTCGTTGGCCTTGGCGATGATCTCTTCCGCCAGCGCGCCCGATTGCGAGACCAGCGCGATGCCGTTGCGGCCGCCTTCGGCGATGCCCGGCGGCACGTCGCGCAGGAAGGTGGCGGCGAAGCGCCATTTCGGATCGAGATGGATGAGCCCGGCGCAGTTGGGGCCGGCGATCAGCAGGTCGTGCTCCCGGGCGATGGCGCGTACCTCGGCATCGCGCGCCAGACCCGCTTCGCCCGCCTCGGCGAAACCGCCGGGCAGGATCAGGATGTTGCGATGGCCGCTCTTCGCCGCCGCGCGCAGCGTATCGGGAATGGCGTCGGAGCGGATGACGATCACCGCCAGTTCGCAGGGCTCCCCGATCTCCGCCAGCGTCGTCGCCGCCTTGCAGCCGAAAATCTCGCCGCCCTTGGGATTGACCGGCACGACGCGGCCGCGATAGCCGGCGATCTTCAACATCTGCATCACCGCCCCGCCGGAGGAGGTGGCGCGTTCGCCCGCACCCACCACCGCCACCGAGCGCGGCGCGAAGAAAGCGGTGAGCCGGCTGCGGTCCATGCGCGTGCCCCGAGGATAAAGCGTCAGAAAAGATGGAAACTCGCCCCGCCGATGCCCAGCGGCCAGCGGCCGGCCTCGAACAGGCGGAACTTGATGGAGAAGGGATGTTCTGTTTCGCCCTCATGCGCCAGCGCGGCCAGGGCTGCCTGATAGGCGGCTTGCGCGCCGGCCCCGGCGGCGACCCGGGACAGCGCCTGGTCGGCGATGCCGGAACGGGCGGCGGCGATGGCGGCGGCGCCATGGGTGACGGCGGCGGCCAGCTCCATCACCCGGCTCAGCCCGGCCATCAGCTCGGTCTCCGACATCCTGCGCGCCGCGCCTTCCAGCAGCGCCGCACGCTCTTCCTCCTCGCGGTCCCACCAGGCGCGCGACCAGTCGGGCGAGCGGGCGATGGCGGCGGCGCTGCGCCAGTCGGCCACGCCGGACACGGCGGTATCGGCGAAGCCCAGACCGGCGAGATAGGCGCGCGCGTCCCAGCGCTCGGCGCCGGTCAGCTCCTCGCCGACGGCGGCGAACCAGGAAGCGAGCCGGATGCGGGTGCGCAAGGGGACGAGCGGCGCCAGCGCCTCCGTGTCCCGCTGCCGCGCCGGATCGCTCATGGGACGCGGCCTTACGCGGCTTCGGCCAGCGGCGGCAGCTTCAGCTTCAGCTTGTCCTCGACCAGCTCGCGGGCGCGTTCTAGGAAATCCTCGCGCATCTCGTCGTTGGTGCGCTGCTTGATGCCCCATTTGCGGAAAATCTCGTTGTTGCGCGAGTTGGAGCCGCCGAAGAAGGCGGGCAGCATCGGGTAGTAGCGGTCGATGGCGTGCTGCACCTTCTGCCGCCCTTCCTCGGTCGCCACCAGCTCGGTGCAGAAATCCTCGCCGAACTGGGCGTGGAAACGCTCCTCCGGCATGGTCATGCGGGCGAGGTTGCGCAGCGGATGGAAGGTGCAATGCAGCAGGTCCTCGACCTGCAGGATTTCGGCCAGGTCGGCCAAAAGCTTGATGACGCAGAACTCTTCCCAGGTCTGCAGCGGGAACTCGAAGATGGAGAGCGGCCGCTTTTCGGACGGCGTCATCTTCTCGGCCGGAATGCCCATCTCCTCGCCCAGTTCGCGGAAGCGCACGTGATGGCCGTATTCCTCCATCGCCACGCGGCAGGTCAGCCACTTGGCGTAAGGGTTGGGAGCGAGCGCGATGGCCGGCTCGTCGAACACTTGGGCGCCGTAGAGTTCGTTGACGGCATGCGAGATCACCAGCTTGCCCACGGCGGTGCGGAACTCCTCCGGCGCGTCCTTCAGCTCCGACGTGTGCTTGACGACAATCCGCTCGCTCATGGCCGTCTCCTCAGACGAAGGGTTCGGTATTGAAGGCTTCCAGATCCGTGGTCAGGTCGGTGAAGCCGGGCGACAGGTCCCTCTCGATCGCCGCCGCCAGGGCCGCCACGTCCCAGTCCGCCTTCTCGTCGACGATGCGGGCCTTGGGCCGCGGCTGGCTGAACAGGAACACCTCCCGGCCGCGTACGCCGAACACCTGGCCCGTCACCTTGCCGCAGTCGGGGCCGGCCAGGGCCGCCACCAGACGCGCCACATGCGCGGCGTCGATCTTCAGGGCCCGCTCCTTGTAGGTCTTCTGCGCCTCGTTGGCGGGCTGGATGATGTCGGTGACGCGCGTTCGGGCGAAGGGCGCCACCGCATTGCAGGTGATGCCCGCGCGCACCAGGTCCATCGCCGTCACCCGCGTCAGACCCACCAGCCCGGCCTTGGCGCTGGCATAGGCCGCCTGGCCCAGATTGCCGTAGAGCCCGGCGCTGGAGACGATGTTGACGATGCGGCCCCAGCCATAGGCGGACCCGCCGCGGCCCGACTTGCCCTGCTCGCGCATGACGGCCGAAGCGGCTTGCGTCAGGTAGAAGGGAGCGGAGAGATTGGTGCGGATCACCGCTTCCCAATTCAGCGGCTCGGCCTTGAAGACGAAGGCGTCGCGCAGGATGGCGGCGTTGTTGACCACGATGTCGATGCCGCCGAATTGCCTCACCGCCATCTGCACCATCGCCTGCGCCGCGCCCGGCGAGGCGACGCTGTCGTCGAAGGCGGCGGCGTTGCGGCCCAGCGCCTGCGCCGTCTCGCGCGCCACGGTGGGATCGCTGCCGCTGCCGTCGATCGCCGTGCCGTTGTCGGCCACCACCACCGCCGCGCCCAGAGCGTGCAATTGTCGGGCGATGGCGCGGCCGATGCCGCGGCCCGCGCCGGTGACGATGGCGACGCGGCCGGCGAGAAGTTCCGTCACGGCTTCTTCCCCTGGGCGTTGATCGCCGCCATTTCGGCCTCCGTATAGAAAGCGTCGGCGTGGATGTCGAACTGGTTCATGCCGCGGCTCTTCAGCATCTTGGTGGCCGCCTCCACCATCACCGGCGGGCCGCACAGATAGGCCTTGCAGCCGTCGAGATCGTCGTAGTCGGAAGCCACCGCCTCGTGCACGAAGCCGGTGCGGCGCTGGGTTGCGCCTTCGGGCTGGCTCAGCACCGCCTGGAACGAGAAATTGGGATGCTTCTGCGCCAGCGCCTTGAAGTGCTCCTCCATGTAGAGGTCGCGTTCGTCGCGCACGCCGAAATAGAGATGGATGCCCTGCTTCATGCCCTTTTTCAGGGCGGCCTCGACGATCGACTTGATCGGCGCCAGGCCCGAGCCGCCGGCGACGGCGATGATCGGCCCGCGATGGCTTTCGCGCAGGTAGGAGATGCCGGCCGGACCCTCCACCCGCACCGTGTCGCCCGCCTTCACATGGTCGAAGACATAGGCGCTGGTGACGCCGTTGGGCATGCGCCGGACATGGAACTCGATGGTCTTGTCGTCGGGGGTGTTGGCCATCGAATAGTCGCGCGGCTTCTGGCCGGCGAAAGTGACGGAAGCGAACTGGCCGGCCGAGAAGGAGAACGGCCCGCCCTTGTCGATGGTCAGCCTGATGCGCTTGATGTCGTGCGTCGCCTGCTCGACCTCGCTCACGGTGCAGGTCAGGATGCGGCGGGGATGGACCACCATGTCCTCCGGCTCCAGCCACTGCACCTCGCAGTCGGAGAGCGGCACCGTACGGCAGGCCAGGATCTGCCCCTGCGCGCGTTCCTCGTCGGTCAGCGCGAAATCGGAATAGGGCGTCAGCTCGATCTCGCCCGAGATCAGGAACGACTTGCACGCCCCGCAATTGCCCGACTGGCAGCCATAGGGATAGGGCACGCCGGCATCGATGGCGGCCTCCAGAATCGTGTCGCCGCTCTGCACGGCGATGGGGGTGTCCCACTGGCGGATCTTGACGCTGAAACTCATGATGTTCCCGAACCCATTGGCTGCTGTTACTCTGTCGAGCTTGCGTGTTATTTAGCCCGGGCAAGCGGTCGCGACGATTGTTTTGCACGCCAATTGTTTTGACATATAACAATATTATGTCAACCGCACGCAAGCCCGCCCAGACCCTGTCCAAAGTCGCCCCCGCCGGGCGTCCCAGCCGGGCACCCAAGCCTCTGACCAAGGCAGCGTCCAGGTCCGCGGCCCGGGAGCCGGCGGAATACGACCTGTTGCCCGAACTGATCGGCTACGGGCTGCGGCGGGCGCAATTGGCGGTGTTCCAGCATTTCGCCCGCTCGTTGGGCCAGGCCCTGGGCGGCGACCGGGTCAGCCCGGGCGAGTTCGGCGTGCTGGTGCTGATCGAGGCCAATCCCGGTATCAACCAGACGGCGCTGGCCGAAGCGGTCGGCGCCGACCGCTCGACCATGGTGCCGATCCTCGACCGGCTGGAGAAACGCGGCCTGGTCGAACGCCGGCCGGTGCCGGGCGATCGCCGCGCGCATGCGCTGGCGCTGGGCGAGGTCGGGCGCCGGCGCATGGCGGAGTTCCGCGCTACGGTACGCGAGCATGAGAAGCGCATCGCCGAGGGCTTGAGCGCGGGCGAACGCGCAACGCTGCTCGACCTGCTGCGCCGATTGCGCAAGGCGGCCGAGACGGCATAATGCCGTCGCAATGAATGGAAATCCGCGCGCTGGCGTGCCCGCCTTCTTCGTTTCGCCGCCGCGCGGCGTGATCTTCGCCATTCTGGCCTTCTGCTTCGTGCTGTGCCAGTTCCTGCGCTCCTCGCTGGCGGTGGTGGCGCCGGAGATGGTGCGCGAAGTGCCGCTGACGCCGCGCGACCTGGGCCTGATCACCAGCACCTTCTTCTTCGCCGTGGCGGCGATGCAGATTCCCGCCGGCATGATGTTCGATCGCTACGGCGTGCGCCTGACGGCCGGCATCGCCCTGGTGCTGGGCGTGATCGGCGGCTTCGTCTTCGCCTATGGCCACAGTTTCTGGGCCTTCGCCATCGGCCAGGCGCTGCTGGGCCTGGGCACCGCCCCGGTCTTCATGGGTTCGATCATGGTGATCGGCCGCTGGTGGGAGCCGCAGCGCTTTGCCGCCATGTCGGCGACCATGATGTCGATCGGCTATCTCGGCAACCTCGCCGCCACCACGCCATTGGCCTATGCCGCCGAGCTGATCGGCTGGCGCCACAGCCTGGCGGTGATCGCCGTCGGCCTGGCGGTCTCGACGGTGCTGATCCTGGCCGTGGTGCGCGACGCGCCGCCCGGTCACGCCTGGTGGCAGCCGCGTCGGCCGGAGAGCTTCGCCGCCGTGTTCGGCGGCGTGCGCGAGGTCTTGCGCCACCCGATCATCCCCGGCCTGTTCGCCGCCTCCTTCATCGGCTATTCGACCAGCTATGCCGTGCGCGGCCTGTGGGTGGGCCCCTACATGCTGGAAGTGCACCAGCTCGATGCCATCACCCGCGGCAACATTCTTTTTCTCTTCGCCGCTCTCGGCACGCTCGGCATCTTCTTTTCCGGCCAGTGGGCGGGCAAGCTCGGCACGCCGCGGCCGGTGGTGATCGGCTTCGCCGGCATCACCGCCGCGACGCTGGTGGTCATGGCCGCCGTCGCCGGCCCGTCGGTCCCGTTCTTCGTGGCGGTGTGCGCGGCGTTCTCGCTGCTGGCCAATTTCTATCCCGCCGTGCTGGCGCACGGCCAGGCGACCTTTCCCGACCGGCTGCGCGGGCGGGCGCTGACGACGGTGAACTTCGCCGTCTTCGCCGGCGTCGGCGTCACCCAGGTCGTCACGGGCTTCCTCATCAACGCCTTTCCGGCCGACGCGGTGGGCGCGCATCCGGAAGCGGCCTATCGGCTGATGTTCGCCTATCTGGCGGCGGTGGTGATCGCGGGCGTGGCGATCTACGCCGTCAACGCCAAGTTCAAGCGGCCGGCGGCGCGGCCGGCAGGGGAGTAGGATGCACAAGCTTTCGTCGACGGAGACCATCGCGCGCATGCGCCGCAACCTGCCGCTATGCGTCGAAACGCTGGGCGGCTCGATTCTGGAAATCGATCCCGCGCGCGGCTGGGTCAAGATGCGCTGGGTGGCGAAACCGGAATTCTGCCATTCCGGCGATATCGTGCAGGGCGGCTTCCTGACCGGCATGGTCGATTCCTGCATGGCGCAGGCGGCCATGCTGCGCGGCGAGTTTCGCTTCGCGGTACCGACGCTCGAGATCAAGGTCAGCTTCTTCTCGCCCGGCCGGCCCGGCATCATCATCAGCGAAGGCTGGGTCGAACGCTGGGGCCGCTCTACCGCCTTCCTCGAAGGCAAGCTCTACCGCGAGGACGGCGAGGCGGTGGTCAAGGCCTCCGCCACCACCCGGCTGGTGCCGGCGAAGATGGCGCCGAGCTAGAGGGAGGCGGCAGGGACGGGCAGGGCGCGGCGCTTTCCTACAATGCCCAGCCGCCATCGACCACGATCACCTGGCCGTTGATATAGGCCGCTCCGGGCGAGGCCAGGAACGAGACCACCGCGGCGATCTCCTCGGCGGTGCCGAAGCGGCGCAGCGGCACGGCCTTGCGGAACGCCTCGGCGACGTCCGGCGGATAGTCGCGCGCCAGCATGCGCTGGCCCAGCCCGGCTTCGATCATCCCCGGCGCCACGCAGTTGGCGCGGATGCCGAAACGGCCTTCCTCCTTGGCGACGGCGACCACCAGCTGCTCGATCGCCGCCTTGGGCACGGCGGAGAGCGAATCGCGCGGCGGGTAGCGCCGCGTCGACGCCGCCGTCAGCGCCACCAGCGAGCCGCTCCTCTGGGCGCGCAGCACCTTCAGGCTGGCCTGCACGACGTTGAAGAAGCCGTTGATGTCGGCGTCGATCGTGGCGCGCCACTGCTCGGGCGGCATGTCGCCGACATAGGGCTGGGGAATGTCCGGCCCGGCGGCGTACACCACCGTCTCGATGGCGCCGAAGTCGCGCTGCGCCCGGTCGACCAACGCCGCCACCTGGTCGGCCTGCGTCAGATCGACCGGCTCGTGCAGGCTGGCGACCGGCAGCGCCTGCGCCAGTGCCTGCGCCTTCTCGCGCGCGGTGCGGAAAGTGAAGGCCACCTTCCGGCCCTGGCGCGCGAAGTCGCGGCAGATCGCCTGGCCCAGCCCGCCGGTGCCGCCGAACACGACGACGCCGGCGCTCTTGCTGCCGTCCATGGCCGGTCCTAGAGGCCGCTGTCGGGGTTGAAGCGCGGCTCGCGCTTCTCCAGCCAGGCGGCCACCCCCTCCTTGGCGTCGTCGCTGACCATGCCGAGCTGCTCCAGCGCCATCGAGGCGTCGAAGATCGGCCAGGCCTGGCGCATCCAGTTGTTGAGCGAGTATTTGGTCCAGCGGATCGCCGACGGCGCGCCTTTGGACAGCTTCACCGCCACTTCCAGCGCCTTGTCCATCACCTTGTCGTCGTCGACGCACATGGTGATCAACCCCATGCGCTCGGCCTCCTCGGCCGAAATCGCGTCGCAGGTCATCAGGTAGTACTTGGCCTTGGCCATGCCGCAGAGCAGTGGCCAGATGATGGCGGCATGGTCGCCCGCCGCCACGCCCAGCCTGGTGTGGCCGTCGACGATCTTGGCCGAGCGCGCCGCGATGGTGATGTCGCTCATGATCGCCGCCGCCAGGCCGCCGCCGGCCACCGCGCCGTTGATGGCGGCGATCACCGGCTTGGAGCAGTCCAGCATGTTGCGCACCAGCCGCACGCCGTCCTTCCACATGGTGGCGCGGAAATCGGGATCGCCGATCACCTTCTCGACCAGGCCGAAATCGCCGCCGGCCGAGAACGCCTTGCCCTCGCCGGTCAGGATCACGGCGCTGACGGCGCGGTCGTCGTCGATGCGGGCGAAGACGTCGACCAGCCCGTGATGCAGGTCGAAATCCATCGAGTTCATCTTGCCGCGCGACATGGTCACGCGCAGCACGCGCTCGGCTGGCCAGTCGAGCTTCAGGCTGGGGTAGTCGGGGTACTTCACGGACATTTAACTCTCCTTGATGGAAACGATTCGACGAAACGGGGCGGCGGCCTTCAGTCGCGCTTCTTGTCCGCCCAATAGGGGTCGCGCAGGGCGCGCTTCAGCACCTTGTCGTGGGTGGCCCGGGGGAACTCCTCGCGGAACTCGATGCCGCTGACGCGCTGGTACTTGCCCAGCTTCTCGTTGCCCCACCGCATCAGCTCCTCGGCCGAAATTGTCGAGCCGCGGCTTCTGATGACGAACAGCAACGGCGTCTCGCCCCATTTCTCGTCCGGGATGCCGATCGCGGCCGCTTCCGCCACCTCGGGATGGCGCATGAACACTTCCTCGATGTCGGAGGCGAAGACGTTGATGCCGCCGGACTTGATCATGTCTTTGATGCGGCCGGTGATGTAGAGGTAGCCGTCCTCGTCGAAGCGGCCCATGTCGCCGGAGCGGATGAAGGTCTGTCCTTCCGGCCCGCGCCAGATGATCTCCTCGGTGCGGGCGCGGTCCTTGTAGTAGCCCTTCATCAGCGCCGGGCTGTAGCCCACGATCTCGCCCATCTCGCCGGCCGGCACTTCCTTGCCGTTCTCGTCGATGATGCGCAGGTCGCAGGCGTGGAAGGGAATCCCGACCGAGCCGCGCTTGCCGATCTGGTGGTCGCCGGGAATCGCCAGCACCAGGAAGCCTTCGGTCATGCCGTAGCATTCGTAGAGCCCGGCCGAGGGAAAACCTTCGACGATCTGGTCGAACACCTTGGAGGGCAGCACCTGGCCGCCGGTCAGCAGCACGCGCAGGGAGGAGGTGTCGTAGTTGCCGACCTCGCCGGTCTCGAAGATGGCGATGTACTGGGTCGGCACCATGAAGACGTGGGTGCAGCGCTCCTTCTGCACCGTCTCCAGGAAGCCGACGCCGGAGAACTTGGGCATCAGCACCACCGTGCCGCCCCAGTACACGGTCGGCAGCATGGTGATCCAGGTGCCGTTGGTGTAGAGCGGCGTGGTGCAGATCGTCCGGGTGAAGCGGTCGATCTTCAGGCCGGGAGCGAAGCCGCAAGGATAGGCCAGCCGGGCGAAATGGCTGTGCTCGATGCCCTTGGGTATGCCGGTGGTGCCCGAACTGTAGATGATGTTCATCGAATCGTCGGGCAGCAGCCTGACATGCGGCGTCGTGTCGTCGGCCGCGTCGATGAAGGCCTCGGCCGGTTTCCATTGCGCGCCGCCGTGGCCGCTGGCGTAGAAATTGCCCGCCGGCACCGACTTGAGCTGGTCGCGGATGGCGTCGATCTGCCCGACCGTGCCGGCGTCGGCGAAGAGGAAGCGCGGCTCGGCGTTGTTGATCATCACCGGCAGCGCCTCGTTGGCCATCATCACGTTGAGCGGCACGATGACGCCGCCGGCCTTGATGGCGCCCCACAGCAGTTCGAACATGCGCACCGAGCTGGTCATCAGCAGGCACACCCGGTCGCCCTTCCGCAGCCCGCCCGCGAGCAGGGCGTTGGCGACCATGTTGGTGCGGCGGTGGAACTCGGCCCAGTTCAGCCGGTCCTCGCCGCAGACGATGGCGTCCTTCCCGGCGAAGTAACGCGCGTTCTGGGCGATGACGTCGGGATAGAAGATGCCGGGCTGGTCGAGAACCGCGCTCATGGTCGTCTCGCTTGCTGCAATTGTGATTGCATCGTCCTTTCCCCCTGGCCCACGCTCATATCGCCCGCTCCCTGCCAGCCCAGTAGGGGGCGCGCAGGTCGGCTTTCTTCACCTTGTCGTAGTTGGCGCGCGGGAAATCCTCGCGGAACTCCACGCGCGCGACGCGCTGGAACTTGCTGAGACGCCGGTTGCCCCAGTCGCGCAATTCCTCTTCGGTAAGGCTGGCGCCTTGCTGCAGGATGGCGAAGAGCAGCGGCGTCTCGCCCCATTTCTCGTGCGGGATGCCGATCGCCGCCACCTCGCGCACCTGCGGATGCGCCATGAAGGCGGCCTCGATGTCCGAGGCATAGACGTTGATGCCGCCCGACTTGATCATGTCCTTGATGCGGCCCAGCACGCGCACGAAGCCGTCCTCGTCGATGCGCCCGACATCGCCGCTGCGCAGATAGGTGCGCCCGCGCGGGCCGATCCAGATCATCTCCTCGGTGCGCGCCTTGTCCCGGTAGTAGCCCTTCATCAGCCCGCCGCTGTAGCCGACGATTTCGCCGTCCTGCCCGGGCGGCACTTCGCGCCCGTGCTCGTCGATGATGCAGATGTCGTCGAGGAAGAACGGCTTGCCGACCAGCCCGATCTCGCCGCGGCGCAAGTCTTCCGGCCAGGCCAGCGTGCCGAAGCCTTCGCTCATGCCATAGGCCTCGTAGACGCCGCACTCGGGCAGCGCCGCCACCAGCTCGCGATAGGTTTTGGGCGGCAGCGCCTGTCCGGCCGAGATCAGCACGCGCAGCGAGCCCATGTCGCGCCTGGCGCCGGCCAGCGCTTCGAGCACGCCGATCGACTGCGTCGGCACCAGGAAAGTGTGGGTGGCGCGCGTCCGCTCGACCGTCGCCACGAAGGCCTCGCCGCTGAATTTCGGCATCAGCACGATCGTGCCGCCGCGATAGAGGCAGGGCAGCATGGTCATCCAGGTGCCGTTGGCGTAGAGCGGCGTGGCGGCGATGGCGATCGAATTGCGGTCGAAGTTCAGCCACGAGCCCAGTCCGAAGGCGTAGGCGAAGCGCGCGAAATGGCTGTGCTCGACGCCCTTGGGCACGCCGGTGGTGCCCGAGGTGTAGATGATGTTGATCGAATCCTCCGGCTTGAGGCGCACGTCGGGCGCCTGGTCGGAAGCGGCTTCGATAAAGGCCTCGGTCGATCGCCAGGACGCGCCACCGCCGCCCGCGGCGAACAGCCCGTCGGCGTCGATATGGGAAAGCTGCGCGCGGGCCGGCGCGATGTCGCCGATGGTCTCGGCATCGGCGAACAGCAGCCGCGCCTCGCAGTTGTTGACCATAAGCACCAGCGTATCGCGCGCCATCATCAGGTTCAGCGGCACGATGACGCCGCCGGCCTTGATGGCGCCCCACAGCAATTCGAACATTGCGATCGAGTTCTGCATCAGCAGGCAGACCTTGTCGCCGGTCCTGAGCCCGCGACTCAGCAGCGCGTTGGCCACTTTGTTGGTGCGCCGGTCGAACTCGGCCCAGTTCAGTTGTCTGTCGCCGCAAATGACGGCCGGATGGCGCGGCGAGAACTTCGCGTGATGCGCGATGGCGTCGCTGCACAGGCAGTCGTGCTGGAACGACAGGCTCATTGATCTCTCTGGTGTCCCCAGGCGAACGGCCGCTCTCCACGCCGGAGGGCGGCCGCCGCGTTTCGCTATTTCTTTTTCAGGATCTCGCGGATTTTCGCGACCACCGCGGGACCGTCGACGCCCACCTTGGCGGCGCGCTCGTACCAGCCGGCATAGATGGCCTTGATGTTTTCCTCGGTGAAGGCCTTCTGCTGCTCTTCCTCCGGCACTTCGACGAACTGGATGCCCTTGGCGATCAGGGCGTTGCGTTTCTTGGCCTCGTTGGCGGCATAGTTGGCGAAACGCTCCTCCTGGAACGCCTTCATGCCGGTGGTGATCTGGCCCTTCACGTCGTCGGGCAGCCTGGCCCAGGCGGCATTGTTGAACACCACCGACCAGCCGAGATTGACGGAGAAGTTCCACACCGACATGTACTTGGCGGCGTCCTGCAGGTTGAGGCTGATGGCGCTGCCCCATTCGGTGGACAGAGCGTCAATGACGCCGCGCTGCAGGGCGCCGGTCATCTCGGCCGAGGAAATCTGCGTCGGATGGGCGCCGACCAGGGTCAGCATCTGCGCCGCTTCCGCATTGTGGGTGCGGATCTTCAGCCCCTTGAAGTCCGACAGCTTGGCCAGCGGTTTGTTGGAGAAATGCGGGGTTCCGTAAAACAGGCCCTCCGCGACGGCGTGGCCGTTGTAGCGCGTCCGCCACGCCTCGGCGATCAGGTTGCCCGTATAGGCGTCCAGCGCCAGCTTGTATTCCTCCATGTTGGTCAGCAGGCCCGGCAGGTGGCCAATGCCGAACCGCGCTTCCTCGCCCGTGAGATAGGCATGCACGCCGCCGATCATGTCGATGCGCCCGTCGCGCAGCGCGTTGGCAAGCTGCGTCGGCGGGATCAGGGAGTCGAAGATCTCGACCTTGACCTTGCCGCCGGTGGCTTTGGAGATGGCGTCCGGCACGCCCAGCATTGCCTCGCCATAACCCGACTGGGCGACGCCGCCCAGGATCGCCATGCGCAGGGTGATCTGCTGCGCCTGCGCGGGCAGCGCCAGGCTCGCCAGCAACGCGGCAGCGCCGAGCAGCGGCGCCATGAAGCCCCGAAGTCTCATCATTCCCTCCTTCTGTTTTTCCCGTTCGCCTTCGGCTGATTGCGGAAGCGGGGTTTGTACGGGTCGCATTTACAACATGTCTTACTCGATGTATAGAACCTATACTAACAATAAAGAAATGGAGCCGGCAACGGCGCTGCGGCGGCGGACGCGGTGTCGCACGCGATGCACAGGGCGAAGACAGGGAGATCCGCACGATGACTGCTGCTGATGCGGCGATGGGCGCGCCGCCTCGCTCGTTTCTCGACCGAATTTTCCAGCTTGTTCCCCTGGCACTGGGCAGCGTCGGCGGCTTGGGCATCCTCGCCATCCTGGCGCTGATGTCGTACGAGATCGTGGCGCGCTACGTCTTCAACGCTCCCACCAACTGGTCGGTCGAAATCTCGACCTACATCCTGGTCGGTTCCGCTTACGCCGGCGCCGGGTATGCGCATCTGGCCGGCGCCAACATCCGTGTCGAACTGCTGCTCGCCTGGCTGAAGCCGTCCCTGCGCCGGGGGCTGGAAGAAATCTCCGCCTGGTGTGGCCTGGCCTTCGTGCTGATCGCCGCCTGGCAGGTCGCGCTCTTCACCCTCTCCAACTACGTCAACGGGACCAGCTCCTACATCCTGCAACTGCCGCAATGGATTCCCAATTTCCCCATCTTCGTCGGCCTGGTCGGCCTGGCGCTGGCGCTGCTGGGCGAAATCCGCAAGCTGCGCGGCGCCGTCAGCCCCCTGCGCGACTGGATCGCGCCCGCCGCCCTGCTCGCCGCCGCGGTCGTCCTCTTCGCCATCGGCCCGCGCTCGCTGCCCGTCGGCTCGACCTTGTTCGACTGGGGCACCGTGACCCTGCTTGCCGCCGCCGCCGCCGCCGCCCTGGCCTGGAGCGGCCCGCGCATCGCATTTGGCGCCGTCGCCGTCAGCGCCGGCATCGGCCTGCTCATCTATGTCGGCCGTCTCCTGTCGCTGGAACTGGTGGTGCTGCTGCTCTTCGTCCTGGTGCTGTTCGTTTTCTTCATCGGCGTGCGCATCGCGCTGGGCCTCGGCCTGCTGGGCCTGGCGTCGCTCTACGCCCTGCTGCCGTTCCCGTTGCCGGCCACCGTCGCCGAGCGCGCCCTGACTTCCGTCGAATCCTTCTCGCTGACCGCCTTGCCGATGTTCGTGCTGATGGGCGGGTTGCTGGTGCGCTCCGGCATCGCCACCGAAATGTTCGTGGCCCTGTTGCGCCTGATCGGCCGCGTGCCGGGCGGCATCGCCCATGCCAGCGTCGGCGCCTGCACGCTTTTCGCCGCCGTCTCAGGCTCTTCCGTCGCCACCGCCGCCACCATCGGCGGCATCGCCTGCCCCGAAATGATCCGCCACGGCTATTCGCCGCGCCTGGCCTATGGCTCGGTCGCGGCCGGCGGCACTCTGGGCATTCTCATTCCACCCTCGGTGCCGCTCATCATCTACGGCACGCTGGCCGGCGTGTCGGTTTCGCAGCTTTTCATCGCCGGCATCGTTCCCGGACTGCTGGTGGCGGCGGCCTTCATGGCCACCGTCTTCCTGTGGGCCGTCGTCAACCCGGGATCCGCACCGCGCGCGCAATCCTTCACCGCCCTCGAGAAGCTGCAGGCGCTGGTGGGCATGCTGCCCTTCCTGGCGATGATGGTGCTGATCCTGGGCTCGATGTATCTCGGCATCGTCACCCCGACCGAGGCCGGCGCCGTCGGCGCCATCCTCGCGCTCTTCATCTGCCTGGCGCGCCGGCGCATCAGCTGGCAGGGATTCTGGGAGAGTCTGCTCGAGACGCTGACCGTCACCGCCTTCATCCTGCTGATCATGTTCGGCGCCAGCCTGATGACCTACGTGTTCGACTATCTGCGGCTGGCGCAGTCGCTGGTCGGCGCGGTCAAGGCATTGGACATGTCGGCCGCCATGGTGCTGCTGGTGGTGGCGATCATCTACATCGTGCTGGGCATGTTCCTCGATTCGATCTCGCTCATCACCATGACCCTGCCCGTCGTGTTCCCGATGATGACCGCGATCGGTTTCGACCCCATCTGGCTGGGCATATTGCTGGTGGTGCTGGTCGAAATCGGCCTCATCACGCCGCCGGTGGGCATGAATCTCTTCGTGCTGCAAGGCGTCGGCAAGATCGCGATGAAGGAGATCGTCTACGGCACCATTCCCTTCTTCGTCGTCATGGTGCTGGCCATTCCGCTGTTCTACACCTGGCCCGAAATCGTGTTGTGGCTGCCGGCCAACATGAAGTAGGAACCGTCCGCAAGCACGAGACGGCATTCTTTCTGCTGTCCGTTCCTATTTGCAATTATATTAGTCGGACTTGCCGCAAGGAAAAAGGAATCCAGTTTGTCCCGGACACGTTTGAAATCCCTGGCTGCGGCGAACGAAGGCGTGGTGTGGCGGAACTCCGCCGACCAGGAAGAGCAGATCAGCCGCAAGCGGCGCCTGATCCTGAAGACGGCGGCGAAGATCTTCGCTCGCGACGGCTACCAGAAGACGACGATAGACGCCATCGCCGACGCCCTGCGCGTCACCAAGCCGACGATCTACTACTATTTCGACAACAAGGAAGATCTCTATTTCCAGATCACGACCCTGGCGCTGCAGGATCTCGACCAGACCATGTCCCTCAGCGAAAGCAAGGGCGCGTCGGGCCGCGAGAAACTGCGCGCCTTCTGCTTGCTCTATGGCGAATTCATGCTGACCGATGTCGGCGTGTGCATCACCGCCATCAGCGACAAGGACCTCGGCCCCGCCTTCCGCCGCCGCTGGCGCGCCCAGAAGACCCAGTTCGAATCGAAGCTGCGCAGCATCCTGGAACAGGGCCGCCGCGACGGCAGCATCGTCATCGACGATCCGATGATCTTCTCCGCCGCGCTGTTCGGAGCCCTGAACTGGGCCTCGCAATGGTTCAACCCGAAAGGACGGCTGTCGGCGAAGGAAGTGGCCGACAGCATCTACGGCATTTTCGAGCGCGCTGCCAGGCCCTGACCGGCGCTGCGCGCCGGCCTGCTCGAAGCCGGCGGAGCGCGCTCAGCGCGCCGGTTTCTTCCGTCCCCGGACGCTCTCGCTGAGATAGGGGCCGATGCCGTTCTCGATGAACAGCAGCACCGAGCGCAGCACCTTGGGCGGCACCGGGCCGCCGGTCCAGTAGGGCCAGCGGATCGTCGCCAGGGCGGCGATGCCGAACAGGCAGTAGGAGATCGCCTCGACGTCCAGTTCCTGCCTGCCTTTGGCGTTGAGCGAGCTGGAAATGCGTTTGGCCCAGTTGTTGCAGATTTTCGTGTAGTGCTCGCGCCACAGCGCCGGATCGACGAACTCCGCTTCGCTGATCAGCCGGTGCACGTTGGGCCGTTCGCGCACCAGTTCGAAGAAGGCCTGGAAGCCGCGTTCCTCGGCCTCGATGAAATTGTCGGCGGTGGCGGCGGCGGCCTGCGAGCGGGAACGGATCAGGTGGTTCAGCGAACGCAGGATCTCGACGAAGATCGCGTGCTTGCTCTCGAAATGCGTGTAGAACGTGCCGTGCGCCACGCCGGCGCGGCGCACGATCTCGACGATCGAGGCGTCGTGGTAGCCGAATTCGCCGAACACCTCCTCCGCCGCCTTCAGCAGCATCTCGCGCGAGCGCTGGCCGCGTTCGGTGACCGGCTGGGAATACTTGGGACGGGCGGGGGCGGCTTTGCGGGCTGCGGCTTTTGACTTGCGGGGTTTCGCCATCGGAACGACAGACACTTTGCGTGATTGCACCGGCGCAAATCTTAGTCCGATCTTTCCGCCGCTGCCAGCATGATGCGCCGCCGTGCTACCCGCGTTGCGTGCATTGCGCCGCATCAGTCGAGCAGGCCGGGCAGGAACAGGCTGATCTGCGGGAAGGCCACCAGCACGCCGACCAGCACGAAATCGATGGCGACGAAGCCCACGATGCCGCGGAAAATCGTGGTCAGCGGCACCAGGTTGCCGATCGTGGCCTTGACCACGAAGATGTTCAGCCCCAGAGGCGGCGTTAGCATGCCGATCTCCAGCATCAGCACCACCAGCACGCCCATCCACACCAGGTCGATCCCCGCCGCCTTCCACATCGGCAGCATGATCGGCAGGGTGATCAGCATGATGCCCAGCGGGTCGAGGAAGCAGCCCAGCACGAAATAGACCACGATCATGAACAGGATGATCTGGTACGGCCCCAGGTTCTGGTCCTGCACCAGCCCGCCCATGAATTGCGGCAGGCCGGCGAAGGCCAGGAAGCGGGTCAGCAGCACCGCGCCGATGGCGATGACGAAGATCGAGGCGGTCGAATGCAGCGCGTCGACCATGACTTCGCGCAGCATCGTCCGGTTGAAGCCGCCCTTGACGATCACCACCAGCAGCGCGGTGGTGGCGCCGAAAGCGGCTGCCTCGGTGGCGGTGGCGATGCCGGCGTAGATGCTGCCGATCACCGACAGCACCAGCAGCGGAATCGGCCAGATGCCCTTCAGCGCCGCCACTTTCTCCCACAGGCTGGCGCGGATGGCGATGGCCGGCGCCAGTTCCGGCTTCGCCTTGCAGATGCCGACGATGTAGGCGGCGAACAGGGCCGCGTTCAGCAGCCCGGGCAGCACGCCGGCCATCAGCAGCTTGCCGATCGAGGTCTCGGTGTACCAGCCGAAGATCACGAACAGGATCGAGGGCGGGATCAGCGCCCCCAGCGTGCCGGCGGCGGCGACGGTGCCGGTGGCCAGGGCGGGGCTGTAGCCCAGCTTCAGCATCTCGGGGATGGCGACCCTGCCCATGGCGGCGGCGGTGGCCAGCGAGGAGCCGGAGGCGGCGGCGAACATGGCGCAGGCGAAATTGGTCGCCACCGCCAGCCCGCCCGGCAGCCGGCCGACCCACAGCCGCGCCACCGCGAACAGGGCGGCGGTCAGCCCGCCGCGCGAGGCGATGGCGCCCATCAGCAGGAACATGGGGATGGCGGTCAGGCTCCAGTTGGCCGAGAACTCGAACGGGGTCGAGCCCAGGGTGCGCAGCGCCACGTTGAAGTCGCGCAGCAGCCACAGCCCGACGAAGGCGGTGACGCCCAGCGCCACCGCGATCGGCACGCGCAGCGCCATCAGCACGATCATGCCGCCCAGACAGAGCATCGCCAGATCGATGGAATCCATGCCCTGGTCCTTCAGACGGCGTTTTCGCCCGACCGCAGCAGGCTGCGGCGGTCGAAGCGCTTGCCGGTCCGCAGCAGCCGCCAGTCGTCGACGGCGCTGGCCAGCGCGGCAATGGCGACCAGGGCGCAGGCCAGCACCACGACCCAGCGCATCGGCCAGACCGGCAGTTCGAAATAGGTCGCGTCCTGGATCTCGCCCATGCGCGTTTTGGACACCGCCTGCAGGCCGCTCATCACCGCCATGGCGCCGAAATAGGCGCAGCTCAGCAGCGCCACCCAGCTCTCCAGCCGCAGCAGCGTCTTGGGCGACAGGCCCTGGGTGAAGACCTCGACCACGATCATCGAGCGCGACGTCATGACATGCGCCAGCGGCAGGAAGGTGCAGGCCACCATGTAGATGTAGGTGACGATCTCCAGCGCGCCGGGCAGGGGCGCATTGAACAGCAGCTTCATCAGCACGTCGGCGGTGATGTGCAGCATCATCGCGAAGATGGCGACGCCGCCGACGAGCAGGAGCCCGTCGGCGGCCAGGTCGAGCGAGCGCAGCAGGCGCGGCATCGGGTTACCAGCTGGTCTTGGCGTAGATCTCGCGCTGGAGCACCTCGACCAGCTTGGCCTTGTCGCCCTTGATTTCGTCCTGGTTCAGCTTCTCCCACTTCGCCATCAGGCCGAGATAGGTGTCGATGAGCTGGTCGGAGTTCTTCAGGCCGCTCTTCTGGGCCTGTTCCCGCACGCGCTTGAGCTCGACGGTGCGGTAGTCGGCCAGCGCCTTGGCCACGCTCTCGTCCGGCACCAGGAAGCTGACGCCCTTGGAAGTCCGCGCCTCCTCGCGCACCGACTTGGCGTCGTTGAGGTAGGCGAACAGCACGTCGCCCACCAGCACCGGCATGTTGCGCTTGATGACGGTCCGCTGGTCGGCCGGCAGCGAGCGCCACAGATCGGCGTTCATGGCGAAGGCGACGCCGCCGTGATAGGTGCCGATGTCGACGTTCAGCACGTTCTTGGCCGGCTCCCACAGCGACAGCGTGCGCATCCAGGCGTCGACCGCGTCGGCGCAGTCGATCTGGCCGCGCTGGAACGCCTCGTAGCCTTCCTCGTGCGGCAGGTTGACCGGCACCAGGCCGAAGGATTCGTACATCAGCGCATAGGGGCCGACGGCGCTGACCCGCTTGCCCTTCAGCGCCTCCAGCGAGCGCAGCGGCTGCTTGCAGATCAGGATGTGCGGCGTGGTCGAGTAGTAGGCCATCGAGATGATGCCCTCGCGCTTCTGCTCCTCCTGGCATTCGGGGCAGCGCAGCATGTTGAACTCGTTGGTCGCCGGCCCCATCACCAGCGGATCCTTGCCCAGCAGCGCGAGCTGGGTGATCAGGCTGCTGTAGGGAAGCTGCTTGGAGACCAGGATGTCGGTGATCTTGCCGGCGCTGACCAGCCGGTCGCGGATCGAATCGACGGCGCCGGTGGCCTTGGCGGCGACGCCGCCGCTCAGGATCTCCAGCGTGATCTTGCCGCCGCTCTCGCTCGCCAGCCGCGTGGCCAGCGGCTGGATGCCGGCGACGTTGATGGAATGGTTGGCCGGCAGGTAGGTGCCGTAGGACAGCTTGGTCTGGGCCGCTGCGCCCGTCGTCATGCTCAGCAGGGACGCCGCGGCGATGGCGGCGGCCAGTTTGATCCTCGACATGGTTTCCTCCGTGTGTGGGGTCGTCCTTCTTGCTTTTGTCTTCTTGCTTTCCGTCCTGCCCGCGCTTCGTCCCGCCTATTCGGGCGGCAGGCCGGCCAGGAATTCGTCGAGCGCGTCGTTGAAGATCTTCGGCTCGTCGAGATTGGGGTAGTGGCCCGAGCGCGGCACCACCACCAGCCGGGCGCCGGGGATCTTCTTGGCCATGTACTGGCAGCCGGCCATCAGCGCCGCATCGTGCTCGCCGATCACCACCAGGGTCGGCACCTTGATGCCGGGCAGCGATTCGATGATGCGCGAATCCTTCTGCCGGAACATGCCGCGGGCGGCGTGGATCAGGCCGGTGGTGGTGCGGTGGCGGCCGACGCTCTTGGCGTCGATCTCCGCCAGCGCCGCCAGCCCCTTGGCCTCCAGGTTGCGCGCCGTCTCCTCGGCCAGGTCGTTCCATTTCTGGCGCGCCGCGTCGGTCTTGAAGCCGGGGCCGGTGTCGCACAGCACCAGCGCCCGCACCCGCTCGGGATGGGAGTGTTTCACTTTGGATACCCATGAACTAGCCCTAGAGGCTATAATCCCCCCCGATTCTGTCGGGGAGCCTGAAGACATGAGCGATTTCCCTCTCTCGCGATATTCCAAGAACGATATTGAACGAGCGGGTCAGACGATTGCCGCCGACATCAAATTTTCGGGGCCGATCCCCCCAAACATTCACGATGCGTTCTTGATCGCCAACAATTGGCGGGACGCGCACGCGTATCCGATGCGAAGCATTCACCTATCCATCGGCCATCACATGCGCACAAACCAGCTTAAAGGGGTTACAGCGGCGCGGCTGAAGCGCATGCAGGCAATCCGTCGCAAGTTGCAGCGCATCAAACTAGGGCTGGACCAGATACAGGACTTGGGTGGGTGCCGGGTAATCTTGCCCTCCATTGCCGAGGTTCGGAGCCTTATAGGCATTCTCAAGGAGAAGTTGCCAAGCGAAGTCCATAAGGAAGACGATTACATCGCCAAACCCAAAAAGGATGGCTACCGGAGCCATCACGTGATTTTTAGTTTTAGAAGGCCACAGCCCACCCGATACGATGGGAAGAGAATTGAGTTGCAGGTTCGGACGCGGCTCCAACATTCCTGGGCGACCACCGTTGAGGCGGTCGGATTGTTCCGTGGCGAGGAATTGAAGACCCAAAAGGGCGACAAAGACTGGCTCCGGCTGTTTACCTTGATGTCTGCAGAATTTGCCGATGCGGAGAATTGTCCGACAGTACCGGGGACACCGGAACCGAAGGCCCGCAAGGAAGAAATCAAGCGGCTTGCCGCATCACTCGATGCCGTTGGCATACTGGATAGCATCAGCAACGGGTTTCAGGGGCCGGATTTGTCCCTAACCCCGGACTATAAACCGAGCCATTATCTGATTCGATATGACCGAGTGAAAAGAACAGCCACCGTCGATCCCTATCAGAAGGCTCGCCAAGCTACTGCTTCATACGACCAAGCAGAGGCAGGACTGAGGGCCGATCAAGACAAGGGCGTGGTTGTGCTGATCGAGGTGGACAAGATCGAGAATTTGAAAACCGCCTACCCGAACTATTTTGGCGACGTCGAGTTGTTCAAAAAACAGCTGCGAGAAATCGCCCTTGGTGGATCGGCCGTCGAATATACCCGCCCACCTAAACAGTCCGGAAGAAAGCTTGAGCCAGAAGAATGGGCAAGCCCATCGTGGTTGCTGCGGGGCAGTCGTTTCCCTAGACCGAGCGCAAAGTTCGAGAGCGAGAAGAAAAAGAAGAAGAAAAAGAGCAAACCATGATCGTGTCAGCCCTTTGATTCGGGCTGAGTTGATTTACCCTTCTTCGGAGAAGCTACCTTTTTGAACGCCTGCTCAAAAGCTTTCCCGCTTTCGTCCGCTTCTGCTTCGCGAGCAGTCGCGATGAACCGCTTGGATTGCGCTGGGTCGTCCTGTTTGGGCTTTGGTGGCATGCGCAAGATATACTCTCGCGCATGTCACTTTTCAAACGGTAGGCGCAACTGGCGTTCATCTATGTGGCGGCGGAACCCGCGTGCCGGAGTTGCCTGCTTAGGCTTGGCCCGATTTTCCCTGCTTAATGCTACGAGTCGTTTCATAGGTCAGGCGCTTGCCGCGCGCGCCAGCAAGAACCCGACCGGCCCGCTCCTCGTCATTCACGCCAAGGGCCTCGCGTTCGTTGTAGCGGAAATCAAATTCGGCCAGATACCGCTTCAGATGTTCTTGGCTGACATGGTGATACACGCCGGTAATGCCGCGCTTGAGGATGCTGAAATAGCCCTCGATGGTGTTGGTGTGTGCGTCACCCCGGACGTATTCGCCAATGCCGTGGTTAACGACTTCATGGCGGGCGAACATCGGACCAACAAGGCGGTACTGGCCTTCGCCATCGGTCATAAGAGCGGTGTCCCTGTCCAACTGCGCCTTCAAGATCGGACGAAGGTTCTGGGCGGACACATCGGCAAGATGGCGCGAGCGAACCTTGCCGCCGCGCTCGACCAGCGACCAGACAATCTGCTTGCCGGTGCCGCCGATATTGCCGGAATTGCGCTTTTTGCGGTGCTTGTTCTTTTCCTTTCCGCCAACGTAAGTCTCGTCCACTTCAACGACTTTGCCCGCGCCGCCCTTGGGGCTGCTATTCACGTCAAGATCGGCCATAGCCTCGCGGATACGGTGTGACAGAAACCAAGCGGTCTTGAGGCCACAGCCGATCATGCGCTGAAGCTGGCGGGTGCTTATGCCCTTCTTGCTGGCGGACATCAGGTAGATGGCCTGAAGCCATACCCGAAGCGGGACATGGCTGCTTTCCATGACGGTGCCGATCTTTACGGTAAATGGTTTGCGGCAGCCGTAGCACTTATACAGGCCGATCCTGGTGGTCTCCCCCTCCAGCTTGCCGACGTGCTCCTTGGTGCAACCGCAGAACGGGCACACCGGACCTTGCGGCCACAGGCGGGCTTCTACGAAGGCGTAAGCGGCTTCCTCGTTGTGGAACTGGGGGGCGGAAAGGATCGACATTGGCTATCTCCGGTTTATGGGAACAGCCTACCTAATGGGTTTGGGTATGTCAAGTGAAACACTCCCCTCGGGATGGGCGTGGTGGAAGGCCAGCGACAGGTAGCCGCCCAGCGACAATCCGCCGATCACCGCCTTCTTGACGCCGCAGGTGTCGAGGATGTGGCCCATGTCGGCGACGCACTTGGCCTCGGAATATTCCGCCGCATCGTCGGGGCTGTCGCTCTGGCCGTGGCCGCGGATGTCCCAGGTGATGAAGCGGTACTTGTCGCCCAGCCCCTCCGCCTGCGGGTCCCACATCTGCTGCATGACGCCGTAGCCGTGGGTCAGCAGCACCGGCGCGCCCCGGCCGCGGTCCTGGTAGGAAATCTTCACGCCATTCGCCTCGACGGTGCTCATCGTCCTGATCCTCCGCTACTCGATTGTCTTCCTCAGCGGCCGGCGAACCGGCCGGCGCGCTTCTCGCGGAAGGCCTGCACCGCCTCCTTGTGGTCGGCGCTCTGCTGCAGGATCGCCACATGCGAGGAGGCCGCGTCCATCGCGCCGGCCAGGTCGCTGTGCAGGCCCTGATAGGCCAGCCGCTTGGTCATGCGCACCGCCAGCGGCGGGCGGCTGGCGATGCGCCGCGCCAGCCCGTAGGTGGTTTCCGCCAGCGTCTCGTGCGGCACGGTGCGGTTGACGATGCCGACGCGGGCGGCCTCGGCGGCGTCGATGAAATCGCCGGTCAGCAGCAGTTCCAGCGCCTTGGGCATGCCGGTCAGGCGCGGCAGGAACCAGGCGCCGCCGTCGCCGGGCACCAGCCCCAGCCGCACATAGGCTTCCGAGAAGCGGGCCTTTTCCGAGGCGATGCGCATGTCGCACATCAGCGCCACGTCCATGCCGCCGCCGATGGCGTCGCCGTTGACCATGGCGATCACCGGCTTGTCGATGCGTTCGACCAGGCGCGGGATGCCCTGCATGCTCTCCCACAAATGCTGCTTGGTGTCGACCGCCGTCACCTCGCCGCCCATGGTGGCGACGTCGCCGCCGGTGCAGAAGGCGTCGCCGGCGCCGGTCAGCACGATGACGCGCGCCTCGTCGTCGGTCGCGGCGCGGCGGAAGGCGGCCTGGCAGTCGTCGAGCATTTGCGCCGTGAAGGCGTTCTTGCGCGCCGGGTTGTTCAAGGTGATGGTCGCCACGCCGTCGCTGGCGGAATACTGGATCTTTTCGCTCATGCCGATATGCACCCCGATGGTTGCGTCTGCCGCCCTTGACACGTCTTTTCGACACCCGATTCAATTGTCATTGACAGTTGACTCAATTGTCATGTTTGCGGCGGAGCGTAGCCGCCGGCTATGATGGAGTCAACGACAAGCGCGGCCGGGCGACGGCCGCAGGGCGGGAGCGAGACGATGGTCGAACGGGCAGACGAAACGATTCCGCAGTTGCTGGAACGGCTGGCGCGGGAAAATCGGGACGGGGTGGCGGTCTCGTTCCGCGACCGGCAGACCGGTTTCGGCGCGCTGGCCGCGCAGGCCGACGCCGTATCGAACTGGTGCGTCGATGCGGGGTTGCGGGCCGGCGATCGCGTCGCGCTGCTCATGCCGCCGAGCGACGAGTGGCTGGCGATCTTCTACGGCGTGATCGGCGCGGGTTGCATCGCCGTACCGCTCAATCTCGCCTTCAAGGCCGACGAACTGCGCTTCGTGCTGGGCCAGTCGCGGGCGCGCTGCCTGATCGCGGCCGAAAGCCATCGCGGCGTCGATCTTGCCGGGCGCGTGGAAGAAGCGGCGCCCGGGCTGGCTTCCGCCCCGCGCGGCGGAGCTCTGTCGGCGGCGCTGCCGGCGCTGGAGCGGGCGCTGCTGCTGGGCGGTCCGGCGGCAGGGCGGGGCGGCTGGGGCGACGCCCGCGATCTGCCATCGCACCGGTCCGGAGCGCAGACGGGGCAGGAGATGCGGCGACGGCGCGCTGCGATGGCGCCGGGCGACACCTGCGCCATCGTCTACACGTCAGGCAGCACCAGCTTTCCCAAACCGGCGCAGTTGCATCATCGCGGCCTGCTGGGCGGCGCCTGGTGGTACGGCGAAAGCGCCGGCATCACGCCGCAGGACCGCATGCTGAGCTTCGCGCCCACTTTCCACGTCAGCGGGCTGAGCGCGGGGGCGCTGCTGGCGCATGTGCGCGGCATGACGCTGTGGCTGCTCGACGGGTTCGAGCCTGGCGCCATGCTCGACCTGATCGAACGCCACCGCATCACCCTGTTCGGCGGCTTCGACACCATGTTCGCCAGCATGCTGCAGCATCCCCGATTCGCGCCGCAGCGCGTGGCCTCGGTCCGTTCGCTGATCATGGCGACGGGGCCGGCCATGTACGAACGGGTGAAGGCGGGTTTCCCCGGACTGCAGGTGATGGCGCGCTGCTACGCCATGACCGAAACCTGCGGGCCGACCGCGCTGACCCGCCCCGACATGCGCAGCCTCGATGCGCTGAAGCGCAGCAACGGCGTTCCCATTCCCGGCATGCGTATCCGCATCGCCGATCCGGCCACCGGGCGCGACCGCCCGACGGGCGAGACCGGCGAGATCCGGCTCAAAGGTTGGGCGGTGTTCAATGGCTATCTCGACATGGCGGCGGAGACCGAGGCCGCGTTCGACGCCGAGGGCTGGCTGAAGACCGGCGATTTGGGCCATTTCGACGGGGAGGGGCTGCTCTACCTCACCGGCCGGCTCAAGCGGATGATCAAGACCGGCGGCGAGAACGTGTCCGAGCGCGAGGTCGAGCTGTTCATCGAGGACCGCGTACCGGGCGTTGCCCTGGCGCAGGTGGTGGGCATTCCCGATCCGGCCTGGGGCGAGGCGGTGATCGCCTTCGTCGAGCCGCTGCCGGGCGCAGTCCTGGACGAGGCGGCGGTGACCGCCGCCTGCAAATCCGGCCTGGCCAATTTCAAGGTGCCCAAGCGGGTGCTGTTCCTGCGGGAGCAGGATTGGCCGCGCAACGACATCGGCAAGATCGCCAAGGATGCGCTGACCGCTCTGGCCGTCACCCGCACCACCGAATCCCCCGCCGCCTGAGGCTTTCGGCGATTGTCTCACCCCGTGCGCGACAAGGGAGCCCCCGTTTGATTTCCTCGCCCCGTGAAACGGGGAGAGGGAGGGACCCGTCACGCAGTGACGGGAGGGTGAGGGGCGTGGTCCGACCCGGTTGGAATCCTGACAGAACTGTCCAGACGGATCCCTGACAGCTAATGGCAAGGGGCAAGAGCGACGCTGTCGCGCCTGCCCCTCACCCCGGCCCTCTCCCCGCAGGCGGGGCGAGGGAGAATACGGACGGACGACACCAACTCCAATCCCGCGCCGCCGTCCAGCGGAGTTGGCCGCAGGATCGTGCAAGGCTGATCCGCCATGGCCGCGGATTCTCCCGGCCGGCGCGGCTTCGCATAATGGCGGGGCAATGACCACCGATACCGCAGCCGCGTCCGCTTTTCCGCCCGTCACCCTGCGCCAGCGCCTCCTGATCTTCGCCGTGCTGCTGCTGGCCTTCACCCTGTGCCAGTTCCTGCGCTCCTCGCTGGCGGTGGTGGCGCCGGAGATGGTGCAGGAGTTGGGGCTGACGCCGCGCGAGTTGGGCTTCATCACCGCCATCTTCTTCGTCGCCATGGCGGCGATGCAGATCCCGGCCGGCATGATGTTCGACCGCTTCGGCGTGCGGCCCATCACCGGCACCGCGCTGGTGGCGGCGGTGGCCGGCGGCGTCATCTTCTCGACCGGCCACGAGCTGTGGCAGTTCCTGCTCGGCCAGTTCCTGTTCGGCATCGGCATGTCGCCGCTGTTCATGGGCTCGATCATGGTGGTGGCGCGCTGGTGGGGCGCGGCGAAATTCGCCACCCTGTCGGCGACCATGATGGCGATCTCCTATGTCGGCAATATCGGCGCCACCATGCCGCTGGCGCACGCCATCGAGTGGGTCGGCTGGCGCTATTCGATGCTGGGTCCGTCGATCATCCTGGGCGTGGCGACCGCCCTGTTCTTCCTGGTGGTGCGCGACGCGCCCCCGGGCCATCCCTGGTGGGGCGAGCGGCGCAAGGAAAGCGCGCGCGAGGTGTTCGCCGGCGTGCTGGAAGCGCTGCGCCATCCGGTGATGCCCGGCCTGCTGGCCGCCTCCTTCATCGGCTACGCCGCCGGCTACGCCATCCGCGGCCTGTGGATAGGCCCCTACATGCTCGACGTGTTCGGGCTCGACGCCATCACCCGCGGCGACATCCTGTTCGTCTCGGCCATCATGGGCATGGTCGGGCTCTACGTCTCCGGCCAGCTCGCCGGCCGCTTCAACCCGCGCCCGGTGGTGATGGGCTTCGCCGGCGTCGCCGGCGTCTCGCTGGCGCTGCTGGCGCTGGTCGGCGATCCGGGCATGACGCTGTTCCTGATCGCCTTCCTGGCATTCTCCATGGTGGCCAATTTCTTCCCCGCCGTCATGGGCCACGCCCAGATGACTTTCCCCGAGCGCCTGCGCGGCCGCTCCCTGACGCTGATCAACTTCTCCTGCTTCGTCGGCGTCGGCATCACCCAGGTCGTCACCGGCTACCTGATCGATTCCTTCCCCTCCGACGCCCGCGGCGCCCATCCGGAGGAAGCCTATCGCGCCATGTACGCCTATCTCGCCTGCCTGCTGGCCGCCGGCATCGCCGTCTACGCCGTCTTCGGCAAGGTCAGCCGGCGGTCCTGACGCCGGCCGCCGGCGCCACCCGCAGGAAGCGGCTTTCGTCCAGCGAAGTTGGCTGCAGCATTGCGCAAGGCTGCCTTCCCCTGGCCGCCGGTGACGCCGCGCCCAGCGGCTCCGCATAATGGCGCGCCATGACGGACCGGTCCGCCATCCCCGCCGCATCGCGTCCGCCGCTGGCGCGGCGGTTGGCCATCGTCGCCATCGTGCTGCTGGTGCTGATCCTGTGCCAGTTCCTGCGCTCCTCCCTGGCGGTGGTGGTGCCGGCGCTGGTGCGCGAGGTGCCGCTCTCCGCGCGCGAGCTGGGTTTCATCACCTCGACCTTCTTCGTCTTCATGGCGGCCATGCAGATCCCCGCCGGCATGATGTTCGACCGTTTCGGCGTGCGCCGCATCGCCTGTGCGGCGATGGCGCTGGCGGTGATCGGCGGCATCGTCTTCGCGCGGGGGGAGGGGTTCTGGGATTTCCTGATCGGCCAATTGCTGTTCGGCGTCGGCATGGCGCCGCTGTTCATCGGCTCGATCATGGTGGTGGGCCGCTGGTGGGGCGGCGAGCGGCTGGCCAGCCTGGCCGCCATCGTGATGTCGCTGTCCTATATCGGCACGCTGTCGGCCACCGCGCCGCTGGCGCACGCCATCGAGTGGGTCGGCTGGCGCTGGAGCCTGCTGGCGCCGACCCTGGTGCTGGGCGTGGCCACGGCACTGTTCTTCTTCGTGGTGCGCGATGCGCCGCCGGGCCATGCCTGGTGGGGCCAGCGCCGCCAGGAAACTCTGCCCGAAATTCTGGCCGGGGTGGCCGAGGTGCTGCGCCATCCGGCCATTCCCGGCCTGTTCGCCGCTTCCTTCATCGGCTATTCCTGCGGCTACGCGCTGCGCGGTCTGTGGATGGGGCCGTATTTGCTCGACGTGCAGCGGCTCGACGCCATCGCCCGCGGCGATATCCTCTTTCTCGCCACCGCCATGGGCACGCTGGGGCTGTTCGTGTCGGGCCAGCTCACCACCCGCATCGGCAGCCCGCGCCCGGTGATCCTGGGCTTCGCCGGGCTGACGGCGCTGGGCCTGGCGGCGATGGCGGCCATCGCCCAGCCGGGCATGACGCTGCTGCTGGCGGCGTTTCTCGCCGTGTCGCTGCTGTCGGCCTTCTTTCCCGCCGTGATGGGCCAGGCGCAGTCCAGCTTTCCCGAGCGCCTGCGCGGCCGCTCGCTGACCATGATCAATTTCGCCGTCTTCGCCGGCGTCGGCCTCAACCAGCTCATCACCGGCTTCCTGATCGATTTCTTCCCCACCGACGCCGCCGGCGGCCATTCGGAGGAAGCCTACCGCGCCATGTTCGCCTATCTCGCCGCCTTCGTGGCGGCCGGCACGGTGGTGTATGCGCTGTTCGGCAAGATGGCGCGCAAGGACGAGGACGTCGGTTAGCCTCTGTCTCATTACACCTCTCCCCGAGCAACGGGGAGGGTGAGGGGCCTCTTTGCTCAAGACCGTGTGGCGCGTTCTTGGGCGAGTCTTCGATGCGGATGATGAACGCGATCCGGTCACGACAGCCGATAAGGAGCATGAGCGGCGCTGTCGCGCCTGCCCCTCACCCAGCCTCTCCCCGCAAGCGGGGAGAGGAGCAGGCTGCGCCTCAGAACTGCTCGTCCGCCAGCGCCATGGTGGTGCGGCCGGTGGCGAGGATGGCGGGGAGCAGCGCGGTGCCTTGCGGCAGCAGGGTCTCGGCGAAGAAGCGGGCGGTGATGATCTTCGCTTCGAGAAAGGAGGGATCGCCGTCGCGCTCGGCCAGGCGGCGATTGGCCGCCAGCGCGCCGCGCGCCAAGAGGTAGTTGCCGACCACGTAGCCGGTCAGCTTCAGATAGAGCGCGGCGCCGGCCAGCACGGCCGAAACGTCGCTGCCGAAATTCTTCACCACCCAGTCGGTGGCGCTGGCCCAGGCCGCCGCCCCGTCCTGCACCGCGCGGCGGATCGCCGCCATGTCGTCGCCCCTGGCGCTGGCCAGCTCGGCGTCGAAGGCGCGCATGTCGTCGATCACCGCCTGCACCGTGGCGCCGCCGTTGCGCGCCACCTTGCGCGACACCAGATCGCGCGCCTGGATGCCGTTGGTGCCCTCGTAGATCGGCAGGATGCGCGAGTCGCGGAAATGCTGCGCCGCTCCGGTCTCCTCGATGAAGCCCATGCCGCCATGCACCTGCACGCCCAGCGACGACAGCTCCACCCCCAGATCGGTGCACCAGCCCTTGACCACCGGGATCATCAGCTCGACCAGCGCCTGGCTCTCGCCCTGCACGCCGGCATCGGGATGCTTGCCCGCCTGGTCGATGGCGGCGGCCGTGGTGTAGGCCATGGCCCGCATGGCCTCGATATGCGCCTTCATGGTCAAGAGCATGCGCCGCACGTCGGCGTGCCCGATGATGGGTGCGGCGCCCTTCTGCGGCGCGTGGTCGGTGCGGCCCTGCACGCGGGTCTTGGCGTAGGCCAGCGCCTGCTGGTAGGCGCGCTCGGCGATGGCGAGGCCCTGCACGCCGACGGCCAGGCGCGCGTTGTTCATCATGGTGAACATGTATTCCAGGCCACGGCCTTCCTGGCCCACCAGATACCCCGTGGCGCCGCCATCGTCGCCATACGACATGACGGCGGTGGGCGAGGCGTGGATGCCGAGCTTGTGCTCCAGCGACACGCAGCGCAGATCGTTGCGCTCGCCCAGCCCGCCGTCCCGGTCGACCAGGAATTTGGGCACGATGAACAGCGAGATGCCCTTGACCCCGGCCGGCGCGTCCGGCGTGCGCGCCAGCACCAGATGCACGATGTTCTGCGCGAAATCGTGCTCGCCATAGGTGATGAAGATCTTCTGGCCGGTGATCTTATAGGTGTCGCCGTCCTTCACGGCGCGGGTGCGGATGGCGGCGAGGTCGGAGCCGGCCTGCGGCTCGGTCAGGTTCATGGTGCCGGTCCAGCTTCCGGCGATCATGTTGGGCAGCCAGGTGTGCTTCTGCGCCTCGCTGCCATGGGCCAGGATGGCGTCGACCGCGCCCTGGTTCAGCAGCAGCACCAGGCCGAATCCCATATTGGCCGATTGCCACATCTCCTGCACGGCGGTCGACAGCAGCCACGGCATGCCCTGGCCGCCGAATTCCGGCTCGAAGGGCAGCGCGGTCCAGCCGCCCTCGGTCAGCTTGCGATAGGCGTCGGCGAAACCGTCCGGCGTGCGCACCACGCCGTTCTCCAGCTTGGCGCCCTGCTTGTCGCCCACGACATTGAGCGGCGCCAGCACGCCGCCGGCGAATTTGGCGGCCTCTTCCAGGGCGGCGTCGATCACGTCCTCGCTGGCGTCCTGGTAGCCCGGCAGGGCGGCGATCTTCGCCAGCCCGGCGATCTCGCGCATCACGAACCGCATGTCCTCGACCGGCGCCCTGTAGTCGCTCATGGTTCCTCCCGACGATTTCCCGGCCTGCCTTGCGGCAGGGCGCTCTCACTATCCCCGATCCGCCGCGCCGCGAAAGGGGCTTTCTGTCCCGGCTCTCAGACCGACTGGAAGCGGATTGTATTGCCTGCCGGGTCGCGGACATAGACTTCCCGGTTGCCCCAGTCCTGCGCCATGATGCCGTTTTGCGTATCGACGCCCTTGCCGAGCAGTTCGCCGTGCAGCGCCTCGATATCGTCGACCGCGACCGTGACCACGCCGCCCGCCACGCCGTCGCCGGAGAAGGACGAGACGTGCAGCATCGCCGCCTCGCGCACCAGCACGTGATAGGCCGGGTCTTCCCGCGCCGGATCGGGCTGGTAGGTCGAGCGCCGGGTGAAGCCCAGCCGGCCGCAATAGAAGTCCAGCGCCGCGCGGCTGGCTTGCACGCGAAGCAGCGGAATGGCAGCCTTGAACATTCGCTTTCTCCTTCCCGCCAGGGACGGCGAACGGCCTCCACTGGCGTCCCGTCCCGAACGCCGCAACGAAGCAATAGAGTGCATGCCCGACACGATCAAGCTGGCCATTGACGGCCCGCGCGCCACCGTCACGCTGAACAATCCGGCCAAGCACAATCGGCTTGGCCCTGCCGAGCTGACGCGCTTCCGGGCCGCGCTGGACGAGGTCGATGCCATCGCCGATATCCGCCTGCTGGTGATCACCGGCGCGGGCGACAAGACCTTCTGCGCCGGTTTCGACATCGGCTCCATCGCCGACCGTCCCGACGCTTCGGGCGGCGGCTTCGAGGCTTTGGTCGACCGGGTCGAGGCCATGCGCGTGCCGACGCTGGCGGCGCTCAACGGCGGCGTGTTCGGCGGCGCGTCGGATCTGGCGCTGGCCTGCGATTTCCGGCTGGGCGTGCAGGGCATGCGGCTGTTCGTGCCGCCGGCCCGGCTGGGGCTGCATTACTATCCCAACGGGCTGCGCCGCTTCGTCGAGCGGTTGGGGCCGGGCACGGCCAAGCGCATGTTCCTGCTGGCCGAGGAATTTTCCGACCAGGAGCTGCTGCGGGTCGGCTATCTCGACTGGCTGGTGCCGCCGCCGGAACTGGCGACCAGGCGCGAGGCGATCGCGCAGCAGGTGCTGGCGCTGGCGCCGCTGCCGCTGGCCGGCATGAAGCGGGCCATCAACCAGATCGCCCGCGGCGCGCTGGACGAACCGCGCACCCGCGCCGCCATCGCCGAGTGCTTCGGTTCGGAGGACCTGAAGGAGGGCCTGGCGGCCTACAGCGAGAAGCGGCCGCCCCGGTTTCGCGGCCGCTGAACCGGCATGAAGATGCGCCGCCGCCAGTTCGTCGAGCGCGCCGCCGCCGCGCTGCTGCTGGGCGGCGTGCCCGCGATCGCCCAGGCGCAGGCGCGCCAGGTCAGCTTCCAGCGCTGGCAGGCCAATGCCGACATCGTCTTCGACTACCGGCTGACCGACTATTCCGGCAAGGAGCTGCGCTTGGGCTTCCGCCTGCCGGCGCGGGTGGTCGACGAATCGCGGCGGCTGGTCTCCGCTTTCAGCAACGAGGACCTGGCGGATTACGTCGAGGCCGCCTTGCGCAACTACGTTGCGCGCAGCTCGCCCGACGTCAGCGTCGAGATCGTCCGCCAGCCGCGCCGGCTGGAATTCGTGGTGCGCGGTCCCAGCCAGGCGGAGGCGGATCGCATCAGCGCTTCGCTGCAGCGGGAATACGGCCGCGCCGAACGGGAATACCTCGATCAGGGCTTCCTCGCCCTCGAAGGCCGCAAGGTGTTCATCGATTATGGCCGGATCGTCGCGCATTACGCGCCGCTGCTGCGCGGGGCCGCCCAGGCGATCGCCGCCGCCACCGCCGGCGGCGGCGCCAATGGCCGGCTGGCGCTGGCCCTGGCCCTGATCCAGACCATTCCCTACGACCCGCTCGATTCGCGCGACGTGGAATCGGGCTTCGATTTCGTCACGCCGCCGACCCTGTTCGACACCAATATGGGCGATTGCGACAGCAAGGCGGTGGCCCTGGCGGCGATCCTGCGCGGCCTGATCGATCGGTCCCGCATGGTCATCGTGCTGCTGCCGAACCATGCGGTACTGGGCATCGACCTGCCGGCCAAGGGCGGCGAGCGCGTGCTCAACCATGGCGGCCGCCAGTATCTGCTGATGGAGCCGGCCGGGCCCGCGCCCTTCCTTCCCGGCCGGCTTTTTCCGAAGAGCGCCGCCGATCTCGATGCCGGTCGGGTCGAACGGGTGGTGGCGGTCTGACGCGGCGCGATTGAACCGGCTGCTCCGCCCGGATAATAATTGCCCGATACGCGCGTTTTCCGCCCTGTTGGATTTCCCACGACAATGCAGCGCAAGCTTGCCGCCATCCTCCATGCCGACGTGGTCGGCTACAGCCGCCTGATGGAGGGCAACGAAACCGTCACGCTGCGGCGGCTGAAATCCCTGCGCAAGCAGCTCTGGGAGCCGGCCATCGCCCAGTACAACGGCCGGCTGGTCGGCACCGCCGGCGACGCGCTGCTGATCGAGTTCGCCAGCGTCGTCGGCGCGGTGCGCTGCGCCATCGAACTGCAGCGCGGCATGGCCGAGCGCAATGCCGAGGAGCCCGACCATCGCAAGATGCTGCTGCGCATCGGCGTCAACCTGGGCGAGGTCATCGTCGACGAGGACAACGACATCTACGGCGACGGCGTCAACATCGCCGCCCGCCTGCAGGCGCTGGCCGATCCGGGCGGCATCCTGGTCTCGGCCAAGGTGCATGACGAGGTGGTCGGGCGCATCGGCCACGAATTCGTCGATTGCGGCGAGCAGCAGGTGAAGAACATCGCCCGGCCGGTGCGCGCCTACCGCCTGGCGCTGGGCGAGTTTGCCGCGCCGCCGCCCCCGCCCGTGCCCGATGCGACCGCGCGCTCGCCGGTCGCGCCGCCGCCGGAGCCGCTATCGCCACCCCCGTCACCCTTGCCCTCGTCGCCCCCGGCGGCGCCGGAGCGCAGCACCCAGCCCGGCCAGGGCGCCACCGGCGTCATGGCGCCGATCACCCGCACCCGCGCCACCATCAAGCGCCGGGTCGAGAACAGCTGGACCTTCGCCGGCAAGGACCGCGACGGGGTGGCGTTCGAGATCGTGGTCAGCGCCAACGAACTGAAGAACGCCGCCGACGGCCTGGTGCTGGGCCGCCATTCCGAGCAGTGCGATCTGGTGGTGGCCCATGGCAGCCTGTCGCGCCGCCATGCGCGGCTGCGGCTGGGCGACGGCCGCCTCACCATCGAAGACCTCGGCTCGACCAATGGTACCATCGTCGACGGCATGCGCCTGCCGGTCGAAACCCCGCGTCCCTTGCGCGACGGCGCCCAGGTCCTGCTGGGCGAGATCAGGTTCGTCGTCAGCGAGACCGCGGCGACGGATGGCTGAGGCGGATCGAGCTGTTGTCTGGAACCCTCTCCCCGCAGGCGGGGAGAGGGAGAAAACACGCGGCTCCTCATAACCCTCTCCCCGCCTGCGGGGAGGGTAGGGTGAGGGGCGCGATTGTCGTGAGGGACGTGACTATTTGCACCGATCGCCCCAGCCGAACGATACGCCCGATTTAATCTGATGGATTCCGGCGTGGCCGGGTCACAACTATGGCGGCCTTCCAGCAAAGGCCGCGTGATGAGCGTTTTCAACCAGTCCGACCGCGTTTCCCCCGTTCCGCCGATCGGCGACGGAAGCCGCCGAAGCGGTTCCCTCCAAGCCGCATTGGCGCTGCTGCCCGGGCTGTTGCTGGCCACCGCCATCGCCGCCGCTGCCGCCGCCTTGCGCCTGCTGCCCGGTCTGGCGCTGCTCAGCCCGATGATCCTGGCCGTGGTCATGGGCATCGCCATCCGCACGGCGTTCGGCGCCCCCGCCGCGCTGCATCCCGGCCTGGGCTTCGCCGCCCGCCGCGTGCTGCGGCTGGCGATCGTGCTGCTGGGGCTGCAACTCACCGCCGCGCAGGTGATGGCGCTGGGCGTCGAGGGCGCGGCCGTGGTGACGCTGTCGCTGGCCGCGACCTTCCTCCTCACGCGCTGGCTGGGGCGCGTCATCGGCGTGGAGCGCGGCCTGGCCGAGCTGATCGCCGCCGGCACCGCCGTCTGCGGCGCCTCCGCCATCGTCGCCACCAACACCGTCACCCGCGCCCGCGAGGCGGACGTAGCCTATGCGCTAGCCTGCGTCACGCTCTTGGGATCGCTGGCCATGTTCCTCTATCCGCTGCTGCCCGCGCTGCTGGGCCTGTCGGACCGGCTCTACGGGCTGTGGGCCGGCGCCTCGATCCACGAGATCGCCCAGGTCGCCGCCGCGGCCTTCCAGCACGGCGCCGAAGCGGGCGAATGGGGCATGATCGCCAAGCTGGCGCGGGTGATGCTGCTGGCGCCGCTGGTCCTGGCGCTGGGCTTTTTCGCCAGCCGCCGTCGCAACGACAGCCAGGACGGCGCGGCCGCCCGCGTGCCGGTGCCGTGGTTCGCGTTCGGCTTCCTCGCCATGATCGGGCTGAACTCGACGATCGGCCTGCCGGCGGCGTTGCGGGCTGATATGATGGCGGCGACCGGCTTCCTGATGGCGGTGGCGCTGGCGGCACTTGGATTGCAGACCGATCTGCGCGCGCTCTTGGCCAGGGGCCCGCGGCCGCTGCTGCTGGGGCTGGCCTCCTTCGCCTTCATGGCGGCGTTCAGCCTGCTCCTGCTGCTGGCGCTGGAACCCTGACCGAGGAAAGCATCGACCGACCGTGACCCTGGACCAGCTCCGCATCTTCGTCGCCGTCGCCGAGCGTGAGCACGTCACCCAGGCTGCCGCGGCGCTGAACCTGACCGCCTCCGCCACCAGCTCCGCCATCGCCGCGCTGGAGGCGCGGCACGAGGTGAAGCTGTTCGACCGCGTCGGCCGGCGCATCGAGCTGACCGAGGCCGGCCGCGCCTTCCTCGACGAGGCCCGCGCGGTGCTGGCGCGCGCGGCGCAGGCCGAATCGGTGCTGGCCGATCTCTCCGGCCTGGCGCGCGGCGCGCTGGCGCTGGCCGCCAGCCAGACGATTTCCAACTGGTGGCTGCCGCCGGTGATGGTGGAGTTCCGCCGCCGCTATCCCGGCATTTCCCTGTCGCTGCGCATCGGCAACACCGAGGAGGTGGCGCGCTGGGTGCACGAAGGCAGCGTCGATCTGGGCCTGATCGAGGGCGAGATCGACGATCCCGCCCTGCGCGTCGATGCGGTGGCCGAGGACGAGCTGGTCGTGGTGGTGGCGCCCGACCACGACTGGGCCGGGCGCAAATGGAAGCGCGGCGCGCCGACGCTGGCGATCGCCACCGAGGCGCGCTGGATCCTGCGCGAGAAGGGGTCGGGCACGCGCGAGGCGTTCGAGCAGGCGCTGGCCGCCGCCGCGATCAAACCGGCCTCGCTCGACGTGATGCTGGAACTGCCGTCCAACGATGCGGTGCGGGCGGCGGTCGAGGCCGGCGGCGGCGCCACCGCCATTTCGCGCCGCGTGGTCGCCGCGTCGCTGCGCGCCGGCACGCTGGTGCAGGTGCCGCTCGCATTGCCGCGCCGCCGCTTCGCCGCCATCCGCCACCGCGAACGCGCGCCCAGCCGCGCCCAGCGCGAATTCCGCGCCCTGCTGCGGACGGCAAAGGACTGAACGGCCGATTTTCGGCGGCCGCGGATCGGGGCGGCTTCAGCCCAGCCCGAGCCGAGCCCGGAAGGCGGGATCGCGCAGCGACACTTCCGTCCCGATCAGATCGTCCGCTTCCTTGCCGCAGAGATAGAGCGTGGCCTTGGCCGGGTCTTCCGGCCTGGCGAGCTGCTCGCGCGGGATCTGGCTGACCGGGTTGATGCCCGAGGCGCGGATCTTCACCTGCATGTCGGTGTCGACGGTGCCCGGCGACAGGCCGAAGACGCGCAAGCCCTGGCTCTTGCATTCCAGCGCCAGCGCCTCGGTCAGCATCCTGAAGCCGGCCTTGCCGGCGCAATAGGCGCTCCAGCCCTCCAGCGGCCGGTGCGCCGCGCCCGACGACATGTTGAGCAGCGTGCCGCGGGCGCGCAGCAGGCCGGGCAGGGTGGCGCGCACCACGTTGTAGCCGCCGATCAGGTTGACGCGGATGTTCTCGGCCCATTGCTGCGGGTCGGATTGGGCCAGCGGCGCGATGGGATCGATGACGCCGGCATTGTTGACGACGATGGAGACCGGCCCCAGCCGGTCCTCGACCTTGGCCAGCATGGCCTCGACGGCGGCGTAGTCGGCGACGTCGCAGGCGAAGGCGGCGGCCTTGCCGCCCTTGACGATCAGCCCGTCCGCGACCTTCTTCGCCCTGGCCCCGTCGCGCGCCACCACGGCGACGGCGGCGCCGTTGGCGGCCAGCGTTGTGGCGATGGCGGCGCCGATGCCGCGGCTGCCGCCGGTGACCAAAGCGGTGCGGCCTTTAAGTGCGGGCATTTCCCTCTCCCTTGAACCGTCGCCACAGATGCCCCGGCAGTCCGGCAAGCCCGTTGGGCATCAGCGTCACCACCAGAATAAGCAGGACCCCGAACAGCGGCAACGACAGGCGTTTGCCGATCGCCGCCGTAAGGTCGGGGAAGAACTGCAGGAACAGCCCGCCGATCACCGCGCCGGCGATGGCGTTGATGCCGCCGATCACCAGCCCGATCAGGAACTGGACCGAGAGCCAGAACGTGTAGGTCCCCGGGGCCACGAAATTGAGCTGGATGGCGGCCAGGCAACCGGCGACGCCGACGAAGGCGGCGCTCCAAGCGAAAGCCAGGGCCCGGGCATGGGCCACGTTCACGCCGCTGGCGGCGGCGGCGAGGTCGTGATCGCGCGCCGCCTTCATCGCCCGCCCGGTGCGGCTGTCGATCAGGTTGGCCAGCAGCGCCATGCCGCCCAGCAGGATCGCCAGGCTGAGCAGGTACCACCATTGGTCGGCCGACAGCGGCAGGAAGGCGGGCGCCCCCTGCAGGTCGAGATAATAGCCCTGCACGCCGCCGGTGAGGGGCGCCAGGTAGCCCGATTTCAGCCATTGCGGGAAGGCGATGGCCAGGCCGAAGGTCGCCATCGCCACGTACCACAGGCCCAGTCGGGCGGCGACGCGGCCGAAGCCGTAGCCGAACGCGAAGCACAGCAGCGCCGCCAGCGGCAGCGCCCAGTAGACCGGCAGCCCGGCCTTGGTCGAGACGATCGCCGCGACGTAGCCGCCGACGCCGTAGAAGGCGGAATGGCCGAAGGAGATCTGGCCGCTGACGCCGACCAGCAGCACCATGCCCAGAATGGCGATGCTCCAGATCAGCGCCAGGGTGAAGCGGAACACCATGTAGTCGGCGAGGGTGAACGGCAGGATCGCCGCCGCGATCGCGGCCACGACCAGCGCCAGCCGCTTCAGCTTCGGTCCACCCATTGCCCTTCCCATCACCGCCCTTCCTATCACGGCGCGAGGGAGTCGGGGGGCGAGAATGGCGGGCTGGCCGTGCAGGCGCGGGCGGGGACGGCGTTCCTACGGCTTGGCCGGCGGCCGCCGCTCCATCAGCGCCAGCAGCCCCTGCAGAAGCTGCCACGGCGTGGGCGGGCAGCCGGGGATGCGCAGATCCACCGGCAGCACCGCCGCGACGCCGCCCACGACCGCGTAGCTGCCGGCGAACAATCCGCCGTCGATGGCGCAGCTTCCCACGGCGACCACCCATTTGGGCGCCGGCGTCGCCTCGTAGGTGCGCAGCAGCGCCGGGCGCATGTTGGCGGTCACCGGGCCGGTGACGAACAGCACGTCGGCATGGCGCGGCGAGGCCACGAAGCGCAGGCCGAAGCGTTCCAGGTCGTAGAGGGCGTTGTTGAGGGCGTGGATCTCCAGCTCGCAGCCGTTGCACGAGCCGGCATCGACCTGGCGGATCGACAGGCTGCGGCCCAGCTTGCGCTGCGCGGCGGCGTCGAGCTGGCGCGCCATCGCCGCCAGTTCGGGATCGTCGGAGAGCGGCAGCGCCTCGGTGAGCGTGTCGCGGACCAGGCCTTCGACGATGAACTTGCGCATGGCGATGTCCTAAAGGTCGCTGCCGGCGTAGGAGCAGTTGAAGGATTTGTTGCACAGCGGGAAGTCGGCGACGATGTTGCCCTCGACCACGGCCTCGAGCAGCGGCCACTGGAACCAGGACGGATCGCGCAGCCGGCAATGCTCGATCGCGCCGTCCGCGCCCAGGCGCACCCGGGCCAGGACGTCGCCGCGGAAACCTTCGACCAGGGCCATGCCTTCGCCGGCGCGGAGCGGCAGCTCAACGCGCACCGCGCCGTCGGGAAGCTGCCCAAGCATCTGGTCGATCAGCCCCAGGCTCTGCTCGACCTCCTTGATGCGGATCCAGACCCGGGCGTTGACATCGCCCTCGTCGCGCATCGGCACCTCGAAGCGCAGCAGGTTGTAGGGAAAATATCCCGTCATGCGGCGGGCGTCGAAACCGCGTCCCGAGGCGCGGCCGACATAGCCGCCGGCGCCGAAGCGGCGCGCCAGTTCCGGCCGCAGGATGCCGGTGGCCACGGTGCGGTCCTGCAGCGAGGTGGTGTTGTCGTAGAGGTCGACCAGCGGCGGGAAGCGCCGCCGCAGTTCCGCCACCAGCGCGCGCACCAGGCCGATGCGCTCGGGATCGAGATCGGCCGTAACCCCGCCGGGCACGATGCGGTCGCGCATCAGGCGGTGGCCCCAGCAGGCGGCGGCGGTGCGCAGCACCCGCTCGCGCAGGATGCCGCAATGGGCGTGCATCAGCGCGAACGAGGCGTCGTTGCAGATCGCGCCGATATCGCCCAGATGGTTCGCCAGCCGCTCCATCTCGGCCATGATCGCGCGCAGCCACTGGGCGCGCGGCGGCGCGTCGGCGCCCAGCGCGGCCTCGACGGCGCGGGCGAAGGCGTAGGCATAGGCCACGGTGCTGTCGCCGGAGGCGCGCCCGGCCAGCCTGGCGCCATGGTCGATCTTGGCGCCGCGCATCAACCCTTCCAGGCCGCGATGCACGTAGCCCAGCCGCGCCTCCAGCCGCACCACGGTCTCGCCGTTGGCGGTGAAGCGGAAATGCCCCGGCTCGATGATGCCGGCATGGACCGGACCGACCGGGATCTGGTGCAGGCCCTCGCCCTCGACAGGCAGGAATTCGTAGCCGGGCTGGGGCCGGGGCGGCTGGGGCTGGGCGGCCAGCGGATGGCGCCGGGGCCAGCGTCCGTGATCGAGCCACGGGCGGCGATCGACGGCGCCGTCGGCCGCCAGCCCGAACAGGTCGTCGAGCGAGCGCTCCAGGCGGATCGCCGCCGGATGCGCCGCGCCGATGGAGGGGAAATGGCCGTCGGGGCAGGCGAGGGTGAAGACGCCGATCTGCAGCGACGGTTCTTCCAGCACGCTGGCATGCACCGCGCCGTTCTCGCCCCACAGATCCAGCAGCGTCCAGTGGCCGCCGGCGAGCTCGCCGGCGATGCCGGCCCAGGCCGCCGCATCGATCTCGGCGCGCGGCCATGGCCGGTGCGCGCCGATCAGGCGTCCGCGGGAGAGGGTTGCGATCAGTGTCGCCATGGCGGCCTTCTTTCCCCGCTATCCCAGCAGGCGCGCGACGTGCTGGAACCAGACGACCAGCGGCGGCGGCAAATAGATGCCGGCCACCAGCACCAGCGCCAGATGCGCGAACATCGGCAGGTGCGAGCCTTCGACCGGCGCCAGGCTGCCGGTCGGCTGGCCGAACGCCAGGCCGTGCAGGCGCAGGATCAGCGCGCCGAACGCGATCAGCAGCCCCAGCACCAGCGGCAGCGCCAGCAGCGGCTCGCGCGCGAAGGTCGAGCTGACCACCAGGAACTCGCTCATGAAGATGCCGAACGGCGGCACGCCGGCGATGGCGACGACCCCGGCCACCAGGCCCCAGCCCAGCACCGGATGCGACTGGGTCAGCCCGCGTATGTCGGCGATCTTCTGCGTGCCCTTGACCTGCGAGATATGGCCGACGGCGAAGAAGATCGCCGACTTGGTCAGGCTGTGCATGGTCATGTGCAGCAGGCCGGCGAAGTTGGCCAGCGGCCCGCCCATGCCGAAGGCGAAGGTGATGATGCCCATGTGCTCGATCGACGAGTAGGCGAACAGCCGCTTGATGTCGCGACGGCGGTACAGCATGAAGCCGGCGAAGACCAGCGAGGTCAGCCCCATCACCGCCATCAGCGGCCCCGGGTCGAGGGCCGCGTCGTTGGCCGCCAGCAGCATCTTGAAGCGCAGCACCGCGTAGAGCGCGACGTTGAGCAGCAGCCCCGACAGCACCGCCGAGATCGGCGTCGGGCCCTCGGCATGGGCGTCCGGCAGCCAGGCATGCAGCGGCGCCAGGCCGACCTTGGTGCCGTAGCCGAGCAGCAGGAAGACGAAGGCCACGTTGAGCAGCGCCGGGTCGAACGCCGCCACGCGCTCGATCAGCACCGACCACACCATGCCCTGCAGGCCCTCGCCGACCACCGGGCGTGCCGCCATGTAGACCAGGATGGTGCCGAACAGCGCGAAGGCGATGCCGACGCTGCCCAGGATGAAGTATTTCCACGCCGCTTCCAGCGCCTCGTGCGTGCGGTAGATGCCGACCATCAGCACGGTGGTCAGCGTCGCCAGCTCGACCGCCACCCACATCAATCCGATATTGTTGGCGGTCAGCGCCAGGTTCATGCCGAACATCATCGTCTGGTACATGGCGTGGTAGAAGCGCAGGTGGATCGGCGTCAGGCGGCCGGTGTCCAGTTCGTGGGCGATGTAGGTGGCGCTGAAGACGCTGGTGGTGAAGCCGACGAAGGTGTTGAGGACGATGAAGACGACGTTGAGGTCGTCGACCAGGAAATAGAGGCCGCTGTCGTTGCCCTCGGCGAACAGCGCCAGCGAGGCCAGGAACGTCACCAGGCAGGCGGCGACGTTGAGCCGGGCCGACAGCCGGTAGCCCGGCACCAGCGCCAGCACCGCCGCGGCGATGGCCGGCACGGCCAGGACCACGGTGACGGCGTTGCCGTCGAGCGGGCTCACCGGCGTTCTCCCCGGAAACGGTCGAGCGCCCGCACGTCGACCGTGTCGAAGCGCTCGCGGATGCGGAACAGGAAGATGCCGATGACGATGAAGGCGATCAGCACCGAGAACGCCACGCTGATCTCCACCACCAGCGGCATGCCCTTGGCGCCGGCGGCGGCCAGGATCAGCCCGTTCTCCAGCGACATGAAGCCGATCACCTGGCTGACCGCGTTGCGCCGCGTCACCATCATCAGCAGGCCCAGCAGCAGCACGGCCAGCGCGAAGGCCAGGTCCTCGCGCGCCAGCGGATCGGCGTCGGCGGTGACCCGCAGCATCACCACCATCGACAGCGCCACCAATCCCATCCCGGTCAGCATGGTCCAGCCGATGCCGACCGCCGTCTCCAGCTCGCGGTGGATGCCGAGACGGACGATGATGCGGTAGAGGGCGAACGGAATGACCATCGCCTTGAAGATCAGGGCGATGGCGGCGGTGATGTAGAGATGCGGCGCGTCCTGGATATAGGCCTGCCACGCCACCGACAGCGACAGCACCACGGCGTGGAACGCGAACACGTTGACCAGCGCGTAGAGGCGGTCCTGGTACAGCATCGCCAGGCTGGCCAGGACTAGGCCGCCGGCCAGCAGATGGGCGATGTCGAAGTTCAGGCCGTCCATCTAGAGATTCCGCGACACGAACAGCAGCAGGGTGCCGAGCAGGCCGAGCATCAGCGCCACGCCGAGGAAATCGGGGACGCGGAAGACGCGCATCTTGGCGACCGAGACCTCGAACACCGCCAGCGCCACCGCGCCGGCCAGCAGTTTGCCGAGATAGGTGACGCCGCCGACGGCGTAGGCGGTCCAGCCCACGCCGGCCGAGGCCATGCCCCAGGGCACGAAGACGCAGGCGATCAGCGAGACGTAGAGCAGCAGCTTGAGCGCGGCGGCCAGCTCGATCATGGCCAGGTGGCGGCCGGAATATTCCAGCACCATCGCCTCGTGCACCATGGTCAGTTCCAGGTGGGTCGCCGGGTTGTCGACCGGGATGCGCGCGTTCTCGGCGATGGCGACGATGACCAGCGCCACCAGCGCCAGCCCCAGCGAGACGCGCAGCCCGACCTCGGGCGAGAGCATGTAGCCGGCCACCGTCGAGAGCTGGGTCGAGCCCGCCACCAGCGCCAGGGTGAAGACGATCATGATCATCGCCGGCTCCGCCAGGGTGGCGATCATCACCTCGCGGCTCGAGCCGATGCCGCCGAAGCCGGTGCCGACATCCATGCCGGCCAGCGCCAGGAAGAAGCGGGCGCTGCCCAGCAATGCGACGATGGCGATCAGGTCGGCCGACCAGGAGAACAGCAGGCCGGCGGCGAAGGTCGGCACCAGGGCGGCGGCGACCCAGGTGGCCGCCAGCACGAGATAGGGCGTGGCGCGGAACAGCCACGAGGCGTTGTCCGCCAGCACCGCTTCCTTGCGCAAAAGGCGCAGCAGGTCGCGATAGGGCTGCAGCAGGCCCGGCCCCTGCCGGCGCAGCAGGCGGGCCTTGACCTTGCGCACCACGCCGGTCAGCAGCGGCGCCAGCGCCAGGACCGCCAGCATCTGAACGCCCTGGACCATGACGTCGGCGATCACGTCAGCACCGTCAGCAGCAGCAGCAGGAACACGAGATAGAAGAAGACCAGGCCGAGATAGCGGCGGATGGTCAGGAACTGCAGCCGGTTGAGCTTCTCGGCGGCGAAGCCGATCCGTCCGGCGATGGGGCCGTACAGGCTGTCCCAGATCAGGTCGCGCAGGCTGAGGGCGAAGCGCGCTGGCGCGATGTCGCCCGGCGCTGGCATCACGACCTGCTCGCGCGCCCGGAAGGCGAAGGTGCCGAAGACGCGGCGGATCGGCTGGGCGAAGCTGCTGGCGGTGTACTGGGCGGTAACGCCGGCATCGTCGAAGCCGCAGCCCCAGGCCGGACCGCGCCGCACCGCGCGCGAGGCCAGCCGCTGCACCGCGACGGCGGCCAGCGTCGCCGAGATGGCGATGAAGGCGAAGACCAGCAGCCCGTTATACGAGCTGCGGCTTTCGGCGATCGGGATGATCGACAGCCACTCGACATGGCTCTGCGTCGGCATGTGCGCGCCGGCGACCAGCGCGACCGCGGGCGCCAGCGCGTCGATGACGAAGCCGGGCAGGATGCCGACGATCAGGCACAGGGCGGCCAGCGCGACCATCGCCCCGCGCGACCAGGCATCGACCTCGCTCGCGCGGGCGGCGGCGTCCGACCGCGGCCGGCTGAGGAAGGCGATGCCGAAGACGCGCACGAAGCAGGCCGCCGCCAGGGCGGCGGCCAGCGCCAGCATGGCGCCGATCCCCGGCACGATGATGCGCAAGCCCCATTGCGGCAGTTGCGGGCTTTCGATGATCGCCTGCAGGGTGAGCCACTCGGAGGCGAAGCCGTTCAGCGGCGGCAGGGCGGAGATCGCCACGCAGCCGGTCAGGAAGACCACGGCGGTGACCGGCATGCGGTGGATCAGCCCGCCCAGCGTTTCCAGGTCGCGCTTTCCCGTCGCCGTCAGGATGGCGCCGGCGCCGAAGAACAGCAGGCTTTTGAAGATCGCGTGGTTGAAGGCGTGGAACAGGGCGGCGGTCAGCGCCAGCGCCGCCGCCCCGTGCAGCAGATTGGCCCGGAAGGCCAGCGCCAGCCCCAGCCCGACGAAGATGAAGCCGATATTCTCGATCGTGCTGTAGGCCAGCACGCGCTTCAGGTCGTTCTGCATCAGCGCGTAGAGCACGCCCAGCACCGCCGTCACGCCGCCGGCCAGCACCACCACCAGCCCCCACCACCAGTCGGGTGGGCCGAGCAGGTCGAAGACGATGCGGATGAAGCCATACACCGCCACCTTGGTCATGACGCCGCTCATCAGCGCCGACACATGGCTGGGGGCGGCGGGATGGGCCAGCGGCAGCCAGACATGCAGCGGCACCAGCCCGGCCTTGGAGCCGGCGCCGAGCATGGCCAGCACCAGCGTCAGCACCGCCAGTGCGGACGTCGGCTGGGTCTGGCGGATGGCGTCGAAGCCGTAGCCGCCGTCGGGTCCGGCCAGCAGGCCGAAGGACAGCAGCAGCGCCAGGGTGCCGAAGCTCGCCATCACGATGTAGACGTAGCCGGCGCGAGCATTGTCGGCGCTGCGATGGTCGGTCATCACCAGCGCCCAGGACGACAGCGACATGAACTCCCACGACACCAGGAAGGTGAAGGCGTCGTCCGCCAGCACCACCAGGTTCATGCCGGCGAGGAAAGCGGCGAAGAACGGCAGCACGCGCGCCGGCGCGTGCTCGTGCCGGCCATAGCCCAGCGCGTAGAGGCTGGCGGCGGCGGCGCCGAGATTGACCACGACGAGAAAGAACGCCGACAGCGCATCGACGCGGAAATGCGCGCCGATCCACGGCAGGCCCAGCGGTAGGACCAGGGCGGCCGGTGGCGCGCCCGTCAGCAGGTGGTGCAGGGCCAGGCCGAGCAGGACGACGCAGATCGCCAGGCTCGCGGCATAGACGATGGCGGTGGCCGAACGCCGTCGCGTCAGCGCCACGGCGAGGAACGCCAGGGCCAGCAGGGCGGCGGTGCCCCACAGGAACGGCGCTATGGGCGCGACGCCGCTCATGCGGCGGCCTCGCGCTCGGTTTTGCGGACAATGTCGTGGATGGCCTCGCCGGCGGGTCGTTCCGGCGTCGCGGTGGCGTCGCTGGTCGGGACCGCGGCGATGCTCATGACGGCGGCTCTTTCAGCCGCACGCCGCGTCCGCGGCCGTGGCTGACGGCGTTCTCGCTGATCAGCTCGATGCCGATGGCGCCCAGGGCATCGACCAGCTTGGTCAGCGAATCGACATTGCCGCGCACGACGCCGTCGCTGGCTTCCATGCGCTGGATGGTCTGGACCGACAGCCCGGCCAGTTCGGCCAGCCGACGCTGGTCCAATCCCAACAAGGCCCGGGCGGCCCGGAGCTGTGCGCTGGTGATCATGTTTCAGATATCAGTTATCATGGTTTTTATACGATAATGAACGATCTGGCTATGGGAATTTTCAGGATGGTCCCGGACCGGCCCTTTTCTCTTGCGTCGCATTTCGCCGCGCCGCCGGTGCTTCCATCCCGGGGTGATCCGCACTAAGTAAACGTGATGAAAGCAATCGGGATTTTTTCGGCGCCGCTGCCGCGGCGCGGCTTGGTCGGCGGATCGGCGCAGGTGCCGGCGTGATCGACTGGCGTCTGCTGGGCCGCCTGCCGGCGCGATTCTGGGTCCAGTTGGTGCTGGGCCTCGTGCTGCTGGGGGTGCTGGCGGCGTTCGGCTTCGCCCTGCTGCTGGGCGGGGCGCTGTTCGTGCTGGGCGTGGCGCTGGTGGCCCAGCTCATGGCCTGGTTCCGCGGCAGCCGGCCGCGGCCCTACCAGCCCGACGTCATCGACGGCGAATACCAGGTCGTCGAGCAGAAGAAGACTCCCGCCCCGCCGCGCGCGCCGGATATCTAGACCTCGATCACCTTGTGCGGGTTCAGGATGTTGTCGGGGTCGAACGCGCGCTTGATCTTGCGCATCAGGTCGAGCTCGACCTGGGAGCGGTAATGCTCCAGCTCCTCCACTTTCATGCGTCCGATGCCGTGCTCGGCCGAGATCGAGCCGTTCATCTCGACCACGATGTCGTGCACGATGCGGTTGATCTCGTCCCAGCGCGCCAGGAACGCCTCGCGGTCGGCGCCGACCGGCTGCGACAGGTTGAAATGGGCGTTGCCGTCGCCCAGATGGCCGAAGGCGATCACCCGCCCGTCCGGCACCGCCTGCAGCACCGCCGCCGTGGCGCGCTCGAGGAACTCGGGCATTTTGGCGACGGCCACCGACACGTCGTGCTTGATCGAGCCGCCCTCGGGCTTCTGCGCCCCTGAATAGGCCTCGCGGATCTTCCAGAACGCGGCGCGCTGGGCGTCGCTTTGCGCCGGGGCGGCGTCCAGCACCTTGCCCTGCTCGAGCATGTCGCCCAGGAAGTTCTCCATCTTCTCCCTCAGCCCGCCGCCGCTTTGGCCGGCGGGGCGCGGCGAGGACCATTCCATCAGCACGTACCACTCGTGCCGGCCGGCGATCGGATCGGCCGCGCCGGGCGTGTGGCGCAGCACGAAGTCCAGCCCCAGCCGCCCCATGAACTCGAAGGAAGTGACGTTGTCCTCGCTGGCCTGGCGGGCGGCGGACAGCAGTTCCACCGCCACCTTGGGATCGGGCACGGCGATGAAGGCGGTGGCGATGTCCTTGGGCTTGGGGAACAGCTTCAGCACCGCCTTGGTGATGATGCCCAGCGTGCCTTCGGCGCCCATGAAAAGCTGCTTCAGGTCGTAGCCGGTATTGTCCTTCTTCAGCGCCCGCAACCCGTCCCACACCTGGCCGTCGGCCAGCACCACCTCCAGCCCCAGCACCAGGTTGCGGGCATTGCCGTAATGCAGCACCTGGATGCCGCCGGCATTGGTGGAAAGATTGCCGCCGATCAGGCAGGAGCCTTCGGCGCCCAGGCTGAGCGGGAACAGCCGGTCATGCTCGGACGCCGTCTGCTGGATGGTCTGCAGGATGACGCCAGCCTCGACCGTCATGGTGTAGTTCAGCGGATCGACGTCCAGGATGCGGTTCATGCGCTGCAAGGACAGCACGATCTCGCCGCCATGCTCGAAGGGCAGGGAGGCGCCGACCAGCGAGGTGTTGCCGCCTTGCGGCACGATGGGCACGCCGTATTCGCGGCACAGTTTCACCACGGCCGCCACTTCCTCGGTCGAGGCGGGCTTCACCACCATCGGCGTCCGGCCGGTGAAGAGGTCGCGCCATTCGACCAGATGCGGGCGCATCGCCTCCGGGTCGGTGAGACAGCCTTTCTCGCCCACCACCTGCCGGATGCGGTCGAGCAGGATCTGCGGCACCGGATGGCGGTCGGATTTCAGGCGCGGGGCAAGCGACATGGCGATTCCTCGGGGCGATTCCTCGAACGCGGGGCTTTGGCGCGGCAGCACGCGCGGACGGCAGGATAGCAGCATCGCCGCCATGGCGTCGAAGCCCGCGGGCGGCCGGTCCGCTTGCCTAGTCGGTGATCCCCAGCCGCGCCTTCAGTCGTTTCACCGCCCGCTCGCCGACGCCGCTCAGATGCGCGACGGTGACGCTGTCGGCGGTGTCGGCGTCGCGCGCCACGATGGCGGCGACGATGGCGGCGTGGGCGCGGCGCACGGCGGGCGCGAAATAGAGCGTGCCGAAGGCGGCGCGGGAATAGAAGTCGCTGCGGTCCCACATGCTGGCGGAAATCTCCGAGGCGATGGGCGAGCGCGCCATGTCGTGGATGGCGTTGTGCAGGCGCCGGTTCAGGTGGCGGTAGGTGGGGTCGCCCGAATCGGGCGGGCCGGCGATGCTCGATTCGCGCAGCACCGAATCGGCCAGCGCCTGCAACGCGCCGGCCTGCTCCTCGCTGCGCCGCTGCGCCGCCAGCCGGCACACCAGCCCCTCGGCGCGGGCGAAGAACTGGAAGAAATCGCCCACCGCCTCGGCCTGCGGCGCCACCACGCGGCAGCCGATCTGCGGCAGCACCTGGATGAAGCCCTCGATCTCCAGCCGGCGCACCGCGTCCATCACCGGCTGCCGGCTCACGCCCATGGCGCGGGTGACGGCGGCGATGGAAATCGGCTGCCCCGGCTCCAGCCCGCCATCCAGCAGCAGCCCCTTCAAATAGGTGCCGCACCGGTCCGCCAGGGTCGTCCCGCTGTCCAGCAGGCCCGGGTCGGGGGAGGGGAGATCACGCAGGTTTCTCAACGTTTTGGGCATGCGCGATACTAGCATGCCAGTTGAGTCGAAATGATGGCGGCGGAGCGGTTTTCCACCGGTTTTATCGAGTAGGGCCTAGCGCGGCGCCGCCGCGCGGCGCAGCCGGTCGTTGATCGCCTCGCCCAGGCCGGTGTCGGGGATGGGCATGACGGCGATGCGCTCCAGGCCGGGCCGGTCCAGCGTGCGCATGGCCGAGAAGAGATTGGCGGCGGCCTCTGCGAGATTGCCGCTGGGCGACAGGTTCACGGTCAGGCCAGCGTCCGGCAGCGGATCGGGGCCGAAGGCCAGCAACCCTTCCAGCTCGTTGGTTTCCGTCGCGTCCAGCCGCATCGGCAGGCTGGGCGCGTAGTGGCTCTCCAGCATGCCGGGCGAATGCTTCGGGCCGCCCGCGCCGGTATCTTCCACCGCGCCGGCCACCCGCACGATCTCCTGGCGCGTGATGCCGCCTGGCCGCAGCAGCACCGGCACCGCGCCACGCGCGTCGATCACCGTCGACTCGACGCCGATCAGGCACGGCCCGCCATCGAGCACGATGTCGACGGCCTCGCCCAGCGACTGCACCACATGCTCCGGCCGCGTCGGGCTGATGCTGCCCGAGCGGTTGGCGCTGGGCGCGGCGACGGGGCGGTCGGCGGCGCGCAGCAGCGCCTGCGCCAGCGGATGGCGCGGCACGCGGACCGCTGCGGTATCCAGCCCGGCGCTGACCAAGAGCGACAGGCGGCAATCGGGCTTGCGCTGCAGCACCATGGTCAGGGGACCGGGCCAGAACGCCTCGGCCAGTTTCTGCGCCAGCGCCGTCCACACGACATGGCGCCGCGCCGCCGCCGCGTCCGGCACATGCACGATCAGCGGATTGAAGCGCGGCCGTTCCTTTGCGGCGAAGATGGCGGCCACGGCGGCATCGTCGGTGGCGTCCGCCCCCAGCCCGTACACGGTCTCGGTGGGAAAGGCGACGGTGCGGCCAGCCTGCAGGGCGGCGGCGGCTTGCGCGATGCTGGCGGCGGTGGGTTCGATGATGCGGGCCATGGCGCGCTCCCATAGCATCGAAGGCGAACCCCTGCCATGCCGAGAAAGCATGAGGGTTTCGCCGGCATCGCGATTACGCTGCCGCGTCCGTTGCCGCTCGCCTTTTGATGACCGCCGCCCTCCCCAAACAGCCTGCCTCCATAATCACCCCCGTCAGGGCAATCTGGGTCGGCATTTCGCTGCAGTCGATCAGCGACGAGGTGTTCCGGCTGGCCGTGGTGTGGATGGCGATCGGCCTGGTCGGCACCGCCGCCAGCGCGCTGCCCGCCATCCAGTATCTCTGCGCCTTCGTCATCGGCATGACCGCCGGCGCCGTCGCCGACCGTTTCGCCCCGCGCACGACCATGGTTGGCGTCACCCTGGTGCGCGCCTTCTTCATCCTGCTGCCGCTGGCCTTCGCCTGGGTGGCGGCGCCGAGCTTCCCGGTGCTGGTCATGGCCGCCGTCGGCGTCGCCGGCATGAGCGCCTTCTTCAACCCCGCCATGCATGCCTCCGTGCCGCGCCTGGTCGAAAGCCCGGCGCAGATGCAGGCCATCAACGGCATGTTCGACGTCACCTTCCGCATCGCGCGCCTGGTCGGCCCGTTCCTGGGCGGCGGGCTGGCTCTGGTCATGCCGGTCGAGGATTTCCTGCTGGTGGCCGCCTCCGGCATGGTCCTGGCCGGCATCGCGCTCTCCTGCGTCGGACCCAAGCTGGCGACGCCGTTCGAGCAGACGCTGAGCGAAAGGCCCGACACGCTGCTCATGCGGCTGGGCCGCGGCTTCGTGACGGTGCGGCGCGATCCGGTGATCTTCCGCCTGCTGACGGTCAACGTCGTCTGCATCGGCATCTGGACGCTGGCCGTCACGGTCGGGCTGGCCATGATGATCGAGCAGCGCCCGCCGCAGGGCTTCGAGGCGCGCCCGCTGGTGGCGCTCTCGATCGTGCTGGGCGTCTACGGCGTGGGCGACATCGTGTCCAACCTGGTCGTCTCGCGCGCCCGCCCGCGCGACCGCTGGGCCTTCATGCATTCGGGCTACGTCATCATGGGCCTGAGCATGGCCTGCCTGCCTGTGCCGCTGCTGCTGGACCTGGGCGGGCTGGAGCTGGCGGCGATGATGGTCTTCTCCGCCGCCACCGGCCTGGGCGGGCCGCGCTACTTCCTGCCGATGCTGACGCAATTCCAGACGCGGCTGACCGGCACCGACCTGACGTCGCTGTTGCGCCTGCGCGTGGCGCTGCAGGCGGCGGCGATGGCGATCGGCGGCGGCATCGGCCTGCTGCTCTTCGCCACCATCGGCCCCGCCTATACGGTGATGGCCTGCGGCCTCAGCATCTTCGCTCTGGCCGTGGTCGGCTGGTGGGCGCGGCCGGCGGAGATGCGGGTCTGAGCCGGGCGGGCAGGCGGCGCGGGAGGTGGCATGCCGAACACGAACCAGTCCGACATCCAGGCGGCGGAAGCCTATTTCGACCGCTTCGTGGCCGCGTTCGCCACTTTCGACGGCGGCAAGGTCGCAGCCCTCTTCGCGCCGCCCGTGGTCGCCGTGCGCGCCGATGGCTCGGCGGTCGGGCTGGCCACGCCGGACGACGTGAGCCGCTATTATCAGTCGGCGCTGGACAAATATTGGCGCGAGGGATGCAACTCATGCCGATGGTCGAAGCTCGAGGTCGTCTCCATGGGGCGGGCCTCGTTCCTCGGCACCGTCACCTGGCAGCTCCTCAAGCCCGACGGTTCAGTCGTCACCGAGTGGCGGCAGTCCTACGGGTTGCGTCGCGTCGACGGCGGCGAGCCGAAGACTTTCGCCTGCGCGTCGCATGCGGCCTGAGGGCCGGCGCCGTTCATGCGTCACCCCCGCTCGCGCCTCAATACTTCCGCTCGCCCCAGGCGACGAAATGCGGATTGCGGAAGGAGGGCTTGGCGTAGCGGAAAGGCGCGCCGTCCACCGTCGTCACCGAGCCGCCGGCCGCTTCCAGCACCGCCTGGCCGGCGGCGGTGTCCCATTCCATGGTGGGGCCGAAGCGGGGATAGAGATCGGCTTCGCCGGCGGCGATCAGGCAGAATTTCAGCGACGAGCCGGCTTCCTTGCGCTCGGCGATGCGGAAAGGCTCGAGGAAATCCTCCAGGTCGTGGTTCTTCCACGACGAATGCGAGCGCGAGGCGAAGATCGTGTAGCCCTTGGCCGGAACCGCGCGCGTGGCGATGCGCCGGGTCGCGCCCTTGGCGATTTCCTCGGCGAAGGTTTCCTCAGGGCCCTGCACGCCGCGCCACAGCCGGTCGAAAGCGGGCGCCGCCACCACGCCCAGCAGCGGCCGGCGCTCGACGACCAGTGCGATGTTGACCGTGAACTCGCCGTTCTTCTTGATGAACTCCTTGGTGCCGTCCAGCGGATCGACCAGCCAGAACACGCCGGCGGCGGTGTCCGGCTCGCGCCCCGCCGCCATCTCCTCCTCGGCAATGACGGGAAAGACCACCGGCAGGCTGTTCAGGCCGCGCAGGATGATGGCCTCGGCCGCATGGTCGGCGGCGGTGACCGGCGACTTGTCGTCCTTGTGCGTCACGTCGATGCGCTCGGCATAGACCTCCATGATCGCCCGTCCCGCCTCCTGGGCGATCTCGGTGACCCGGTTCAGGATCCTGGCGTTGAGAAGGGTTCGGGCGGTGGCGGCGGAAACGGCGGAACTGGACTCGACGGAACTCATTGGGCGGCGACTGGCTTTTGCTGTTGATGGGGGCCGGCGGGGACGTCGCCGGCGCAGGTGGTGCGATGCAGTTCGCGGCGGAAACCGTCGTAGTCGTTGACGGCGTAATGTTGCGTGCAGCGATTGTCCCACATGGCCAGCATGCCCCGGCTCCAGCTGCGGCGGCAGACGAATTCCGGCTGCGTCGCGTGGCGATGGAGATATTCTAGAAGCGGCGCGCTTTCCCTCGCCGTCATGTCCTTGAAGCGGATCGTGTAGACCTGGTTGACGTAGAGCGCCTTGCGCCCGGTTTCGGGATGCACGCGCACCACGGGATGGGCGATTTCCTCCTCCGCCTCGATGCCGGTGCGGATCTTCATCGAGCGCGCCTGCGACTTGTCGGCATAGATGCCCCGCCGCCCGTAGGGCCGCCTGGCCGAATGCATCGCCGCCAGCCCGTCCAGCAGGCGCTGCATCCCCGGCGACAGCGTCTCGTAGGCCAGGTACTGGTTGGCCCACATGGTGTCGCCGCCATGGGGCGGCACGTCCAGCGCGTAGAGGAAGGTGCCGGCCGGCGGCGCCTCCTGGAAGCTCCAGTCCGAATGCCAGTTGCCGCCGAAATTGGCCTTGCGCGTCTCGTCCGCCTCCTTGATCACGGCCAGCACGTTGGGATGCTCGGTGCTGATGCCGTCGACGAACGGCTCCTGGCCGAACGGCCCGAAATAGGAGGTGAAGCGTTCGAGATCGGCATCGCCCAGGGTCTGGCCGGGATAGAACAGCACCTGGTGCTCCAGCCAGGCCGCGCGCAGCAGACCGACGGTCTCCGCGTCCAGAGACCGCGACAAGTCGACGCCGGTCACTTCCGCGCCCAGGGCGCCGGAAACGCGGGTGATCTCGATGCGGTCGTTGCGGGCCATGGTTCCTCGGCGGGTTGCCGGCTTCGTCGGGACGGCTATGCTGTGATTGTCGCAAGCGGGTCCGCTGGCGGCAAATCCTTTCGCTTTCGCCCGCCGGAACCCGCAGATGACCGCCACCGCCCCGCTCGGCATTCTCTCGGCCATTCCCGAGGAACTGCGCCATCTGGAGGACCGCGAGGACGGCAGCGAGACCATCGCCGGCCTGGTGTTCCATAAGGGGCGCATCGAGGGGCTTGCGGCGGTCTTCGTCGAGACCGGCATCGGCAAGGTCAACGCCGCGCTCACCGCCACCATCCTGGCCCAGCATTTCGGCTGCCGGGCGCTGATCTTCGGCGGCGTCGCCGGCGGCGTCGATCCGATGCTGGGGGTCGGCGACGTGGTGCTGGCGACCAGGCTGGTGCAGCACGACTACGGCATCGTGATCGACGGCCGCATCGAGACCTACCAGCCGGGGGTGGCGCCGCTGCCGGGCATCGACGCCACCCATGGCTACGACATGGCGCCGGCGCTGCAGCAGGCGCTGCGCGCCGGGCTGGCCGATATCGAGCTGCCGCGCGTGGAGGCGCGGGTGACCGGCGAAGCGCCGCGCCAGGCGCGGCTGCATTTCGGCACCGTCGTCAGCGGCGACACTTTCGTGAACTGCGGCATCACGCGCGAGCGGCTGGAGAACCAGTTCGGCGCGCTGGCGGTCGAGATGGAGGGCGGCGCGGTGGCGCAGGTGGCGGAGCGTTTCGGTCTGCCCTGGATCGTCGTACGCTGCCTGTCGGACCTGGCCGGGGTCGACAGCCATGTCGACTTTCCCGCTTTCCTGCCGCTGGCGGCGCAGGCGGCGGCCAGGGTGGTGCGGCAGGCGGTGCACGCGGTGTGAGGCGTTTCACAGCGCTGCAATGGCGGTGCGGTTCAATAGCGGTCTGATTGCGTAGGGGAGGCGGGCGATGGTGAAGGTTGCGGTGCTGGACGACTATCAGAACGTCGCCCTGAAGATGGCCGACTGGTCGGTGCTGCCCAAAGACGCGCGCGTCACGGTGTTCAACGACCATGTCGCCGACCGCGCCAAGGTGATCGAGCGGCTGCGCGATTTCGACGTGCTTTGCGTCATGCGCGAGCGCACGCCGCTGCCGCGCGCGATCATCGAGGCGCTGCCCAAGCTGAAGCTGATCGTCACCACCGGCATGCGCAATTTCTCCATCGACATGAAGGCCGCGCAGGAGCGGGGCGTCGCCGTCTGCGGCACCGGCGGCGTCGGCCATCCGACGGCGGAACTGACCTGGGCGCTGATCCTGGGCTTCATGCGCAACATCCATGTCGACGGCCAGGCCATGCGCGAGGGCGGCTGGCAGACGCGGCTGGGCCGCGGGTTGAAGGGCCGCACCCTGGGCTTGGTCGGACTGGGCAATCTCGGCGGCCGCGTCGCGCGCATCGGCGTGGCGTTCGGCATGAACGTGCTGGCCTGGAGCCAGAATCTCACCCACGGCCGCGCCGGCGAGGTGGGGGCGCAGTTCTCCGGCAAGGAGGAGCTGCTGCGCCAGTCCGATATCGTGTCGATCCACCTGGTGCTGAGCGACCGCAGCCGCGGCCTGATCGGGCGCCAGGAGCTGGCGCTGATGAAGCAAGATGCGGTGCTGGTCAACACCTCGCGCGGGCCGATCGTCGACGAACCCGCGCTGATCGACGCCTTGCAGAACCGGCGCATAGGCGGCGCCGCCCTCGACGTCTACGACGTCGAGCCGCTGCCCCGGGACCATCCGTTCCGCCACATGCCCAACGTGCTGCTGACGCCGCATGTCGGCTACGTCACGGACGACAACTACGCGGTGCTCTATCGCGAGACGGTCGAGGACGTGAAGGCCTTCCTCGAGGGCAAGCCGGTGCGGGTGCTGCAGCCCTGAGCGGACCGCCGTCTCAGGCGGCGGCCTTGCCGCGTCCGGCCGCCCCGCTTCCGGCCGCCGGGCGATAGGCCGCGTTCAGCTCGGCGCCGAAGATGAAGACGGCGGCGGCGCTGTAGAAGAACAGCAGCGTGATCACCACGCCGCCCAGCGTGCCGTAGGTGGAATCGTAGTTGCCGGCCAGCGCCAGGTAGAGCGACAGCCCGGTCGACACGGCGAGCCAGAACAGCAGCGTCACGGCGATGCCCGGCAGCAGGTCGCGCCAGCGCTGGCGCACCGGCGGCAGATACTGGTGCAGCGCCAGCAGGAAGCCGCCGAACAGCACCGCGCCGATCAGGTAGCGTCCGGCATCCCACACCACGCCGATGCCGGGTCCGACCGGAACGATGCGCTCGACCAGCTTCCACGCCAGCGGCCCCAGCACGATGGCGGCCGAGGCGACCAGCAGCGCGAAGGCTGACAGCACGACGAACAGCAGGCTCTGCAGGCGCCGCCGCCACACCGGCCGCGTCTCCTCGATGTCGTAGGCGGTGTTCAGCGCCAGCCGCATCGCCTCGAACCAGCTCGAGGCCGCCCACAGCGTGCCCAGGATGCCCAGCGTCAGCAGGTCCTCGCGATGGGCGATCATGACGCTGAAGATCGGCCCCGACAGCGTCTCCGCCACGTCGCGCGGGGCGAAGCGGAACAGGAAGGAGACCAGTTCCTGCGCCGTCTCGTGGTCGCCCAGGATGCCGAACAGGGCGGCGAGGAAAATCAGGAACGGGCACAGCGCCAGGAAGGCGGTGAAGGCCAGATGCCCCGCCAGCTCGAAACCGCCGTTGCGGATCATCTCGCCCACCGCCGAAATCCACGGATTGGCGTAGCTGGTGAGGCGGCTGGCGAGGCGGCGCTGGGATTCGGTCAGTTTCAGCATGGATCGGGAATGGCGGCCCGGCGCCGCACTGTCCTAACCCCCGAGAACCCTGGGGGTTCCGCCGTTTTCCCGTCGTTGATCCGGGCCGCCAATACTGCTTAGGATTGGCGCCTCGGAAAAAAAGGAGGACCGCTATGGCTTTCGCGATCGGCGACACCGCACCCGATTTCACCGCCGACACCACGCACGGCTCGATCAAGTTCCACGACTGGATCGGCGATTCCTGGTGCGTGCTGTTCTCGCATCCCAAGGACTTCACGCCGGTCTGCACCACCGAGCTGGGCTACATGGCCCGCCTGAAGCCGGAATTCGACAGGCGCAACGTCAAGATCATCGGCCTCTCGGTCGATCCGGTCGGCAACCACGAGAAATGGGCCGAGGACATCAGGGAGACGCAGGGGCACATGCCCAACTACCCGATGATCGGCGACGCCGACCTGAAGGTTTCCAAGATGTACGGCATGCTGCCCGCCGCCGCCTCGGCCGACGGCGTGCGCACGGCGGCCGACAACCAGACGGTGCGCAACGTCTTCGTCATCGGCCCCGACAAGAAGATCAAGCTGCTGATCGTCTATCCCATGACCACCGGCCGCAACTTCGACGAGGTGCTGCGCGTGATCGACAGCCTGCAGCTCACCGCCAAGCACCGCGTCGCGACGCCGGTGAACTGGAAGCAGGGCGACGACGTCATCATCGCCGGCTCGGTCAACGACGAGGAAGCCAAGAAGATCTACCCCCAAGGCTGGAAGGCCCCGCGCCCCTACATCCGCATCGTGCCGCAGCCGAAATGACGGCGCTCCTTTAGGAGATATGAAGCGCCGCTCTTTGGGGCGGCGCTTTTCCTTTTGCCGTCACCCCCGCCAAGCGGAGCGCGAGCGGGGGTCTATCGGGCCAACAAGACAACCACAGAGACACAGAGGCACAGAGACGACAGGCTTGGCTCTGTGTCTCTGTGCCTCTGTGGTTAATCCTTTCCCGCGCTTTACCCTCGGGGGTGACGCTGGAGAATGGCCGCGCTAGTCTCTCCCGCAGAGGGAGAAACGATGGTCGACGCCAAATTCATAAAATTCGACACGCTGGCGCTGCATGCCGGCCAACAGCCCGACGCCGAGCACGGATCGCGGGCGGTGCCGATCTACCAGACGACGTCCTACGTCTTTCGCGACACCGAGCACGCCGCCAGCCTGTTCAACCTGGAGGTGGGCGGCCATATCTACAGCCGCATCTCCAACCCGACCGTGGCGGTGTTCGAGGAGCGGGTGGCGGCACTGGAGGGCGGCTCCGGCGCGGTGGCCACCGCCTCGGGCCAGGCCGCCCTGCATTTGGCCATCGCCACTTTGATGGGCACGGGCAGCCATATCGTGGCCTCGGCCTCGATCTACGGCGGCAGCCACAACATGCTGACCCACACAATGCCGCGCTTCGGCATCACCACCACCTTCGTCAACCCGCGCGATCCGGAAGCCTTCCGCAACGCCATCCGTCCCCAGACGCGGCTGCTGTTCGGCGAGACCCTGGGCAATCCCGGCCTGGAGATCCTCGACATTCCGGCGGTGTCGCAGATCGCGCATGAGAACGGCCTGCCGCTCTTGATCGACAACACCTTCGCCACGCCGTTCCTGTGCCGGCCGATCGCGCAGGGCGCCGACCTGGTGTTCCACTCCGCCACCAAGTTCATCGGCGGCCACGGCATCGCCATCGGCGGCGTGCTGGTCGATGGCGGCACTTTCGATTGGGAGAAGTCGGGCAAGTTCCCCACGCTCACCGAACCCTATGCCGGCTATCACGGGCTGGATTTCGCCGAGGAGTTCGGCCCGCACGCCTTCGTCATGCGCGCCCGCGCCGAGGGCGTGCGCGATTTCGGTGCCTGCCTGTCGCCGCAGAACGCCTTCTATTTGCTGCAGGGGCTGGAGACCTTGCCGGTGCGGATGGCGCGCCACATGGAGAACACGCGCAAGATCGTGGCCTTCCTGAAGGCGGCGCCGCAGGTCGAGAAGGTTTCCTATCCCGAACTGCCCGACCATCCCGACCACGCGCTGGCGGGCAGGCTGCTGCCCAAGGGCTGCGGCGCGGTGTTCAGCTTCGACATCAAGGGCGGGCGCGATGCCGGCCGCCGCTTCATCGAGCGGCTGCGGCTGTTCTCGCATTTGGCCAATGTCGGCGACGCCAAGTCGCTGGTGATCCATCCCGCCTCGACCACGCATCAGCAGATGGACGGGCCGTCGCTGGCCAAGGCCGGCATCGGCGAGGCCATGATCCGCCTCTCGGTCGGGCTGGAGGATGCCGACGATCTGATCGATGATTTGGGCCAAGCCCTTAAAGCGTCGCAGAAGGGCTGAGCCGCCATGGAACTCACCGTCGACGGCCACACCGTCTTCGCCGCCACCGGCGGCAAGGATTTCGATCCCAACCTGCCGGCCATCGTCTTCATCCACGGCGCCGGCAACGACCGCACCGCCTGGCGCCTGCAGACGCGCTACTTCGCCTATCACGGCCGCTCGGTGCTGGCGGTCGACCTGCCCGGCCATGGCCGCTCCGGCGGCGCGCCGCTCGCCTCGATCCAGGCGCTGGCCGATTTCGTGCCCAGGCTGCTCGATGCCGCAAAAGTGGAGAAGGCGGCCCTGGTCGGCCACTCCATGGGCGCGCTGACGGCGCTGCAGGCGGCGGCCTCGCATCCCGGCCGCGTCTGGGCGCTGGCGCTGCTGGGCGTCGCCACCACCATGCCGGTGCATCCCGAGCTGCTGGACGCCGCCCACAAGCACGAACACAAATCGATGGAGCTGATCGCCAACTGGGGCATCGGCCGGCCGATGCAGCTTGGCGGCATGAAGTCGCCTGGCCTGTGGCTGACCGGCGAGGTGCTGCGCGTGACCGAGCGCTCCAATCCCGGCTCGATCGGCATCGACATGGCCGCCTGCAACGACTACCAGGGCGCGCTGGCGGCGGCGGAGCAGGTGCGCTGCCCCACCATCTTCGTGCTGGGCGACGCCGACCAGATGACGCCCGCCGCCAAGGCCAAGGCGCTGGCCGACAGGATCGCCGGATCGAAGACGGTGGTCATCAAGGGCTGCGGCCACATGATGATGACGGAACGGCCGGACGAGACGCTGGCGGCGCTGAAGCAGGTGATTTGAGGACGACGCCCTCACCCGGCCGTTGGCCACCCTCTCCCGCAAGCGGGAGAGGGGCGTTACAGGAGAGAGGGTCTGTTTATCAAACACCCTTCTCCCGCTTGCGGGAGAAGGTGGGCGAAGCCCGGATGAGGGTGTGCGGCAAGCGAGACCAGAGAATCCAATTACACAAAGTAGGAGGAACCCATGAGCGCACAGGCGGCAGCAATGACGGAAGAAACACCGATCACGGCAGCCAGCATCAAGGCGGCATCCGACCAGCTCGTCGATCTGCTGAAGCTCAGAACCCTGCCGATCGGCATGAAGCACTTTTCCTCGGTCGAGGAGATGATGCAAATCCCCTCGATCCGCACGCCGACCAAGGGCAAGCAGTTCTCCACCTGCCAGCTCGTCACGCAGGCGCGCATCCACGGCTTCACGCTCGGCATCACCATCGACAACGTGCGCTCGGGCTCCAATTGCTCGGCGGTGATCGGCTTCGACACGCCGGACGAGGACTACATGAACGGCAAGCGCATGAACGGCGTCTGGTTCGCCAACCAGGAGGCCGCCCGCCTGCACCAGGAGCAGATGCCGCGCGTCAAGCCCGCCGGTCACAAGGGCCTCGCGGCCGCCCCCTTGCGCACCGCCCGGCTCGATCCGCCCGACATCTGCCTGTTCTACGCCAACCCCGCGCAGATGATCCTGTTCGTCAACGGCCTGCAGCACAAACGCTACAAGCGCTACGAATTCTCCATCACCGGCGAGAGCGCCTGCGCCGACTCGTGGGGCCGGGCGCTGGCGACCAAACAGACCTCGCTGTCGCTGCCCTGCTTCGCCGAGCGGCGCTACGGCGGCGTCGCCGACGACGAGCTGCTGATGGCCTGCCCGCCGGACGAATTCGTCATGGGCGTCACCGGCCTGGCCTGGCTGTCGAAGAACGGCCTGCGCTACCCGATCCCGCCCTACGGCGCCACCATGGACCCCGCCGAGGGCCTGGCGAAGAGCTACAGTTGAGTCTCTCTTTCCTCTCCCCGCGACCGCGGGGAGAGGAAGGGGCCCGTCGCGTCAGCGATGGGAAGGTGAGGGGCGGCATCGTCCGCTACCCGCAGGAGTAGTCCATGAGCACCCGCCCGCCCGCGCCCGCCCCTGGCCTCTACATCGTGGCCTTTCCGGTGCTGGCGGCGGCCGACGAGGACCTGCTGCGCGCCCTGCGCGCGCAATACCACGCGGCCGAGGCGGGGCTGATCGGCCCGCACATCACGCTCGTTTTCGCCCGCCCGGTCGAGAACCACGACCTGCTGGTCAGCCATGTCGAAGCGGTCGCCAACGAGACCGCGCCCATCGACTTCGTCCTGCGTCGCACGGTGCTGCATGTCGATCCCGGCGTCGCCTACGCCTTCCTCGAACCGCAGGAGGGCCGGCAGGAGATCATGGACCTGCACCTGTCGCTCAACGCCGACATCCTGTCGGAAAACGAAAACGCCCCGCTCGCCGCCACCAAGGCCGACGCCGCCCGCCTCGCCGACGCCAAACACCCGCCCTACGCCCCCCACATCACCATCGGCCGCTCCGCCTCAGCGCCCGAGATGCGGGCGGTGCTGCAGGGCTTGCAGCGCCAGGAGATCGCGATGCAGGGACGGATCGAGACGCTGACCTTGATCGACGTCGGATTGGGGCGGATCAGGGAGTTGGGGGAGTTTGGGTTGGGGTAAGGTAATAGAAAAATAGCTGTTCTGATTGAGCTTCTTTGCAGAAGTCGTGAAATACCCCTGTGTTTTCAATGCTGGCGCCACGCACAGGCTGTGCGTTTCACACGTAAGTCATAAACCAAATCATGGCCCCTTTCTCACAAATGGGGCATTCGATGGCAAAGCGAAAAAAGAAGAGAAAGGTAAAGAGGCTCGTTAAGAAGCAGAAGACTATGTTGATAGTCTCGCCGGTCAGTCTTATCGGTTGGATAATTGATCGTTTCCATCGTCTGTTTGACGATTCTATTCCTTGAGTCTCCTCACCACCGCCTCGTGCAACGCCTGCAAGAACCGCGACCGATCCTGTGCCGAGAACGGCTTCGGCCCGCCAGTGACCGCGCCCTGTTCGCGCAGATCGTGCAGCAGATTGCGGGTGGCCAGCGCCATGCCGATGGAGTTGGCGTCGTAGAGCTTGCCGTTGGGCGCGATGGCGAGCGCGCCTTTCTTGACGACACGGTCGGCCAGCGGGATGTCGTTGGTGATGACGATGTCCCTGGCCGTGGCGTGCTCGGCGATCCAGTCGTCGGCGACGTTCAGGCCCTCGCCGACGAGTTGCAGGCGGATGCGCGGATCGCGCGGCACGGCGATCCAGGCATTCGACACCACCACGACCGGCAGCCTGTGCCGCTCGGCGACGCGATAGATTTCCTGCTTCACCGGGCAGGCATCGGCATCGACGTAGATGACGATGCCGCTGCTCGCCGGTGCGCTCCCGTTCATGCGGCTGCGGCCGTCAGAGATCGAGGATCAGGCAGGTGGTGGTGCCGAAGGCGATCAGATTGCCCTTCCCGTCGGTGATGCGGCCTTCGGCGGTGCCGATGCGCTGGCCGACCTGGATCGACTTGCCCTCGGCCCGCACCGGTCCCGTCTTGTCCGACATGGCGCGCACGAAATTGGTTTTCACCTCGATCGTGGTGTAGCCCTTGCCGGCGGGCAGGTGCGTATGCACGGCGCAGGACATGCAGCTATCGAGCAGCGTCAGGGCGTAGCCGCCATGCACCGTGCCGATCGGGTTGTAGAAGCGGCGCGAGGGGGAGCCGACGAACACCACGCGCCCCAATTCGACGGTCTCGGCGCTGAATTCCATCTCATGCCCGATCGGCGCTTGTGGATTGATCCCGTCGCGCATGCCCTGGAGAAGCTCCAAGCCGCTGAGCTGCTTGAGTTTTTCCAACGGCACCACGCCCGGAGCCGCAGGCTTCATGGACTGACTGACACTCATAATTTGACTCCAACGTCATGTTGCGGCTCCCACATACTGCATATAGACTGCGATTGTATCCGGTGCACGTATTTTCGCGCCGCCTGTCGCCCAACGTGTATCGCTACAAAGGCATTGCCATGAACAATGAAGAACGAAAAGTGCGCGACCAGCACGCCCTGCTCGACAAGGAAATCCTCAACCCCGCCGACGGCTGCACCTGCTTCCGCGTCCGGCGTCTGGCCCGGCGCGTCACCAAGATCTACGAGGAATCGCTGGCCTCGACCGGCCTGTCGGTGACGCAATACACCATCCTGTCGATGCTGCGCCATGTCGGGCCGATGTCGATGTCGGAGCTGTCGCATCGGCTGGGCATGGACCGCACCACCCTGACCCGCACCCTGCGGCCGCTGGAAGCGATGGGCCACCTCACCAATACGCCGGAGGCCGACCGCCGGCAGCGCCGCATTGCCATGACGGAGAGCGGCCGGGTAGCGCTGCGCACCGCCTCGCCGGCCTGGAAGCGCGCCCAGGCGGGCGTTTTCGCCATACTGGGCGATGCCGGCACGGTGGCGCTGAACGATACGCTGGACCAGGCCTATGCGCGGCTGCCCGACAGCCTGCCAGCGCCGCTCGCGGCGGAATAGGACGCACGCAAACGGAAAAGGCCCGCGAGAGCATCGCGGGCCTTGGTCGTTTCAGGGTCGGGTGGCGCTACAGCGTCGGGAACGGGCCGAGCGGGAAGGGCAGGTCGCTGGTGGCGCCGGTCAGGAAGCGCACCAGGTCGCGCATCCACCACGACAGCTTGGTGCCGAATTCGGCGAGCTGCTCGTTGCGCTGGCCGGAGATCAGCGTCACCACAAGCTGCAGCAAGGTCACCGCGAACACGAACCACAGCAGCAGCCACGCCATGACGGCGAAGCCGATCGTGTAGAGCAGGCGCAGCACGAAGGGATGCCTGATGATCCGCTTGCCGCTGCTGTCGGAAGTGCTGCCGGCGTCGGCGTTGTAGTCGATCTGGCTCAAGACCCGGTCCCTCCAAAGTCCCTGTTGCTACGGGGGATGTGGGGAGGGCGGCGGCGAATGCAAGATGCCGCGCGCCTGCGGGGTGGATCGAGGGGATAACCACAGAGGCACAGAGGCACAGAGAGAGGAATCAGGCTCTGTGTCTCTGTGCCTCTGTGGTTGGTCTTGTTGGACCCACTGGTGACGGCAACAGCTACCGCGTGGACCCCGCTCAAGCTTGCCCCCGCCTCCGAGCGGGGGGCGGGGGTGACACCAGAAACGGTTTACGGAATCAGGATCGCCCGCCCCAGGATCAGGCCCTTGCGCAGGTCCTGCAGCGCGGCGTCGGCCTCGTCGAGCGAGCGCTTGACCAGCGGTACCGGCTCGACCTTGCCGGCGCTGACGATCCGCATCATCTCCGCCATCTCGGCCGGGCTGCCGACCATCGAGCCCTGCACGGTGCGCGAGGTCAGCGGGAACATCGCCACCGGCTGGCTGAAGGTGCCGCCGAACAGGCCGACGATCACCAGCTTGCCGCCGGTGCGCAGCGCGTTGAAGCCGAACGCCGCCGATGCCTCGGCGCCGACGAAGTCGAGGCAGGCCGCCACGCCGCCGCCGGTCAGCGCCATCAGCTCCTTGCGCGCGTCGGGGTTCTTGGGATTGATCACGGCCGAAGCGCCGGCCTGCTTGGCCAGCTCCAGCTTGCGCTCGTCGATGTCGGCCACGATCGGCGCCTGCCCCAGCAGCGCCTGGGCGAATTTCACGCCCATCAGGCCGACGCCGCCCGCGCCCATCACCAGCACCGGCTTGCCGCCGTCCTGGCCCTGCACCTTCTTCACCGCCGAGAAGGCGGTGATGCCCGAGCAGGCATAGGTGCAGGCCAGTTCGGTCGGCACGTTGGCGTAGGCGAAGAGATAGCGCGGGTGCGGCACCAGCACGTGGTCGGCGAAGCCGCCGTCCTTCTGGATGCCGATGGTCTGCGGCGTGGCGCACAGATGCTCGTCGCCCGCCTGGCACAGCCAGCAAGCGCCGCAGCCGATCCAGGGATAGACGATGCGCTTGTCGCCCACCTTGACGCCCTTGGCGTCGGGGCCGAGCGCGACGACGTCGCCGACGATCTCGTGGCCCAGCGCCTTGGGCGGCGCGACGCCCTTGGTCGGCGCCTTGCGCCCGCCGCCGAGATCGAAATAGCCCTCCCACAGATGCACGTCGGAATGGCACACGCCCGAGGCGGTGATCTTCACCAGCACTTCGCTGCCCTGCGGCACCGGATCGGGCGCCTCCACCCGCTGCAGCGGCTGGCCGAATTCGATCACCTTGTAGCTTTTCATTGCGTTTCCTCGCTTGCTGGGCGGCCCGGGCGGGCGCGTCGTGAGGCGAGTTTAGGCGGCGGCGCAACAGGGGGAAACCGCCAATCGCCAGGCTTCCGCCGCACGGAACGGGCAAAAAAAGACCGGCGGCTCTTGGAGGTAACCGCCGGCCAGTGCGGAGCGCCATTGCCGAGCGCCCCGCCAGCACGCCCGAGATGGGGATCTCAGGCGCGGGAGATGTCGATCTTCGTCGTCCTGCCTTGCTGCTGCGGCGTCTTGGGCAGCACGATCTTCAGCACGCCCTTGTCGTAGGTGGCCTTGACGTTCTTGGCGTCGACGTCGGCGTCGAGCGCGATCGAGCGGCGGAACGAGCCATAGCTGCGTTCGACCAGGCGATAGTTCTTCTTTTCGTCCTGTTCCTCGCGCTCCGACTTCTTCTCGCCCTTGATGGTGAGCACGTTGTCGTCGAGCGTCACCTCGACGTCCTTCTCGTCGATGCCCGGCAGTTCGGCGGTGGCGACGATCTGCCTGTCGTCCTCGCTGACCTCCAGGCTGGGCACGACGGCGCCCGACGGCGCGGCGGCGCCGGGCCAGGCGCGCGTCAGCCAGGAATTGGAGAACAGCTCGTCGATCTGCCGGTGCAGCCGCTCGAAAGGATCGAACGGCGGGGTGGGACGGGTCGGTAGTGTCATGGTCGCTCCTTTCTTCGGCTGGGCGGCGAGAAACCTCGCTCGAGTTGAAAATTTCGTCTCACGGCCATAGTTCCATAGCGATGGCAATTAAGCGTCCGAACGAGCCTGGCCGCTTTGATTGCGATCAATTCGCCGTCTTCGCCATCCGGATAATTTGTGCAAACGCCTAAAAAGGAGGAGAGAAAATGCTCGCGCGCGACATCATGACCACCGACGTGTGCACGGTAGGGCCGCAGGCGGGCGTGGAGCAGATCGCCAAGCTGCTGATCGAACGCAACATTTCCGCCGTGGTGGTGGTCGACGACGACCGCCACGTGGTGGGGCTGGTCAGCGAGGGCGATCTGATGCGCCGGTGCGAAACCGATACTGACCGCAAGCGCTCGCGCTGGCGCATGCTGATCGCCGACAACGACGACCTGGCGCGCGACTACCGGCGCTCGCATGCGGTGAAGGCCCATTCCCTGATGTCGCGGCAGGTGATCTGCGTCGACGAGGATACCGGCCTGGGCAAGATCGCCGATATTTTCGAACGCCGGCACATCAAGCGCGTGCCGGTGACGCGCGAGGGCCGCCTGGTCGGCATCGTCAGCCGTCGCGACTTGGTCCGCGCCTTCGTGGCGAAGACGCCGGCCGAGCCGGAGAGTGCGGCCAGCGACGACCTGCTGCGCGGCGAGCTCGACAAGCGGATCAACCGCGAGGCCTGGGCCCACAGCCTCTATCTGCAGACGCTGGTGCGGGACGGGGTGGTGGAGTTCTTCGGCTTCGCCCGCTCCGAAGAGCATATCCGCGCCCTGACGGCGCTGGCGGAGGCGGTTCCGGGCGTCAAGCGGGTGCGCGTCAATTTGCGCATCGGCATGCCTTCCGGCGCCGCCTGAAAGCAATGAACGGCCGGCCGGCGGGCCCCGCATGCGGGTGCGTCGCCGACCGGCCGCCCAAACGGGCAGCGCCAAGGGGGGAGATTGGCTGCCGGCCCGAAACTGACGGACGACGGGAGCGGCAGACGCCTTGGGCGCCTGCCGCTTTCCATTCGTCGGCGGGACGGGCGGTTTCGCCCATCCCGGATGGCGGTTGTTACTCGGCCGCCTGCAGTTGCGGCTGCGCCTTCTGCGGCTGGGCGTTCGCGACCTTGATCGAACGCGGCTTCTTCTCCTCCGGCACTTCGCGCTTCAGCTCGATGCTGAGCAGGCCGTTCGACAGCTTGGCGCCATCGACGCGGATGAAGTCGGCCAGCTCGAAGCGGCGCTCGAAGGCGCGCCCGGCGATGCCGCGATAGAGATACTGCGCCGGCTCGTTCTGCTCGGCCTGGCGGCCGGACACGACCAGCGTGTTCTCATGCTGCGTGACGTTCAGGTCGTTCTCGCCGAAACCGGCGACGGCCATGACGACGCGATAGGTGTCGTCCGACGTCTTCTCGATGTTGTAGGGCGGATAGCCGTTGCCGTTCTCCTCGCGGGTGACGGCGTCCAGAAGCTGCGTGACGCGGTCGAAGCCGACGGTGGAACGGAACAACGGGGCAAAGTCGAAAGTGCGCATGGTCATCTTCTCCTCGGAAGCAAGCTGACATTGACGGACCCGCCTGCTGGCCTGGCCCGGTTTTCGATCCGCCGGCCCCGAGCGGGCATCCGGCGTGACAGTGATTTAGGACGCCCGGGCGACGGTTCAAGGGCGACAAAACCGGGCGGAATACGCGGTATTCCGCCCGTAGAGCGCCCGGCGTTCCCTAGAAATGCGCCCGCCCGTAGCGGCCGATCTGGGTGAAGCCGACCGCCTTGTAGGCCGCCTGCGCCGCCTGGTTGGCGCGGCCGGTGAACAGCACGCCACGCTGCACGCCCTCGCCCGCCAGGGCGGCCAGGGCGCCGGCCACGACGGAGCGGGCGAAGCCGCGGTTGCGGTACTCCTCCGGCGTCCACACGCCGCCGATCATGGCGCGGTCGCCGGCCAGGCCGATGATGGTGCACATGCAGACCGGCCGGCCGCCATGCTCGCCGATCCACACCCGGCCGGCATCGAGCAGCTCGTCGATCTCGGCATCGGCGCGGGCGGCGGTCTCGAAATCGCCCTCGCGCAGCCGCCCGTCGTGGCGCAGCGCGTCGCGCCGCCACTGGCGCAGCAGCATGCGGTCGGACGGCGTGGCGCGCAGGCAGCGCGTGCTGCCGTCCCGGATCTGCTGCGGCAGCACCAGGGCCTCGCTGTCCACCGCGAACAGCAGCTCGAATTCGGCGATGCGCGGCAGGCCCAGTCGCGGGCGCAATATGGCGAGGCTCTCCTCGACCTGCGCCAGCGGGCCCAGCACGCCGGCGACCTTGCGCCGTCCCAGGCCGACGACGTGGCCCAGCATGTGGCTGATGCCGACCTCCGACTGCACCAGCACGTTGCCGTTCCAGAAATGGCCCAGGCAGCCGATCAGCTCTTCGCCGTCGAAGGCGCCGACATAGGTTCCCTGATGCGGCAAACCGTCGTCCTCCAGCCCGGCCAGGGCCAGGTTGCTCATCATCAGCAGCGCGGTGTCGGCGGTGCTGGCGAGGTGGCGCTCGAGGGCGGGACGGTCGGTCGGGGTGAGAAGGCGCGTGTGCAGCATGGCGGTTGTCCCTTCAACCGGTCAGTGCGGGCGCTGGTTCCTGAAAACGAAACGCCCGGCATCTGGCCGGGCGTTTGAGAGAAGTTTGGATCCTGTGCTCTGGTCGGACCCGGGTTACTTCTTCTGCCCGGTGCTTTGGCCGACATTGGCGCCAAAGCGTTCTTTGAAGCGCGCCATGCGGCCGCCGCGCTCGGAAATGCGCGATACGCCCGTCCAGGCTTGATGGGTTTTCGGATCGATATCCAGACGCAGCGTGTCGCCGGCGCTGCCCCAGGTGGAGCGCGTCTTGAACGAACTGCCGTCGGTCATCACCACGGTGATCTCGTGGTAGTCGGGATGGATATCTTTCTTCATGGACGGACTCCGCGAACGAGGCGGGGTTTATAACCGCGCCGGCGGGCCGGCACAAGCGAAAATCCCGTGGCCACGCAAGCCCTTGCCTCCGCGCCCGAAAGCGGCAAACTGGCGCTTAGCGCCTGCCGCCGCGGCCTGCTATATCCCCCCAAGCGCCTTGTTTTTTCAGGGCAAAACCCGGGAGTTCCGCGTTGTCCGATCCGGCGTTCGATACCAGGGCCGAAGCCGAGCTGAACGAACTGGCCGAGCGGCTGGAAGCGGCGTCCGAGGCGCTGGAGGTCGATTTCGATGCCGGCAACCTGACGGTCGATCTGCCCGATGGCGGCCAGTACCTGCTGAACAAGCACTACATCCACCGCCAGATCTGGCTGTCCTCGCCGCGCTCCGGCGCGCACCACTTCGAACTGGAGGGCGAGGTGTGGCGCTCCACGCGCGGCCCGCAGACGCTGCGCGCGCTGCTGGCGGCCGAACTGTCGGCCGCGCTCGGCTCGAGCGTCGATCTGGGCTGACCATGGCGCGCGCTCCGCTCACCACCGCCGAGATGGAAGCCGCCGACGCCGGCACGGCAAGGCGCGACATCCTCATGCTGCGCCGGCTGTGGCCGTTCGTGCGGCCCTATCGGGCGCGCGTGGCGCTGGCCGCCGTGGCGCTGGTGATCGCCGCCGCCACGGTGCTGGTGATCGGCACCGGCCTGCGCCTGCTGATCGACCAGGGCTTCGCCGGCGACCGGCCCGAGCTGCTCGACCAGGCCCTGGTGGGATTGCTGGCGGTGGTGGCGGTGCTGGCCATGGCCTCGTTCGGCCGCTTCTATCTGGTCTCGTGGCTGGGCGAGCGGGTGATCAACGACATCCGCAAGGCGGTGTTCGGGCACGTCATCGGGCTCAGCCCCGGCTTCTTCGAGACCAACCGCGCCGGCGAGATCATGTCGCGGCTGACCACCGACACGACCCTGATCGAGACGGTGATCGGCTCCTCCGCCTCGGTGGCGCTGCGCAATTTCCTGATGTTCGCCGGCGGCACGGTGATGCTGGCCATCACCAGCCCCAAGCTGACGGCGCTGGTGTTCCTGGTGGTGCCGCTGGTGGTGGTGCCGATCATCGTCATCGGCCGGCGCGTGCGCAAGCTCTCGCGCGCCAGCCAGGACAGGATCGCCGACATTTCCGCCTATGCCGGCGAATCGATCCAGGCGGTGCGCACCGTGCAGGCCTTCGCGCACGAGAAGATCGACCGTTCCCGCTTCGGCGCCATCGCCGAAAGCGCCTTCGCCACCGCCCGCCGCCGCATCGCCGCCCGCGCCGTGCTGACCGCCATCGTCATCATGCTGGTGTTCGGCGCCGTCGGCATCATCCTGTGGATCGGCGGCCACGACGTGCTCGACGGCCGGCTGAGCGCGGGCGAACTCTCCGCTTTCGTCTTCTACGCCGTGGTGGTCGCCGGCTCGGTCGGCGCCATCTCCGAGGTGATCGGCGATCTGCAACGCGCCGCCGGCGCCACCGAGCGGCTGATGCAGCTCATCGCCGAACGCTCGCCCATCCTTGACCCGGCCGATCCGCTGCCGCTGCCGCTGCCGCCGCGCGGCGAAGTGGCGTTCGAGCGCGTCAGCTTCCATTACCCGGCGCGGCCGGAACAGTCGGCGCTGGAGCAGTTCACCTTGGAGGTGCGGCCGGGCGAGACCGTCGCCGTCGTCGGCCCGTCCGGCGCGGGCAAGACCACCGTCTTCCAGCTCCTGCTGCGCTACTACGATCCCGACAGCGGCGCCATCCGCCTCGACGGCGTCGACGTCAGGCGGGCCTCGCTCGAGGCGCTGCGCACCCGCATCGCCATCGTGCCGCAGGAGCCGGTGCTGTTCTCGACCGACGCCTGGGAGAACATCCGCTACGGCCGGCCCGATGCGTCCGACGCGGAGGTGCGCGCGGCGGCCGAGGCGGCGGCGGCCAGCGAGTTCCTCGACCGGCTGCCCGAGGGCTTCGCCACCTTCCTGGGCGAGCGCGGCGTGCGCCTCTCCGGCGGCCAGCGCCAGCGCATCGCCATCGCCCGCGCTATATTGCGCAATCCCGCGGTGCTGCTGCTCGACGAAGCCACCTCGGCGCTCGACGCCGAAAGCGAGCGGCTGGTGCAGCAGGCGCTGGATCGGCTGATGGTGGGCCGCACCACCCTGGTCATCGCCCATCGCCTGGCGACGGTGCTGAAGGCGGATCGCATCGTGGTGCTGGACCAGGGCCGCATCGACGCCATCGGCAGCCACGCCGAGCTGATCGCCCGCGGCGGCCTCTACGCCAGGCTGGCGGCGCTGCAATTCGACCGCGCGCACGAGGCGGCTGCGGTGCGGCCGGTGGCGGCGATCGGCGAGTAGGACGTCAGAGCGGATCACGATTGGATGGAAGCGCTTGCGCTTCCATCCAATCGTGTGAATCCGCTCTATTCCTTAATGTCTAGCGCGTCGTGATCTTCAGCTCGATGCGCCGGTTCCTGGCCAGCGAGGCGGCGTCGGTGCCGGTCTCCAGCGGCTGGAATTCGGCGAAGCCGCGCGCCGCCAGCCGCTCGTAGGGAATGCCGCGGCTGTGCAGGAACTCGACCACGGCGATGGCGCGGGCCGATGACAGCTCCCAGTTGGAGCGGAACTGCGGCGTGCGGATCGGGCGGGTGTCGGTGTGGCCGTCGACCTGCAGGATCCAGTCGATCTCCGGCGGGATCTTCTCGCCGATCTCCTTCAGCGCGTCGGCCACGTCGGCGATCTGGATCAGGCCCCGGGGTTCCAGGTCGGCGGAGCCCGAGGGGAACAGCACCTCCGACTGGAAGACGAAGCGGTCGCCCACGACCACCACGTCGGTGCGGTTGCCCAGGATTTCGCGCAGCCGGCCGAAGAATTCGGAGCGGTAGCGCGCCAGTTCCTCGACCTTGCTGACCAGCGCCCGGTTCAGACGTTGCGAGAGATCGACGATCTGCGCGTTCTGCTCGCGGGCTTTCGCTTCGGAGGCGTCCAGCGCCTCGTTGAGCCGCGCCAGCTCCGCCTGCAGGGCGGCGATATTGGCCGACAGCCGGTCGATCGTGGCCTTGGCCTCGGCCGACAGGCGCTGCTGCTCGGTGAGTTCGGCCAGGGTCTTGCCCTGCTCGGCGCCGAGCTGGGTGATCTGCGCCTGCAGCCGGTCGCGTTCGCTGCCCAGTTGCGAGAGCTGGCCCTGCAGCCGCTCGCGCTCGCTGCCGGCCTGCGAGAGCTGGCCCTGCAAGCGGTCGCGCTCGCTGCCCAGCGCCAGGATCTGGCCTTGCAGCCGGTCGCGCTCGTCGCCGGACTGCGAGAGCTGGCCCTGCAGCCGGTCGCGCTCGGTGGTGGATTTCTGCAGCTCGCCGGACAGCGTCGCGATCATGGCGCGCAGATCGGCGCTGCTGCGCTGCTCGAGCTGCAGCAAGCTGGCCAGCTCGGCCATCTGCCGGTTGAGGCGGTCCAGCGCCTGGTCGCGGGTACCCAGCGCGTCGGACAGGTAGAACTGCGCCACCACGAACATCGCCAGCACGAAGATGACCACCATCAGCAGGCTGGAGAGTGCGTCGACATAGCCCGGCCAGGTATAGTCGGCGCGGGCGCGGCGGCCGCCGGGGATGGCCATGGCGGCCTAGTTCTGGCCGCGCTGCGCGGCGGCCACGGTCCGCGCCAGCAGCTTGATCTCGCCGCGCAGCTCGTCGGCCAGCGCCGTGCGGCCGGTCACCATCTCCTCCAGCATGCGCGCCAGATAAAGTTCGATGTTGCGGATATGGGTGCGGGTGTTCTCGTCCATGCCGCCACCGCCGCCGCCGCGCAGGCTGCTGTCGGCCAGCCGGGCGATGGCGGTACGCAGCTCGGTGCTGTTCTCCGCCAGCCGGGCCAGGATCTGCTGCTCGTGCCGCATGAAATCGGACAGGGTCGACAGCCGGTCGGCGAGCACGCCGACGTTGTTGTTGGCGGCGGAGCGGCTGTCCTCGGCGCGCGCCATGGTGCGTTGCAGGTTCTCCAGGCTTTCCGCCGTCTGTTCCAGCAGCGCCTGCACGTAGGCCGGCACCGACTGTTCGGCGCCGTCGAAACTCAGCGCGCCCGACGGCAGGCGCGTCTTCTCCGACAGCCATTCCTCGACGTCGTTGAAGAAGCGGTTCTGCGCCTGTCCCGCCTGCAGGTCGAGGAAGCCCAGCACCAGCGAGCCGGCCAGGCCGAACAGCGAGGAGGAGAACGCCGTGCCCATGCCGCGCAACGGCCCCTCGAGGCTGTTCTTGAGCTGCATGAACGTGCCGGCCGCGTCGCCGCCGATCTGCAGCTTGGAGATGGCGTCGCCCACCGTGTTGATGGTCTCGAGCAGGCCCCAGAACGTGCCCAGCAGGCCGAGGAAGATCAGCAGCCCGATGGCGTAGCGCGACAGGTCGCGCGCCTCGTCCAGCCGCGAGGAAATGCCGTCCAGCAGCGTGCGCATGACCGCCGGCGACAGCGTCAGCCGGTCGCGCCGGTCGCCGATCATCGCCGCCATCGGCGTCAGCAGCCGCGGTTCGGGCAGCGTCTCGGCGGGCCGGTCGCGCTCGAAGGTCTCGACCCAGCGCACATCGTATTCCAGCAGCCAGACCTGGCGCACGACATAGAGGATGCCCAGCACCAGCACGGCAAGGATGACGCCGTTCAGGGCCATGTTGTGCTCGAAGGCGCGCCGGATCAGCGGCACGAGCGGCACGACCAGCACACCGACCGCGATCAGGAACAAAGCCATGCGTAGCAGGTAGCGACGCGGTTTGGTCATGCGCGCGATATTCCCGGGAATGTTGACCGAAATGCGGCCGCGACGGGCGTGGGCCGCCGAATCGATTTACTGGCTGACCAGGACAAGGTCGACGCGATCGGCTGGGCCGCTGTTGGCGCCTTCGGGCGCGCCCATGGCGCGCACGTCGATGCGGGTCGAGCGAATGCCCTTGTCGATGAGGTAGGAACGCACCGCCAGGGCGCGCGACAGCGACAGCCGCCGCGCCGCCGAGGTGTTGCCGCCCTGGCTGGCGGCATAGGCGACGACCTGCAGCCGCTGCGCCTCGTTGCCGGCCAGGCCGGTCGCCAGCCGGTCGAGTTCCTGGCGCGACGCATCGGAGAGGGCGGCGGAGCCGGAGTCGAAGCCCAGCCGGCCCGGGCCGGCGCTGGCGGACGCGCTTGGGGCCGACGCGGCGGGCGGCAGGGCGGCGACCTGCGGGGCGGGGGCCGGTGCTGCCGCGGGCGCGGCTGGCGGCGCAGCAGGGGGCGCCGGCGGCGGCGGCGCGCTGACTGGCTGCGGCGGTGCGGGCGCGGTCGGCACCGGCGGGGCGCTGGCGACCGGGGTCGGTGGCGGCGGCGGCGGCGCCACGGCCGGCGGTGGCGGCGGCGGTGCAGCTTGGCGCTGCGGCGGCGGAGCCGGTGGCGTCGGCGGCATTACGGGGACCACCGGGGCGGCCGGCGCACTCGCTTGCTGGGTCTGCCGCACCGGCGGCGGGCTGGCAGGAGAGGCGTCGCTGCTCGGCGCGGCTGCGTTGACGGCCGCGCCGCGGCCGATCTGCGGCGTCGGGCGTCCGGGCAGGGCGGGAACGGCGATCAGCCGGCTTTGCGGCGGAGCGGCCGTGCCTCGGGGCGGCGGTGCGGTGCGCACCGCGACGCCGGGCCCGAAGCGGTTAACGTTGCGCGAGGCGGCGCCGATATTGTTGGGCGGGCCAAGCTCGTCCAGGACCGAGGTGTCGACCGTCACCGACGGTCCGGGCTGGCCGATCACGTTGTAGTGTTGCGCCGCCGCCGGCCCGGCGGCCAGCCACAGCAGGCCGAAAACGGCGCCCGAGCCTAGGCCCAGGGCGCCCCGTGCGAGCAGATCACGCGCGAGCAGATTATGCCGGAAACCCATCGTCATCCCGTCCGAGCCCCAAGGCGAGCGAGTGGCTGAAAGCAAAGGACACAATACAGGACCGGGATTGCCGCCAGCAACCCTTGGCCGAACAAATACTTGCGGGAAAAAGGCGATGGTTCGCTGACGCCATGGTTACGGCGGCGGTCAGGCGCGCGCGGCCTGCCGCAACAGCCTGTCCAACGCCGGCCCGACATGGCCGTTGGCCGCCAGGATCGTCGGGCTGTCCAGCCGGTGCGCCCGCCCGCCGATCTCGCTCACCATGCCGCCGGCTTCGCGCACCAGCAGCGCGCCCGCCGCCACGTCCCAGGACTTCAGCCCGCTCTCCCAGAATCCGTCCAGCCGCCCGGCGGCGACGAAGGCCAGATCCAGCGAGGCCACCCCCAGCCGCCTGACGCCGGCGGTTTCGGCCATCACCGCCGCCAGTTCCTTCAGGAAGGAGGGATGGTCGCCACGGCCGCGGAAGGGAATGCCGGTGCCGATCAGGCACTCGCCCAGCCGCCGCCGCGCCGACACGCGCAGCCGGCGCGACTTGGCGAAGGCGGTGTCGAGGAAGGCGCCGGCGCCTTTCTCGGCCCAGAACAGCTCGTCGCCGATCGGCTCGTAGACGACGCCGGCCACGACCTCGCCGTCGCGCTCGAGCGCGATCGAAATGGCGAAATGCGGGATGCCGTGCAGGAAATTGGTGGTGCCGTCGAGCGGATCGACGATGAAGCGATGCCGGCCGTCGCCCTCGATCGGCGCGCCTTCCTCGCCGACGAAGCCGTAGCCCGGCCGCACCTTGATCAGCTCCTCGCGCAGGAACTCTTCCACGCGCATGTCGGCCTGGGAGACGAAGTCGGAGGGGCCCTTCTCGGACACCTGCAGGTTCTCGATCTCGCCGAAGTCGCGGCGCAGGCTGCGCGCGGCCTTCATGGCGGCGTTGATCATCACCGTGATGCCGGGGGAGCGGCCCGAAAGCGCGCTGCGGTGGCGCGGCGAGGCGTTCTCGCGCTCGCGCCCGGTGGTGGCGGGGGCGCGGCCGACGCGGGCCACGCGCGGCGGCGGGCGATCGCCGCCGGGGCCGCCCGAGCCGCCGGCGCCGCCGCGGCCGCCGCGTTCGGTGGCGCTCAATCCTTGGCTCGCTCGACGTAGGTGGCGTCGGCGACGTTGACGACGATGCGGGTGCCCGCGCCGATATGCGGCGGCACCATCACGCGCACGCCGTTCTCCAGGATCGCCGGCTTGTAGGAGGAGGAGGCGGTCTGGCCCTTCACCACGGCATCGGCCTCGGTGATGGCCAGCGTCACGGTCTGCGGCAACTCGACGCCGACCGGCTTGCCCTCGTAGAGCGACACCAGCACTTCCATGCCGTCCTGCAGGAACTTGCCCTGGTCGCCCTCGAGGAAGTCCTCCGCCACCACGATCTGCTCGAAGCTCTCCTTGTCCATGAAGGTGTAGCCGTTGGCGTCGTGGAACAGGAAGGTGCATTCGTGCTCGTCGATATGCACCTTCTCGATGGTCTCGGCGGTGCGGAAGCGCTCCTGCAGCTTGTTGCCGTCGAGCAGCGACTTGGCCTCGAGCTGCACGAAGGCGCCGCCCTTGCCGGGATTGATGTGCTGCACCTTGGACGCCACCCACAGCTTGTTCTTGTACTCGATGACGTTGCCGACTCGGATCGTGTTGACGGGCACTTTCATGGGAAGCCTTATCGCTGGGTTGGGCGTTCAAAGAGCGGGATCGCGCCGGCGCCAGGCACCCGGCCGCGAAAGCGCGCGGAAGCTAGCAAACCAATGCGCCCCAGGCAACGACCGATCCCGCCTTGAAAATCAAGGTTCTGGACGGTGCGGCGGGGCTAGCGTAAGGGCTTGGGGCATGGAAAAGGGCGGTCATCGATGAGCGTCGGCGGATCGAAGGGGAGGGAGGCACCTCTTTGGCGCCCCAACCTTCTGGCCGAGCGGCTGCCTTATCTGCGCGCCCGCGGGCGTATCGAGGCAGCGGTGCGTGACTGGTTCGTCGAGCGCGGCTTCGTGGAGGTGCAGACGCCCGCCCTGCAGGTCTCGCCCGGCATGGAGCCGCATCTGAAGGCCTTCGCCACCAGCCTGGAAACGCCTGCGGGCGAACGGCAGGCGCGCTATCTGCACACCTCGCCCGAATTCGCCATGAAGAAGCTGCTGGCCGGCGGTGTGCCGCGGCCGTTTCAGTTCGCCCGCGCCTATCGCAACGGCGAGCGTTCGGCCCTGCATCATCCGGAATTCACCATGCTGGAGTGGTATCGCGCGCGGGAGGGCTACGATGCCGTCATGGCCGACTGCGCCAGCCTGCTGCATGTCGCGGTCATGGCCGCCGGGCGCAGCCTGCTGACGTGGAACGGCGACGCCTGCGACCCTGCGGCCGATATCGAGATGCTGACCGTGGCCGACGCCTTCGCGCGCTACGCCAATATGGATCTGCTCGCCAGCACGCGCGCCGATCCGGCGGATCCCGACCTGTCGGCCCTGGCGCAGGCTGCCGCGCCTTTGGGCATCGCGCCCCATGACGGCGACCGCTGGGAGGATTTGTTCTTCCGCATCATGTTCGAGCGCATCGAGCCCAGGCTGGGCTTCGGCGCCCCGACGCTGCTCTACGAGTATCCGGTGTCGATGGCCGCCCTGGCGCGCGCCAAGCCGGGCAACAGGCTGGTCGCCGAACGCTTCGAGCTTTACGTCTGCGGCGTGGAACTGGCCAACGGCTATGGCGAACTGACCGATGCCGCCATCCAGCGCCGCCGCTTCGAGGCCGACATGGCTCTCAAGGAGCGGCTCTACGGCGACCGCTATCCGGTCGACGAGGATTTCCTCGCCGCCCTCGAACACGGCCTGCCCGAATGCAGCGGCGTGGCGCTGGGCTTCGACCGCCTGGCCATGCTGGCCAGCGGTGCGGCGCGCATCGAGGACGTGCTGTGGCTGCCGGTGGCGGAGTAGGGATTAGAACCCGACGCTGAAGGTCAGCGCGCCGTACTGGTCCATGCCCTTCTGGCCCTTGTACTCCTTGGTGCGCAGCACATGGGTGTAGGCCAGCCGCGTGCGGCCGATGAAGACGGCCGCACCGGCCATGAAATCGGCCACGAAGACGTTCTTGTCGACGCTGTGGCTGTCGCGGAACGTATTGCCATCCAGCGCGATGTTGCGCGCCACGGCCGAGCCCTCGACCCCGGCGAAGACGTACCAGCCGAACGGGTCCTCGAGATCGAAAGTCTCCGAGCCGGGCAGGGACGGGCGGATGCGCGGCGGGCCGAAATCGTTGCCCAGGTCCTGGCCGATGCGCACGATGGCGCCGGCCGCGGCATAGGTGTTCACGTTGCCCAGCGACAGGCCGACCATCGGCACCACGTCGGAGCGCAGCTTGACCGGCGCGTCGAGCAGCTTGGCCCGCCCGACGCGCCATTTGCGCTCGAAGGTCAGGTTGACGCCCGGCTCGTTCTTCAACTGGTTGTCCCAGCCATGGCTCTCCTCGACGCCGATCAGCTTGTGGAAATTGTTCTGCACCTGCCGGCCCAGCGCCGCCGGCCCCACGACGCCGAGATCGAGCTGCCAGGTGTCCTGGCGGATCGCGTCCTGCCGCCGGTCGGGCTTTTCGGCGTCGTAGCGGATGGTCTGCAGCGAGAAACCGAGATAGAGCCAGGCCGCATAGGGGCGTTCGTCCTTCAGCAACTGCGTGGCCTGCTTGTCCTCCGGCGTATAGAGCGACTGGCCGAGCGAAATGCCGTAGCGGCGCTTGGTCTGGCCGGCGGAGCGGCCGTCGAGAAACGCCAGCAGGTATTCCGGCGCGTCGGTGAAGTCGCGCAGCCACTCGGGCGGATCATAGAGGTTGGGCGACATCCAGTTCAGCCGCAAGCCGGTCGAATAATGTCGGTCCTTGTTGAGCGGGCCGCCGAACCAGTCGTTCTCGATCTGGACGGTCAGCACGCCGCCGTCCCAGGCGCCGGCCAGGTCGCTTTCGCGGTCCTGGGCGGGGGCGGCGGTCGCGGCCGTCAGCAACGCGCCGGCCAGGCCCAGTGCCAGGCCCGCCCGTCGCTTCCAGAACGCCGTCATGTCGCTATTTCCCTGGCCCCATCAGCGCGCCGAACCGCCGGACCGCGAACGCCGGTCCTTGCGCATGGTTCCACACCCCGCCCGATACGGCGAGAAAATCGGCGCCGGCTGCGATCAGCGGCCCGCAATTGTCGACCGTGATGCCGCCGATGGCGACGCAAGGCACGGTCATCAGTTCGGCCCACCAGGCGATCAGGTCGGGATCGGCGCGGGTCTTGGCGTCCTTGGTCGCGGTCGGGAAGAAGGCGCCGAAGGCGACGTAGTCGGCGCCGGCTTCGGCCGCCTCCATCGCCAGGTGGCGGGAATCGTGGCAGGTGACGCCGACCGTGCGGTCCGGCCCCATGAGCCGGCGGGCTTCGGCATAGGGAGCATCGTCCTGGCCGACATGCACCCCGTCGCAGCCCAGCGCGGCGGCCAGGTCGGGCCGGTCGTTGAGAATGACCGCGACGTTCCTGGCATGGCAGACCGGCAGCAGCGCCTGCACGGCGGCGCGGATTTTCTCGTCGGGCGCGTCCTTCAGGCGGATCTGCAGCGCCGCCGCCGGACCCGCGTCCAGCGCGTCCTTTAGCACAAGCGCGAACGCCGCCGGCTCGAAGTCCGGCGGCGTTATCAGATAGAGCTGGCAATCGCCCATTGCAGGGCTCCCGCGACGGGAGAGGCGATCATTCCTTGCCCTGGTAGATCCTGATGATGCCGTCGAGCAGCGCCAGCGCTTCCTCGCGTGGGCGCTGGAAGGTGTTGCGGCCGATGATCGAGCCGTTGGCGCCGCCGTCGCGCAGCGCGCGGACTTCCTTGTAGAGGCCCTCGGTGTCCTTGGCCTCGCCGCCGGAGAACACCACGATGCGCCGGCCGTTGAAGGCGCTCTGCATGACGTGCGCGATGCGCTTGGCCTGGGTCGAGAGATCGACCTTGTTCTTCTCGTAGGCGGCCTTGGCTTCCGGCTGCCACAGCACGTCGGTCGGCGGCTTGACCTTGATGACGTGCGCGCCCAGCAGGGCGGCCATGTGGCAGGCATAGGCGCAGATGTCGAGCGCGGTCTCGCCCGCCTTGTCGAGCTTGCCGCCGCGCGGATAGGACCACATCACGACGGCCAGGCCGACCGACTTGGCCTCCTCGGCCAGCTCGCGGATTTCCTCCATCATCGCGAACTGGTCTTCCGAGCCGGGATAGATGGTGAAGCCGATCGCCGAGCAGCCCAGCCGCAGCGCGTCCATGACGCTGCCGGTGACGGCCTGGTCCTTGTTGGTCGACAGGCTGTTGGCGCTGTTGAGCTTGAGGATGGTGGGGATGGCGCCGGCATAGGTGCCGGCACCGGCCTCGATCATGCCCAGGGGTGCGGCATAGGCGTTCAGCCCGGCATCGACGGCGAGCTGGAAATGGTACTGCGGATCGTAGGCGTCGGGGTTGGGGGCGAAGGAGCGGGCGGGGCCGTGCTCGAAGCCCTGGTCGACGGGCAGGATCACCATCTTGCCCGTGCCGCCCAGCTTGCCGTGCATCAGGATGCGGGCGAGGTTGGTCTTGGTGCCGGGATTGTCGCTCTCGTAATTGTCGAGGATGCGTTTGACGGTCTTGGAAATCTTCATTCTGGCGCTCCCGGAATCTGGCCGGCCCCGACGGGCCGAAGGGCTTGGATTTGGGCGGTTGGATAGCGTTTGCCGGGGTTTTTGGCAATCGCAAGTGGCCGTTTTATGGCGTCACCCCGGCCGCACGTGCGCACCGGACTGTCCGGCTATGTCCTGGAGCTTGGCGAGGGTTTCGCTCGCGCCATGGAACACCGAAACCCGGACCCCCGCCCGCAGCGCCGCCATGACGTCGCCGGCCCGCTCGCCGCAATCCAGCGCCAGGGCGAAATCGACGTCGGGAAACGCCGTCCGGGCGCGCTCCTGCAGCGCCGCCCAGTAGCCCGCCCCCAGCCAGGCGGAAGCGCCCGGCGGGCTGCAAAGAAAAACGGCGCGGCCCTGGGCGCGCGCCGTTTCCAGGGCGGCCCGCGTTTCGGCCCAGTCGCGGACCGTGATCGCGGGCGCGTCGGCCATGCCTATCCCAGCTTGCTCATGGCGACGGCGGTGTCCGACATGCGGTTGGAGAAGCCCCACTCGTTGTCGTACCAGGCCAACACCCGCACCATGCGCTTGCCGACGATCTGGGTCTGGCCGAGATCGAAGGTCGAGGAGGCGGGGTTGTGGTTGAAGTCGCTGGACACCAGCGGGTCCTTGCTGACCATCAGGATGCCCTTCAGCGCATTGCTCTCGGACGCCTTCTGCATGGCCGCGTTGACTTCCTCGACCGAGGTGTCGCGCTTTGCGGTGAACACCAGGTCGATCATCGACACGTTGGGCGTCGGCACGCGCACGGCGGTGCCGTCGAGCTTGCCGGCCAGTTCCGGCAGCACCAGCCCCAGCGCCTTGGCCGCACCGGTCGAGGTCGGGATGATCGACAGCGCGGCGGCGCGGGCGCGGTGCAGGTCCTTGTGCATGGTGTCCAGCGTGGGCTGGTCGCCGGTATAGGCATGCACCGTGGTCATGTAGCCGACCTCGATGCCGACCGAATCGTTCAGCACCTTGGCCACCGGCGCCAGGCAGTTGGTGGTGCAGGAGCCGTTGGAGACCACCTGGTGCTCCTTGGCGAGCTTGTCGTGGTTGACGCCGTAGACCACGGTCAGGTCGGCCTTGTCGGCCGGGGCGGAGACCAGCACGCGCCTGGCGCCGGCGGCCAGATGCGCCGAAGCCTTTTCCTTGCTGGCGAAGATGCCGGTGCATTCCATGGCGATGTCGACGCCCAGCTCCTTCCACGGCAGCTTGGCGGGGTCGCGCTCGGCGGCGACCCTGATCTTGCCGCGGCCGATGTCGATCGCGTCGCCTTCGATCTTCACCTCGCCCGGGAAACGGCCATGGACGGAATCGTAGCGCAGCAGGTGGGCGTTGGTCTTGACGTCGCCCAGGTCGTTGATGCCGACCACCTCGATGTCCTTGCGGCCCGATTCGTAGATGGCGCGCAGGATGTTGCGTCCGATGCGGCCGAAGCCGTTGATGCCGACCCGTACTGCCATGTCGTCGTTCTCCAGTTTCTCTGTGTCAGGCCTTGCCGGCCAGTTTCCCTTTCGCCGCCGCGGCGACGGCCTCGGGGGTGATGCCGAAATGCTTGTAGAGGGCCGGGGCGGGCGCGGAAGCGCCGAAGCCCGTCATGCCGACGAAGACCCCGTCCGTTCCCAGGTAGCGTTCCCAGCCGAAGCCGACGGCGGCTTCGGCCGCCACCCGCGCCACGCCCGCATCGCCCAGCACCGCCTGCCGATAGGCAACGTCCTGCGCCTCGAACAGCTCCCAACTCGGCAGCGACACGACGGCGGTCGGGATGCCCTCGTTCTGCAGCAGGCTGCGCGCGGCCAGCGCCACCGACACTTCCGACCCGGTGGCGATCAGATGCGCCTGCGCCTTGCCATTGGCCTCCGCCAGCACGTAGCCGCCCTTGGCGCAGAGATTGCCGCCCTCGGCATCGTGGCGCACCGTCGGCAGGTTCTGGCGTGACAAGGCGATGACCGACGGCCGGTCGCGCGATTCCAGCGCCAGTTGCCAGCATTCGGCGGTCTCGATGGCGTCGGCCGGGCGCAACACCAGCAGGTTGGGGATGGCGCGCAGGGCGGCCAGATGCTCGACCGGCTGGTGCGTCGGGCCGTCCTCGCCCAGGCCGATGGAATCGTGCGTCATGACGTAGATGACGCGCTGGCCCATCAGGGCGGAGAGGCGGATCGAGGGCCGGCAGTAATCGGTGAACACCAGGAACGTGCCGCCATAGGGAATGATGCCGCCATGCAGCGCCATGCCGTTCATCGCCGCCGCCATGGCGTGCTCGCGGATGCCGTAGTGGACGTAACGGCCGGCATAGTCGGCGCGGGTGACGACTTTCAGTCCGGCGGTCTTGGTGTTGTTGGAGCCGGTCAGGTCGGCGGAGCCGCCGACGGTCTCGGGCAGGATCGGGTTGATCGCCTCCAGCACTTCCTGGCTGGACTTGCGCGTCGCCCAGCTCGGCTTCTCCGCCCGCATCTTCTCCTTGAAGGCGGCGATGGCGCCGTCGAGCTCCTTGGGCAGCTCGCCGCGGATGCGGCGCACGAACTCGGTGCGCTGTTCCGCCGGGGTCTCGGCCAGTTGCTTTTCCCAGGCGGCGCGGATGGAGGCGCCGCGTCCGCCGGCCTGGCGCCAGGCGCGCAGCACCGGTTCGGGAATCTCGAAGGCGGCATGCGGCCAGGACAGTTTCTCGCGCGCCCCGGCGACTTCTTCCTTGCCCAGCGGCGAGCCATGGGTCGCCGCCGTGCCCGCCTTCTTGGGCGCGCCGTAGCCGATCACGGTCTTGCAGGCGATCATCGAGGGCCGGTCCGCGACGCGGGCGCGGGCGATGGCGGCCTCGATCGCGGCGGTGTCGTGGCCGTCGATCTGTTGCACGTTCCAGCCGGCGGCGCGGAAGCGGGCGGCGTGGTCCTCGCTGGTCGACAGCGAGGTCGGCCCGTCGATCGAGATGCCGTTGTCGTCGAACAGCACGATCAGCTTCGACAGGCCCAGATGCCCGGCCAGCGAAATCGCCTCCTGGCCGACGCCCTCCATCAGGCAGCCGTCGCCGGCGACGACGTAGGTATGGTGATCGACCAGATCGCCGAACTGCGCCGCCAGATGCCGCTCCGCCAGCGCCATGCCGACGGCGTTGGCGATGCCCTGGCCCAGCGGCCCGGTGGTGGTCTCGATGCCGGCGGCATGGCCGAACTCGGGATGGCCCGCCGTCTTGGCGCCGAGCTGGCGGAAGTTGCGGATCTCCTCCAGCGTCAGGTCGCCATAGCCGGTCAGATGCAGCAGCGCGTAGAGCAGCATCGAACCGTGGCCGGCCGACAGCACGAAGCGGTCGCGGTCGGCCCAGTCCGGCGCGGCGGGATCGAATTTCAGGAAGCGGGTGAACAGCACGGTCGCCACGTCGGCCATGCCCATCGGCATGCCCGGATGGCCCGAATCGGCCTGCTGGACCGCATCCATGGCCAGCGCGCGGATCGCGTTGGCAAGGTCGCGGTCGGAAACGTTCTCGGGATGGCGTGGGGCGTTCATCGGCTCTGCGGGGCTGGTTTCATGCGGATTTCCGGCCGGGACAGCCCGGCGGCGCCGCCCAGGGCCGTTGTGCGCGCGCACCATGCCGCCCCGCATAGGCGGCGTCAATCGGGATAAAGGCTTATCGGCGTCATCCACAGAGGGTCAGGGTTGCGCCGGGCAGGGAGCCGCTCTTAAGGTGTTTTTCCGCGCGCCGTTTCCGCCGTGACGGGCGAAGCGCCACGACGCGGCCATAATGAATGGAGAAACTGGGGCATGTCGTCGGTCGAAACCGTACACGATCGTCTGGAAGGTGCGCTCAGCAAGCTGGAAACGGCCATCGAGGAGCGCGTGCGCAACGAGGGCGAGCGCGTCAAGAGTCTGTCGTCCGAGGTCTCGGTGCTGCGCGCGGAGAACGCGCGGCTGAAGCGCACCTCGGACCAGATCGCCGCCCGGCTGGAAGCCGCCATCGCCCGGCTCAAGCACGTGCTCGACAGCTGAGCGTTGGGGAGGCGACATGGCGCAGGTCAGCATCCGCATCAACGGCCGCAGCTACGAAGTCAATTGCGAGGACGGGCAGGAGCAGCACGTGCAGCGCCTGGCCAACGCGCTGGCCAAGGCCGTGCAGGATCTGGTCAAGCAGGTCGGGCAGGTCGGCGATGCCCGGCTGCTGGTGATGGCCGGTCTGGTCATGGCCGACGAGATGGTGGAGCAGAAGGCCGAACTGGCCGCCGCCAGGGCGCGGATCGAGGCGCTCGAACGGCAGGGGCTGGAGAAGGACCGCGCCCGCGCCGCCGCCGAGGAGGCCGCCCAGGCCTCGTTGCGCCGGGCCGAGGCTTTCAGCCATCGCCTGGACGGCATTGCCCGCAGGCTGTCGGCGTCCTAAGTATGGGGGTGGAGCGGTTCCTGCCTGGCGCGTGAGGCCGCTAAACCCTGGGGCCAATGCTCACCTCTAGGGAGCTGTCCCTGCCGGAGCCCTGGTTTCGGTACATGGCGCCCACCTGCTGTTGCAGGCCACAGAGGTTGTGCTCGAGCCCACGGCCGAGGCGGTGCCGCTCCACCCGCTTCGCTTCCCCCCGATCTTCTGGCCACCGGACGGAATCTTGAGCGACGACATCCTTGCCGCCAAGCGGGCCCTGCGCCGCACCATGACCGCCCGGCGCGACGGCGTCGACATCGCCGAACGCGCCGGTGCCGCCACCTCGCTGGCCGCCCATGTCATGCAGCGGCTGGCCTTCCCGGCGACCGCCTGCATCGCCGGCTATTTTCCCTTTCGCAGCGAATTCGACGTCCTGCCGCTGCTGCGCGTGCTGCATGAAGCGGAGCGCACCATCGTCCTGCCGGTCATTGTCGGGCGCGGCAAGAAACTGGTTTTCCGCCGCTACCGGCCGGGCGATCCGATGCACGTGAACGCGCTCGGTATCCCCGAACCGGGCCCCGAAGCGGAGCTGCTGGCGCCGACCCATCTGCTGGTGCCGCTGCTGGCCTTCGACGATAGCGGGTATCGCCTGGGATATGGCGGGGGTTACTATGACCGCACTCTGTCGGCCTTGCGCGAAGCCGGGCACCATGCGGCGACCATCGGCATCGGCTTCGATCTGCAGCACGTCGACAAGGTGCCGCGCCTGCCGGGCGACCAGCGTCTGGAGCTGATCGCGACCGAGCGCGATTTCTACGGCCCGCTGGCCGGGAAGCTGTGAGGGTATTGTGAAGCTGTTGTTCTGTGGCGATGTCGTGGGCAAGGCCGGGCGGGAAGCGGTCGCGAAATACGTACCGGCGCTGCGCGCCGAACTGGGATTGGATTTCGTGGTCGTCAACGGCGAGAACGCCGCCGCCGGCTTCGGCATCACCGGCAAGATCTGCGAGGAGCTGTATGCCGCCGGCGTCGACTGCATCACCTCGGGCAACCACACCTGGGACCAGCGCGAGACCCTGCTCTATATCGACAGCGATCCGCGCCTGCTGCGGCCGGTCAATTTCCCGCGCGGCACGCCCGGCGTCGGCGTCGGCTGCTATGGCGCCGGCCGCGGCCGCTCCGTGCTGGTGCTCAACGTCATGTGCCGGCTGTTCATGGACGCCATCGACTGCCCGTTTCAGGCGGTGGAGAAATTCCTGGCCGAGAACCGGCTGAAGGAGCAGGCCGACGCCATCCTGATCGACGTGCACGGCGAGGCCACCAGCGAGAAGCAGTCGGTCGGGCATCTCGCCGACGGCAGGGCCTCGATGGTGGTGGGCAGCCACAGTCACGTGCCGACCGCCGACGGCTGGGTGCTGCCCGGCGGCACCGCCTACCAGACCGATGCCGGCATGTGCGGCGACTACGATTCGGTCATCGGCATGAAGAAGGAGGCGCCGATCCTGCGCTTCCTGCGCAAGACCCCGGGCGACCGGCTGGCGCCGGCGGAGGGCGAGGGCACGCTGTGCGGCGTCGTGGTCGAGACCGACGACGCCACCGGGCTGGCCCGCTCGATCGAGCCGGTGCGGCTGGGCGGCAAGCTGGCGCAGACCCGGCCATGGCCCGCCGCGCGCGCCGTCGTCGCCGGATAATGTCCGTCCGCTCCGAACTCGACCTGCGCCTGCGCGTCTATCGCGGCGAGGACGTCGCCATGGGGCCGGGCAAGGCCGACCTGCTGGAGGCCATCGCCGCCACCGGCTCGATCTCCGCCGCCGCCAAGTCGCTGGGCATGTCCTATCGCCGCGCCTGGCTGCTGGTCGAGACCATGAACAAGTGCTTCCGCAGCCCCCTGGTGCAGGCCAAGACCGGCGGCAAGCGCGGCGGCGGCGCCGAGGTCACGAAGCTGGGGCTGGAAGCGGTGCGCCATTTCCGCGCCATGCAGAACGCCGCCGACAAGGCCATCGCCGCGCCCGGCGCCAGACTCGCCAAGCTGCTGCGCTGAACCGACAATCGTCTTGCCCGCGAGGCGGACGGCGGACTAGGGTTGTATTCCTTCATATATAACGAGGGGCGGGCGATGCGGTTTGCCGCGCTGCTGCTGGCGTTGTGCGTCGTGCTGCCGGCGCGGGCGGAAGAGCCGCGCGGTTGCGACAAGTTCACTTTGTCGCCCGCCGTGCCGCCGACCGAGCGACTGGCGCTGCAGCCGTTCAAGGACGCCAGGCTGGCGCTGCCGCCCGAGCGGGCGCCCAAGGATGCCGCCTCTTTCGCCGGCGCGCGGATCGTGGAGGTGCCGGCGGCCGGGCTCTACCAGGTCTCGCTGTCCGACTATGCCTGGATCGACGTGGTGCAGGAGGGTCGCTACGTGAAGTCCGGCAAGTTCAGCGGCGCGCTGGAGTGCCCGGGCTTGCGCAAGATCGTGCGTTTCGAGCTCAAGCTCGGCACCGCCGTCATCCAGGTGAGCGGCGTGGCGGCCGCCAGCATCGCCTTGGGTTTCATGCCCGCTTCCCCCTAATCGCATTGCGTCCCAAGCCGATCCGTGGCGATAATGGCCAGGGTTATATTCGACCATATATAACGGAGGGAACGATGCGGTTTCTCGCATTTCTGCTGCTGGCCGCGGGGCTGGCGCTGGGCAGTGCGGCGCAGGCGCAGGACGTCAAGGTCGGCGCGGCAGCCAGCCTGACCAACGTGCTGGAGACCCTGGGCAAGGCCTGGGGCGAGAGCGGCGGCGGCAAGATCGTCGGCAACTATGCGGCGTCGTCCGCCCTGGCGCGCCAGATCGAGCAGGGCGCGCCGATCGACGTCTTCCTTTCCGCCGATCTGGAATGGATGGATTTCCTCCAGCAGAAGGGCCTGATCGAGACCGCCACCCGCAACAACATCGCCGCCAACACGCTGGTGCTGATCGCCCCGGCCGACAAGGCGGAGACGGTGGTGCTGTCCAAGGGCATGGACCTGAAGGCGAAGCTGGGCGGCGGCCGCCTGGCGGTGGCGGACCCGGCCGCGGTGCCGGCCGGCAAATACGCCAAGGAGGCGCTGACCGCGCTGGGCCTGTGGAGCCAGGTCGAATCCAGTCTGGCGCCGGCCGAGAACGTGCGCGCCACGCTGGCGCTGGTGGCGCGCGGCGAGGTGCCGCTGGGCATCGTCTACGGCACCGACGCCAAGGTCGAGCCGAAGGTGAAGGTGGTGGCGGTGTTCCCCGCCGACAGCCACAAGCCGATCGTCTATCCCGCCGCCATCGTCAAGGGCAAGACCAGCCCGGCCGCCACTTCGTTCCTGCAGTTCCTGCAGACCGACAAGGCGCGCGCCATCCTGCGCGACGCCGGCTTCACCACCGGCGGATGAGCCTGTCGCCCGAAGAGATCGGCATCGTCCTGCTGAGTCTGAAGGTCGCGTTCTGGAGCATGGTGCTGACCTTGCCGCTGGCGATCGCGCTGGCCTGGCTGCTCTCGCGCAAGACCTTCTGGGGCAAGACGCTGGTCGACGGCATCGTCCACCTGCCGCTGGTGCTGCCGCCGGTGGTGGTGGGCTATGCGCTCTTGCTGCTGTTCGGCCGCAACGGGCCGATCGGCCGGCTGCTCGACTCGCTGTTCGGCGTCACCATCGCCTTCGCCTGGGAGGGGGCTGCGGTTGCCGCCGCCGTCATGGGCCTGCCGCTGGCGGTGCGCGCGGTGCGGCTGTCCTTCGACGCCGTCGACCGCAAGCTGGAGCAGGCCGCCCGCACGCTGGGCAGCACGCGCTGGCAGAGCTTCGCCTCGATCACCCTGCCGCTGGCGCTGCCGGGCATCGTCGCCGGGCTGGTGCTGTCCTTCGCCCGCGGCCTGGGCGAGTTCGGCGCCACCATCACCTTCGTCTCCAACATCCCGGGCGAAACCCGCACCCTGCCGCTGGCGGTGCATTCCTATCTGCAGGTGCCCGGCAGCGAGGAGCCGGCGCTGCGCCTGGCGGTGCTCTCCGTCATTCTCTCGCTGGGCGCCTTGCTGCTGGCGGAGTGGCTGAACCGCAGCCTGGCGCGCCGGCTGGGCATCACCTCGTGATCCTGCTGTCGGCCCGCATCCGGCGCGACGCCTTCGCCCTCGACATCGACGTCGAGCTGCCGGGCAGCGGCGTGACGGCGCTGTTCGGCCCCTCCGGCGCGGGCAAGTCGACCGTCATCGACATCGTCGCCGGCCTGGCCAAACCGGCCCAGGGCCGCGTCGTGGTCAACGACGTGGTGTATTTCGACGCCGCCGCCGGCATCGACCTGCCGCCCGAGCGGCGCCGCGTCGGCTACGTCTTCCAGGACGCCCGCCTGTTTCCGCATATCGACGTCACGGCCAACCTGCATTACGGCCAGCGGCGGCGGGCGGCGACCGATCGCATCGCCTCGTTCGACGAGGTGGTCGAGCTGCTGGGCATCGGCCATCTGCTGAAGCGCCGGCCGGCGACGCTGTCGGGCGGCGAGAAGCAGCGCGTCGCCATCGGCCGCGCCCTGCTGTCCGGCCCGCGCCTGCTGCTGCTGGACGAGCCCCTGGCCTCGCTCGATGCCGCGCGCAAGGCGGAGATCCTGCCCTATCTGCAGCGCCTGCGGGCGCATTTCAAACTGCCCATGCTCTATGTCAGCCACGTCTGGGCCGAGGTCGAGTTGCTGGCCGATCACGTGGTGCGGCTGGAAGCGGGCAGGGTGGCGGCGCAGGGCGCGCCGGCGACGCTGCCGCCGCCGGCGGCGAACCTGTCGCCGCCCGACTGACGAGGCCCGTCCGAAGCAGACGGCGCCGCCCGGCGGAATCCCAAGTCCCGCCGGGCGGTCGCGCTATTTGGCCAGCGGCGGAATGCGCAGCACCCAACCCGGCATGATGAGGTCCGGGTTCTTCACCGGCGGCGAGTTGGCCTTGACGATCTCGGTGTACTTGGCGCCCTGGCCCTTGCCGTAATGGGCCTCGGCGATGGCCCACAGCGTGTCGCCTTTCTTCACCGTGTACATGACCGCTTCCGGCGCGGCCTGTTCCACCGTCAGCTTGTTGTCGACCTGGGCGATGCCGGCGAGGTTGCCGATCGCCAGCGCGATCTTCTCCGCCTCCTCGGTGGTCTTGACCGTGCCCGAGACGGTGGCCTTGTCGCCGTCGACCGCGATCTCCAGCCCCTCGACCTTGAAGCCGTGGCTGGCGACCACCTTCTTGAGATCGTCGGGCGTCGCCGCCTTGGCGTCCTTGATGCCCAGCAGCGCCGCGCCGGCCTCCCTGATGAAGTTCAGCAGTCCCATCGCATGTCTCCTTGTCTGTTGCTGGGGAAAGGTGCGCCGGCGTTCAGGCCGATTTCTTGCTCATCGCCTGGCGGATCAGGCCGACGACGGCGGTGACGATGGCGCCGCTGGCGCCGCCGCCCACGACCTGGGTCAGGATGGCGCCGATATCGAGGCCGCCGGCGGCCGCCGTGCCGCCGCCGGCCAGCAGGGCGGCGATGATCTGGCCGCCGATGCCGCCGCCGACCGCTCCGGCGATGGTGTTGCCCAGCGCGCCGAGGTCGATCTTGGGTGAGGCCTTGCCGACCGCATTGCCGCCGACGGCCCCGGAGATGACCTGGATGATGATGTTGATCAGCGCTTCGCTCATGATTCCCCTCTTTCTGTCTTTGTCGGTCCAGATGGTCGTGGGGCCGGCCTGGGCTGGCGCGCGGGCGAGCTCAGCCGGACTTCAGGACCTGGCGAGGCGAGGGTCTTCGACCGCTCTGCCCAGGTCCCGTATCCCCGCACCCTCCGCGATTCGGGAAATCGGAGTCAATCAATCGGGAAGCATAGGTGTGGATGAAATCGTCCGGCCAAGGACCTGCATCGCGGGCGGGAAGATCGGTTTTGGATCGAGACTGGTATTTTCCGGCTGCGTCGATTGGGACCCGCCTTTTGTGGCCGATAGCCAAAAGACCCCGATATATGGTATGGATTTCGCTCGCTCTCGCCGCTATACCGGACGCCCGCAAGACATTGGAACGGGCCGATTTTCGCCATGGCTGGTCATTCGCAATTCAAGAACATCATGCACCGCAAGGGCGCGCAGGACGCCCGGCGGGGCAAGGTCTTCACCAAGCTGATCCGCGAGCTGACCACGGCGGCCCGCATCGGCATTCCCGACCCCGCCGCCAATCCGCGCCTGCGCGCCGCCGTGATCGCCGCGCGGGAGGCCAACATGCCCAAGGACACGATCGAGCGCGCCATCAAGCGCGGCGCCGGCGGCGAGGACGGCGCCAATTACGAGGAGGTGCGCTACGAGGGCTACGGGCCGGGCGGGGTAGCGCTGATCGTCGAGGCCCTGACCGACAACCGCAACCGCACCGCCTCCGACGTGCGCTCCGCCTTCGCCAAGCATGGCGGGGCGCTGGGCGAGACCAACTCCGTCTCCTTCATGTTCGAGCGCATCGGCCTCATCGTCTACCCGGCCGCCGCCGGCTCGGCCGACGCGGTGTTCGAGCAGGGGCTGGAGGCGGGCGCCTCCGACGTGCAGAGCAATGCCGAGACGCACGAGATCGTCTGCGCCGTCGAGGACTTCAACGCCGCCCGCGAGGCCTTGGAAAAGAGCCTGGGCGCGCCGCAGAGCGCCAGGCTGGTGTGGCGGCCCTCGACCACCGCGCCGGTCGACCAGGGGCAGGCCGAGCAGCTCTTCAAGCTGATCGAGCAGCTCGAGGACAACGACGACGTGCAGACCGTCACCGCCAATTTCGAGATCTCCGACGCCGTCATGGCGCGGCTGACGGCGTGACATGCGCCTGCTCGGCCTCGATCCCGGCCTGCGCATCACCGGATGGGGCGTGATCGAATCCGACGGCAACCGCCTGCGCCACGTCGCCCACGGCACCGTGACCTCCGACGCCTCGCTGTCGCTGGCCGAGCGGCTGGACCAGCTCTTCAGCGGCATCTGCGCCGTGGTCGAAACGCAGCGGCCCGAACATGCCGCGGTCGAGGAGACCTTCGTCAACAAGAACGCCTCTTCGACCCTGAAGCTGGGCTATGCCCGCGGCGTGGTGCTGCTGGCGCCGGCGCGGCTGGGCGTGAAGGTGCACGAATACGGCGCCAACCAGGTCAAGAAAGCGGTGGTCGGCGTCGGCCACGCCGACAAGACGCAGGTGGCGATGATGGTCAAGCGGCTGCTGCCCGGCGCGACGGCGACCGCCGACGCCGCCGATGCGCTGGCGGTGGCGATCTGCCTGGCGCATTTCCTGGGCAGCGAGCGCGCCTGGACGCGCCAGGCCGTGCTGCCGGCAGGTGCGCGATGATCGCCCTGCTGCGCGGCCTGCTGGAAAGCGTGGGCGAGGACAGCGCCGTCATCGACGTCAACGGCGTCGGCTACCTGGTCTTCGCCTCCGCCCGCACCCTGCGCGCCCTGCCGCCGCCGGGCCAGGGCGTGCGCCTGCATATCGAGACCCATGTGCGCGAGGACCACATCCACCTCTACGCCTTCGCCGAGGCGAACGAGCGCGACTGGTTCCGCCTGCTGCTGACCGTGCAGGGCGTCGGCGCCAAGGTGGCGCTGTCCATTCTTTCCGCGCTGGCGCCGCAGGACATCGCCACCGCCATCGCCGCCCAGGACCGCACCGCGCTGTCGCGGGCGCAGGGCGTCGGCCCCAAGCTCGCCGCCCGCCTGCTGACGGAACTGAAGGACAAGGCCTCCGCCATCGCTTTCCCCGGCGCGGCGCTGAAGGCCAGGGCCGGGGCCGAAGCGGCGGCCGCCAGCGTCAACGAGGACGCCGTCTCCGCCCTGGTCAATCTCGGCTACAAGCGCGCCGAAGCCTTCGGCGCCGTCGCCCGCGCCGCCCAGCGCATCGGCAAGGACGGCAATGTCGAGGCGCTGATCCGCGCCGGGCTGAAGGAGCTTAGCGCATGAGCGACAAGCGCCCGCCCGCGCCCGAGCGCATGGTCGCCCCCGCCCGCGCCGGCGACGACAGCAGCGAGTCCTCGCTGCGGCCGCTGATCCTGGGCGACTTCGTCGGCCAGCAGCAGGTGCGCGAGAACCTGCGCATCTTCATCGACGCCGCCCGCGCCCGCGGCGAGGCGCTGGACCACGTGCTGTTCCATGGGCCGCCCGGCCTGGGCAAGACGACGCTGGCGCAGATCGTGGCGCGCGAGCTGGGGGCGGGATTCCGCGCCACCTCCGGGCCGGTGATCCAGAAGGCGGGCGACCTGGCGGCGCTGTTGACCAACCTCGAAGCGCGCGACGTGCTGTTCATCGACGAGATCCATCGGCTGAACCCGGCGATCGAGGAAATCCTCTATCCGGCGATGGAGGATTTCCAGCTCGACATCATGATCGGCGAGGGGCCGGCGGCGCGTTCCATCCGCATCGACTTGCCGCCCTTCACCCTGGTCGGCGCCACCACACGCTCGGGCCTGATGACCACGCCGCTGCGCGAGCGCTTCGGCATTCCCCTGCGGATGAACTTCTACACCCCGGCCGAGCTGGAGCTGATCGTGCGCCGCGCCGCGGGCGTGCTCAACGTGGAGATGAGCGACGACGGCGCGGCCGAGATCGCGCGCCGCTCGCGCGGCACGCCGCGGGTGGCCAACCGCCTGCTGCGCCGGGTGCGCGACTTCGCCACCGTCGGCGGCGCGCGGCGCGTCGACGCCCAAGTCGCCGATGCCGGGCTGCAGCGGCTCGAGGTCGACCGCTCCGGGCTCGACGCCATGGACCGGCGCTATCTCTTCTGCATCGCCGAGAAATACGGCGGCGGTCCGGTCGGCATCGAGACGCTGTCGGCCGCGCTCTCCGAGCAGCGCGACGTGCTGGAGGACGTGATCGAGCCTTACCTGATGCAGCAGGGCTTCGTGCTGCGCACGCCGCGCGGGCGCATGCTGGCGGAACTGGGCTATCGCCATATCGGCATGCCCATACCCCGCGGCGCGCAGGCCCAGTTCGACCTGCTGCGCTCGGAAGACGCCGATGACCGGTGATGCATTCCTGCAACGCCAGGCGGAAATCGCGCGCGCGCCGTCGGGCGTCATCGCCGACGGACGGCATCTCTATGCCCTGCGCGTCTTCTACGAGGACACCGATGCGGCGGGCATCGTCTACTACGCCAACTACCTGCGCTTCGTCGAACGGGCCCGCACCGAGATGATGCGGCTGCTGGGCTACGAGCATTCGGCGCTGCGCGATGCGACCGGGATCAACTGGACCGTCCGGCGCTGTGAAATCGACTATTTGCGGCCGGCCCGGCTGGACGACTGGCTTACCGTCTCCAGTTCGATCCTGGCCATGGGCGGCGCGTCGCTCGACATCGAGCAGGTCGTGCGCAAGGCCGACGACGTGCTCGTCACCGCCACTCTCAAGCTCGCCTGCATGCGGCCCGACGGACGTCCGGCGCGCCTGCCGGCCGGTTTGCGCGAGAGCCTTTCCAGGGTCGCCGACGCCCCTATACCGCCACATTCAACGCGCAAAAGCCCCGCGCAGTAGGAGTTTTCCCGACAATGGATCCGACAGTAGCCGCTCAGACTCTTCCGGGCTCGGTGCCGCCCGTCGACATGTCGATCGTCGGCATGTTCATGAATGCCGACTGGATCGTGAAGATCGTCGTCATCATGCTCGTCCTGGCCTCGTTCTGGTCGTGGGCCATCATCTTCGACAAGCTGATTCGCCTGCGCAGCCTGCGCGCCAAGGCCAACCAGTTCGAGGAGACCTTCTGGTCCGGCATCTCGCTCGAGGACCTCTACGACCGCGTCGGCGCGCGGCCCGACGATCCGATGTCGAGCGTGTTCTCCGGCGCCATGCGCGAATGGCGCCGCACCGTGTCCAAGGGCATCGCGCTGACCGGCGCGGCGCGCGCCGGCCTGCAGCAGCGCATCGAGCAGGTCATGGGCGTCACCGTTTCGCGCGAGATGGAGTCGCTGGAGAAGCGCATGATCTTCCTGGCTTCGGTCGGCTCGACCGCGCCCTTCATCGGCCTGTTCGGCACGGTGTGGGGCATCATGAATTCCTTCCAGTCGATCGCCGTCAGCAAGAACACCTCGCTGGCCGTCGTCGCGCCGGGCATCGCCGAGGCGCTGTTCGCCACCGCGCTCGGCCTGGTCGCCGCCGTGCCGGCGGTGATCGCCTACAACAAGCTCTCGACCGAGATCGCCCGCTATGCGCAGCGGCTGGACGGTTTCGCCGCCGAGTTCATGACCATCCTGTCGCGCCAGCTCGAGGAGCCGCGCTGATGGGTGCCAGCCTCAACGCCGGCGGCGGCAAGCGCGTCAAAGGGCGGTTCGCCCGCGGCCGCTACGTGCCGATGGCCGAGATCAACGTCACGCCCTTCGTCGACGTCATGCTGGTGCTGCTGATCATCTTCATGGTCGCGGCCCCGCTGCTGAATGTCGGCGTGCCGGTCGACCTGCCCAAGACCGAGGCCAAGCCGATCACCGGCCAGGACGAGCCGCTGGTGGTCAGCATCGACGCCAAAGGCGACATTTTCGTGCAGGAGACCAAGATCGCCCAGGACGAATTGCTGCCACGTTTGCGCGCCATTTCGGCCAACAAGCCGGATCAGCGTATCTTCGTGCGCGGCGACAAGGGGATCGCCTACGGCCGCGTCATGGAAGTGATGGGCATGATCAACGGCGCCGGATTCACGCGCGTTGCCCTGGTGGCCGAGCAGCCGGCGGCGCCGGCCCGCCCCAGCGCGCCCGCGCCCGCTGCGCCGGCCCCCCCTGCGCCGGCGGGCGGCCAGCGACGATAGGGAGCCATGACACCGGGCAGTATCCTTTCCGGCATCTTCCACTTCGCCTTGGCGTTGCTGGTGGTGTTCGGACTGCCCGCTTTCATCCGGCCCCCGCCGGAACCCGAGCCGCCCAATACCGTTGAGGTCGTGATGCTGGCGCCCAAGGCGACGGCGCCGGAACTGACCAAGCCGCCGGTGCCCAAGCAGCCCGATCCGCCCAAGCCGGAAGCCAGGCCGGAACCGACGCCGCCGGCGCCTACGCCGCCCAAGGCGGCCGAGGCCAGGCCGGAACCGAAGCCCGAACCGAAGCCCGAGCTCAAGCCGGAGCCCAAACCCGAGCCGATCCCGGAGAAGAAGGCCGAAGTGATCAAGCCGGAAAAGAAAGAGGAGCCGAAGAAGGAGGAGCCCAAGAAGGCGGAGGTGAAGAAGGAACCGCCGAAGAAGGAGCCCGACCGCTTCGACTCCATCCTCAAGAATCTCGACCGGCAGCGCGCGCCGCACAAGCCGGACGCCAAGCCCGTGCAGCAGGCCGCCGCGCCGCAGCCGACCCAGACGGCGCCCAACCTCTCGCAGCAGCTGGCGCGCAGCGAGATGGACGCGGTGCGCGACAAGGTACGGCCGTGCTGGAATTTCCCGGTCGGGGCGCCCAATCCGGAACGCCTGATCGTGGACATCCAGGTCTCGATGAATCCCAACGGCACGGTGCGCGAGGCGACCATCGTCGATCGCTCGCGCATGAACGATCCGTTCTACCGCTCGGCGGCGGAGGCCGCCTTGCGCGCGACGCTCAACCCGTCCTGTCAGCCTTTCCCCCTGCCGCCCGAGAAGTACAGTACCTGGCGGAGTTTCACTTTCGGTTTCGATCCCCGCGATCTGTGAGGACAGTAATGAAGACTGCGACTGCATCGGCTCGGCCGAACCGTCTTGCTATTGGCGCATTCGCGCTGCTGCTGGCGGTCGCCGCCGCCGTGGTTCTGGCGTCGGCCGCCCGCGCCCAGCTGCGCATCGACATCACGCGCCCCAATCCCGAGCCGGTGCCGATCGCCATCGTCGACTTCATCGGCGAGCAGGCCGAGGCCAGCCGCGTCGGCGCCGACATCGCGCAGGTGATCTCGGCCAATCTCGAGCGCTCGGGCCTGTTCCGTCCGCTCGACCGCGCCGCCTTCGTCGAGAAGATTGCCAACATCAACGTGCCGCCGCGCTTCGCCGACTGGCGCGTCATCAACGCCCAGGCGCTGGTGACGGGCGCGGCGCAACTGCAGGCCGACGGCCGGCTGCGGGTCGAGTTCCGCCTGTGGGACGTGACGGTGGGCCAGCAGATGACCGGCCTGGCCTATTTCACCCAGCCGCAGAACTGGCGCCGCATCGCCCACATCATTTCCGACGCCATCTACAAGCGCATGACCGGCGAGGACGGCTATTTCGACACCCGCGTCGTCTACGTCGCCGAGAGCGGTCCCGTCACCCAGCGCGTCAAGCGGCTGGCGATCATGGACCAGGACGGTTTCAACCACCGCTATCTGACCGACGGGCGCAACCTGGTGCTGACGCCGCGCTTCTCGCCGACCCTGCAGGAGATCACCTATCTCTCCTATGGCGGCGACCAGCCGCGCGTCTACATCTACAACGTCGACACCGGCCGCCAGGAAGTGCTGGGCGAGTTCCCCGGCATGACCTTCGCGCCGCGCTTCTCGCCCGACGGCAACCGGGTGGCGATGAGCCTGGCCGCCGACGGCAATTCCGAGATCTACACCATGGACGTGCGCACGAAGCGGGTGCAGCGCCTGACCAACCATCCCGCGATCGACACCTCGCCCAGCTTCTCGCCCGACGGGGCGCGCATCGTGTTCAACTCCGACCGCGGCGGCCAGCAGCAGCTCTACGTCATGAATGCCGACGGTTCCGACGTGCGCCGCATCAGCCAGGGCCAGGGCCGCTACGCCACGCCGGTGTGGTCGCCGCGCGGCGACCTGATCGCCTTCACCAAGATCTTCCAGGGCAAGTTCTATATCGGCATCATGCGCTCGGACGGCACCGGCGAGCGGCTGCTGACCGAGAGCTTCCTGGACGAGGGTCCGACCTGGGCGCCCAACGGGCGCGTGCTGATGTTCTTCCGCCAGGCGCCGCAGGGCGCGGGCGGGCGGGGCGGCGGCGTGCGCCTCTACAGCGTCGACCTGACCGGGTCGAACGAACGCCAAGTGGTGACCCCCACCGACGCCTCCGATCCGGCCTGGTCGCCGCTCATCCCCCAGTAGCGTGGGGATCGGTTGCCTTGCTTTTTTTGAGTGGTATAGTCCGCGCGTTTTTTGCCGATGAGCGCGTAGACCGTCGCCTAACGCACTGAAACGACTGCCTAAAATTCATTCGGTGCATGCGTAAAACTTCGGCGGGATGCAACTCGGTTCACAAGGAGAAAGTCAGATGATGCGCGTTAAACTTCTCGGTGTCCTGGCAGCGCTGCTGCTGGTAGCCGCTTGCGAAACCTCGCCGCCGCCGAGCAGTACTACCGCGACGACCACGACGCCCGGCCGGGCGACGCCGGGTTCGCAGCAGGACTTCCAGCAGAACGTGGGCGACCGGGTGTTCTTCGACTACGACAGCTTCCAGCTCACGCAGGAAGCGCGCCAGACCCTGACTCGCCAGGTCGCTTGGCTGAAGCAGTACGGCAACTGGCGCATCACCGTCGAAGGCCATGCCGACGAACGCGGCACGCGCGAATACAACCTGGCGCTGGGCGAACGGCGCGCCGCCTCGGTGCGCGCCTTCCTGGTGTCGCAGGGCATCCCCGCCAACCGCGTCGCCACCATCAGCTACGGCAAGGAGCGGCCTGCCGTTTCGGGTTCGACCGAACAGGCTTATTCCCAGAACCGTCGCGGCGTGACGGTATTGGCCAACTAGCCGGCTCGTCCGGGCTTCAGGACAGGGCGTCGGCCGGGTCATCTCCTGGCCGACGCCTTATTTTTGGCCGGTTCGACAAGGTATATACTGCTGCAATGCCTTGGATTTTTGGCCGCGGCTCGGCGCGCCGGCCGCCCATGCGAGGATTGATCATGTTTCAGGTAATCGCTTCCCTGCCGCCGCGGCCGCTGCGCCTGGGCGGCATGGCGCTGGGGGCTGCGCTGGGCCTGGCGATCGCCGCGCCGGTGCAGGCGCAGACCGTCGAGGATCGCCTCGCCCGCCTCGAGCGCGAGATGCAGAACATCGAACGCCGGGTCTATGTCAACGACATGCCCACCTCCCTGGCGGGCCAGCGTGGCGAGGCGCCGGTGCAGCTTGCCCAGGCGGGCAACTATGCCGTCGAGGACCGCATGAATGGGCTGGAGCGGCAGATGACCGTGCTGACGGGCCAGGTCGAGGATCTCGACATCAAGCTGCGCCAGCTCACCGCCCGTCTCGACAAGCTGACCACCGACCTGGAATTCCGCATCAGCCAGCTCGAAGGCGGCGCGCCAGCCGGCGCCGCGCCATCGGGCGGCGCCCCGCGTCCGCCCATGGCCGGCGTCACCCCGCCGCCGTCCCAGCCGCAGGTCGGCCAGCCGGTGCAACTGCCCTCGACCACGCCGCTGACCCAGCCCCAGGCCGGATCGCCCCAAGCCGGGGCGCCCGCAGCCGGCGGACCGCCACAGCCGGGCGTGCTGCGGCCGCCGGCGCCGGGGCAGGGTTATGTTCCTTCGGTGGCCGCGCCGCCGCCCGGCACGCAGCAGGCCGCCGCCCCTGCCGCCCCCGCCGGCGGCACGGTCGAGCAGCAATACGAAGCCGCGCAGCAGATGCTGCGCGCCGGCCAGTACGCCGCCGCCGAGCAGACCCTGCGCGACATCGTCGCCCGCAATCCGCGCCACCAGCTCGCGGCCTCCGCCCAGTACTGGCTGGGCGAGACCTTCTACGTGCGGCAGGACTACCAGAACGCCGCCGTTGCCTTCGCCGACGGCTACAAGAACTACCCCAAGGGCAACAAGGCGCCCGACACGATGCTCAAGCTCGGCATGTCGCTGTCGGCGATGAAGAAGGATCAGGACGCCTGCGCCGTCTATGACCGGCTGAGCAAGGAATATCCCAACGCGCCGGAAATCGTGCGCCGCCGCGCCACCGAAGAGCGGCGCAAGAGCCGGTGCGGCTGAGCGCGACCGCTCCGGCACAATCCGGTGACGCCAGCCGCGCCGCCGGCGCTCTGCCTCTGACACAAGCGGAATTCGCCGCCGCCATGGCGGCGCTGGGCCCGTTCGAGCGCCATCCCCATCTGGCCGCTGCCGTCTCCGGCGGGCGCGACAGCTTGGCGCTGGCGCTGCTGGCGGCGTCCTGGGCGGAAGAACGCGGCGGCCGGCTGACGGCGCTGATCGTCGATCACCGCCTGCGGCCGGACTCGACCGAGGAGGCGGGGCAGGCGGCGCGGCTGCTGCACCAGCGCGGCATCGCCGCCGAGATTCTGTCCTGGAACGGCCCGAAGCCCGAGACCGGCCTCAGCGAGGCCGCGCGCACCGCCCGTTACGCGCTGCTCGAACAACGCTGCCGCGCGCTCGGCATTCTGCATCTGCTGCTGGGCCATCAGGCCGACGACCAGGCCGAAACCGTCCTGCTGCGGCTGGCCGACGGCTCCGGCCCCGAAGGCCTGGCCGGGATCGCGCCGGTGGTAGAGACATCCCATCTCCGCCTGCTGCGGCCGCTGCTGGGTTTCGGGCGACCGCGACTGACGGCGACCGTGCTCGCCCATCGCCTGAGCTGGCTCGACGATCCCAGCAACGAGCGCGCCGAGTTTGCCCGCGTCTGCGTCCGCCGCGCCCTGGACGACGAACATCGGACGGCGCTGACGGCGGCGGGCGTTGCCGCGGCATCGCTGCGCTGGGCGGTGGAGCGCCGGCTGGCCGACTGGCTGGCCGGCTTCGCCAGTTTCGATCCCGCCGGCTATGCCTGGCTCGATCTGGCCGCTTTCCGCGCCGTCCCGCCGCTGCTGGCGCGCCGGCTGCTGGGCCGGCTGGCCGCGACCTTGGGCGGCCGGCATTACCCGGCGCGCCAGTCGGGGCTGGAACGCGCGGTTGGCGCGCTGCATGCGGGCCGCAACGCCGTCGCCGGCGGCTGCCTGTTCGCCATCCGCGGCAGCCGCGTTCTGGCATGCCGCGAAGCGGGCGCGATCGCCGCCGCCGTGCCGGTGCGGCGCGGGGAGCTCATCCTTTGGGATAGGCGCTACCGGCTGGTCGCGCCGGAGGACGGCGTTATGGGCGCGCTGGGAGCGTGCGGCCGGTCGGCGGCGTTGCAGGCAGGCATCGTGGCATTGCGCCCCATGCCGGCGGTGGCGGCGGCGGCGCTGCCGGCCTTGTGGCGCGAGGAGGCGCTGGCAGCGGTATTCCTGCCGGAAACCGGCGCCGGGTGCGACCGAGGCGGCGATGGACGGGGCGCTGGCGCGCCTGCTAGGCTGACCTGTTGGGACAATGCCGCATTCCGGCCGACCCAGGGCGTGGCGCCGCCGGCATGGCCGCTTGTTTTGCCGCCAGCCAAGCCTATGTATTTGGATCGACAGACGTTTTCTTTGCGAGGCCGACCGTGAATATCTTTGGACGCAATCTTGCCCTGTGGGTGGTCATCGGCCTCCTGTTGCTGGCGCTGTTCCAGATGTTCAACACCTCCGGTCCGCGCGGCGGCAGCACGACCATCGACTATTCCGATTTCATGGCCGCCGTCGAACGCGGCCAGGTCGCCAATGTGACCATCCAGGGCTCCGCCCGCGGCGCGCAGATCACCGGCAACTATGCCGAGGGCACGTCGGGCGCCGGCTCATCCTTCACCACCTATGCGCCGGACGATCCCGGCCTCTATTCGACGCTGCGCAACAAGGTGCCGAAAATCAAGGTGGCGCAGCCCGACGAGGGCGTGAACCCGCTCTTGGGCATGATCCTGAACTGGCTGCCACTGCTGGTGCTGATCGGCGTCTACATCTTCTTCATGCGCCAGATGCAGGGCGGCGGCCGCGGCGCCATGGGCTTCGGCAAGAGCAAGGCGCGCCTGCTGACCGAGAAGGTCGGCCGCGTCACCTTCGACGACGTCGCCGGCATCGACGAGGCCAAGGGCGAACTGGAGGAGATCGTCGATTTCCTGAAAGACCCGCAGAAGTTCCAGCGCCTGGGCGGCAAGATTCCCAAGGGCTGTCTGCTGGTCGGCCCGCCCGGCACCGGCAAGACGCTTCTGGCGCGCGCCATCGCCGGCGAAGCCAACGTGCCGTTCTTCACCATCTCCGGCTCCGACTTCGTCGAGATGTTCGTCGGCGTCGGCGCTTCCCGCGTGCGCGACATGTTCGAGCAGGCCAAGAAGAACGCGCCCTGCATCATCTTCATCGACGAAATCGACGCCGTCGGCCGCCATCGCGGCGCCGGCCTGGGCGGCGGCAACGACGAGCGCGAGCAGACGCTGAACCAGCTGCTGGTCGAGATGG
>JBFXDA010000007.1:0-142107 GCA_050181585.1 Reyranellaceae bacterium
GGAAATCGACATGACATTCCCCCCGTCGTTTCGTTTTCGGCCAGCGAGGCGCCATGCCGGGCGGCCGGAGAGACAGCCGGCCGGTATTGGAATGCCGGCTAACCCCTTGGTTTGTATAAACGAAATCGGTCGGGAAATTCTGCTGGCTGATTAGCCACTGGCTGATCGGCCAGTTGCGCGGCCTTGCGTCAAAGAAGCCCGTCGAGCAGCAGCAGCGCCACGGCTTCGGTGCGGCTCTTGGTTTCCAGCTTCTTCTTCACCTTCTCGACGTGGAAATGGGCGGTGGAGAAGGAGATGCCGACGATGCTGGCGATCTCGGCATCGGATTTTCCCGCCGCGACCCAGCGCATGCATTCCAGTTCGCGCGCCGTCAGCGTCGCCATCGGCTTGGTGCGCCGGCCGAAGCCGATGGTCTTGTGGCAGCGCTCGTGAATGGCGTTGGCCATGGCCTGGATGACGGCGCGGTCGGCCGCCGACAACGACAAATGTTCCTTGGACGACATGGTGACCAGGCCGACATAGTCGCCGGGCCCGTGGATGGGAATGCCCATCACCTCGCGCCAGCCATAGGCGAGGGCGGCATCGACCAGGTCGTTTGCTTCCTGGCTGAAGCTGCGAAATCTCCGCTCCTCTTCGGTGAGCAGGAAAGTCGTGCGCCTGGTGCCGGCTTCCAGCGGAAAGGGATCGACGTCGAACAGCCGCTTGATCTCGTAGGGCTGGCGCCAGTCCTGCGGCCGGTTGTTGAAATAGAACCGGTAGACGCGGCGCGCGCCGAAGCCGGTCCAGCCGCCGCCGGCGCCGTAGAGGAAGCCGAAAATCTTGATGCTTGCGAGAAAGTCGTCGATGGCCTTCTGCAGGTCGGGTTCCTGCTCGCACCGAGTGACGAAATCCAGACCTGCTAGAACCCGCACCGATCCACCGATCCCCCTCAGCAAGGCGCGGGAAATATTTTCACAGATTATTGCTCGCAGCCACACTGAACTCGATGGCGTTCCGGTATCAATCTACCTGGATGCGAATATGCTCCCGCCGAATGCCGAACCCGATCAGCCGCGCCGGCAGGCCGCGGACGAAGGGCAGGCGCAGCAGCGCGCGGGCCAGCGCCGGCAACCGCAACGGCCGGTCGCTGCCCAGCACGCGGCTGATGATGCGGTTCTGCGCGATCACCTGCAGGCGCTGGATGATGCGGGTGGGCAGCAGGCGGCGGCGCTGCACCTGGCGCAGGTGCTCGACCTGCAGGGTGCCCTGCCGCAGCGGTTCGGCCAGGATGTTGGCGGCGGCGACGGCGTCCTGGATCGCCAGGTTGATGCCGACGCCGCCGACCGGCGACATGGCGTGCGCGGCATCGCCGATGCACAGCAATCCGGGCCGATACCATCGCTCGAGCCGGTCGACCGCCACGGTCAGCAGCTTGATCTGCTCCCAGTCGGCCAGGGTGTCGACGCGATCGGCCAGGAACGGCACCAGCCGGCTCAGCGAGTCGCGGAAGGCCGCCAGTCCGCGGGTGCGCAAGCCGTCCGCCGATCCCTTGGCGATGACGAAGCCGCATTGCCAGTAATCGCCGCGATTGATCAGGATGAAGATGCGGCCGGCATCGAAGCGGCCCATCGGTTGCGCCGGATCGCCCGGCCGGCGGGGCAGGCGGAACCACAGCACGTCCATCGGCGCGCCCAGCACCATCGGTATCAGCCCGCTTTTCGCCCGCACCTTGGACGTGCGCCCGTCGGCGCCAACCACCAGCCTGGCGCGAACCGCCAGCTCGCCATCGGGAGTCTGCGCCGTCAGCCCCGTCACCACGCCGTCATGCTCCCGCAGCGCCACCGCCTTGGCCTGCATGTGAAGTTGGAAACCGGCATAGGTCTTCGCCTGCCGCGCCAGGAAATCGAGAAAATCCCATTGCGGCACGAAGGCGATATAGGGGCATTTGGTTTTCAGCCGCGTGAAATCGGCCACCGTCACCGCCTCGTCGCCCACTTGCGCGCCCAGCCGCTCGGCCTTCTGGTGCGGCAGCGCCAGGAACGCGTCGAGCAGGCCCAGCTCGTCCAGCAGCTCCAGCGTCGAGGGGTGGATGGTGTCGCCGCGGAAATCGCGCAGGAAGTCGCGATGCTTCTCCAGCACCGCGACCGCGACGCCGGCGCGGGCCAGCAGCAGGCCCAGCATCATCCCGGCCGGGCCGCCGCCGGCAATGCAGCAATCCACCTGCAGCGTGGTCTCGCTCATGGCCGAATCCTGTCATGCGGGCGCCGGTGCCGGAAGCCCCATTGCCGTACCGCGCCGGGCTGGGCAGACTGCCTGCCGGTTTCGATCCGTCGTGGAGTGGAAAAATGAAAACGCGCGCCGCCGTCGCCTTTGCCGCCGGCAAACCGCTGGAGATCGTCGATGTCGAGCTGGAGGGCCCACGCGCGGGCGAAGTCCTGATCGAGGTCAAGGCCACCGGCATCTGCCACACCGATGCCTACACCCTCTCGGGCGACGATCCCGAAGGCCTGTTCCCCGCCATTCTCGGCCACGAGGGCGCCGGCGTGGTGGTCGATGTCGGGCCGGGCGTGACCAGCGTGAAGAAGGGCGACCATGTCATCCCGCTCTACACGCCCGAGTGCCGCGAATGCGAGTACTGCCTCTCGCGCAAGACCAACCTGTGCCAGAAGATCCGCACTACCCAGGGCAAGGGGCTGATGCCCGACGGCACCAGCCGGTTCAAGTTCGAGGGCAAGCCCATCCTGCACTACATGGGCACCTCGACCTTCGCCAACCACATCGTGGTGCCGGAGATCGCGGTGGCGAAAATCCGCCCCGACGCGCCGTTCGACAAGGTCTGCTACATCGGCTGCGGCGTCACCACCGGCATCGGCGCGGTGATCTGGACGGCCAAGGTCGAGACCGGCGCGCGCGTCGTGGTGTTCGGCCTGGGCGGCATCGGGCTGAACGTGATCCAGGGCGCCCGCCTGGTCGGCGCGGCGCAGATCGTCGGCGTCGACATCAACCCGGCCAAGTCCAACCTGGCGCGCGAATTCGGCATGACCGATTTCGTCAATCCCAAGGAGGTGAAGGGCGATATCGTGGCCCATCTGGTCGAGCTGACCAGGGGCGGCGCCGATTACAGCTTCGACTGCACCGGCAACACCACGGTGATGCGCCAGGCGCTGGAATGCGCCCACAAGGGCTGGGGCCAGAGCATCATCATCGGCGTGGCGGGGGCGGGGCAGGAGATCTCCACGCGGCCCTTCCAGCTCGTCACCGGCCGCGTCTGGAAGGGTACCGCCTTCGGCGGCGCGCGCGGGCGCACCGACGTGCCCCGCATCGTCGACTGGTACATGGACGGCCGCATCGACATCGACAAGCTGATCACCCACAAGCTGCCGCTGGAGCGCATCAACGAGGGCTTCGACCTGATGCACGAAGGCAAGTCGATCCGCGCCGTGGTCGAGTTCTGATGGCCGGGCCGACGCGGCGCAGCCTGCATGCCTGCTTCGACGGCACGGTCGGCTTCTACGAGCACGTCTCGGCCGAGATCGGCGGGCGCATGCGCTTTGCCGTCTTCCTGCCGCCACAGGCCGGGCGTGGGAAAGTGCCGGTGCTGCTCTATCTAGCCGGGCTGACCTGCACGGAAGAGACTTTCATGACCAAGGCCGGCGCGTTGCGCGAGGCGGCGCGGCTGGGCCTGGCGCTGGTGTCGTGCGACACCTCCCCGCGCGAGCAGCGCTATCCCGGCGACGATGCGAGCTGGGATTTCGGCCAGGGCGCGGGCTTCTACGTCGACGCCACCCAGCCGCCCTGGCGCGACGCCTATCGCCTCTACTCCTATGTCAGCCGCGAGCTGCCGGCGCTGGTCGACGGCGCGTTTCCGGTCGATCCCGCGCGCTGGGGCATATTCGGCCATTCCATGGGCGGGCACGGCGCGCTGGTCGTGGGCCTGCGCAACGCCGACCGCTTCCGGTCGCTCTCGGCCTTCGCGCCGATCTCAGCGCCGATGCAGGTGCCCTGGGGCAGGAAGGCGTTCGCCAACTATCTGGGGCCGGACCAGGAGAGCTGGCGGCAATACGATGCCTGCGAGCTGGTCGCCAGCGGGAAATCGACCGGCGAGATCCTGGTCGATCAGGGGCTCAACGACCAGTTCCTGGTCGACCAGCTCAAGCCGGAACTGCTGCATGCCGCCTGCATTCAGGCCGGGCAGAAGATCACCCTGCGGCGCCACGCCGCCTACGATCACGGCTATTACTTCATCCAGACGTTCATCGCCGACCACCTGGCGCATCACGCCCGGATCTTGCAGGGCTGATCGTCAGTCCTTGTCCGGCTTGCCGGTCCGCACGCCTTCGTCGGCCGCCGCCTCGTTGATCGCCGCCTCGTTGATCGCCGCCTCGTTGATCGCCTCGGTCAGCCACTGCGCCAGATCGCAGCCGCTGCGGCGGGCGGCGTTCTCGGCCGCGGTCTGCCACAGCGCGCCGACTCCCAGCACGGTCCAGGCGCCGTCGCGATCGGGGTTCTTGCCGCCGGGGATGGGCGCGCCGCCACGCTTGAGCACGCGCGCCAACGCACCGGGGCCGGAGAATTCCGGCGCCGGTGTGATGCGCGGAGGGAAGGGTTCCTTTTTCGACATGCCCCGGCTGATGCGCGACTGGCGCCCGACTTTAGGCAAGCCACTCGGGCCAAGCCACGAAAACCCGCGTTGCAATAGACAATGACGGGCGCATCGCCGGTCAGTAGAGCCGGCTGCGGTAGCCCTCTTCCAGGTTCTTGTCCGCCGCTTCCGCGTCGATGCCGGCGATCTGGTCGGCGACGATGCGGCCCAGCGTCGGGAAGCTCTTGCGCTCCACCCGCGAGTCCGGGTCCCACAGGCGGGAGCGGATCATCGCCTTGCCGCAATGGAAAAAGGCTTCCTCGACCGCGACCTGCAGTCCCGAGGTCGGCACCTTGCCCTGGGCCGCCAGCGGTTCCAGAAGTGCTGTATCGGTGACGATGCTGCCCCGGCCGTTCACCCGCAGCGTCTCGTTGATGCCCGGCACCATGAACAGCAGCCCGACCTGCGGGTTGCGCGCCACGTTCAGCAGCGTGTCGATGCGGTTGTTGCCGCGCCGGTCGGGAATGAGCAGGCGGCGGTCGTCGAGAATGGCGACGAAGCCCGGCGCGTCGCCGCGCGGAGTGGCGTCGGCGCCGGTCTCGTCGCAGGAGGCGATCACCACGAAGGGCGAGAGCCGGATGAAATGCTGGCAATGCCCGTCCAGCCGGCTCAGCACCTTCTTCTGCACCAGGTCGCTGGGCTCTCCATAGAGAGCCCGCACGTCCTCGGGGCGGCTGACCTCGTTCACGCCTTGGCCTCGAGCTGCGAGGTGCATTGCGGGCAGCGCGTCGCCTTGAGCGGAATGGTGGAGGCGCAGAAAGCGCATTCCTTGGTCGACGCGGGCGGCGGCGGCGGGGGCGGCGCCAGCTTGTTGATCTGCCGCACCACCAGGAAGATGGCGGCGGCGACGATCAGGAAGTCCAGCAGCGTGTTGATGAACACGCCGATATTGATGGTCGCGGCGCCGGCTTCCTTGGCGGCGGCGAGCGAGGGATAGTCGCCGCCGGACAGGTTGATGAAGATGTTGCTGAAGTCGAGGCCGCCCAGCAGGAGGCCGATGGGCGGCATGATGACGTCGCTGACCAGGGAGGTGACGATCTTGCCGAAGGCGGCGCCGATGATGACACCGACCGCCAGGTCGATGACATTGCCGCGCATGGCGAATTTCTTGAACTCCTGCAACACCGACATCGCAAGCCCTCCTTCGGCTGGTCTTCTACTTAGCATAGCATGGGCGACGGCAAATTCGACCGTTGCCGTCGGCCCCGCTCTATACCGACAGATAGGCGCGCCGCAGCGCGGGGTCGCTGGCCAGCTCGGCCATGGTCCCCCGGTAGCGGATGATACCCTTCTCGATGATATAGGCGCGGTCGGCCACCGCAGCGGCGAAATGCAGGTTCTGCTCCGACAGTAGCACCGTGAGCCCCTGCGATTTCAGCGCGCCGATGCTGCGCGCCATCTGCTCCACGATCACCGGCGCCAGCCCCTCCGACGGCTCGTCCAGCAGCAGCAGGCGCGGATTGCCCATTAGCGTGCGGGCGATGGTCAGCATCTGCTGCTCGCCGCCCGACATGCGGGCGGCCGAGCGGCGGCGCATCTCGGCCAGGTTGGGGAACAGCGCGAACAGCCGGTCCGGCGTCCATTCCGGCGCGCCGGCGCGGGGCGGCCGGCGCCCCACCTCCAGGTTCTCCTCGACCGTCAGGTCGGTGAAGATGCGCCGGTCCTCGGGCACGTAGCCGATGCCGAGCCGGGCGATCTCGTGCGGCTGACGGCCGTCGATGCGCGCGTCCTCGAAGTGGATCTCGCCGGCGCGCGGCCGCACCAGCCCCATGACCGTTTTCAGGGTGGTGGATTTGCCCGCCCCGTTGCGGCCCAGCAGTACCGCCACTTCGCCGGCGGCGACCTCGAGCGAGACGTCGGCCAGGATATGCGCCTGGCCGTAATAGGCGTCGATATGGCGCAGCGACAGCATCAGCGCGCCTGCCCGAAGCCGCTGCCGAGATAGACCTGCTGCACCTTGGGATCGGCGCGCACCTGGGCCGGCGCGCCCTCGGCGATGATGCGGCCGCGGTCGAGCACGATGATGCGGTCGGCATGGGCGAACACCACGTCCATGTCGTGCTCGGTGAACAGCACCGCCGTGCCGTCGGCTTTCGCCAGCCGCGCCGTCAGCGCCATCAGCGCGATGCGCTCCTCCGGCGCCATGCCGGCGGTGGGCTCGTCCATCAGCAGCAGGCGCGGGGCGTTGGCCAGCGCGATGGCCAGTTCCACCCGCTTGAGATCGCCATAGGCCAGCACGCCGCAGATGCGCTCCGCCTGGTCGGCCATGCCGACCCGCTCGAGCAGGGCGATGGCCTCGGCGGCGTGCCGGTCGGCCGCCCGCGCGAACAGCGCGTTCAGTTGCCGGCGGTGCGAGAGCAGGGCCATCTGCACGTTCTGGCGCACGCTCATCGAGGCGAAGGTGGCGGTGATCTGGAAGGTGCGGCCGACGCCCAGCCGCCAGATCTGCCGCGGCTTCAGCCCGTCGATGCGCCGGTCCTGCAGCAGCACCTGGCCGCCATCGGCGCCGAGCTGGCCGTTGACCAGGTTGAAGCAGGTGGTCTTGCCCGCGCCATTGGGGCCGATCAGGGCCAGCAATTCGCCGGCGGCGACGGCGAAGCTGACATTGTCGACCGCCTGCACGCCGCCGAAGGCCTTGCGCAACTGTCTGACGCTGAGCACGGCGTTCATGGCCGACTCCTTCGCACGATGGCGCTAAGGCGGCCGGCGGCGCCGGCGATGCCCTGGGGGAAGGCGATCACCAGCAGCAGGATCACCAGCCCGAGCAGGGCGCGCCAGTATTCGGTGGCGCGGGCGATCTCGTCCTGCAGCCAGGTGAAGAGGGCGGCGCCGACCACCGGCCCGGTCAGGGTCTGCACGCCGCCCAGCAGCACCATCACCAGCCCGTCGACCGAGCGGGGAATGCCCAGCGTCTCGGGCGAGATGCTGCCCTTGGAGAAGGCGAACAGCGCGCCGGCCATGCCGGCGAACAGCCCGGCGAGGGCGAAGGCGAACCACTGCACGGATTGCACGTCGATGCCGATGGCTTCGGCGCGCAGCGGCGAATCGCGGCTTGCGCGCATGGCGTAGCCGAACGGCGAATAGAGGATGCGCCAGAGCAGGGCGATGGCGCCGCAAGTCAGGATCAGCGTCAGATAGAAGAAGACCGTGCGCCCCGCCAGCCAGGGCGCGGGCCAGACGCCGACCATGCCGTTGGAGCCGCCGGTGAAGCCGTCCCACTGGAAGACGATCGACCACACGATCTGCGCGAAGGCCAGCGTCAGCATGGCGAGATAGACGCCGCTCAGCCGCACCGCGAACCAGCCGAACAGCAGCGCGCCGGCGCCGGCGGCCAGCGGCCCCAGCACCAGCGCCAGCTCCATCGGCAGCCCGGCCTGTTTCAGCAGCAGCGCCGCGCCATAGGCGCCGAGCCCGAAATAGGCGGCATGGCCGAACGACACCATGCCGGCCGGACCCATCAGGAAATGCAGGCTGGCGGCGAACAGCGCGAAGATCAGGATGTCGATCAGCAGCACCAGCAGATAGGCATCGCCCAGCGCCGGCAGCGCCGCCAGCAGGCAGACGACGGCGCCGGCGATCAGCAAAAAGCGCCGGTCGATCCGCGGCAGCGGCGGCTCGACCAGGCCCGGGGCGCGCATGACGCCCTGCGGCCGGCCCAGCAGGCCCCAGGGGCGCACGATCAGCACGATGGCCATGATGATGAACTCGACCACCAGGGTCAGGCGGGAGAAGGAGACGTCGATCCCGAGGATCGTGACGTCGCCGATGCCGGTGCAGAACGCCTTGACCACGCTGATGATGAAGGCGGCGAGGAAGGCGCCCGGGATGGAGCCCATGCCGCCCACCACCACCACCACGAAGGCGTCGGCGATGACCGTGATGTCGAGGAAGAGCTGGGCCGGCTCGCGCGGGATCTGCACCGCGCCGCCCAGCCCGGCCAGGAACGAGCCGAGGAAGAAGACGCCGGTGAACAGCGCCTTCTGGTTGACGCCCAGCGCGCCAACCATCTCGCGGTCCTGGGTCGCGGCGCGGATCAGGATGCCGAAGCGGGTGCGATTCATCGCCAGCCACAGCCCGGCCAGCACCAGCGGGCCGATGGCGATCAGCGCCAGGTCGTATTGCGGCACGTTGCGGCCCAGGATCGCCGTCGCCTCGCGCAGGCCCGGCGCGCGCGGGCCCAGCAGGTCCTCCGGTCCCCAGATCCACAGGGTGACGTCCTTGATCACCAGCACGACGCCGAACGTGGCCAGGAGCTGGAACAGCTCGGGCGCCTGGTAGATGCGGCGCAGCACGGCGATCTCGATGGCCGCACCCAGCAGGCCGACGATCAGGGCCGCGACCAGCACGCCGCCCCAGAAGCCCAGCACGGTGACGCCCAGGAAGTCGATGGCGCTGTAGGCGACGTAGAGCCCCAGCATGTAGAACGAGCCATGCGCGAAATTGACGATGCGGGTGACGCCGAAAATCAGCGACAGCCCGGCCGCGACCAGGAACAGCGAGGAGGTTCCGGCCAGCCCGTTGAGGAATTGCAGGACGATGCTGGAAAGTGTCACGCGCCGTGCCGATGCTGCAACGGCGCCTCCGCTGCCGCGAAGGCGCCGTCCGACAATAGCGGCCCTATCGGTCTCGGCCTAGTCACCCGGGCCTAGTCGGCCGGCCGCATCTTTTTCACGTCCTCGTCCGAGGGCAGGAACTTGGCGCCGTCGGCGTAAGTCCAGTCGACCATCACGCCCTTGCCGTCCTTCAGCGCCAGCCGCCCGACATAGGCGCCCATGGTCGATTGATGGTCGAGCGCGCGCCAGGTGATGTCGCCGAACGGGGTGGAGTGGGTCAGCCCCCGCATGGCCTCGACCAGCTTCTCGCTGTCGGTCGAGTTGGCCTTCTTGATCGCTGCCGCCGCCGCGATCACCGTCGAATAGCCGACGATCGAGCCCAGGCGCGGATAGTCGCCGTACTTCTTCATGTAGGCGTCCTTGAACTTCGTATGCTCCGGCGTGGCGATCTGGTCCCAGGGATAGCCGGTGACGTACCAGCCCGCCGGCGTCTCGTCCTTCAGCGGATCGAGATATTCCGGCTCGCCGCCCAGCAGGTTGAGCACGGCGACGTCCTTGAACAGCCCGCGCGTGTTGCCCTCGCGCACGAACTTCGCCAGATCGGCGGCAAACAGCGAGCTGAAGATGGCGTCGGGCTTGGCGTCGGCGATGGCCTGCACTACCGCGCCGGCCTCGATCTTGTTGAGCGGCACGGCCTGCTCGACCACGAACTCCACGTCCGGCTGCTGTTCCTTGATCAGCTTCTTGAACGCCGCCGTCGCCGCCTGGCCGTATTCGTAGTTGGGGTAGACGATGGCCCAGCGCTTCTTCTTCAGCTTCGCCGCTTCCGGCACCAGCATGGCGGTCTGCATGTAGGTCGAGGCGCGCAGGCGGAAGGTGTAACGGTTGCCGCCTTCCCAGACGATCTTGTCGGTCAGCGGCTCGGCGGCGATGAACAGCATCTTCTTCTGCTTGGCGAAGTCGGCCACCGCCAGCCCGACATTGGACGGGAAGGTGCCGATCAGGAACGCCACGTTCTCGCGGCTGACCAGCTCCTCGGCCACGCGCACCGCGTCGCCGGGATTGCCGTTGTCGTCGCGCGAGACGATCTCGATCTTGCGGCCCAGCACGCCGCCAGCGGCATTCACTTCCTCGACCGCCAGCTCCCAGCCTTTCTTGTACGGGTCGAGAAAGGCGGGGAACACCTTGTAGGAGTTCATCTCGCCGATCTTGATCGTGTTCTGCGCCGAGGCCGGCACGCCAAGACCCAGCGCCACGGACAACGCCGCTGCGGTCAGAACGCCACGCCTGGTCAACATCACTCGCCTCCATCCAATCGCACTGAAACAGGGGCCGATACTGCGGTTGCGAAGGCTCGGGCGCAAGCCGTTCTCTTTACAGACCTCGCCTGCGAAATCTCACTTCTTCCGCAGCGCGGCCCACTGCTCGTCGGTCCAGTCGAGCATCGAGGCGGTATGCGACCCGCCGCCGCCGCCGAGCAGCATTTTGCCGCCGTCGATGACGACGCATTCGCCGGTGATGTAGCCGGCCTGGTCGCTGACCAGGAAGCTCGCCAGATTGGCCAGTTCCTCGTGCTCGCCGAGGCGGCGCAGCGGGATCGATCGCTCGATTGGGTCAGCATCGGTTTTCTGTTTGGGCATCAAACGTTCCCAGGCGCCGGGCGTCGGGAACGGCCCCGGCGCGATGGCGACCAGGCGAATGCCTTTCGGTCCCCATTCGGCGGCCAGGCTCTTGGTCATCGCCAGCACGCCGGCCTTGGCCATCGCCGACGGGGCGGTGAAGGGCGCGCCGGTCATGGCGCCGATGGTGAGAATGGACAGCACGGTGCCGGGCCGCCCGGCGTCGATCCAGCGCCGGCCCGCCGCCACGGTGCAATAGGCCGAGCCGTGCAGAACGATGTTCAGCACCGAATCGATGGCGCGCGGCGAGAGCTTGTGCGTCTGGGCCAGGAACGTGCCGGCGGCGTTGTTGACCAGGATGTCGAGCGGCGCGGTTTCCCAGAGGCGGTCCATCATCTGCTCGACCGCTTCGGCATCGCGCACGTCGCATTGCAGCGGCACGACCGTGCCACCGGTTTCCGCCTGCAGCTCGCGCGCCGTCGCTTCGAGGACGTCGAGCCGGCGGCCGCAGATCGCCAGTTCGGCGCCGAGCTGCAAATAACGCCGGCCGATGCTGCGGCCCAGCCCGGTGCCGCCACCGGTGATCAGGATGCGCTTGCCCTTGAGCAGCCCCGCCTCGAACATGGTTACACCTTGCGCCGTTCGGTCGGCACCACCCCGTCCTTCTTGAGCTGCGCCACCTCGGCATCGGAGAAGCCGGCCTCGCGCAGCACCGCCTCGCTGTCCTGGCCGAAGGCCGGCGGCTTCAGCCGCACGCTGCCGGGCGTGCGCGACAGCTTGATGGGAATGCCGGTGCCCTTGTAGCTGCCCAGCTCGACCACCATTTCGCGGTGCTTGGTGTGCGGATGGTCGAGCACCGAAGGCAGGTCGCGCACGGCGCCGCCGGGCACGCCGTTCTTCATCAGGTCCTCGGCGAAGGTTTCGCCGTCGCGGTCGCCCATCAGCGCCTGCAATTCGTTGACCAGCTCTTCCTTGTGCGCCAGCCGGTCGGCGTTGTTGACGAAGCGCGGATCGTGCGCCAGTTCCGCCTTGCCCAGCATCTCGCACAGCTTGCGGAACTGCGGATTGTTGCCCGCGCCCACCACCACGTCGCAGCCCTTGGCCTTGATCAGCGCGTAGGGGGCGAGGTTGTCGTGGCTGTTGCCGACCAGGCGCGGGCGCTTGCCCTGCAGCAGCCAGTTGGGCGCGTGCGGGTGCTGCAGCATGATGCCCGAATCGTAGAGCGCCACCTCGACGAACTGGCCCTTGCCCGAGCGTTCGCGCTCCAACAGCGCCATCAGGATGCCGATACACACGTTCAGGCCGGTGCCGAGGTCGATCACCGGCACGCCGATGCGCACCGCGCCGCCCTCGGGCGTGCCGTTGACCGAGTTCAGGCCCGACCAGGCCTGCACCATGGCGTCGTAGCCGGGATAGCCGCCGAACGGCCCGTCGGCGCCGAAGCCGGTGACGCGCGCATGCACCAGGCGGGGGAATTTCTTCTGCAGCACGTCGTGGTAGCCGATGCCCCATTTCTCCAGCGTGCCGGTCTTGAAGTTCTCCAGCAGCACGTCGGCGCTCTCGAGCAGCTTCAGCAGCACCTCGCGGCCCCTGGGCGAGGCGACGTCGAGGCCGAGATCGCGCTTGTTGCGGTTGATGCCGGCGAAATAGGCCGAAGCGCCGTTGTCCAGCGGCGCGCCCCAGTCGCGCGTCTCGTCGCCCTGCGGCGGCTCGACCTTGATCACCTCCGCGCCGTGATCGGCCAGGATCTGGGCGCAGAACGGTCCGCCCAGCACGCGCGAGAGATCGACGACGCGGTAGCCGGCCAATGCGCCGGCAGATTTCCCCTGAGACATCCGAGTTTCCATTCCGCCGACCGGAACCGGCCGGCTTTGAGGCTGCGTGAGGCAGGCAGAGATAGACTATCCTGCCGCAATAAAAAAGCGCGGGAGGGACGTTATGACGGCGCATCGGCGCATTGGCGATATGACGCTCTCGCGCGTCGAGGAAATGATGATCCCGCTAATCGAGGCGCAGGGCATGTTCGCCAGCTTCACGCCCGAGCACGAGATCCTGCATCGCGACTGGCTGGCGCCGACCTATTTCGATCCGGCCAGCAAGCGGCTGAACATGAGCATCCATAGCTGGGTGCTGCGCACCGACCACCACACGATCCTGATCGACACCTGTTTCGGCAACGGGCGCAACCGGCCGGGCTTCCGCGACGGGCACCAGCTCGATACGCCGTGGCTGCACAACCTGGCGGCGGCCGGGGTCAGGCGCGAGGAGGTCGATTTCGTGCTGTGCACGCATCTGCACATCGACCATGTCGGCTGGAACACGGTCGAGGAGAACGGCCGTTTCGTGCCGACCTTCCCCAACGCGCGCTATCTCTTCTCCAAGGCCGATTTCGAGCACTACGACGCGGAGAACCGGGCCGATCCCAAGCGCCGCGCCCAGCACGGCGCCTTCGACGACGCCGTGCTGCCGATCGTGGCGGCGGGCCAGGCCGACATGGTGGGCGCCGAACACGCCATCGACGACAACCTGCTCATCCGCGCCGCCCCCGGCCACACGCCGGGCAGCATCACGCTGCAGGCCGCGTCCAAGGGCGAGCAGGGCCTGTTCACCGGCGACATCCTGCACCATCCGCTGCAGGTCTGGCATCCGCAGTGGAACAGCCGCTTCTGCGTCGATCCGCCGGCCGCCGCCGCCTCGCGCCGGCGCGTGCTGGAGCATTGCGCCGAGCATCGCGCGCTGATGCTGCCGGCCCATTTCGCCGCCCCCCATTGCGGCTACGTGCACCGCCAGGGCGACGCGTTCCGCTTCGAATTCGCCGATTAGCGCGGCGGCAGGTCCAGCGCCAGCCGCAGCGCCTGCACGTCCTGCTCGAAGCTCCACTGCGCCACGATCTCGCGGCTGCGCCGGCGCATGCGCTGCAGATTGTCAGGGTCGCCGAGGACGGCGTCGAGCGCGGCGGCGAGATCGGCGATGTCGCCCACCGGATAGAGGGCGCCGTTGTCGCGCACCAGGTCGGCCGCGGCCCCGACCCGGTTGCTGGCGATAATGGCGCAGCCGGCGCACATGGCCTCGTTCACCACCAGGCCCCAGGTCTCGCGCTCCGACGGCAGGACCAGCACGTCGGCTGTGGCATAGAGCTCGGCCAGCTCGGCCTGGCTGCGGAAGCCGGGGAAATGCGTGTCGGGCAATCCCAGCTCTTGCGCTTCGCGTTGCAGCGGCGCCATCAGATCGCCGTCGCCGGCGAAGACCAGCGCCGGCTTGGCCTTGCCCTGGCGCCGCAGCTCGGCCACCGCCCGCAGCAGGTCCTGCGGCCGCTTGCGCGCGATCAGCTTGGCGCTGAACAGCAGCAGCGGCTGGCCGGGCGCGATGCCGTAGCGCGCCCGCACCGCTGCGGGATCGACCGCGGCGGAGCGGCGGGCGAAGGCGGCGTTGTCGACCGCATAGGGCATGGTGATCAGCTTGGTGGGCGCAATGCCGAGTTCCATCAGATGCCGCGCATTGGCCGTGCCGGTGGCGAGAAACGTGTCGACCAGCCGGTCGAGCAGGGCGAAGGCGGCGCGCTTGCCCAGGCGGCGCAGCGCGGAGCGCGGCTGCGCATCGGCCGTGGTCTCGTCGCGTAGCAGGGTCTGCATGCCGTAGCGCCGCGCCAGCATCAGCGCCGCCAGATGATTGGCGCTGCTGTAGCCATGCACCCACAGCGCGTCGAAATCGCCCGTCCGCAGCGCGTTCGCCAGGTCGGCCGAGAGCGGCCACCAGAAGGAGGGCTGGCCGTGCGCCGCCGCCGCCCGCAGCGGGCGCAGGAAACGGTGGCGGTAGCCGTCCAGCAGCTTCACGTCCCAGGCGATGGCGCGGCCGAAGCCGCTGTCGACGTGCTGGCGGGTGCTGAAATCGTCCTCGAACAGCGCCGTGAGCTCGATATCCGGCTCGGCGGCGATGCGGCGCAGCAGCGGCGCCTGATACTGGATCGGGTGGGTGACGAGATAGGCCAGCCGGACGGGGCGCATGGCGGCGGATTTGAAACGCTCCCCGCCCGGGTGGCAAGCGCGATCCTGGCCGGCGCCGAACGGAAAAGGGCGGCCGCAGCCGCCCTCCGGTCGATGCCTTTAGCGGCCCTTCCAGTTCGGCGGGCGCTTTTCGGCGAAGGCCCTGGGACCCTCGATGAAATCCTGGCTGCCGATCATCGCCTCGACGGCGGCGTATTTGCCCGCCATCGCCTCCTTCACCGAGGCGTGGTTGAGGCCCTGCATGGCCGCTTCCTTGGTGGCGCGGATCGACATGGGCGAACATTCCAGGATCAGCCCCGCCCAGCGGCGCGCCTCGGCCATCAGCTCCTCGTGCTTCACCACCTCGGTGACGAAGCCCATCTCCTTGCCTTCCTTGGCGCCGACGCGCCGGCCGGTCAGCATCATGCCCATGGCCTGCTTGACCGGGATCATGCGCGGCAGGCGATGCACGCCGCCGGCCAGCGCGGCCAGACCGACGCGCGGCTCGGGCAGGGCGAAAATCGCCTTGTCCGAGGCCAGGATGATGTCGCAGGCCAGCGCGATCTCGAAGCCGCCGCCCATGGCGATGCCGTTGACCGCCGCGATGACCGGCTTGTTCAGATCGAACCGGCTGGTGATCCCGCCAAAGCCGGCGGCGGGCTTGGGCGGCCGCTGGCCGGCCAGCGTCGTGGCCTGGTACTTCAGGTCGTTGCCGGCGCTGAAGGCCCTGTCGCCCGCGCCGGTGATGATGGCGACCCACAGTTCCGGATCGGCGGCAAAATCGTCGAAGGCCTTGGCCAGTTCCTGGCTCGCCATCGGGTGCAGCGAGTTCATCACCTCCGGGCGGTTGATGGTGACGATGCAGAGGCGGCCTTCTCGCTCGATTTTGCAGAATTCAGGCATAGCGTTCTCTCCCATCACATAAATTGTTGGTATGTCCCCTCTCTATACCAACTCCCGGAGCTAAACCATTGTAAATAAAAGACTGTGCCCTGTCGGACACAGCTCCATATCAGTGGCGAATTGCAACATCTGAAAGTTGTCCACATCGCCGACCTCTGATATAAACTCTTGAGATTCAACGGCCCAGGACCGTTCGTTGCAGTGCGGTCTTACGTCGGGTCGGGCGGGGGAGTGGGGATGGGACTGAACGGCAAATTCGTTGGCCTGGCGGCCGCGGGGCTGCTTCTGGCGGCGCCGGCATTGGCCGCCGATCCGAGCGGTTTCTATGTCGGCATCGGCGGCGGCATCAACTACGCGCAGGACTCCGACGTCGAAATCGGTTTCGGCGGCGGCGGCGGCTTCAACGTCAAGGACGTCGACAGCAAGACCGGTTGGGCCGGCAATGCCTTCGTCGGCTACAATTTCGGCGGCCCGCGGCTGGAGCTCGAACTCGCCTACCGCAACAACAAGGTGAAGAAAGGCGAGCTGCCGGGCGATCGCGAGCGCGTCCAGTCCGGCGCGCTGATGGCCAACTTCATCTACGAATTCTTCAGCGACGGCGTGGTGTCGCCCTATATCGGCGCCGGCGCCGGCGCGGCCTTCGTCAAGGGCAAGGGCCAGCTCGACGACAGCGACTTCGTCTTCGCCTACCAGGGCATTGCCGGCGTCAACGTGAAGGTGTCGCCCAACGTGGTGCTGTCCGCCGACTACCGCTATTTCCGCACCGCCGATCCGCAGTTGAAGGAGAACGGCGTCTCCGCCGACTTCGACTACGTCAACCATACCGGCATGGTCGGCCTCGCTTATCGCTTCGGCAAGTCGCCGCGGCCGCAGGAAGCGCGCCCGGCCGCCGTGCCCCCACCGGCGCCGGCAACGGCGCCGATCAGCCGCAGCTACATGGTGTTCTTCGACTTCGACAAGTCGGACCTCAGCCAGCAGGCCATCTCCACCATCAAGCTGGCGGCGGCCAATTCGCGCCAGGGCGGCATTCAGCGGCTCAACGTCACCGGCCACGCCGACCGCGCCGGCACCGAGCAGTACAACATGGCGCTGTCGCTGCGCCGCGCCAATGCGGTGAAGCAGGTGCTGGTGGCCGAGGGCATCCCGGCCGATTCGATCGTGGTCATCGGCCGCGGCGAGAGCCAGCCGCTGGTGCCGACCGCCGACGGCGTGCGCGAAGCGCAGAACCGGCGCGTCGAGATCATCCTGCAATAGCCCGCGAGACTGCGGACTAGAAAACGGCCGATCGCGGGATCGGCCGTTTTTTCTTGCGTCCGAGGCTTAGGGCGAGGGGCTGAGTTCCGAACCGCCGCCCGGGGACGGCATGGGCGGCGCGGCCTGCGGTTCCGCCGCGCTTCCTTCCGTTCTTGTTTCGGCCGGCGCGGCCGGGGTCGCCGCCGCCGCTTTTGCCGGCGTGGCGCTGGCGGGCGTCGCCTTGGCTGGCGTCGTCTTGGCCGGTTGTGCCTTGGCGGGCGCGGCCGGGTCCTTGGTCTGCAGCGCGGCGATCGGCGTCAGGTCGCCGCAGGCGGGCCCGCCCATGGTATAGCCGAGCCGGTCGATGACCTGCGCCAGGGTGGCGGATTTCTCGGCCTGCAGGGCGCGGTCGATGCGCAGGCGGGCGTGGCCGCAATAGGTGCCCTCGTTCTGGCGCAGGGCGGCGTGGTTGGCCAGGCGGGTGACGAAACTGTCGAGCGCCGAGCCGCCGCCGAAATGCGCCTTCATCGCCTGGGCATTGCCGACCAGCCCGCCATTGTAGCGCTTCACGAACGAGGCATAGGCGTCGCGGAACGCGGGATCGTTGCGGCAGGCGAGGGCTGCGACCATGAACTCGGTAACGAGGTACCGGGTGCCGATTTCCGCTTTCGACAGGCCGCCGGGACAGATGTTTGCGAAAGCGACCGAAGGAGCCAGAAGGGCGACAACCAAGCCTGCCGCCAATCGCCTGCCCATCATGAAAGCGTTTCCCGGATTCGAGTTTTCAGTTGGGGCGGTGTAGCAGGTCTTAGCCCGCGCGCTCAAGCTTTCCCTGCGCGCGCAATACCGCGTCGCGCACCAGCGGCAGGCGGTCGTTGCCGAAATACATGTCGTCGCCCGCCACATACATCGTCGGCGAGCCGAAGCCGCCGCGCGCCATTAGTTCCTCGGTGCTGGCGCGCAGGCGGTCCTTGTATTCGGCTGAAGCGATGCGGGCGAAGAAATCGTCGCGCTCGAGGCCGACCTCGCGCACGATTTCCTCCATCACCTGGTCCTGCGAGATGTCCTGCAACTCGCCCCAGTAGGTCTCGAACACGGTACGGGCATAGCGCGGCAGGCAGTCGCGCTCGATGGCGACGAAGGCGCCGCGCATGGCCTTGACGCTGTTGACCGGGAAGACCGGCGGCATGGCGATGCGCAGGCCGCTGAAGCGGGCCCAGTCCTTCAGGTCCTTGGCGTAGTAGCGCGACTTCACCGGATGCGGCTTCTCGCGCGCCTCGTAGACGGTCTTGTTGACCGTGTTGAAGACGCCGCCGACCAGGATCGGCTTCCAGACGATCCGGGCGCCGGTCTCGGCGGCCAGCGGCTGGATGTTGTGGAAGGCGAGATAGGTCCAGGGGCTGGAGCAATCGAAGTAGAACTCGATGTCGACCATTTTCGCCGTCCTCCCGCGCATTCCGTTGCATTAATACTAGGGCGGCGACGGAAGTGCGGTCCAGCAACCCGGGCACTGTAATTTCGCCGTCATTTCCGGTAAATATTGCCGTCATGGCGTCTGTCGACAAAAACCGCGTTCTCGCCGTCGTCCACCAGGAGACTTCCCGCACCGGGCGCGTCGGCGAGTTGCTGCAATCCTGGGGCTACGAGATCGAGCGCTGCTGCCCCAGTATCGGCCACGCCCTGCCGCAGGATCCTTCCGCCTATGCCGGCGTGGTCGTGTTCGGCGGGCCGATGAGCGCCAACGACTGCACCACGCTGCCGGGCATCCGGGCGGAGCTGGACTGGCTGCCCCGGGTGCTGGAGACGGACACGCCGTTTCTCGGCATCTGCCTGGGCGCGCAGCTCATGGCGCGGGTGCTGGGCGCGCGGGTCGAGACCCACCCCGAGGGCCGCGCCGAGATCGGCTATGTCGAGATCGAGCCGGTCTATCCCGACTGCCAGATCTTCCCCGAGCGCATGCATGTCTACCAGTGGCATCGCGAAGGCTTCGGCCTGCCGCGCGACTGCACCTTGCTGGCGCGCGGCGAGCATTTCGAGAACCAGGCCTATCGCTACGGCGAGCGCGTCTACGGCCTGCAGTTCCATCCCGAGGTGACGCTGGAGATGAAGCAGATCTGGACCGTGAAGGGCGCCGAGCGGCTGAAAATGCCCGGCGCCCAGCCGGCCGAGCAGCATATCGAGCTGCATTCCGTGCACGATCCCAAGCTCGGCGCCTGGACCGAGCGTTTCCTGCGCCGTTGGCTGCGCATGATGGATCGCATCGCCCATCCGCACGCCAACCCGGCCTGATCCCATGGCGTTCGGCGATCGCAGCGCGGCGGATGTCGAGGCCTGGGCGCGCGAGCAGGACGGCCGCGACCGCCTGGCGCGCACGCTCGGCATCGAGCTGCTCGAAGCCAGGCCGGGCTACGCGCGGCTGGCGATGACCGTCACCGAGAGCGTGCTGAACGCGCACGGCATGTGCCACGGCGGGGCCATCTTCAGCCTGGCCGATGCCGGTTTCTTCTATGCCTGCAATTCCGCCGGCGTACCGTCGGTGGCAGCGGGCTGCGACATCAACTACCTGCGCCCGGCCAAGCCGGGCGAGCGGCTGGAAGTGGTCGTGCGCGAGCGCTCGCGCAGCCGGCGCAGCGGCCTCTACGACGCCGAAGTGCGCAACGCCGAGGGCCAGCTCGTGGCCGTCATGAGCGGCCGGGCGATGGCGGTGAACGGGGCGGCGACCGGCGGCTGAGACGCCCTCAGGCCGCTTCCAGCGGGCTGGCGCGGCGCACGATGCCGCGATGGTCGGCTCCGGCCGGCAGGGTGCCGAAGGCCGCGCCGTGATCGCCGGCCAGGCGCGAAGCGCAGAAGGCGTCGGCCACCGCCGCCGGCGCGTGGCGCACCAGCAGCGAGCCCTGCATCATCAGCGCCAGGCGTTCGACGATGCGCCGCGCGCGCGGCTCGAAATTCTCCAGATCCCCCACCATGGCGCGGCAGTCTTCGAGATAGGCGTCGAAGCGCGTATCGGCGCCGCGCGCCTTGGCGGCCTCGTCGAAATAGGCGCCCAGCGCATCGGGATCGCGGGAGAGCGCGCGCAGCACGTCCAGGCACTGCACGTTGCCCGAGCCTTCCCAGATCGAGTTCAGCGGCGCGTCGCGGTAGAGTCGCGGCATGATCGATTCCTCGACATAGCCGTTGCCGCCATGGCACTCCAGCGCCTCGCCGACCACCGCCGGGCTGCGCTTGCACAGCCAGTATTTGGCGATCGGCGTCAGCAGGCGGCCGAGCTTCTCCTCCTCCGCATCGCCGGGCCCCTTGTCGAAGGTGCCGGCCACGCGCAGCGCCAGCGCCGTCGCGGCTTCCGATTCCAGCGCCAGGTCGGCCAGGACGTTGGCCATCAGCGGCTGGTCGATCAGCCGCGCGCCGAAGGCGGAGCGGCCGCTGGCATGGTTGATCGCCTGGGCGGTGGCGTGGCGGATCATGGCGGCGGCGCCCAGCGAGGTGTCGAGGCGGGTATGGCGCACCATCTCGATGATGGTGGCGACGCCGCGGCCTTCCTCGCCGATCAGCACGCCGTGGGCGTTGTGGAATTCGATCTCGCTGGAGGCGTTGGAGCGATTGCCCAGCTTGTCCTTCAGCCGCTGCAGGCGCAGCGCGTTGCGCGCGCCGTCGGGCGTGAAGCGCGGCACGAAGAAGCAGCTCAGGCCCCCCGCCGCCTGCGCCAGCACCAGGAACGCGTCGCACATCGGCGCCGAGCAGAACCATTTGTGGCCGACGATCTCGTAGGCGCCGCCGGGACCGCCATTGCCGGTCGGCCGCGCCTGGCTGGTGTTGGCGCGCACGTCGGAGCCGCCCTGCTTCTCGGTCATCGCCATGCCGATCAGCACGCCGGCCTTGTCCTGCGCCGGCCGCAGCACGGGATCGTACTGGCGGGCGCGGATGCGCGGCTCCCACACCGCCGCCAGCTCGGGCAGGCGCCGCAGCGCGGGGATGGCGGCGAAGGTCATGGTGATGGGGCAGGCGGGGCCTTCGTTGACCTGGATGAAGGGGATGTAGAGCGCCGCCCGCGCCACATGCGCGCCGGGCCGCGTCTCGTTCCACGGCAGGGCGTGGATGTCGTTCTCGATGCCCAGCGCCATCAGCCCATGCCAGGCGGGATGGAATTCGACCTCGTCGATGCGATTTCCGTAGCGGTCGTGGGTGCGCAGTTGGGGCGTGAAGCGGTCGGCCAGGAATCCCTGCTGGATCAGCTCGGCCGAACCCGCCTTGCGGCCGAACTCCATCGCCCGCTCGACGATCCAGCCGCCGCCTTCGCGCTGCACGCCCTCGACCAGGGCGCGGTCGGCGGCGAAGGAATTGTAGTTCTCCAGCGGCGTCGCCTGGTTGAACACGGAATGGGTGGCGAACGGCGTCGCCTGCGGCGCTGCCATCGTGGCCTGGGCCATGGTTGCCTCGCTTTCGTCGTTTGCCGCCATCATAGGCGAGCGGGCAGCGCGGCGGCAGGGCCAATCGCCGGCGATCCTCGCGAGAAATGGCCGCAGCCGGCGCGGGCGTGCTATAAAGCGGCGCCTAACGGGGGGAATTGCATGTCCAGCATCGCCATCTTTTTCATCGTTCTGGTCGTCGTCGGCCTGGTCTTTCTCTACCTCACCGTCAAGACCGTGCCGCAGGGCGAGAACTGGACGGTCGAGACCTTCGGCCGCTACACCCGCACCCTGAAGCCGGGCCTCAACATCATCGTGCCGATCATCAACCGGGTCGGCGCCCGGATGAACATGCAGGAGAACGTGCTCGACATCCCCTCGCAGAAGGTGATCACCAAGGACAACGCCATCGTCACGGTCGACGCCGTCGCCTTCTACCAGATCGTCGACGCCGCGCAGGCCGCCTACGAGGTGGCCGATCTGCTGGAGGCGATGAAGAACCTGGCGCTGACCAACATCCGCAACGTGATCGGCAACATGAATCTCGACGACGTGCTGGCCAAGCGCAACGACGTCAACGACACGCTGCTGGCGATCATCGACCAGGCCACCAACCCCTGGGGCGTCAAGGTGCTGCGCGTCGAGCTGAAGGACATCCAGCCGCCGGACGACATGGTGCAGGCCATGGCGCGGCAGATGAAGGCGGAACGCGAGAAGCGCGCCGTCATCCTGGAGGCCGAAGGCGTGCGCGAAGCCAGCATCAAGCGGGCCGAGGGCGAGAAGCAGGCGCAGATCCTCGAGGCCGAGGGCCGCCGCGAGGCCGCCTTCCGCGACGCCGAGGCGCGCGAACGCGCCGGCGAGGCCGAGGCCAAGGCCACCAACATGGTGGCGCAGGCGGTGCAGGGCACCGGCTCGCAGGCGGTCAGCTACTTCCTGGGCCAGCGCTACATCGACGCGCTGGCCAAGATCGGGGCCGCCAACAACAGCAAGCTGGTCTTCATGCCGATGGACGCCGTCGGCGTCATGGGCACGATCGGCGGCATCATGGAGCTGGTCAAGGAAGCGCAGGCCAATGCGCGGGCCGGCAGCGGCGGCGCGCCGCCGCCGCCCTCGGGCGGTCAGGGTCCCTGGAACCGGGGCTGAGCAGGGGCGGGGGCGCAGGTGGAAACCAATCTGGGGATCGAGTTCTGGCACTGGCTGGCGCTGACCGGCGTCATGCTGCTGTTCGAGATGCTGGTGCCGGGCATCTTCTTCATGTTCGTGGCGGCGGGCGCGGCCGCGGTCGGCATCGTCATGCTGTTCGCGCCCGGCCTGCCGCTGACCTGGCAGTTGCTGATCTTCATCGCCGTCGCCATCGTCACCGCCTATGGCGGGCGCAAGTATCTCGCCCGCTTCCAGCGCCGGCGCGATGCCACCGATCCCGGCACGCTGAACCGGCGCGGCAGCGAACTGGTCGGCCAGACCCTCATCCTGGTCGAGCCGATCGTCGCCGGCCGCGGCCGGGCGAGGGTGGGCGATACGACCTGGACGGTGACCGGGCCGGACGCGCCCCTGGGCGCCCGGGTCGAGGTGATCGCCAGCACCGGCGCCGAATTGCGGGTCAAGCCGCGTCTCTGACGCGGTTTGCTCCCGGGGCGGTTCAGCCGCCGGCGTATTTCTTTTCCAGCATGGCGTGCACCCCCTTGTGGCCGTCGACCAGTTGCGTCACGTGCAGGTCGCAGGCCAGGCTGCACAGCATGTAGGCGTCCTCCGGCGCGACGTTGGTGCGCTCGCAGATCAGCACGATCATCTCGCGCAGCGCCTGCTTGGCGGCATCGTCGAGGTCCGGGTCCATGCCATGGGTGATGTAATGCGTGGCGGTCTCGCCGCGCGGCATGGTCAGCTTGCGGCCCTTGTGCACCGTCAGGCGGAAAGTGCCGCTGAGATTGGTCTCCAGCGCCGTCAGGTTGACCTCGCCGTCGCCCTGCACGCCATGCCCGTCGCCGGCCGAGAACAGCGCGCCTTCGGCGAACACCGGCAGGAACAGCTTGGCGCCGACGCCCAGCTCCTTGTTGTCGATGTTGCCGCCGAAGGCGCGCGGCTCGATCGAGCTGACCGCGCCCCATTCCGGCGGCGGCGCCACGGCCATGATGCCGAAGAAGGGTTTCAGCGGAATCTCCACGCCCCAGGGCAGGGTGCAGAGGCCGCGTCCGGCGTCGATGGGGATGATCGTCAGGCGGGTGAAGGGGAAGTCCTCCGGCAGGGTGCCGAACAGCGGCCGCTGCCGGTTCCAGCCCCAGTCGGTGCGGAAACGGATGTCCAGCACCTCGATTTCGAGGCTGTCGCCGGGCATGGCGCCTTCGACGTAGACCGGCCCGGTCAGGATATGGGCGCCGAGATAGGGCTTGTGGGCGGCATGGATGGCGTGCAGTTCCGGCAGCACCCGATGGGGCGGTCCGGGCAGGATGTCGGGGCCGCCCGAGACGCAGTGGATCGTGACCGTATCGCCGGACCTGACCTGCAGCGTGGGCTTCAGCCGGGCGTCGAAATAGCCCCAGTGCACGGTTTCGGGCGACGAATGCAGTTCATGCGCTGTCATGGCGGCGATCGGTCTCCCTGTGGCATGGTCAGTAGAGCACGATCCATGCCAGCTTCCAGCCTCAGCGAACGATGAACTATCGCCACGCCTTCCATGCCGGCAATTTCGCCGACGTGCTCAAGCACGCCGCCTTGGCGCTGGCGCTGGAGCTGCTGGCGGCGAAGGACAAGCCGTTCCTGGTCCTCGACACCCATGCCGGCCGCGGACGCTACGACCTGGCGCGGGAAGCCACGCGCACGGGCGAATGGCAGGACGGCATCGGCCGGCTGCTGCAAGCGCAGGACCGTCCCGCCGAGCTGAAGCGCTACACCGACATCGTGCGCGGCTTCAACCGGCGCTTGGGCGGTACGGGTGAGGCGCTCCTGCATTATCCCGGCTCGCCGCGCCTGGTGCGCGCCCTGCTGCGGCCGGGCGACCGGCTGGTCGCCTGCGAACTGCACGATGAGGACGGGTTGGCGCTGCGGCGGGAATTCGCCGGCGATCCGCAGGTCGAGGTCAAACGCTCGGACGGTTACGCGGCGCTGAAGGCGCTGCTGCCGCCGCCGGAACGGCGCGGGCTGGTGCTGATCGATCCGCCGTTCGAGGCCAGGGACGAATTCGACAGGCTGCAACGCGCACTCCTGCAGGCGCTGCGCCGCTTCGCCACCGGCACCTACCTGATCTGGTACCCGGTGAAGGACGCGCCGGCCGTGGCCGGCTTCAAGGCGTTTCTGGCGCGAGCGCAGCTCAAGCGCACCCTGACCGCCGAGCTGGAAGTCCCGGCCCGCACGGCGGGCGGCCTGCGCCGCGCCGGGGTGGCGCTGGTCAACGCGCCCTGGCCGATCGAGGACGGGCTGGCGGCGACCGGCCCCTTTCTGGCCCGTGCCCTGGGCGGCCGCGACGGCGCGTTCGACCTCGACTGGATCGCCAGGGATTAGAGCGGATCACGATCAGACGGAAGCGCAGACGCTTCCGTCTGATCGTGTGAATCCGCTCTATATTTTAAATGATTAGAGCAAATTCACATGTTCTGACGGAATCGCTCGCGATTCCGTCAGAACATGATTTGCTCTATGGCTGGCGCTGGCGCCATTTCTGCGGCTGCGGCGCCAGCAGGATGAACGCCACCCCCACGAACATCATCGCCGCCGATCCCAGGATGGCGAAATGGTAGGAGCCGGTCAGGTCGAAGGCATAGCCGGCCACGGTAGGGCCGAACAGCGTGCCGAAGGCGACGCTGGTGTAGAGCACGCCGATGATCGAGGAGACGTGGCGCACGCCGAAATAATCGGCGGTCATGGCCGGGATCAGCGCCACGAAGCCGCCGTAGAAGGCGCCGAACAGCACGGCGAACAGCATCAGCGCCCAGGCGACGGTCGAGATCGACCACCACAGCATCATCGCCGTCAGGCCGGAGAACATCAGCGCCAGCCCGATGCGGCGGCCGAAGCGGTCGGCGATGCCGCCGAAGGCGAAGCGGCCGAAAATGCTGCCGATGCCGATGATGCTGATCAGCAGCACCGCCGTCTTGGCGTCGACGCCGTTGTCGGTGGCATAGGGCGTCAGGTGGACGAACGGCACGAACAGCGCCAGGCCGGCGAAAGAGCAGGCGATATAGAGCGTCCAGAACGGGCGGCTGCGGATCGCCGCGCCGAAGGTGAAGCTGCGCGAGCTTGCGGTCGGCGCGGCGGCGGCTGGCTGCGGCGGCAGCCCGTCCGGCCCCACGCCGCGCAGTTCGGGCTGGTCGTCGAGCAGCAGCGCCGCCACCGCTCCGGCCGCCAGCATGATGACGGCCAGCGCCAGGTAGGCGGCGCGCCAGCCCATGTCGGCGACGATCAGGGCGGCCAGCGGCGGCAGCACCAGCGTGCCTACCCCGATACCGGACACCGCCAGCCCCGAGGCCAGCCCGCGCTTGCGCACGAACCATTTCTGCACGGCGGCGATGGCCGGCACGTAGGCGAAGCCGACCCCGATCCCCACGCCCAGCCCGTAGGCGGCATAGATCTGCCACAGGGTCTGCGCCTGGCTGGCCAGCGCCAGTCCGGCGGCGGTGACGAGCACGCCGGCGGCGACGACGGGCCGGGGGCCCCAGCGATCGGCCAGCGGGCCGCTGACGGCGCCCAGCGCGAAATAGAGGAACCCGGCGATCGAAAACACCAGGGACGTCTCGCCGCGGGTGGCGCCATAGGCCTGCTGCAGCGGCAGGAAAAAGGCGTTGAAGGCGTAGGCGACGCCGAATCCCACGCACAGCACCATGAAAGTGCTGGCAACCACGACCCAGCCGTAGAACAGGCCGCGACCCGGCCGTGCGATGTCGCTCATTTTGCGGTGCTGCCCCGGCGCGGTCCGCCGTTGTTCTTGGTCATGCGTTTCCTCGGCGCAGGATGGTGCCGCCTGCGCTGGCGGGCCGCAACAGGGGTTTGCGCGCCGGGATTCATGCATCCGTGCCGCAACGGGATGCAAATATCTGGTCCCGAACCGAAATTCTGGCCTGGCCATGACGTTTCACGTTGACACCCGAGGGGCTCCGCCAGTGAAATCGCGCCGGGGATAAAGGATCAGATGGCGATGAGCCGATGAACGCAGCCCAGCGCCTTGCCGGCGATGCGTGGTGCGAGCGCACGCACGCCCAGGGCCGCACGATGGTCAGCGTCGGCGGGCGCTGGACCGTGTTCACCCTGGGTCCGCTGGAGAAGCAGATCGAGGCCCTGAAGCTCGACCGCGCCGGCGCCGTCGACGCCATCGACGTCAGCGCGCTGGAGGAGCTGGATACCGCCGGGGCGGCGGAGCTGATCCGCCTGGCCAACCGCGTCGGCCGCAAGGACGCGGCGGCGCCGATCGAGGGCGCGCAGCAGACCCATGCCCAGCTCATCGACCTGGTCGTGCGGCAGAAGCTGCGGCCGGAGAAGAAACCCTCCGTGCCCTGGGTGGTGGGCCAGCTCGTCCTGATCGGCACCACCAGCGTCGGCCTGCTGCTGCAGGCGCGCAATCTCCTGGCCTTTTTCGGCGAGACGCTGGTGGTGATGCTGGGCATCGTGCGCTCGCCGCGCCGGCTGCGCTTCACGTCCGTGGTCAACCTGATGGAGGAGGTCTGGCTGCGCGCGCTGCCGATCGTCGGCACGCTGGTGTTCCTGATCGGCGTGGTGCTGGCCTATCAGGGCATCGAGCAGCTCGCCCGCTTCGGCGCCGAGGCCTTCACCGTCGACATGGTGGGGATTTCGGTGCTGCGCGAAATCGGCGTGCTGCTGACCGCGATCATCGTCGCCGGCCGCTCCGGCAGCGCCTTCACCGCCCAGATCGGCACCATGCGCGTCAATCTCGAGGTCGACGCCATGTCGACCATGGGCCTGCATCCGATCGAGGTGCTGGTCATCCCGCGCATCATCGCGCTGCTGCTGACCATGCCGCTCTTGGCCTTCTTCGCCAACATCATGGGGCTGCTGGGCGGCGCGCTGGCGACCTCGATCTTCCTCGACTTCACGCTGACGCAGTATTTCGACCGGCTGCGCGAGGTCATCGACATCAAGCATTTCTGGGCCGGCATGATCAAGGCGCCGGTCTTCGCCTTCGTCATCGCCGTGGTCGGCTGCTATGAGGGCCTGCAGGTGACGGGCAGCGCCGAAAGCGTCGGTCGGCAGACCACCAAGGCGGTGGTGGAATCGATCTTCCTGGTGATCATCCTCGACGCCGCCTTCTCCATCCTGTTCGTGTCGATCGGCCTATGACCGTCGTCGGCGCCACCACGCCGGAAGGCGAACCCAAGAGCATGGTGCTGGGCCATCCGCCCAGCGACCGGCCCGCGGTCATCCGCATCCGCAACCTGAAGACCAAGTTCGGCCCCAAGGAGATCCACCACCATCTGGCGCTGGACGTGTTCCGGGGCGAGGTGATGGGCCTGGTCGGCGGCTCGGGCACCGGCAAGTCGGTGCTGCTGCGGGTCATCATCGGGCTGATCCGCCAGAAGAAGGGCAAGATCGAGGTGTTCGGCCAGAACACCGCCAATCTGCACGGGGCGGCGCTGCGCCGGCTGCAGGCGCGCTGGGGCGTGCTGTTCCAGGACGGCGCGCTGTTCTCCTCGCTCACCGTGGCGGAGAACATCCAGGTGCCCTTGCGCGAGCACGCGCGGCTGACCAACCGGCAGCTCGAGGAGGTCGCCGCGCTGAAGATCGCCATGGTGGGGCTGCCGCCCGACGCCGCCCACAAATACCCCTCGGAGCTTTCCGGCGGCATGCGCAAGCGCGCCGGGCTGGCGCGCGCCTTGGCGCTGGACCCGCCGCTGCTGTTCCTCGACGAGCCGACCGCCGGCCTCGACCCGATCGGGGCGGCCGCCTTCGACAACCTGGTGCGCGACCTGCAGCGCAACCTCGGCCTGACCGTGCTCATGGTCACCCACGATCTCGATTCGCTGAACGCCATCTGCGACCGCATCGCGGTGCTGCTCGACAAACGGGTTGTGGTCGGCCCCCTCGCGGAACTGCTAAAGTTCGATCATCCCTGGGTCAGGGAGTATTTTCACGGACCCCGCGGGCGCGCCGCCCGCATCGACGCGGTCTGAACGGAGTCCCGATGGAAAACCGCGCCCATTTCGTCGTCATCGGCGCCGCCGTGGTGGCCTTCACCGTGGCGCTGGCGGCGTTCATCGTCTGGAAGCTGAACAGCGGCGCCCAGCAGGACCTGGCCTATTACCGCATCTATTTCGACGGCGACGTGCAGGGCCTGACGCCCGATTCGCCGGTCTACTATCGCGGCATTCCGGTCGGCCGCGTCACCGACGTGCGCATCGGCACCCGCGAGATCGTCCAGGCCGACGGCTCGAGGCGCCAGCTCGAGAAGATCGTCGTCACCGTGGCGCTGAACCACGACCAGCAGATCCGGGAGAACTCCTACGCCCTGTTCGAGAAGCCGCTGATCGCCGGGCAGTCCTTCATCCAGATCGTCGGCGGGCCGGACGGCGATCCGCCCAAGATCCGCAAGCGCGCCGGCCAGGAGCCCTATCCCGAGATCGCCCCGGGCACCACTTTCTTCCAGGCCGCCGCGACCTCGGCCCAGGACGTGCTGGCCAAGGCCAGCCAGAGCATCGACCGCATCAACGCGCTGCTGTCCGACGACAACATCGCGGCGGTCAACAAGACGCTCAACAACATCTCCGCCGTCACCGGCACCTTGAGCAGCCGCAACCGGGAAATCGAGCAGATGGTGACCGAGCTGCCGGCGACGCTGGAGCAGGTGCGCGTCACCATGGCCTCGCTGGAGACCCTCGGCAAGTCGGCCAACATGCTGCTGGCCGAGCTGGGCCCGCAAGACGAGGCCACGCGCCAGCTGCTGGCCAATACCACCCCGTCCGAGCTGCGCCAGACCATGGTGTCGGTCCGCCAGGCGGTGAACAACATCAACGCCGCCGCTGACAGCGTCAACAAGCTCTTGGGCGACAACCGCGCGCCGCTGCGCCAGTTCACCGAACAGAGCCTGGGCGAGTTCAGCCAGATGATCCGCGAATTGCGCGCGCTGGCGGCCAATCTCAATGTCATCGTCACGCGCATCGAGCGCGACCCCACCGGCTTCATCTTCGGCGGCAAGCAGGGCTACCAGCCCGACCGCCCGCGTTAGGATCCCCCATGCCCCTTCGTCCGATCGCCGCCAAGCTGCGCAACCTCCTGTTCGCCGCCGCCTGCGCCGCCGCGCTCGCCGCCTGCGGCGTGCTGCCCGACATCAAGACCCCGACCGACCTCTACACGCTGTCGCCCAAGAGCACCTTCGATGCGAGCCTGCCCAACGTCTACTGGCAGCTCGTGGTCGAAACCCCGGTGGCGCCGGCCAATCTCAACACCGGCCGCATGGCGATCTCGGCCAACCGCCTGTCGACCGACTACTACGCCACCGCGGCCTGGACCGACCGCGCGCCGCTGATGGTGCAGACGCTGATCGTCGAATCCTTCGAGAACACCAAGCGCATCGTCGCGGTCGGCCGCGAATCGGTCGGCCTGCGCGCCAACTACCTGCTGCAGACCGAGCTGCGCGAATTCCAGGCCGAGACCTTTCTCGGACCCAACCCCTTCGCCCGGGTGCGCATCAACGCCAAGATCGTGCGCATGCCGGAGCGGCAGATCATCGGCTCGGCCTCGTTCGAGCGCTGCCGCGAGGCGGCGGGACCGGACGTGCCGCAGGTCGTCGCCGCTTTCGACGACGCGCTGGGCGCGGTGCTGCGGCGCATGGTGCAGTGGGTGCTGGTCACGCCGCCGCCGCAGGCCAGCGAGGACAGCGACCGGCGCCTGGTCGAGCGCTTCCGCGATCCGCGCAACGTCATCGACGAAATCGCCGGCTGCCCGACCCCGAGCGCGCCGCCGCCGCAACCCGCGCCGCCGCGCACCTGATCGGCGGCCCGCCATGGCGTCGTCCACCTGGCTCTCCTGGAACAGGCTGGCGCATGCCCGGGATGGAGCGATCGTCGAGATCGAAGGCTGGATGGCGCCGGTCGAATTCGACGCGGCGCATTCCTATTTCTTCCTGGCGCCGGAACTGTCCTGTTGCCTGGGCTGCACGCCGCGCGATCCCCATCGGGCGGTCGAAGTGTTCGCCGCCGCGCCGGTTCCGATCGCCGCCGGTCCCGTCCGTCTGCGCGGCGCATGGCGAATCCTGAAGGACGATCCCAACGGCTGGCGCTGGCAGTTGCGCGATGCGCGCGCGGTCGGCCTGTCCACCGGTTCTATCACGCGCCGCTCGGTGCTGGGCGGGGCGCTGGCCTTGCCGTTTGCCGCGCCGGCCGTGGCGCAGACCGACGGGCAGGCGCAGGCGGCCAAGCGCGTTCTCGCCGAAACGCCCGGGATCGACATCCACTCTCATGCCGGCGGCATCCTGCGACCCGGACTGTCGTTCACCGATGTCGTTGCCCAGATGAAGCAGGGCGGCATGGGCGCCATTTGCCTGGCCATGGTGGCCGATTCGCCGGTGATCCGGGCGGGGTCGGATGGACGCATTCAGGCGCAGCGCAATCCCGAAGAGGGCGAGCTTTACCGCTGGAGCGGCCCTGCCTTCGCCCGTGTGGTCGCGCTGGCGAAGGAGCAGGGGCTCGCCCTGGTCGATGGCGCGCAGGCCCTGCGGGCCGCTTCCGCCGCCAGGCCGTCGATCGTGGTGTCGGCCGAAGGCGGCGACTTCCTCGAAGGCCGGATCGAGCGAATCGACCAGGCCCTGGCAAAGTACGGCATGCGCCATTTGCAGCTGACGCATTACCGGCCCAACGAGTTGGGCGACATCCAGACCGAAGAGCCGGTGCATAACGGGCTGACGGGTTTCGGCGCCGAGGTGATTCGCCGCTGCAATGCGCTGGGTATCGTGGTCGATGTGGCGCACGGCACGTTCGACCTGGTCAAGCGCGCGGCGGAAGTCACGAGCAAGCCGCTGGTGGTCTCGCATACCTCGCTGACCGGCCGGCCCGGTCCGCGCAGCCGGCAGATTTCCCCCGAGCATGCCAAGATCGTGGCGCGGACTGGCGGCGTGATCGGGGTGTGGCCGCCGGGCTCCATCTACCCCACCATGCAGGCGATGGCGGCCGGCATGGCGCGGCTGGCCGATACGGTCGGCGTCGACCATGTCGGCATTGGCAGCGACCAGCGCGGCCTGACCGGTCCGTCGGTGTTCGATTCCTATACCCAACTGCCGGATCTGGCGCAGGCGCTCTTGGCGCGCGGCTTCAACGCCGCCGAGGTGGGCAAGATCGTCGGCGGCAATTACCTGCGCGTCTTCGCGCAAACGCTGGGCTGAAAAACCAGGGAGGACCAAGATGCAGGAAATTCTCCAGCCGTCCGAATGGGCGCGGCCGAAGGGCTATTCCAATGGCATCGCCGTCGAAGGCGCGGGCAAGACCGTCTATATCGCCGGCCAGCTCGGCGCCAACGCGCAAGGCCAGATCGAAAGCGACGCTTTCGGCGCCCAGATCGGCCAGGCGTTCCGCAACGTCGTGCGCGTCGTCGAGGAGGCGGGCGGTCGCGCCAGCGACATCGTGCGCATGACCTGGTTCGTCACCGACAAGGCGGCGTACAAGGCCGAGGGTGCGGCGATGGCGGCCGGCTACAAGGAAGCCATCGGCCGGCATTTCCCGGCCATCACGGTGATCTTCGTTTCCGGCCTGGTCGACGACCGCGCCAAGGTCGAGATCGAGGCTACCGCCTTCATCAATGGCTGAGGCCCGCGTGGCCGGAACCTGGCGCAATTGGGCCGGCAACGTCGAATGCCGGCCCGCGCGCATCGCCGAGCCGCGCGATCTCGACGAGCTGAAAGCGCTGGTTGCCGGCGGCAGCGCGGTCCGCGTGGCCGGCAGCGGGCATTCCTTCACGCCGGTTGCCGCCACCGACGGATTGCTGCTGTCGCTGGGCAATTTCGCCGGCATCGTCCAGGTCGATCGCGTCGGCCTGCAAGCGGAGATCGGCGCGGGCGCGCGCATCGCCGATCTGGGGGCCGAACTGCAAGCCGCCGGCCTGGCGCTGGCCAATCAGGGCGACGTCGACGTGCAGCGCCTGGCGGGCGCCATCTCCACCGGCACGCACGGCACTGGCCAGACGCTGGGCAGCATTTCCACCATGGTCGCGGCGCTGAAGCTGGTCACGGCGGAAGGCGAGGCGGTGGAGGTCGGCGGCGGCGATCTGAAGGCCGCCGCGCTGTCGCTGGGGACGCTGGGCGTCATCACATCGGTCACTCTCGATCTTGTTCCCGCCTATCGCCTGCGCGAACGGCTGTGGCGCGAGCCGGTCGAACGCGCACTGGAGCGCCTGCCGGAACTGATCGCCGAAAACCGGCATTTCGAGTTCTTCTGGCTGCCGGAAACCGACGAGGCCGACTGCAAGGCTCTCCATCCCGCGCTGGACGAGACGATCACGACGGTGGAGCCCGGCGAGCGCCTCGACTGGAGCTGGCGCATCTTCCCCAGCGAGCGCACGCGCAAATTCGTCGAGAGCGAATGGTCGGTGGCGGCGGCGCAGGGGCCGGCCTGTTTCCGCGCCATCCGCGAATTGATGCGCACCCGCCACGGCGAGGTGAAATGGCCGGTCGAGTATCGCACCGTGGTGGGCGACGACCTGCCGCTCAGCCCCGCCTTCGGCCGCGACAGCGTGGCGATCTCCATCCACCAGGGTGTCGGCAAGCCATGGCGGGATTTCTTCGCCGACGCGCAGGAGATCTTCCGCGATTTCGGTGGGCGGCCGCACCGGGGCAAGTGGCATTCGCTGCAGGCCAAGGATTTCGCCGCGCTTTATCCGGGCTGGGAAGGTTTCAACGCCATACGCCGGCGCTTCGATCCTCGGGGCCGGTTCCTCACGCCCTATCTGCGCTGCATTTTCGACTAGCTGCTCGGCGTTGACCGGGCAAATCGCGCGTGCCAGCTTCCCGGCCGATCGGAAATCGGCGGGAGGAAGCGGCGATGGCGCGCGATTGGGCAAAGGATCATCTGACGGTAGGCGTGGTCGGCACCGGCGCCATGGGGCGCGGCATCGCGCAGGTTTCCGCCACCGGCGGCATGGACGTGCTGATGTTCGACGCCGCCCCCGGCAATGCCGAGAAATCGCGCGCCGCCATCGTCGAGCAGTTGCAGTCGCTGCAGGCCAAGGGCCGCATGAGCGAAGCCGACGCCAAGGCCGCTTCGGAACGGCTGAAAGTGGTGGACGACATCAAGGCGCTGGCGCCCTGCGACGTGGTGATCGAAGCCGTCTTCGAAGACCTCGAGGTCAAGCGCGCCCTGTTCAGGGAAATCGAGAAGGTGGTGAAGCCGGAGACGATCGTCGCTTCCAACACCTCCTCCATCCGCATCGCCTCGATCGCCGCCGCCTGCGGCAGGCGCGACCGCATCGCCGGCCTGCACTATTTCAATCCGGTGCCGCTGATGAAGCTGGTCGAGGTCATCCGCGGCGCGGAGACCGCGCCCTGGGTGGTGCAGGCGCTGACGGCGCTGGGCAAGCGCCAGGGCCGGGTGCCGGTCAGCGTCGGCGACACGCCGGGCTTTCTGGTCAATCTCGGCGGCACCGCCATCGGCACCGAAGGCCTGCGTATCTACCAGGAGGGCGTCGCCACGCCGTCGCAGATCGACGCGGTGATGCGCGATGCCGCCGGCTTCCGCATGGGCCCGTTCGAGCTGATGGACCTGACCGGCATGGACGTGAACTTTCCCGCCCGCCGCATCATCTACGAAGGCTTCTTCCACGACCGCCGCATGACGCCCTCGCCGCTGCACGAAGCCCTGTTCCATGCCGGCCGCTTCGGCCGCAAGACCAAGGGCGGCTGGTACGATTACGACGAGAAGGGCGGCAAGATCGACGCGGGCGCGGAGGCATCCGCCAGCGCCGCGCCGGCCGGCAGCGTGGTCGCGGCCGAGCCGCTGCCCAAATCCATCGCCGATCTGCTGCAGGCCGCCGGCGTGGCCGTGCTGGCGAAGGACGACGGCAAATCGCCCATCGTGGTCGCGCCGATCGGCGACGACTGCACCACGACCGTCAGGCGGCTGAACCTCGACCATCGCCGCACCATCGCCATCGACCCCACCGGCAACGTCGCCGCCCGCGCCACGGTGATGACCGCCCCCGGCGCTTCGGCCGCGGCGCGTGACGGCGTCGTCGCCGCCCTGCTCAAGGCGGGCGCCAAGGTCACCGCCATCAACGACAGCCCCGGCTTCATCGCCCAGCGCATCCGCGGCCAGATCGCCAATCTCGGCTGCGAGATGGCGCAGCAGCGCATCGCCTCGCCGGCCGACATCGACACCGCCATGACGCTAGGCCTCAACTATCCGCTGGGGCCCCTGGCCATCGTCGACGATCTGGGCGTCGGCGTCACGTTCCGGATATTGACCGCCCTGCAGGCCATCACCGGCGACGACCGCTACCGTCCCAGCCAGTGGCTGCGGCGGCGGGCGCTGCTGGGCCTGAAGGCGCATACCCCCGACGAGGCGGCCTGACGGCTGCCCGTACGGCTGCCCGTTTTGCGCCGCGAAAGCCGCATCGGTTCGCACTGGCGCTGGCCTTGCGCTCTGCTATGCCGGTAAATACCTGTTTATAGACGGGCCGCTTGACCTTTACGTAAACGTAAACTAGGGTTCGGGATGGGGCGAAACCGCTGGCCGCGCATGGCTGGCAGCGCCATTCTTTTTCGACCGGCAAGCCAGCGGCAGCAGAACCGCGCGGAGCCATCCGCGCCGACCGGCGGAAATTTGGGACGAGGAGACGAGATGACCGCGCTTGCCAAGCTCTACACTGAAGAACACGAGATGTTCCGCACCACCGCGCGGCGCTTCTTCGAGAAGGAAGTGAAGCCCTATCACGCGCAGTGGGAAGAGGACGGCATCGTTCCCAAGGAGCTGTGGCGCAAGGCCGGCGAGCAGGGGCTGCTGTGCATGTCGGTGCCCGAGGAATACGGCGGGCCGGGCGGCGACTTCCTCTACAGCGCCATCGCCATCGAGGAGCAGGGCAGGATCGGCGCTTCCGGTCCGGGCTTCTCGCTGCACACCGACATCACCACGCCCTATTTCCTGGCCTACGCTTCGGAAGAGCAGAAGCGGCACTGGCTGCCCAAGATGGTTTCGGGCGAGGTCATCACCGCCATCGCCATGACCGAGCCCGGCACCGGCTCGGACCTGCAGAGCGTGAAGACCACCGCCGTCAAGGACGGCAACGAGCTGGTCATCAACGGCTCGAAGACCTTCATCACCAACGGCCAGAACGCCGACCTCGTCATCGTGGTCTGCAAGACCGATCCCAAGGGCGGCGCCAAGGGCACCTCGCTGGTGCTGGTCGAGGCCGACCGCGACGGTTTCCGCCGCGGCCGCAACCTCGACAAGATCGGCCTGAAGGCGCAGGACACCTCGGAGCTGTTCTTCGACAACGTGCGCGTGCCGACCGCCAACATGCTGGGCGCCGACGGCATGGGTTTCGTGCAGCTCATGCAGATGCTGCCGCAGGAACGGCTGGTGGTCGCCATCCAGGCCATCGCGGCGATGGAAATGGCGCTCGACGAGACCATCAAGTACACGCGCGAGCGCAAGGCGTTCGGCAAGTCGATCATCGACTTCCAGAACACCCGCTTCAAGCTGGCCGAGCTGAAGACCCAGGCCACCGTGGCGCGCATCTTCGTCGACGAATGCGTCGCCCGCCATCTGCGGAAGGAACTGGACGTGCCGACGGCGGCGATGGCCAAGCTGTGGACCACCGAATTGCAGTGCAAGCTGATCGACGAATGCCTGCAGCTCTTCGGCGGCTACGGCTACATGTGGGAATACCCGATCGCCCGGCTCTACGCCGACGCCCGCGTGCAGAAGATCTACGCCGGCACCAACGAGATCATGAAGGAACTGATCGGCCGCACTCTGTGAGTTCAAGGTTGGGAGCAGACAACCGGAAAGGACACGACCATGGTTGAAGCCTATATCTACGACGCAGTCCGCACTCCCCGCGGCAAGGGCCGCAAGGACGGCTCCCTGCACGAAGTCACCCCCGTCCGCCTGGCGGTGACGGCGCTGGAGGCGCTGCGCGACCGCAACAAGCTCGACACCGCGACCGTCGACGACGTGATCCTGGGCTGCGTCGCGCCGGTGGGCGAGCAGGGCGCCGACATCGCCCGCACCGCCGCTGTGATGGCCAACTACGCCGAGACCGTCTCGGGCGTGCAGGTCAACCGCTTCTGCGCCTCGGGCCTGGAGGCGGTCAACATGGCGGCGGCGCAGGTCATGTCCGGCCAGTCGCAGGCCGCCATCGGCGGCGGCGTCGAATCCATGTCGCGCATCCCGATGGGCTCCGACGGTGGCGCCTGGGCGGTCGATCCCGCCGTGGCGATGCCGATGTATTTCGTGCCGCAGGGCATCTCCGCCGACCTGGTGGCGACCAAGTACGGCTTCACCCGCGACGACGTCGACGCCTATGCCGTCGAATCGCAGAAGCGCGCCAAGGCGGCCTGGGACAAGGGCTACTTCAAGAAGTCGATCGTGCCGGTGCGCGACAGGAACGGCGTCGAGATCCTGGCGCATGACGAGCATATGCGGCCGCAGACCACGATGCAGACGCTGGCCTCGCTGGAGCCTTCCTTCAAGGGCCAGGGCGAGACCATGCCCGGCTTCAACGCCGTGGCCATGCAGCGCTATCCCGAGGTCGAGCGCATCAACCACATGCACCATGCCGGCAATTCCTCGGGCATCGTCGATGGCGCGGCCGGCGTGCTGATCGGCAGCAAGGAGTTCGGCGAGCGCAACGGCCTGAAGCCGCGCGCCCGCATCAAGGGCTTCGCCTCGATCGGCTCGGAGCCCACCATCATGCTGACCGGCCCGGCGCCCTCGACCGAGAAGGTGCTGGCGCGGCTGGGCATGAAGACCACCGACATCGACCTCTACGAGCTGAACGAGGCCTTCGCCGCGGTGGTGCTGCGCTACATGCAGAAGCTCGACATCCCGCACGACAAGATGAACGTCAATGGCGGCGCCATCGCCATGGGCCATCCGCTCGGCGCCACCGGCGCCATGATCCTGGGCACGCTGCTGGACGAGCTGGAGCGCACCGGCAAGGGCACCGGGCTCGCCACGCTGTGCATCGGCGGCGGCATGGGCGTGTCGACCGTCATCGAGCGGGTGTAACGGCGGAGTTCGCCATCCGATCCTTCGAGACGCGGTCCTCCGGACCGCTCCTCAGGATGAGGGGAGTGTTGGAGCCCCGAATAAAAGAGGGGGGAACCTTGGAGCTCCAAGTCTCCCCTCATCCTGAGGAGGCCGCGACAGCGGCCGTCTCGAAGGATCGGCCCGCAGACCCGCTGTCCAATTCAGAACTTCGATCCGAGAGAGAACCACCATGATCAACTACTCAGTCGACAGCGACGGCATTGCCACCATCCTGTGGGACATGCCCGGCCGCTCGATGAACGTGCTGAACGAGGGCTCGATCGCCGCTTTCGCCGAGGCGGCGCAGAAGGCGGCGGCGGACGAGAAGGTGAAGGGCGTCATCCTCACCTCCGGCAAGGACAGCTTCATCGCCGGCGCCGATCTCGACATGCTGCTGAACACCGACACCTCCGACGCGACGGCGGTGATGAACCAGTTCAGCCAACTCCAGCGCCTGTTCCGCGGCTACGAGACCGCCGGCAAGCCCTGGGTCGCCGCCATCAACGGCACGGCTTTGGGCGGCGGCCTGGAAATCTGTCTCGCCTGCCACTACCGCATCGCCGCCGACAATCCCAAGGCCAAGATCGGCCAGCCGGAAGTCAAGCTCGGCCTGCTGCCGGGTGCGGGCGGCACGCAGCGCATTCCGCGCCTGCTGGGCTTCGGCATGGCGCAGGCCATGGGCGTCAGCCAGATCCTGATCGAGGGCAAGGACCTGTCGGTCGGCGAGGCCAAGAACCTGGGCGTTGTCCACGAGGTCGTGCCGGCCGACAAGCTCCTGGCGCGCGCCAAGGAATGGCTGATGACGCCGTCCAAGGAAGCGCCGATCAAGCCGACCTGGCCCAAGGCGCCGGCCGCCGTCGATGCCCGCGCCGTGCAGCCCTGGGACCGTCCCGGCTACAAGATCCCCGGCCTGCCCGGCGGCCAGATCTGGAGCCCGGCGGGCTTGCAGACCTTCATCGGCGCCAACGCGCTGGTGTCGGGCAAGACGCTCTCGGTCTATCCCGCGCCCAAGGCGATCCTGAGCTGCATCTACGAGGGCCTGATGCTGCCCTTCGATTCGGCGCTCAAGGTGGAGACGCGCTATTTCGTCTCGCTGCTGCGCGATCCGGTCGCCAAGAGCATGATCCGCACGCTGTTCTTCGGCCTGCAGGACGCCAACAAGCTGGTGCGCCGGCCCAAGGGCGTCGCCAAGCAGGACTACTCCAAGATCGGCATTCTCGGCGCCGGCTTCATGGGGGCGGGGATCGCCACCGTCTCGGTGCAGGCCGGCATCGACGTGGTGCTGATCGACCGCGACCAGGCTTCGGCCGACAAGGGCAGGCAGCACGTTGCCGACGAGCTCGACAAGCTGGTCAAGCGCGGCCGGCTGGCGCAGGACAAGCGCGATGCGCTGCTGGCCAAGGTGACGGCCACGGCCGACTACGCCGCGCTGAAGGGCGCGCAGCTCGTCATCGAGGCGGTATTCGAGAATCGCGAAGTGAAGGCCGAGGTCACCAAGAAGGCCGAAGCCGTGCTGGGTGCCAAGGACATCTTCGCTTCCAACACCTCGACCCTGCCGATCAGCGGCCTGGCCGAAGCCAGCGTGCGGCCGGAGAATTTCATCGGCCTGCATTTCTTCTCGCCGGTCGAGAAGATGCCGCTGGTCGAGATCATCATGGGCAAGAAGACTTCGCAGGAGACCCTGGCCCGCGCGCTCGACTACGTGCAGAAGATCCGCAAGACGCCGATCGTGGTCAACGACAGCCGCGGCTTCTTCACCAGCCGCGTCGTCGGCCGCTACATCTCCGAAGGCATCCGCATGCTGCAGGAAGGCGTGCCGGCGGCGATGATCGACAACGCCGCGCGGCTGGCCGGCATGCCGGTCGGCCCGCTGACGCTCAACGACGAGGTCGCCATCGACCTGTCGTGGAAGATCGTGCAGCAGACCCAGAAGGATTTGGGCGACAAGTACGAGGCTTCCGGCACCGAGGACACGGTCAAGAAGCTGGTCGACATGGGCCGCTTCGGGCGCAAGGCCGGCAAGGGCTTCTACGACTACGCCGCCGACGGCAGGGGCAAGCAACTCTGGTCCGGCCTGAAGGACATGTTCCCGGTCAAGAAGGAACTGGCTTTCGGCGAGGGCACGAAGAAGAACGAGGCCGTCGAGGAGATCAAGAAGCGGCTGCTCTACGTGCAGGCGGTCGACGCTGCGCGCTGTCTGGAGGAGGGCGTGCTGACCGATCCGCAGGACGGCGACATCGGCTCGATCATGGGCCTGGGCTTCGCGCCGCAGACCGGCGGCATGATCTCGCTGATCGACCAGGTCGGCGTGGCCAGGTTCGTCGCCGAGTGCGACGCGCTGGCGCAGAAATACGGCAAGCAGTTCGCGCCGCCCAAGCTGCTGCGCGACATGGCCGCCAAGGGCCAGAGCTTCTACGGTAAGAACAAGGCCAAGGCCGCCTGAGCCTGGTCGCATAAGTCGCGGCAGGGGCGGCTTCGGCCGCCCCGGCGCAAGTCAACACACAAGGGCGGCTTTAGCCGCCCCGGCGCAAGTCAACACACAAGGGCGGCTTTAGCCGCCCTTGTCTTTTGCCGGTTCCGCTGGCAAGCAACGCCCATGATCGGTACGCGCTTTCCCTATCGCTTCGCCGCCGTGGCCCTGGCGGCCATGGGCATCGTCGCCATCCTCTACTGGCTGGTGCATCCGCTGGCGGCGGACGGGTCCGCCATGCCGCGCGACGAGGCCTATTGGCAAACCCGCGCCGGGGCATGGAACAGCTACGCCAATCTGCTGTTCGTGGCGTTGATGCTGGCCGGCCTGGCGGCCAGCGGCGCGCTGGCGCTGATCCTGCGCGACAAGGCGCAGCCCTTGGCCGGACTGTCGTTGATCGGCACGCTGCCGGGCCACGTGCTGTTGGCGTCGGCCGGCATCTTCAACGCCTATGTCGCCGCCGCACTGGCCGCCGATCCCGCCACGCGCGGCCTGCTCGACCTGAAAGGGCCGCTGCTGGGCGGGCCGCTGCACGGCGCCTTCGGGCTGGGCGGCATGCTGTTCTACGGCGGCTGGCTGGCGCTGGGCGCGGCGTTGAAGAAGGCGGGGCTGATCGGCTGGTGGACCACGCTGGCCTTCGTGCCGGGCGCGGCCGCCGTCGCCATGCATCCGATGCTGCCCTTCGCGTTCCGCCTCGCGGGCTTCGCCATTTTCGGGTTGGCCTGCCTGCGCGTTTCTGTAGCATGCTGGCGCAGCGCCGGGCGGGAGGCCCAGGCGGCGTGAGGATGCAATGGCCACCAAGTCACCGACCGAACTGATCGCGCTGTTCGACAGCCTGGCGCCGCAGGGCGCCGACGTCGAACGCCGCCAGATGTTCGGTTTTCCCGCCGTGTTCGTGGCCGGCAACATGGCGATCGGTCTGCACCAGGACGATTTCATCCTGCGACTGCCCGAGGCGGCGCGCGAGCGTTTCGTGAAACTGACCGGCGGCAGCGTGTTCCAGCCGCAGCCCGGTCGCGTCATGCGCGAATACGTCGTCGCCTCCAAGGCGCTGAAGCAGACGCCGGCGGCGCTGGCGAAATGGGTCGACGAAGCGGTCGCCTATGCCCGCTCGCTGCAACCCAAGGGCGGCAAGCCCGCTCTGGCGGCCCAGCCGCACGGCAAGCGTCCGCCGCCCAGGCCGGCCAGCCGTCGCGGCGGTCCGCCCAAACTGACGGTCGAGATCAAGAAGCCGCCGCGGCGTCCGCCGCCGTCGCGCTGAACCATCCGGGAGTGAAACCATGAGTCTCGTTCTGATCGACCGGCCCGAGCCGGGCATTGCGCGCCTGTGCATCAACCGGCCGGAGCGGCGCAACGCCTTCGATCCGGAAGTGCGCGACGCGCTGCTGCAGGCCTGCGGCTCGGTCGCCTACGACGATGATGTGCGCGCCATCGTTCTCGGCAGCGCCAATGGCGTGTTCTGCGCCGGCGGCGACGTGACGGGCATGAAGAACATGAGCCCGGAAGCGGGGCGCAAGCGCATGGCCACCAGCCATCGCCTGGTGCGCATGATGCTCGATTGCGACAAGCCGATCGTCGCCGCCGTCGAGGGCTGGGCGGTCGGCGCCGGTGCCGGCATCGCGCTGTGGGCCGACACCATCGTGCTGGGCCAGGGCGCCACCATCGGCATTCCCTTCTTCAAGCTGGGGCTGGTGCCGGACTACGCCATCTTCCATACGCTGCCGCGCCGCGTCGGCCTGGCCAGGGCGCGGCAGATCCTGCTCTATGGCCGCAACTACAAGGGCCAGGCCGCGCTCGACATCGGCCTGGCCGACGAGATCGTGCCCGATGCCGACGTCGCCACCGTCGCGCTGGAGCGGGCGCGCGAACTGGCGGCGCAGCCGCGCCATGCCATGAGCCTCACCAAGCGCCAGCTCGCCCTGTGGCCCACCACGCTGGGGCCGGCCTTGGAGATGGAGAACATGGCCCAGTCGCTGGGCTTCCAAACCGCCGATTTCGAGGAAGGCCGCACCGCCTTCATGGCGAAGCGCAAACCGAAATTCGCCTGAGATGCGAGCGGGAGAGAGAGCGATGGACGATCGTGCGGTCAAGGCCCTGGCGGAGCGGCTGGTGAAGGCGCGCGCCGAGCGCGCGGCCATCGATTTTCTGGGCGGCGCAAATCCGCCGCAGAACGAGACGGACGCCTATCGCATCCAGTTCGCGCTGCACGATCTGCTCAAGGCCAGGGGCGAGGAGCGCGGCGGCTGGAAGGTCGCCGTGCCGCTGCCGGCGCAGTACCAGGCCATCGGCCTGACCGGCCCGGCCATGGGCGGATTGCTGAAATCGCGGCTGGTGAAAAGCGGGGCGCGCTTTCCCGCCGGTTCGATCCTGAAGCCCGGCATCGAGTGCGAGGTGGCGGTGCGCATGGCGATCGACGCGCCGGCCAGTGCGGGGCCCTACACCCAGGCCAACATCCTGCCGCTGGTCGGCGCGGTGATGCCCGCCATCGAGGTGGTCGACAACCGCTACGCCGATCTCGCCGGCATGATGGGCCCCGCCCGCATCGCCGACGATTTCCTGCAGCACGCCTGCGTGCTGGGCCGGGAGATCACCGACTACCGCAGCATCGACTTCACCATGATCACCGGCCGCTCGATCCACAACGGCAAGGAGATCGCTTCCGGCCCCGGCACCGCCGTGATGGGCAATCCCATCGCCGCCCTGGCCTGGCTGGCCAACAAGCTGATCTCGCTCGGCCGGCACCTGAAGGAAGGCGACATCGTGATGACCGGCTCGGTGCACGCGCCGCAATTCCTCGCCGGCGGCGGCGAGGTCGAGGTCGGCTTCGACGAGCTGGGAATGGTGAAGGCCAGCTTCGCCTGAACTATCGGGCGGCCGGTTCGTTGCGGAAGTTCAATTCCAGCATCACCCCGTCGGGGTCGTGGATGAAGACCTGCTGCAAGGGCCGGCCCGGCACTTTGCGGATCTCGTGAGCCACGCCGTCGCGCTGCAACTGCTCGACGGTGGCGGGCAGGTTCTCGCAGTTGAAGGCGATATGGTCGATGGCGCCGCCGCCTTGCGCTTGCCGTCCGCTTTCCGCCACCAGGTGCAGCACCGCCTTCTCGCCGGCATAGAGCCAGGCGCCGGGGAAGGAGAAGGGCGGCCGGTCGCCGACGCGCAAGCCGACATAGCGCTGGTAGAACGCCACCGTCCGCTCCAGGTCGCGGCAGAAGACGTTGTAATGGTCGAGCGAAAGGGCCGGCATTCTTGCCTCGGAGCGGCGGCGGGTTAAGGTGCCTGTGCGGCGAAATCCTAGCGCATCGGGTGGCCGCGGTCATGCGCGGTATCGGAGGTCGGAAAATGTTGAAGCTCTTCTACAGCCCCGGCGCCTGCTCGCTGGCCTCGCATATCGCCCTGATCGAGACCGGCGCGCCGTTCGAACTGTCGAAAGTGCCGGTGGCCGACAAGTCCAACCGGCAGCCGGACTATCTCGCGGTCAATCCGCGCGGCTTCATTCCCGCACTGGCGGTCGACGACTGGATCATGACCGAGAACGCCGCCATCATGCTCTATCTGGCGCAGCGCTATCCCGCGGCCAATCTGCTGCCGGCCGAACCGGCACCGCTGGCCAAGGCGCTGGAATGGCTGGCGTGGCAGAGCAGCACCGCCCATCCCGCCTTCGCCCATCTGTGGCGGCCGGAGCGTTTCGTCGATACCCCCGAGGGGCAGGAGATCGTGAAGAAGGCCGCGATCGCCCGCGCCCGCGCCGTGGGCGAGGAGATCGAGGCCTGGCTGAAGCGCAACGACTACGCCGCCGGCCTTGGCTTCAGCGCCGCCGACGGCATGTTCCTGGTGCTCTATCGTTGGCTGTGGCGCGCCGGCGAGCCGGTCGACGAGCGCAGCTTCCCGGCCTGGACGCGCTATGCCGAGCGCCTGGGCGAGCGCCCCTCGGTGCGCCAGGCGCTGGAGACCGAGCAGATCAGCCTGTTTCCCTGATCTGCGCCAGGCTGGCCTCGGACGGAAATTCCTTGGGGATGTAGCGGAACGTGCCGGTGCCGGTGGCCAGCAATTCGCCGTCCTCGTCGACGATCTCCCCTTCGCACACGAAGGCGGCGCGGCCGTCGCTGCGCTTCTGGCCGCGCGCCGTCAGCAGGCCCCGCCGCCCGGGATTGATGAACTGCGTGGTGAAGCTCAGCGAGCGGCACAGCCGGCGCGGCTTGTCGGGACCCTGGTAGGTGGCCGCCAGCCCGCAGGCGGCGTCGAGCAGGGTCATGATCACCCCGCCATGAGCCACGCCGCTGGCGTTGAGCAGGTCCGGGCGCATCTCCACCGCCAGTTCGATGAAGTCCGGCCGCCACGCCACGACGCGATGGCCGAGCTTCAGGTTGAAGCCGACGAAGGTGAACTGCCCGACCGGCTCGGCGTCGGCGGGACGCAGGATCGGCATCAGATGCGGCGCAGCTTGCGGGTGGCGTCCTGGCCCGGGCGCTTGGCCAGGCCGAGCTGCACGTCGCGGGCCAGTTGCACCAGGCGCGGACCCAGATCGCGCTCCAGCCGCTCGCGGCTGAGGCTGAAGGCGGGGCCGGCGCAGTTCAGCGAATAGAGCGCTCCGCCATCGGGGCCGCGCAGCGGCACGCCGACGCCGTTGATCTCCGGCAGCCATTCGCCGATCGACATGCAGAAGCCGCGCTGCGCGATCTCGCGCTCGGCCCGGTCGATGCCGGCCTTGACCTTGTTCCAGTCGTCGCGCCAGCGCTTGCGCACCACGTCGAGCAGCGCTGTGCGCTCGCGCTCGGGCAGCGAGGCGATATAGGCCTTGCCCATGGCCGTGGTCGGCAGCGGCACGCGCGAGCCGACGTCGAGCGTCAGCGCCACCGTGGCCTGGCCGCGGCAGCTCTCGAGATAGATCATCGACATGCGATCGCGCCCGGCCAGCGCCACCGAGCCGTTGGAGTAGTTGGCCAGCGCCTGCATGTGCGGGCGCGCCACCTGGCGGATGTCGAGGTTGGACAGCGCGGCGTAGCCCAGCGCCAGCACCGAGGCGCCCAGCTCGTATTTGCGGAAGCGGCGGGTGTAGTTGAGGTAGCCGAGCTGGGTCAGCGTGTGCGTCAGCCGCGCCACGGTCGGCTTGGGCAGGCCGGTGCGGGCGGCGATCTCCTGGTTGCCCAGCATGCCGTCGCCGGGATGGAAGGCGCGCAGGATGTCCAGCCCGCGCGCCAGGGCGGTGACGAACTGGCGGTCCTTGCTGGCCTCCTGGTCGAACTGCACCGGGGCCAGCGCGGGCGCCGGCGCGATCCGCTCGGCGGGGCCGGGGTTGGGAACTGCGTCGGCGCGCAGGGGGACGGTCTCGGCGCGGTGATCTGTCACGGTTGCCTCCGAATGAACGCTCGTTTACCTTGATGGCGGTAAACATGCCCGAGCCGCCCTGCACCGTCAACCGTGCAAAACGGGATTTTTCATTGCGGAATTTATGAGCAGCTCGCGCCTGGGGAATATTGAATTTCCTAGGCAAAGCCTCCGTTGCTGATTACGAAGAGGGCGGCCGCTCCCATCCGTCCAACGGCCGCGCGAGTCCGCCATGAGTACGATTCTGTTCAGCCATTCCGCCTGTCTGGATCACGAAACCGGCGGCTACCACCCGGAGAGTCCGGAGCGCCTGCGCGCCGTGCTGGCGGCACTGGAAGGCGAGGATTTCATGTTCCTCGACCGGCGCGAGGCGCCGCGGGCGACGCGCCAGCAACTGGCCCTGGCGCATCCGGCCAGTTATGTCGAGGCGATGCTGGCGGCCATTCCCAGCGACGGGCTGGTGCCGATCGATGCCGATACCATCGTCTCGCCGGGCTCGGGCGAGGCGGCGTTGCGCGCCGCCGGCGCGGTCGTGGCGGCGGTCGACGCGGTGGCGAAGAAGGAGGCGCGCAATGCTTTCTGCGCCGTGCGTCCGCCCGGCCACCACGCCGAGCCCGCCCAGGCGATGGGCTTCTGCCTGTTCAACAACGTCGCCGTCGGTGCCCTGCACGGGCGCAAGGCGCATGGCCTGACGCGCGCCGCCATCGTCGATTTCGACGTGCATCACGGCAATGGCAGCGAGACCCTGGCCAAGGCCGACACGAACCTGTTCTACGCCTCCACCCACCAGGCGCCGCTCTATCCCGGCACCGGCATGGACAACGATCCGCGCCATCCCAACGTGGTCAATGTCTGCCTGCCGCCGGGCGCCGGCTCGGTCCCGTTCCGCACCGCCTTCGAGGAGGAGATCCTGCCCGCCCTGCGCGCGTTCAAGCCGGATCTGCTGCTGATCTCCGCCGGGTTCGACGGCCATCGCCGCGATCCGCTGGCCGAGATGAACCTGGTGGAGGACGACTATTACTGGGCGACGTCCTGCCTGCAGTCGCTGGCCAACGACGTCTGCGCCGGGCGGGTGGTGTCGGCTCTGGAGGGCGGCTACGACCTGGCCGCGCTGGGCCGGTCCGCCGCCGCCCATGTCCGAGCCCTGATGCAGAGCTGAGGCTTCTTGCGGCCATCGCCGGTCCGGCCTAAAGTGGGTTGATACGGTGGAAAATGTCTGATAAATCAAAGCCTAACAAAGAGATCGAGGGCCTGTCCTTCGAGGACGCGCTGAAAGAGCTGGAGACCATCGTCCAGCAGCTCGAGCGCGGCCAGATCAAGCTCGACGAGGCCATCGCCGCCTACGAGCGCGGCGCGGCGCTGAAGGCGCTGTGCGAGCGCAAGCTGGCCGAGGCCAAGGCCAAGGTCGAGAAGATCACACTGTCCGCCGAGGGCCAGGTGATCGGCACTGCGCCGGCCGGGCTCGAGTGAGCGCTCACTCATTTCGCCCGCCGTGCTGAAGAATTTCGAACTGGCGCTGGCGCAGGCCGCCAAGACCACCACGACGGTCATGGACCGGCTGCTGGCGGGCGGGGCGGAGCCGGAGGGGCGCTTGTTGCAGGCCATGCGCTATGGCGCGCTGGCCGGCGGCAAGCGGCTGCGGCCGTTCTTCGTGTTGGCCTCCGCCCAGCTCTTCAACGTCGCCGAGCCGGCAGCGGCGCGCGTCGCCGCCGCGGTCGAATTCGTGCATGCCTATTCGCTGATCCACGACGATCTGCCGGCGATGGACGACGACGACCTGCGCCGCGGCCAGCCCACCGTGCACCGCCAGTTCGACGAGGCGACCGCGATCCTGGCGGGCGACGCGCTGCAGGCGCTGGCCTTCGAGGTGCTGGCCGATCCCGCCACCCATGGCGATCCCGCCGTGCGCTGCGAGCTGGTGCGCGGCCTGGCGGTGGCGATCGGCGCGCATGGCATGGTGGGCGGCCAGATGGCCGATCTTGCCGCCGGCGACGGCAGCTTCGGCATCGGCGAGATCACCCGCATGCAGCGCATGAAGACGGGCGCGCTGATCGCCTTTTCCTGCGTCGCGGGCGCCGTACTGGGCAAGGCGGCCGAGCCCAGCCGGCACGCGCTGCAGGCCTATGCCCACGATCTGGGCCTGGCCTTCCAGATCGCCGACGACCTGATCGACGCCGAAGGCAGCGCCGCCGAGGCGGGCAAGGCGGTGGGCAAGGACAAGGCCCGCGGCAAGGCCACTTTCGTCGACATACTGGGCGTCGAGCGGGCCCGGGCGCAGGCCCGGCTGCTGGCCGAGCAGGCCGGAAAACACCTTGATATGTTTGAGGAAAAGGCCGATCTCTTGCGCCAGGCGGCGGGTTTCGTGGTCAACCGCCGGCGCTGAGTGCCCCGGCCGTGACAAAGCGCGGCCTTGAAGACGGCGTTTTGACATTAGACTTTCTGGCAGGCGACGGCAGGAGTTTGGCGTGGCGGACAGGCAGGACAGCGACAGCACGACCAGGCTGCTCGACACGCTGGGCAGCCCGCAGGACTTGCGCAAGCTGGACGAGAGCCGCCTGCCGCAAGTGGCCGACGAGCTGCGGCGGGAGACCATCGACGCCGTCTCCGTCACCGGCGGGCATCTGGGCGCCGGGCTGGGCGTGGTTGAGCTCACCGTGGCGCTGCACTACGTCTTCAACACCCCGCACGACCGGCTGGTCTGGGACGTCGGCCACCAGGCCTATCCGCACAAGATCCTGACCGGCCGGCGCGCCCGCATCCGCACCTTGCGCCAGGGCGGCGGCCTGTCCGGCTTCACCCGCCGCAGCGAGAGCGAGTTCGATCCCTTCGGCGCCGCCCATTCCTCGACCTCGATCTCGGCCGCTTTGGGCATGGCGGTGGCCCGCGACCTCTCCGGCGCGCAGCGCAACGTGGTGGCGGTGATCGGCGACGGCGCCATGAGCGCCGGCATGGCCTACGAGGCGATGAACAATGCCGGCCATCTGAAGAGCCGGCTGATCGTGGTGCTGAACGACAACGACATGTCGATCGCCCCGCCGGTCGGCGCCATGAGCGGCTATCTCTCGCGCCTGATCTCCTCGCGGCCCTATCTGTCGCTGCGCCAGATCGGTAAGCAGATGGCGCGCGCCTTTCCCGCGCCGTTCGAGAAGGCCGCAAGGCGGGCCGAGGAATACGCTCGCGGCCTGGTGACCGGCGGCACGCTGTTCGAGGAGCTGGGCTTCTATTACGTCGGCCCGGTCGACGGCCACCGCATCGACCATCTGCTGCCGGTGCTGAAGAACGCCCGCGACGCCAGGCTGGATCGGCCGGTGCTGATCCATTGCGTGACGCAGAAGGGCAAGGGCTACAAGCCGGCCGAGCAGAGCGCCGACAAGTATCACGGCGTCGCCAAGTTCGACGTCATCACCGGCACGCAGGTGAAGTCGGCCTCGAACGCGCCCAGCTACACCTCGGTCTTCGCCAAGGCGCTGGTCGCCGAGGCCGAGGCCGATCCGAAGATCGTCGCCATCACGGCGGCGATGCCCAGCGGCACCGGCCTCGACCGGTTCGCCGAGCGCTTCCCCAACCGCAGCTTCGACGTCGGCATCGCCGAGCAGCATGCCGTGACCTTCGCCGCCGGCCTGGCGGCCGAAGGCTACAAGCCCTTCGCCGCCATCTACTCGACCTTCCTGCAGCGCGGCTACGACCAGGTCGTGCACGACGTGGCGATCCAGAAACTGCCGGTGCGCTTCGCCATCGACCGCGCCGGGCTGGTCGGCGCCGACGGCGCCACCCATGCCGGCGCCTACGACCTCGCCTATCTCGGATGCCTGCCCGATTTCGTCATCATGGCCGCCTCGGATGAGGTCGAGCTGATGCATATGGTGGCGACCGCCGCCGCCATCGACGACCGGCCGTCCGCCGTGCGCTATCCGCGCGGCGAGGGCGTCGGCCTCGAGCTGCCCGCGCGCGGCGCGCCGCTGGCGATCGGCAAGGGCCGCTTTCTGCGCGAAGGTTCGGCGGTCGCCATTCTCAGCCTGGGCGCTCGCCTGCAGGAATGCCTGAAGGCGGCCGACGAGCTGGCGGCGCGCGGCCTGTCCGCCACCGTCGCCGATGCCCGCTTCGCCAAGCCGCTGGACGAGGACCTGGTGCGCCGCCTGGCGCGCGGGCATGAGGTGCTGATCACCATCGAGGAAGGCGCGGTCGGCGGTTTCGCCAGCCACGTGCTGCAGTTCCTCGCCACCGCCGGCCTGCTCGATGGCGGGCTGAAGATCCGCCCCATGGTGCTGCCCGACCGCTTCATCGACCACAACGCGCCGGCGCTGCAATACGACGAGGCCGGGCTGAACGCCCGCCACATCGTCGCCACGGCGCTCGAGGCGCTGGGGCGGGCGGCGGAGACGGCGCGGGCTTAGCCGAGCATTCCGTGCCGAGTATTCCGTCACCCTGAGCGCTAGCGAAGGGTCTTCTCTCTACCCAAGATTGGTGCTGCTGAGAAAAGATGCTTCGCTAGCGCTCAGCATGACGAAGAAAAAACTGGGGCGTTATGACTCAGGCGAACACCATCACCGGCCGCACTTCGACCGAGCCGTATTTCGCCGCCGGGCAGCGGCCGGCCCATTTGACGGCTTCGGCCATGTTCTTCACGTCGATCATGTAGTAGCCGCCCAGGGTTTCCTTGTTCTTCACCGCGCCGCCGGCCAGCGTCGCCTTCTTGCCGTCGACGGAGCGCACCGTCTTGGCCGTCATCGACGGCTGCAGCGCCTCGCCGTGTTTCATCACGCCGGCATCGGCCATGTCCTTGGTGTATTTCATGTAGGCGCCCATGACCGCTTCCTGCTCCTTGGGCGTCATCTTCATCTCGTCCTTTTCGTTGCCGTAGATCAGGATCATGAATTGCATCTGGTGGCTTCCCTGTTTGCGATGGCAGCAGAACGACGATGTCTCGCTGCTCTGGGTTGCAGGATAACAAAGCCCCATAGGCTTTCTAACCGACAATTGCGGTCCGCCTGCAAAAAGCCGGCAATACACAGCCCGTATGAAAACGCGGCAGGACTGGCGCGCTGCGCCTGCACACCGGCCCCCTATCTTTTGCCACATGGCTTGGCCATAGTCCGCGCCCCATGTCCGACCGGCCGCAGACCCTGGCGCCGGCGCCCCGCGCGCCGGCGATGCGAACCTCGTCCCTGGCTCCGTGGAAAGCGGAGACGCGGGCGATGCTGGCGCTCGGCCTGCCGATCGCCGCCTCGCATTTCTGCCAGATCATGATCAACGCCATCGACGTCGCCATGCTGGGCCGCGTCGGGCCGGAAGCGGTGGCGGCCGGCGCGCTGGGCTTCGCGGTGTTCGTCATCGTGCTGGTCTTCATGCTCGGCCTGTCGATGGGCACCGCGCCGATGATGGCGCAGGCCATCGGCGGCGGGCAGAAGAGCATGCGCGAGGTGCGCCGCACCCTGCGCCAGGGCGTCTGGGCCACCGGCGCCGTCGGCGTGCCCTTCGCCCTGGCCACGATCTGGGCCGAGGAGCTGATGTTGCTCAGCGGCCAGGAGGCCGCCATCGCCCATGAGGCGGCGCGCTACGTGCAGGCGCTGGCGCCGTCGCTGTTCTTCGCCACCTGGTTCACCGTGCTGCGCAACTTCGTGGCCTCCTACCAGCGCGCCACCGCGCCGATGGTGATCATGGTGGTCGGTCTGTTGGCCAATGTCGGTTTCAACTACGTGCTGATCTACGGCAAGCTCGGCTTCCCGGCGCTGGGCGTGATGGGGGCGGGCATCGGTTCCAGCCTGGCGCAACTCCTGATGCTGTCGCTGCTGCTGGGCTTCATCCTGGTCGATCGCCGCTTCCGCCGCTTCCACGTCCTGGGCCGGTTCTGGCACGCCGACTGGCCGCGCTTCGTCGAGGTGCTGCGGCTCGGCACGCCGATCGGCCTGGCCATGCTGTTCGAGGTGGCGCTGTTCGCCGGCTCCGCCTTCATCATGGGCCTGATCGGCACTTTCGAGCTGGCGGCGCACCAGATCGCCCTGCAGATCGCCTCGGCCACCTTCATGATCCCGCTCGGCATCGCCCAGGCCGGCGGCATCCGCGTCGCGCTCGCCGCCGGCGCCGCCGACCGGCTGGGCGTGCACCGCACCGGCGTCGCCTCGGTGGCGCTGGGCGTCGGTTTCATGGCGTTCATGGCGGTCCTGATCTGGACCGCGCCGGAACTGCTGGTTTCGCCCTTCCTTTCCGGCGCGCAAACGCCGGAGAATGCCCGGGTCATGGCCCTGGCCTGCTCCTACCTGGCGTTCGCCGCCGCCTTCCAGATCTTCGACGCCGCGCAGGTGGTCGGCGCCAACCTGCTGCGCGGGCTGAAGGACACGCGCGTGCCGATGATCTTCGCCGCCATCGGCTACTGGGCGATCGGCCTGCCGGTCGGCGTCTTGCTGGCCTTCACCTTCGGCCTCGACGGCGAGGGCGTGTGGATCGGCTTCGTGGTGGCGCTGGTGGTGGCGGCCGCCCTGATGCTGGGCCGCTTCGCCCTGCGCGAGCGCGTGCCGACGCTGCGCGCCGCCCTCGACGGCCGGCTGGCATGAGCAGGACCCGGCTCGATCAGACGCTGGTCGAGCGCGGCCTGGCGGAGAGCCGCGCCAAGGCGCAGGCGCTGGTCCTGGCCGGGCTGGTGTTCTCGGGCGAGAAGCGGCTGGACAAGCCCGGCACCGCCATCGCCGCCGACCTGCCGCTGGAAGTGCGCGGCCAGCCGCATCCTTACGTCTCGCGCGGCGGGCTGAAGCTGGAGCGCGCGCTCGACGCTTTCGGCATCGACCCCGCCGGCAAGGTGGCGCTCGACGTCGGCGCCTCGACCGGCGGCTTCACCGACCTGCTGCTGCAGCGCGGCGCGGCCAAGGTCTATGCCGTCGATGTCGGCCACGGCCAGCTCGCCTGGAAGCTGCGCACCGATCCGCGCGTGGCGGTGCTGGAGCGCTTCAACGTCCGCCACATCTCCCGCGAACAGGTGCCCGATCCCGTCGACCTGATCGTCTGCGACGTCTCCTTCATCGGCCTGGAGAAGGCGCTGCCCGCCGCCCTGGCGCTGGCGGCGCCCGGCGCCTGGCTGGCAACGCTGATCAAGCCGCAATTCGAGGTCGGCAAGGGGCAGGTGGGGAAGGGCGGCATCGTGCGCGATCCGGCGCTGCACGAAGAGGTGTGCCGGCGCATCGAGGCGTGGGTGAATGCGCTGCCGGGCTGGCAGGTGGTGGGGATCGTGCCGAGTCCGATCGAAGGGGCGGATGGCAACCGCGAGTTTTTGCTGGGCGCGCGCTTTGTCGGTTAGGCGATCGCCCGCTTCAACGCCGCCCGCGCCAGCAGCCGCGTCGAATCAAGCGTCGGCAGGGGCGAGTTGGCGTCGCTGAGGATCAGCGGGATCTCGGTGCAGCCCAGCACCACCGCGTCGCAGCCTTCGCCCTTCAGCCGCGCGATGACCTGCTGGAAATAGACGATGCCCTCGGGCTTGAAGACGCCGTAGACCAGCTCGTCCATGATGATGCGGTTGATCTCCTCGCGCTCCTCCCGGTTCGGGCGCACGAAGTCGAGGCCGCGCTCGGCGAGCTTGCCGGGATAGACCTCGCTTTCGACCAGCCATTTGGTGCCGGTGAGCGCCAGGCGCTTGAAGCCGCGCTCGGCCGCCTGCTGCGCCACGCACTCGGCGATGTGCAGCCAGGGCAGGGGCGAGGCCGGCAGCACGTGCGGCATTGCCTGGTGGATGGTGTTGTCGGGGCAGATCAGGAACTCGGCGCCGGCGCGTTTCAGTTTCTCCGCCGAGGCCAGCATCATCTCGCCGACGCTCTTCCAATCGCCGCGATAGATCAGCGCCATGTAGTCGCCCAGCGAGAAAGTGTGCATGGTGACTTCGGGATGCGCGTGCGGGCCCAGCAGCGCCGGCCCCTCGGTGCAGATGGTGCGATAGCACAGCGCCGCGCCTTCGGCGGAGCAGGCGACGATGCCGATATGCCTGGCCATGTCAGTAGCCGAGCCTGGCCGGCGGCATGGTCATGGCGCCGCGGTCGGCGATGAGGCCGAGGGCGTTGAGCTCGCTGCCGATCCTGGCGATGCCGCCCAGCGCCTGGCGCAAGGCGGCCTGTTCCTGCGAAGAGCCGCCGCCGAAGAACCGGTCGATCAGCCGGTCGAGCGGGTCCTCCGGTTCGGGCAGCGGCTTGAGCGTGATCGAGGCGGTGGTCTCGATGCCGGCGGCGGCCTTGGCGTAGTCGATCGCCAGCATCAGCCCGCCCAGCTCGTCGACCAGGCCGACGCGCTTGGCGTCCAGCCCGGTCCAGATGCGCCCGCGCGCCACCGCATCGACCTGCTGCGGGGAGAGCTTGCGCGCATCGCCGACGCGCTTGGTGAAATCGGCGTAGACCCGGTCGAGCGAGCGCTCGACCGCGGCCGCCTGCTCGGCGCTGAACGGCCGGAACGGCGAGGCCATGCCGGCATTGGTGCCGGCCCGCAGGTGGCCGATATTGACGCCGATATCGGCCAGTGCCTGGTCGAGCACCGGCTTGTAGCTGAAGACGCCGATCGAGCCGGTGATGGTGGCGCGCGAGGCGACGATGAGATCGGCCGGCAGGGCGACGAAATAGCCGCCGGAGGCCGCCGTGTCGCCCATCGACACGATCACCGGCTTGCCGCGGCTGCGGGTGCGGGCGACCTCGCGGAAGATCGTGTCGGCGGCGACGTAGGAGCCGCCGGGCGAATCGATGCGCAGCACCACGGCGCGCACCTGCGGGTCCTCGGCGGCCTCGCGCAAGGCGCCGGCGATCGTGTCGGAGCCCAGCATGCGGTCGCCGGCGGCCAGGCTGTAGGCGTTGTCGCCCGGCACGATGGCGCCGGTGCCGGCGATCAGCGCCACCACCGGACCGGCGGCGAACGGCCTGTGCATCACCTGCATGTAGTCCGCGATGGCGAACAGCCCGGCGCGGGCGCCGGCCTGCTGCAGCGCGTAGGTCTCGACCTCGTCCCAGTAGCCGATGCGGTCGACCAGCCGGGCGAGCTTGGCGTCGGCCGCGCTCATGGGCGCGCGGTCGATCAGTCGCCGCAGCTCGTCGACGGCGATGCCGCGGGCCTTGGAGATGTCGCCGACGATCTGGGCGAACAGGCTGTCGACCAGCGCCTGCAGGTTCTCGCGATGGGCCGGGGTGAATTCGCTGTGCGTCGCCAGGTTGGGCGCCGACTTGTACTCGTAGCGCTTGCCGCCCTGGATCTGGACGTTCAACTTGTCGAGCGCGTTCTTCAGGAACGGCGTCTCGATCGACACGCCCAGCAGCGCCAGATCGCCGCTGGGCTGCAGCCAGACCTCGCCGGCCGAGGCCAGGTAGTAGGAGCCGGTGCCGTTGCCGCCTTCGCCGAAAGCGTGGGCGAAGGAGACCACGAACTTGTCGGCGGCGCGGAAGGCGATCAGGGCCTCGCGCAGCTCCTGCACCGAGGCCAGGCCGGGGCTCTCGTCGCCGGTGACCAGCACCAGGCCGGCGACGCGCTTGTCGATGCGCGCCTGCATCAGGGCGGCGATCAGGTCCGACAGCACCGGGCGCGGCTGGCTCAGCAGCAGGTCGAGCGGATCGCCGCTTTCGGCCTCGACCGGCGGCACGCGCAGATCGAGCTTCAGCACGATGCGGTCGGGCGGCGTCGGCTTGTGCGGCGAGAACCACAGCCCGGCGGCGACCGCCAGCACGACCAGCAGCAGGGTGAGGCCGCCTATGAACGCCAGGAGAACTGAAAGGAAACGGCCCATGACACTTTGCTCTGCGAAGATTCCGGTTTCAGGTCGGGCAATGCTATCGAGCGCGACGGCGCGGGGCCAGAGTCAAGCCCAAGGTCAGGCCCAGCCCCAGGCGCCCATGCCGAGATTGCCCAGTTCGAAGCTGCGATGCAGGGCGCGGCCGGGCTTGCCGCCGGCGGCGCCGAACGGCACCAGCAGCGGCAGCAGGTGCTCGTCGCGGGGATGCGATTGCGCCGCGCCGGGGGCGGTGTGACGATATCGTGTCAGCGCCTGGCTGTCGCCGCGCAGGATGGCCTGGTGCGCCCATTCCTCGAAGTCGCGGGCCCAGTCCTGGGGCTCGCCGCCTGCGAAATCGAGGCCGCGCAGGTTGTGGACGATCGAGCCCGAGCCCATGACCAGCACCTCCTCCTCGCACAGCGGCGCCAGCGCGCGACCGAGATCGAAATGCCAGGCCGGGCCGCGATGATGCTGGAGCGAAAGCTGGGCCACGGGAATGTCGGCCGCGGGATACATCAACAGCAGCGGCACCCAGGCACCATGGTCGAGGCCGCGCCGTGGATCGAGCCCGGCCGCGATGCCGGTTTCGGCCAGCAGGCCGATGGCTTCCTCGGCGATGTCCGGCGCGCCGGGGGCGGGATATTGCAGGCGGTAGAGTTCGGCCGGGAAGCCGCCGAAATCGTGGATGGTTTCGGGGCGTTCCGCGCCGCCCAGCATCGGGACGGCGGTTTCCCAATGGGCCGAGATGCAGAGAATGCCGCGCGGCCGGCCGATGCTACGGCCCAGGCCGCGCAGGAATTCGTGCGCCGGGGTCGGCGTCACCGCCATCATCGGCGAGCCGTGCGACACGAAGATCGGGCCGATCCGCGCCATGCGCCTATTCGGCCGCGCGCGCCTGCGCCGCCGCCGGCAGGGTCACCCAACTGAAGACCTTGGCGATGATGCGCCACTCGCCGTCCAGCTTCAGCAGGTTGAGATAGTCGGTGAAGAGGCGCGGGCCGATGGCGATCTGCACCCGCGCGAGCGCGCTGACCGGGCTGGAGACGTCGATGCCCAGGATCGTATCGCGGCGGGTCTCGCCGTTCTTGGCCGGCGCGGCGCGGGCGGCGACGCGGGCATAGACCGTCTCCATGTCGTCATGCGCCAGCTTGCCGTCGCTGGCGTTGGAGAGATGGCAGGCGGGATGGAAGATGCGCCGCAGCGTCTCGACGTCGCCGTTATAGAAGCCGTCGAAATAGAGCTGCAGCGCGTTGGCGATCTCCTCGTACTCGGTGCGCATCGCGGGCCTCCCTTGGGTTCAACGCGTCCGGTTCAGCGCGTCATGGCGTGGTATTCCGGATTGGGCATCATGTCGGTGGCGTGCGCCAGCCGGTTGGTCATGTTGAAGAAAGCGGCCACGTCGCCGATGTCGTAGATGTCCCGGTCGGAGAAGCCGACCTTGCGCAACGCGGCGCGGTCGGCGTCGCCGATATCGAACGGCGCCACGCTCAGCTTCCAGGCGAAATCCAGCATGGCGCGCTGGCGCGGCGCCAGCTCGGCGACGCGATAGTTCATCACCATCATCTCGCCGAGCTGCGGGTCGCCGGAGATCTGCCGCACCGCCTGGCCGTGCGCCACCAGGCAGTAGTAGCAGCGATTGGCGGCGGACACGACCACCGCGATCATCTCGCGCTCCAGTTTGGAGAGGCCGGACTCGCCCAGCATCAATTCGTTGTAGGTGGCGATGAAATTGCGCGCCTTGTTCGGATTCTGCGCCACGACGCGGATGACGTTGGGCACCATGCCCAGCTTCTCCAGGCACTTGGCGAAGTATTTCGCCAGGTCCTCCTCCTTCGGCGCCTTCTTCGGCAGTGGCAGCTTGAGCTTGGTCAGGTGCTTGGGCTGGGGCATGGCGTTTTCTCCGTTCTAGCGCAGGGCCACCAGGTTGGGCCGGTGGCGTTTGATTTCCTCCAGCGCATCGGCCAGCGGCCGGTCGAGGCCCTGGCCGGTGATGCCGATGGTGAAAGGCTTGTTGCGGATGCCGGTGAAATTGTCGTCGACGAACAGGTTCGGCAGCCGCAGCTCGGCGAACCGGTCCGGCGAAACGGTTATCTCCAGGCGGCTGCGCATGCGGTGCCGTCCCATGGCGACCATGGTGATGTCGTTCCACAGATAGCGCCGCGGCTCCTTGATCCGCAGCATCACGCCTTCGGGCCGCACCTCGATGACGGGGCCAGGATCGCGCAGGCGGCTGAGCGCCCGCCACATGTAGTAACCCATGCAGAACAGCACCGCCGCCGCGCCGAAATAGATCAGGCCCATGTTCGGTTCGCCCTGCGCCGCGTCGGCCGGCGGCGCGATGGCGGGCTTCACGTCGCCGGTGGCGATCATGAACATCAGCACCAGCGCCGTCAGCCCCAGCGCCAGCATGGCGAGGTAGAAGGGCCGGGCGTAGTTGATGCGAAGGGGCGGGCGCGGCGCCATCAGGAACGCCCCAGGGCGCGGTGGCGCAGCAGGTGGTCGGCCAGCACGCAGGCCATCATGGCCTCGGCCACCGGCACGGCGCGGATGCCGACGCAGGGGTCGTGGCGGCCCTTGGTCTGGATCTCGGTCTCGCGTCCGGCCGTGTCGACGGTGCGCATGGGCTTGAGGATCGAGCTGGTCGGCTTCACCGCCAGGCGCGCCACGACGTCCTGCCCGGTCGAGATGCCGCCCAGGATGCCGCCGGCATGGTTGCTCAGGAATTCCGCCTGGCCGTCTTTGATGCGGATCTCGTCGCCGTTGGTCTCGCCGCTGAGCTCCGCCGCGGCGAAGCCGTCGCCGATCTCCACGCCCTTCACCGCGTTGATGGTCATCAGCGCCCGGGCGAGGTCGCTGTCGAGCTTGTCGTAGAGCGGCGCGCCCAGCCCGGCCGGCACGCCCGAGGCCACCACCTCGATCACCGCGCCGGTCGAGGAGCCGGCCTTGCGGATGGCGTCGAGATAGTCCTCCCATTCCATCGCCGCCTTGGGGTCGGGGCACCAGAACGGGTTCTGCCCGACGCTGTCCCAGCTCCACTTGGCGCGGTCGATGCGCTTGGCGCCGATCTGCACCAGCGCGCCGCGCACCTTGACGCCTTCGCCCAGCACCTTGCGCGCGATGGCGCCGGCGGCGACGCGCACGGCGGTCTCGCGCGCCGACTGGCGGCCGCCGCCGCGATAGTCGCGGATGCCGTACTTGGCCCAGTAGGTGTAGTCGGCATGGCCGGGGCGGAACTTGTCCTTGATCTCGGAATAGTCCTTGGAGCGCTGGTCGACGTTCTCGATCAGCAGGCTGACCGGCGTGCCGGTGGTGACGCCCTCGAACACGCCGGACAGGATCTTCACCGTGTCCGGCTCCTGGCGCTGGGTGGTGAAGCGCGACTGGCCGGGCTTGCGTTTGTCGAGCCAGTGCTGGATGTCGGCTTCGGACAGGGGAATGAGCGGCGGCACGCCGTCGACCACGCAGCCGATCGCCGGTCCGTGGCTTTCGCCCCAGCTCGTGAAGCGGAAGAGCGTGCCGAAGCTGTTGCCGGCCATTTCCGCCTGCCTATTTGTCGGGGTCGAAGGTCTTCAGCAACTCGACCAGCTTGGGCGCGGAATCGGTCGCCATCATGCCGACCGTGTGATAGCCGGCATCGACGTGATGCACTTCGCCCGAAACGCCGGCGCCCAGGTCGCTCAGCAGGTAGAGGGCGGAGCCGCCGACATCCTCGATGGTGACGTTGCGCTTCAGCGGCGCGTTGTACTCGTTCCATTTCAGAATGTAGCGGAAGTCGCCGATGCCGGAGGCGGCCAGGGTTCGGATCGGACCGGCCGAGATGGCGTTGACGCGGATATTGTCGTTGCCCAGGTCGGCGGCCAGGTAGCGGACGCTGGCCTCCAGCGCGGCCTTGGCCACGCCCATGACGTTGTAGTGCGGGATCACCCGCTCGGCGCCGTAATAGGTCAGGGTCAGCAGGCTGCCGCCATCCGTCATCAGCCGCGAGGCGCGTTGCGCCACCGCCGTGAACGAGAAACAGGAAATGTTCATCGTCATGGCGAAGTTTTCCGGCGTCGTGTCGACGTAGCGGCCCTTGAGCTGCTCCTTGTCGGAGAAGGCGATGGCGTGCACCAGGAAATCGAGCTTGCCCCATTCCCGTTCGACCTTGGCGAACAGCGCGTCCATGCTCTCGGCGCTGGTGACGTCGCAGGGCTCTATCAGGGTGACGCCGACTTCCTGCGCCAGCGGCCGGATGCGCTTCTCCAGCGCCTCGCCCTGGTAGGTGAAGCCCATGGTGGCGCCATGCTTGTACAGGGATTTGGCAATGCCCCAGGCAATGGAGCGGTCGTTGGCGATGCCCATGACCAGGCCCTTCTTGCCGGCCATCAGCGCTGCGGGGGACGTCATGAAAACCTCTGGAACGGCAGGAACGGCGTGTTTTCTGGCATCCTACACCATCATCCCGCCCGGTCAATTGCGCCGCAGCCCCTAAGCGGCGGTATTCATTCAAGAAATTCGGCCTGACAATCAGGAGATCTGGCCCAGGCCGAGGCGGCGCGCGATCTCGTCGCGGGTGTCGGTGGGCAAAGCGCCGATGGTGGCGAGAATGTCATGGAGCTGCCGGCGCAAGGCATGGTTCTGGTCGATCAGCGACAGCACCACCGGCACCGTGTCCGCCTCGATGGCGAGCTCCTCCACCAGGTCGCGGATCAGCCGCGCCCGCGCCAGGTCGGCATCGGCGAACACCCAGCCGCTGTCGTCGCGCGCCGGCCTGATCCATTGCTCGGCGATCCAGGCCTCCAGCTCGGGCGTGCGGCAGCCGACCAGGGTCACGATCTGTTCGATGCGCCATGTCGTCATGATGGCCTCCCTCAACCAAGCCCGGCCTTGCCGCGAACGTCGTAGGGGTGGGTCTTGGCCCATTCCTCCAGCGCCTGCTTCAGCGCGCCATCCTTGTCCTCGGGCAGCATCACTTTCAGATGCACGTACTGGTCGCCGCGCTGGCCCGAGCGCTGGTCGACGACGCCGCGGCCCTTCAGGCGCAGGCCGGTGCCGGTGTTGGAGCCGGCCGGCACGCTCAGCGTTACCCGACCGTCGACCGTCGGCACGTCGATGCGGCCGCCCAGCACGGCCTCCTGCAAGGTGACGGGCAGGTCCAGATGCACGTCGTTGTCCTTGCGCCGGAAGAACGGGTGCGGCTGGACGTGGATCTCGATATAGGCGTCGCCCGGCGGGCCGCCGCCGATGCCGGGATGGCCCTGGCCCTTCAGCCGCAGCATCTGCCGGTCTTCCGTGCCCGCCGGGATGTTGACGTCGAGCGTCTTGCCGTCGGGCAGGGTCAGCCGCTTGCGCGCGCCGGCGGCAGCCTCGACGAAGGGCACCTCCAGCGAATAGGTCACGTCGCTGCCGGGCATGCGGAAGGTTCCGCCGCCGCCACCACCGGCCCGGCCGCCGCGGGAGCGGGCGAACATCTCGGCGAACAGATCCTCGGCGAAGCCGGCATCGCCGGAGAAATCGCCGCTGTAGCGCATGCCGTCGTCGGACTGGGCGTATTCCCGGTAATACTGGCGCGGCGGCCGCTCCTGGCCGGCGGCGTCGATTTCGCCGGCGTCGAAGCGGCGGCGCTTCTCTGCGTCCGACAGCAGGTCGTAGGCGCCGCTGACCTCCTTGAACTGCGCCTCGACCTCCTTCTTCCCCGGATTGAGGTCGGGATGCAGTTTCTTGGCCAGCTTGCGATAGGCCTTCTTGAGCTCGTCCTGGGTGGCGTTCCGCGCCACGCCAAGGACTTCGTAAGGATCGCGCATGGTGGTCCACTCGGGTCAGGAAGCCGGTCGACGATGCGAACCATCCGCATCATTCCGCCGGCCACCTGTTTTGGGCAAGAATTCAGTTCCGTTAGATAGTCAGGAATTGCGCCTATGCAATCGGGCCATGGCCTCATGGTTGCCGAACGGGCATAGTCGGTCGACAGGAAAATCCATGACCGACAGCGATACCGATCCCATAGCCCATTTCCACGCCTGGTTCGCCGAGGCCGAGAAATCCGAACCCGCCGACCCCAACGCCATGACCCTGGCGACGGTCGGTCCCGACGGCATGCCGGCGGCCCGCATGGTGCTGCTGAAGGGCGTCGACGAGCGGGGTTTCGTCTTCTACACCAACTTCGAAAGCCGCAAGGGCCAGCACCTGATCCAGCATCCCAAGGCCGCCCTGTGCTTCCACTGGAAATCGCTGCGCCGCTCGGTGCGGGTGGAGGGGCCGGTGGAGCGGGTCAGCGATGCGGAAGCCGACGAGTATTTCGCCTCCCGCCCGCGCGGCAGCCAGATCGGCGCCTGGGCCTCGAAGCAGTCGCGGCCGCTGACCAGCCGCATGGAGCTGGAAAAGGCAGTGGCCGTCCACGCCGCCAAGTTCCATATTGGCGCCGTGCCGCGGCCGCCCTACTGGTCGGGCTTCCGCGTGCTGCCCCAGCGCATCGAGTTCTGGCAGGACAAGCCTTTCCGCCTGCACGACCGGCTGGTGTTCTCGCGCGGCGCGGGCGCCAATGCCTGGTCGACCGAGCGGCTGTATCCCTAGGCATGGCCGAGCCGCCCGCCGCTGCCCCCGCCGCTGCCCCCGCCACTGACCCCGCGGTCGCCGCCCAGTTGTCGCAGCGGGCGCGGCTGATGCGGCTGGCGTCGATCGCCTCGACCGCCGTGGCGGTGGTGCTGATCGCCGGCAAGGCGGTGGCGTGGTGGTACAGCGGTTCGGTCAGTCTGCTGTCGACGCTGCTCGATTCGACGCTCGACCTGCTGGCCTCGCTGGTCACGCTGCTGAGCGTGCGCCATGCCCTGATGCCGGCCGACCGCGAGCACCGGTTCGGCCACGGCAAGGCGGAGGCGCTGGCCGGGCTGATCCAGTCGGGCTTCATCGGCGCCTCGGCGATCTGGCTGCTGATCTCCGCCGGCGAGCGTTTCCTCGATCCCCAGCCGGTGCGCGCCGAGGCGCTGGGCATGGCGGTGATGATCGGCTCGATCGCGCTGACCGCGCTGCTGGTGGTTTTCCAGCGCCGCGTCGTTTCCCGCACCGGGTCGCTGGCCATCGGCGCCGACCGGATGCACTACCAGTCGGACCTGCTCACCAATGTCGGCGTCATTCTCGCCATCGCCCTGTCGAGCCGGTTCGACGTGCCGCTGGCCGACCCCATCGTCGCCGGACTGATCGGCCTCTACATCCTCAAGAGCGCCGCCGATATCGGCAAGGACGCCTACAACGTGCTGATGGACCGCGAGCTCTCCACCGAGGACCGCGAGCGCATCAAGGCCATCGTGCGCGCCGATCCGCGCGTGCGCGGGCTGTACGATCTGCGCACCCGCTCGTCGGGCGTCACCACCTTCATCCAGCTCCACATGGAGCTCGATCCCGCGACCAATCTGCGCCAGGCGCACGAAATCGGCGAGGCCGTCGAAGCCGAGATCAGACGGGCCTTCCCCAGCGCCGAGATCATCGTGCACCAGGACCCCGAAGGCGTCGCCGCAACGCGCGCCGGCCGGCCCTAGGATGGCCGCGGCCGCCGATCTGGCCTGCGACGACCAGGCCGCCGTCATCGAGTTCCTGTCATCGCCGCAGGCCTACGGGCTGGCGGCTGGCGCCCGGGTCGAGCGCATCGACACCCATGCCGCCGCCGTGTTCCTGGTCGGCGAGCGCGTCTACAAGCTGAAGCGGGCGGTCCGGTTTCCGTTCCTCGATTTCTCCACCGGCGACCGCCGCCGCCGGTTCTGCGCCGACGAGGTGACGCTCAACCGGCGCACCGCGCCCGATCTCTATCTCGGCGTGGCGCCCGTATTGCGCGCGAACGGCGGCCTGCGCCTGGGTCCGGTCGTGCCGCCGGACCGGGTGCCGGAAGAGGCCGAGGACTGGGTCGTGGTCATGCGCCGCTTCGAGCAGGAGACGCTGCTGGCGCGCGTGGCCGAGCGCGGCGAACTGACGGCGGCGATGGTGTCGGAGCTGGCGCGCGCCATCGCCCGCTTCCATGCCCAGGCGCGGCGCGAGCCGGGCAATGGCGGCGGCGAGGTGCTGCGCCACACCGTCGCCATGGACGTGCAGCAGATGCAGGCGCGCGGCGATCTGCTCGACGCCGGCCTCACCGTCGAGCTGGCGCGGCTAATGCCGCAGGAAGCGGCCCGCCAAGCCGCCCTGGCCGACCGAAGGCGGGCGAGCGGTGCGGTGCGGCGCTGCCATGGCGACCTGCACCTGAAGAACATCTACCTCGCCGCGTCCGGGCCGCAGCCCTTCGACGGCATCGAGTTCAACGACCGGCTGTCCTGCATCGACATTCTCTACGACCTCTCCTTCCTGCTGATGGATCTCGATTTCCGCGGGCTGCGCGAACTGGCCAACCTGGCGCTGAACACCTGGCTCTGGCATTCCGACGAGAAGGACGAGGAGGCGCTGGCCGCCCTGGCGCTGCTGCCGATCTACCTGGCCCGCCGCAGCGCCATCCGCGCCCATGTCGATGCCGCCGGCGTGCCGCACGTCGAAGACGCCGCCGAGGCGGTGCGCCAGCGCGCTACGGCGCGCCGCTACCAGGCCTATGCGCGCGCCCTGTTTCCCCCGGCCCGCCCGCAACTCGTGGCGGTGGGGGGATTGTCGGGCACGGGCAAGACGACGCTGGCCATGGCCCTGGCGCCCGATCTCGATCCGGCGCCGGGGGCGGTGGTGGTGCGCTCCGACGTGGTGCGCAAGCGCCTGGCGGGCATCGCGCTGGAAGAGCGCATGCCGGCCGGCTGGTACACGCCGCAGCATTCGGCCGCGGTCTACGACGAGGTGCACCGGCTGGCCGCCATCGCCCTGCAGGCCGGGCGCAGCGTCATTCTCGATGCGGTCTATGCCAGGCCGCAGGAACGGGCGGCGGCGGAAGACGTTGCCCGCAGCGCCGCCCTGCCGTTCGCCGGCCTGTGGCTGGAGGCGCCGACCGCAACGCTGAAGCGGCGCGTGGCGGCGCGCCAGGCCGACGCCTCGGACGCCACCGTCGCGGTGGTGGACCGGCAGGCGGAATATGCGGTAGGCGATATCGCCTGGCGTCGCCTCGACGCGACGCAGGAACTGGGCGAGTTGCGGCGGCGGGCGGCTTCGGTCCTGCGCCGTCGCCCTTGATTCCGATCAACGCCTCGCCCAAGTTCGATTGGTAAGAACCTTGCATTGGAGGGAGCGACGCAATGCTCAAGAAGATCCGTCTGGAAATGGCGCGCAATCCGAAATTTCCGGAGGGCAGTCGCAACCATGGCTACGAAATCGTCGCGCCGCTGACGGTCGATGGCCATCTCGACACGCAGGTCTGGCCCAAGGAAAAGGACAGATGCCGCGTGCGCCGCTTCTGGCAAGGCCAGGACGACGAGCACGGCACGATCGAGCGCAAGGGCAATCGCTGGGTGTTCTCCTACGCGCCGGGCGACGAGGACGACGAGCCGGTGTTCCGGCTGGGCGACCACGTCTTCAAGCCGGGCGAGTACGTGTCGATCACCGAGCACAGCGGCGAGCAGTTCACTTTCCTGGTGGCGTCGGTGAACTGACTCTATCTCCCTCTCCGCAAGGGAGAAGGGAATAAGGAAAAAGCAGTCAGCCGAAACGCGCAGCCTTCACTCGGTCGCCGATTACGGGGCGGCTTTCAGCATCTCGCTGAGATCGCGTCCGTCCTGGGTGCGGAAGTGCCTGTCCTTGGCCGTGGCGACCAGCCGGTCGACCACGTCGGGAAAGCTGTCGCCAAACGCCAACTCCAGCGTCGTGAGCGCCCGCTCCATAGCCTGGACGGCACTGATCTGTTCTTGACTGGTCGGGTGAATGGTCATGGCAAACCCTCCATGCTGGGGATTGCATTGTACATGGCAAGCGCGCCCGCAATGTCAACTTTTCGCCGGCCGCTCCCAGTCGAACAGATCGACCTGCGCCGGCCTGGTCGGCGGCGTCTCTTGCAGCGGATCGGCGCGATAGGCCGCGCCGGTTGCGTCCAGCACCTTCCGCACCTGATCGAACCGCGCAGCCGGGTCGATCCAGCGCGCCTCGTCCTGGCGCGCCAGCACCACCGGCATGCGGTCGTGGACATGGGCGATGTCGGGCGAGGGGGCGCGGGTCAGCATCACCACCCGCTCGCCATCGCTCAGCCCGGCGAAGCAGAAACTACCCTGCGCCACCGGCTGCAGCCGGTGCTTGCGCTTGCGTCTGGCATTGGGGACGGCCTGCCATTCGAACCAGCCGGTCGCCGGGATCAGGCAGCGGCGCTCCAGCAGCGGCCGGAAGCTCGCCTTCTGCGCCACCGTCTCGCTGCGGGCGTTGATGATCAGCCTGTTGTCCCAGGCCGCTTTCAGGCCCCAGCGCTTCATCGCCGCGCCCTGCCGGTCGATGGTCAGCACCGCATTGTCGGGCCGCAGATTGGCGGATTCGTAGTATTCCGGCGGCGCCTTCAGCCCGTAGAGGCGCAGCAACTCGGCCGGCGAAACCAGAGTCTCGAAATTGGCGCACATCGAGCCCGCCTCAGGCGCCGGCCGTGACCACGACGTAGCGCTTGAACAGGGAACGCAGCTCGCTCAACGCTTCCTCGTCGACGTCGCCGTCTTCCAGCCTGGCCTCCAGCGGCTTCAGCCGCTTCTTGATCAGGGTGGGCGTGCGGTTGGAATGCAGGAGGGCGTACAGCATCTCGTAGCTGGTCAACTCGCGCCCGTGGGCGTTGGTGGCGCGCGGCCGCTGCGGCGGCTCGCCGGCCGGCGAGGGCCGGTGCGGGAGGTGCGACGGCAGCGGGACGCTCTGCGCGCCCAGCAGCGTTTCCCAGGACGCGCCGGAATTCTTCACCAGCATATGGGCGCGGCGCGCCGCAGCCAGGGCCTCGCCGTCATGGACGCTGCCCATCAGCTCGAGGATCTTCGCCAGTTGCTTGCGATTGAGCGCCATGGCCAGCGCCGAAAATGTGAACCGGCCGTCATCTTGACCGATTCCGCCTGGCTTGGAAAGACGCCGGCTGCGATCCGCTCTATTCGGCCGCCGCCCGCAGCAGGCCGAGCCGGCCCCAGACGTCGAGCAGGGCGCTGGCCAGCTCGTTCATCATGGCGTCGGTGTGCAGCGGCGTCGGCGTCAGCCGCAGCCGCTCCGCGCCGCGCGGCACGGTGGGATAGTTGATCGGCTGCACGTAGATGCGGTGCTGCTCCAGCAGCAGGTCGCAGGCGCGCTTGCAGCGTTCGGCGTCGCCAACGAACAGCGGCACGATGTGGCTGTCCGACGGCATCACCGGCAGGCCGGCATTGGCCAGTTTGCGCTTCAGCGTCGCGGCGCGCTCCTGGTGCTTGGCGCGGATCTCGGGATGGCGGCGCAGATGGCGGATGCTGGCCAGCGCGCCGGCGGCGATCGAAGGCGGCAGCGCGGAGGTGAAGATGAAGCCCGAGCCGAAGCTGCGCACGAAATCCACCGTCTCGGCGTTGCCGGCGATGTAGCCGCCGATCACGCCGAACGCCTTGGCCAGCGTGCCCTGCACGATATCGACCTTGTCGACCACGCCGTCGCGCTCGGCCACGCCCGCGCCCTGGGCGCCGTACATGCCCACCGCATGCACCTCGTCGAGATAGGCCAGCGCGCCATGGCGATGGGCGACGTCGCACAGCTCGCCGATCGGCGCGATGTCGCCGTCCATCGAATACACCGATTCGAAGGCCACGATCTTGGCCGCCGCCGGATCGGCCTGGCGTAGCAGGCGCTCCAGGTCGGCTGGGTCGTTGTGGCGGAAGATGTGCCGTTTGGCGCCGGAATAGCGGATGCCGGCGATCATCGAGGCGTGGTTCAGCGCGTCCGAGAACAGGATGCAGTTCGGCAGCTTGCTGCCCAGCGTCTGCAAGGCGGTCTCGTTGGCGACGTAGCCCGAGGTGAAGACCAGCGCCGCCTGCTTGCCGTGCAGCTCGGCCAGCTCGCGCTCCAGCAGCACGTGGTTGTGGTTGGTGCCGGAGATGTTGCGGGTGCCGCCGGCGCCGGCGCCGGACACGTCCAGCGCCTCCCGCATGGCCTGCAGCACCACCTCGTGCTGGCCCATGCCCAGATAGTCGTTGGAGCACCAGACCGTGACGCGCTCGACGCCGCTCTTGCGGTGATTGCGGGCGAAGGGGAAATTGCCCGCCTCGCGCTCCAAATCGGCGAAGACGCGATAGCGGCCTTCAGCCTGCAGTTCCCCCAGCGACTGGCGAAAAAAACTCTGGTAATCCATTTTCTACCCGAATGCCGAACCGCGGCGGTCCGGCACAGTAATCGCTCATGCCCCCGTAGCCCTTGATTTATATCAAGAACTTGTCTCTCCATGAGAGGCGCATTGCCGCATGGCTGGGCTTAGGAAACAGACACCCGGATGTCTCGCGTTATTCCCGATAATCCGCCCATGGGCCGGCAATTTCCCTTCTATCTCGGCAGTTTAGGCGCCTGGTACGCCGGGCTCGGCCTGCAGATGGTGCTGTTTCCCTGGCTGGTCGCGGTGATCCTGCAAGCGCCGCCCGACCTGGTCGGGCTGGCGCAGGCGGCGCTGATGGGCCCGTCGATCCTGTTCATCCTGCTGGGCGGGGCGGTGGCGGACCGCAACGACGGACGCCAATTGCTGATCCGCTACCATTTGCTGTCGGCCGTGCCGCCTCTGGTCCTGGCGGCCGCGATCGGCGCCGGCCATCTGAGCTTTGCCGCCATCGTGGCGTTCGGCCTGGCGATGGGAACGCTGGGCGCCTTCGCCATGCCGGCCCGCGACGCGCTGCTGGGCCATGTCGCCGGCGCCGACCTGCCGCGGGCGGTGGCGATCGTCACCGGCATGCAGTTCCTGGCGCAATTGCTGGGCATGCTGGGCGCCAGCGCCGCCGAGACGCTGGGAGCGCCGGTGCTGCTCTGCCTGCAGGCGGCGATCATGGCAGCGGGCGCCTATGCCTGCTGGCGGCTGACGCCGGCGCCGCCGCGGCCGACGGCGGAGCAGGGCGGGCGCCTGGCGGCCATCGGCGAGGGCATGCGCGAGGCCTTCGCCACGCCCAGCATCTGGCCGGTGATCGTCGCCATGCTGGGCGTCGGGCTGTTCTACATCGGCTCGTTCCTGGTGCTGCTGCCGCTGATGGTGCGCGACGATCACGGCGGCGGCGCCGGCGAGATCGCGCTGGTGAATTTCTTCTTCTGGGGCGGGGCGCTGCTGTCGATCGTGGCGCAGGTCCGGCTCGGCCAATTGCGCCGGCCGGGCAAGCCGATGCTGCTGTCGCTGGCGGTCTCGGCCCTGGTGCTGCTGGCCATGGCGGCGAAACTGCCGTTCTACGGGCTGGCCGCGCTGTGCTTCCTCTGGGGCGTCGGCGCCGGCATCAACATGACGCAGGGCCGCACCATCGTGCAGATGGCCGCGCCGCCCTCGCACCGCGCCCGCATCCTGTCGCTGTTCCAACTCGGCTTCATGGGCGGCGCGCCGATCGGCGCTTTCCTGGTCGGCTATCTCGCCCGGCTGACCGACGTGCACATGGCCTGCATTCCGCCGGCCGTCGTCATGCTGGCGCTGCTGCTGTTCCTGCGGCTGCGCTCGCGGCTGTGGCAGCACAGGTTTCAGTGAAGGCTTTCCTTTCGCCATGGCCCGGTTTAACCGGGCCATCCATGGTCCTTGAGGGGCGCGCCATTCGATGAGCCGCGTCATCTCGTTCGGGCATGGGTGGCCCGGTCAAGCCGGGGCATGACGGAGAAGGGTAGCGGAACGATCAGCCCTTGAATTCGCCGGCGGCGCGCAGATCGGCCAAGGTGAGGTCCAGCGCCTTGGTCGTCCGCGCGAACATCTCCTCGATGTCGGCCACGGTCATCACCAAGGGCGGCGAGAAGGCGACGGCGTCGGCCATGTTGCGCTGGATCAGCCCGTTGTTCTGGGCGTGCTTGGCGACCAGGCCGCCGGCGCTGCCGGCGACGGGGAAGGCTTCGCGCGTCTTCTTGTCCTTCACCAGCTCAATGGCGCCGATCATGCCGATACCGCGCACCTCGCCGACCAGCGGGTGCTCGCCCAGCTTGCGCAGGCCCGCCTGCATCGCCGGCCCGATCTGGCGCACATGGCCGACCAGGTCGATCTCGTCGTAGATCTTCAGCGTCTCGACCGCGACGGCGGCCGGCACCGGATGGCCGGAATAGGTGAAGCCGTGGCCGAAGACGCCGATCTTCTCGCTCTCGACCAGCATGGCCTGCCAGATCCTCTCGTTCACCATCACCGCCGAGATCGGCAGGAACGAGGCGGACAGCGCCTTGGCGCAGGTCAGGATGTCGGGCCGGATGTCGAAGGTCTGGCAGCCCCAGTAATTGCCGGTGCGGCCGAAGCCGCAGATCACCTCGTCGGCGATGAACAGCACGTCGTGCTTCTTCAGCACCGCCTGGATCTTCTCGTAATAGCCCGTCGGCGGCACGATCACGCCGCCCGCGCCCATCACCGGCTCGGCGATGAAAGCGGCCACGGTTTCGGGGCCTTCCTTGCGGATCAGCGCGTCCAGCGACTCGGCCAGCCTGGTGGCGAACTGCTCCTCGCTCTCGCCCGGCTGGCCGTAGCGGTAGAAATGCGGGCAGTCGGTGTGCAGCACATTGGCGATCGGCAGGTCGAAGTCGCGATGGTTGTTGGGCAGGCCGGTCAGGCTGGCGGCGGCGATGGTAACGCCGTGGTAACCCTTGATGCGGGAGATGACTTTTTTCTTCTGCGGCCGGCCCAGCGCGTTGTTGTAGTACCACACCAGCTTCAGGGCGCTGTCGTTGGCCTCCGAACCGGAATTGGCGAAGAAGGCGCGCGCCATGGGCACCGGTGCGCGTTTCAGCAGCATCTCGGCCAGTTCGATCATCGGCTCGTGCGACTTGCTGGCGAAGCCGTGATAGAAGGGCAGTTGCCGCATCTGCTTCAGCGCCGCCTGCACCAGCCGCTCGTTGTCGAAGCCCAGGGCGGCGCTCCACAAGCCGGCCATGCCTTCGAGATAGTCGTTGCCCGAATCGTCGTAGACGCGCACGCCCTTGCCGCGGGCGATGACCAGCGGGCCTTCGCCGAGATGCTTCTTCAGATGCGTATAGGGGTGCACCACCGAGGCGATGTCGCGCGCCTGCAGCGAATTGGGGGCATTGTGGGTCACGGTGCTCTCCTTGGTGGCCGAAGGCGGGTTTTGCTGCGTTGCAAAGCCGAGCGGACCCATAGCCTAAGCCCAAACGAGGCGTGCAGGCCATACGGGTTCTCGCGGGAAACCGGCGCCGGCTGCATGGCTCGCCCGACAAGGCGCATTGTCGCCCGACAGGCGCGTTCGGTGGCGCTACGCGATTGACTCGGTTTAAGGAGTGTTCTACGCGATAGACAAGGGCAAACCGGCATTCCGCCGGCTTTTGCCACCGCAGTCCGAGTCCGCCCGGCGAAGGGCGGCACAAACACAAATTGGGAGACGAGATCCATGAAAATCGGTTTCAGGACGCTGATCCTGGCGGCGGGCGCTTTTGCGCTTTCGTCGATGGCGTCGGGAACAGCCTTTGCCCAGGGCAAGGTGTTCAAGTGGGCCAACGACGGCGACGTCAACTCGATGGACCCCTACGCGCGCAACGAGACCTTCCTGCTGTCCTTCCTGGGCAACGTCTATGAAGGGCTGGTGCGGCGCGATCCGGGCCTGCAGCTGCAGCCCGCACTCGCCACGTCGTGGAAGCTGGCGACGCCCACGACCTGGGAGTTCAAGCTGCGCCAGGGCGTGAAATTCCACGACGGCACGCCGTTCGTGGCCGACGACGTCGTCTTCTCGATCACCCGCGCCTCGACCGGCGCGTCGAACATGAAGGGCTACTTCGTGTCGATGAAGGAGATCCGCAAGGTCGACGAGCAGACGGTGGTGCTGGAGACCAAGTATCCCGACCCGCTGATGGTCGACAAGCTGGCGCAGATCTTCATCATGTCCAAGGCCTGGGCCGAGAAGAACGGCGCCACCGGCGTCGCCGACCTGACCAAGCCGGACGAGACCAACTTCGCCACCCGCAACGCCAACGGCACCGGCCCGTTCAAGCTGCAAAGCCGCGAGCCGGACGTCAAGACCGTGCTGGTCAAGAACACGGCCTGGTGGGACAAGCACAAGGGCAATGTCGATACGGCCGAGTTCAACCGCATCGCCAATGCCGCCACCCGCACCGCCGCCCTGCGCTCGGGCGAGGTGCACTTCGTCTACACCGTGCCGCCGCAGGACGAAGACGCGCTGTCGAAGGATCCCAACACCAAGGTGCTGGCCGGCCGCGAGACGCGCGTCGTCTATCTCGGCTTCGACCAGGAGCGCGACGAGCTGCTGAAGTCCAACGTCAAGGGCAAGAACCCGTTCAAGGACGTGCGCGTGCGCAAGGCCTTCATGCAGGCCATCGACGTCGAGGCGATCAAGCGCACCATCATGCGCGGCCAGTCCTTCCCGACCGCGCTGATGGTCGGCCAGGGCATCAACGGCTACTTCAAGGACCTGGACGTGCGGCCGAAGGTCGACGTCGAGGCCGCCAAGAAGCTGTTGGCCGACGCCGGCTACGCGCAGGGCTTCGAGGTCGGCATGGACTGCCCCAACGACCGCTACGTCCAGGACGAGGCGATCTGCAAGGCGGTGGTGTCGATGCTGGCCCGCATCGGGGTCAAGGTGAACCTCAACGCCCAGACCCGCGCCAAGTACTTCGCCGAGATCCTGCGCAAGCCGGACTACACCCCGGGCAACACCAGCTTCTTCATGCTGGGCTGGTCGCCGGCCTCGACCTACGACGCGCACAACGTGCTGGAGCAGCTGATCCAGACGCCGAGCGCGGCGACCAAGAAGGGCGGCTTCAATCCGGGCGGCTACTCCAACAAGAAGGTCGACGAGCTGTCGGACAAGATCGAGCAGGAGACCGACAAGGCCAAGCGCGACGCCATGCTGAAGGAAGCGCAGAAGATCCACCTCGACGAGGTGGGCCACATTCCGCTGCATCAGCAGGCCGTCGTGTGGGCGATGCGTAAGAACGTCGAGGTGGCGCAGCGGGCCGACAACGTCTTCCCGCTGGAATACGTCACCATCAAGTAAGCCTGCAGTGGAAGCGCGAGCGGTCCGGACGCCAGTCCGGGCCGCTCTCCGCATTTAGCCGCCGCAATGCTCGCGTTCATCATCCGTCGCCTGTTCCAGGGCATCATCGTCATGCTGGCGGTGGGGCTGGTGGCGTTTTCGCTGTTCAATTTCGTCGGCGATCCGATCAACAGCCTGGTCGGCATCGACACGCCGCTCGACGAGCGCGAGAAGCTGCGCGAGCAGCTCGGGCTGAACGACCCGTTCCCCATCCAGTTCGGCCGTTTCGTGCTCAACGCGGTGCAGGGCGATTTCGGCCTGTCCTACCGCATGAGCGAGCCGGTCATGGGCGTCATCGGCTCGCGCCTGCCGGCGACGGTCGAGCTGAGCCTGGTCGCCGCCGTCATCGCGCTGGTGCTGGGCGTCGGCATGGGGGTCTTCACCGGACTCTATCCGCGCGCCGCGCTCAGCCGCATCATGCTCACCATTTCGCTGGTCGGCGTTTCGCTGCCGACCTTCCTGACCGGCATCCTCCTCATCCTGGTGTTCGCCGTGTGGCTCGGCATGCTGCCGTCCTTCGGTCGCGGCGAGGTGGTGCAGATCGGCTGGTGGAGCAGCGGTTTCCTGACCGAGACCGGCCTGCGCGCCCTGATCCTGCCGGCGGTCACGCTCGGCCTGTTCCAGCTCACCCTGATCATGCGCCTGGTGCGCTCGGAAATGCTCGAGGTGATGCGCACCGACTACATCAAGTTCGCCCGCGCCCGCGGCCTGAGCAACCGGGCGATCAATTTCGGCCATGCGCTGAAGAACACGCTGGTGCCGGTCATCACCATCACCGGCCTGCAACTTGGCGCGATTATTGCTTTCTCGATCATCACCGAAACCGTGTTTTCCTGGCCGGGCATGGGACAGCTCTTCATCCAGTCGGTGCAGTCGGTCGACATTCCGGTGATGGCCACCTACTTGGTGCTGATCGCGCTGTTCTTCGTCGTGATCAACCTGGTGGTCGACCTGCTCTACTACGCGGTCGATCCGCGCCTGCGCTTCGACGGCACCAAGGGAGGGCACTGACATGGCCTCCCTCGGCAAGGCCCTGCACAAGGCGTGGGACAGCGACATCGCCTACAGCTTCCGCCGTTCGCCGGTCGTGGTGGTCGCGGGCGTCATGACGCTGGTGCTGTTCCTGATCGCGATTTTCGCGCCGCTGATCTCGCCCTTCGATCCGCTCGACCTCGCCACCATCGATCTGACCAACGGCCTGCTGCCGCCCGCCTGGCACGCGGAGGGCAATCCCGATTTCATCCTCGGCACCGACGAGCAGGGCCGCGACATGCTGTCGGCGATCTTCTACGGCTTGCGCATCTCGCTGTTCGTCGGCTTCGTCTCGGTGCTGTTCGCCATGGCGCTGGGCATCACGCTGGGCCTGGTCAGCGGCTATGTCGGCGGCGCGGTCGACGCCGTCATCATTCGCGCCCCCGACCTGCAGTTGTCCATTCCCGCCAACCTGGTGGCGCTGCTGATCAACCGCGTCGCCCGCGGCATCAACGGCAACCAGCGCTTCGACCAGCTCGCCATCATCGTCGTCATCCTGGCCATCGGCCTGTCGTTCTGGGTGCAGTACGCGCGCACCGTGCGCGGCTCGGTGCTGGTGGAGAAGAACAAGGAGTACGTGCAGGCGGCCAAGGTCATCGGCCTGCATCCGCTCCTGATCCTGTTCCGCCACATCCTGCCCAACGTCATGGGGCCGGTGCTGGTGATCGCCACCATCAACCTGGCGCTGGCGATCATCACCGAGGCGACGCTGTCCTTCCTCGGCGTCGGCCTGCCCGCCACCACGCCCTCGCTCGGCCGGCTGATCGAGGAAGGCAACCGCATGCTGCAGGAAGGCAAGTGGTGGATCGCCATCATGCCGTCGATCGCGCTGGTGGTGCTGGTGCTGTCCGTCAACCTGCTGGGGGATTGGCTGCGCGATGCGCTCAATCCCAAGCTGCGCTAGGCGGCCGGCATGAGCACGCTGGCCAATCAGCCGCTGCTGGAGGTGCGCAACCTGCGCGTCGAGTTCCCGACCCGCCGCGGCACGCTGCTGGCGGTCGACGACGTCTCCTTCCACATCGCCCCGGGCGAGGTGCTGGGCGTGGTGGGCGAATCGGGCGCCGGCAAGTCGCTGACCGGGGCGGCCATCATCGGCCTGCTCGAACCGCCCGGCCGCGTCGCCGGCGGCGAGATCGTGCTGGCGGGGCGGCGCATCGACCGGCTGAGCTACGACGAGATGCGCAAGGTGCGCGGCGCGCAGATCGGCGCCATCTTCCAGGACCCGCTGACCAGCCTCAACCCGCTCTACACGGTCGGCCGGCAGCTCACGGAAACCATCCTGACCCATATCCGGATCACGGCGCCGCAGGCGCGGGCGCGGGCGATCGAGCTGTTGAAAGAGGTCGGCATCCCTGCCGCCGAGCAGCGCATCGACCACTACCCGCACCAGTTCTCCGGCGGCATGCGCCAGCGCGTGGTGATCGCGCTGGCGCTGTGCGCCAATCCCAAGCTGATCATCGCCGACGAGCCGACCACCGCGCTCGACGTGTCGATCCAGGCGCAGATCATCGCGCTCTTGAAGCGGCTGTGCCGCGAGCACGGCACGGCGGTGATGCTGGTGACGCACGACATGGGCGTCATCGCCGAGACCGCCGACCGGGTGGCGGTGATGTATGCCGGCCGCATCGCCGAGATCGGCCCGGTGCGCGACGTGGTCAAGAACGCGCGCCATCCCTATACCAGCGGCCTGATGGGCTCGATCCCCTCCGTCGGCGGCGAGCAGGGCCGGCTGACCCAGATCGAGGGCGCCATGCCGCGCCTGACCGAGATCCCGCCGGGCTGCGCCTTCAACCCGCGCTGCCCGCAGGCGGGCGAACGCTGCCTGGTCGAGCGGCCCGAACTGCTGCCGGCCGGGCGCTCCTTCGCCGCCTGCTGGCTCTACGACGCCGCCGGGGTCGGGCCGCGGTTGCGCCAGCCGGAGGCCGTCAATGGCTGAGCGCGCCGCCCGCAAGGTCAGCGTCGGCGGCGACACGCTGCTGCAGGTGCGCGAGTTGAAGCGCTATTTCGACGTGTCGCCGCCATGGCTGAACCGGGTGCTGGAAGGCAAGCCCGACCAGATCGTGCGGGCGGTGGACGGCATCGATTTCGACATCGCCCGCGGCGAAACCCTGTCGCTGGTCGGCGAGTCGGGCTGCGGCAAGTCGACGGTGGCGCGGCTGATCGTCGGGCTCTACCGGCCCAGCGGCGGCACCATCTCCTTCGAAGGCCGCGTGCTCGATCCCTCGATCCCGCGCAAGGAAATGGCGGGCCTGCGCCGGCGCATGCAGATGATCTTCCAGGACCCCTATGCCAGCCTCAATCCGCGCTGGCGGGTGTTCGACATCATCGCCGAGCCGATCCGCGCCTTCCGGCTGGCGACGTCGAAGGCGGACATCGCCGAGCGCGTCGGCCAGCTCCTGAAGCAGGTGCGGCTGACGCCCGCCGACGGGCAGAAATTCCCGCACGAGTTCTCCGGCGGCCAGCGCCAGCGCATCTCCATCGCCCGGGCGCTGGCCTCGGAGCCCGAGTTCCTGGTATGCGACGAGCCGACCTCGGCGCTGGACGTGTCGGTGCAGGCGCAGATCCTGAACCTGATGAAGGACCTGCAGCGCGAGTTCGGGCTGACCTATCTCTTCATCTCCCACAACCTGGCGGTGGTCTACAACATCTCGACCCGCGTCGGCGTCATGTATCTGGGCCGCCTGGTCGAGCTGGCCGACACAAGGACGCTGTTCTACCGGCCCAAGCACCCCTATACGCGCATGCTGCTGGACACCATCCCGGACCTGGAGATGACCGGCCGCCAGCGCACGCCGGTGGGCGGCGAGGTGCCCAGCCCGATCAATCCGCCGCCGGGCTGTGCCTTCAATCCGCGCTGCCCCTTCGCCAACGAACGCTGCCGCAGCGAGATTCCGCAGCCCTATCCGATCGAAGGCGGCATGGTGGCCTGCCATGCCGTCCAGGAAGGCCGCCTGGGCGTGGAACAGCGCGGCCTGTGAGGAAAACGGCCGGTTTTCCGCTTGATCTGGATCATTCCCGTTGCGCTAGGATCGGCGCATTTTATATCTCATAGAGAACAAGGGAGATGCCGATGGCCTATAAGACGATCCTGGTCAATTGCGATACCGCTCCGACCAACGACAAGCGCGTCGAAACCGCGGCCGAACTGGCGCGCGGCACGGGCGCGCATCTGGTGGGCCTGTTCCTGCGCAGCAACGTGGTGCTGCCGGCCTATCTCGAGGCGGGCATCAGCCCCGACCTGATCGCGCTGCAGGAGAAGCGCGGCAAGGAGCTGGCCGCCAAGGGCAAGGCCGCGTTCGACGCCATCTGCAGCCGCGTCGGCACCGCCAGCGAATGGCGCGACGCGCAGGGCGACGTCTACGAGCTGGGCTCGATGAACGCGCGCTATGCCGACCTGGTGGTGATGGGCCAGTTCGACAGCAGCCTGACCGATCCCGACATCGTGCCCGACCTGCCCGAGACCGTGGCGCTGCGCGCCGGCCGCCCGGTGCTGATCCTGCCCTATATTCCCTTCCGCGGACCGCTGATGGGCGGTCACGTGATGGTGGCCTGGAACGCCAGCCGCGAGGCGACCCGCGCGGTCAGCGACGCCCTGCCGTTCCTGCAGGCGGCCAAGACCGTGACCGTGCTGGCGGTCAATCCCCGCGCCGGCGCCCGCGGCCATGGCGAGGACCCGGGCGCCGACATCGCCCTGTTCCTGGCCCGGCACGGCGTGAAGGTGACGTCGTCCTTCACCATCTCCGACGATGCCGATCCGGGCGACGTCGTCCTCTCGCGCATGGCCGACCTCGACGTCAATCTGCTGGTCATGGGCGCCTATGGCCATTCGCGGCTGCGCGAGATGGTGATGGGCGGCGTGACGCGGAAGATCCTGTCCTCGATGACCGCGCCGGTGCTGATGAGCCATTGACGCCGCCGGTTCTCGAGGCGGCATGATCGTCGTCTTCGGGTCGATCATCGTCGACCATCTTTTCGCCGTGCCGGACCTGCCCCGGCGCGGCGAAACCGTTCTGGGCCGGCAGTTCAGCGTCATGGCCGGCGGCAAGGGCGCCAACCAGGCCCTGGCTGCGGCCCGCGACGGGGCGCCGGCGCGCCTGGTCGGCGCAGTGGGCTCCGATCACCTGGCCCCGGTCGCGCTGGAAGGTTTGCGCCAGGCGGGCGTCGATCTCGCGGGCGTGCGCCGCGTCGAGCTGCCGACCGGCGCGGCGGCCATCGGCGTCGATCCGCAAGGCGAGAACCAGATCATGGTCGCCGCCGGCGCCAACCTGGCGGCGTCGGCCGACTGGCTCGAGGGCGCGCTGTCGCCCGGCGCCATCCTGCTGGTGCAGCGCGAACTGCCGCAAGCCGAGACCGAGCGCGCCATCGCCCGGGCCCGGGCGGGCGGCTGCCGCGTGATCCTGAACCTGGCGCCGGCCCTGGCTCTGGCCAGGGAGGCGCTGCGGGCGGTCGACATCCTGGTCGTCAACGAGGTCGAGGCCGCGTCGCTGGCCGGCACTCTGGGCCTGGCCTCGGCCGATGCCCGCTCCCTGGCCCAGGCCATGGATGTGGCCGCGATCGTCACCCTGGGGGCGGCGGGGGCGGAAACCTGCGCTCGCGGCCGCCAGTGGCGGACGCCGGCCCTGGCGGTCGAGGTCGCCGATACGACCGGGGCGGGCGACGCCTTTGTCGGGGTGCTGGCGGCAGCGCTCGATCGCGGCCTGGCGCTGGAACAGGCCGTGCGCCGGGCTTGCGTGGCCGGCAGTCTGTCCTGCCGCGCCACGGGGGCGCAAGCCGCCCTGCCGGACGGCAGCGCCATCGACGCCGCACTGGCGCGGCTGGGGCCCGACACGGCGCTGCCTTGAACTTCCCCGTGTAGCGGCTAAGCTCCGGCAAAGCCTGTTTCTCGGGAGAATCTCATGCCGATCCTCAACCGCATCGCCGAATTCCACAAGGACATGGAGGCCTGGCGGCACGACATCCACCAGCATCCGGAGACCGCCTTCGAGGAGCACCGCACCGCCGACGTGGTCGCCAAGCGGCTGGAATCCTTCGGCATCGAGGTGCATCGCGGCCTGGCCAAGACCGGCGTGGTCGGCGTACTGAAGGCGGGCACCGGCCGGCGCGCCATCGGCCTGCGCGCCGACATGGATGCGCTGGACGTGCACGAGACCAACCAGTTCGATCACGCCTCTAAAATCCCCGGCAAGATGCATGCCTGCGGCCACGACGGCCACACCACCATGCTGTTGGGCGCGGCCAAGTACCTGGCCGAGACGCGCAACTTCGACGGCACGGTCTATTTCATCTTCCAGCCGGCCGAGGAGAACGAGGGCGGCGGCCGCGTCATGGTCGAGGAGGGGCTGTTCGACCAGTTCCCGGCCGAACAGGTCTACGGCATGCACAACATCCCGGGCATTCCGGTCGGCCATTTCGCCGTGCGTCCCGGCCCGATGATGGCCGCCTACGACATTTTCGAGATCACGGTGAACGGCGTCGGCGCCCATGGCGCCATGCCGCACCAGGGCGTCGACCCGGTGATGATCGGCTCGCAGATCGTGGTGGCGCTGCAGGCCATCGTCAGCCGCTACACCGATCCGATGGACACCGCCGTGGTCAGCACCACGCAGTTCCATTCCGGCGACGCCTGGAACGTCATCCCGCAGACCGCCGTGCTGCGCGGCACGGTGCGCAGCTTCAAGAAGGAAGTGCAGGACCGCGTGCAGCGCCAGATCGAGGAGATCAGCCGCGCCGTGGCGCAGGGCTACGGCGCCACCATCGGCTGGCGCTACGAGCGGCGCTATCCCGCCACGGTCAACAGCGAGAACGAGACCGAGATCGCCGCGCGCGCCGCGGCGACCGTCGCCGGCGGCGCCAAGGTCAATCGCAACCCGACCCCGGCCATGGGCTCGGAGGATTTCGCCTTCATGCTGCAGGCCAAGCCGGGCTGCTACATCTGGATCGGCAACGGCGACCGGCCGGGCTCGTGCATGATCCACAACCCCGGCTACGACTTCAACGACGAGATCCTGCCGCTGGGCGCTTCCTACTGGGCGACGCTGGTCGAGCAGCAGCTCTCCAAGGACGTGCCGCAGAAGCAGGCGGCTGAGTAGCTAGAGCAAATCATGTTTTGACGGAATCGCTTGCGATCCCGTCAAAACATGTGAATTTGCTCTAATCATTAAAAGATAGAGCGGATTTACACGATCGGACGGAAGCGCTTGCGCTTCCGTCCGATCGTGATCCGCTCTAGCGACGCCGGAAGGCGCACCAGTTGAAGGACTGGTTGGCGCCGCCCGGCGTGGCGTGAGACTGGCGCCAGGATTTCAGCAGCTCGAAGCCGTCGCCCAGCTCCTGCGCCAGCAGATCGGCGTCGTAGCGGCGCACCGGCAGGCCGCTGCAACGCTCCGGCCCGTCCAGCGCGAAAGTGGCGATGATCGCCAGCCCGCCCGGCCGCAATGCGGCTTCCAGCGCCTGACGATAGTGCTGTCGCTGCGCGGCTTCGGTCAGGAAGTGCAGCACGGCGCGATCGTGCCAGACGTCGTAGAGGCGATCCGGCATCCAGCTCGTGATGTCGGCGCAGATCCAGCGCACGCGCTCGCCGGCTTTTGCCAGCCGCTGGCGGGCGATCGCCAGCGCCGGTTCGGCGATATCGAGCACGGTCAGATCGGTCCAGCCGCGCTCGACCAGATTGTCGACCAGCGGCGAGGCGCCGCCGCCGATGTCGATCAGCCCCGCCGTATGGGGAACGCGAAAGCCGTCCAGGGCGGCCAGCGACGGTTCGGCAACCGGCTGGTACCAGCTCACGCTGGTGGTGGCCTTGGTCTGGTAGACCGTGTCCCAGTGCCGGCGTCGATCGTCGCTCATGTCGTCTCTCCGCTGCGCCGATCCAGCGCCCTTGGATCGAGCGCGTCCTGCAAGCCGTCGCCGACGAAGTTGAAGGCGACCACTGTAAGGAAGATCAGCAGGCCGGGCCAGATCGCCAGCATGGGGCTGGACCAGATCAGCTCCTGGGCGTTGGTCAGCATGTTGCCCCAGGAGGCCAGCGGCGCCTGCACGCCGAGCCCGAGGAAGCTCAGCACCGATTCGAACAGCACGATGCTGCCGACCGACATGGTGGTGGCGACCACCACCGGCGACAGCGCGTTGGGCAGGATGTGGCGGAACATGATGCGCAGCGGGCCCGCGCCCAGCGCCCGGGCGGCGCGCACGTAGTCGCGCGTCTTCAGCGACAGGGTCATGCCGCGCACCAGCCGCGCCACCGTGGTCCAGCCGAACAGGCTGACGATGAACACGATCTGGTAGAGCGAGATGGCGGGCGAGCGCGCCAGCTCGGCGGGAACGCCGAGCTTGGTGAGATCGACGGCGCTGAGCAGGATCAGCAGCGGCAGGACCGGCAGGGCGATCACCGTGTCGGTCAGCCGCATCAGGAGCGCGTCCAGCCGGCCGCCGGCATAGCCCGCCACCACGCCGATGATCGAGCCGGCGACCGCAGCGATCAGCGCTGCCGCCAGCCCGACCAGCAGCGACACCCGCCCGCCATGCAGCAGGCGCAGGAAGAGGTCGCGCCCCAGATCGTCGGTGCCCAGCCAGTGCCGCCACGAGGGCGGCTCCAGCCGGCTCAGCAGGTCGGCCTCGTTGGGGTCGATGCCGCGCAGCCCGGCGATCGCGGGCGCCAGCAGGGCGAGCAGGGCCAGCGCCAGCAGCAGCCCCAGGCTCGCCACGGCGAAACCGTGGCGGCGGAAGCGGCGCCAGAAATCCGCCCCGCGATGCAACGAGGCGCGGCTCATGCCGGCTTGCCCAGCCGCACGCGCGGATCGGCCCAGGCATAGGCCAGGTCGGCCAGCAGGCTGCCCAGCAGCGTGGTCAAGGTGGCGAACAGCAGGCCGACCAGGGCCAGGTTGTAGTCGTTGGCCAGGATGGCGTCGAACATGGTCTTGCCCATGCCCGGCCAGGCGAACATGATCTCGGTGATCAGCGCGCCGGAGAACAGGCTGCCGAAGGACAGCGCCAGGATGGTCAGGATCGGCGACAGCGAATTGCGCAGCGCGTGGCGCCAGACCACGCCCTCTTCGGAGACGCCCTTGGCGCGGGCGGTGCGCACGAAATCCTGGCGCAGCGTCTCGATCATGGCGGCGCGCACGTAGCGGGTGTAGTGGCCGATATTGGCGACGGTCAGGGTCATCACCGGCAAGGCCAGATGCCGCAGCCGCTCCGCCAGGCCGCCTTCGCCGGCGCCGGAGGCGGGAAACCAGCCCAGGATCACCGCGAACAGGATGATCAGCAGCAGCGCCAGCCAGAAGGTGGGGATGGAAATGCCGGCGAAGCAGAAGAGGTTGGTGGCGTTGTCGAAGGCGCCGTAGGGCTTGCGCGCCGCCTCGATGCCTAGCGGCAGAGCGATGGCGACCGAGAGGGCGAAGGCGGCGCCCATCAGCACCACCGTATTGCCCAGCCGCGGCAGCAGCACCTCGAGCACGGGCCGGGCGAACATGCGCGAGAAGCCGAAATCGCCGGCCAGCGCCTGGGTCAGCCAGGCCAGGTAGCGCTGGTGCAGCGGCTGGTCCAGCCCGTAGACGGCGCGCAGCCGGGCGATGTCGTCGGGCCGGATGTCGGGGTTGCCCATGAACAGCAGGTCGATGGGATCGCCGGGCATCAGACCGATCATCCAGTAGACCAGGGCCGACATCAGCAGCAGCACCAGCAGCATCTCCGCCAGCCTGCCCAGCAGGTAGCGGCTCATGCGGCGGAGTCGGTCGGCGGGGGCATGACGGCAGACTACATCATCGCGGCGGCAAAGCGGAGGGCCCACGCTTGCCCGCGCCGCTCGCCCTGACCTAGGCTTGGCCCAGGGCCGCTTCGGCTCCAACAAGACAAGTCAGGGGGATCGCCCGTGGACTCCAATCCGTTGCGGCAGAAAGAGGCGGAGCCGGCGACGCGCGCGGCCAACGAGGCTACGCGGCGCGAGCTGCCGTTCGAGGATCGCGAGGACTACGAGACGTCGCGGCGGGGCTTTATCGCCGACCTGCCCGAGCGCCGCATCGTCAGCCGCGGCGGGCTGATCTGGAACCTGGGCGCCTACGAGTTCCTCGACGGGCCGGACGCGCCGCCCACGGTCAATCCCAGCCTGTGGCGCATGGCGCAGCTCAACATGGCGAGCGGCCTGTTCCGCGTCACCGACACGGTCTACCAGTTGCGCGGGCTGGACATCGCCAACATGACGGTGATCGAGGGCGCGGACGGGCTGGTCCTGATCGATCCCCTGACCACCATCGAGGCCGCCGCGGCGGCGCTGGAACTCTACTACGCGCATCGGCCGCGCAAACCGGTGCGGGCGGTGATCTACAGCCATTCGCATGTCGATCACTATGGCGGCGTCAAGGGCGTGGCGTCCGACGAGGACGTCAAGGCGGGCAGGATCGCCGTCATCGCGCCGGACGGGTTCATGGAGGCGGTGGGCGGCGAGAACGTGCTGGCCGGCAACGCCATGACGCGGCGCGCCATGTTCCAGTTCGGCCCGCTGCTGCCGCCGGGGCCGCGCGGGCAGGTCGATGCCGGGCTGGGCAAGGGGATCGCGCGCGGGCGGGTGTCGCTGATCGCGCCGACCCAGCTTATCGCGCAACCGGTCGAAACCCATGTTATCGCCGGCGTCGAGATCGTGTTCCACTTGGCGCCGGGCACCGAGGCGCCGGCGGAGATGCACATGTTCCTGCCCCAGGGCGGCGTGCTGAACATGGCCGAGAACGCCACCCGCCATCTGCACAATTTCTGCCCGCTGCGCGGCTCGGTGGTGCGCGATCCGCGGCTGTGGGCCTTCTATCTGGCCGACGCCATCGAACGCTTCGGCGAACGCGCCGAGGTACTGATCGGCCAGCATCACTGGCCGACCTGGGGGCGGGAGAGGATTCTCGACTTCCTGGCGCGCCAGCGCGATCTCTACAAGCACGTGCACGACCAGACCGTGCGGCTGATGAACCACGGCAAGCGGCCGGCCGAGATCGCCGAGGTGCTGCGCCTGCCGCCGGGCCTGGCGCGCGACTTCACCGTGCGCGGCTATTACGGCACCATCAGCCACAACGCCAAGGCCGTGTACCAGCGCTATTTGAGCTGGTACGACGGCAACCCGGCCAATCTCAATCCGCTGCCGCCGCGCGACGGGGCGGCCAAATACGTCGAGTACATGGGCGGCGCAGCGGCGATCGTGGCGCGGGCGCGCGCCGATTTCGCCCGGGGCGAATATCGCTGGGTGGCACAGGTGATGTATCACGTCGTCTTCGCCGATCCCGGCAACACCGAAGCGCGCGAGCTGATGGCCGATGCGTTGGAGCAGATGGGCTACCAGGCCGAATCGGCGACCTGGCGCAACGCCTATCTGTTCGGCGCCCTGGAACTGCGCTTCGGCGCCGCCAAGCTGCCGCCGCGCCCGATTCTCAGCCCCGACCTGCTGGGCGCCATCGCCACCGAGACGCTGCTCGACTTTATCGCCGTGCGCATCGATCCGCACAAGATCGGTCCGCGCGCTTTCCGCCTCAACCTGATCCTGACCGATGCGAACGAAAAACTGCTGCTCACCGTCTCCAACGCGACCCTGACCCAGCTCATGGGCAAGCAGGCGCTGGATGCCGAAGCGACGGTGACGACGACGCGCCAGGCGCTGGTGGCGCTGATCGTGAAGGAGAGCAGCGTCGCCCAGGCGATCGAGACGGGGATCGTGCAGGTCGAGGGCGAGGCGGGGCTGCTGGAACGGCTGTTCGGGTCGCTCGACGATTTCGAGCTGATGTTCGGGATCCTGACCCCCTGATCACGTCAGCAGCTGCCGGCCGACGCCCCAGGCCGCCACGCCCCACAGCGCCAGCATGCAGAGCGCGGCGGGGCCGTAGCCATAGCCGCGCGCTTCGGCGGCGCGCAGGTAGAGGACGGCATAGAGGATGCGGAAGGCGACGAACAGCGCGCCGAGGGCGGCGGCGAGCGCGTCCGAAACGGTGATCGCCGCCAGCCACAGCGCCGGCAGGAACACCGGCATCTGCTCCAGCGTGTTGGCCTGCACGCGATGGAGGCGCTCGAAAGCGGGATGGCCGGCGATGGCGGGAGCCTTGATGCCGTAGCGCCAGCGCGCCCGGCCCACCATGACGATGGTGGCGGCGTAGAGCAATGCGCTCAGCAGGGTGACGGCGGCGGCGAGCGGGTAGGGCATGCGCGGCGAAGTATATCCAAGCTCAGGCTAGGCGCATCGGCAGCACGACCAGCGTGACGCCCATTTTATGCAAGCCTCGCATAACGGCGGTGGCAGTCCGGTTATGCAGCAGCCGCGTCACCCAGGTATCGGGCTCGAACATGAGCTGGGTGGCGAAGAAAGTGGCTTCCGGGTATTCAGCCACCGCGTCGTGCGCCAGTTTCAGAAGCTGCGGCACGGTTTCGGCGGCGAAGACCACGCGCGCAGTGGCCGCCATGCCTTTGCGGTGGCAGTAGCTGACCAGGCTGCGCAGCGCGTCCTCGGCTTCCCGCCTGGTTTGCTCCATCGTCTGGTGCGTGGCCCGGAACGTATCGGCATCGACCTCGATCACGGTCAGGAACACGCAATTGCGGAATTGGCCGGGGAACAGGCGCAAGGCGGTCAGCAGCGTGTGCATGCCCGTGCCCGGGTTGCGCCCGACCAGGAACACCGCCGTCCGCGCCGACGGATCGGGCGCGGGGATTTCCCGGATCGGCTTGGTCGAGACGTCGAACAGGGCGGCCGCCTTGGCCAGCGTCTTGCGCACCTGAAGGTAATGGCGATGAATGCCCCAGCCGGCCGCCATCACCAGGCCGGTGATCAGCACCGTCATCCAGGCGCCGTCGAGGAACTTCTCGATCAGGGTGGTCGACAGGATGCCGGCGCAGACGACGAAGCCCAGGCCGGCAAGAGCCAAGCGACCGGCATTGCGGGCGGTGCGGTCGCGGCCCGCGCGCAGTTGCGCCCACCAGTGCCGGCTGAGGCCGAACAGGCACAGGGTGAAGGTCAGGAAGACGTTGATGGAGTAGAGCACGACCAGCAGATTGACCTTGCCGCCGGTCGCCAGCAGGATGCCGATGGCGGCGCCCGCCATCAGCAGCAGGCCGTTCTGCGTCACCAACCGGTTGGAGAGCTGGCGAAACTGGTGCGGCGCCCAGTCGTCGGCCGCCATGTTGGCCAGCACCGCCGGCCCGCCGAGAAACCCGGTATTGGCCGCCACGAACAGCAATGCTGCGGCGAAGACCAGCGTCGCCGTCAGCGCGATGCCTGACAGCAAGGCGTCGCCCAGCGCCGAGTCCAGGATGGTGGCGAAGGTGACGGCATTCAGCGTCCGTCCTTCCTGCGGCGCGGCCTGCCACAGCAGATAGAGCACGATCAGCCCGCCGGCGACCAAGGCCAGCGACGTCGCCATGTAGAGCATGGTCCAGCGCCCGGTGCGCTCGCGCGGCTCGCGCAGGATATGGACGTTGTTCGACACCGCCTCGATGCCGGTATAGGTGCCGCCGCCCATGGCGAAGGCGCGCAGCAGCAGCGAGACGAAGGCGAGCAGGCCGAACTCGCCGATCAGATCCTCGCTTTCCGCCAGCGTGTCGGGGACGAGCGCGGGAAGCTGCTCGGCATGGGCGACGATGCCGTAGGCGATCAACCCGGCATGGCTGACGACGAAGCCCAGGAACAGCGGCACCAGGACGGCCAGCGATTCCTTCACGCCGCGCAGGTTCAAGGTCAGCAGCGCCAGGACGGCGGCGATCTCCACCGTCAGCTTCCAGCCCTGCAGGCCGACGGGCAGCAGGCTGAACAGCGCGTCCATGCCGCTGGCGATCGAGATGGCGATGGTCAGCACGTAGTCGACGATCAGGGCGGAGCCCGAAACCAGGCCGGCGCGCGGGCCGATCAGCGTCTTGGCGACCTTGTAGCCGCCGCCGCCGTGCGGAAACATCTCGATCACCTGGGTATAGGCCAGGCTGATGACGAAGACGGTGATCGCCGTCGCCGCGGCCAGGTAGAGGGCCAGGTGGGTGTGGGTGCCCAGCGCCAGGAAGGCTTCCTCCGGGCCGTAATTGGCCGAGGACAGGCCGTCCGCCCCCAGCCCGACCCAGGCCATGAATGCGACCAGCGCCATGTTGTGGCGGGTTTCCGGCGCCAGCGGATCGCGCGCCGGGCCGATAATGCGCTGCTTCAACGCTGCGTAACCGAACTTCATCGCGTGCACGAGCGACCGCCCTGGCGAGCAGGTCGCGGGCCTTTCCCAAGTCGAGTTGCGTGAATGAGGCGACGTGTTCGCCCGGGTGCTCCCGTCAAACGGCCGGCGCTGCATGCCGGTCGGAAACGGCGCGAACGCTATGCCTTCCGTCGCGCCTGTCAACGGCGTCGTCGCGCAACGAAATGGAAGTTTGCAGGCGGATCAGCGGATTAAAAGCCGTGCGGATTTCGCATAGCCGATATAAGCGCGCTTTTTCAGCGGCTATCGCGCCAGTTCTCGATCCACAGCGTCGTGGAATAGAGATGGCCGGTCGGCTCGATGCCCTTCAGCCATTTCGGGACGATGAAGGAATCGGTGCGGAAAAAGAGCGGCAGCACCGGCAGGTCGGTGGCGTAGAGGCGCTGGAACTCGCCCCACAGCAGCTTGCGCTTGGCCGCGTCCAGCTCGGTTTCCAGCGCTTCGACGATGCGGTCCATCTCCGGATTGCGGTAGGCGGGATAGTTCTGGCCGGCCCAGCCGTTGTCCGCCGCCGGTATCTCCTTCGAGTGCAGCATCGAGCGCGGCACGCTCTGCGGCGAGGAGATCCAGGCGTACATCGCCATCGCCTCCAGCCCGCGCTTGCTCAGCGTGTTGGCGGAGAAGACGCGCGGCGGCTCCGCCTTCAGCCGCACCTCGATGCCGAGCTGCTTCCACTGGCTCTGCAGCACCTGCTGCACCAGCTCGCGCACGCGCTGGCCCGCCGTGGTCGCCAGTTCCAGCGACAGCCGCTTGCCCTGGGCGTTGTGGCGGTAGCCGTCCCTGATCGTGGCGAAGCCCGCCTCGTCGAGCAGTTGCGCCGCCTTCTTGCGGTCGTAGGCGTAGCGCGGCGCGGTGGGATCGAATTCCGGCCGGGTCTCGGAGATGTAGCCATGCGCCACCGGCTGCTTGCCCTCGAACAGCTTGGCGACGATGGCGTTGCGGTCGATGCCGTAGAGCAGCGCCTGGCGCACGCGCCGGTCGGCCAGCAGCGGGTTCTCCAGGTTGAGGTCGATATGCTCGTAGATCAGGCCGGGCTTGTAGGCGACGTCGAAGCGGTCGCGGTTGCGCTTCTCGAAGGCCAGCGCCTGGTCCAGCGTCAGCCCCAGCTCGCCCAGGATGTAGTCGATGCTGCCCGACAGCAGGTTGGCTTCCAGCGCCGCCGTGTTCTCGATGGCGCGGAAGGTGAGGCGCTTGAAATGCGGCGCCTTGCCGAACCAGTGCGGGTTGGTCTCCAGCGTGATGCTGGCGCCCGGCGTCGCCGCCACGACGCGGTAGGGCCCGTAATAGAGGCCGGGATTGCCCTGGTCGGTGTCGTATTTGGTGCGGGTGCGGTACTGCGCCGGATCGGCCTCGAAGATCGGCTTCTCGATATGGGCCGGCAGCGGCTCGGGGGCGTAGGAGGAGAAGTTCCACACCACCCGGTCGATATGGACGGTGAAGCTGTGCTCGTCCTTGACGTCGATGGCGAGGATGCGCCGATAGGTCTCCGCCGCCGTCACCTGCGACTGCGGATGCTTGCCGACCTCCCAGGCGAACACCACGTCGGCGCTGGTCACCGGCTTGCCGTCGCCCCATTTCACGCCCTGGCGCAGGGTGAAGGTGATGGCCATGCCGCGCTTGCCGTCGCGCTCCTCGACCTTGGCCAGCCCGTTCTCCAGCGTGGGAACCTGCGTGCAGAGCATGCAGATCTCCTGCCATTCCGGGTCGAAGGCGGTGAAGGGCCGCCGCGCCGTGGCCAGGATCACCGACTTGGCCAGCATGGAGTCGAACATCGGATGCAGCGTGGACGGGTACTGCGTGGTGCCGATCGTCAGGTCGTCCTTGGCCTGCGCCAGCGGCGCGAAGGCGAGCAGGGCGAAGAGCGCCGCCAGCAGGCGGCCGACGGTCATTGTCTTGCGCGATAGGGCTGAAACCACGCCAGGCTGTCCTCGGTTCGGGCGGTGCTGGGTCTGTACTCGGCGGCAATATAGCCGCCATAGCCGAGCCTTTCGATGGCGGAAAACACCGTGGCGAAATTGATCTCGCCGGTGCCCGGCTCGTGCCGGCCCGGCGTGTCGGCGAACTGCATGTGGCCGATGCGGTGGAACAGCCGCTCGATGGTGGGGATCAGGTCGCCCTCCATGACCTGGGCGTGATAGAGGTCGTATTGCAGCAGCAGGTTGGGCCGGTCGGCGCGGTCGAGAATCTCGATCGCCTCCGACGAGCGGTTGACGATGAAGCCCGGAATGTCGCGGCTGTTGATCGGCTCCAGCGTGATGGCGATGCCGTGCGCGGCGGCGCGGTCGGCGGCGTATTGCAGGTTGTCGACCAGCGTATCGAGGTAGCGGGCGCGGTCGCTGCCCCGGGGCACGACGCCGGCGACCGCGTGCAGGCGCGGGCAGCGCAAGGCGCGCGCCAAGGTGATGCCCCGGTCGACGGCGCGGCGGAATTCCGGCACCCGGTCGGGCAGGCAGGCCAGGCCGCGGTCGCCGGCGGCCCGGTCGCCCATCGGCAGGTTCATCAGGGCGATGTCGAGGCCGGTTTCCTCTTTGGCCTGCACCAGCGCGCCAAGCTCGACCTCTTCGGGAAAGAAGAACTCGACCGCCGCGAAGCCCGCCTCGCGCGCGGCGGCGAAGCGCTCGAGGAACTCGAACTCGGGAAAGAGAAAGGAGAGATTGGCGGCAAATCGCATCGCCGCCTGGATCAGCCTCGCGCGGCGGCGGGGGCGGGGCGCGTCTTCTGCCCGCCATGGGCGGCCGACCATTCCTCCGGCTTCTCGAGGAAGGCGCGGGTGGTATCGAGCCCCTGCTGGTCGAAGTACTTGTGCTTCTCGGCTGCTTCCAGCACGTCCCACCACGTCGCCAGCCCGTGCAGCTTGACGCCGATCGTGGCCAGCGCGTCGATGCTCTGGGGGAAAATGCCGTAATGGAACACGACGAAGGCGTCGGCGCAGCGGGCCTCCGCCTTGCGCAGCGCCTCGATGAAATTGATCTTGCTGCCGCCGTCGGTGGCCAGGTCCTCGACCAGCAGCGCCCGGTCGTTCTTCTTCAGGTCGCCCTCGATCTGCGCCATGCGCCCGAAGCCCTTGGGCTGCTTGCGCACATAGACCATGGGCTTCTTCGACTTCTCGGCCAGCCAGGCGGCGAAGGGGATGCCGGCCGTCTCGCCGCCGGCGACGACGTCGATCTTCGACCACTTGACCTTCTCTTCGATCAGCTTGTGGGCATGCGCCATGATCTTGGCGCGCGCCTCGGGGAAGGAGATGATCTTGCGGCAGTCGATATAGACCGGGCTGGCGCGGCCGGAAGTGAAGATGAAAGGCTGCTCGGGGCGGCAGTGAACCGCTTGGATTTCCAGCAGCAACTTGGCGGTTTCGCGCGCCGCTGCGGCTTCGATCTTGCTGCGGGTAACTTTCTTACTCGCCATTCCTTGCCCCCAAGCTGAGCGCGCTCGTTCTTAACGGCAATCGCCGACCCCGGCAAGAGGGCTAAGCGCTTATCATTGCTGAAAAATTCGTCACTGCTCGATTGTGCGTCGCAATAATTCGCGAACCCGGCGGGGCGAAGTTTTCCACATAGATATTCAACGCCCCAGCTTTCCCCTTTCGAGAAAAATCGAGCGTTCACAGAGGGTTTTGGCGCGTTCTGAATCCTGATCCGCAAGCAGCAGCGAAACGCCCTGCTGCGCTATCGCCTGCAGGGCCTGGTGCAGCCGCTCGCCCGCCTCCGGCGACAGGCCGAGAAAGGGCTCGTCCAGCAGCAGCAGGCGCGGCCGGGTCATCAGCGCCCGCCCCACGGCCAGCATCTGCTGCTCGCCGCCGGAGAGCTGCCAGGCCTGGGCATGGCGACGGCGCTCGAGCTCGGGGAAGAGACGGTAGATGTCCGCCGCCAGGGCCGTCTCGCCCGGCTGGGCGTTGGCCACGGCGAGGTTGTCGGCCACGCTCATGCCGCCAAAGACCCGCCGCCCCTCCGGGCAGAAGCCGATGCCGAGGCGGGCGCGGCGATGGGCCGGCAGGGGCCCGATATCGGCGCCCAGGAAGCGCACGCTGCCCTGCATCGGCAGGTGGCCGGCAAGGGCCAGCAGCAGGGAGGATTTGCCCGCTCCGTTGTCGCCGACCAGCGCCACGCGCTCGCCGGCTGCGAGCGTCAGGTCGATGTCGCGCAGCACCGGCGTGCGGCCGCGCCAGACGGCGAGCTTCTCGATCTCCAGCAGCGGTGCGCTCATGCCGCCCGCCCGCGGCGGCCGAAGAAGCGGCCCAGCTCGGGGCGCGCCAGCAGTTCGTGCGGTGCGCCCTCGGCGGCGATCCGGCCCTGGTCGAGGCAGACGATGCGATCGGCCAGGTCCAGGACGAAGCCGATATCGTGCTCGACCAGGAGCAGGCTGGTGCCCTGGTCGCGCAGGCCGCGCAGCACCCGGGCCAGGGCCGCGCGCTCGTCCGTCGCCAGGCCGGAGGTCGGTTCGTCCAGCAGCAGCAGCAGCGCGCGCGGCGCGGCCATGGCGCGCGCGATATCGCACAGCCGGCGCAAAGCGGGGGGCAGCGAGGCGATCGGCTGCTGCACGGCGGCGTCCAGTCCCAGACGCCGCGCCACGCCCAGCGCGTGGGCGCGCGCGGCGCGCAGGTCGCGCGGCTCGTCGACCGCCGCGGCGATGGCGTCCAGCACCGTAAGATCGCCCGGCAACTGGTCGGTCTGGAAGCTGCGCCCGATGCCGAGCGCGGCGCGCCGGTGCGCCGGCAGGCGGGCGATGTCGGCGCCGCGCCAGATTATGGCGCCGGCATCGGGCGTCTGGACGCCGCCCAGCAGGTTGAGCAGGGTCGTCTTGCCCGCGCCGTTGGGGCCGATGACGGCCACGATCTCGCGCGCGCCGACCGCCAGGGAAATACCGGCGACGGCAGCGACGCCGCCGAAGCTTTTCGCCAGGCCCGTGGCCTGCAAGTTCCCGCCGCCCTGCGCCGGCGCGGCGGCGATCTCTTCGACGGCTGGAGGGGAAGGCGGCGGCGACAGCGTCTCCAGCAGGCCGGCGATGCCGCCCGGCGCCAGCAGCAGCACCAGCAGCATTGCCGCGCCCCAGGCGAAGAGCTGCCAGCCGCCCAGGAAACGCAGCGCCTCGGGCAGGAACGCCAGCAGCAGCGCGCCCAGCAGCGCGCCGCTCACCCGGCCGCGGCCGCCGATCACGCTCATCGCCAGCACGTTGATCATGATGCCGAGCTCGGCGATGTCGGGCGCCACCACGCCGGTCGCCTGTCCGTAAAGCCCGCCGGCAAGTCCCGCGCAGGCGGCGGAGAAGGCGAAGGCGGCGATGCGCCAGCGCGCCGCGTTCAGGCCGCTGGCCTCGGCGACCAGCGGTGCTTCGCGCAGGATATGGCGGCGCAGCAGCGCCAGCGGGCCGGGCAGCCAGAAGCCGGCGGCGCTCAGCGCGACGACAATCCAGATCGCCAGCGTCAGGGACTGGCCCGGCTCGACGGTCCAGCCCGCCAGCCGCAGCGGCGCAATGCCGCCCAGCCCGTTGGCGCCGCCGGTCAGGCTCTCGAGGTTGATCGCCGCCAGCAGCACGAGCTGCGCCACGGCCAGCGAGGCCAGCGCGAAATAATGCGAGGCGAGCTTCAGCATGGGCGGCGCCACCAGCACGGCGACCGAAGTGGCCAGCGCCATGGCCAAAGGCAGCAGCGTCAGGCCGTCGAGCCCGAAGCGTTGGGTGAGGATGGCGGTGGCGTAGCCGCCGATGGCGAAGAACGCGCCCTGCGCCAGCGACAGCACGCCCAGTTCGCCGAAGATGCGCTGATAGCCGATGGCTAGGATGGCGTAGCAGCCGGCGACGGCGAGCAGGCGCAGCAGATAGGAATCCTCCAAGCCGAGCGCGGCGACGATGGCGGCGAGCAGAATGGCGCCGCCGGCCAGGCGGTCGAAGGCCAGGACCCGGTCGGGCCGCATCACGCCCGCCGTCCCGTCGCTTCGCCGAACAATCCCTCCGGCTTCAGCCACAGCATCGCCAGCAGCGCCAGGTACAGCGCCGCCTCGGCGGCGGGCTGCGACAGGAGCGTGGCGCCGACGATCTCGAAGGCTGCGACGATGCCGGCGCCCAGCAGCGCCCCGTGCAGCCGGCCCCAGCCGCCGATCACGGTGGCGACATAGGCCTTCAGGATCAGCGCCGCCCCGTCATGCGGCGCCATGAAATGCAGCGGCGCCAGCAGCAATCCCGCCGCACCCGCCAGCATGGCGGCCAGCGCGAACGACAGCGCGATCATTAGCCTCGTGTCGATGCCGACCGATTCGGCCATCAGCCGGTCCTGCGCCGTGGCGCGCAGGCGGCGGCCGAGCTGGGTGCGCGCCAGCATCAGGTGCAGCCCCAGCACCAGCGCGGCGGCGGCGGCGATGGTGGCCAGCGCCTGGCTGGAGATGGCAACGTCGCCGACACGGAACGGCGCGGCGTCGAGCAGCGGCGGGCCGCGCCGCGGCGCGGGCCCGAACAGGTTGAGCACGGCGTTCTGCAGCATGATGCCGACGGCGATGGTCGAGACGTAGATGCCGACCGGCGGCCCGCGCCGCAGGGGAAAATAGGCCAGCAGGGAAAGGGCGATGCCTAGCGCTGCGGTCAGGGCCAGCACGAAGGGCGCCAGCAGCGCGCCGGGCCACGGCAGAAGCTGGCCCAGCAGCACGGCGATGAAGCCGCCGGCCACCACCAGCTCGCCATGGGCGAAATTGACCGCACCGACCGCGTTGATCACCAGCACGAAGCCCAGCGCCACCAGCGCATAGGCCGCGGCCAGCGCCAGCGTGTTCAGCGCCAGCTGAACGATCAGCTCGGCCATGGCGCGGCGCTATTGCGTGCCGGCGTAGCGCTCGACGACGGCGGGAACGCGGCTCTTGCCGTCGAAGCAGACGATCACCGCGTCATGCGCCATGTTGCCCTTGCCGTCGGAGCGGTAGCGCATGGCCAGGCCCTGGTGCGGCTGGCGCGACAGGTAGTCGCGCAGCGCCGTGGCGCCGGTGGCGCCCGCCTTCAGCCCCGCCAGCAGCATCATGGTGCCGTCGTACTGCGCCACGGCGAAGGCGTCGGGCTCGCTGCGGAACTCGCGCCGGTAATCCTGCGCGAACCTGTCCATCTCCGCACTGCCGCCCGACACCGGCGAGGCGGCGGTCTCGGCGCAGACGCCGGCCAGGTCGCGCGGCGAGAGGAGTTCCGCGGTGGCCGGCTGGTGCATGGCCGAACCGGCGACGATGGGCAGGGCGATGCCCTGGGCGCGCGCCTGGGCGATGGCCAGCGCCGTGCTGGGCGCATGCAAATGCAGGATCAGCACGTCGGCACCGGCGGCCTGCGCCTTGACCAGCGCCGGCAGCACGTCCTTGACCGTCGGCGCCAGGCCTTCCTCGTAGACCAGCGGCGCGCCCAGCCGGGCCAATTGCTGCGCCAGGTGCTGGCGGCCGCTCTGGCCATAGGCGGTGGTCTGGTAGAGCAGGGCGGGCTTGCGCTTGCCCAGCTTCTCGACCGTGAAGCGCGCCTGCGCCAGCTTCACCACCTCGTCGCCAGGGAAGAAGCGGAACACCCAGGGATTGTCGAGCTCGGTGATCTGCGCCGTGCCCGAAACCGTCACCAGGGCAACCTGCTGGCGTTGCGCCAGCGGCAGCAGGGCCAGCATCTGCGTGCCCAGCATCGGCGCCACGATGGCCGGCGGCGTGCCGCCGCTGGTGGCGCGTTCGAACGCCGTCACCGCGCCTTCGGGCGTGACGCCGGTATCGATCACCTCGGCGGTCACGCCGGCCTCGGCATGCTTCAGCGCCAGCAGCGCGCCGTTGCGCTGGCTGGTGCCTTCCAGCGCCAGGAAGCCAGTGAGCGGCACCAGGACCGGCAGCCGCGTCTCGGCCAGGGCCGGCAACGACGGCAGCAGCAGCAGTGAAACAATGAACAGAACGGAAAGCGGGCGACGTCGCGTCATGATCGGCTCCCTTGCGCTGGCATTACCCAGATCAGGTTCGTTGGGTTTGATCTCAGCCGGCCAAAAAGCCCGGCACCCCAGCCTGTGCGGCGCAGAATGGGAGCCGCTGCCGGGCTTGTCAACGCGGCTGTCGCCGTTTATCTCGCTGCCGCAAAGGGATATCCCCGCCGCCGGCAGCCATGCGCTAAGCTGGGTCAGGGTCGAACCGATCACGGCGGAAAAACAGTCGCGTGCAGCAGGAAACCGAGATCGATCTGAAGGCGCTGGTCGGCGGCGACAAGCGTAGCTGGGACGCCTTCTGCGCCCGCTATGCGCCGACCATCCATGCCGCCGTGCGCCGGGCCTTCGGTACGGGCCGGCCGAGCCAGGACGACCTGCTGGACGCGGGCCAGGAAGTGTTCCTCAAGCTCTGCCGCGACGATTACCGGTTGCTGCGCGAATTCGACCCCAAGCGCGCCAAACTGGCGACATGGATCGGGATTATCGCCTATTCGACGACGGTGGACTGGCTGCGCCGGCGCCGGCCGACCGCCAATATCGACGACGTGCCGGAGGCCTCGCTGGCGGTCCAGCCGGTGGAGCGCGAGCGGCTGCAGATCCCCGACGGGCTGCTCAGCGAGCGCCAGGCCCTTGTTCTGAAACTGATTTACGACCGGGAGATGGATGTGCCCGAGATCGCCAAGCTGCTGAACGTCGAGGCCCAGACGGTGCGCTCCACCCACCACAAGGCCCTGATCCGATTGCGGGAGCATTTTAATCCTGCGCCGCGGGGATGAGTGCCCAGATTTTGCCGTATAGCGTCTTGAGGACTGATATGACTGACGAATTCGATCCTGCCGAGGCTCGCCGACTGTGGCGCCTGGCTGCCGCACGGCAGCCGGCCCAGGGGCAGCCCGTTTCGGCGCTCGACCTGGCGGCGTGGCTGGACGGCAAGGCCGATCCGGCCCTGGCGGCGCGCGTCGAGCAGGCGCTGCTGGCCGACGATACGCTGCTGCAAACCGCCCTGGCGGCGCGGGCCGCGGCCGACGATGCGGCGCCGGCGCCCGAGCGCCTGCTGGTGCGGGCGCGGGCCATGGTGGCGCCCGCCGTCGCCGCCGCGCCGCAGCGGGGCGGCTTGATGATGTGGATGGGCTCCTGGCGGCGCAGCATGGAATGGGCGCTGGTCGGCGCCTGCTTCATGATCGCCGCGACCGGCGGCTTCTGGATGGGCGACAGCTTGAGCACCAACGTTGCCGAAGCCGCCCAGCCGATCGGTTACACGCTGCTGGGCGTCGACGAGGAGACGCCCGATCTGTTCGAGGGGATCTGAGTCATGCGCGCCAAGCTGCCCTGGATATTGCTGGCGATCTCGCTGGTGCTGAATGCCTGCGCCGTCGCCGGCTTCTTCTACGCCAAGAGCCGCGCCGACGGCCGGATGTGGGACCGCTCGCCGGTCGGCGCTGCGGCGCGCAGCCTCGATCTCAACGAGCAGCAGAAGGCGGCGCTGGAGAAGATGCACCAGGACATCCGCCGCTCCTCCGGCGAGAGCCGCGCCGAGATGCGGCCCTTGCGCCAGCAGATGCTGGAGCAGTTCGCCAAGCCGCAGCCCGACTTCGCCGCCATCGACAGCGACATCGACCAGCTCGGCGACCTGCAGAGCAAGCGCTACAAGGCCATGGTGCGGGCGATCCACGAATTCCAGCAGACGCTGACGCCGCAGCAGCGCGAAAAGTTCATCCAGGGCATGCGCGACCACATGCAGCGGCGCATGATGCAGCGCGGCCGGCGCGGCGAGGGCGACGCGCCGCCCAGGCCGCCGCGTTAGGAGAGGCGCGCACCATGCCGGCGCTCCCCCTGCGCGGTCTGGCGATCGCACTGGGGCTGGCGGCGGCGCTGTCGGGACCGGCGTTCGCGGGTCCGATGGGGACGGAGCAGGCGCGGCATTTGCTGGCGCGCACCGGCTTCCAGCCGACGCCGGCGGACCTGGCCGCCTTCGAGCGGCTGGACCACGCCGAGGGCGTCGAGCGCATTCTCGGCGGCATGCGGTCGCGGGCGGCGACGCCCTTGCCCGACTGGATGGGCATGTCGCCCAACGAATTCTTCCAGCTCAGCCGCGACATCCGCCGCGAGCGGCGGGAAGCCGAGCGCGATACCGGGCGCATCCTGAAGATCGCCAATCTGATGCGCCAGCAGGGCGGCGACGCCAAGGCGTGGTGGTACCGCGAGATGCTGACCACCACCTCGCCCTTCACCGAGCGCATGGTGCTGTTCTGGCACAACCACTTCACCTCGTCGGTGCAGAAGGCCCGATACGTGCCGGCGCTGATCCGCCAGAACGAATTGTTCCGGCGCGAGGCGGCGGGCAATTACGGCCGGCTGCTGCGCGAGGTGGCGCGCGATCCGGCGATGCTGCTCTATCTCGACGGCGCCACCAGCCGCAAGGACCGGCCCAACGAGAACTTCGCCCGCGAACTGCTCGAGCTGTTCACCGTCGGCGAAGGCCAGTACAGCGAACGCGACATCAAGGAGGCGGCGCGCGCCTTCACCGGCTGGTCGATCGACCGGGACACCGGCGCGCATCGCGTCTACGCCGTGCTGCACGACGAGGGCGCCAAGACGTTTCTCGGCCGCAGCGGCAATCTCGACGGCGACGACATCGTGGCAGCGGTGCTGGCGCATCCGCGCACGGCGGAGCGGCTGGTGGAGAAGCTGTGGCGCGAATTCGTGTCGCCGCACCCGGACCCGGCCGAAATCGGGCGGCTGGCCGCGATCCTGCGCGACGGCGATTACGAGATGAAGCCGCTGCTGCGCGCCCTGTTCGCCTCGGCCGCGTTCCGCGACCCGGCCAATCGCGGCACGCTGTTCAAGTCGCCGGTCGAACTGACGGTCGGCACGCTGCGGCTGCTGCAATTGCCGATCGACGACACGCAGAAGCTGGTGCGGGCCGGCCGCCTGCTGGGCCAGGATTTGTTCGATCCGCCCAACGTCAAGGGCTGGGCGGGCGGCGAGGCGTGGATCACCGCCTACAGCCTCATGCTGCGCGAGCAGGGCTTGCAGCGCATCATCCAGGCGACGCAGGTCACCTCGGCCGGCCGCGACATGGGCCGCCCCATGGCCGACAACGCGATGGCGGACAAGGAGCAACTGCCCGATACGCCGGTGGAAGGCCGCTCGATGCGCAACCTGCCGATGGCCTTGCGCCTGCCGCCGGCGTTGGCCGGCGTCGATCTGGTGCGGCTGGAGAAGGTCGTGCTGGCCCTGCCGCCGATCGGCGCCATCGCGCGCGATGGCGAGGCGGGAACGTCGGTGGCGCAGATGCTGCTCGATCCCGTCTACCAGTTGAAATAGCCATGCTGAAGCGGCGCCAATTCCTCTCCCTGGCCGGCGGCGTGTCGGCGCTGCTGGCGGCGCGTCCCGCGCTGGCCGGGCCGCCCGCGGCCGGGCCGAATTGGGACCGGGTGCTGGTGCTGGTCGAGTTGAAGGGCGGCAATGACGGGATGAACACCGTCATCCCCTATGCCGAGCCGCTCTACGGTCGGCTGCGGCCCAATCTCGGCCTCGAGCGCGGCCAGGTGGTGCAGCTTACGCCCGAGCTGGGGCTCAATCCGGCGCTGCAGCCGCTGTTGGAATCGTGGCGGGCCGGCGATCTGGGGATCGTGCTCGGGGTCGGCTATCCCGATCCCAACCGTTCGCATTTCCGCTCGATCGAGATCTGGGACACCGCCTCGGCCAGCGACCAGTATCTGAGCGAAGGCTGGATCGCCCGCGCGTTCGAAGGCAATCCGCGCCCGGCCTCCTTCGCGCTCGATACGGTGGTGGTCGACGACAATACGCTGCCGGTCAGCGGGCCGGGCCTGCGCAACGTCGTGCTGCGCGACGTCGAGAATTTCATCCAACAGGCCGAGCGCATGCAGCAGGCGGCGGCCGATCGCGGCGGCAACCCGGCGCTGCGCCATCTGCTGAAGGTGCAGGGCGAGGTGCATCGGGCCGCCTTCACCCTGCGCGACCGGATGAGGAACGCGCCGGCGCCGGCGGTGGAAATGCCGGCCACGCCGTTCGGCCGCCAGCTCGACCTGGCGCTGCGGCTGCTGCTGTCGCGCCTGCCGCTGGCCGCCATCAAGATCGGCCTGGGCGGTTTCGACACCCATGCCCGCCAGCGCGACGTGCATGACCGGCTGCTGGGCGCGCTGGGCGATGGCCTGGCCCGGTTCCGCACGGCGCTGATGCAGGCCGGGCTGTGGGACCGCGTGCTGGTGATGACCTATTCCGAGTTCGGCCGGCGCGTGGCCGAGAACGGCAGCCGGGGCACCGATCACGGCACGGCGGCGGCGCATTTCGCGATGGGCGGCAGGGTCAAGGGCGGGTTCCACGGCCGCCAGCCGCCGCTGCACGATCTCCGCGAGGGCGACGTCAAGCACACGGTCGATTTCCGCGACGTCTTCGCCACCGTCACGCAGCGCTGGTGGAGCCTGCGGCCGCCACCGGGCGCGCGCCGGCAATTGCTCGATTTCGTCTGAGCTAACGTCCGATGGCGCGCCGGACCAGCGGGAAATAGAGTGGGTAGGGCAGCAGCCGCAGCAGCTTCAGCAGCCAGGTGAGGCGCTGCGGAAAATGGATCTCGAACCGTTCGCTCTCCATTCCGTCGGCGATGCAGCGCGCCGCCCGCGCCGGCTCCATCGGCGCCGGCAGCCTGAAGCCGGGCTTCGCCGCCGGCCCGGTGCGCCCCAGACCCGGGTTGATCAACTGCACCTTGATGCCGCGATCGGCCAGATCCAGCCGCAGCGTTTCCGTCAGGTTGATCAGCGCCGCCTTGCTGGCGCCGTCGGCCGCAGCCTGCGGCAGGCCGCGGTAGCCGGCGACGCCGGCGATGACCGCGATATGCCCGCGGCCGGCCGCCAGCATGGGTGGAACGATCGCGGCCAGGCAGTTCAGGGCGCCTTCCACGTTCACGCGGACGGTCTGCCGCGCCGCCTCGAGGTCGAGCGCGAAGACGCGCCTGGGCGACTGGATTGCCGCCGCCAGCACGACGGCGTCGACGCCGCCCCAGTCGCTCTGCAGCCGCGCAACGGTATCGGCGAGCGCCTCGGGATCGACCACGTCGAGCGGCAGGGCGCGGTGGCCGGAGCCCAGCAGGCCGGCCGCCAGGGCCTTCAACGCTTCGGCCGAACGGGCCGACAAGGCAAGACGCGCGCCACGGGCGGCAAGTTCCCGGGCCAGGGCTTCGCCCAGCCCGGAGGAGGCGCCGAGGATCCAGACGCTCTTGCCGGTCCATGAGAGTGACACGCTCATGCACCGTTATACGAACGAACGGCTCTAGCCGTTCACTGTCCGACTTGGGTAATCAGGCTTCGGTACTGGCGCCACTGCTTGCGCACCGAAGGCTTGGCCGATTCGACGCGGATGCGCCAGAGCCAGATCAGGGCCCCGAGCTTCACCAGCGCCGGCAAGGCCGCGTAGACCAGGATCAATGCCCAGCCCGATTGGGCGTTGCCGGGCACGTAGCCCAGCGTGTCGAGCACCGGCAGGGCGATACCGCCGCCGATGGCGGTGGTGATCTTGGTCGCCATCGCCCACAGCCCGAAATACTTGCCCGATTCGCCCTGGCTGTCGCTGACCTCGTTGTGGATCACGTCGGCCAGGATGGAGGGCGGCAATCCGTAGTCGGCGCCCAACCCGAAGCCGGAGAGCACGCAGATGATGAGATAGCCGGTGACGTCGCCCGGCCCGAGAAAGATCGCCGCCATCATGCCGACGCTGCTGACCATGATGCCGGCGAACCAGGCCGCCGACTTGCTGGTGCGGCGCGACAGCCACAGCCAGAACGGCACGCTCAGCATGCCCGAGGCGAAATAGGCGAGAATGAACCAGACCTTGTATTGCGGCCTTTCGATGATGTCGTCGATGAAGAACAGCACCACGGAGGCGGCGATGGCGACCGCCGAACCGTTGATGAGGTAGACGGTCAGCAGCGTGCGGAAGCGCTTGTTGCGGAACGGGGCGGCGAACACGCGGCGGATGCCGAAGGGCATGTTCGGCACCGGCGGCGTCACCGGCCTGGGCTTGAAGACCCAGATCAGCACCGCCGGCACCAGCAGGATCGGCAGGAAGGTGACGGCCAGCCGCTCGTGCCCGGGCACCTCGCCGAACAGCGTCACCAGATAGGGCGGCAGGGCGGCCCCCAGCAGCAATCCGAGAATGCCGAAGACCTCGCGCCAGATGGTGACGCGCGTGCGCTCGTTGTAGTCGTAGCTCAGCTCGGCGCCCAGCGAGTGATAGCTGATCGACACGCCGGAGTAGCCCAGATGCACCACGATCAGCGCCACCAGCAGATAGAGCAGCATGGCGTGGCCGGTGAGGTCGGGCGGCGAGAACACGGCGAAGAAACCGGCGCCCAGGATCGGCACCGAGCAGATCGCCATCCACAGCCGGCCGTTGCGCCGGTGGGTCAGCCGGTCGCTGAAATAGCCGATCAGCGGATCCTGGATCGCGTCGATCAGGCGGGTGACCAGGAAGATGACGCCGATCAGGGTCAGGTTGACGGCGAAATGCTTGCCGTAGAAATGCGAGACGTTGAGAACGATCGGCAGGGCCGCCATGGCCAGCGGCAATTGCAGCGTCGAATAGGCCCCCAGACGCCAACTGCTCAAACGTACGGGCGCGGCCGTCGGATTGTCGGTCGTGGGGGTCAAGCAACGCCTTTCCAGTTGCGAACCGTACGCGCCTTCAAGGGGCCTCGGCTAGCGCGACGCCTGATTAAGCATGAACCAGTTCGGCCTGCAAGACGTCGGTCCGGCCGGTCGAGAAGCCGGCGATGCAATAGGCCAGATAGTAGCGCCACATGCGCAGGAAGCGCTCGTCGAAGCCCATTTGCCGCACCTTTTCCGACACTTTGTCGAAGCGCTCCAGCCAGGCCGCCAGGGTGCGGGCATAGTCCTGGCCGAAACCGTAGGCGTCGGCCAGTTTCAAGCCGGCGGCGCGGGCCTGTTCCGCCAGCTTCTGGCGCGACAGCAGCATGCCGCCGGGGAAGATGTGGCGCTGGATGAAATCGGTGCCGCGCCGGTACCGCTCGAAGGCGTGGTCGGCGATGGTGATGGCCTGGATCACCGCCTTGCCGCCGGGGCGCAGATGCCGCGCCACGGCGGCGAAATAGCGCGGCCAGTATTTCTCGCCCACCGCCTCGACCATCTCGATGGAGACGATATGGTCGTACCGGCCGCGCACGTCGCGATAGTCGCGGAACTCGAGCCGGGCGTCGTGCCCCCGGTCCTGGCGCGCCAGCCGGTCCTTGGCGTAGTCGAGCTGCTGGCGCGAGATGGTGATGCCGTGCACCCGCGCGCCGCGGCGCGCCGCCAGTTCGGCGAAGCCGCCCCAGCCGCAGCCGATCTCCAGAATGCTGTCGCCCTGGCGCACGCCCAGCCGGTCGAGGATGCGCGCGTATTTGGCTTCCTGGGCCTGCTCCAGGCTGCGCTGCGGCTCCTCGCCGTAGAGGGCGGAGGAGTAGGTCATGCCGCGGTCCAGCCACAACGCGTAGAATTCGTTGCCCAGATCGTAATGGGCGCTGATGTTGCGGGCCGAGCCGCGCCGGCTGTTGTAGCGGCGCAGATGCAGCAGCCGCCACACGGCGCGCCGCAGCCGCGTCGCCTGGAAAGCCCGCTCCAGCGCCGCCTGGTTGAGCGCGCCCAGCGTCAGCAGCGCCGGCAGGTCGGGCGTGTCGAACCAGCCTTCCATGTAGGCTTCGCCGAACGCCATGTCGCCGCCGCGCACCACCCGTCCGAACAGGCGCCAGTCATGGACATGCAGTTCGGCGTCCGGGCCCGGTTGCGGGCCGGCGAAACGCTGTCGCCTGCCGTCGGGAAGCGCGATCGCCAGGCTGCCGATCTCGAGCCGCGCCATCGCCGTCAGCACGGCCCGCGCCGCCAACGGCAGGGATCGGTCGAGAAGGCTGTTCGGCAGGTTCATCGGCTTCCGATTATGCACCAGTGGCGCGGGGGTCCGAAAGAACCCCGCCTTCACGCTTCGGCCCGCCGCACGTGCTGCAGCGCATCAAGCGCGCGTCGCCGGGCCTGCTCGTGCGCGATCAGCGGCAGCGGATAGGTCTTTCCCGCAACGATGCCGGCGTCGGAAAGTTCGAGCGGCGTGGCGGTCCAGGGACGATGGATGAGCGGGGCGGGCAGCTTCGCCAGTTCCGGCACGAAACGGCGCACATAGGCCCCGTCGGCGTCGAATTTCTCGCCTTGCAGCACCGGATTGAAGATGCGGAAGAAGGGCGCCGCGTCGGCGCCGCTGCCCGCCACCCATTGCCAGCTCGCCGCGTTGTTGGCCAGATCGGCATCGACCAGCGTGTCCCAGAACCAGTCCGCGCCCCGGCGCCAGTCCAGCAGCAGGTGCTTGATCAGGAACGAGGCCACGACCATGCGCACGCGGTTGTGCATCCATCCCGTCCGCCACAGCTCGCGCATGCCGGCATCGACGATGGGATAGCCGGTCAGCCCGCGCTGCCAGGCCCGCAGGTCGGCGCGGCTGCGGGACCAGGGAAAGCGATCGAACTCGGGCCGCAGATTGTCTTGCGGCAGGCCGGGAAAATTGAAGAGCAGCGAGTGGGAGAAGTCGCGCCAGCCCAGCTCGGACAGGAATTTCTCGCCGGCGCTGGCCAGCCCACCGGCATGCGTCTGGTTCAGGCGGAAACGCACGGCGTGATGGATCTGGCGCGGACCGATCTCGCCGAAATGCAGGTGCGGCGACAGCCGCGACGTGCCGGCGCGGGCGGGCAGGTCGCGATGGCCAGCATAATCGGCCAGGGCCTCGTCGAGAAATTCCGCCAGCCGCTCTTGCGCCCCCGCTTCGCCCGGCGTCCAGCTCTGCCGCAGCCCGCCGGCCCAGTCCGGCCGCTGCGGCAACAGGCGCCAGTCGTCCAGCTTTTCCGAAACCGGCCATTGCGCCGGCGCCTCTAGGCGCGGCGGCCGGCGCCGGGGAGCCGGCGGATCGCCTTTGGCAAGACAGGCCCGCCAGAAGGCGGAGAAGACCTTGAACGGCTGCCCGTTGCGGTTGACGATTTCGTGCGGCTCGAACAGCAGGGCGGCGTTGAAGCTGGCGGCGAGAAGGCCGCGCGCTTTCAGCTCGGCCTTGAGCTTGCGATCGCGCTCGACCGCGAACGGCTCGTAGCACCGGTTCCAGCAGACCCCCGCCGCGCCGGTTTCCCCGATCAGCCGGTCCAGCTCTTGGCCGGCCTTGCCGCGGCGCAGGACCAGGCGGCTGCCAAGGGCGCGCAGGTCGCGGTCGAGCGCCGCCAGCGCATGATGCAGCCACCAGCGGCTGGCGCCGCCCATCTTCCAGCGGCCGGGCGTCTCGTCGTCGAGGATATAGACCGGAACGACCGGCCCGTTCCGCACGGCCTCGGCCAGGGCCGGATTGTCGTCGAGGCGAAGGTCCTGGCGGAACCAGAGCAGGCAGGGAGGGGCCATGCTTGCGCTCGGAACGGGTTACGCCGGCGGCAGGCGCGCGGGCCGCGGCCGGGCGCGGTGCGCGCAGGGACGGAGCCGGGAAATCAGCAGCTCCGGGGCAGGGGGGTGATCCCGGTCAGGTCGATGCCGAAATTGACCCAGCCATAGGTCAGGATCATGCGGCTGATGACGCCGGTCTCGTGCAGGCGCAGGCGGGCCTGGAACATGGGCGGATCGGTCGGCCGGTCGGCGCGGAAGAACTGCAGCAGGATCGGCCAGGTCCGGGCGCCGATCTTCTCCGGCTCGACGCCGTTGGGCAGGCGCGGCGGCAGTTCCTGCGGATCGATCAGGCTGCCCTTGATCAGGAAATTGTCGCTGATGACCTCCATGTCGAAGGCTTCCAGCGCGAAGCTGTCGGCGCCGCGCTGCAGGCGCTGGATGGCGGCCGTGGTCAAGGCGACCGGCAGCACCGTGTTCGACGGCAGGTCGATCATCTTGCGGCCTTCCGGCGTGTTCAGGATCGCCGCCCCGCCGCCATCGGTGGTCAGCGTCACGGTGCCGTCGCGCTGGCTGCGCTCGCCGTTGACGGCGCGGTGCAGGCGGTAGGTCAGGCTGTTGCCGTTGACGGTCTCCTCCGCGCGCAGCGTCGAATCGATGTCGAAGCGCAGGGCCTGGGTCAGGGCGACGGAAGCCTGCACGTCGCGTTCCAGCTTCCAGGCGCCCTGGCAGTTGGTCAGCTTCTGCCGCACCGTTCCGATCGGCGTGGCATTCTCCGCCGCGCCCAGGGTGATGCGATATTCGGCCTGGTGCGCCAGCAGGCCGGCGGCCTGGGCGGTCGGGCCCAGCGCCAGCGCCAGCGCGGCGAATGCGAACAGGAGGGGGAGGCGGATCATGGCGAGGTTAAACCACAATCCGCCGCGATAGCGGCAGCAAAATGGCAGAGCGGCCCTCGGCGGGCCGGCGCAGGCCGATTGCCGGGTCGGCCGCGCTGCGGTTTAATCGGCGCAAATCCAAGGGAGGAAGCCATTCCCGACAGCACTCCGACCGCCGATCTGCCGCCGGAACAGACCGGGCCGGCGGCCTGGTACGGCCCCGAGCTGGCGCCACGCCAGGACTGGATCGTGCCGCTGACGGCGGCGGATATCGGCGAGATCGAGGCGGCGATGGCGCCGCTGCTGGCGCGCAACGTCGATATCGCTTCCGTCGCGGCGGCGGATTTTCCGTTGCCCGGGCTGGGCGGGAAGCTCGCCGAGGTGTCGCGGGAACTGCTGCACGGGCGCGGCTTCGCCGTGCTGCGCGGCCTGCCGGTGCAGCGCTACGACCGGCGCCAGGCGGCGCTGGCCTTTTTCGGCCTGGGCGCGCATCTGGGCCGGGCGCGCTCGCAGAACGCCAAGGGCCATGTGCTGGGCCACGTCCAGGACCTGGGACTGGACGTCAAGGACCCCAATGTCCGCATCTACCAGACGCATGAGCGGCAGACCTTCCATACCGATTCCTGCGACATCGTCGGCCTGCTGTGCCTGAAGACGGCGCAAAGCGGCGGGCTGTCGGCGCTGGTCAGCTCGACCACCATCTTCAACGAGATGCGCCGGCGGCGGCCCGACCTGCTGCGCCTGCTGTTCCAGCCCATCGCCACCGACCGGCGCGGCGAGGTGCCGGCCGGCATGAAGCCCTATTTCGAGATTCCGGTGTTCAGTTGGCACCAGGGTTACCTGACGGCGATCTACCAGCGCCAGTACATCAACTCCGCGCAGCGCTTCCCCGAGGCGCCGCGGCTGACGCCGCTGCATGTCGAGGCGCTCGACATGTTCGATGCGCTGGCCGACGATCCGGCCTTGAACCTCCATACCGAGTTCGAGCCCGGCGACGTGCAGCTCGTGCACAACCACACTTTGCTGCACGACCGCACCGCTTTCGTCGACTGGCCCGAGCCGGAGCAGAAGCGGCATTTGCTGCGGCTGTGGCTGGCGGCGCCCGGGGCGCGGCCGCTGCCGCCGGTCTTCGCCCAGCGCTACGGCAAGGTCGATATCGGCGATCGCGGCGGCATCATCTTGCCGTCGACCGCCTCATTGAACGCGCCGCTGGAAGCGGTTTGACCGTTTCCTTCCGGCCCGCCGGCCGCGCCGACCTGCCGCTCTTGGCGCGCTGGCTGGCGCAGCCGCATGTCGAGCGCTGGTGGCCCGATCCGGAAAAGGCGCTGGCCGGCATTGCCGACCATCTCGACGATCCGGCGATCGAGTGTTTCGTGATCGTCCTGGACGGGCGCGAGGCGGGTTATCTGCAGTGCTACGATCCGCATGCCTGGCCCGAGCATCCCTTCGCCGACCGGCCGCGCGGCAGCCGGGGGCTGGACATGTTCATCGGCGAACCAGATCTGGTCGGGCGCGGCCATGGATCGCGCGCGACGCGGGCTTTCGTCGACAGGCTGTTTGCCGCCGGCGCGCCGGAGGCGCTGATCGACCCGCATCCCGACAACGCGATGGCGATCAGGGCCTATGGCAAGGCCGGATTCGCCGCCTACCGGGAATGCGACACGCCCTGGGGCAGGGTGGTGCTGATGCGGCTGCCCAATCCCGCGCTCAATGGAAGTCGTGCGACTTGATGCGGATGCGGACGTTGCGCGGATGCACGTTGGCGCGGGCCCGCTCGCCGCGCCGGTCGCCGGGATTGGGGTGCGTGACCTCGTCGCCGCGCCCGTAATCGGGAATGACGATGTCGCGGGCATGCGCGGCCAGGCGGTCGTCGGCCAGCGTGTCCAGCATCCACGACAGGTCGACGAGCTTTTCCGCCACGATATGCGTGACCAGCCCCTCGCGCTGCAGCTTGCCCTCGACGCGCATCATGCGCGAGCCCATGACGATGCGGCGATGGCTCTCGAACACCGCCGGCCACAGGATGGCGTTGGCGATGCCGAACTCGTCCTCCAGCGTGACGAACACCGTGCCGTTGGCGCTGCCCGGCCGCTGGCGTACCAGCACCAGGCCGGCCACGGCGATGCGGCGGCCGGCCGGGTCGATTTCCAGCCGGTCGCTGGTGCGGATGCCGGTCCCCTGCAGCGCCGGCCGCAGCAGGGTCAGCGGATGGGTGCGCAGCGACAGGCGCAGGCTGGCGTAGTCGTCGATCACCTGTTCGCCGATCGCCATGGCGGGCAGCTCGACCGCGGGCTCGTCCTGCAGCCGCCGGTTCTGCGCCACGAGCGCGGGCGTCTCGAACAGCCCCAGCCGCTCGTCGCGCAAGCCGCGCACCGCCCAGAGCGCCTGGCGCCGGTCCAGCCCCAGCGAGCGGAAGGCGTCGGCGCGCGCCAGCTTCTCCAGCACCTGGCGCGAAGCGCCGCTGCGCCGCCACAGCTCCTCCATGCCGCGATAGCCCTGGCCACGATGGGCGACGATCCCCTTGACGTTGTCCTCCGTGCAGCCGGCCACCTGCCGCCACCCCAGCCGCAGGGCGCAGAGCGGCGTGGTGCGGCCGCCGGGGCTGAGCGGCGCCACGAAGGGGCGCGGCGTGGGGGCGGGTTCCAGCGTGCAGTCCCAGTCGCTGGCATTGACGTCGGGCGGCAGCACCTCGACGCCATGCTCGCGCGCATCGCGCACGATCTGCGCCGGCGCGTAGAAGCCCATCGGCTGGGCGTTGAGCAGGGCGGCGGCGAAAACGTCGGGATAGTGGCACTTGATCCAGGACGAGACATAGACCAGCAGCGCGAAGGAGGCGGCGTGGCTTTCGGGGAAGCCGTAATTGCCGAAGCCCTTGATCTGCTCGAAGCAGCGTTCGGCGAAGTCCTTTTCGTAGCCGTTGTCGGTCATGCCGTCGATGAACTTGCGCTCGAACTTGTGGATGGTGCCGGTGTGCTTGAAGGTCGCCATGGCGCGGCGCAGCCCGTCGGCTTCGCTGGGCGAGAAGCCGGCGGCGACGATGGCGATGTTCATCGCCTGTTCCTGGAACAGCGGTACGCCCTTGGTCTTCTCCAGCACCTTGCGCAGTTCGGGCTTGGGATACTCGATGCGTTCCAGATGGTCGCGCCGGCGCAGATAGGGATGCACCATGTCGCCCTGGATCGGGCCGGGCCGCACGATCGCCACCTCGACGACCAGGTCGTAGTATTTTTCCGGCTTGAGCCGCGGCAGCATCGACATCTGCGCCCGGCTTTCGACCTGGAACACGCCCAGCGAATCGGCGCGCGACAGCATCTCGTAGGTCGGCACGTCGCCTTCGGGAATGTCGAGGCCGAGGGTGCGGCCATAATGCCGGCCGATCAGGTCGAAGGCCCGGCGCAGGCAGCTCAGCATGCCCAGCGCCAGCACGTCGACCTTGAGGATGCCCAGCGCCTCAATGTCTTCCTTGTCCCATTCGATGACGGTGCGGTCCTCCATCGCCGCATTGGCGATCGGCACCAGATCGTCCAGCCGGTGGCGGCAGATGACGAAGCCGCCGACATGCTGCGACAGATGGCGCGGGAAACCGGTCAGGATCCCTGCCAGTCGCAGCGCCAGCGACAGGCGCGGGTCGGCGGGATCGAGCCCGGCGTCGCGCACGTGCTGGTCGGGGATCGCCTCGCCCGAGGAGCCCCAGACGGTGTCGGCCAGCGCCCCCACCGTGTCGGGCGACAGTCCCAGCACCTTGCCGACGTCGCGGATGGCGCTGCGGCTTCTATAGGCGATCACCGTGGCGGTGAGGGCGGTGTGCTGGCGGCCGTATTTCTCGTAGATGTGCTGGATCACCTCCTCGCGCCGCTCGTGCTCGAAATCGACGTCGATGTCGGGCGGCTCGTTGCGCGCGGTGCTGAGGAAGCGCTCGAACAGCAGGTCGATGCGGTCGGGCCCGACGGCGGTGATGCCCAGGCAGTAGCAGACCAGCGAGTTCGCCGCCGAGCCGCGGCCCTGGCACAGGATTTTCTCCTGCCTGGCGAACTGCACGATCTGGTGGACGGTGAGGAAGAAGGCGGCGTAGTTGCGCTCCCGGATCAGGTCGAATTCGTTCCTGAGCTGCTTCTGCCATTCTTCCTTCATGCCGTTGGGAAACTTCCGGGCCGCGCCTTCCCAGGCCAGCCGCTCCAGCTCCTCCTGCGGGGTGCGGCCGTCGACGCCGGCTTCGACCGGGTACTGGTAGTCCAGCTCGGTCATCGCGAAATTGCAGCGCCGGGCGATCTCCAGCGTGCGGGCGACGGCGTCGGGGTGGCGGCGGAACAGCCGCGCCATCTCGGCCGGCGCCTTCAGGTGCCGCTCGGCATTGGCGTGGAGGCGCCAGCCGGCCTCGTCGATGGTGCAGCGCTCGCGGATGCAGCTCAGCACGTCCTGCAGGATGCGCCGTCCGGGGTCGTGATAGTGCACGTCGTTGGTCGCCACCAGCGGCGCGCTGCAGCGCCTGCCGAGCTGCGCCAGATGCTCCAGCCGCCGCGCATCGTCGCCGCGATAGAGGTGGTGGCCGGCCAGGTAGCAGCGGCCGCGGAACACGTCGGCGCAGTCGGCCAGCCGGCGGGCGAAGGCGTCGTCGGGATCGTCCGGCGGCACGACGACGGCCAGCAGGTTCCCGGCATGGGCGAAGACGTCGCTGAGGAAGAGATGGCACTCGCCCTTGGGGGCGCGCAGATTGCCCCGGGTCAGCAGGCGGCAGAGATTGCCATAGCCCTCGATGTCGAGCGGATAGGCCAGCAACGAGAAGCCGTCCTGCAGCACCAGCCGGCAGCCGATCAGCAGCTTGATGTCCTGTCCCGCCTTTCTGGCCTCGCGCGCGGCGACATGGGCGCGCACCACGCCGCCCAGCGTGTTGCGGTCGGTGACGGCGATGGCGCGCTGGCCGAGCGCGATGGCCCGCTCGACCAGTTCGGCCGGATGCGAGCCGCCGCGCAGGAAGCTGTAATTGGACGTGACCTGCAACTCGGCATAGGCCGGTTCCTCCGGACGCGGCATGGCAGGCTCAAGCCGTCTGCGCCGGCAGGTCGGACAGGTGGACGATGGGGGAGGCGGGGAAACTCGCCGTCAGGGAGGCCAGCTCGCGGTCGGCCGTCACCAGCGTCGCCTTCAGCAGGTCGGCGCAGGAAAGGTAGAAACAGTCCGCGACCGGCCGGTCGAGCCTGAGGCTGAGCTGCAGGGCGCGTTCCTGGATATCCGCCGCCGGATGCAGGCGCTCGAAGAACACCGGCGCCTGGCGCAGCGCCTGTTGCGCCTGTTCGGGGGTCATCTCGCCGCGCTTCAGCTTCAGCCGCGCGATCTCGCCGAGCTGCGCCAGCAGCAGGTCGGGCGCGTGCAGCGCCAGGCTCGGGCTGAGCAGGCGCAACGCCGCCGGCCGCAACGGTTCGGCGACGAACCATTTGATGGCGACGGCGGCGTCGACCACGTAGTTCATCGATCGCGGGCCGCCTGCCGCAGCAGCAGGGCGCCGTCGGTCTGCGGCCTGCCGGGCGGCGTCAGGGACGCGATCTCGTCGGCCAGGACGAGAAGTTCGCGCGAGGAGGGCGTGCGCGCATGCCGGGTCAGCAGCATGCGGGCTTCCGCCTCCAGCGAGCGGTTGTTGGCCTTGGCGCGCAGTTTCAGCGCTTGCACCACGGCGTCGCTGAGGTTGCGGATGCTGAGGGTCGCCATGAATATCCTCCTCCGGTTCAGGCGCAGAAGCCGTGCAGGTACCAGCGCGCGGTGCGGGCGGCGCCGTTGGCCGCGATGTTGTTGAACGGCCCGTCGCGGTAGATCCAGTAGCGCTGCCCGTCCTCGGCCTCGATGCGGTAGTAGTCGCGCACCGGCGGGATGGCCTCGATCGCGGCGGCGGCCGTTTCCTCCTCGCGCCACCATTCGTTGGCCAGCCGCTCGGGCCCGTCGACCCGCACCACGCGATGGGCGCGCTGGCGCCAGTTGAACTGGCGCGGCGGATCGTCGGGCACCGGCGCGATGACGTCGATCGGTTCGGGCGTGGCCAGCAGCCGCACCGGCCGCACCGGCGTGACCCGTCCCGGGGCGGCGCGGGTGAAGACGCGCCAGTCCTGCGCCAGCGCCACCGCCGAGCGCATCGCGGTGCCATTGGCCGCGCCATTGGCGGCGCTGCTGGCAACGATGCGCTGCACGGCGCGTTCGGGCAGGTGGCTCTGGCGCGGCGCCAGGCGGATCACCCGGTCCGGTCCCAGCCGCGCGGCCAGCCGGTCGATCAGCTCGTCGGCCTTGCCGTCCTCGGTCTCGCCCGGCTGCAGGCCGGTCTGCCGGCCGGCGAAGCGGTCGGCGCTGCGGGCGGTCAGCAGCATCAGCTCGACGCCGAACCCGGCATCGATCTGGCCCAGCGGCTCGGCGAACAGGCGCAGCAGGTGGCCGGCGTCGCGGCTGGGCTGGCTGGTGCCGATCTCGCAGCGCTCGAAGGAGCCGTCGACGCGATAGAGCACCAGCTCGACCTGGCGCGCGCCCATGCCCGCGCTCTCGAGCTGGCTGCCCAGCGACGCCAGCAGGCGCGAGGTGGCGGCGGCGATATCCTCGGGCCGGCCGATCGGCTCGGCGAAGGCCAGGCGGCAGCGGAAGGGCGGCGCTGGCCGGCGCGGCTCGATGGTTTCGACCAGGCGGCCCAGCGCCTGGTCCAGCCGCGCCAGCACCAGCGGACCGAAGCGGTTGGTCAGCGGCGCGCGCGGCAGGGAATAGAGATCGGCGATGCAGCGCAAGCCCAGCCGGTTCAGCGTCTCGACCGCGTCCTGGGGCAGGCGCAGCGCCTCCATCGGCAGCTCGGCCAGGGCCTGGCGCTGGCCGCCCGGCGGCACGATGCGCCGGGTGCCGGTGCCGTGATGCGCCATGGCCCAGGCGGCGCCGGGCGTGTCGGCCAGGCCGGCGCGGCAGGCGAAGCCGACCTTCTCCAGCCGCGCGGTGAGGTCGCCCAGCAGCGCCGCTTCGCCCTTGTCGCCGCCGCCGAACAGATGGGCGCAGCCGCTGATGTCGAGGAACAGCCCGTAGCCGGGCTGCTCGGGCATGTCGTCCAGCGCCACCCAGGGCGTGTAGCGGTCGCACCAGCTTGCCAGCCTTTGCAGCAGCCGCTTGTCGGCGCCGATATCCTCCGCCGTCGCCTGCAGCCCGGGCAGCATGGCCCTGGCATCGGCCAGCTTCAGGTTGCGGTAGAGGCCGGCGCGCTGGGCCGGTTCATTGACGCAAGCCAGGCGCTGCCCGCCGGAAACGCTGGCCAGAGTCGCGCCAGGGCGCTGGCGCCAGTTGGGGTCGAGTCTGGCCAGCCGATCGGTCGACAGCCTGGGGAACCACAGCGAAATCACCCTTTTCATGGCGCCACTCCATCATCCAGCTTCGTTCGTGATCCTCGATGCGGCCGCGGGCGCGGCGCAGGCTCAAGCGCAGCCGCGGCCCGGCGATGTCTTTCAGCCCCGGCGTCGCGCGCGACGGCGCGGCGGCGACCTGCCAGCGCGTCAGGGCGGCACTGGTGCGCAAGGTCCCGGGCAGGCGCAGCAGCAAAGCGGGCGTGGCGCCGGCCTCGGCCGCCAGTTGCAGGCGGCGGGTGGCGGTCAAGTCCGCCCCGCGCACCTCGCCGAGCACACCGGCCAGGGCGCCCGAGCGCAGCCCTTCCTCCAGGCTCCACAGCACCTGCTCCTCGCTGTCGGCCTCGACCAGCAGCAGCCGGCCGGGGTCGAGGAACGGCGCCAGGCCGGGGGCGTAGGGGCGGGCATCGAAGCGCCCGCCGCGCCGGCGCACCCACAGCAAGGGGCGGCCGGGCCGCCGGGTCTCGCCGCAGCGGCGCAGCAGCCAGGCGGCGAAGCCGGTAGCGGCTGCCGTCGGCGTGGTTTCGTAGGGGTTTACGCCTTCGATCTCATGCAGCCCGCGAACCGCCAGCCCGCCTTCCGGCAGGGCCTGGTCGAGCTCGGGAAGGCCCAGGGAGATGACTTCGTCGCGGGATGAGGTTTGCCCATTAAACTTCTGTTCGAGAACGTTTATTCGTTCTCGAAGCAGCTTCAGGTCGGATGAGGACGCATTCTGCATGGGTCGCGATCCGCAAGGGCATGGTGTCAGGAAACCGGGCGATCAATGTTCTTGTTTTGTTCTAATCGAGCCGAAGGCTGGAGTCAAATCGATTTCAGCCGGCGTTTTGCCGGTACCCCCTGACGCTGGCGCCTGCCGCGCCGGCGCCGTTTGAGCCGCGCCGCAGCGCTGGGTAGGCTGCCGGCTGCAACAGGAGAGCGCCTATGCCCGACGATCTTGCGCCCAATCTCAAGCCCGACGGCGCCGACCTGCCGCTGCTGCCGGAACTGCCGCTGAAGCTGGTCGAGGCGACGCCGCACAACCTGAGAGGCTTTGGCGAACTGGTCGACGACAAGGACCAGCGCGCGGTCGAGATCGTGCGCTGGCCGGCGCTGGGCCGGCGGCCGGTCGATCCCGGCACCGGCGATCAGGGCGGCACCACCGAGGGCATATTCGAGTTCGAATGGCGCGGCGATGTGCTGCGCGGGCGCAACAACGCGGTCGACGACGACTACGTGCTGGGCTTCGCCTGCCAGCCGTCGCGGTCGAGCGAGGACCGGGCGACGGTGCGGCGGGAGAAGGTGCTGCTGTGGCACGCCAACTACCATCCCGATGGCGGCCAGGTGTTCTTCCCGCTGACCGCCGGCCCCTTCGTGGTGCCGCTGGCGCTGCCCGGCGACGAGGTGAGGCCGGACGATTTCGTCGCCTTCTGGTTCAAGGGCGACAAGGGGCTCTACATCCATCCCGGCATCTGGCACGAGGGCGTATTCCCCACCGCCGATCGCGGCCGCTTCTTCGACCGCCAGGGCAAGGTGCACGCCCGCATCAGCGTCGATTTCCCGCGCGAGTTCGGCTGCTATATCGCCGCCCCGCTGGTGCGCTAGGAGCAGCCATGCCGCGCGCCATCTGGAACGGCAAGGTGATCGCCGAGAGCGACCGCTTCGAGACCGTCGAGGGCAACGTCTATTTCCCGCCCGAGACCATCAGGCGCGAATTCTTCAAGCCGTCCGACACCCACACGGTCTGCCCGTGGAAGGGCACGGCCAGCTACTACACGCTCGAGGTCGACGGCCGGCAGAACAAGGACGCGGCCTGGTACTATCCCCAGACCAAGCAGGCGGCGGACAACATCAGGGGCTACGTCGCGTTCTGGCGCGGCGTGACGGTGGAGAAATAGCCGATGGGCGACAATCTGCGCATCGACGGCGAGCGGCTGTGGTCCAGCCTGATGGAAATGGCGCGGATCGGCGCCACCGAGAAAGGCGGCGTCTGCCGCATCGCCCTGACCGATCTCGACCGGCAGGGGCGCGACCTGTTCGTGCGATGGTGCAAGGAGGCGGGCTGCCAGGTGCGCATCGACGCCATCGGCAACATCTTCGCCCGCCGCAGCGGGCGCGACAATTCCCTGCCGCCCATCGTCACCGGCTCGCATCTCGACAGCCAGCCCACCGGCGGCAAGTTCGACGGCGCCTATGGCGTGCTGGCCGGGCTGGAGGTGATCCGCGCGCTCAACGATGCCGGCTACGAGACGCAGGCGCCGATCGAGGTGGTGGTGTGGACCAACGAGGAGGGCGCGCGCTTCGCCCCGGCCATGGTGGCCTCGGGCGTCTTCGCCGGCGCCTTCGATCTCGACTATGCGCTCTCGCGCACCGATCCCGAGGGCAAGCGCTTCGGCGACGAGCTCGAGCGCATCGGCTATGCCGGGCCGGAACCGGTCGGCTTTGCCATCGGCGCCTATTTCGAGGCGCATATCGAGCAGGGGCCGATCCTGGAGAACCGCAAGAAGACCATCGGCATCGTCACCGGCGGCCAGGGCCAGCGCTGGCACGAGATCGACATCGTCGGCATGGAAAGCCATGCCGGCACCACGCCGATGGCGCTGCGCAAAGACGCGCTGGTGGGCGCGGCGGAGCTGGTCGTGGCCGCCCGCCGCATCGCCACCGCGCGCGAGAACGGCCGCGCCACGGTGGGCGTGATCAATGCCCTGCCGCAATCGCGCAACACCATTCCCGGTCGCGTGGCGATGACGTTGGAGCTGCGCAACCCCAGCGACGCCGACCTGACGGCGATGGATGCGGAGATGCGGGCGGAAGCGGCGAAGATCGCCGCCGCGCATGGATTGGAAATGAAGATCGAGCAGATCTGGTATTTCCCGCCGCAGCCTTTCGATGCCCACTGTGTCGAGGCGGTGCGCCAGGCGGCGGCGAAGGAGGATTTGCCGGCGATGGAGATCGTCTCCGGCGCCGGCCACGATGCCTGCTACATCGCCCGCGTCGCGCCGGCGGCCATGGTGTTCATCCCCTGCGAAGCGGGCATCAGCCACAACGAGATCGAGACGGCGACGCCGGGCGACGCGGCCGCCGGTTGCCAGGTGCTGCTGCAGGCGATGGTGGCGCGGGCCAACGCCTAGGTCAGCCGCCCCAGCACGAAGGCCAGCACGAAGCCGGCCACCGCCAGCGGGGCGGTGAAGGAGCGCATTTCGGCGAAGGCTTCCGGGAGCATGGTGTCGATCAGCATCACCAGGATGGCGCCGGCGGCGACGGCGATGGTGACGGAAACCGCTTCGGCCGAAAGATGGCCGAGAAGCCCCGCGCCGGCCGCGGCGGCAAGGGCGGAGAGAATAGCGATGCCGCCCCAGACGCCGAAGACATAGGCTTTGCCGTGGCCCCTGCGTTTCATGCCGGCCGCACTCGACAGGCCCTCCGGCAGGTTCGACAGGAACAGCGCCACGACCAGCACGATGCCGATCTCGTGCCCGTCCAGCATCGAGGCGCCCAGCGCGGCCGATTCGGGCAGCCCGTCCAGCAGCGCGCCCAGCGCGATGGCCGTGCCGCTTTGCGCCAGGGCGCCGGCATCGGCTTGCTCGGGCTGGCGGGAGCGCTTGCGGTGGCGCGCGCCGTGGCGGGCCAGCAGGGCGTTGGCGCCGGCATAGAGCAGCGCGCCCAGGAGGAAGCCGCCGACGGCCGGCGCCAGCCCGCCGCGCGCGGCCGATTCCAGCATCAGCTCGAAGGACAGGGCCGAGAGCAGCACGCCGGCGCCGAACGCCATGATGGCGGCGACCAGCGCGTCGGAGAGGCGGGCGAAGTAGCCGATGGCGGCGCCGATCACCAGCGCCGATCCGCTCAGCAATCCCCAGAAAGCCGCTTCCAGCCAGACGGGCATGGCGCGTGCCGGCTCAGCCCGCCTGCGCCTCGCGCCGCCGGATGCGCTCGCGGCGCTGCAACAGGATGGTGGCGACGACGATGCCGACCGTGACGATGCCGACGATGATGGTGGCCAGCACGTTGATCTCGGGGCTGACGCCGCGGCGCACGCTGGAATAGACCAGGATCGGCAGGGTGGTGTCGGCGGGGCCGGTGACGAACTGGGCGATGACCAGATCGTCCAGCGACAGGGTGAAGGACAGCAGCCAGCCCGAGACCAGCGCCGGCGCGATGATCGGCAGGGTGATGACGAAGAACACCTTGGCCGGCCGCGCGCCGAGGTCCTGCGCCGCCTCCTCCAGCGCGTAGTCGAAGGTGACCAGGCGCGACTGCACGATGACCGCGACATAGGCCATGGTGAAGGTGATGTGGGCGATGGCGACGGTGGTGAAGCCGCGTTCGGGCCAGCCGACGAGCTGCTGCAGCATGACGAAGAGCAGCAGCATGGAGATGCCCATGATCACCTCGGGCATCACCAGCGGGGCGGTGATCAGGCCGGTGAACAGGGTGCGGCCGCGGAAACGCTTGTAGCGCGCCAGCGCCACGCCGGCGAAGGTGCCGAGCAAGACCGAGACGGTGGCCGTGACGAAGGCGATCTGCAGCGACAGCAGGGCGGCGGACACCATCGCCTCGTTCTCCGGCAGTTCGCGCCACCATTTCAGCGAGAACCCGCTCCACACCGTCACCAGGCGCGACTCGTTGAACGAGTAGACGATCACCGAGACGATCGGGATGTAGAGGAAGGCGAAGGCGAACACCATCGCCGTGACGACGAAGCGGGAGCGGCGGTCAAGCACGGCTCAGCCCTCCGCTTCCGCCTGGCGCGCGCGCAGGCGCTGGAACAGGACGATCGGCAGCACCAGGATCAGCAGCATGACCACCGCCACCGCCGAGGCCAGCGGCCAGTCGCGGTTGAGGAAGAACTCGTCCGCCAGCACCTTGCCGATCATCAAGGTCTCCGAGCCGCCCAGCAGGTCGGGGATGACGAATTCGCCGACGGCGGGGATGAACACCAGCATGCAGCCGGCCAGCACGCCGGGCAGGGAGAGCGGCAGGGTGACGGTGAGGAAGGCCTTGAACGGCCGCGCCCCCAGGTCCGACGCCGCCTCCAGCAGCGACAGGTCCATCTTCTCCAGCGTGGCGTAGAGCGGCAGCACCATGAAGGGCAGGTAGGCGTAGACGATGCCGAAGAAGATGGCCCATTCGGTGCCGAGCAGCGACAGCGGCTGGTCGATCAGGCCCAAGCCGCGCAGCACCTGGTTGAGCAGGCCGGTCTCGCCCAGGATGCCGATCCAGGCGTAGATGCGGATCAGGAACGAGGTCCAGAACGGCAGGATCACCAGCATCAGCAGCGGCGCGCGCCAGCGGTCCGAGGCGCGGGCGATGCCGTAGGCCAGCGGATAGCCGATCAGCAGGGTCAGCACGGTGCTGATGGCGGCGATGCGCAGGGAGGAGAGATAGGCCGCGGCATAGAGGCTGTCGCCGAGCAGGAAGGCGTATTTGGAGACCGCTTCGGCCAGGTTGATGGTGCCTTCGGCGAAGGCGGTGAAAGCGAAGGGCGGCACCAGATCGTTGGGCGTGGCGAAGGAGATCGCCACCACGATGAGGAACGGCGCCAGGAAGAACAGCAGCAGCCAGACATAGGGCACGGCGATCACGACGCGGGCGCCGGTGACGCCCAGCCGCCGGCCGAGCCGGATGGCGCCGCGATAGAGGGCGAATTCCATCAGGCGCAGATGCAGGCCCTCGACGACGCCGACGATGCGCGTCTCCTCGCCGGACAGGTAGGCGCGGGGCGGGCGCGCCATGGTCAGCGCCGCTTTCTCATGACGTCAGCACGATGGCGTTCTCCGGCTCCCAGGACAGCCAGACCTCCTCGTCCCACAGCACCGCCGGCTCGGCCAGGCGCACCAGATTGGGCAAGGTGGCCTCCATGGTCTCGCCCGAAGCCAGGGTGACGTAGTAGTTGGAGACGTCGCCCAGATAGCCGATGTCGCGCACCTTGCCGCGGGTGACGTTGTGGGCGCCGGCCGGCCGGGTGCGGCTGACCTTGACCTTCTCGGGCCGGATCGCCACCCAGACATTGGCGCCGGGCGCGGCGGAGACGCCGTGATCGACATAGACCGTGGCGCCCAGCGCCGGCGATTCGATCACCACATGGTCGGATTCGTCCTCGACCAGCCGGCCTTCGTACATGTTCACCGAACCGATGAAGTCGGCCACGAAGCGGCTGTTGGGATATTCGTAGATCTCGTTGGGCGTGCCGACCTGGACGATCTCGCCGCGATCCATCACCGCGATGCGCGAGGCCATGGTCATGGCCTCCTCCTGGTCGTGCGTCACCATGACGAAAGTGATGCCGACCTTCTCCTGGATGTTCATCAGCTCGAACTGGGTCTGCTCGCGCAGCTTCTTGTCGAGCGCGCCCAGCGGCTCGTCGAGCAGCAGCAGCTTGGGCTGCTTGACCAGGGCGCGGGCCAGCGCCACGCGCTGGCGCTGGCCGCCGGAAAGCTGGTGCGGCTTGCGGCGGGCGAACTGGGTCATCTGCACCATGTCGAGGATGGCGCCGACGCGCTCGGCGATCTGCGATTTGGGCAGCCCGTCCTGCTTCAGGCCGAAGGCGATGTTCTGCTCCACGTTCATGTGCGGGAACAGGGCATAGGACTGGAACATCATGTTGACCGGCCGGTCGTAGGGCGCCACGCCCGCCATGTCGACGCCGTCGATCAGGATGCGGCCTTCGCTGGGCGTCTCGAAGCCGGCCAGCAGGCGCAGCAGGGTGGTCTTGCCGCTGCCCGAGCCGCCCAGCAGCGCGAACAGCTCGCCGCGATAGATGTTCAGGCTGACGTCGTTGACGGCGGGGAAGTCGCCGAACCGCTTGACCACGTTCTCGATGCGGACATAGGGCACGGCGGCCGGATCGTTCCACGGTTCCGGCGCGCGGCGGGCGCGGGCAATGTCGGCAATCGCCATTTCGGGGGAGGGTGCTCCGTCGCGGGATGAGGGCGGGCGGCGCCGGCGCCGCCCGCCGCGGAACGCTTACTTGCCGGTCTTGATCGAGGTCCAGGCGCGGGTGCGCGCCTGGTCGTATTTCCGGTCGGCGGCGGAGATGGTGTAGAGACTGGCCATCACCTCGTCGGAGGGATAGATGTTCTCGTTCTCCGCCACTTCCTTGTCGAGGAACTCCTTGGCCTTGGCGTTGCCGTTGGCGTAGCCGACGAAATTGGAGCTCTCGGCTGCCACCTTGGGATCGAGCAGGTAGTCGATCCACTTGTAGGCGTTCTCCAGATGCGGCGCGGAGGCCGGAATGGCCATGACGTCGATCCACAGCAGCGCGCCTTCCTTGGGGATGGCGTATTCGATGTTGACCTTGTTCTTGCTGTTGGCGGCGCGGTCGGCGGCCTGCAGGATGTCGCCACTGTAGCCGAAGGCGACGCAGATGTTGCCTTGCGCCAGCGCGTTGATGTACTCCGACGAGTGGAAGCGGCGGATGAAGGGGCGCACCGCCTTGAAGGCGGCGGCGGCCTTCTCCAGATCGGCCGGGTCCTTGCTGTCGGGGTCGAGCTTCAGGTACTTCAGCGCCGCCGGGATCATGTCGGTCGGGCTGTCCAGCACCATGATGCCGCAATCCTTCAGCTTCGACGCCACGGCGGGATCGAAGATCATGCGCAGCGAATCGACCGGCGCGTCGGGCAGGGCCTTCTTGACCCGGTCGACGTTGTAGCCGATGCCGGTGGTGCCCCACATCCACGGCACCGCGTATTCGTTGCCCGGATCGTACTTGGCGAGCTGCTTCATGATGACGGGATCGAGATTGCCGTAGTTCTTCAGCTTCGACTTGTCGAGCTTCTGGTAGATGCCGGCCGGGATCTGCCGCACCAGGAAGGGCGAGGCGGTCGGCACCACCACGTCGTAGCCCGACTTGCCGGCGCGCAGCTTGGCGTCCAGCGTCTCGTTGGAGTCGTAGACCGAGTAGTTGACCTTGATGCCGGTCGCCTTGGCGAAGTTGGCGACCGCGTCCTCGGCGATGTAGTCGGACCAGTTGTAGACGTTGACCTGGTTCTGCGCCAAGGCCGGCAGGGCGGCCAGCGCGGCGGCGACGCCAAGGCCAAGAATCGGAAGTTTCATGATGCTCGCTTCCCCTGTGCGGTGAGAAGAATGGCCGAGCCCGACGGTCGGCGCCGCCGCAACTCCATCGGCGATTCATAGGGAGTGCCGTCCCGGCTGTAAAGCGTCGCGGGCCGGTTTTGGCCGCCGAGTGGCGGCGGGCGTGTGCGGGGCGATACAAGCGGCCCGAAAAAGCGACAGGTTGGACGTTATTCAGACGCCCTGGTCGCTCAAACGCCCAGGTAGCGGTGCTGCAGCTCGGTGCTGGCCGCCAGCTCGGCGGAGCTGCCGGTCCACACCGTGCGGCCCTTCTCGATGATGTAGTGCCGGTCGGCCAGCCGGATCAGCGCCTGCAGGTTCTTGTCGATCAGCAGGATCGACTGGCCCTCGCGTTTCAGCCCGGCCAGGCACTGCCAGATCTCCTGCCGGATCAGCGGCGCCAGGCCCTCGGTGGCCTCGTCCAGGATCAGCAGCCGCGGATTGGTCATCAGCGCCCGGCCGATCGCCAGCATCTGCTGCTCGCCGCCGGAGAGCTGGTTGCCCATGTTGCCCTGCCGCTCGGCCAGGCGGGGAAAGAACTCGAACACCCGCGCCAGCGTCCAGGGGCTGGAGCGCCCGTCGCGGTTGGCCGCGGCGGCGAGCAGGTTCTCCCGCACCGTGAGGTTGGGGAAGATCTGGCGTCCCTCGGGCACCAGGCCGATGCCGAGCTTGGCGACGCGGAAGGCGGGCAGGCCGCGCACCTGGCGGCCGGCGAACTCGATCGATCCGGCGCGCGGCGCGAGGATGCCCATGATCGAGCAGACCGTGGTGGTCTTGCCCATGCCGTTGCGGCCCATCAGGGTGACGACCTCGCCGGCCTGGACCGCCAGCTCCATGCCGAACAGCGCCTGGCTGACGCCGTAGAAGGTCTCGAGGCCGGCGACGCTAAGCATGCGCGGCCTCCTCGCCGAGATAGGCCTTGCGCACTTCGGCGTTGGCGCGGATCTCGCCGGGCGGGCCGGAGGCGATGGCGCGGCCATAGACCAGCACGGTGATGCAGTCGGCCAGCGCGAAGACCGCGTCCATGTCGTGCTCGATCAGCAGGATGGTGCGCTGGCCTTTGAGCCGGCGCAGGAAGGCCACCATCTGGGCCGATTCGTCGGGCCCCATGCCGGCCATCGGCTCGTCGAGCAGCAGCAGGCGCGGATCGCCGGCCAGCGCCATGGCGATTTCGAGCTGGCGCTGTTCGCCGTAGGAGAGGCTGGCGGCCAGCGTATCGGCGCGCGCGCCCAGGCCGAGCTGGTCGAGGATGGCGCGGGCGGGCTGGCGCAGGGCGGGGTCGTCCTGCGCCGGGCGCCAGAACCGGAAGGAGTGGCCCTGATGCGCCTGCACCGCCAGCGCCACGTTGTCGAGGGCGGTGAAGTCGCGCAGCACGGAGGTGATCTGGAACGAGCGCGCCAGCCCGGCGGCGACGCGGCGATGGGTCGGCAGGCGGGTGACGTCGGCGCCGTCGAACACGATGCGTCCGGCGTCGCAGGGCATCTGGCCCATGAGCTGCGCCACCAGCGTGGTCTTGCCCGCGCCGTTGGGGCCGATCAGGGCATGGATCTCGCCGGGCTGGACCTCGAGCGAGAGATTGTCGGTGGCGACCAGCCCGCCGAAGCGCTTGAGCAGCCGGTCGATGCGCAGCAGCGGCTCAGCCATGGCGCGCTCCCGGCTTCAGCCGGCCGAACAGGCTGTCCAGCCCGCCGCGCGCGTAGAGCGCCACCACGACCAGCAGCGGGCCGAACAGCAGGCGCCAGTAGTCGCCCCAGCCCGGCCGCACCAGGTCGATCAGCGGTTTCAGGCTCTCCTCGAGCACGAAGAAGGCGATGGCGCCGTAGAGCGGGCCGAACAGCGTGCCCATGCCGCCCAGCACCACGATCACGATCAGATCGCCCGACGCCGTCCAGTGCATCATGGCGGGCGAGATGAAATCGGTCTGGTTGGCCAGCAGCGCGCCGGCCAGCCCGCACATGGCGCCGGCCAGGGTGAAGGCGGTCAGCCGGTAGCGGGTGGTCGGGAAGCCCAGCGCGCGCATGCGCAAATCATTGGACTTGGAGCCGCGCAGCACCATGCCGAAGCGCGAATTGACCAGCCGGTGGCAGAGATAGAACGCGCCCAGCATCAGGGCGAAGCAGGTCCAGTAGAAGGTGGCGCGGTCGGACAGGTTGACGATGCCGGCGAAGGTGCTGCGCTGGTAGATGGTCAGCCCGTCGTCGCCGCCATAGGCCTCCAGCCCGACGGCGACGAAATAGATCAGCTGCGCGAAGGCCAGCGTGATCATGATGAAGTAGACGCCGCGGGTGCGCATCGACAGCGCCCCCACCGCCAGCGCCCACAGGGCCGAGGCCAGCATGGCGATGGGCCATTGCAGGAAGCCGCTGGTCAGGCCGTGATGGGCCATGATGCCGATGGCGTAGCCGCCGATGCCGAGATAGGCGGCATGGCCGAAGCTGACCATGCCGCCATAGCCCAGGATGATGTTCAGGCTGACGGCGGCCATGGTCCAGATCACGATGCGCGAGCCGAACGAGACGAAGAAATTGCCGGCGAAGAGCGGCAGCAGGGCGGCGGCCGCCAGCAGCAGCACCGTCAGCACGACGCGCGGATCGCGCAAGGAGGCGGCGACCGCGCCCACCGTCAGCTCCGCGCGCCGAACAGGCCGGTCGGCCGCCACACCAGGACCGCGGCCATCAGCAGGTAGATCAGCATCGACGACAGGGCCGGTGCGGCGGTGCTGGCGGCGCTGGTGGAGAGGAAGCTCTTCAGCAGGTCGGGCAGGAAGGCGCGGCCGAAGGTGTCGATCATGCCGACCATCATGGCGGCGATGAAGGCGCCCTTGATCGAGCCGATGCCGCCGATGACGATGATGACGAAGGCCAGGATCAGGATGTTGTCGCCCATGCCGATCTGCACGGTCACGATCGGCGCCGCCATCAGCCCGGCCAGCGCCGCCAGCGCGGAGCCCAGGCCGAACACCAGGGTGAACAGAAGCTGCACGTTGACGCCCAGCGCGCCGATCATGGTGCGGTTGGAGGCGCCGGCCCTGATCCACATGCCGGTGCGGGTGCGGGTGACGAGAAAGGCCAGGAAGATCGCCACCGCCAGCCCGGCGACGATGATGGCCAGGCGGTAAGCCGAATAGAGCATGCCGGGCATCAGCACCACGCTGTGCGACAGCCAGGACGGCACCGGCAGGCTGAAACCGGCCGGGCCCCAGACCGCCCGCACCAGCTCGTTGAAGAACAGGATCAGGCCGAAGGTCGCCAGCACGTGGTCGAGATGGTCGCGGCGATAGAGCCGGCGCATCACCACCGCCTCCACCACGATGCCCAGCAGCAGCGCGGCCAGCAGCGCCAGGAAGGCGCCGAACAGGAAGGAATCGGTCAGGCCGATGAAGGTGACGGCGAAATAGGCGCCCATCATGTAGAGCGAACCGTGCGCCAGGTTCACCAGGTCCATGATGCCGAAGGTCAGGGTCAGCCCGGCCGCCAGCAGGAACATCAGCAGCCCGAGCTGCAGCCCGTTCAGCGCCTGGACCAGATAGAGGGTGAGGTCTGCCATGATGCCGATAAACGAAGCGGGAGCGACCCGGCCGGGGCGCTCCCGCCTGTCGGTTCAGCGCAACCTTACTTCATCGGGCATTTGTCGTGATACGGGTCCTTGAAGTCCCGCAGGATCGTCTCGACCGTCTTCAGGGTCAGGTTGCCCTCGCCGTCCTTGACCGTCTCCTGGATGTAGACGTTCTGGATCGGGAAGTTGTTGGTATTGAACTTGAAGGGGCCGCGGGTCGACTGGAAATTGGCCTTCTTCAGTTCGGCGCGCGTGTTGTCCTTGTTCGACAGGTCGCCCTTCAGGCCCGTCACGGCGCTGGCGATCAGCATGATGGCGTCGTAGCTCTGCTGGCCGTAGAACGAAGGATAGTTGCCGTGCTTCTTCTTGAAGTCGGCGACGAACTTTTTGTTGGCGTCGTTGGGCAGGTCGTTGACCCAGGTCTGCGCCCCCAGCACGCCCAGCGCCAGGTCCTTTTGCTGCGGCAGGGTGGTGGCGTCGATGGTGAAGGCGGTGTAGAGCGGAATGCTGTTCTTCAGGCCGCTCTGCGCGTACTGCGTCAGGAACTGCACGCCGGCGGCGCCGGGATAGAACACGAACACCGCCTCCGGCTTGGCGGCCTGGATCTTGGCCAGCTCGGCGGAGAAGTCGAGCTGGTCGGGCCACTTGGTCAGGTCCTCGCCGATCACCTCGCCCTTGTAGGAGCGGCGCACGCCGGCCAGCATGTCCTTGCCGGCGGCGTAGTTGGGCGCCATCAGGTAGACCTTCTTCACCCCGGACTTGTTGAGCTTCTCGCCCATGGCCATGGTGGTCTGGTCGTTCTGCCAGGAGGTGGTGAAGAAGTTCTTGTTGCAGAGTTCGCCCGCGATCTGCGAGGGGCCGGCATTGGCGCCGACCAGGATGGTGTCGCCGTCGACCGTCACGCTCTTGAGCGAGGCCAGCAGCACGTTGGACCAGATGTAGCCGGAGACGAAATCGACCTTGTCCTGCTGCACCAGCTTTTCGGACTTCTGCTTGCCGACGTCCGGCTTGAAGGCGTCGTCCTCGTAGATCACCTCGACCGGCACGCCGCCCATCTTGCGGCCGAGATGGTCGAGCGCCAGCTCGACCGAATTCTTCATGTCGTTGCCGATAATGGCCTGCGGACCGCTAAGGGTGGTGATGAACCCGATTTTCACGGTCTTGTTCTGCGCCAGGGCGGGCGCCGACAGCAGCGCCAGCGCCGAGGCGGCGGCGAGCAATTTCATCTTCATCGATTTGCCTCCCGTGGTGGAAAAGGGCCGTTTCTTGGCCCTTCGTTTGGGCCGCACTCTAGCAGAGCGCGACCGTGAAACCAGTCAAATTGCCGCAGACTCTAGCATTGTTGGCACCCCAAACAAGTTAGAATTATTCCAATTCTTTCAAATCGGTAGCGGAGATGCCGAAATAGGATTTACCGGCGCAGGCGGAAGCGCTGGATCTTGCCGGTGGCGGTCTTGGGCAGCTCGGCGACGAAATTGATCCAGCGCGGATATTTGTAGGGCGCCAGCCCGCTCTTGCAGTGCTCCAGCAGCGCCCGGCGCAAGGCGGCGCCGTCGTCGGCGGCGATGATCGCGACGTCCTTCAGCACGATATGCGCTTCGGGCTTGACCAGCCCGTCGCTGTCGGCGCGGCCGACGATGGCGGCTTCCAGCACGCTGACATGCTCGATCAGCCGCGCCTCGATCTCGAACGGCGAGCACCAGATGCCGCCGACCTTCAGCATGTCGTCGGTGCGGCCGCCATAGGTGTAGTAGCCGTCCGCGTCGCGGCTGTAGGTGTCGCCGGTGTTGAGCCAGCCCTCGACCATGGTCTCGGCGGTCTTGGCCGGATTGTTCCAGTAGTACTTGGCGGTCGACTTGCCCTTGATCCACAGCTTGCCCGGCTCGCCGTCGGCGACCGGCCGGCCGTGCTCGTCGAGAATGCGCGCCTGGTAGCCCGGCACCAGCCGGCCGCTGGCGCCCGGCTTCACGTCGTCCAGCCGGTTGGAGATGAAGATGTGCAGCGCCTCGGTCGAGCCGATGCCGTCGAGGATGGTGAGCCCGGTCTTCTCCTTCCAGCGCCGGAAGATGTCGGCCGGCAGCGCCTCGCCGGCCGAGACGCAGGCGCGGATCGAGGACAGGTCGGGCGTGGCCTGCTCCAGCGCCTGGAGCTGGGCGGCGTAAAGCGTCGGCACGCCGAAATAAAGCGTCGGCCGGAACGTTTCGATGACGGCGAAGGTCATGGGCGGGGAGGGGCGCTCATCGCTCAGGATCGCCGTGCCGCCGACCCAGAGCGGGAAGGTCATGGCGTTGCCGTGGCCGTAGGCGAAGAACAGCTTGGCGGCGGAGAAGAACACGTCGTTCTCGCGCGCGCCCAGCGTCTCCACGCCGTAATGCTGGCTGGTGAACACCATGTCGCGCTGCAGATGCACCGCACCCTTGGGCCGGCCGGTCGAGCCCGAGGAGTAGAGCCAGAAGCAATCCGATTCCGGCGTCGCCATCACCGGCTGCAGCGCGGGCTCCGCCCCGGCCACGATCCGATCGAAGCTGCCCGCCGCGCCTTCGGTGCGCAGCACCGAGCGCGGCTGGTGCGGCGATTGCCGCAGCGCGGGTTCGACCTCGGCGGCGTATTCGGGCGAATAGAGCAGCGCGGCGCAGCCGGAATTCTCGACGATATAGGCGTAGTCGGCGGCGCGCAGCAGCGTGTTGAGCGGCACCGGCACGATGCCGGCCTTGATCGCGCCCCAGAAGGCGTAGAAGAAGGCCGGGCAGTCCTTCACCACCATCAGCAGCCGCTCGCCGCGCTTCAGCCCCAGCCCGAGCAGCGCATTGCCGGCGCGGTTCACGCGCTCCGCCAGCTGGGCGTAGGTGACGTCCTCGCGCGCGGTGCGGATGGCGATTTTGGCGCCGCGCCCCTCGCCGACATGGCGGTCGACGAACGGAACGGCGACGTTGAAGGCCTCGGCCAGCACGATGTCGCTGGCGCCCTGTCCTGGCCTGATCGTCACGCCGGATTTCTGCATGCTGCCGTCTCCCGCCGGCTCTTTTCGTTGTTGGCGCAGATTAAATGATGGACAGTGGGAAGCAAACCGATCGATTGCAAACCCGCCCCGCCGATACGCAATTCGCAAGGAACAGGACCGTGAGGCTGATCACCTGGAACATCCAGTGGGGGCTGGGCATCGACGGCCGGCTCGACCTGCCGCGCATCGTCGCGCATGCCCGCGCCATGGCCGATTTCGACGTGCTGTGCCTGCAGGAAGTGGCCGACAATTTCCCCGGCCTCAAGGGCGGCGCGGCCGGCAACCAGTTCGCCGAGCTCGCCGCCCTGCTGCCGGGGTTCGTCGCGGTCGAAGGCATCGCCGTCGACGTGCCGGACGACAGCGGCGGCCGCCGGCGCTTCGGCAACATGATCCTGTCGCGCTATCCGGTGGGCCGGGTGCTGCGCCATGGCCTGCCCTGGATCGCCGACGGCAAGCGCTCCATGCCGCGGCTGCTGCTCGACGCCGTGGTGCAGGCGCCCTGGGGGCCGGTGCGCGCGATGACGACGCATCTGGAGTACTATTCCGCGCGCCAGCGCGAGGTGCAGGTCGAAGCGATCCGCCGCGTGCTGGACGAGAGCCGGGCGCGGCATGGCCAAGGGGCGATTGCCGGGGCGGGCGTCTTCGCGCCGCTGCCGGAAAGCGGCTCGGTGGTGCTGATCGGCGATTTCAACATGGTCGCCGACGATCCGACCTTGGTCCGGCTGCTGGCGCCGGGCGAGGATGGCGCGCCGGGCCTGGTCGATGCGTGGCAGGCGCTGCACCCGGACGAAGCGCATCCGTTCTCGTTCTGCCTCTACGACCAGCACTACAAGCAGCCGCATTGCTGCGACTTCGTGCTGCTGACGCCCGATCTGCGGCCGCGCCTGCGCCGGGTGGTCTACGACACAGGCACGCAGCTTTCCGATCACCAGCCGGTGCTGGTCGAACTGGAGGACTGACGCTCAGTTGAAGCGCACGTACTCGAAATCGACCGGCTGGTTGTTGATGCCGCGCGCCGGCGGGGCGATCCAGTTGGCGTACTTGCCCGGTTCGATCACCGCGCCGGCCATCAGCGACTTCACGAAGGCGCGGTCCTCGTCGCTCGGCAGGAAGCGATGGGCGTTCTCGCGCCACTCGGCGTCGCTCATCACCTTGCCGTCCGGCGACAGGCGGGCTTCGGAGAAGGCGCCGATGGCGCGGTGGAAGCCGCGATGCGGCAGCTTCAGCTCGAAATCGATGCCGGCCTTCTCGATCACCTTGTTCCAGCGCACCAGGCCGCGGGCGCAGTCGTCGATATAGTCCTGGCGCAGCCGCTCGTTCAGCGCCGTCAGCGCCGGCGCTTCGGCCTCGACCAGCCGCCCGTCGCGGAAGGTGGTGACCTTGTAGCTGGCGTCGGTGAGCCGGTGGTCGTCGCCGATCCTGGTTTCGAGGAAGCGGCCCTTCAGCCCCGCCGTGTAGTAGTTGGCGGCGTTGGTCGACAGTTCCTGCCCGAACAGGTCGAGCGACACCGAGAAATGGAAGTTCAGGTATTTCTGGATCGTCGCCAGGTCGATGCCGCCGAAGGCGCGCACCTCGTCGGTCTTGTGCTCGCGCATCAGCTCGCAACTGCGCTGGATGATGCGGCCGATGCCGGTCTCGCCCACGAACATGTGGTGCGCTTCCTCGGTCAGCATGAACTTGCAGGTGCGCGCCAGCGGATCGAAGCCCGACTCGGCCAGCGAGGCGAGCTGGTACTTGCCGTCGCGGTCGGTGAAGTAGGTGAACATGAAGAAGGACAGCCAGTCCGGCGTCTCCTCGTTGAAGGCGCCCAGGATGCGCGGCTTGTCCGGATCGCCCGAGTGGCGCTCCAGCATGGCTTCCGCTTCCTCGCGCCCGTCGCGGCCGAAATAGGCGTGCAGCAGGTAGACCATGGCCCACAAATGCCGGCCTTCCTCGACATTGACCTGGAACAGGTTGCGCAGGTCGTAGAGCGAGGGCGCGGTCTTGCCCAGGAGGCGCTGCTGCTCGACCGAGGCCGGCTCGGTGTCGCCCTGGGTCACGATCAGCCGGCGCAGCGTGGCGCGATGCTCGCCCGGCACGTCCTGCCAGGCCGGCTCGCCCAGGTGCTCGCCGAAATTGATCTTGCGGTCGGCCTCGCGGTCGGCGAGGAAGATGCCCCAGCGATAGTCCGGCATCTTCACATGGCCGAACTGGGCCCAGCCATTGGCGTCGGTCGAGATGGCGGTGCGCAGATAGACCTCCAGCTCCTGGGTGCCGTCAGGCCCCATGTCGCGCCACCATTGCAGATAGGCCGGCTGCCAGTTCTCCAGCGCCCGCTGCAGGCGGCGGTCGGAGGCCAGATCGACGTTGTTGGGAATCTTTTCCGAATAGTTGATGGACATCTCACACCCTCCGTCGATCGAATCTGGCCTTCTGGCCGGTGCCGTAGAGTTTCAGCGCGCCCTCGCCGCCGGCCGCGTTGGGTCGCTGGAAGATCCAGTTCTGCCAAGCCGACAGGCGGGCGAAGATCTTGGTCTCCATGGTCTCGGGCCCGGGGAAGCGCAGATTGGCCTCCATGCCGGTCAGCCCGTCGGGCGAGAAGGCGGCGCGCTCCTCGATCGCCAGCCGCACCTCGTCCTCCCAGTCGATGTCGTCGGGAATGAAGGTGACCAGGCCCAGTTCCTCGGCTTCTTCCGCTTCGATGCCGCGGCCGATTTCGCCCTTCAAGCCGTCGACCTTCTCGGGCGTGGCGAAATAGCGGCGCTGCAGGCGGGTCAGGCCGTTGCCCATGGGCAGGCGGCCGAAATTCATCTCGGTGAGACGGAGGGAAGCGGCCGGCAGGTTGGAGCCTTCCATGGCGCCGCTCAGCATGAAGCTGCGATCGGCGGCCAGCACCAGCTCCAGCAGCGTCCCGGTGAAGCAGCTTCCCTGTTCGACCAGCGCGATCAGGCTGCGCGAGCTGACATCGACGCGCTTGAGCGTGCGTTTCAGGTAATGGCCGATCTCGCGCACCAGCCAGTCCTCGCCATTGGCCAGCAGCGCCTGGTCGGCTGCCGCGACGAATTCGGGATTGCCGACGCTGCGGAACACCCAGGTGCCGATATCGCCCTCGTTGGCGCGCAGATGCAGGATGGCGTCGTCCAGTTCGCGAGCGATGGCCAGCGGCCAGAAATTCACGCCCTGGGCATGGATGGCAGCCGTATCCTGCGGCGGCGCCTCCTTCGGTCCCTGGACGACGAAAGTGGCGGCGCGGTTGTCGCGGTCGATCTCGATGGTCAGGTGATCGTAGACGATGCGGTCGGCTTCGAAGCGGCGGTTGAGCGGGGTGAGCGCCACGCCCTTGGCATGCTTCGGCCGGTCGGATTTGGCGGCGAGCGTCACTGCGCGCGCCATGGCCGTTTCTTCCAGCTTGGAGCGCGGCACGATCCGGTCGACCAGGCGCCAGTCCACCGCGCGCTTGCCGCGAATGCCCTCGGAGATGGTGCAGAAATAGTCGGCATGGTCGTGGCGCACGCGGCGCTTGTCGACCAGTCGCGTCAGCCCGCCGGTGCCCGGCAGCACCGCCAAGAGCGGCAGCTCGGGCAGCGAGACGGAGGAGGAGCCGTCATCGGCCAGGATGATCTCGTCGCAGGCCAGCGCCAGCTCGTAGCCGCCGCCGGCCGCCGTGCCGTTGATGGCGCAGACGAAGGCCTGGCGCGAGTTCTCGCTGGAATCCTCGATGCCGATGCGGGTCTCGTTGGTGAATTTGCAGAAATTGACCTTGTGGTCGTGGCTCGACAGGCCAAGCATGTTGATGTTGGCGCCGGAGCAGAAGACGCGATCCTTGCCCGACTGCACGATCACCGCGCCGACCTGCGGATGCTCGAAGCGCAGCCGCTGCACGGCGTCGTAAAGCTCGATGTCGACGCCCAGGTCGTAGGAGTTCAGCTTCAGCTTGTAGCCCGGCCGCAGCGTCGCATCCTCCTGCACGTCCAGGGTCAGGGTCGCGACCGCGCCGTCCACCGCCAGCTTCCAGTGGCGATAGCGCGCCGGCTCGGTCGCGAAATCGATCGGCGTGTCGGCGGCGGTCTCCACGGGCTGAGGGGCGGCCATGGCGTCTCCTGCGACGGTTCGGGTTAATTGGAATAATCGTACGTAAATACCTATTTACAAACTAGGCCGCTTGCCGCACCTTGTCAATCGATGGACGCGAAGCTGCATCGGAAGCCTGTGGATCACGCCCCGGACCGCCAGAACGGGGCGCAAGTCCTTGTTCGCGCTGCCGAACCGGCCGATCTGCCGGCCGTCGCCGCGCTCGACCAGCGCATCACCGCCGCCGCCAAGCCGGCCTATTGGCAGGACATGCTGCGCCGCTACGGCGACGGACCGGCGGATCGCTACTTCCTGGTGGCGGAGACGGCGGACGGCAAGCTGCTGGGCTTCGTGATCGGCGAAATCCGCGCCTGGGAATTCGGCTCGCCGCCGGCCGGCTGGGTGTTCGCCATCAATGTCGATCCCGACACGCGGCTGGGCGGCGTCGGCACGCGCCTGTTCGACGCGGTCTGCGCCCGTTTCCGCGCCGCCGGCGTGCGCTCGGTGCGCACCATGGTCGACCGGCGCGACCACCTGATCCTGTCCTTCTTCCGCAGCCAGGGGATGATGGCCGGCCCGTCGCTGGAGCTGGAAATGGAGATCGGCGCATGAAGCTGCAGAAAGCGACGCGGTTCGCCATCTACGCGCTGCTGGAACTGGCGCGCGATCCCGCCAGGCAGCTCTCGGCCAGCGACATCGCCCAGCGCTACGCCATCTCGACCAACCATCTCGCCAAGGTGATGCGCGAGTTGGGCCGCGCCGGGCTGGTCGAGGCCGAGCGCGGCGTCGGCGGCGGCTACCGCTTCGTCGCCAACGCCAAGCGCGTGACCTTGTGGGACGTGGTGTCGCTGTTCGAATCGCTGCACGGCGATACGGCCGAGCCGGGCCAGGACACCGAGACCGGCCAGGCGCTGGGCATGGTGCTGAACGAGATGGGCGAGATCGCCGAAGCCACGCTGCGCTCGATCACCATCGACACCATGCTGCGCATGCGCCCGCGCGCCCGCGCCGACGCGGCATAGAATTCCGTCGGACAAAACCGTTGCCCCGCCGCTGCCGGGCGGGAACAATCGCTTCCCGAACGAAAACAAGGGGGGCGACATGGCCGAAGCGATGATCTGCGCGCCGCAGCCGGAAGCGGTGGAGGCGGGGGCCGAGGTGCTGCGCCAGGGCGGCAACGCCATCGACGCCGCCATCGCCTGCGCCTTCGTGCAGGGCGTGGTCGATCCGCTGATGGCAGGCATCGCCGGCTTCGGCTCGATGCAGATCTACATGCCGGGCAAGGGCGTGCACCGCTTCATCGACTTCCACGGCAAATGTCCGGCCAAGTCGACGCCGGACATGTGGGAAAAGCTGATCGTCGGCGAGACGCGCGACGGCTTCGGCTTCATCCTCAAGGGCCAGGTCAACGATGCCGGCTACAAGTCGATCACCGTGCCGCTGTCGCTGAAGGCCTATGCCGAGGCGGTCGAGCAGTACGGCACCTGGAGCCTGTCGAACATCGTCGCGCCGGCCGTTTCCTACGCCCGCGACGGCTACATGGTGCGGCCGGCCGTGTACGGGTTCTGGATGCAGCCGGACCGCTACGGGCGGGTGACGACGCTCGACCGGCTGAAGCAGACGCCGGCCAGCCGCAAGCTGTTCCTACGGGACGACGGCCTGCCCAAGGACATCGGCGACGTCATCGTCAATCCCGACCTGGCGCGCACGCTGGAGCGCATCGGCAGCGAAGGGCCGGACGTGTTCTTCAAGGGCGACATCGCCCGCGCCATCGCCGCCGATATGGAGCGCCACGGCGGACTGATCGCCTACGACGACTTGGCCAACGCCAGGACGACGCCGGCCGAGCCGCTCTGGGGCAGCTATCGCGGCTATCGCATCGCCACCAACCAGCCGCCCGGCGGCGGCATCATGCTGGTGCAGATGCTGAACATCCTGGAGAATTTCGACCTCAAGGCGCTGGGCCACAACTCGCCCGATTACATCCGCGTGCTGGCCGAGGCGATGAAGCGGGCGACGGTCGACAAGGACGCCCATGTCGGCGATCCGGCCTTCGTCGACGTGCCGGTGAAGCGGCTGACCGACAAATCCTATGCCGCGCAATGCGCCGAAGCGATCAGGCGCGGCGAGAAGGTCGGCGTGCCGCGCATGGCCGGCACGGCGGAATCCCAGCACACGACCCATATCTCGGTGGTGGACAGGGACGGCAATTGCGTGTCGATGACCCATTCGCTGGGCAGTTCCTCCGGCGTGGTCACCGACGGGCTGGGCTTCCAGTACAACAACTGCATGGGCGTGTTCGATCCGCGGCCCGGCCGCACCGGCTCGATCGCGCCCGGCAAGAGCCGCTTCAGCTCGATGTGCCCGACCATCGTCTTCAAGGACGACCGGCCGTTCCTGGTGATCGGCGCGCCGGGCGGCACCCAGATCGCCATGGGCGTGCTGCAGGGCATTCTCAACGCCGTCGATTTCGGCATGGACATGCAGGCGGCGATTTTCGCGCCGCGCGTGTCGGCGACCTCGGACGCCATCGATATCGCCAACCGCATCACCCGCCGCACGCAGGACGCGCTGGAGGGGATGGGCTACCAGGTGATCCGAAGCCCGCTGTCCTACACCTTCGCCTGGGTGCACGGCATCCGCATCGAGGACGGCCGGATGGACGGCGGCGCGGATCCCGCCACCGACGGCATGGCGCTTGCGGTCTGACCGGCTACTGCGCCGTCACCGAGCAGGTCATGACGCCGTCGGCGGCCGGCTTGCTGCATTTGCATTCGCTGAGCTGGACCTTCTTGCCGGCTTCCTTGCGCGCCTGATCGCGCGCGGCGGAACACACGGTCTGGCGGTCGGTGCCCTTGACTTCCGCCGCCATGCCGGCCGCCGGCACGGCGGCCAGCAGGGCAACCAGGGCGATGTATCGAGGCAGGACGTGCCGATTCATTGGGACCATCCGGTTAGAGCGGATCACGATCAGACGGAAGCGTAGACGCTTGCGTCCGATCGTGTGAATCCGCTCTATTCTTTAAAGTTTAGAGCAAATTCACAGGTTTTGACGGGATCGCAAGCGATTCCGTCAAAACATGATTTGCTCTAGTTGACGATCGTGGCGGAACGGATGACCACCGGCTCCAGCGGCACGTCGCTCATGCCGCGCTGGGCGCCGGTGCGCACGGTGCGGATCCTGTCCACCACCTCCATGCCCGAGACCACCTTGCCGAACACCGCATAGCCGTAGCCGTCGGGGCGGGGGGCGTTGAGCATGTCGTTGTTCTTCACGTTGATGAAGAACTGGGCGGTGGCGGAGTTGGGGTCGCTGGTGCGCGCCATGGCGATGGTGCCGCGGTCGTTCTTCAGGCCGTTCGACGCCTCCAGCGCAACCGGCGGGCGGGTGCCCTTCTGCTGCAGCTCGCCGGTGAAGCCGCCGCCCTGGATCATGAAGCCGTCGATGACGCGATGGAACACCGTGCCGTCGTAGTGCCTGTCCTTCACATATTGCAGGAAGTTGGCGACCGTCTTCGGCGCCCGGGCGGCATCGAGCTCCAGCACGATGTCGCCGGCCGAGGTGGCGAGCTTCACGCGCGGCGCCGATTGCGCGAAGGCCGGCGCGTGGGCGAGGGCCAGCAGGGCGGCCAGGGCGACGGCAACAAGACGTCTAACGGACATTCGGCTTTTCTCCCGGTGCGATAGTGTAGAGTTTCAGGCCGGCGCTCTTGCCGCGGATCGGCTGGGTGCCGAGCTCGATGCAGGCGAAGGAATCGTCCAGCCGGGCGCGCGTGGTTTCGCTGAACAGCAGGCGCGTGTTGAGTTCCTTGTTCAGCTCCTCGACCCGGTGCGCCACGTTCACCGCGTCGCCCAGGATGGCATAGGTCAGCCGGTCGCCGGCGCCGATCGTGCCGGCCACCACCTCGCCGGTGTTGATGCCGATGCGCACCGAAATCCGCGCGCCGCCGGCGAAGACGTGGTTGTCGACGGCTTCGGCGATCTCCAGCGCGGCGCGCACGGCGGCGCAGGCGTGGTCGTCGTGCTCCAGCGGCAGGTTGAAGGTGGCGAAGACGCCGTCGCCGATGAAATTGTTGATGACGCCGTTGTGTCGGCGCACCGGCCCGGAAACGATCTCGCTGTATTCGTTGAGCAGGGCGATGACGTCGTGCGGCGAGAGCTGTTCGGACAGGGTGGTGAAACCGCCGATGTCGATGAACATCAGCGTCGCCTCGCGCACGTCGCCGGCCAGCCGGCCCCTGTCCTTCAGGATCTGGGCGGCGACGCTCTCGGAGACGTATTTGCCGAAGGTCTCGCGGATGAATTCGCGCTCCTCCAGACCCTCGACCATGCGGTTGAACTGGCCGGTGACGCGGCCGACCTCGTCGTTGGAGGTGATGGGCAGGCGCACGTCGAACTTGCCGTCGGCCACGTCGGTCATGCCCTTGTTCAGGATCGCCAGCGGCCGGATCAGGCTGCGGGTGACGAAGATCACCGCCAGGGTGAGGCCGAACAGCGCCGCGCAGGCGTCGACCAGCACCTCGGCCTCGAGCCGGTCGCCTTCGTAGGAATAGATGTCGATCAGGATCAGCACGATCGGCAGCACCGAGCTGACCAGCAGGGCGACGGCCAGCTTGGTGGAAAAGCGGCCGAAATAGAGGCCCAGATTCTGGCCGTGGCGCTCGAAGATGAAGCGGCCCAGGCCGGCGAGATAGTCGCTGATGATGAAATACACCAGCACGAAGAAGAACGCCGCCTCGACCGCGACCGTCATGGCCGCGTCGAGAATGGTCGGCGTGCCGACCGCCTCGCCGTCGCCGAACACGGCCTGCACGCCGAGCCGGAAGCCCAGCAGCAGGAGGGTCAGGATCGCCACGTTGCGCGCCGACTGCAGCGGCAGTTGCGTCATGCGCCGCTCGATGCCGGCGAAATCCTGGCCGCTGTCGAGAAAGCGGGCGATGGGCGCGAACTGCCAGCGGGCGATCAGCAGGTTGGCGACGACCAGGACCAGGAAGGAAGAGGTGACGATGCGCGGCGCCAGGTGCCAGGCGTCGCTGAACGCCATGAAGATGGTGGCGATCACCATATCGACCAGGAACGCGGACGCGATGAGGTAATAGTAACGGCGCTTGATGGCCCCGGCGGTGTCGCAGCCGGCGGCGGTGAGCGAGAGGGTGGCCTCGCTCACAGCACGATCACCGCGGTGTCGGGACGGGCGGCGAACAGCCGCTCGACGGCGGCGGCGCGGGCTTCCAGCACGGCGCGCTGGTTGATGTAGCCCTTGTCCGTGATCTCGTTGGCGTCGATCGATGGCATGCTGTCCAGCATAAGAACGCGGGCGATCCGCACGGAACTGGCGGTGTTTTCTTTATTGTGGGCGCGCAGGCCCTTTTCAAGGGCGGCCCGCACTTCCGGCCGGCTGGCCAGCGCCGGCAGCGGCGTATCGGCCGGCAGGCCGGGGCAAAGCGACAGGCATGCTGCCGCATTGGGGAAGACCAGGAGGCCGATCGCCTCGCGGTCGTGGCCGGCGACGACGCAATCCATGATCACCGGTGCGGCCGCGCTGATCGCCTTGACGCGCAGCGCGCCGGCATGCACCCAGGTGCCGGAGGAGAGCTTGAAATCCTCCGCCACGCGGCCGTCGAAGACGACGCCCTTGGCCGCATCCTGCGGATCGAACAGCTTGCCGGCGTCGCCGATGCGATAGAAGCCCTCGGCGTCGAACGCGGTCCGGGTCAGCTCCGGGCTGCGCCAGTAGCCGGGCGTGACGTTGGGGCCGCGCACGCGCAGCTCGTGCTTGTTGCCGTTGGGGGTCAGCAGGATTTCCGTGCCCGGGATCGGCAGGCCGATGGCGCCGGGCTGCTCGATGATCCAGTGCACGGCTGTGGCGGCCGGGGCGGTCTCGGTCGAGCCCCAGGCCGAGCCCATGGTGATCCGGTCGCCGCGCTCGGCGATGGAGAGGTCTTCCAGCCGGTCCCACAGGTTCTGCGGCAGCGCCGCGGCGGCGTAGAAGATCAGCTCCAGGTCCCGGAAGAAGGATTTGCGCAGGGCCGCGTCGCGCTCCAGCGCCGGCAGCAGCATGTCGTAGCCGCGCGGCACGTTGAGATAGATGGTGGGCGAGACCTCGCGCAGATTGGCGATGGTCTGGTCGATCAGGCCCGGCGCCGGCTTGCCGCCGTCGATGTACATGGTGCCGCCATGGAACAGCATCATGTTGAAATCGTGGTTGCCGCCGAAGGTGTGGTTCCACGGCAGCCAGTCCAGCAGCACCGGCGGCCGCTGCTTGCCGACGAAGCGGTAGACCTGCGACAGCGCCTGCTGGTTGGAGCACATCATGCGCTGGGTGTTGATCACGCCCTTGGGCAGGCCGGTCGAGCCGGAGGTGAACAGCACCTTTGCGATCGTGTCCGGCGTCAGCGCGGCGAAGGCGGCATCGACCGCCGGGGTCGGCGTCGCCGCGGCGAAGCGCTCGAAGGCGACGCAGTCGATGCCGGCCGGCGGGTTGGCGCCGATCACCACCGTCACGTCCTCCAGCAGGCCGGCGCCCTGCAGCGCCGCCAGCGCCCTGGCATAGGGCGCGCCGTTGTCGACATAGAGCACGCCCGGCGTCACCTGGCGCACGCAATGCAGCAGCTTGGCGTGGTCCTGCGACATCAGCGAATAGGCGACCGAGATCGGCGCCGCCGGCACGCCGACATGCATGGCGGCCAGCGCCAGCAGGGCGTGGTCGATGCCGTTGCCGGAGAGAATGGCCACGGTGCGCTCGCGATCGCAGCCGGCATTGAGGACGGCCTGCGCCAGGCGGCGAACCTCCTCCAGCGTCTGGCGGAAGGTGATGCGGCGCCAGCCGCCGCTTGGGTCGCGCTCGCCCAGAAATACCCGCTCGCCATTGACCTGCGCCTGGTGCACCAGCATGTCGCCCAGGCTGCGCGGGTAGTCGCCCAGGGCATGGCCGCTGGCCAGCACCAGGCTGCCGTCGGGCCGGCGGGCGAGTTCGACCAGCGGTTCGGCGAAATCGAGCCGGGCGAAAGGCGGCTTGGCCGGCCGCCGGGCAGCGGTCATCGACATGGCGTTCCTCCCGGCACCAGTCTACAGCCCCAGATAGGCCTGGCGCACGCCGTCATTGTTCAGCAATTCCTGGCCGGTGCCCTGCAGCACGATACGGCCGTTCTCCAGCACATAGGCATTGGCGGCCATGGTCAGGGATACCGCAACGTTCTGCTCCACCAGCACGATGGTGATGCCCTCGGCATTCAGCCGGCGAATGACGGCGAACATTTCCTCCACCACCGCCGGCGCCAGGCCGAGCGACGGCTCGTCGAACATGATCAGCCGGGGCTGGCCCATCAGGCAGCGGCCGATCGCCAGCATCTGCTGTTCGCCGCCCGACAGGGTGCCGGCCGCCTGGCCCAGCCTTTCCTTCAGCCGCGGGAACATGGCGAAGACGCGCTCCAGCGTGTCCTTCTCCTTGCCGCGGGCGCGCGGCAGGAAGGCGCCGGTCTCCAGGTTCTCCAGCACGCTCAGCGAAGGGAAGATCTGGCGGCCCTCGGCGACCTGGCCGATGCCCAGATCGCAGATGCGGTGCGAAGGCCAGCCGGTGATGTCGCGGCCTTCATAGGCGATGCGGCCGGCGCGCGGCTTCTCGATGCCGTGGATGGTGCGGATCAGCGAGCTCTTGCCGGCGCCGTTGGCGCCGACGATGGCGAGGATCTCGCCGGCCGGCACGGCCAGGCTGACCTGCTCCAGCGCCTGGGCGTCGCCGTAGAAGAGGTCGATGTTCTCCACGCTCAGCATCAGTGCGCCGCCTGTCCCAGATAGACTTCCAGCACCGCCTTGTCGCGGGTCACCTCGGCCGGCGTGCCTTCGGCGATCTTCTCGCCGTGATGCAGCACCACGACGCGCTGCGACAGCGCCATGACCGCGCGCATGACGTGCTCGATCAGCAGGATGGTGAGCCCGGTCTGGGCGTTGATCTGGCGCAGGAAGCCCACCATCTGGTCGGTCTCGGTCGGCCGCAGGCCCGCCATGACCTCGTCCAGCAGCAGCAGCTTGGGGCCGGTGGCCAGCGCGCGCGCCACTTCCAGCCGCTTGCGGTCGGGCAAAGTGAGGTTGGACGCCAGCATGGCGCGCTTGTCGAACAGGCCGAGCCGGTCGAGGATCGAGCGCGCGTTCTGGCGCGCCTCCTCGACGTCGCGGGTCTGGCGCAGCGCGCCCATGGTGACGTTCTCCTCGACGGTCAGCGCCTTGAACGGCTTGACGATCTGGAAGGTGCGGCCGACCCCCGCCGCGCAGATCTGGTCCGGACGCAGCCCGTTGAGCTTGCGGTCGTCGAGCCGGACCGTGCCCTGGTCGGGCGGGAAGACGCCGGCGATGAGGTTGAATAGCGTCGTCTTGCCTGCGCCATTGGGGCCGATGACGGCATGGATGGCGCCGGCCGGAACGGCGAAGCTGACGTCGTGCACCGCGCGCAGGCCGCGGAAGCTCTTGCCGACGCCGTTGACGACCAGCGGCGCGCTCATCGCTCGCTCCCGTCGCGGTCGAAGCCGAGTTTCCGCGCCAGCCACGGCCACACGCCGCCGGGCAGGAACAGCACGATCAGCAGCACCACGATGCCGTAGAAGATCTGCTTCAGCCCGGCGAGGTTGGAGCCTTCCGTGACGTCGGTCATCACTTCGCCGACCACCACCAGCAGGGCCGATCCCAGGATCGGGCCGAACAGCGTGCCCAGCCCGCCGATGATCGGGCCCAGCAGCAGCTCGATGGAGCGGCCCATGGAGAAGATCTGCTCGGGGTAGAGGTTGTTGTAGTAGAAGGCGATATAGACCCCGCCCAGCGCCGTCATGCCCGAGGACAGCAGCACGGCGATCATCTTGTAGCGGAAGACGTTGATGCCGATGGCCTGGGCGGCTTCCGGGTCCTCGCGGATCGCCAGCCAGTAATGGCCCACCCTGCCGGTCAGCAGCCAGCGGCACAGGCCGAAGGCCAGCGCCACCAGCCCCAGCATGACGTAGTAGAACATGGTCGGCGAGCCGCGCAGGTTCAGCAGGTCGTTCTCCTGCCGGTTCTCGACCTTCAGGTAGAAGCCGGCCGAGGCGCCCAGCCAGTCGATATGGTCGAACAGGATGCGGGAGAACTCGGCGAAGGCGATGGTCAGCAGGGCGAAATAGACGCCGGTGATGGCGAAGCGGAAGCCGAGATAGCCGATGACGCCGCCGACCAGCGTCGCCACGGCGATGGCGAGGAACAGGCCGGCCCAGGGCCCGATGCCGGCCTTCATGTAGAGGGCGGCGGCGGCGTAGGCGCCTAGCCCGATATAGATCGAGTGCCCCAGCGAGAGCTGGCCGGCAAAGCCCATCATGATGTTCCAGGCCTGGCCGACATAGGCGAAGTAGAAGATCAGCAGCAGGACGGAGACCAGGAACTGGTCGGCGACCAGCGGTGCCACCAGCAGGGCCACGAACAGCGCCAAGAGCGCCACCAGGGCCCGGCGCGGCACGCCGCCGAACAGCCGCCGGACGATGCCCATGGCGCTCAGGCCGCCTTGCCGAACAGCCCTTGCGGGCGGATCAGCAGCACGAGGATGAGCAGGCCGAAGCTGAACACGCTCTTCAGCGACGGCTCGAGCAGGAAGCCGGCCACCGCCTCGGAGACGCCGATCAGCAGCCCGCCGGCGATGGCGCCGCGCAGGCTGCCCAGGCCGCCGATGATGACGATGGTGAAGGCCAGCAGCGTATATTCCAGCGCCAGGAAGGGCTGCACCTGCACCAGCATGATGGTGAGCGCCCCGGCCGCGCCGACGCAGGCGGCGCCGATGCCGAAGGTGATGGCGTAGAGGCGGTTGACGTCCAGCCCCACCACCAGCGCGCCGGCGTAGTTGTCGGCGGCGGCGCGGATCGCCTTGCCGGTGCGGGTGCGGCTGAAGAACAGGAACAGCAGGAAGGCGATGGCCAACGAGCCGACGGCGGCGTAGATGCGCACCTTGTCGATCAGCAGGGCGCCGATCTCGAACGAATCCAGCGCGTAGTCGAGCTGCACGCCCTGCGCGTCAGGCCCGGCCAGCAGCAGGCAGGCATTGACCAGGATGATGGCCACCGACAGCATCAGGATGAACTGCATGTGCTCGGGCACGTTGATGAAGCGGTTGATCAGCGTGCGCTGCAAGCCGTAGCCGAAGGCGAACAGGATGGCGGCGATGGGCACCAGCGCCAGCATCGGATCGACCCCTGCCAGGGCGAACGACATCACGGCCAGGTACATGGCCACGACCATCATCTCGCCATGGGCGAAATTGACCACGCGCATGACGCCGAAGATCACCGTCAGGCCGAGCGCCATCAGGCTGTAGACCATGCCGGTCAGCAGGCCCTTGATCACGGCCTGCAGCAGATCGAAGGCGCTGAATTCCATCGTGGCGACAGATAAAGCAACGGCCGCCGCACCGCAAGGAACGGCGGCCGTCGGGATGGCGAGGGGTCAGCCGCGCGCCTTGGCGCCCCAGCCCGGCATCGGGAAGACCGGCTTGGCGGCGGCGGAATCGGCGGGCAGCACCACCACCGGCTGGCGCTTCAGGTTCTGCACCGCGGCCGACTTGATGTTGACGTTCTGGCCCTTGGCATTGAACTGGATCGGGCCGCCGACCATGACGTGGTCGTCGATCTTGGTGGCGCGCAGGGCCTCGATCATGGCGTTGGGGTGGGCCGACCTGGTGCGCTTGTAGGCGTCGGCGGCGATCAGGATCGCCTCGTAGGTGAAGCCCACGTTCAGCTCCAGCAGGTCCTTGGGGAACTTCTCCTTGAAGCGCTTGGCCAGGATCGGCGTCATCTTCGAGCGCGGGTTCAGCCACGGCACGTTGGAGACGCAGAACTCGGAATACTTGCCCAGCGTCTGGTAGAACTGCTGTTCGTACATGCCCGGCGCGCCCGGGTTGACGATGCCCATCGGCTCCCAGCGCTGCTTGACCATCTCCTGCACCAGCAGGATGGCGTCGTTCAGCCGCGACACCGGCATCACTAGCTCGGCCTTGGTGGCCTTGGCCTTGGCGACTTCGACCGACAGGTCCTTGGCGCGCGGGTCGTAGGCGATCACGTCGAGGATTTGGTACGGCATGTTCAGCGAGGGGAACAGGCCCTTGATGCCGTTCTGCATCGAGGTGCCGAACGTGTCGTTGACGCTCATCAGCACGGCGGTCTTGGGCGTCTTGCCGGTGGCGGCGAACAGCTCCTTCTGCAGCGCCAGCGCGTCGGTGATCAGCATCGGCGCGGTGGGGAAGTTGCGGAAGACGTATTTGTAGCCTTGCTCGGTGATCTGCGGTGCTGCGGCGATGTTGATGACGTAGGGGATGCCGCGCTGCTCGGCGACCTGGGCGATGGCCGCGCTCTGGCCGGAGTCGAAGGCGCCGGTCAGCACGTTGGCGCCGGAGTTGATCAGCTTCTCGGCCTGGGTGCGGGCGATGTCGACGTTGGACTCGGTGTCGGCGTTCATCAGCTCGATCTTCACGCCGTAGGTGAGTTCGTTCTGCACCGCCTCGGCGATGTCGGCGCCGCGCTGGCAGGCCTGGCCCAGCCCGGCCTGCACGCCCGACTTGGGCAGCAGCACGCCGACCTTGAGCGGCGCGCTGCCCTGGGCATGGGCGCTGCGCATGA
>JBFXDA010000008.1:0-136779 GCA_050181585.1 Reyranellaceae bacterium
TGGTGCAGCTGCCGGAGGGCACGGAGATGGTGATGCCGGGCGACAACGTGTCGATGCAGGTTGACCTGATCCAGCCGATCGCCATGGACGAGGGGCTGCGGTTTGCCATCCGCGAGGGCGGCAAGACCGTCGGCGCCGGCGTCGTCGCCAAGATCATCAAGTAGCGGCAATGGAACGGCGGCCCGGCGAGCGGGCCGCTGCAGCGAAAAGCGAGCGTAAGCCATGGAAAGCCAGAACATCCGCATTCGACTGAAGGCGTTCGATCACCGAGTGCTCGACCAGTCGACCAGCGAGATCGTCAACACCGCCAAGCGCACCGGCGCGCGGGTGCGCGGGCCGATCCCGCTGCCGACCGGGATCGAGCGCTTCACGGTCAACCGCTCGCCGCACATCGACAAGAAGTCGCGCGAACAGTTCGAGATCCGCACCCACAAGCGGGTCCTCGACATCGTCGAGCCGACGCCGCAGACCGTGGACGCGCTGATGAAGCTCGACTTGGCCGCCGGCGTCGACGTCGAGATCAAGCTGGGCCACTGAGCGGCTCGGCAGCGAAGGAATAGAACATGCGAAGCGGTCTCATCGCACAGAAGGTTGGCATGACGCGCTTCTTCACCGAAGCGGGTGAAGACGTGCCGGTCACCGTCCTGAAGGTCGACAACGTCCAGGTCGTCGCCGTGCGCACGCCGGAGAAGGACGGCTACGCCGCCGTCCAGCTCGGCATCGGCAACGCCAAGGTCAAGAACGTCACCAAACCCCTGCGCGGCCACTACGCCAAGGCCAAGGTCGAGCCCAAGCGCAAGCTGGTCGAGTTCCGGGTTTCGCCGGACGCGCTGATCGATGTCGGCGCCGAGCTGTCGGCGACGCATTTCGTGGCCGGCCAGTTCGTCGACGTCACCGGCACCACCATCGGCAAGGGCTTCGCCGGCGCCATGAAGCGCTGGAACTTCCGCGGCCTGGAGGCCAGCCACGGCGTGTCGGTCTCGCACCGTTCGCACGGTTCGACCGGCAACCGCCAGGATCCCGGCCGCACCTTCCCCAACAAGAAGATGGCCGGCCACCTGGGCAGCGAGCGCGTCACGACGCTGAACCTGAAGGTCGTCGCCACCGACGCCGACCGCAACCTGATCATGGTGCGCGGCGCCATCCCCGGCCATGACGGCGGCTACGTGCTGGTGCGCGACGCGGTCAAGCGCAAGGCGCCCAAGGACCTGCCGTTCCCGGCGGCCCTGCGCGGCGCGGCAGCGGCCGAAGCGCCGGCGGCCGAGAACAAGGAATAACCAGCCATGAAACTGGACGTCAAAACCCTCGACGGCGCCGCGGCCGGCAGCATCGACCTGCCGCCGGAGATTTTCGGCGTGGAAGTGCGCAAGGACATCCTGGCGCGCATGGTGAACTACCAGCTCGCCAAGCGCCGCGCCGGCACGCACAAGAGCAAGGGCCGCTCCGAAGTCAAGGCGACGGCCAAGAAGATGTACGCCCAGAAGGGCACCGGCCAGGCGCGCCACGGCAACAAGGCGGCGCCGCAGTTCCGCGGCGGCGGCAAGGCCTTCGGCCCGGTGGTGCGCGACCATGCGCACGAGCTGCCCAAGAAGGTGCGCAAGCTGGCCATGAAGACGGCGCTGTCGGCCAAGGCGGGCGAGGGCAAGCTGGTGGTGCTGGAGACCATGGCGCTCGACGCCCCCAAGACCGCGGCGCTGGCCGCCAAGCTGAAGAAGCTGGGCATCGGCAGCGCCCTGATCGTGGGCGGCGCCACGGTGGACCAGAACTTCGCGCGGGCGGCGTCCAACATCGCCGGCGTCGACGTGCTGCCGCAGCAGGGCGCCAACGTCTACGACATTCTCCGCCGCGACACGCTGGTCCTGACCCGCGATGCGGTGAAGCACTTCGAGGAGCGCCTGAAATGAGCAAGGGCGAAACCGTCAAGCTGAGCCGGGCGCAGATGTACGACATCATCCGCTCGCCGGTGATCACCGAGAAGTCCACCATCGGCGGCGAGCACGGCCAGGTGACCTTCCGCGTGCCGCTCGAGGCCACCAAGCCCGAGATCAAGGCCGCGGTCGAGGGCCTGTTCAAGGTCAAGGTGACCGCGGTCAACACGCTGCGCCAGAAGGGCAAGACCAAGATGTTCCGGGGCCGCCGCGGCCAGCGCAGCGACTCCAAGAAGGCGATCGTGTCGCTGGCCGAAGGCCACAAAATCGACGTGACCACCGGCCTGTAAGCGAAGGTAGAACAATGGCGCTCAAGACATACAAGCCCAAGACGCCGTCCCTGCGCGAGCTGGTCCTGGTGGACCGTTCCGAGCTGTGGCGCGGCAAGCCGGTCAAGCATCTGACCGAGGGCAAGAAGAAGACCGGCGGCCGCAACAACACCGGCCGCATCACCGGCCCGCATCGCGGCGGCGGCCACAAGCAGCGTTACCGCCTGATCGACTTCAAGCGGCGCAAGTTCGACGTGCCGGCCAAGGTCGAGCGGCTGGAATACGATCCCAACCGCTCCGGCTTCATCGCCCTGGTGCGCTACGAGGACGGCGAGCTGGCCTATATCCTGGCGCCGCAGCGGCTGAAGGTGGGCGACAGCGTCGTCTCCGGCCAGCGCGTCGACGTCAAGCCGGGCAACGCCATGCCGCTGGGCAACATGCCGGTCGGCACCATCGTCCACAACATCGAGCTGAAGATCGGCAAGGGCGGCCAGCTCGCCCGCTCCGCCGGCACCTTCGCCCAGCTGGTGGGCAAGGATGCGGGCTACGCCCAGATCAAGCTCAGCTCGGGCGAGCTGCGCATGGTGCATGCCGAGTGCATGGCCACCATCGGCGCGGTCTCCAACCCGGACCAGCAGAACGTCAACTACGGCAAGGCCGGCCGCATGCGCTGGATGGGCTACAAGCCCGTCACGCGCGGCGTGGCGATGAACCCGATCGACCACCCGCATGGCGGCGGCGAAGGCCGCACCTCGGGCGGCCGCCATCCGGTGACGCCGTGGGGCAAGCCGACCAAGGGCAAGAAGACGCGCAAGAACAAGGCGACGGACAAGATGATCATCCGCCGCCGCGCGGTGCGCTAGAGGAGTTCGGAACGTGGCACGCGCAGTTTGGAAAGGTCCTTTCGTCGACGGCTATCTGCTGAAGAAGGCGGATGCCTCGCGCCAGTCCGGTCGCAACGAAGTGATCAAGACCTGGTCGCGCCGTTCGACCATCCTGCCGCAGTTCGTCGGCCTGACGTTCGGCGTCTACAACGGCCAGAAATTCATCCCCGTCCTGGTGAACGAGGAAATGGTGGGGCACAAGTTCGGCGAGTTCTCGCCGACCCGCACCTTCCACGGCCACTCGGGCGACAAGAAGGTAAAGAAGGCTTAACGCCATGAGCAAGCAGGCTAAACCGCGCCGCGAGGCGGACAACGAGGCCAAGGCGGTGCTGCGCAACGTGCGCGTATCCCCGCGCAAGCTGAACCTGATGGCGCAGTCGATCCGCGGCAAGAAGGCCCAGACGGCGCTGGCCGAGCTGACCTTCTCGCCCCGGCGCATCGCCAAGGACGTGAAGAAGGCGCTGCAGTCGGCCATCGCCAACGCCGAGAACAACCACCAGCTCGACGTCGACCGTCTGGTCGTGTCGGAGGCGTCGGTCGGCAAGGCGATCGTGATGAAGCGATTCCACGCTCGCGCCCGCGGCCGCGGCGCTGCGGTCATGAAACCCTTCAGCCACCTCACCATCGTGGTGCGCGAGAAGCAGGAAGAGGCGGAGGCCAAGTAATGGGTCAGAAAGTCAATCCGATCGGCCTGCGTCTGGGCATCAACCGGACCTGGGACTCGCGCTGGTTCGCCAACCGCGACTACGCCGGCCTGCTGCACGAGGACATCGAGATCCGCGATTTCCTGCGCAAGCGCCTGGCGCAAGCCGGCATCAGCCGCATCGTCATCGAGCGCCCGGCCAAGAAGGCGCGCGTCACCATCCATTCGGCCCGTCCCGGCGTGGTCATCGGCAAGAAGGGCGCCGACATCGAGAAGCTGCGCTCCGACCTCGCCCGGCTGACCAACAGCGAAGTGGCGCTGAACATCGTCGAGATCCGCAAGCCCGAGATCGACGCCACGCTGATCGCCGAGAACATCGCCCAGCAGCTCGAGCGCCGCGTCGCCTTCCGCCGCGCCATGAAGCGGGCGGTGCAGTCGGCCATGCGCCTGGGCGCCCAGGGCATCCGCATCAACTGCTCCGGCCGCCTGGGCGGCGCCGAGATCGCGCGCATGGAGTGGTACCGCGAAGGTCGCGTGCCGCTGCACACGCTGCGCGCCGACATCGATTACGGCACCGCGACCGCCTTCACCACCTTCGGCACCTGCGGCGTCAAGGTCTGGGTGTTCAAGGGCGAGATCATGGTCCACGACCCGATGGCGCATGAGCGCCGGTCGGAAGAGACGCACCCGCAAGGGCAGCGCGGTCACTGATAGGGCATTAGGTCATGCTGAGTCCGAAACGAACCAAATACCGCAAGGCGCACAAGGGCCGCATCCACGGCCTGGCCAAGGGCGGCACCACGCTGAATTTCGGCGCCTTCGGCCTGAAGGCGCTGGAGCCGGCCCGCGTCACGGCGCGCCAGATCGAGGCCGCCCGCCGCGCCCTGACGCGCCACATGAAGCGCTCCGGCCGCGTCTGGATCCGCATCTTCCCGGACGTGCCGGTGTCGATCAAGCCGCAGGAAGTGCGCATGGGCTCCGGCAAGGGCTCGCCCGAGTTCTGGGCCTGCCGCGTCAAGCCCGGCCGCATCATGTTCGAGATCGACGGCGTGTCGCCGACCGTGGCCAAGGAGGCCTTCGACCTGGCCGCGGCCAAGCTGCCGATCAAGACCAGTATCGTTCGCCGCCTGGGCGAAGGAGAGCAGTGATGAAAATCGTGGACGTTCGCGCCAAGACGGACGACGAGCTGAGGACCGAGCTGGCCAACCTGCAGAAGGAGCGCTTCAACCTGCGCTTCCAGCAGGCCTCGGGCCAGTTGCAGAACACGGCCCGCGTGCGGGCGGTGCGCCGCGACATCGCGCGCATCACCACGGTGCTGGGCGCGCGCCAGGCCGAAGCGCGCGCCAAGGCGTCGTAAGAGAGGATTGGGAACATGCCGAAGCGCATTCTTCAGGGCGTCGTCGTCAGCGACAAGATGGACAAGACCATCGTCGTCAAGGTCGAGCGGCGCGTCATGCACCCGGTCTACAAGAAGTTCGTGCGCCGTTCCAAGAAGTACCACGCGCACGACGAGGGCAACCAGTTCAAGTCCGGCGACACCGTGCGCATCCGCGAGTGCCGTCCGCTGTCCCGGACCAAGCGTTGGGAGGTCGTCGTCGACAACGCCTGATGGCGGGCCGACGACCGATCCAAGGGAGAGATAGATGATCCAGATGCAGAGCAACCTCGACGTCGCCGACAATTCCGGCGCCCGTCGGGTCCAGTGCATCAAGGTGCTGGGCGGTTCCAAGCGGAAATACGCCGGCATCGGCGACGTCATCGTCGTTTCGGTGAAGGACGCCATTCCGCGCGGCCGCGTCAAGAAGGGCGACGTGCAGCGGGCGGTGATCGTGCGCACGGCGCGCGAGATCCGCCGCGCCGACGGCTCGTCGATCCGCTTCGACCGCAACGCGGCGGTTCTGATCAACAAGCAGGGTGAGCCCATCGGCACCCGCATTTTCGGGCCGGTGACCCGTGAGCTTCGCGGCAAGAAGTTCATGAAGATCATCTCGCTGGCGCCGGAAGTGCTGTAGGAGGATTGAGCGCCATGTCGGCCAAGATGAAGATTCGCAAGGGCGACCAGGTGGTGGTCATCGCCGGCCGCGACCGCGGCAAGAAGGGCGAGGTCGTGCGCGTGCTGCCGAGCGAGAACCGCGTGGTCGTGCAGGGCGTCAACATGATCAAGCGCCATACGCGCGCCAGCCGCACCGAGCAGGGCGGCATCGTGGAGCGCGAGGCCTCGATCCACGCCTCGAACGTGGCGCTGGTCGACCCCAAGTCGGGCGGCGCCACCAAGGTCGGTTTCAAGATTCTCGACGACGGCCGCAAGGTGCGCTTCGCGCGCGCCTCCGGCGAAGTCGTCGACCGCTAAGGAGCTGGGCGATGGCTACTCGCTTGCAGGAAATCTACCACGGCACGATCCGTCCGGCGCTGCAGAAGGAGTTCAACTACGCGAACGCCCTGGAAGTGCCGAAGCTGGAGAAGATCGTGATCAACATGGGCGTCGGCGAGGCCGTCAACGACCGCAAGAAGGTCGATGCGGCGGTGGCCGACCTGACGGCGATCAGCGGCCAGAAGCCGGTGGTCACCAAGTCGAAGAAGTCGATCGCGGTGTTCAAGCTGCGCGAAGGCATGGCGATCGGCTGCAAGGTGACGCTGCGCCGCGACCGCATGTACGAGTTCCTCGACCGCCTGGTCACCGTCGCGCTGCCGCGCGTGCGCGACTTCCGCGGCCTGAACGGCAAGTCGTTCGACGGCAACGGCAACTACGCGATGGGCCTCAAGGAGCAGCTCGTGTTCCCCGAGATCAACTACGACAAGATCGATGAGGTCCGCGGCATGGACATCATCATTTGCACGACGGCGAAGACCGATGCGGAAGCCAAGGCCCTGCTGCGCGGTTTCTCGTTCCCGTTCATCAATTAAGGCGGAGACCAGTCCTATGGCCAAGACCAGTTCGGTCGAGAAGAACAAGCGCCGGGCCAAGATGGCGAAGCAGTACGACGCCAAGCGTCGCGCGCTGAAGGCCGTCGCCAAGGATCGCTCGAAGCCGATCGAGGAGCGTTTCACGGCGCAGCTCAAGCTCGCCGAGCTGCCGCGCAACTCGTCCAAGACGCGCATCCGCAACCGCTGCGAGCTGACGGGACGGTCGCGGGGCGTGTATCGCAAGATGAAACTGTCGCGCATTGCGTTGCGCGAGCTGGCCTCCGCCGGCCATTTGCCCGGCGTGATCAAGTCCAGCTGGTAAGCGAGGAGCCAGGAACATGGCGTTTTCCGATCCCTTGGGCGATATGCTCACCCGCATCCGCAACGGGCAGATGGCGGGGCTCGATTCGATCTCGATGCCCGCTTCGCGGCTGCGCACCAACGTGCTGGACGTGCTGCAGCGCGAGGGCTACATCCGCGGCTATTTCGAGGAAGAGATGCGCGCCGGCATCCGCGAGCTGCGCGTCGAGCTGAAATACGACAACGGCAAGCCGGTGATCCGCGAGATCAACCGCGTCTCGCGCCCCGGCCGCCGCATCTACGCCAAGATCGCCGACCTGCCCAAGGTCTACAACGGTCTCGGCATCTCGATCCTGTCGACGCCGCGCGGCGTGCTGTCCGACTCGGAAGCGCGCACGGCGAATGTCGGCGGCGAAGTCCTGTGCAAGGTGTTCTGACCATGTCGCGCGTAGGCAAATATCCCGTCGCCGTCCCCAGCGGCGTCAACATCGAGATCGTCGGCCAGACGATCAAGGCCAAGGGCAAGAAGGGCGAGAAGAGCCTGACCCTGCCCGACGACGTCGAGGTCAAGCGCGACGGCGACAAGATCGCCGTCAGCCCGCGGGCCACGACCAAGAAGGCGCGCGCGCTGTGGGGCACCTCGCGCGCCAACATCCGCAACCTGGTCGCCGGCGTGTCGGACGGCTTCACCGTCAACCTCGAGATCAACGGCGTCGGCTATCGCGCCGCGGCCGAGGCCAAGGTGCTGAAGCTGCAGCTCGGCTACAGCCACGACATCGAGTACCCGATCCCGGCCGGCATCACGATCAAGACCGCCAAGCCGACCGAAATCGAGATCGCCGGTTTCGACAAGCAGCAGGTCGGCCAGGTGGCGGCCGAGATCCGCGCCATGCGCGGTCCGGAGCCGTACAAGGGCAAGGGCATCAAGTACGCGGGGGAAAAGATCCTGCGTAAAGAAGGCAAGAAGAAGTAAGAGGACGGAAGGAGCCAGTCATGGCCACGGCCAAGAAACTGTTCGAGCGCCGCCAGCGGCGCGCGCGCGCCGCCATCGCCCGCAAGGCCGGCGGCCGGCCGCGCCTGAGCGTGTTCCGCTCGAGCAAGCACATCTACGCCCAGGTGATCGACGATGCCGCCGGCCGCACGCTGGCCGCGGCCTCCAGCCTGGACGAGTCGCTGCGCCAGGCGCTGAAGACCGGCGCCGACACCGAGGCGGCCAAGGCGGTGGGCAAGTTGCTCGCCGAGCGCGCCATGGCGGCCGGCGTCAAGGACGTCGTGTTCGATCGCGGCGGCTACATGTATCACGGCCGGGTCAAGGCCCTGGCCGACGCCGCCCGCGAGGGCGGTCTCACGTTCTGATCGGAGTTTCGAGATGGCAAGGTCTCCCCAGAGTTCCAGAGCGCCCCAGGGCGGCCGCGGCCGCGAGCGCGAGCGCGAACGGGATCGCGGCGCCGACCGCGAAGAGAGCGAACTGGTCGACAAGCTGGTCGGAATCAACCGCGTCGCCAAGGTGGTGAAGGGCGGCCGCCGCTTCGGCTTCGCCGCCATCGTGGTGGTCGGCGACCAGCGCGGCCGCGTCGGCTACGGCGCCGGCAAGGCGCGCGAGGTGCCGGAGGCGATCCGCAAGGCGACCGAGGCGGCCAAGCGCAAGCTGGTGCGCGTGCCGCTGCGCGAGGGCCGCACCCTGCATCACGACGTGGCCGGCCATTACGGCGCCGGGCACGTGGTGCTGCGCACCGCGCCGGCCGGCACCGGCATCATCGCCGGCGGCCCGATGCGCGCCATCTTCGAGACGCTGGGCGTGCAGGACATCGTCGCCAAGTCGACCGGCACGTCCAACCCGCACAACATGATCAAGGCGACCTTCGACGCGCTGGGCAAGCTGAACTCGCCCCGCATGGTGGCGTCGCGCCGCGGCAAGAAGGTCGCCGACCTGCTCGGCCGCCGCGAAGAGGGCGCCGAGGCGCAGTAAGGAGCAACGTCATGGCTGGCAAGGGCAACAAGACCCTCAAGGTGACGCAGACCGGCAGTCCGATCGGCCGCACCGACGATCAACTGGCGACGCTGGTCGGCCTGGGGCTGGGCAAGCGCCATCGCACGCGCGAGCTGGAGGACACTCCGGCCGTGCGCGGGATGATCAACAAGATCAAGCATCTGGTGCGCGTCGAGGAAACCGCCTGAGGCGGCCCGACGGCACCGATTGAGAAGGACACGTCGTCATGCGTTTGAACGAGCTTTCCGACAATCCCGGCGCCCGCAAGTCGCGCATGCGCGTGGGTCGCGGCATCGGCTCCGGCAAGGGCAAGACCTCCGGCCGCGGCGTCAAGGGCCAGAAGGCGCGCACCGGCGTGTCGATCAAGGGCTTCGAGGGCGGCCAGATGCCGCTGCACCGGCGCCTGCCCAAGCGCGGCTTCAATTCCATCAACCGTCCCGAGTTCGTCGAGCTGAACCTCGGCCGGCTGCAGGCGGCGATCGACGCCGGCAAGCTCGACGCCAAGGCCACGATCGACGCGGCGGCGCTGGCCGCGGCCGGCGTCATCCGCCGCGCCCGCGACGGGGTGCGCCTGCTGGGCAAGGGCGAGATCAAGTCGGCCGTGACGATCTCCGTCGCGGGCGCGTCGGCGTCGGCCGTGGCCGCCGTCGAAAAGGCGGGCGGCAAGGTCGTCTTGCCGGCTGCCGCCGAGTGACCATATCCGCGTATGCCGGCGCGCGATCGGGCGTCGCCGGCCGGAGTAGGGGATAGCGCATGGCTTCGGCCGCCGAACAGCTTGCTGCGAATCTGAGCTTTTCCAGCTTCAGGAGCGCGACCGACCTGAAGAAGCGCCTGTGGTTCACCCTGGGCGCTTTGGTCATTTACCGCATCGGCAGCTACATCCCCGTCCCGGGCATCGATCCGGTGGCCCTGGCGCAGGTATTCCAGTCCACTGCCGGCGGCCTGCTGGGCATGGTCGACGTGTTCTCCGGCGGCGCGCTGGGGCGCATGACCATCTTCGCGCTGAACATCATGCCGTACATCTCGGCCTCGATCATCGTGCAGATCCTGACCACGGTGCTGCCGAGTTGGGAAGCCTTGAAGAAGGAAGGCGAGGCCGGCCGCAAGAAGCTGAACCAGTACACGCGCTACGGCACCGTGCTGCTGGCCGTCTTCCAGGCCTACGGCATCGCCGTCGGGCTGGAGGGCGCCCAGGGCGGCGGCGGCAGCGTCGTGCTCGATCCCGGCCTCTATTTCCGCTTCGTCACGGTGGTCACGCTGGTCGGCGGCACCATGTTCCTGATGTGGCTGGGCGAGCAGATCACCGCCCGCGGCGTCGGCAACGGCATTTCGCTGATCATCTTCTCCGGCATCGTGGCCACCATGCCCGGCGCGCTGGTGCAGATCCTCGAACTGGGCCGCACCGGCGCCATGTCGGCCGCCTTCATCATCGTGCTGCTGATCGGCATGGTGACGGTGATCGCCTTCGCCGTGTTCATGGAACTGGCGCAGCGGCGCATCCTGGTGCAGTACCCCAAGCGCCAGCAGGGCAACAAGGTCTATGGCGGCGAGAGCACGCATCTGCCGCTGAAGATCAACACCGCGGGCGTCATCCCGCCGATCTTCGCCTCCTCGCTGCTGCTGGCTCCGGCCACCGTGGCCGGCTTCGGCGCGGCGCAGGGCAGCGACTGGATGATCTGGATCACCAACAATCTGGGCCACGGCCGTCCGGCCTACATGCTGCTCTATATCGGCCTGATCATGTTCTTCTGCTTCTTCTACACCGCGGTCATGTTCAATCCGACCGAGACCGCGGAGAACCTGAAGAAGTACGGCGGCTTCATCCCGGGCATCCGTCCCGGCAAGAACACGGCCGACTATCTCGACTACGTGCTGACCCGCATCACCGTGGTGGGCTCGCTCTACCTGGCGGGCATCTGCGCCCTGCCCGAGCTGCTGATCAGCGAGGCGGCGATCCCGTTCTATTTCGGCGGCACCAGCCTCTTGATCATCGTGACGGTGACGCTCGATACCGTGACCCAGGTGCAGTCGCATCTGCTGGCGCATCAGTATGAAGGCCTGATCAAACGGGCCCGTCTGAAGGGGCGGAAATGAACCTGATCTTGCTGGGCCCGCCGGGCGCAGGGAAGGGCACGCAGGCCCAGCGCTTGCAGGACGAGAAGGGGCTGAAGCAGCTCTCGACCGGCGACATGCTGCGGGCGGAAGTCAAGTCCGGCTCCGCCCTGGGCAAGCGCGCCGCCGGCATCATGGAGCGCGGCGAGCTGGTGCCGGACGACCTCATCATCAGCATGATCGAGGCCCGCATCGCCCAGCCGGACTGCAAGGGCGGCTTCATCCTGGACGGGTTTCCCCGCACCACGGCCCAGGCCGAGGCGCTGGACCGCATGCTGGCCCAGCGCGGCCTGAAGCTCGACCGCGTGGTCGAGATGAAGGTCGACGAGAAGGCCCTGACCGACCGCATCACCGGCCGCTTCTCCTGCGCCAAGTGCGGCGCGGGCTACCACGACAAGTTCAAACAGCCCAAGAAGCCGGGCGTCTGCGACGTCTGCGGCTCGACCGAGTTCACCCGGCGCAAGGACGATAACGCCGAGACCGTGACGGCCCGGCTGCGCGCCTACCACGACCAGACCGCCCCCCTGCTGCCCTATTACAGCGGCCGGGGCGTGCTGCGGACGGTCGACGGCATGGCCGCGATGGACCAGGTCTACAAGCAAATTCTGGAGGCGCTGCCCGGCAAATAAGGCTTGACAACACGAGTTGACTTGACCGAACGAGGCCCTATAATCGCGCGCTTTCGCACGCGCCTTAGGGCCTTGCGCCGGGGTCTGCCCCCAGCCCTAAGTCGTTGAAGGAGTTACAGAATTGGCCCGTATTGCTGGCGTTAACATCCCCACGAACAAGCGTGTGGAGATCGCCCTTCAGTATATCCACGGCATCGGTCCGGCCAAGGCCCGCGAAATTTGCGGCAAGGTCGGCATCGAGCTCGCCCGTCGCGTCAACAGCCTGTCCGACGACGAGGTGTTGCGCATCCGCGAAACCATCGACCGCGACTACCGCGTCGAGGGCGACCTGCGGCGCGAGGTGGCGATGAACATCAAGCGGCTGATGGATCTGGGCTGCTACCGCGGGTTGCGGCATCGCCGCGGCCTGCCCGTGCACGGCCAGCGCACCCACACCAATGCCCGCACCCGCAAGGGACCGGCCAAGCCGATCGCCGGCAAGAAGAAAACCGCCTAATCCGGAGTTCCGACCATGGCAAAAGCAGCAGCTACCGCCGCGTCGGCGACCGGTGCCGGCGCAGCCCGCACCCGCCGCCGCGAGCGCAAGAACATCACCTCGGGCGTGGCCCACGTGGTGGCCTCGTTCAACAATACGATGGTGACCATCACCGACGTGCAGGGCAACACCATCTCCTGGGCGTCGTCCGGCTCGCAGGGCTTCAAGGGGTCGCGCAAGTCGACGCCGTTCGCCGCCCAGATGGCGGCCGAGGCGGCCGGCCGCAAGGCGATGGAGCACGGCATGCGCACGCTGGAGATCGAGGTCAAGGGTCCGGGCACCGGCCGCGAATCGGCGCTGCGCGCGCTGCAGTCGATCGGGCTGGCGGTGACGGCGATCCGCGACGTGACCGCGATCCCGCACAATGGCTGCCGTCCGCCCAAGCGGCGGCGCGTCTGAGTTTCAGTGGCGGCCGCTGTAGCGGCCGCGTCGTCGGGCGAACCGCTGCTGGCGCGGCTGTTCGCCTCGGCCGTTTGCAAGGACGGTTCGGATTTCGCATCGACGGTTACCACCGTTTTGAAAGAGGTTGGCACCCGTGCTTCAGAAGAATTGGCAAGACCTGATCAAGCCCAGCAAGTTGCAGACGGAGGCCGGCGCCGATCCCTCGCGCGTCGCCGCCATCGTCGCCGAGCCGCTCGAGCGCGGCTTCGGCCTGACGCTGGGCAACGCCCTGCGCCGCATCCTGCTGTCCTCACTGCAGGGCGCCGCCGTCACTTCGATCAAGATCGACGGCGTGCTGCACGAGTTCTCCTCGATTCCCGGCGTGCGCGAGGACGTCACCGACCTGGTGCTGAACGTCAAGTCGATCGCCGTGCGCTACCAGGGCGACCGGCCGCAGCGCCTGATGCTGCGCGCCACCGGCCCGGGCGAGGTCACCGCCGGCATGATCGAGACGCCCAACGACGTGCAGATCATGAACCCCGCCCTGGTGCTGTGCACGCTGGACGACGGCGCGACGCTGAACGTCGAGATGATGGTCTCCACCGGCAAGGGCTACGTGCCGGCGTCGGAGAACCGGCCCGAGGACGCGCCGATCGGCCTGGTGCCCGTCGACGCCCTCTACAGCCCGGTGCGCAAGGTCTCCTACAAGATCGACAATTCCCGCGTCGGCCAGAAGACCGACTACGACAAGCTGTCGCTGCAGGTCGAGACCAACGGCACCGTGTCGCCGGAAGACGCCGTGGCGCTGGCCGCCCGCATCCTGCAGGACCAGCTCCAGCTCTTCATCAACTTCGAGGAGCCGCAGCAGCACGTCGCCGCCGAGCAGAAGGACGACTTCCCGTTCAACCGCAACCTGCTGCGCAAGGTCGACGAGCTGGAGCTGTCGGTGCGGTCGGCCAACTGCCTGAAGAACGACAACATCATCTATATCGGCGACCTGGTGCAGAAGACCGAGGCCGAGATGCTGCGGACGCCGAATTTCGGCCGCAAGTCGCTGAACGAGATCAAGGAAGTGCTGGCCCAGATGGGCCTGCACCTGGGCATGGAGATCCCGGCCTGGCCGCCCGAGAACATCGAGGAACTGGCCAAGCGCCTGGAAGAGCCGTACTGAGCCGCGCCGCCGGCCGAAGGGGACATGGAGAGAGACGATGCGACACGGTATGAACGGGCGTAAGCTCAACCGCACTTCCGCCCATCGCAAGGCGATGTTCGCCAACATGGCGGCGGCGCTGATCAAGCACGAGCAGATCGAGACCACGCTGCCCAAGGCCAAGGACCTGCGGCCGATCGTCGAGAAGCTGGTGACGCTGGGCAAGCGCGGCGGCCTGCATGCCCGCCGCCAGGTGCTGAGCTACCTGGGCGACCGCGACCAGACCGAGAAGCTCTTCGCCACCCTGGGGCCGCGCTACGCCAGCCGCAAGGGCGGCTATCTGCGCGTGCTGAAGGCCGGGTTTCGCTACGGCGACGCCGCCCCGATGGCGGTGATCGAGTTCGTCGATCGCGACGTCGAGGCCAAGGGCAAGGATTCCGGCCCCGTGCAGACGTCCGAGGACAAGGAAGCCGAAGCGGCGTGATCCTCGCGTCCCTTTGCGACATCGACGGAGGCAGCCTGCGGGCTGCCTCTTGCTTTTCGGGCCGGCACCGTCGCGCTATGGTCCGGCAAAGTCCCGGGAGTTGAAGATGAAACCGAGCGTATTGGCGGCGGCGGTGCTGGCGGTCCTGGCCCTGTTCGCCGGCCCCGCGGCGGCGCAGACCGTGCCCAAATCGACCGAGCAGGTGAAGCTGAGCTTCGCGCCGCTGGTCAAGGCGGTGTCGCCGGCGGTGGTCAACATCTACGCCCGCCGCCGGGTGCAGCAGAATCTCGGGCCGTTCAGCGACCCCTTCTTCCGCCGTTTCTTCGGCGAGGATTTCCTGCGCGCCCTGCCGCAGGAACGGGTGCAGAACTCGCTGGGCTCGGGCGTGATCGTGCGCGAGAAGGGCCTGGTCGTCACCAACAACCACGTCGTGGGCGGCGCCAGCGAGATCCGCATCGTGCTGGCCGACCGGCGCGAGTTCGACGGCGAGCTGCTGCTGGTCGACGAGCGCAGCGACCTGGCGGTGCTGCGCATCCTGGGCGAGGGGCAGAAATTCCCCTATCTCGAGCTGGGCGACGCCGACGCGGCGGAAGTCGGCGACCTGGCGGTGGCGATCGGCAATCCCTTCGGGCTGAACCAGACCGTCACCTTCGGGATCATCTCGGCCACCGCCCGCACCACGCAGGCGCGCATCAACCAGTCCGGCTTCTTCATCCAGACCGACGCGGCGATCAATCCGGGCAATTCCGGCGGCGCGCTGGTGGGCATGGACGGCAAGCTGCTGGGCATCAACACCGCCATCTTCTCCCAGTCGGGCGGCTCGATCGGCATCGGCTTCGCCACGCCTTCCGGCATCGTGGCGCGGGTGGTCGAAAGCGCGGAGGGCGGCGCCAAGCGGGTGGTGCGGCCGTGGTTCGGCGCCGCGGTGCAGCCGGTGACCTCGGAATTCGCTAATTCGCTGGGGCTGGAGCGGCCGATGGGGGTGGTGGTGCGCAGCATCGCCGCCGGCAGCCCGGCCGAGAAGGCGGGCCTGCGCACCAGCGACGTGCTGGCCGCCATCAACGGCCAGGGCGTCGACGACGAGCGCTCGGTGAGCTTCCGCCTCGCCACCCTGCCGCCGGAAGGCTCGACCGAGCTGAAAGTCCTGCGCGGCGGGCGCGAGCTGGCGTTGAAGATGCCGCTGCAGCCGCCGCCCGAATCGCCACCGCGCGAGACCACCGCCTTGACCGGCCGCAATCCGCTGGCCGGGGCCACGGTGGCCAACCTGTCGCCGGCGGTGGCCGAGGAGCTGGGGCTGGAGATGACGCTGCGCGGCGTGGTGGTGACCGGCGTGCAGTCCAACTCGGCCGCCAGCCGCTATTTCCAGCTCAAGGACCAGGTGGTGTCGATCAACGACCAGGCCGTCGAGTCCGTGGCGCGGCTGAACGAGCTGCTCAAGGGCTCCGGCGGCCAGTGGAAGTTGGTGATCCGCCGCGACGGGCGGACGCTGACCGTGTCCGTGCGGGGCTGAGCGCGCATGGCCAAAGCCAAGTCCGGTCTCTTCGACCAGCTTGCGCCGCGGCCTTTGGCCGACCGGCTGCGGCCGAAGACGCTGGACGAGGTGGTGGGGCAGGACCACGTGCTGGCGGCCGACGCGCCGCTGGGCCGCATGCTGGCGGCCAATCGCCTGGCCTCGATCGTGTTCTGGGGGCCGCCCGGCTGCGGCAAGACCACCATCGCCCGGCTGCTGGCCGAACGGACCGACCTGCATTTCGAGCCGCTGTCGGCGGTGTTCTCCGGCGTCGCCGATCTGCGCAAGGCGTTCGAGGCCGCCCGCGAGCGGCGCGCGGCGGGCAAGGGCACCTTGCTGTTCGTCGACGAAATCCACCGCTTCAACCGCGCCCAGCAGGACGGTTTCCTGCCCTATGTCGAGGACGGCACCATCACGCTGGTCGGCGCCACGACCGAGAACCCGTCCTTCGAACTCAACGCCGCGCTGCTGTCGCGCTGCCACGTGCTGGTGCTGAAGCGGCTGGACGATGCGGCGCTGGAGAAGCTGCTGGCGCGGGCCGAGCGGCTGGAAGGCCGCAAGCTGCCGCTGACCGACGACGCGCGGCTGGCCCTGCGCGCCATGGCGGACGGCGACGGGCGGTTCCTGCTCAACATGGCCGAGGAGCTGTTCGCCACCAAGGGCGAGGTCCTCGATCCCGCCGCCCTGGCCAATGTCGTGCAGCGCCGCGCGCCGATCTACGACAAGGCCCAGGAAGGCCACTACAATCTGATCAGCGCCCTGCACAAGTCGCTGCGCGGTTCCGACGTCGATGCCGCGCTCTACTGGCTGGCGCGCATGCTGGCCGGCGGCGAGGACCCGCTCTACATCGTGCGCCGCCTGGTGCGCTTCGCCAGCGAGGATGTCGGCATGGCCGATCCGCAGGCGCTGGTGCAGGCGCTCTCCGCCTGGGACACCTACGAGCGGCTGGGCTCGCCCGAGGGCGAGCTGACCATCGCCCAGGCCGTGGTCTATCTGGCGACGGCGCCGAAATCGAACGCGCTCTATGTCGGCTTCGGCGCCGCACGGCAGGCGGCCAAGGAGACCGGCTCGCTGATGCCGCCCATGCATATCCTCAACGCGCCGACCAAGCTGATGCAGCAACTCGGCTACGGCGCCGGCTACGATTACGACCACGACGCCGAGGACGGTTTCTCCGGCCAGAACTACTTCCCCGACACGATGAAGCGGCGCCAGTTCTACCGGCCGGTCGAGCGCGGCTTCGAGCGCGAGATCCAGAAGCGGTTGGAATACTGGCAGCGGCTGCGCGAGAAGCGCGCCGCCGAAACCAAGGATCAAGGCTGATCGATGAAGCGCGCCCGGTGTTCCGGCGACGGTGCGAAGCAGCTCTGCCGGATGCCGAACCAGCGATAGCGGTTGCGCGCCACCAGCGAATAAAGCGGATCGCGCCAGCCGCGGGGCACGATCCTGAAGATGCCGAGCAGCGGCCAGGGAAAGGGCAGCCGGCGCGCCACCTCCAGCACGGCATCCGATTTGGCGAAGCAGCGCCCGTTCACGACCAGCGCCACGCTCTCCAGATCGCCCCGGGGCAGGCCGTAGGAGGCTTTCAGCGCGCCGCCCTTTTCGCCCTGGCCGAAGGCGAAGCGGAAGACGCCCTTGCGGTCGGCGCGCAGCATCAGGCGCACCCCCAGGCTGCAGATGTTGCAGACGCCGTCGAAGATCAGGACAGGGGCTTCGCTGGCCATGCCGGCCCTCCGGCTTTCAGCTTGCCACGGCTGGGCAGGCGTCAGTAGGGTGCGCGCATGAGCCAGATTGTCGCCGTGGCACTTGGTGGAGCGCTGGGATCGGTCGGCCGGTTCCTGCTGGCCGGCTGGGTCGGGCGGCAGGTCGGCACCGGGTTTCCCTGGGGCACGCTGGCGGTCAACGTGATCGGCGGCCTGGTCATGGGCGTGCTGATCGAGGTGATGGCGCAGAGCTGGAGCGTTTCTCCCTCGGTGCGCGCTTTCCTGACGGTCGGCGTGCTGGGCGGCTTCACCACGTTCTCCGCCTTCTCGCTGGAAACGGTGCTGCTGTTCCAGCGCGGCGAGACGGGAGCCGCTTTCGCCTATATCGCATCCTCCGTCGTGCTCAGCGTCGGTGCGGTGTGGTGCGGGCTGCGCCTGATGCGGCTGTTCTTCGCCTGATGCCCGACGCTTCCCGGGTCCAGACCCGTGTGGTCGCGCCGGACGATGCCGGCCTGCGGCTCGATCGCTGGTTCAAGCGGCATTTCCCGGCCCTGGGCCACGGCCGGCTGGAAAAGCTGCTGCGCACCGGGCAGGTGCGCATCAACGGCAAGCGCGCGCAAGCCGGCGATCGCGTCGAGGCCGGCGATGCCGTTCGCGTGCCGCCGCTGCCCGCGCTCGATGCGCAAGCCGCGCCGCGCCCGAAGCCCGTGGTCGACGAGAAGGAGGCGCAGGCGCTGCGCAAGCTCGTCCTCTATCGCGACGCCGACATGCTGGCCATCGACAAGCCGGCCGGGCTGGCGGTGCAGGGCGGCAGCAAGACCACGAAGCATCTCGACGCCAAGCTGGGCGCCTTGCAGTTCGACGCAGCCGAACCGCCGCGGCTGGTGCACCGGCTGGACCGCGACACCGCCGGCGTGCTGCTGCTGGCGCGCAATCGCGCCGCCGCCGCGCATCTGGCCGCGCTGTTCCGCGGCCGCGACATGCGCAAGCTCTACTGGGCGGTGGTGGTCGGCCGCCCCCAGGCGGAGGAGGGCGACATCCGCCTGAAACTGGCCAAGCGCATCGGCCGTCCCGGCGAGGGCGAGGAGCGCATGGTGGTGGACGAGAAGGACGGCGAACCCGCGCGCACGCTCTATCGCCTGCTCGACAGCGCCGGCAACAAGGTCAGTCTGCTGGAACTCGAGCCGCTGACCGGGCGGACGCACCAGTTGCGGGTGCACTGCCAGGCCATCGGCACGCCGATCCTGGGCGACGGCAAATACGGCGGCAAGGCCGCCTTCGTGGCGGCGGAAAAACCCGTCGCGCAGTTGCATCTGCTGGCGCGCGAGCTGCGCATACCAAAGAAGGGTGGCGGCGACGTCACGATTCGCGCGAAAATTCCACTGCATATTCGCGACACCCTGGAGTTTTTCGGGCTGACCGCGGGCTAAAACCCGCAACCGTTGTCATTGGATTGCCCGGCCGTCGCGCGGTAGTATTTTCCCCTACCAGCCCCGTGGAGGCTCAGATGCGCGCCTTGAAGATTCTCGGCATCGTCGCCGTCGTCCTGGTCGTCCTGGTCGGCGGCGCGCTGGCTTTCGTCGCCACCCAGGATTTCAGCAAGTACCAGGGCGTGCTGACCGAGGAGGTCAGGAAGGCCACCGGCCGCGACCTGGTGATCAAGGGCCCGCTGGACGTCAGCATCGGGCTGTCGCCCGCCGTCACCGTCTCCGACGTGACGTTCCAAAACGCCTCGTGGGGCTCGCGTCCGGAAATGGCGAAGATCAAGGCGCTCGACGTCGAATTGCAGCTCATTCCGCTGATCATGGGCGACGTCGCCATCAATCGCGTCGTGCTGAAGGGCGCCGACATCCTGATCGAAACCGACAAGCAGGGGCGGAACAACTACGATTTCGCCCCCGCCGCCGCGGCCACCGATGGCAAGCCGCCGGCGACGCCGGCGCCGGCCGCCGAGAGCAAGCCGGCCGCCGCGGGCGGCCCGGCCAAGATTCCGACCATCGACAAGCTCAGCATCACCGACTCGACCGTGACGATGCGCAATGCGCAGACCGGCCAGAGCCAGACGCTGAAGCTCGCCAAGCTCGACGCCACCGGCGTCGGTTCCTCCGGTGCCACCAAGCTCGATTTCGACGGCACGCTCAACGGCGCGCCGATGAGCGCGAAGGCCAGCATCGAATCGCTGGCCGGCCTGCTGGCCAGCGGCAACGCCACGATCGACGTGGCGGTCAAGGCCGGCAACGCCTCGGCGACGCTGGTCGGACCGATCCGAAACAACACCCCCGCCGGAGTCCGCATCGCCGCCCAGGGCGACAGCCTGGCGGGCCTGAAGCCGCTGATCGGCGCGGCGCTGCCGCCCCTGGGCCCGTACAGCCTGCAAGGCATCGCCACCGGCACCGGCAAGGACGCCTACAAGCTCGACATCCAGGCGCTCAAGGTCGGCAGCACCGAGATCAAGGGCGATATCGCGGTCGCCACGGAAGGCGGCAAGCCGCGCCTGACGGCCAATCTCTCCTCGCCGCGCATCAACGCCAAGGACTTCCACAAGGACACCGGGACTGCGGCCAAGACGGGCGATAGCGGCGGCAAGGGCGACGGCAAGGTGTTCCCGGCCGATCCGCTGCCGGTCGAGGATCTGCGCCTGGCCAACGCCACGGTCAATTTGCGCGCCGGCGAGATCGTCAACGACGAGGTGCGCATGCAGAACCTCGTCATGGGACTGACGCTGGCGAACGGGCGGCTCAACGTGAAACCGGCGGCCACCGTTTCCGGCGGTGCGGTGACGATCGACCTGACGCTGGACGCCTCCGGCGCCACGCCGGCGCTGGCCTTCGCGCTGAAGGCCCAGAAGGTCAGCGTCGGCGACCTGCTGAAGATGCTGCAGAACAGCGACATCATCAAAGGCGGCCCCGCCGATGTCGACATCGCCGTGCGCGGCGCGGGCAATTCGGTGCGCGCCATCATGGCGTCGCTGAACGGCACCACCAGCGTCTCGGTCAACGGCGGCACGCTGAACAACAAGAACCTGGCCTTCGTCAACGCTGACGTGATGAAGCTGCTGGGCGGGTCGGGCAACAGCACCGAAATCCGCTGCATCGTTTCGCGCTTCAACGTCGTCAACGGGCTGGCCACCAGCCAGGCGCTGCAGTTCGACCTGTCCAACATCTACGGCAGCGGCAAGGGCACGATCAACCTGGGCACCGAAGGGCTGAACATGGAGATCGACCCGCAGACCCGCCAGTCGGCCATCGCCAGCCTGGCCGTGCCGATCGACATCAAGGGCACGCTGGCCAATCCCTCCGTGACGCCCGATCTCGCCAAGCGCGGCACCCAGCTACTCAAGGGCGCCGTCGACAACAAGCTCGGCGGGGGCGGGGGAGGCGGCGGCGCGGGCGGCGCGGTGGGCAACATCGCCGGCACGCTGCTGGGCGGCAACAAGGGCGGCGGCCAGCAGCAGCAACAGCAGGCGCAGGCCGGCAGCGGCGGCTGCGGCGCCGTGGCCGAGGCCCAGCCGGCGGCGCCCGCCGGCCAGCAACCCGCCCAGCAACAGCAACGGCCGCAGCAGCAACAGCCGCAGCAGCAGCAACAGAAGCCGGCGGACCAGATCAAGCGGCTGTTCCGCTGAGCCCGGTTCTCTGCTATCGCCTGCCATCTTGCGGCGGGCGATAGCGGGGCTGCGGTTTGCGTCGTTTCTACAAATCGGTCGAGGTCGCTTCCGGCGACGGCGGCTTCGGCGTTTTGCTGGACGGCAAGCCGATCCGCACGCCGGCCGGGCGCCGCTTCGGCGTCCCGACGCGGGCGCTGGCGCGGGAGATCGCGGGCGAATGGGACGGCGTGACCGAAAAGGGCGAAATCCGGCCCGAGCGGATGCCGCTGACCCGGCTGGCCATGACCGGCATCGATCGGGCCGCCGACCAGCGGGCCAAGGTGGTGGCCGACATCGCCGCCTATGGCGGTTGCGACCTGCTGTGCTACCGGGCCACCGAGCCGCTCGAGCTGGTGGCGCGCCAGAGCGCCGGCTGGGACCCGCTGCTCGACTGGGCCCGCGACGAACTCGGCGCCAGGCTGGCGGTCGCGCCGGGCGTCATGCCGGTGGACCAGGCGGACACGGCCCTGGCGGCGCTGCGCCACCACGTCGAGGAACGCAGCGAATTGGAGCTTTCGGCCCTGTTCCAGCTCGTCACCGGCTTCGGCTCGCTGGTGCTGGCGCTGGCGATTTTGCGCGGCCGGCTGACCGCCGAACAGGGCAGCGATCTGGCCGAAATCGACGCCCAATGGCAGGTCGAGCGCTGGGGCGAGGATGCCGAAGCCGAGCGGCGGCGGCGGCAACTGCGCCAGGACATGCTGGCGGCCGGCCGCTTCCTCGATCTTCTGCGCCCAACTGCCTGAATTGGCATCGTTTTCCGCTACCTGCGCCCTCTTTGCGGCTGGCATCGGCCGGAGGTAAATGCTAGGTCATAACCGCCGCAGGCCCGGCCGGCAGCGGCAGCGTTTGCGGGGATCCCATGCAGCACATTCTCGACGAGTTGGAACGGCGGCGGCAGCACGCCCGCCTGGGCGGCGGCGAAAAGCGCATCGAAGCGCAGCACGCCAAGGGCAAGCTGACCGCCCGCGAGCGGCTGGAAATCCTGCTCGATCCGGAGTCCTTCGAGGAATACGACATGTTCGTCGAACATCGCACCAGCGATTTCGGCATGGACAAGCAGAAGATTCCCGGCGACGGCGTGGTCACCGGCCATGGCACCGTCAACGGCCGCCTGGTCTTCGTCTTCAGCCAGGACTTCACCGTGTTCGGCGGCGCGCTGTCGGAGGCGCACGCGGAGAAGATCTGCAAGATCATGGACCGCGCCATGACCGTGGGCGCGCCGGTGATCGGCATCAACGATTCCGGCGGCGCGCGCATCCAGGAAGGCGTCAATTCGCTGGCCGGCTATGCCGACGTGTTCCTGCGCAACGTCATGGCCTCGGGCGTGGTGCCGCAGATCTCCATGGTGATGGGCCCCTGCGCCGGCGGCGCGGTCTATTCGCCGGCCATGACCGACTACATCTTCATGGTCAAGGACAGCTCCTACATGTTCGTGACCGGCCCCGACGTGGTGAAGACCGTCACCCACGAGAGCGTCACCCAGGAAGAGCTGGGCGGCGCCATCACCCACACCGCCCGCTCCGGCGTCGCCGACCTGGCGTTCGAGAACGACGTCGAGGCGCTGCTGCAACTGCGCCGCTTCATCGACTTCCTGCCGCTGAACAACAAGGAGAAGCCGCCGCGGCGGCCGACCAGCGACCGGCCGGACCGGGACGAGCTGTCGCTCGATTCGCTGGTGCCGTCCAACCCCAACAAGCCCTACGACATCAAGGAACTGATCCTGAAGGTGGCGGACGAGGGCGATTTCTTCGAGCTGCAGCCCGACTTCGCCGGCAACATCGTGATCGGCCTGGGCCGCATGATGGGCGAGACGGTGGGCTTCGTCGCCAACCAGCCCATGGTGCTGGCCGGCTGCCTCGACATCGATTCCTCGCGCAAGGCGGCCCGCTTCGTGCGCTTCTGCGACGCCTTCAACATCCCCATCATCACCTTCGTCGACGTGCCGGGCTTCCTGCCGGGCACGGCGCAGGAATATGGCGGCATCATCAAGCACGGCGCCAAGCTGCTCTACGCCTATGCCGAGGCGACGGTGCCGAAGGTCACCGTCATCACCCGCAAGGCCTATGGCGGCGCCTACGACGTGATGAGCTCCAAGCACCTGCGCGGCGACGTCAACTATGCCTGGCCGGGGGCGGAGATCGCGGTGATGGGCGCCAAGGGGGCGGTGGAGATCATCTTCCGCTCCGACATCGGCGATCCGGACAAGATCGCCAGGCGCACCGAGGAATACCGCGAGAAATTCGCCAATCCCTTCGTCGCCGCCAATCGCGGCTTCATCGACGACGTGATCAAGCCGCACGGCACCCGCCGGCGCATCTGCCAGTCGCTGGCGGTGCTGCGCAACAAGAAGCAAGACAATCCGTGGCGCAAGCACGGCAACATTCCGCTCTGAATAGAAAGGCCCGAACCGTGCCGATTCATGTCTTTTTCGATAATTCGAATATTTGGCTTGGCGCTAGGAAGGCTTTGCGAGACCGTGAACCAACCATCGACTTCGTGGCTTTTCGTATTCATTATGGCAATCTATTCAAGTTAATGGAAAAAGAACGCCAAGCTGACACTCGAGTTCTCGCTGGTTCAATACCTCCTGCATGCGAACCGCTTTGGGAGTATGCAGAAGATCATGGATATGGAACTAATTTGCTGCGACGTGTTGAGAATGAGTACGGCGTACACGAAGAGCAAGGAGTAGATGAACTTTTACATTTAAAAATGGCAAATGTATTGCTCGATTTCTCTCCTCCACAAACAATGGTTGTCGCTACTGGTGATGGAAGCGTCTCTAATTTTGGTACCGGATTCCTCACTCAGATTCAGCGTGCCTTGAAATGCGGTTGGCATGTTGAACTCTATAGTTGGGAAGGGGCAACCAACCGTAAATATCGAGAACTTGCTCAGTCTGTGCCGGAGCAGTTCAAGCTTATTTTCCTAGATGAGTTCTACAGTTCCATAACCTTCATAAAGGCTGGCGAGTATTATAGAAAAGATTCTAAGGGCGAGAAAATTTACTTCCGAATTTCTGGCCGCGTAGTAAAGCAGCTTCCTAGGTTATAAGCGGTCCCCCATGTTCAAGAAAATCCTGATTGCCAATCGGGGCGAAATCGCCTGCCGCGTCATCCGCACCGCCCGGCGCATGGGCATCAAGACCGTCGCGGTCTATTCCGAGGCCGACGCCGATGCGCTGCATGTGCGCGAGGCCGACGAGGCGGTGCCGATCGGGCCGGCCCCCTCGGCGCAGTCCTACCTGCAGATCCCGAAAATCCTCGCCGCCATCAAGCAGACCGGCGCGGAAGCCGTGCATCCGGGCTACGGCTTCCTGTCGGAGAACCAGGCTTTCGCCAAGGCGCTGAAGGAGGCGGGCGTGGCGTTCATCGGGCCCGAGCCGCACGCCATCCACGCCATGGGCGACAAGATCGAGTCCAAGAAACTGGCGCAGGCGGCCGGCGTCAGCACCGTGCCGGGCCATCTGGAAGCCATTCCCAACGCCAAGGAAGCGGTCAAGATCGCGCAGAAGATCGGCTACCCGGTGATGGTCAAGGCCTCGGCCGGCGGCGGCGGCAAGGGCATGCGCATCGCCTGGAACGACAAGGAGGCCGAGGAAGGCTTCGTGTCGGCCACCAACGAGGCGCGCTCCAGCTTCGGCGACGAGCGCGTCTTCATCGAGAAATACGTCGAGGAGCCGCGCCACATCGAGATCCAGGTGCTGGCCGACGGCCAGGGCACCACGCTCTATCTCAACGAGCGCGAATGCTCGATCCAGCGCCGCCACCAGAAGGTGATCGAGGAGGCGCCCAGCCCCTTCCTCGACGCCAAGACCCGCAAGGCGATGGGCGAGCAGGCCGTGGCCCTGGCCAACGCCGTGCAGTACAAGAGCGCCGGCACGGTCGAGTTCATCGTCGACAAGAACCGCAATTTCTACTTCCTGGAGATGAACACCCGCCTGCAGGTCGAGCATCCGGTGACGGAGATGATCACCGGGCTGGACCTGGTCGAGCAGATGATCCGTATAGCCGCCGGCGAGAAGCTGCGGCTCAAGCAGTCGAACGTGAAGATCGACGGCTGGTCGATGGAAGCCCGCGTCTACGCCGAGGACCCGTACCGCAACTTCCTGCCCTCGACCGGAAGGCTGGTGCAGTACCGCCAGCCGCCGGTCCATCGCGACCACGTGCGCGTCGATACCGGCGTCTACGAGGGCGGCGAGATCAGCATGTTCTACGATCCCATGATCGCCAAGCTGATCACCTGGGGCAAGGACCGCAACGCGGCGATCGAGGCGATGCGCCATGCGCTGGACGAGTTCTACATCCGCGGCGTGTCGCACAACATTCCCTTCCTGGCGGCGCTGATGGCGCATCGCCGCTTCGTCGACGCCCGCCTGACCACCAATTTCATCGCCGAGGAGTACCGGAACGGCTTCACCGTCGCCGACCTGCCGCCGTCCGAACCGGACATGCTGGCGGCGGTGGCGGCGGCCATCCATCGCGCCTATGCCGGGCGCGACGCGCGCATCAGCGGCCGCGTCCATGCCCCGCACCAGACGCTGGGCGAGGACTGGACCGTGCTGCTCGACCGCAAGCCCTATGCCGCCACCGTCTCGGTCGGCGACGACACGATCACGGTCGAGGTCGGCGACAAGGAATACGAGATCCAGACTTTCTGGCAGCTCGGCGACCCGCTGTTCCGCGCCTCGGTCAACGGCCGCGAGATCTGCGTGCAGGTCGACCGTAGCGGCGCCGGCTACCGCCTTTACCACAATGCCGGCCAGGCCGAGGTGCTGGTGCTGCGTCCGCCGCTGGCGCGGCTGGCGGCGCTGATGCCGGTCAAGCTGCCGCCCGACACCTCGAAGTTCCTGCTCTCGCCCATGCCCGGCCTGCTGGTCTCGGTGGCGGTGAAGGAGGGGCAGGAGGTCAAGGCCGGCGAGGCGCTGGCGGTGGTCGAGGCGATGAAGATGGAGAACGTGCTGAAGGCCGCCCGCGACGGCACCATCGGCGCCATCCACGCCAAGCCGGGCGAGAGCCTGCGCGTCGACCAGAAGATCCTCGAATTCGCCTGAGCGTCGCGCCATGGCCGATGTCGCGCTGCGCCTGACCATCGCCGGCCGGGTGCAGGGCGTGGGCTATCGCGACTGGGCGGTGCGCCAGGCCCGCTCGCTGGGGCTGAAAGGCTGGGTGCGCAACCGGCGCGACGGCACCGTCGAGGCGCTGGCCGTCGGGCCCGACGAGGCGGTGCAGCTTTTCGTGCAGGCCTGCCACCGCGGCCCGGCCATGGCGCGGGTCGAGCGCGTCGCGCTCGAACCGGCGCAGGGCATCGTCGGCGAGACCGGCTTCGAGCAGAAGCCGACCGTCTGAAAGTCAGCCGAAAACCTCGGCGAAGGTCTCGCGCAGGACCATGTCGATTTCGGGCATCGACAGCACGATGCCCAGCCGGGCCAGCGAGGTGACGCCGTGCTGGCTGATGCCGCAGGGCACGATGCCGGCATAGTTGCCGAGCTCGGGATCGACGTTCAGCGACACGCCGTGGAAACTGACCCAGTGCCGCACCCGTACGCCGAGGGCGGCGATCTTGTCCTCGCGCCTGCCATCGACCACCCAGACGCCGACCCGGCCGTCGCGCCGCTCGCCCTTGACGTTGAAGCGGGCCAGGGTGCGGATCAGCCATTCCTCCAGGTCGTGCACGTAGGAGCGGATATCGCTGCCGCGCCGGCGCAGGTCGAGCATGACGTAGCCGATGCGCTGGCCCGGCCCGTGATAGGTGAACTGCCCGCCGCGCCCGCTGCGGAAGACGGGCAGGCGGGACGGGTCGACCAGATCGGCTGGCCGGGCGCTGGTGCCGGCGGTGTAGAGTGGCGGGTGCTCCAGCAGCCAGACCTGCTCGGGCGCCTGGCCGGCGCGGATGGCTGCCACCCGCGCTTCCATGGCCGCGACGGCCTCGGGATAGGGCACCAGCCCGTCCGACACGCGCCATTCGGGGGCGGGGCGGGGGGCCGGGGCGGGGCTTTCCAGGGGAGCCATGCTGCCCCTATTTGGCCCCAAATCGGGCCTCCGGCAAGCGGCGAAAACCGAAGAAATGCGAACGGCTTAGGCTTCTCCGGGCCGCGCTTGCGCGCATCCCGCCGATTTGCTATCTCCGGCCCACCTCAAGGGAAATCCGCCGGTTGCGGTTCTGCTTCCAGGGGAGGCAGGCCGGTGCCGGTTTATGGGCGGTCGTGGCGGAATTGGTAGACGCGCAGCGTTGAGGTCGCTGTGGGGCAACCCGTGGAAGTTCGAGTCTTCTCGACCGCACCATTCTTTCCCTTTCTGATCTGAAACGCGCCGCGCGCGATCGCTGCGGCCGGAGATGGCGAGGCTGTCATGGCTGATGATCTCACCGACAGCGCGCTGCGCTATCACCGCCTGCCCAGGCCGGGAAAGCTGGAAATCGTCGCCACCAAGCCGATGGCGACCCAGCGCGACCTGGCGCTGGCCTATTCGCCCGGCGTCGCCGCCGCCAGCCTGGCCGTCGCCGCCGATCCCGCCGAAGCCGCCGGCCTGACCGCCCGCGCCAACCTGGTCGGCGTCATCACCAACGGCACCGCCGTCCTGGGCCTGGGCTCGATCGGCCCGCTGGCCGCCAAGCCGGTGATGGAAGGCAAGGCGGTGCTGTTCAAGAAATTCGCCGGCATCGACGTCTTCGACATCGAACTGGCCGAGAACGACCCCGACCGGCTGGTCGAGGTCATCGCCGCCCTGGAGCCGACCTTCGGCGGCATCAACCTGGAGGACATCAAGGCGCCCGAGTGCTTCGTCGTCGAGAAGGCGCTGCGGGCGCGGCTGAAGATCCCGGTGTTCCACGACGACCAGCACGGCACGGCGATCATCGTCGGCGCGGCGGTGCTGAACGGGCTGAAGATCGTCGGCAAGCCCATCGAGCAGGTGCGGCTGGTCTGCTCCGGCGCCGGGGCCGCGGCGCTCTCCTGCCTCGACCTGCTGGTCAAGCTGGGGCTGAAGCGGGAGAACATCACGGTCAGCGACATCGTCGGCGTGGTCCATGAGGGCCGCAGCGAGCAGATGGACCCATGGAAGGCGCTCTACGCGCGCCCGACCGCCGCGCGCACCCTGGGCGAGATCATCGGCGACGCCGACATTTTCCTCGGCCTGTCGGCCGGCAACGTGCTGAAGCGCGACATGGTGGCGCGCATGGCCGCCAACCCGCTGGTGCTGGCCCTGGCCAATCCGACGCCGGAGATCCTGCCCGAGGAGGTGCTGGCGGTGCGCCAGGACGCCATCATCGCCACCGGCCGCTCGGACTACCCGAACCAGGTCAACAACGTCCTGTGCTTCCCTTTCATCTTCCGCGGCGCGCTCGATGTCGGCGCCACCGCCATCAACGACGAGATGAAGATCGCCTGCGTGCAGGCCCTGGCGGCGCTGGCGCAGGCGGAATCCTCGGACGTGGCGGCGCTGGCCTACGGCACCGGCCCCACCACTTTCGGCCGCGACTACATCATTCCCCGCCCGTTCGATCCGCGGCTGCTGGTGCAGCTGGCGCCGGCGGTGGCCAAGGCGGCGATGGACAGCGGCGTGGCCAGCCGGCCGATCGCCGATTTCCCCGCCTATCGCCAGAAGCTGAGCGAGTTCGTGTTCCGCTCCGGCCTGGCGATGAAGCCGGTGTTCGAGCGCGCCCGCACCGCGCCCAAGCGGGTGATCTACGCCGAGGGCGAGGACGAGCGCGTGCTGCGCGCCGCCCAGATCCTGATCGACGAGGGCATCGCCCATCCCATGCTGATCGGCCGCCCCGAGATCGTGGCCCGGCGCATCTCCCAGCTCGGCCTGCGCCTGGAGCCGGGCAAGGACGTCGAAATCATCAATCCGGCGAGCGATTCGCGCTACGCCGATTACGTCGCCACCTACCACCGGCTGATGGAGCGCAAGGGCGTGTCGCCCGACCTGGCGCGCACGCTGGTGCGCACCAACTTCACCATCATCGCCGCGCTGGCGGTGCAGAAGGGCGATGCCGACGCCATGATCTGCGGCACGGTCGGGCGTTTCCCGATGCATCTGCAGGTGATCGACGACATCATCGGCCGCCATCCCGAGGCACGCAATCTCTATGCCCTGTCGCTGCTGATCGTGCCCGGCGGCACGCTGTTCCTGTGCGACACCTACGTCAACGAGAACCCCGACGCCGCCGACATCTGCGAGATGACGCGGCTGGCGGCGGAGGAAGTGCGCCGCTTCGGCGTCGAGCCCAAGGTGGCGCTGCTGTCGCATTCCTCCTTCGGCAGCAGCCGCACGGCGTCCGCCGCCAAGATGCAGGAGGCGCTGCGCCTGCTGGCCGCCCAGGCGCCCGAGCTGGAGGTCGAGGGCGAGATGCACGCCGATGCCGCCCTGTCGCCCGACATCCGCGCCCGGCTGTTCCCCAATTCGAAGCTGAAGGGGGTGGCCAATCTCTTGATCATGCCGACGCTGGACGCGGCCAACATCGCCTTCAACCTGCTGAAGGAGGCCGGCGGCGGCCTGGCGGTGGGGCCGATCCTGCTGGGCGCGGCGCGGGCCTGCCATATCGTGACGCCGTCGGTGACGGCGCGCGGCATCGTCAATGTCAGCGCCATCGCCGTGGTCGATGCCGGCACCGGCAAGGCGATGCCATGAGCGAGGCGAGGCCGCACGAGGCGGAGGCGGCGGGCCGGCTCGACGGCGTGACGTCCGAGCTGGTCGAGGCGGTCGTCGCGGCGCTGCATGACGGGCAGCCGGAGACGGTGCGCCGGCTGATCGCCGACCTGACGCCGTCCGACATGGCCTATCTGCTCGAGCAGCTTTCCGAGGAGGAACGCCAGCCGCTGCTCGACCTGCTCAAGACCGATCTCGATCCCGAGGTGCTGGTCGAGCTCGACGATTCGGTGCGCGATTCGGTCATCGAGCAGATGGCGCCGGAAACGCTGGCGGCGGCGGCGGCCGAGCTCGATTCGGATGACGCCGTCGACATCATCGGCGATCTCGGCGAGGAGGAGCGCGAGCAGGTGCTCGCCGCCATGCCGGCCGAGGACCGGGCCGAGATCGAGCAGGCGCTGGCCTACGAGGAGGGCACCGCCGGCCGCCTGATGCAGCGCGAGCTGGTGGCGGTGCCGCAGAACTGGTCGGTGGGCGAGGTCATCGACTACCTGCGCGAATCGGCCGAGGAGCTGCCGGAGGATTTCTACGACATCATCGTCGTCGACGAGGAGCGGCGGCCGGTCGGCACCGTGGCGCTGGGCAAGCTGGTGCGCGCCAAGCGGCCGATCCTGGTCGCCGACATCATGGAGCGCGACCCCTACACGATCCGCGTCGACACGCGCCAGGAGGACGTGGCGCATCTGTTCCGCGACGAGAACCTGGTGTCGGCGCCGGTGATCGACGCCGAGGGCAGGCTGGTCGGCGTCATCACGGTCGACGACGTGGTCGACGTCATCGACGAGGAAGCCGAGCGCGACATCATGGGCCTGGCCGGCGCCGGCGAGGCCGACATCTATTCCGACGTCAAGCAGACCATACGCTCGCGCCTGCCCTGGCTGGGCGTCAACCTGATCACCGCCCTGATCGCCTCCTCGGTGATCGCCCTGTTCCAGGACGAGATCAAGGTGGTGGTGGCGCTGGCGGTGCTGGCGCCGATCGTGGCGTCGATGGGCGGCAATGCCGGCACCCAGACCCTGGCGGTGGCGGTGCGCGCGCTGGCGACCCAGGAACTGACGCCGCGCAACGCGCTGCGCTTCATCGGCAAGGAAGTGGTGGTCGGCAGCCTCAATGGCCTCGCTTTGGCGCTGGTGGTGGGCAGCGTCGCCTGGATCTGGTTCGACGAATGGCGCATCGGCGCCATCATCGGGGCGGCGATCATCGCCAACCTGGTGGCGGCCTGCTTTTCCGGCACCGTCATCCCGCTCAGCCTCAACCGGCTGAAGATCGACCCGGCGGTTTCCTCCGGCGTCTTCCTCACCACCGTCACCGACACGCTGGGCTTCTTCGTGTTCCTGGGACTGGCGGCCGTTTTCCTCATCTAGAGCGGATCACGATTGGATGGAAGCGACCGCGCTTCCATCCAATCGTGTGAATCCGCTCTATTCCTTAATATTTAGAGCAAATTCACACGTTCTGACGGAATCGCGGGCGATTCGGTCAGAACGTGTTTGCTCTAATGGGCGAAGCCCAGGCCGCCGCGCGGCCGGGCCTGCCAGCGTATCGCCTGCGCCGCTTCCAGCCCGGTCTCGGCCAGCTCGGCGGCAAGATCGCGGCGGGCGACGAAACCCAGCCGCCGCGTCAGCGGCAATTCGTCGATCGCCAGCAGCGCCATGCCCGGCTGCGCCAGCGATTCGGGCAGGAAGCAGGCGCCGTGATCGGCGACCACCAGGGCGGCGATGCGATCCTCGCTGGGGCTGCGCAGCAGCACGCGCGGCCGCACGCCATGCCGGGCGAAGATGCCGCGGGCCTGGTCGGTGACCTCGCAGCGCGCCCGCAGCAGGAACGGCGTTTCCGCCAGGTCGCGCACCGAGCAGCGCTCGCGCACCGCCAGCAGATTGCCGGCGCCGACCGCCAGCCGATAGGCCTCGCGATGCAGCGGCTGGTACGGCAGGTCCTCGGGCAGGCCGTCGAGGCGATTGAGGGCGATGTCGAGCTGGCTCTGCTGCAGGCGGGTGTGCAGGGCGCCGGGCGCGCCCTCGTGCAGCTCCAGCTCGAGGGCCGGGTCGGCCTGCCGCAGGCGGTCGACGAAGCCGATGGCGGCCGCCTGGGGCAGGGTGGCGAGCAGGCCCACCCGCAGCCGGCGGCGCGGTCGGGCGACCGTCATGTCGGCCTGGGCCTGCCGCCATTCGGCCAGGATCGCCTGGGCGCGCGGCAGCAGCCGCTGGCCGGACGCGGTCAGGGCGACCCGCTTGCGGTCGCGCTCGAACAGCCGAGCGCCGAGTTGCTCCTCCAGCCGGGCGATGGCGGTCGACAGGGTGGGCTGGGTGACGTTCAGCCGCCCCGCCGCCTTGGTGAAGCTGGCGGTCTCCGCCAGGGCCAGGAAATAGCGTAGTCCGGTGAGGTTCATATGCATAGTTAAAAGCTATCAAAATCATAAAAACAATAAATTTTACTAATTCAAGGAATCGAGGCCATGGTTTGGCGCCAATGCAGGAGGACGCCATGGACGGATTGATCGCTCCCGATCCCGATTTCACCGACCGCGTGCGCGACAGCTTCAACCGCCAGAACGCGATGGGCTTCATCGGCGCCAGGCTGACCAAGGTGGAGCCGGGCCATGTCGAGATCGAGCTGCCCTATCGCGACGAGTTGACCCAGCAGCACAAATTCTTCCATGGCGGCATCACCACCATGATCGCCGATTCCGCCGCCGGCTATGCCGCCTATTCGGTGTTCCCGGCCGGCTCCTCGGTGCTGACGGTCGAATTCAAGATGAGCCTGCTGGCGCCGGCCGCCGGCGAGAAGCTGGTCGCCACCGGCAAGGTGGTGAAGCCCGGTCGCACCCTGACCCTGTGCGACGTCGAGGTGCATGCGCTGAAGGACGGCAAGAGCACCTTGGTGCTGAAAGGGCTCGAAACCCTGTTCTGCCTGCACGACCGGCCTGACAGGTAGGCGGCCCGCTTCCGTTGCTCCGTGGCGGCCCGGGTGGCACCATGATGCTCCAACCTGACACGACGAGAAGACGATGATCCCCAACAGCATGACCACGTTCGATTTCGGCCTCGGCGAGACGGCGGACGCCATCCGCGAGACGGTGGCGAACTTCACCGCCGACGAGATCGCCCCGCGCGCCGCCGACATCGACCGCGACAACGATTTCCCCGCCGATCTGTGGCGCAAGATGGGCGATCTGGGCATTCTCGGCATCACCGTCGAGGAGGAGGATGGCGGCGCCGGGCTGGGCTATCTCGAGCACGTCGTGGCGCTGGAAGAGGTCAGCCGCGGCTCGGCCTCGGTCGGGTTGAGCTACGTGGCGCACTCCAATCTCTGCGTCAACCAGATCCGCCGCAACGCCACCGAGGAGCAGAAGAAGAAATACCTGCCCAGGCTGATCTCGGGCGAGCATGTCGGCGCCCTGGCGATGAGCGAGCCGGGGGCGGGCTCGGACGTGGTGGGCATGAAGCTGCGCGCCGACAAAAAGGGCGACCGCTACATCCTCAACGGCAGCAAGATGTGGATCACCAACGGGCCCGACGCCGACACGCTGGTGGTCTATGCCAAGACCGACATCAACGCCGGCCCACGCGGCATCACCGCTTTCCTGATCGAGAAGGGGTTCAAGGGCTTCTCGGTGGCGCAGAAGCTCGACAAGCTCGGCATGCGCGGGTCGAACACCGGCGAGCTGGTGTTCCAGGACTGCGAGGTGCCGGCCGAGAACGTGCTGGGCGAGGTCGGCAAGGGCGTGCACGTGCTGATGAGTGGGCTGGACTACGAGCGCGCCGTGCTGGCCGCCGGGCCGCTGGGCATCATGCAGGCCTGCATGGACGTGGTGCTGCCCTATGTCCACGAGCGCAAGCAGTTCGGCCAGCCGATCGGCGAGTTCCAGCTGGTGCAGGGCAAGATCGCCGACATGTACACCACCATGAACGCCTGCAAGGCCTATGTGTACTCCGTGGCCAAGGCCTGCGACGCCGGCAAGACCACGCGCTACGACGCCGCCGGCGCCATCCTGTACGCGGCCGAGAAGGCGACGCTGGTGGCGCTCGACGCCATCCAGCTCCTGGGCGGCAACGGCTACATCAACGACTATCCCACCGGCCGCCTGCTGCGCGACGCCAAGCTCTACGAGATCGGCGCCGGCACCTCGGAAATCCGCCGCATGCTGATCGGCCGCGAGCTGTTCCAGCAGACCGCCTAGAGCGGATCACGATCGGACGGAAGCGCTTGCGTTTCCGTCCGATCGTGTGAATCCGCTCTATCTTTTAATGATTGGAGCAAATTCACATGTTTTGACGGGATCGCAAGCGATTCCGTCAAAACATGATTTGCTCTAAGGCGTCGGCGGCGCGCCGTCGGCGAGGACGACCCGATAGTGCTCGACCGTCGGGAACGGGTCGTAGAAATGGTGCAGCAGGGCGCGCCAGCGCTGGTACTCGGGCGAGGTGCGGAAGCCGACCGTGTGGTCTTCCAGGGTCCGCCACCAAACCAGCAGGACGAAGCGGTCGGGCTTTTCCAGGCATTCCTGGAGCTGGTGGGCGATATGGCCCTGCCTGCCGGCGATAATGCCGCTCGCCTCGCGGAAGGCGGTCTGGAAGGCCTGGCGCTGGCCCGGTTTGACGTCAAGGGTGGCGACTTCGAGGATCATGCGGCGGCTCCGGAAGATGGCGGGCGGAACGGCTTGCCGTCCCGGTCCTGGGGTCTATCATACCGGCCGCTGCACGGCGGGAGGAAAACATGAGCCAGGCACGCGTCAGCGTGGCAAGCACGGGCAAGAGCGGCGCCGCCCGCTTTTCCGAAGCGGAATGGAAGACCCGGCTGGACCTGGCCGCCTGCTACCGGCTGGTCCATCGCTTCGGCATGACCGACCTGATCTACAACCACATCACGGCCAAGATCCCGGGCACCGATCACCAATACCTGATCAATCCCTACGGCCACTACTATTCCGAGATCACCGCCTCGAGCCTGATCCGCATCGACCTCGACGGCAACATCCTCGACGACACGCCCTACGAGATCAATCCGGCGGGCTACGTCATCCACAGCGCCATCCATGGCGGCCGGCCCGACATCCAGTGCGTGATCCATACCCATAGCCGCGCCGGCACGGTGGTGTCGGCGCTGGAGGAGGGGCTGATCCCGATCGCCCAGGGCGGTTTCCAGTTCTACAACCGCGTCGCCTATCACAACTACGAGGGCTTCGCCGTCGACGAGAACGAGCGCAAGAGCCTGGTCGCCGATTTGGGCCGGCGCAGCGTGATGATCCTGCGCAACCATGGCGTCCTGACCTGCGGCCGCAGCGTCTCGGAAGCCTTCCGGCTGATGTACTACCTCGAGCAGGCCTGCCGGCTGCAGATCGAGATGATGGCCACCGGCGGGCGCCTGCGCCTGCCGCCGGCCGAGGTCATGGAGCACACCGCCCAGCAATGGGAAGGCGGTGCGGCCAATATCGGCACCGTCGAGAGCCGCGAATGGCCTGCATTGCTGCGCCTGCTGGACAAGGACGATCCGTCCTGGCGCACCTGAAATCGAAGAATTCTGGCAAGGAGTGGAAGACATGAGCAGCGATCCCATCGTCATCGTCGGCGCCGCCCGTACGCCCATGGGCGGTTTCCAGGGCAGCCTCAAGGACGTGCTGGCGCCCCAGCTCGGCACCGCCGCCATCAAGGCCGCGCTGGACCGGGCCGGCGTCAAGGCCGAGCAGGTCGAGGAGGTGATCATGGGCTGCGTGCTGCCGGCCGGGCAGGGCCAGGCCCCGGCGCGCCAGGCCTCGCTGGGCGCGGGCATCCCCGACAGCATCGGCGCCACCACCATCAACAAGATGTGCGGCTCGGGCATGAAAGCGGCCATGCTGGCGCACGACCTGATCGCCGCCGGCACCAACAAGGTGATGGTGGCGGGCGGCATGGAGAGCATGACCAACGCCCCCTATCTGCTGGAGAAGGCGCGCGGCGGCTATCGCCTGGGCCATGGCCGCGTGCTGGACCATATGTTCCTCGACGGGCTGGAGGACGCCTACGACAAGGGCCGCCTGATGGGCACTTTCGCCGAGGACTTCGCCCAGAAATTCCAGTTCACCCGCCAGCAGCAGGACGATTTCGCCATCGCCTCGCTGACCCGGGCGCAGAAGGCGATCAAGGACGGCAGCTTCGACAAGGAAGTCGTCCCGGTGGCGCTGAAGAACGAGCAGGTCACCCATGACGAGCAGCCGCTGAAGGCGCGGATGGACAAGATTCCGACCCTGAAACCGGCGTTCCGCGCCGACGGCACGGTGACGCCGGCCAATTCCAGCTCGATCTCCGACGGCGGCGCCGCCCTGATCCTGATGCGCCGCTCCGAGGCGGAAAAGCGCGGGCTGAAGCCGCTGGCCGTGATCCATGGCCATACCACCCATGCCGGCAAGCCGTCTGATTTCCCGGTGGCCCCGATCGGGGCGATCCAGAAGCTCTGCGACAAGACCGGCTGGACCAGGAAGGACGTCGATCTGTGGGAGATCAACGAGGCCTTCGCCGTCGTCACCATGGCGGCGATGCGCGAGCTCGACCTGCCGCACGACAAGGTCAACGTCCATGGCGGCGCCTGCGCGCTGGGCCATCCGATCGGCGCCTCGGGCGCGCGCATCCTGGTGACGTTGATGGCCGCACTTGAGAAATACGGGCTGAAGCGCGGCGTGGCCTCGCTCTGCATCGGCGGCGGCGAAGCCACGGCCATGGCGGTGGAGCGCGTCAACTGACCATGCGGCGGCTGATCTCCTCCGGCTCGGCCTTCGAGAAGCTCGCCGGCTATTCGCGGGCGGTGGTGGACGGCGATTTCGTTTTCGTCGCCGGCACCACTGGCTTCGACTACGAGCGCATGGCCATCGTCGACGATCCGGTCGAGCAGACGCGCCAGTGCTTCCGCAACATCGCCAAGGCGCTGGCGGAAGCCGGCGCCAGCCTCGACGACGTGGTACGCGCCACCTACTACCTGACCGACGCGTCGCTGTTCGAAAAGCTGGCCCCCATCTTCGGCGAGCATTTCGCCGCGGCGCGGCCGGCGGCGACGGCGCTGGTGTGCCAGCTCGTCGATCCGCGCATGAAGATCGAGATCGAAGTCACCGCCCGCAAGCGACAGGGGTAGCAATGCCGACAGTTCTGATCACGGGCGCCAGCCGCGGCATCGGCCTGGAGTTCGTCCGCCAGTACGCCGCCGCCGGCTGGAAAGTGCTGGCCTGCTGCCGCCAGCCGGGCACGGCCGGCGATCTCAACAAGGTCACCGGCGACGTGTCGCTGTTCGCGCTCGACGTCGACGACGACGCCAACATCGCCGGCCTGGCGCAGCAGTTGAAGTCGGTGCCCGTCGACGTGCTGATCAACAATGCCGGGATTTCGCGGCCCGAGGCCAATACGCTGGGCGAGGTGTCGAGCGAGGCCTGGCTGCAGGTGTTCCGCACCAACACCGTCGCGCCGCTGAAGATAGCCGAAGCCTTCCTGCCCAATCTCGAGGCGGGCAAGGACAAGAAGCTGATCGCCATCACCAGCCGGCTGGGCAGCATCGCGCTCAACGAGGGCGGCCGCTACGCCTACCGCTCCAGCAAGGCGGCGCTGAACTCGGCCTGGAAGAGCCTGGCCGGCGACGTGGCGGGCAAGGGCATGATCTGCGTCGTCTTCCATCCCGGCTGGGTCCAGACCGACATGGGCGGCAAGAGCGCGCCGGTGACGCCCAAGCAGAGCGTGACGGGCATGATCCAGGTGATCGCCAGCCTGGCGCGCAAGGACAACGGCACGTTCCGCAATTTCGACGGCGATACGCTGCCCTGGTGACGGCGATGCTGCTGAGCGAAGAACAGACCATGATCCGCGACATGGCGCGCCAGTTCGCCCAGGACCGGCTGGTGCCTGCCAACGGCTTCGAGGCCGAAGGCGGCTTTCCGCCGGCGATCCTGGCCGAGATGGGCGAGCTTGGCCTGCTGGGCATGACGGTGCCGACCGAGTGGGGCGGGGCCGGTGTCGACATGGTGTCCTACGTGCTGGCGCTGGAGGAGATCGCCGCCGGCTGCGGCGCGCTGTCCACCCTGATGAGCGTCAACAATTCGCCCGTGGCGGCGGCGGTGAACGCCTATGGTACGCCCGAGCAGAAGCAGAAATTCCTGGTGCCGCTGGCCCAGGGCAAGACGATCGGCGCCTTCTGCCTGACCGAGCCGCAGGCTGGCTCCGATGCTTCGGCGCTGAAGACCCGGGCGGTGCGCGACGGCGATCATTTCGTGCTCGACGGCACCAAGCAGTTCATCACCTCCGGCCGCGTCGCCGGCTTCGCCCTGGTCTTCGCCGTCACCGATCCTGCGGCGGGCAAGAAGGGCATTTCCTGTTTCATCGTGCCGACCGACACGCCGGGCTACGTCGTGGCCGCGACCGAGCGCAAGCTGGGCCAGCGCGCCTCCGACACCTGCCAGATCGTGTTCGAGAACTGCCGCGTGCCGGCCTCCTACATGCTGGGCGGCGAAGGCGAGGGCTACCGCATCGCGCTGGCCAATCTGGAGACCGGCCGCATCGGCATCGCCGCCCAGTCGATCGGCATGGCGCGGGCGGCGTTCGAGGCGGCGCGCGCCTATGCCGGCGAGCGGCAGGCCTTCGGCACCGCCATCGTCAACCACCAGGCGGTGGCGTTCCGGCTGGCCGACATGGCGACCAAAATCACGGTGGCGCGGCAGATGGCGCTGCATGCCGCCGAGCTGAAGCAGGCCGGCCGGCCCTGCCTCACCGAGGCGGCCATGGCCAAGGTCTTCGCCTCCGAGATGGCGGAGCAGGTCTGCTCCGACGCCATCCAGATCCATGGCGGCTACGGCTATGTCGAAGGCTATCCGGTCGAGCGCATCTATCGCGACGTGCGCGTGTGCCAGATCTACGAGGGCACCAGCGACGTGCAGCGGCTGATCATTTCCCGGGCGCTGCCGACGATTTGAAGGCCTGCGGCAGCAGCGCGAAGATTTCCGTCTCTCCCTGCATGCCGCGCAGCGCGCGCGAGGCCAGCGGCGCGCAGTAGGCCGGCCAGAAATCGCGCACCTGGCGCGACACGACGATCGACTGGCCCAGTTCGCGGCACAGGCCCTGCAGGCGGCTGACCGTGTTGACCACCGGTCCGATGGCGGTGAAATCGAGCCGGCCCGAGGCGCCGACATTGCCGTACATCACCTCGCCGCCATGCACGGCGATGCCGAACCCCAGCGCCATCAGGCCGCCGCTTTCGCGCTGCGCGTTCCAGGCCTCGAAACTGGCGCCGATGGCATGGCAGGCGCGCAGCGCGGCCAGCGCCGCCTGCGCCATGGCGCGCCCGTCCGTCACCGGGAAGATCGCCAGCACGCCGTCGCCGACGAATTTCAGGATCTCGCCGTTCTCCGCCGTCACCGCCTTGCCGACCAGGTCGAAATAGTCGTTCAGCAGTTGCAGGATGGCGTCGCGCGGCAGGGATTCGCTCAGGGCGGTGAAATCGCGCAAATCGGCGAACAGGATGGCGGCCTCGATCGTGTCGCCGCTGCCGCGCAGGATCTGGCCGGCCATGACCCGCTTGCCGGCGTCGCGGCCGATATAGGTGGCGAGCAGCCGCTCCACGCGCATGCGCACCGCGAAGCTCTCGGCCAGCCGTCCCAGCACCAGGGCGACGTCGGTGAAGGCGCGGAGGTCGCTGTCGGCGAATCCGGCCTCGCTGTCGGTGGCGAAGGTGATCTGCACCGGCGTGTCGTCGGCGAACGGCATGGGCAGGCCGAAATAGTCGGTGGCGCCGGCATCGCGCAGCTCGTGCAGCAGCGGATAGTCGAACAGCGCGTCGGGACCGCTCAGGCGACGGCGGAACGGCGCCTTGGTGCGCGCGATCTCGTGCAGCGGGCTGCGCTGGTAGTCTTCCTCGCGGGTCAGGCTGTAGGGCGCGGTGATGTACTGGGCGCGCCCTTCCGCCCGCCGCCAGACGAAGGCGTCGCCCAGCAGCTCCGGGTCCAGGGTCGGCACATAGGCACCCATGCGCCACAGCGGAATGCCTTGCGCCAGGAGGCGCATGGCGATCTCCTCGAACAGCTTGCGGTAGTTGGCGTAGCGCCAGCCTTCGCGCAGCAGCCACATGGCGACGTCGTGCAGGCCGGCCCCGCCGGCTTGGCTGTGAACGGTGTTCATGGCCGATCGCTGATCCCGAATCGCGCCGCGCTTGGCATTTTGCGGCCCACAGTCAGTTGGTCGTTGCTGAGCATGGCGGCGCCTCGGTTCCCCCACAACGGCGATATTGGCGACGATTGCGGCGATTTCTGTCCGCGCACATTCGGACAGAATTGCTGTCCTTCGTGTCGATTTCGGGTTGCCAAGGCGGATTTCAGAGTCAATACAGTTAATTCTTGTCGGGGGAGCGCGGGGGGCGCTGCCCTCACCACGGGACCGCTGGGGGCTGCGATCCGATGTTCTTGGCCAAGAACGCCCATAGTTTCTTTCCGACTCTGGTCTGGACCTTCGATCTCGCGCCGGCGCAGCTCGAACCCGTCAATCGAAAGATCTGGCCCGTCATCGACGCCATGCGTCCCGACGTCGCCGCCGATCCGTCCGGCCGCACCCGGCAGTCCGATTCCGATCTCCAGGAACGGGCGGAGTTCGAGGCCCTCGGCAAGCTGCTGGTGACGGCGGGCATGGAGGTCGTCGATTTTCTCGGCGTCCAGCGGCACGACCTGTTCGTGTCGGGATGCTGGGTCAATTTCGGCGCCACCAACACCACCCATCACGAGCACTCGCACGCCAACAATTTCCTCAGCGCCGTCTACTACCTGCAGGCCGAGAAGGGCGCCGACACCATCAACTTCATCGACCCGCGGCCGCAGGCCCACGTCATCGCTCCGCCAGTGGCTCGCCCCTCGGCGCTGACCGCCAGCCAGGTCGTGGTCGAGATCAAGCCCGGCCGGCTGGTCCTGTTCCCCGCCTGGCTGCGCCATTCGGTCGATCCCAACACCAGCGGCAAGGAACGCATCTCGATCGCCGCCAACCTGATGTTCAAGCAGTTCAGCGAGCGGTTGGCGCGACCGCGCTTCAGGGGCAATCTCGGCCGCGACCGGCGGCGCGGCGCAACCTCCTTGAGCTGATGCCCCCGGCACGCCGGCGGCGCTTCACGTCAGTCCGGAAAAGGGGCGGGGGCGGGGCGAACGTCCAGTGGCCCGGGCGGCGGCCGTGAACGGGTTCGCAAACGAGAACGGGCGACCTTGGGCCGCCCGTTGCCGAAATCCGGGGACCTGCCCTCAGTCGGAGTAGCACTCGTAGCAGGGCTGGTAGTCGTCGTAGCCCGAATAGCCGCTGGTCTTGCCGCGCAGGATATTGCGCAGCCGGCGCACGCGGTCCTGCTCGAAGAACTCGGGCACCGTGGTGCCGGTCTTTTCCGGGCTGACGATCGGGGCCAGCAGCGCCTGCTGCCAGGCGGCGAGCTTGCTGTAGATCTCCGGCTGCCCGCCGGGACGGATCACCAGCACCTGGCCCGGAACGTTGACGTTGAAATTGCCGAACAGCGTGGCGGCCACGAAGCTGCCTTCGCCGTTCCAGAAGAAGGCGGTGCCGTCGGGCAGCAGGCCGATCAGGATGATGGTGCCGCGCACGCCGATCGTGGCCGCCGGCGTCTTGATCTCGTAGGTCTGGCTGGGGAGGCTGCCCGAGATGAAGCGGAACACGCCCTTGGTGGCGTTCAGCGTCACCGACGAGGCGCCCTGCGGGTTGTAGACGAACTGGTCGAGCTTGACCTCCGATTCGGGGCCGATGGTCAGGCTGGTCTCGTCGCGGAACAGCAACTGGCCCTTGCTTTGCGCGCCGGTGCGGATCAGCTCGTTCTGGAACACCCGGTCGCCGGTCTTCTTGGCGGCGGTCTGCGTTCCGACCGTGCCTTCGACGCGATTGACCACTGTGGCGGCGACGCCGATATCGGCGGTCTGCGTCTGGGCCGAGAGGCCGGTCGCCAGCGCCGTGACGGCGGCGGCGAGGGCGGTAGCGATGATGAGCTTGCGCATTAGAAATCCACGTAGAAATTCAGGCTGATGCGATGGTTCGTGTAGTCGCGGCTCTCCATCCCGGCCGACTGGTCGTAATTGGAGAAGTTCCGGTCGTAGGCGTAGCCGAGCACGGCGGAGAAATTGTCGTACATCCCGATCAGCCGCAGCGCCGGCGCCACGCGGAAGTCCTTGCGCTCGTTGCTGCGGCCGGGTTCCTCGCCTTCGTAGGTGCGGTATTGCACCGTCACCTCCGGATTGAGGTAGACGTTGCCGACGCCGCCTGAGAAGGTGAAGAGGCCGACGACGTAGGACGCGGTCAGGCCCGCCTGCAGGAAGGTGAACCGGCTTTTTTCGGCCACGTTGTAGACCATCGCCGGGCGCAGCTCGATGCCGTCGACCTTGGCCAGGACGTTGTCCCAGCCCAGCCGCGCCGAGAGGCCGAACACCACCGCGTCGCGGCCGGGCTCGGCGTCGAACGAGCTGCTGCCGTTGCTGCCGTTGAAGTCGGCGTAGGACACGCCGAAGGTGATGCTGCGCAGCGGGTCGGTGCCGCGGGTTTCGATCGTGCCGCCCAGCCCGGCCGAGTAGAACAGGAAGTCGTAGTCGGCGAAGCCGGTTTCCGCCATCAGGAAAGTGTGGATGCGCCAGCCGTTCTCGAACAGGAAGACCGGGCCGGTGCTGGCGTTGCCGTAGAGGAAATCGGCGCTGCTCGTGCGCGCATGCGCATCGCCGTAGAGCTGCAGCGAGGACCGCCAGAGCTGCGAGCCGAAGCGGCGGTCGTCGTCGACGCGGAACGTCACGACGCCCGAAAAATCGTCGCGCTTGCCGTCCTTGTCGAGATTGATGTTGCTCTCCCACTGGCCGCCGAAGCCGAACTGGTAGCGGGTCTGCGCCGGTTCGAGCAGCGCCTTGATGCGCTCGTACTCGCCGCGCGCCTGGGCGTTGTTGGGATCGTTCAGCACCATGCGCTCATAGGCCGACAGCGCCTTGCGCAATTCGCCGCGCCGCTCCGCTTCCTTGGCGTAGCGCAGGTTGGCCGTCGCATCGCTGGGGTTCTGCATGACCTGGCGGAACAGCTCCTGCAGATCCGCAGCCTGCTGCGCCGCGGCGGGCGAAAAAGAAGCCGCCGCGAATGCGACGGCGGCGGCCATGCCAAGCCCGGCCTGCGCCCTGACGCGCGCCAAAAAATCGTACTGGAACAAGTTCATCCCCCTGAAGGACGCCGGCAAACGTCGCCGCCCGGGAGCATGCCCCTAGGCCGTTTCCTTTGCGGACTAACCAAGTTTGAAAAAGGTACATGCAAACCAGTTATTTATCAATCGTTAGTCAATTTTCCCCGCCGCGGCTGTGAATCGGATCACAATTCCCATCGCGGCGGCGGGCCTGGTCTATACGCATGTTTCACAGGCCGTGGGCTTGCCTGCGGCGGGCAAACGGAACACAGTTTTGATCAAAGCGTTCGTCCGAAGCGGAACCAGAGGTCCGCGCCGCTGGGGATTGATCCCCAGGGTTCATGAAACGGTCCTGCGGGGCCAGATGACGCCGCTCCCCGACGTGTCTGACGCTGTCGGCCGCCATATGTGAACGCAAGCGACGCGGGCCCTGCCAATGGACAGGAGGTGGCCGATGCTTGTTTCCGATCTGCTCAACGCCAAGGAACTCGACGTCATAGGCGTCACGCCCGACATGACGGTGGAGGATGCCGCGCGCACCATGACGCGGCATGGCATCGGCGCGGTGCTGGTGCTGGCCGGGGATCGCGTCCTGGGCATCGTCTCCGAGCGCGACATCGCCCGGGGCGTGGCGGCGCGCGGCGGCGCCATACTGGCGGATCGCTGCGGCGACATCATGACCCGCGCCGTGGTCGTGTGCGAACCGGACAATACCGTCGAGTCGGTCATGACCGTCATGACGGAACGGCGCATCCGCCACCTGCCCGTGGTCCGGCGCGGCCGGCTGGTGGGGGTGATTTCGATCGGCGACGTGGTCAAGGCCATGATCGAGGAGGTGCGGCACGAGGCGGAGGACCTGCGCCGCTACATCGTCGCCGGCGAATAGCGGCGAACTGACCTGCGGAATTGGGCGGGGCCGTCGCGCCGGCAGGCGAGACGGCCCCGTCTTTTTGTTCTTGCCCGCTCCCCGGCCGGGCGGCAAGTTGCGGCCAGGAAACGCCTTTTCCGGCCAATGCCGGAATGCCAGGCCAAAAAGTCTGCGAGTTCTTCATGCCGGTCCTGAAATCCGCCGTCGACGTCCGCTCCGCCACCTTCCAGGCCAACGCCAAGGCCATGCGCGACCAGGTCGAGGACCTGAAAGCCAAGGTGGCGACGATCCGGGAGGGCGGCGGCGCGGGCGCGCGCGAGAAACACCTGGCCCGCGGCAAGCTGCTGCCGCGCGAGCGGGTGCGCACGCTGCTCGATCCCGGCTCGCCGTTCCTCGAACTGTCCCAGCTCGCCGCCTGGAACATGTACGACAACGAGGTGCCCTCGGGAGGCGTCATCACCGGCATCGGCCGCGTCGCCGGCCAGGAATGCGTCATCGTCTGCAACGACGCCACGGTGAAGGGCGGCACCTACTATCCGATCACGGTGACCAAGCACCTGCGCGCCCAGCAGATCGCCCTCGAGAACCGGCTGCCCTGCCTCTATCTGGTCGATTCCGGCGGCGCCAACCTGCCCAATCAGACCGGCGTGTTCCCCGACGTCACGCATTTCGGCCGCATCTTCTACAACCAGGCCAACATGTCGGCGCAGGGCATTCCCCAGATCGCCATCGTCATGGGCTCCTGCACCGCCGGCGGCGCCTACGTGCCGGCCATGTCGGACGAGGCCATCATCGTGCGCAAGCAGGGCACCATCTTCCTGGGTGGCCCGCCGCTGGTGAAGGCGGCGATCGGCGAGGTGGTCACTGCCGAAGAACTGGGCGGCGCCGACGTGCATTCGCGCACCTCCGGCGTCACCGACTACTACGCCATGAACGATTCGCACGCGCTGGGCATGGCCCGCCGCATCGTCGCCAACATGAACCGCGTCAAGCGCCCCTCGGTGGCGCTGCAGGCGCCGCGCGAGCCGCTCTATCCGGCGGAGGAGATCTACGGCGTGCTGCCGACCGATTCGCGCATCCCCTACGACGCGCGCGAGATCATCGCCCGCATCGTCGACGGCTCGGAGTTCGACGAGTTCAAGCAGCTCTACGCCACGACCCTGGTGTGCGGCTTCGCCCATATCTGGGGCTATCCGATCGGCATCGTCGCCAATAACGGCATCCTGTTCTCCGAATCGGCGATGAAGGGCGCGCATTTCATCGAGCTGTGCGGCCAGCGCGGCATTCCGCTGCTGTTCCTGCAGAACATCACCGGCTTCATGGTCGGCAAGAAATACGAGGCCGGCGGCATCGCCAAGGACGGCGCCAAGCTGGTGACCGCCGTGGCGACGGTCAACGTGCCCAAGTTCACCGTCATCACCGGCGGCTCCTACGGCGCGGGCAATTACGGCATGTGCGGGCGGGCCTACGGCCCGCGCTTCCTGTGGATGTGGCCCTCGGGCCGCATCGCGGTGATGGGCGGCGAGCAGGCGGCCTCGGTGCTGGCGACGGTGCGGCGCGAGGGCATCGAGGGGCGCGGCCAGCAGTGGAGCGCGGCGGAGGAGGAGGCCTTCAAGGCGCCGATCCGCGACCAGATCAACAACGAGGCGCATCCGTATTTCGCCTCGGCGCGCGTCTGGGACGACGGCGTGCTCGATCCCGCCGATACCCGCATGACGCTGGGCCTGGCGCTGTCGGCGGCGATGAACCGGCCGATCGATCCGACCAAGTTCGGCGTGTTCCGGATGTGACGATGACGGATACGACGCAATTTTTCTCTCCCCCCTTGCGGCGGAGGGCCGGGGAGGGGGGAAGTTTCCGTCTCCGCCATTTGCCGCGAAGCGATGGGGGCGTACCCCCCACCCTAACCCTCCCCCGCAAGGGGGGAGGGGATATGAAGGGTGTTGTCGCATGAGCGAGCCGGTCCTCTATTCCGTCGATGGCGGCATCGCCACGGTCCGCCTGAACCGCCCAGCGGCGCACAACGCGCTCGACCGCGCCACCGGCGAGGCGCTGATCGCCTGCCTGAAACGGGCGGTCGCCGACGATGGGGCGCGCGTGGTGGTGCTGGCGGCGGACGGGCCGACCTTTTCGGCCGGCGGCGATTTCAACTGGGTGCTGGGCTGGCCGAAACTGTCGCGCCAGGAACAGCATGCCGGCGCCAAGCTGCTGTCGGACGCGGTGCAGGCGATCTACGACCTGCCCAAGCCCTCCATCGCGCGCATCCAGGGCGCCACCGTCGGCGGCGGCATCGGCATGATGCTGGCCTGCGACTACGCGGTGGCCGCCGACAACACCCGCTTCGGCCTGACCTCGGTGCGCAACGGGCTGCTGGCCGGCATCGCCATTCCCGAGCTGATCCAGGCGCTGGGCGCGCGCAAGGCGCGGCAATTGCTGCTCCATGGCGGCGTCATGCCGGCGGAGCAGGCGCTGGCGATCGGCCTGGTCGACCGCGTCGTACCGGCGGCCGTGCTCGACGAGGAAGTGCAGGGCCTGGCCTACGAACTGAAGCAGGGCGCGCCGTCGGTCCAGGCGCTGATCAAGCGGCTGGTGACGGAAATGGCCGCCGCCGCCCGCGACGATAAGATTGCAGCCCGCATCGCCGACGAAGTCGCCGCGCAATGCACCACCCCCGACGCGGCGGAAGGCATGAGCGCCTTCCTGCAGAAGCGCAAGGCGGCGTGGACGAAGTAAGACAGGAATGGAAACGCCATGTTCAGCAAGATCCTGATCGCCAATCGCGGCGAAATCGCCTGCCGGGTCATCAAGACGGCCCGCCGCCTCGGCATCAAGACGGTGGCGGTCTATTCCGATGCCGACCGCAACGCCATGCATGTCGCCATGGCCGACGAGGCCTGGCATATCGGGCCGGCGCCGGCGCGCGAAAGCTACCTGGTCGCCGACAAGATCATCGACGTGGCCCGGAAGTCCGGCGCGCAGGCGGTGCATCCGGGCTACGGCTTCCTGTCGGAGAACGAGGGCTTCGCCGAAGCCTGCGCCAAGGCCGGCATCGTCTTCATCGGCCCGCCGCCTGCGGCCATCCGCGCCATGGGCTCCAAGAGCGAAGCCAAGAAGATCATGGAGAAGGCCAAGGTGCCGCTGGTGCCGGGCTATCACGGCGACGACCAGGCCGAGGCGCTGCTGAAGCAGGAAGCCGCCGGCATCGGCTATCCGGTGCTGATCAAGGCGGCGGCCGGCGGCGGCGGCAAGGGCATGCGCGTGGTCGAGAGCGAGGCCAAGTTCGCCGAATCGCTGGCCGGCGCCAAGCGCGAGGCCAAGGCCGCCTTCGGCGACGACCACGTGCTGATCGAGAAATACCTGACCCGGCCGCGCCATATCGAGATCCAGGTCTTCGCCGACAGCAAGGGCGACTGCGTCTATCTGTTCGAGCGCGACTGCTCGATCCAGCGCCGCCACCAGAAGGTGGTCGAGGAAGCGCCCGCCCCGGGCATGCCGCTGGACCGCCGCCGCGCCATGGGCGAGGCCGCCGTCGCCGCCGCCAAGGCCATCGGCTATGTCGGCGCCGGCACGGTCGAGTTCATCGCCAACCAGGACGGCACCTTCTACTTCATGGAGATGAACACCCGCCTGCAAGTCGAGCATCCGGTGACCGAGATGATCACCGGCCAGGACCTGGTGGAATGGCAGTTGCGCGTCGCCGCGGGCGAGGCGCTGCCGCTGCTGCAGGACGATCTGGCGATCAACGGGCATGCCATCGAGGTGCGCCTCTACGCCGAGGACCCGGTGCGCAACTTCCTGCCCTCGATCGGCCCGCTGCGCCATCTGCGCCTGCCGGCGGAGAGCGCGCATGTGCGCGTCGACACCGGTGTGCGCCAGGGCGACGAGGTGTCGATGAACTACGACCCGATGATCGCCAAGATCATCGTCTGGGACCGCGACCGGCTGTCGGCCATCCGCCGCCTGGCCGCGGCCATGTCGGAGACGCAGGTGGTCGGCGTCAACACCAACACCGCCCTGCTGGCCGCCATCGCCGCCCATCCCGCCTTTGCCGCCGGCGACCTCGACACCGGCTTCATCGAGCGCCACAAGGCGGACCTGATCGTCAAGCCGGGCGCGCCCTCGGACCAGGCCCTGGCCTTCGCAGCCCTGGCGCAACTGCGCCATTTCCGCGACAGCTCCCGCCAGCGGCAGAAGGAGTCGCTCGACCCCTGGTCGCCCTGGGGCGTCGCCTCGGGCTGGCGCCTGAATGGGGCGGGCCACGATACGGTGGCCTTCAAGGCCGGCGAGACCGAGATCAGGATCGGCGTCGTCTATCGCCGCGACGGCTTCTACGAGCTGGCGCTGCCGGGCGGCACCGTGACCGCTTCGGCGTCGCTGAGCGACGACGGGCTGCTGTCGGCGACCATCGCCGGCGCCCGCCAGAGCGCCAATATCGTGCGGTTGCGGGCCAACGATGCCAGCGAAGACCTGGTGATCATCGCGCCGGGCGTGAACCAGCGCCTGCGCGCAGTCGATCCGCGCAACGTCTCCGCCGCCGACGAAGCCCCGATCGGCACCTTGCAGGCGCCGATGCCGGGCAAGGTGATCGACGTCAAGGTTAAGGACGGCGAGAAGGTGCGCCGCGGCCAGCCCGTGGTGGTGCTGGAGGCGATGAAGATGGAGCACACCATCGCCGCGCCGACCGACGGGATCGTCAAGCGGGTGAAATTCGCCGCCGGCGAGATGGTCGACGAGGGCGTCGAGCTGGTCGAGTTCGAGCCCGCCGCCTGAGTCTCGGGGAGGCAACGCATGGCTCTGCCGAAGAAAGTGCGCCTGGTCGAGGTCGGCCCGCGCGACGGGCTGCAGAACGAAGCCAGGCCGGTGCCGGTCGAGGTCAAGGTCGAGCTGATCGACCGGCTGACCGAGGCCGGCCACGTCACCGTCGAAGCCGGCTCCTTCGTCTCGCCCAAATGGGTGCCGCAGATGGCCAGCACCGACGAGGTGATGGCCAGGATCAGGCGCCGGCCGGGCGTGTCCTATCCGGTGCTGGTGCCCAACAAGCAGGGCTTCAACGCCGCGCTGGAAGCCAAGGTGGAGGAGATCGCCGTCTTCGCCGCCGCCTCGGAGAGCTTCTCGCGCAAGAACATCAACTGCTCGATCGCCGAAAGCATCGAGCGCTTCGCGCCGGTGCTGGAAGCGGCCCAGCACCACGGCATGAAAGTGCGCGGCTACATCTCGACCGTGGTCGGCTGCCCCTACGAGGGCGAAGTGGCGCCGCAGGCGGTGGCCGATCTGGCGGCCAAGCTGCTCGCCATGGGCTGCTACGAAATCTCGCTCGGCGACACGATCGGGGTGGGCACGCCGGGCAAGTGCGTCGCCATGGTCGAGGCGGTGGCCGCCGTGGTGCCGCGCGAGAAGATCGCCGTGCATTTCCACGACACTTACGGGCAGGCTCTGGCCAATATACTGGCCTGCATGGAGCGCGGCATCGCGGTGATGGACACCGCCGTCGCCGGGCTGGGCGGCTGCCCCTACGCCAAGGGCGCCTCGGGCAATGTCGGCACCGAGGACGTGCTCTACATGCTGAACGGGCTGGGCATCGGGCACGGCGTCGATCTGGACAGGATCGCCGCCACCGGCCGCTTCATCACCGCCGCGCTGGGCCGCCAGCCGGCCTCCAAGGTGGCGCAGGCTCTGGCCGCCAAGGAAGCCGCCTGAGCGTCAGTCGGCGAGCTGCACCCTGACCTGGACCGCGCTGCTGCGGCCCAGGGCGTCGACTACGGCGATGCGGGCGAAGCCGTCGCCGTCCGGCCGCCACGCCGCCTGGCCGGCCAGCGGCTCGCCATTGACCACCCAGCGCAGCGGACCCTGGCCGCCTTCGGCCTTCAAGGGCAGGTCTCCGGCAGCGCCGCGATGCAGTTCGACCAGCGCGCCGTCGACCGGGTAGAGGATGCGCGGCGCCGCCGTGTGCAGGCGGTGGCGCGGACCGATCGCGATCGGCCGTTCGCTGGGATCGAACATCTGCAGATAGGGCGGCAGTGCGGCCGTGCCGGCGACCGTCAGCGCGTCGGCCGGGCGGCGCGGCGGCGTCAGGTCTTCCGGCGGCAGCAGGTCGAAGGCGCGCAGCATGACCGGGGCAGCGGCGTTGCGGCCGAACTGGCCGGGACGCGGCGTGCCGTCGGCATGCCCGACCCAGACGCCGACCGTGTAGCGCGGGCTGTAGCCCACCGCCCAGGCGTCGCGGAAGCCGAAGGAGGTGCCGGTCTTGAAGGCGATATGCCGGCGGCTGCCCGGCGTGGCGGTCGGCGCGTAGGAGTCCGGCGGGGCGCTGCCGAGCAGAATGTCGCCGACATACCAGGCCGCGCGCGCGCCTACGAAGCGGCGCGGCTTCTCCGCCGCGGCCCGGTCGCCCTGGCGCAGCGACAGCGGCAGCATGGCGCCGCCATCGGCCAGCCCGGCATAGAGCATCGTGAGGTCGAGCAGCGAGATGCCCGCCCCGCCCAGCACGATGGCCAGCGAACCCGCGCCGGAGGCGTCCTTGGGATAGAGCAGGGCGGCGCCGGCCTGCTGCAGCCCGGCGGCGAAGCGCTCCGGCCCGATGCGGTTGACCACGGCGACGGCGGGAATGTTCAGCGACTGCTGCAGCGCCGAACGGGCGGTCAGCATGCCCTGGAAGTCGCGGTCGAAATTGCGCGGCGCGTAATCGCCGAAGCGGTAGGGCGAATCGTCGATCAGCGTCTCCGGATGCAAAATGCCGTCGTCGAAGGCCAGGGCGTAGGCGAAGGGCTTCAGCGCCGAGCCGGGTGAACGCTTGGCGCGGGCCAGGTCGTTCTGCCCCGCCTTGCCGAAGAAATCGGCGCTGCCGACATAGGCCACGACCTTGCGCTCGCGGTTGTCGACCGCGACCATCGCCAGGTCGGCGCCGTCGGCGAAATTGCGCGAGGTTTCGAAGGCCAGCCGCTCCAGCCCGCGCTGCAGGCCGCCCAGCACATGCGTGCGCACCGTCGCCCCCGGCGGCGCCTCGCCCGCCAGGGCCAGCGCCAGGTGCGGCGCCAGGAAGGGCAGGGCGCGGCGCTCGGCGGGAACGGGCTGGTCGACGGCATCGGCGCGCTGGGCGGCGCTCAGCGCGCCGCGCCCGGCCAGCACCTCGATCACCCAGTTGCGCTCGCGCCGGGCCAGGTCGGGGCGCAGGTCGGGCCGGCGCCGTTCGGGCGATTGCGGCAGCGCCACCAGCAGGGCCGCCTCCGCCGGCGTCAGCCGGCGCGGCTCCTTGCCCAGATAGGCCAGCGCGGCCGCCCGCACGCCCTCGAGATTGCCGCCATAGGGCGCCAGCGTCAGGTAGAGGGTGAGGATCTCCTGCTTGCTGTAGCGCAGCTCGAGCTGCAGCGCGCGCGCCATCTCGAACAGCTTGCCGGCCAGGTCGCGCGAATGCGGCTCCAGCAGTCGCGCCGTCTGCATGGTCAGCGTCGAGGCGCCGGAGACGATCTCGCCATGGGCGACGTACTGGCCGGCGGCGCGCACCGCCGACAGCGGATCGACGCCGGGATGCCAGCGGAAGCGACGGTCCTCGTAGGCGAGCAGCAGCTTCAGGAACAGTGGGTCGACGTCCTGCGGCGTGGCCAGCAGCCGCCAGCGCTCGTCGCGCGAGGTGAAGGCGCGCAGCACCTTGCCGTCGGCGTCCAGCACCAGGGTCGAGCGATCCTCGAAGCGCGACAGGTCGGGCGGGAACAGCCGGTCAAGTACGGCGCCGGCGGCCAGCAGCGCCGCGCAGCACAGGGTGGAGACCAGCAGCAGGCGGCGCATGGCGCCTCTCTCCCTCACTGGCGCGGCAGCACCGTCACCGTGCCGCCGCTGGTGCGGCCGATGACGCCGGGCCGGTACATGTCCTCGATCTGCGCCGGCGGCAGCACGTAGGTGCCGGGCGTGACGGCGCGCACGATATAGGCCAGGGCGAACTCAGTGCTTTCCTCTTCCTCGTAGTAGTGGTTGCCGCGCCAGGTGCCGAAATAGGTCGGCTTGCCGAAGGTGAAGCTGGCGAAGAAGCGGTCGTCGCGCGCCTCGCGCGTGCGGCTGAAGCTGATCTTGGGCAGCCAGGCATAGGCCTGCTCGCCGTCGGGCGCGTAGGGCACCACCGCCTCGATCTCCCAGCCCGCCGGCAGCAGGTCGAGCAGCGCCACCTCGTGGTAGTCCTTGTCCAGCGCGCGGCCGGTCAGCACCACCATCAGCCGGTCGTTCTGCCGCACTTTGGTCAGGTCGGCGGCGGCGCCGTCGAGCTTGCGGAACACGCGGTCGATGCGCATGCCGCGCTGCACCGCCGGCTGCATCGCCTTGGGAATGCCGCGCACCGACAGCGTGCTCCAGATTTCCCGGTCGGTGGTGTTGACGATCGCCAGCGGCTCCTTCGCCAGCGCCTCGGGCTGCGGGTAGAACATCGCCGGCTCGCGCTGGGGCGCCACCGGCTTGCCGTTGACCTGCAGGGTCAGCGGCGAGGCCGACTGCGTCATGGCGTAGGCGGCCAGCAGCATCCAGGCCTTTTCCTGCGTCGTGGTGTTCTCGATGCTGGCCTTGTCGAAGCGCCGCAGCCGGCTGGTCAGGTCGGGCAGCATGTCGCTCTGGCTGGCGAAGGCCGCCACCGCCGTCAGGCCGGCCGTGTCGCGCAGGGCCGAGCCGTAATAGTCGCCCTTGACCAGCGTGCCCAACGCCTGCTTGGACTGCTCGAAGGCGGAAAGCGCGCGCGCCTTCTCGCCGACCAGCGCCAGTGCGGCCGCCAGGTGGCCGCGCGCCAGCCCGGTGCGGATGTTGCGGAACTCCGTGTCCTGGAAGTAGCGGAGCTGGCCGACATCGGCCTGCCCGGCACGGGCCAGGATGTAGTAGCCGTAGGCGCGCGCCTCGTTGCCGAACTCGTTCAAGGTGCCGCGGGTCCAGAACAGCGCCCGGGCGATGGCGTTGTCGGGCACCACGAAATCCTTGGCCTTGGCCTGGACCAGGAAGTCCAGCGCGAACATCTGGATCCACGGATCGGCGCCATAGGCGCCCGGTCCCCACATGCCGAAGCTGCCGTCCGGCCGCTGCATGTCGAGAATGCGCGAGGCCGCCTCCTGGATGCGCACCGGCAGGGCCTTGTCCTGCTTCACGCCGCTCAGCGCCGCCAGCTCGCCGAAATAGAGCAGCGGCAGGGCGCGGCTGGTGGTCTGTTCCAGGCAGCCGAACGGGTACTTGTCCAGCGCCGTCAGCAGGCCCGGCACGTCGAAGCCGCGCGTGCTGGCCATGCCGACCGAGACAGTGGCGCTGCCGGGGATGAAGCTGTCCAGCGCGCCGGCGTCGACGGTGAATTCCGCGCCCGGCTTGAGCGCTGCGACCAGTTCCACCGTCTGCGGCGCCTGGGCGGGGCGCACCTGGATCTGCCAGTCGCGCGCCACGGCGAAGCCGTCGGGGCCGGTGATGGCGAGGTCGACCTTGCCGATGCCGATATGGTCGCCCTTGATCGGCCAGGCGAAGAGCTGGCGCTGGCCGGCGGGCATGTCGACCGTCTGCTCGATCTTGCTCGGCAGCGTCACAGCACCGCTGGCCGTCAGCACCACCTTGTAGGCGCCGGGAGCGGCCTCGACGTTGTGCAGCAGCAGGGAGACCCGGCTGTCGTCGCCCGGCGCCAGGAAGCGCGGCAGAGTGATGTCGCTGACCAGCGCGTCGCGCACGGTCAGCGGCCTGCTGGCCTGGCCGACGCGGTTCTTGTCGAACGCCACCGCCATCAGGCGCAGTTCGCCCGTGAAGTCGGGAATGTCGAGCGGGATCAGCGCCTGGCCCTGGGCATCGACCTTCACGATGCCGGAGAACAGCGCCACGGTGCGGGTCGGCACCACTTCCAGCCCGCGGCCGGCGGCCGAGTCGCCGCCGGTGCGGATCTGGCCCACCGTATCGGCGGTGCCGTCGAGCAGGCGGCCGTAATCGTCGCGCACGCCGACGGTCAGCCGGCGCTTGCCGAAATAATATTTGCCCGGCTCGGGCGAGGCGAACTTGGTGAGCTGCAAGATGCCCTCGTCGACGGCGGCCAGGGTGACGAAGGCCTCGTTGCCGGCCTGTGCCACCTTGACCGGCACTTCGATCCTGTGGCGCGGCGCGATCTTGTCGGGCGCGCCGATCTCGACCGCCAGGGTGCGGCCGGACACGTCCAGCCCCAGCCACACCAGGCCGATGGCGCGCACCGGGGCGCGGTCGTTCTTCTGCGCCAGCGGGCGGAAGGCGCTGACCAGCGCATAGGCGCCACTGCCCCACTCGGCGGAAACCGGGATCTCGACCGTCGCGCCTTCGGCGGGAAGCTGCACCAGCCGGCGCTCGAAGACGCGGTCGCCGGCGATGACCACCGTCGCTTCGCCGGCGAACGGCGCCTCGATGCGGATGCGGGCGGTCTCGCCCTGGCCGTAGCTCTGCTTGTCGGCGGTGACCTTGGCCATGTCGGGCGTCTCGGCCACCAGCGAGGAGGCCCAGCCGGAATAATAGGAGACGCTGCTCTGCGCGCCGGTGGCCGGGTCGGTCACGGTCAGGCGGTAGCGGCCCCAGGACTGCGTCGTGGCGATCACGGCCAGCCTATCGGCCTCGACGTCGACGCTGCCGCTGGTGACCGGCACGTCGCGGCTGAAGCTTTCCCAGCGCCAGCTATTGCCGGTGCGGTACCACTGGTAGTTATAGACCTCGCGCACCAGGTCCCATTTCAGGCCGGGGCGGGCCAGGCGCTTGCCGGCATTGTCGACCAGCGCGATTTCGAATTCCGCCGGCGTGCTCTCCTGCACGTAGCCGTCGAAGCGCGGGCGCATGCCGACATAGTTCTCGCGCGGGCGCACCGGCAGGCCGATCGCATCGCGCGTGGCGCGGCCGCCGGGTTCGAAGATCGAAATCGAGACATTGGCCTTCAGCGGCAGGGTGCCCGCCTGCACCTGCTCGATCTTGCCGGTGGCGACGGTCTTGCCCTGCGCGTCGGTCTTGCCGATCTGCAGCGGCACCACCGCTTCCTTGACCTTCTCGGTGCTGAGCCCGAAGCGGAAGCCGGGCAGGGCGGGAAAGGCCATCGGATCGGCCACGATCGACATCTCCGCCTCGCCGTCCAACTCCGCCGCCGGGGCGCCGTAGAGGAAGCGGCTCTCCACCGCCACCGAGACCGGGTCGCCGATCTTCAGCGGCTTGTCCTTGTCCGCCGTCAGCGCCAGCTTCAGCCGCTGCGGCACGAAATCCTCGACGCTGAATTCGGCGGTGCCGATGGGAGCGGCCTTGGGGTCGACATAGGCCGACACGCTCCAGCGGCCGCGCCGGGCGGTGGGGCTGAGCTCGACCGGGAAATAGACCGTGCCGGCGCTGGCGCCGGCCAAGGTGGTGCGCCGGTATTCGACGCCGTCGGAGCGGCGCACGATCAGGGTCAGCGGCACGTCGAGCGCCACCGCGGTGCGGTCGCGCAGCATGGCGGCGACATGCACCGTCTCGCCCGGCCGGTAGATGCCGCGGTCGAGGTAGACGAAGGCGTCGGTGGCGCCCGGTGCGGCGCGGCCCTCGACGCCGCGGTCCGACAGGTCGAAGCCGGCGCGGGTCAGGTTCAGGTAGTTGAAGTCGCTGTTGTCCGGCCCGTAGGCCATGACCGCGACCGGCGCGTTGCCGCCGGTGCCGCGCAGCAGGCCGGGCGCGAACAGGGCATAGCCCTGCGCGTCGGTCGTAAGGTGGCCCAGCTCCTCGTTGTTGCGCGCCACCAGGGTCAGGGCAGTGTTGGCCAGCGGCTGGGCCGAGGCCAGCGAACGGGCGAAGACGTGCAGCCCGTCATTGCCGGTCAGCACCGTCATGCCGATATCGGAATCGACCACCCATTGCGAGGCGGTCTCGTAGCGATAGCTGATTTCGTCGCTGCCGCTGCCGACGACATTGCCGTCGGCGGCGTTCCAGGCCACGACCAGATAGGCGCCCGGCTTCCACGGCTTGACCGCCTCGCGGATCGGGAAGGCGGTGGTGACGGTCTCGTTCTGCGTGCCCTTCACCGGCATGGTGCCTTCCCACACCAGCGCGCCGGTATCCTGCAGCACGTCCTGGACGCGCCAGGGCCGCATGCGTTTTTCCTCGAACTCCTCCGGCGCCATGCGCGCCATGATGCGGTCGGGCACGCGCAGCACCTTCAGCCGCACCGTGTCGACATTGACCGTGGTGACCGGCACGCCGGCGGCGGTCTCGCGCGGCAGGATCAGGCCGGAGCCGGTGAAGGCGACCACCGGCGGGCGCTCGCCCAGCGACACCTTGACGGTTTCGGCAGCGGCCAGCGTGGCGCCGTCGCCGGCCGGCAGCCCGGCCAGCAGCTCGACGTCGTAGTCGCGCCCGAAGCCCAGCCCGCCCAGGCACAGCCGGTCGCCGGCGACGCGGATGGCGGGTTTGGTGGCGGGCGTCAGCTTGATGTAGTCGTCGTAGCGCACGTTGCCGCTGTCGTTGAGCTTCTGCGAGAAGCTGAAGCAGGCCTCGACCAGGTCGCGGCTGCCGTCGATGGTCAGGCGGCGGAAAGCGAAGAGTGCGGGTGCGGGGGTGGGCGCCGGGGCGGCCGGGGTGCTCGCCGCCGGTGCGGTGCGGGCTGGCGTTGCCGGTGCGGCCGGCGCGGCGCTGGTTTGCGGCTGCGGCGCCGGAGTGGGGGCAGGGGCGCTCGCGGTCGGCGGCGTGCGATCCAAAGGCGTCGTGGGACGCAGGGCGAAGTAGGCCAGGCCGCCGATCGCCAGCACCGCGGCGATCAGCAAAGTCACGACAGTCGTGCGCTTCATGAAGAGCTCCCGAGGACGGCAAGGGCCTGTTTTCGTGTCGCGCATTCTACCGCGCGACGCCCTTGCCGTGTGACGCTATTCAGCGGCCGGGTTTGCGGAGAATCTGTGACGCTGCGCGTGCAGGCCGGTGCGCATTTTCAATTTCACGGGGCTGTGGGAAACCTGCCACAGGCCGGTTGCAGTTCCACTGTCGGCGGACGTAAACAAGGCCATGGCCCTGCACCTGATCAAACTCGCCGTCGGCGCCGCCTCCATCGAGGAAATCGAAAAGTTCCAGGAGAAGCGGCGCAAGGAGCGGCGGCAAAAGCCCAACTCGGCGCATCGGGTTTTCACCCGCTCCACGCCCAAGCGGCAGGAGGAGCTGCTGGCCGGCGGCTCGCTCTACTGGGTGATCAAGGGCTTCATCCGCGCCCGCCAGAAACTGGTCGGGTTCGACGAGGCGGCCGACGAGCAGGGGCGCAAATACTGCGTCTTCCTGGTCGAGCGCAAACTTATCCCCACCGCCGCCCGCGCCATGCAGCCGTTCCAGGGCTGGCGCTACCTGGAGCCGGCCCGCGCGCCCTCCGACGCCCGCGCCGGCGATTCGGCCGACGTTCCCGCCGAGATGGCCGCCGAGCTGCGCCGGCTGGGCCTGATCTGACGCCGCGCGGAGCCGGGGGGTGCAAAAGGGGCTGGGGATTGCCGGGATCGCCGGCTTCGTGCTGGCCACGGTGCTGGTCGGCTGGCTGTCGGGGCGGCTCGACCAGCGCATCTTCGACGACGAGGCGATGAGCCTGGCGGCCATCGACGGCAAGTCCTACGCCGCCATCGCCGCCTTCTACCTGCAGGGCGGCGACGTGCATCCGCCGCTGCCCTTCCTGTGGCTGCGCCTGATGCAGGATCTGCAGTTTCCCCTCTGGCTGCAGCGGCTGCTGGCGCTGGCAGGTGCTGCCGCCGGATTCGCCCTAGTGCTCGATCTGGTCTGGCGCCGGCGGGCCGAGCGGGCGATCCGCATCGCTGCCGTCGTGCTCTTCCTCGGTGCGCCGCTGCTTTACGGCATGGGCGCCAGCCTGCGCTGGTATCCGCTGCTGGTGCCGCCCGTGGCCCTGGCGCTCTGGAGCATGGAGAGGGCGGGACGTCCGACGCTGCTGGCCGCCATCGGTTTCGGCCTGGCCGCCAATATCAGTTTCCTCGCCGCCATCCCGGCCACCGCCTACGGCATCTGGCGCTATCTGATCGTGCGGCGCTTCGAAGCCGCAAGCGACGGCCCGTTCATCGCCGTCGCCGCCGTCATCGCCCTGCCGGCGCTGATCGCCTTCGTCGCCGCCCTCGGCCATCTGCCGGCGCAAGCCGACAGCAACGTGCTGGTGGCGCTGGGAACCACGGCGCTGGGCGTGCTGGGCGGCTACGGGCTGGGACTGACCCACAGCTTCATTGCCATTCCCCTGGCGCTGCTGCTCCTGGCCGGGCTGGTGGCGGCGGCGGTCGCGGTCTGGCGCTCGCCGGCGGACGGGTTGCCGGCGATGTCGCTGCTGGTGCTGCTGCTGTGCCTGGCGCTGACCCTGACGGGCTTCGCCAAACCGCGCTCGTTCCTGTTCGCGGTTCCCTTCCTGCTCGCCGCCGCGGTGCTGGGCGGGACGCGCTTGGGACGCTGGCATGCGCCGGCGCTGGCGGCGGCGGGCCTGGGCGTCGTGCTGGCGTCGCTGTGGCTGCTGAATGCCAGCGACCGGCCGTTCAAGCGCAACCTGCACATTCCCGACGAGCCGGTGCTGGCCATGATCCGCCAGCACGCCTCGCGGGGAACGGCGCTGATCGTCTCCTCCGATCCGTCGCTGGGCTGGCGGCTGCGGCAGGAGGGCTATTGCGTCATCGCCGCCTCGCTGCCGGGCGGCTGCGAGCGCGCCACGGCGCCGGTCGTCGTTACCATCGACGACGGCACCTTCACCCAGCGGCCCGGCTTCTCCGCCAACCTCGGCAGGATTTCCTCGCAGCACCGGCTGGTGCAGCAGCGCGTGTTCGGCGACGACGAGGACGGGCCGACCAAGACCTTCCTGGCCGGCCGGCTGGTGCCGAAATTCCTGGTCAGCGTCGCGGTCTATAGTCGCGACTAGCCGGCCTTCTTGGCCCGCTTCTCGATGTCCATGCGCTTCAGCTCGCGGCGCATGATCTTGCCGGTGGTGGTGAGCGGGAACTCGGTGACGAACTCGACCTCGCGCGGATATTCGTGCGCGGCGAGCTGGGTCTTGATGAAGTCCTGGATTTCCTTCTTCAGCCCGTCCGACGGCCGCACGTCGGGCTTCAACTGGACGAAAGCCTTGACGATCTCGGTCCGCACCGGATCGGGGATGCCGACGGCGGCGGCCAATCCGACCGCCGGATGCTTCAGCAGGCTCTCCTCGATCTCGCCCGGGCCGATGCGGTAGCCGCCGGAGGTGATGACGTCGTCGTCGCGGCTCTTGAACCAGACATAGCCGTCCGGGTCCATCGATCCCACGTCGCCGGTCAGCAGCCAGTCGCCGGCGAATTTCTTCCGCGTGGCTTCCGGGTTGCCCCAGTACTCCTTCATGATCACCGGGTCGGGGCGCTTGGCGGCGATGTTGCCCTCGACGCCCGGCGGCAGCACGTTGCCCTCGTTGTCGACCACCGCCACCACCCGCCCGACGCTGGCGCGGCCGCAGGAGCCGGGGCGTGGCGTATAGAGGCTGGGGCAGTTGGTGGTCATCAGGTTGCATTCGGTCTGGCCGTAGCCTTCCGACAGGGTGACGCCGAAAGTCTCGCGCCCCCACGCCATCAGTTCCGCGCCCATGGCCTCGCCGCCGGTGGCGACGGCGCGGATATGGTACTTCCATTTCTCGCGCGGCTTCTCGACCTGGCGCATCATCTTCAGCGCGGTGGGCGGGATGAAGGTGACGCCGACATTGTGCCGGGCGATCAGCGCGAAGGCCTTCTCGGCGTCGAACTTGGGCGCGCGCTGCGCCAGCACCGGCATGCCCAGGTACCAGGCCGGGAACAGCACGTCGTAGAGCCCGGCGATCCAGGCCCAGTCGGCCGGCGTCCAGTAGAGCTCGTCGCCTTTGGGGTAGCGGTCGAGCCATTGCTGCACGGCCGGCACATGGCCGATCAGGGCGCGATGCACGTGCAGCGCCCCCTTGGGCTGGCCGGTGGTGCCGGAGGTGTAGATGAGGAAGGCGGGGTCCTCCGCCGCGGTATCGAGCACGGGGAAGCTGTCGGAGGCTTCCTGCATCAGCGTGGCGTAATCCTTGAACCAGGCGCCGTGCTTTCCCGCGCCGATGACGATGACCGTCTTCAGCTCCGGCAACTTCTCGCGCACCTGCTCCAGCTTGGGCAGGTGGACGGCGTCCAGGATCACCGCCCGGGCGCCGGAATTGCCCAGGCGGTATTCGATGGCGTCGGCGCCGAACAGGGCGAAGAGCGGCACGCCGACCGCGCCCATGCGGTAGGCGGCGACGTGGGCGATGGCCACTTCCGGGCTCTGCGCCATCAGCACGCCGACGCGATCGCCGCGCCCGACGCCATGGGCCTGCAGCACGTTGGCCAGCTTCGAGCTGAGCTTGCGGATGTCGCCGAAGGTGAAGCGCAGCACCGTGCCGCGGTCGTCGTCGAAGATCAGCGCCAGGCGGCCGGGATCGTGCCGGTCGCAGACCTCGCGGGCGATGTTGTAGCGCTGCGGGATCTCCCAGCGGAACTTGTTGTAGACCTCGTCGTAGCTGTTGCCGCTCGGCATCATGGCGATACGCTTCCTGTCCCGAGATTCCTTGGTCCTGCCGCGCCAGCGCAAGCAGGGCGGCGCCGAGCATAGCCCGGCGGCGCTGGCAAGCGGAAGGGCGGGCGGGTAGACTGCGGCATGGCTCCCGACGATGCTGCCGCGCGGCCGGCGCGCGAATTCGTTCCCTCGGTCTGCCCGCACGACTGCACCAGCACCTGCGCGCTGGAGGTCGAGCGGCTGGACGCGCGCACCATCGGCCGCGTCCGCGGCTCGCGCCGCAACACCTATACCGACGGCGTCATCTGCGAGAAGGTGGCGCGCTACAGCCAGCGCATCCACCATCCCGACCGGCTGCTGCAGCCGCTGCGCCGCACCGGCCCCAAGGGCTCGCGCCAGTTCGCGCCGATCTCCTGGCCGGACGCGCTCGACATCGTGGCCGAGCAGTTCCAGAACAAGGCCGCCCAGCACGGCAGTGAAACGGTGTGGCCCTATTTCTACGCCGGCACCATGGGCCTGGTGCAGCGCGACGGCATCCAGCGCCTGCGCCATGCCATGCGCTATTCGCGCTGGCTCTCGACCATCTGCGTCATGCTGTCGGATGTCGGCTGGAACGCCGGCGTCGGCTCCAAGCGCGGCATCGATTTCCGCGAGGTCGACGAGCATTCCGACCTGGTGGTGATCTGGGGCGGCAACCCGGTCAACACCCAGGTCAACGTCATGACCCACGCCATGAAGGCGAAGAGGCGCGGCGCCAAGCTGGTCGTGGTCGATCCCTACCGCACCGGCACCGCCGAGCAGGCCGATCTGCACCTGGCCGTGCGGCCGGGCACCGATGCCGCGCTGGCCTGCGGCATGATGCATGTGCTGTTCGAGGAAGGCCTGGCCGACTGGGACTACATGCGCCGCTACACCGACGCGCCGGACGAGCTGGCGGCGCACGTCGCCAGCCGCGATCCGGCCTGGGCGTCGGCGATCACCGGGCTGGGCGTCGACGAGATCGTCGCCTTCGCCCGCCTCTACGGCGGCACCAAGAAGAGCTTCATCCGCTGCCATCACGGCTTCTCCCGCTCGCGCAACGGGGCGGTGAACATGCATGCCGTGACCTGCCTGCCGTCGGTGACCGGGGCGTGGCGGCACAAGGGCGGCGGCGCGCTTTACGGCCATACCGGCATCTACCCGCTCGACCGCACCCTGATCGAGGGATCGGACGTCGAGGACAAGTCGCTGCGCATCCTCGACCAGTCGCGGCTGGGCCCGATCCTGACCGGCGACGCCGACGCCCTCGGCAACGGCCCGCCGGTGACGGCGCTGCTGATCCAGAACACCAACCCGGCCATGGTCTGCCCCGAACTGGACCTGGTGCATCGCGGGCTGGGGCGCGAGGACCTCTTCACCTGCGTGCACGAGCAGTTCATGACCGAGACGGCGGATTTCGCCGACATCGTGCTGCCCGCCACCATGTTCCTCGAGCACGACGATTTCTACACCGCCTCCGGCCACACCTATTTCCAGGTGACCAAGAAGGCGATCGAGCCGCCCGGCGAATGCCGCGAGAACCATTACGTGATCTGCGAACTGGCCAAGCGGCTGGGCGCGCAGCATCCCGGCTTCGGCATGACGGCCTGGGAGATCATGGACGCCACGCTGAAGAAATCCGGCATGTGGGACGCGCAGACCAATTACGAGCGCGGCGGGCAGGATTGCGTCGCCGATTTCGACAGTCTGCATTTCATCAACGGCTTCCCCAATTCGATCGGCAGGTTCCGCTTCAAGCCGGGCTGGGCGCGCTATGGCGGGCGCGGGGCGCAGATGCCCGAACTGCCGGACCATTTCGACGTCATCGACAACCCCACGCCGGACAAGCCGTTCCGGCTGGTCGCCGCCCCGGCGCGCACCTTCCTGAACTCGACCTTCACCGAGACGCCGGGCTCGCTGCAGCGGGAGAAGCGGCCGACGGCGCTGATCAATCCCCTCGACTGCCAGCGGCTGGGCATCGCCGCCGGCGAACTGGTGCGGCTGGGCAACGAGAAGGGCGCCGTCACGGTGCATGCGCAGCCCAAGGAGGGCCAGCAGCCGGGCGTGGTGGTGGTCGAGGGCATCTGGCCCAACCGCCATTTCGAGAACGGCGTCGGCATCAACCGGCTGACCAGCGCCGAGCCGGGCTATCCCACCGGCGGCGCCGTGTTCCACGACACGGCCGTGTGGCTGCGCAAGGCGTAGGACCGATGCGGCTGGGAAACACCCTGCGCCGTGCGCCGATCCGGACTCCGGGCCGGGCGCATGTGCTGGTGCTGGGCAACGAGAAGGGCGGCTCGGGCAAGTCGACCACCGCCATGCACCTGGCCGTGGCGCTGCTGCATGACGGGGCGCGCGTCGGCACCATCGACGTCGACAGCCGCCAGGGCACCTTCACCCGCTACATCGAGAACCGCCGCAGCTTCGCCAAGGCCGGCAATCTCGACCTGCCGGCGCCCGAGCATCGCAGCGTGCTGCTGAGCGATCTGCCCAACCGCACCGAAGCGGACGCCGTCGAACGCGAACGCTTCGGCCTGGCCTTCGCCGAGCTGGGCAGCAGTTGCGATTTCCTGATCATCGACACGCCCGGCTCGCACACGCACCTCTCGCGCCTGGCGCATATCGAGGCCGACACGCTGCTGACGCCGCTCAACGACAGCTTCATCGACCTCGACCTGCTGGCCCGGGTCGAGCCCGACACGTTCCGCATCGTGCGCCCCAGCGTCTACAGCGAGGCGGTGTGGCAGCAGCGCCAGCAGCGCGCCGCCGCCGGCCACCGCCCGGTGGACTGGATCGTCACCCGCAACCGGCTGGCCAGCCTCGACGCGCGCAACAAGCGCGACATGGAGAAGGTCCTGGCCGCCCTGGCGCAGCGCCTCGGCTTCCGCGTCGCGCCGGGCCTGAGCGAGCGGGTGATCTATCGCGAGCTGTTCCTGAAGGGGCTGACCTTGCTCGACCTGCGCAAGGGCTCGGGCCTGACCATGACCATGTCGCACGTGGCGGCGCGGCAGGAGCTGCGCACGCTCCTGAACGAACTCAACCTGCCGCCGGTTGCCGCTGCGGCAGAATGAGCCAGACATAGGTCACCGCCTGCAGCGCCAGCGCCACGGCGAAGGCGGCCGAATAGGCGATGGCCGGGTAGGCGCCTTCGGGGCCGCGCTGCCACAGCGAGATGATCTCGCCCATGCCGTATTGCAGGGCGAAGGCGGCGGCGAACATCAGCATGTTGCACGAGGTGGTGACCCGGCCGCTGAGCTGCAGCGGAAACATGTGGGTGAGGATCGGGAAGCACAGCACGCCGGTGACGCCGAAGAACCCGTACAGCATCCAGGCCAGCAGGACGCTGGGCGTGAAGCCCAGGACGATGGGCACCTGCAGCAGCATCAGGATCATGTAGCCGGCGCACAGCGTCGTCATCGGCTTCACGCCGCGCCGGGTCAGCGCGCCCGAGATCACGCCCGACATCAGGAAGCCGCAGGTCATCGACGCGGCGATGGCCAGCAAATATTCCGACGTGGTGGCGCGGTCGAGGCCGGCGACGTCGCGCAGCCAGGGGCCCGTCCACAGCGTCTGGATCGACATGAAGGAGGCCTGCGACATGACGACGGCCGGCGCCAGGCGCCAGAAGGCGCGGCTGCGGAACACCAGCGCCACGCCGGCCAGCGCCTCGCCCAGGCTGGAGCGGGCATGGGTTTCGGGCTTCTCCGGCACCGCCGCGACCAGGAACAGCGCCACGCCGACGGTGACGACGCTGAGGATGACGAAGACGCCGCGCCAGTCGGTGTAGTGCAGCGCCAGCTCCACCGGCGCGGTGGCCGACATGGCGCCCAGCCCGCCGAAAGCGAGATGGAAGCCGTTGATCAGGGCCCAGCGCTCGGGCGGGAACCAGATCGAGATCGCCTTGAAGGCGGCCATCAGCCCGCCCGCCACGCCCATGCCGATCAGGGCGCGGGCCAGGAACAGCATCGCCAGCGAATCGGCGACCGAGAACAGGAAGGCGCCGGAGGCGGCCACCGCCAGCAGGCAGGCATGCACCCGGCGCGGCCCGAAGCGGTCCAGCAGCAGGCCCAGCGGGAGCTGGAAGGCGGCGAAGCTGATGAAATAGGCGCTGGTCAGCAGCCCCAGATCGGCGGCGTCCAGGGACAGGTCGCGGGTGACGTCCTTGGAGATGACCGCGTTCACCGTCCGGTACAGATAGGACAGGAAATAGCCCAGCGCGAACGGCAGGTAGACGCGGAAAAAGAGCAGCGACAGGCCGGTTCGCGCGCCCCGGGCCAGGGTCTGGTTGGTCATTTCCTCTCCGACGGCGGCGAACCCGCCGCTGCATTCTTGGGGCGGGAGGCTTTACCTTTGCCCCGGCCGTCCAACATAGTGGTTAAGTGCCAGCAAACCGGGCGCCAAGGCAATGAGCGAAAAGAAGAATGCATCCCTGCAAAAAGCGGGAAGCGGCGCGGTCGACGCCTTCCTCGGCAAGGTCGCCGGCCTGACGCGGGTCGAGGCGGCGGGCGGGCACGGCCGCCTGTTCTTCGCCATGGACGCCACCGCCAGCCGCCAGCCGACCTGGGCGCAGGCGCGCGAGATCCAGTCGGAGATGTTCGCCGCCGCCGCCGACCGGCTCGAGGTCCAGCTCGGCTTCTATCGCGGCCGCGACGAGTTCAAGGTCAGCAAGTGGCTGCGCGAGCCGGCGCGGCTGCAGCGGGCCATGATGGCGGTCGACTGCCTGGGCGGCTTCACCCAGATCGGCCGCCTGCTGCGCTACGCCGCCGAGCAGCATCGCCAGGAGCGCATCCATGCCATGGTGTTCATCGGCGACGCGGTCGAGGAGCCGGTCGACGCGCTGTGCCATCTGGCGAGCGAGCTGGGCCTGCTCGGCCTGCCGCTGTTCGTGTTCCACGAAGGCGGCACGCCGCAGGCGGTGATGGCGTTCGAGCAGATGGCGCGGCTGAGCGGCGGCGCCTGCTGCCCGTTCGATCTCTCCAGCCCCGACCAGCTCCGCCGGCTGCTGGGCGCGGTGGCGGCCTTCGCCAGCGGCGGGCGCCAGGCGCTGGCGAACTATGCCGACGACAAGGGCGGCAGCGCGCGCCTGCTGCTGGCCAGCCTGGGCCGGCGATGAGCTATCTGATCCTGGCGGCGCTGGCCGCCTTCATCCTCTATCTCGGGCTGCGCTGGTTCGTCAGCGCCGAGCCGGCCAAGCTCGCCTTCGCCGCCCGCGCGCTGGCCATCACCATCGCCGTCGTCGTGGGCCTGCTGCTGATCGTCACCGGCCGCGTCGGCATGCTCTACATGCTGGGCGCCCTGGTGCTGCCTATGGCCATGGCGTGGTATCGCCGGCGCAAGGCGGCGGCGGGCGGGTTCGGCGAACCCGGCACGCGGCCCGGCGACAGATCCGAGATCGAGACGCCGTGGCTGCGCATGGAACTCGACCTGCGCCACGAGCGCATCGACGGATGGATCCGGCAAGGGGCCTTCGCCGGCCAGCGCCTCTCCGATCTGGCCGAGGCGCAGCTCATGGCGCTGATGCGCGAATCGGGCGGCGATGGCGACACCGTGCGCCTGCTCGAGGCCTATCTCGACCGCCGTTTGGGTCCGGCCTGGCGGCAGCGGCAGGGCCAAGGGCAAGGGCAGGGGCAGGGGCAAGGCCCGCCGCCGTCGCCGGGCGGCATGTCGCGCGAGGAGGCGCTGGAGATACTCGGCCTGGCGCCGGGTGCCACCGACGACGACGTCCGCGCCGCCCATCGCCGCCTGATGGCGCAGCTCCATCCCGACCGCGGCGGCTCGACCTATCTGGCCTCGAAGATCAACCAGGCGCGCGATATCCTGCTTAGGGATTAATCTGTGGCTGCGGCGTCTTCGCCTTGTTTGCCAGCGGCTTGTATGTCATTTACCGTTGCGTTTTCCGCCCTCTGGCGACGTCCGATCCTCCCGCAGGAAGCCGAATGAGCAGACCCGTCCGCAAGGCCGTCTTTCCGGTTGCCGGCCTCGGCACCCGAACCCTGCCCGCCACCAAGGCCATCCCCAAGGAGATGCTGACCATCGTCGACAAGCCGCTGATCCAGTACGCCGTCGAGGAATGCCTGGCGGCCGGCATCGAGCAGTTCGTTTTCGTCACCGGCCGCAACAAGGGCGCGATCGAGGATCATTTCGACCATGCCTACGAGCTGGAAGCGGCACTGGTGGAGCGCAAGAAGACGGTCGAATTGCAGCAGACCATGGCCAGCCTCATTCCGCCGGGCAACGCCATCTTCACCCGCCAGGAGCAGCCTCTGGGGCTGGGGCACGCGGTGTGGTGCGCCCGCCACTGGATCGGCGAGGAGCCGTTCGCGGTGCTGCTGCCCGACGAGCTGACCCTGTCCGCGCCGAGCTGCACCGCCGAGCTGGTGGCCACGCACGCGCGCACCAAGGGCAACGTCATCTCCGTCGTCGACGTGCCGCGGGCCCAGACCAACCGCTACGGCATCGTCGCCACCGGCCAGGACGACGGCAAGCTGGCGGAAGTGACGGGCATGGTCGAGAAGCCCAAGCCGGACGCAGCGCCCTCGACGCTCGCCATCATCGGCCGCTACGTGCTGCTGCCCGAGGTGTTCCGCCATCTCGACCGGCAGGAGCGCGGCGCCGGCAACGAAATCCAGTTGACCGACGCCATGGCCAAGATGGTGGGCAACGCGCCGTTCCATGCCCTGCGCTATGCCGGACGGCGCTACGATTGCGGCAACCGCCTGGGATTCCTCGAAGCCAACCTGGCGATCGGCCTGTCGCATGCCGAGATCGGCGGCGAGGTGCGCGCCATGGCGCAGGCGCTGCTGAAGCAATAGCCGGCCAGGGAGCGAGCCATGCGCATTGCCATGATCGGTACGGGCTATGTCGGCCTGGTGTCCGGTGCGTGTTTCTCCCAGTTCGGCTTCGACGTCGTCGGCGTCGACAAGGATGCCGGCAAGATCGCCGCCCTCGAGCGCGGCGAGATACCGATTTTCGAGCCCGGGCTGGACAAGCTGGTCGCCGACAACAAGGCCAAGGGCCGGCTGACATTCTCGACCGACCTGGCGTCGTCGATCCGGGACGCCGACGCCATCTTCATCGCCGTCGGCACGCCGACGCGGCGCGGCGACGGCCATGCCGATCTCAGCTACGTCTACGCCGCCGCCGGCGAGATCGCCGCCGCCGCCAGCGGCGACGCCGTCGTGGTCACCAAGTCGACGGTGCCGGTCGGCACCGGCCGCAAGGTGGCCGAGATCCTGCGCCAGCGCCGGCCGGACCTGGCCTTCGACGTCGTCTCCAATCCCGAGTTCCTGCGCGAGGGCTCGGCGATCGAGGATTTCATGCGGCCGGACCGCGTGGTGATCGGCGCCGAGAGCGAGCGGGCCCGCGAGATGATGAAGCAAATCTACCGGCCGCTGTTCCTGATCGAAACCCCGATCGTCTTCACCGGGCTGGAGACGGCGGAGCTGATCAAGTACGCCGGCAACACCTTCCTGGCGACCAAGATCACCTTCATCAACGAGATCGCCAATCTGTGCGAGAAGGTGGGCGCCAACGTGCACGACGTGGCGCGCGGCATCGGGCTCGACGGCCGCATCGGGCGCAAGTTCCTGCATGCCGGTCCCGGTTTCGGCGGCTCCTGCTTTCCCAAGGACTGCCTGGCGCTGGTGCACACGGCGCGCGAATTCGAAGCGCCGCAGACCATCGTCGAGACGGTTCTGGCCGTCAACGCCGCGCGCAAGAAGGAGATGGCGCAGCGCGTGGTCGAGGCCTGCGGCGGCTCGGTGCAGGGCAAGGCGATCGCGGTGCTGGGCCTGACCTTCAAGCCCAACACCGACGACATGCGCGATTCGCCCGCGCTCGACATCGTGCCGGCGCTGCAACAGGCCGGCGCCAGGATCCGCGCCTACGATCCGGAAGGCATGGGCGAGGCGCGCAAGCTGCTGCCGGGCGTCGAATTCTGCGCCGGCGCCTACGAGGCGATGCGCGGCGCCGACGCGGTGGCGATAGTCACCGAATGGAACGAATTCCGCGCCCTCGATTTCGACCAGATGAAGGCGCTGCTGCGCCGGCCGGTCGTGGTCGATCTGCGCAACGTCTACAACCCGGCCGACATGCGCGCGGCGGGCTTCGTCTACCGCAGCATCGGTCGTCCCGACGCCTGAGTCCAGGAATGCACATCATGCCGCAGAGTTTCGCCCACAGCTTCGACCCCACCATCCTGCGCGAATACGACATTCGCGGCGTATACGAGAAGACGTTGCACGTCGCCGACGCTCGCGCCGTCGGCCGCGCCTTCGGCACGCTGGTGCGGCGCGGCGGCGGCAAGACCGTCGCCGTCGGGCGCGACGGCCGGCTGAGCTCGCCCATTCTGGGGCCGGCGCTGATCGAAGGGCTGACGCAGGCCGGCGTCGACGTGGTCGATATCGGCGTCTGCGCCACGCCGATCCTGTATTTCGCCGTCTATCACCTGCAGGTCGATGGCGGCGTCATGCTGACCGGCTCGCACAACCCGTCCGACTACAACGGCTTCAAGATGATGCTGGGCAAGAAGCCGTTCTTCGGCCAGGACATCCAGAAGCTGGGCGCGCTGGCGGCGGCGGGCGACGTCGAAAGCGGGAAGGGCGGCGTGCGCCGGCAATCCGTGCTCGACGCCTATGTCGAGCGTGTCGTGCAGGGCTATGACGGGGCCAAGCCGCGCAACGTCGTCTGGGACATCGGCAACGGCGCGGTCGGCGTGGTCATCGCCCAGGTCGCGGCCAAGCTGCCGGGCAAGCACATCGTGCTGAACGAGAAGGTCGACGGCACTTTTCCCGCGCACCATCCCGATCCGACCGTGCCCAAGAACCTCGAGCAGTTGCAGCGGGAGGTGGTGGCGCGCGGCTTCGACCTCGGCATCGCCTTCGACGGCGACGGCGATCGCATCGGCGTGGTCGACGACAAGGGCCGCATCCTGTGGGGCGACCAGTTCCTGGTCTTCCTGGCGCAGGACGTGCTGAAGAAATATCCCGGCGCCACCATCATCGCCGACGTCAAGGCCAGCCAGGTGCTGTTCGACGAAGTGGCCCGCGCCGGCGGCCGGCCCGAGATGTGGAAGACCGGCCACTCGCTGATCAAGACGCGCATGGCGGAGACCGGCGCGCCGCTGGCCGGCGAGATGAGCGGCCACATCTTCTACGCCGACGGCTGGTACGGCTTCGACGATGCCCTCTATGCCGGGGTGCGGCTGCTGGGCGTGCTGGGGCGCTCGCCGCGCTCGCTGTCGCAGTTGCGCGACGGCCTGCCGGCGGTGGTCAACACCCCGGAAATGCGGTTCGACTGCGAGGAGGCGCGCAAATTCGCCATCGTCGACAAGGTGCGCGACCACTTGGCGCAACAGAATGCCGATGTCAGCACCGTCGACGGCGTGCGCGTCAACACCGCCGACGGCTGGTGGCTGCTGCGCGCCTCCAACACCCAGGCGGTGCTGGTGGCGCGCTGCGAGGCGCGCGACGAGGCGGGGCTGCAGCGCCTGCTGCAGCAGCTCAAGGAGGCGCTGCGGCAGGCCGGCGTCGAGCTGCCGGACAATCCCTCCGCCGGCCACTGACGCGGGGCCCATGCGCTTCTTTTTCTTCGGCACGCTGCTGGACGAGGAAGTCCTGGCCTTCGTCGTGGGACGGCGCGTGCCGGAAACCGACAAGCGCCCCGCCATCTTGAGCGGGTATCGCCGCGTCAAGGCGCAGGGCGTGACCTATCCCATCGTCGTGCCGCGGGCCGGAGCCGAGGTCGCGGGCCTGCTGGTATCGGGCCTGGACGAGGCCGAAGCCAAGCGGCTGATCGCCTACGAGGGCGCCAATTACGAGTTGGTGACGCTGCCGGTGCAAAGTTCCGGGCGGTCGCGCGAGGCGCTGGTCTTCGTGCCGGTGAAGACGGGCGGGCTGGTGCCGCTGGACGAGGACTGGAGCTACGAGGACTGGCAGCGCCTGCATCGCGCGGGCTTCGTCGCCCGGCTGCGGCGATGGAAGACGGCGGACCGAGCCGTCTAGTTGGCCGCCTGGTCGACGTCGTTGGCTTCGATCCGCACCACCGTGCAATCGAGGATGTTGGCCTGGCCCAGCCGGCGGCAGCCGATCTCCGCGTCGTTCTCGGCCAGGCCGAGGATGCGGGCGCGATAGAGCGTGCGGCCGTTGCGCTCGATCGGCGCGATGGTGCCGTTGCCGCCCAGGTCGGGCAGGGTGAGGCGAGCCAGCGCCACCGCGCGGCGCGCGCCGTCGGCATCGGAATAGGCGCCGACCTGCATGGCGACCGCCGTCGGTTCGCCGCCCTGCGGCGTCTGCTTGGCGGCGGCGAACGGATTGGGCGGCAGCCGGTTGCTGGCCATGCCCTGCTTGGCCGGCGTCAGCTCGTTGAAGCTGGGCGGCAGCATGGGGGCGGGGGCGGCGGTGCCGACGCGCGCCAGCGGCGTCAGGTTCGAGCCGGCATTGGCCGGACGGGCATTGGCGGCGATCACCTTGCCGCCGCCCGCCACCAGCGTGCCGCCCGTCATGGCGAAACCCTTGTCCATCAGCTCGGCCATGTGGTTGTCGCGCGACTGCGCCGAATCGCCGCCCAGCACCACGCCGATCAGCCGCCGGCCGTCGCGCTTGGCGACCATGACCAGGTTGAAGCCGGAGGCGTTGGTGTAGCCGGTCTTCAGCCCCTCGGCGCCGCCGTACCAGCCCAGCATGCGGTTGTGGTTGGTGTGCACGCGGCCGGCGTAGGAGTACTCCTGGGTGGCGAACAGCGGATAATAGGTGGGGAAGTCGCGCATGACGGCCATCGCCATCACCGCCATGTCGTGCGCGGTGGTCACCTGCTGGTCGTTGGGCAGGCCCGAGGCGTTGCGGAACGTGGTGGCGGTCATGCCGAGCTGGCGCGCCCGCTGCGTCATGCGCTGGGCGAACACGTCCTCGTCGCCGGCGATGGCCTCGGCCAGCACGACCGAGGCGTCGTTGGCCGATTTTGTGATCAGGCCCAGGATCAGATCGCGCACCTGGACCGTCTCGCCTTCCTTCAGGTCGAGCTTGGTCGGCGACTGGATCGAGGCCCAGCCCGAGACGGGCAGGCGCTGGTCCATGCGCAGCCGTCCCTGCTCGATGGCTTCGAAGGTCATGTAGAGCGTCATGACCTTGGTCAGGGAGGCAGGGTGGCGCGTTTCCCAGGCGCTGGCCTCGTTCAGAACCTGGCCGCTCTGCGCGTCGACCACCAGCGAGGCGTAGCGCGCGGCCTTGCGCGGCACGGTCGAGGGCGCCCGGCTGGCGGCCTGCGCCTTCTTCGACCGCGGCGCGGTCTTGGCCGCCGGCTTGCTGGCGGCCTGCTTCACCTTCGATTTGGGGGCATTGGCCTGGGCGTGCGCCACGGACACCACCGCCGCGCTCAGGCCGAGAGCCAGCAACGCGGCCATGGCGGCGCGGAAAAAACACCCCGGGAATACCGACGATTGGACCATTCCCCCGCTGCCGCTCCTAGGCAAGGCCGAATCTTCGGCCTAGAACTTGAGGTTACCGTAGTTTCTTAAGTTTATTGATAATCCCCGGCGGCGCAACCTTAAAACCGCCTTTTCCTTCGTTATTTTGCCAAGCCTGCCATGGGGCCGCCAGAATTGCGAGCCATGGCTTGTGGAGCAAAAGGAATATCACGGATGAACAGGATCGCTGCGGTACTCGCCGGCCTTGCCGTGTCGCTTTCGGCGTTTGCCGGCGCGGCGCTGGCGCAGGGCGTCGACAACCCGATCACGCGCAGCTTCTACTGGTTCCGTTTCGTCGCCGGCAAGGACATCCGCGACGCCTGCGGTAGCGGGCCGGACCATTACCGGCTGGTCTACAACGCCATCTATCGCGAACAGGTGCGCGCCTACGACGTGGTGGCGCAGCCCAATGGCGGGGCAATGCTGACCACGCGCGTTTTCGGCCAAGCCGGCATCGTCAACAACATCGTCATCAACGACGTGGTCGACATTCTCGGGCCCTGGCGCGGGATCAAAACCGAGCGAGCGCTCACGTCGGCCGAGTTCGCCGGCCTGACCGCCGCCATGGAGCAGAGCGGGGCGCTGCGCTTCCCGGCCAAGCGCTTCGAAGTGCCGTCGAACGACTTCTATTGGGCGGTCACCGCCTGCCGCGGCGGGCAGTTCACCGCCACCGCCTTCCACCACCCGACCGACGGGTTCCAGCCGGTGCGCTTCGACAAGCCGCTCTTCGATCTCGACACTTCGGGGGTGACGGTCAACCCGCCGCGCAAACTCGAACCCTCCGCCTTCCGCGGCGATCCCAACCAGGTCTGGCGGCTGCGGGTGACGCCGCAAGGCATTGAATATTAAGGCTCTCCGCCAATTTTGTTGCGATGCAACATAGAGCTTGACGTATTCATTGACCGCTCTATATTTAAGCTATGCTGCAATGCAGCAATAGTTTTGGCGGGCGTTGCCCGCAACCCCCAATTCGAGGAACAGCCATGTACGAGAGCAGCTTTACGATGACGCCGGTGGCGAGCAGCGCCATCGAGACCGGCAAGCAGCAGGTCGAGCAGTTGGTCAAGAACGGCAGCGAGGCTGCCGCCAAGGGTTACGAGGGCGTGGCCGCCTTCACCAAGGAGAACGTCGACAAGGCCATGAAGATGGCCGACACCGCCTTCAAGGGCATCGACGAGGCCGCCGGGCTGGGCAAGGAGAATATCGACGCGCTGGTCGCTTCCAGCACGACGCTGGCCAAGGGCGCCGAGGCCATGGTGAAGAGCTGGGTCGCTTTCGGCCAGAAGTCGCTGGAAGGTTCGCTGGGCGCGGCCAAGGACGCCATGGCCTGCAAGAACCTGAAGGATCTCGTCGAGTGGCAGACCCAGTTCGCCCGCGACCAGTTCGACGCCCTGTTCGGCGAGGCGACCAAGCAGTCCGAGCTGGGCGTCAAGGCCGCACAGGAGGCTTTCGGTCCGATCTCCGAGCGCTTCAACGTCGCGGTCGAGAAGGTGCTGAAGCAGACCGCCTGATGGGGAATAGCCGGAAACCGCCAATGGTTTCCTGCCATTGCGACAGGCCCGGCGCGCGCATCGCCGGGCTTTTTCGTCGCCCGCATTGAAGTTTGCCCTTGGCGGGCGCATCTTTGTCGCATGAGCGAAGGCGATCGCAAGAACAGGACCGACGGCCAGGTCGGGGTGGTGACCAAGACCCGCCCCAAGACCAAAAAACCGTCGATGTACAAGGTTCTGATGCTGAACGACGACTACACGCCGATGGAGTTCGTCGTGCACGTGTTGCAGCTTCATTTCGGCAAGAGCCGGGAGGAAGCGACGCAGGTCATGCTGCACGTGCACCAGCGCGGCGTCGGGGTCTGCGGCGTCTATACCTACGAGGTGGCCGAGACCAAGGTGGCGCAGGTGATGGAGCATGCCCGCCGCCACCAGCATCCCCTGCAATGCACGCTGGAGAAAGAGTAGTAATCCGGTTGACCAAGGAGAGCGCCGATGCTGTCGCGTAACCTGGAACAGAGCCTGCACCGCGCCATCGCGCTGGCCGGCGAACATCGGCACGAGTACTCGACGCTGGAGCACCTGCTGCTGGCGCTGACCGAGGACAGCGACGCGGTGGCGGTGATGAAGGCCTGCGGCGTCGACATCGAGCGCCTGCGCCGCGACCTGACCGACTACATCGAGAACGAGCTGACCGGCCTGGTGACGGGCAGCGTGCGCGATCCGCAGCCGACCGCCGGCTTCCAGCGCGTCATCCAGCGCGCCGCGCTCAGCGTGCAGAATTCGGGTCGCGAGGAAGTGACCGGCGCCAACATCCTGGTCGCCATGTTCTCCGAGCGCGAGAGCAACGCCGTCTATTTCCTGCAGCAGCAGGACATGACGCGGCTGGACGCCACCAACTACATCAGCCACGGCATCGCCAAGGTGCCCGGCCGCTCCAAGCCGCGCACCGTCAGCGGCGCCGAAGAGGACGGCCAGGCGGAGAACGTGGTCAAGCAGGGCGACGACGCGCTGTCGGCCTATTGCGTCGACCTCAACCGCAAGGCGCAGCAGGGCCGCATCGATCCGCTGATCGGCCGCGAACTGGAGGTCGAGCGCACCATCCAGATCCTGTGCCGGCGCACCAAGAACAACCCGCTTTACGTCGGCGATCCCGGCGTCGGCAAGACCGCCATCGCCGAGGGCCTGGCGCGCAAGATCGTCAACGGCGAAGTGCCCGACGTGCTGAAGGACGCGGTGATCTATTCGCTCGACATGGGCGCGCTGCTCGCCGGCACGCGCTATCGCGGCGACTTCGAGGAGCGGCTGAAGGCGGTGCTGGCCGAGCTGAAGGCGCGCCCCGGCTCGGTGCTGTTCATCGACGAGATCCACACCGTGATCGGCGCCGGCGCCACCTCGGGCGGCTCGATGGACGCCTCCAACCTGCTGAAGCCGGTGCTGGCCTCGGGCGAGCTGCGCTGCATCGGCTCGACCACCTACAAGGAATTCCGCAACTACTTCGAGAAGGACCGGGCGCTGGTGCGCCGCTTCCAGAAGATCGACGTGCCCGAGCCGACGATCGAGGATTCGGTCAAGATCCTGATGGGGCTGAAGCCCTATTACGAGGAGCACCACAACGTGCGCTACACGGCGGACGCGGTGAAGGCCGCGGTCGATCTTTCCGCCAAGTACATCAACGACCGCAAGCTGCCCGACAAGGCGATCGACGTGATCGACGAGGTCGGCGCGGCGCAGATGCTGGTGCCCGAGCACAAGCGGCGCAAGACCATCAACGTGCGCGACATCGAGGCCATCGTCGCCAAGATCGCCCGCATCCCGCCCAAGAGCGTGTCCAAGGACGACACCGAGGTGCTGCGCAACCTGGAGCGCGAGCTGAAGCTGATGGTGTTCGGCCAGGACCAGGCGATTTCGGCGCTGGCTTCCGCCATCAAGCTGTCGCGCGCCGGCTTGCGCCAGGGCGAGAAGCCGATCGGCTCCTACCTGCTGGCCGGCCCCACCGGCGTCGGCAAAACCGAGGTCACGCGCCAGCTCGCCAAGCTCTTGGGCGTCGAGCTGATCCGCTTCGACATGTCGGAATACATGGAGCGCCACACCGTCTCGCGCCTGATCGGCGCGCCGCCGGGCTATGTCGGCTTCGACCAGGGCGGGCTGCTGACCGACGCCATCAACCAGCATCCGCATTGCGTGCTGCTGCTGGACGAGATCGAGAAGGCGCATCCGGATTTGTTCAACATCCTGCTGCAGGTGATGGACTACGGCAAGCTGACCGACCATAACGGGCGGCAGGTCGATTTCCGCAACGTCGTGCTGTGCATGACCACCAATGCCGGCGCCGCCGACCTGGCCAAGGCGCCGATCGGCTTCGAGCGCGAGGCGCGGGTCGACGACGACATGGAGGCCATCAACCGCATGTTCACGCCGGAGTTCCGCAACCGGCTGGACGCGGTGATCCGCTTCGGCAATCTGACGCCGGAGGTGATGCACCGCGTGGTCGACAAGTTCGTCGCCGAGCTGGAGGCGCAGCTCGCCGACCGCCAGGTCATCGTCGAACTGTCGGAAAGCGCGCGCGACTGGCTGGCGGTCAAGGGCTACGACCGGCTCTACGGCGCCCGCCCGCTGGCCCGCATCATCCAGGAGCACATCAAGAAGCCGCTGGCCGAGGAGCTGCTGTTCGGCAGGCTGGCCAAGGGCGGCGTGGTGGTGGTGAAGGCGGACAAGGACGCCGACAAGCTGACTTTCGACTTCCCCCAGCCCGAACCGCCGAAGCTGGAGCAGAAGAAGGCGCCGGCGCTGCTGCCGGGCTGATCCCGCATGAGCGACAGCCTCGTTCCGGTCGCCCGCTTCATCGATTGGAACGAGGCCCATATCGCCTGTGGCTTCCTGCGGACCAACGACATCGCCGCCGTGCTGCACGACCAGAACATGGTGCTGGCGAACTGGCCGCTGGCCACCGCCCTGGGCGGCATCAAGCTGATGGTGCCGGCGGAAGAGAGGGGCATGGCGCTGCGCCTGCTGCAGGACGTGTCCCGGGGCGAGTTCTCGACGGCGGTCGAAATGCTCGAGCCGCCCGGCGACGGCGAGGATTTCGCCATCGAGCGCTGCCCGAATTGCAATGCCGAGGATATTTTCCGGCCGCGCTCGCTGATCGCGTCGTTGGTCGGGTTCTGGTTTACGGCGGTGCCGACGCCGCTTCGAACGCGGCAGCGCCATTGCCGCCGTTGCGGCTATGAGTGGAAGGCCGAAACCCAGGCCAACAGTCCGCTAGTTTGAACCCTCGTTTGGCTTCCTGAACGGCGACAGTGTCGCCAGCCCGGCGATCTGGCGCTCGATCATGGGGCGTTCCCGGCTAAGGAAATCCTCGACGGCGCGGCGGAAACCGGGATCGGCGATGAAATGCGCCGAATAGGTCGGCACCGGCAGGTAGCCGCGCTGGATCTTGTGCTCGCCCTGGGCGCCGGCTTCTACCCGCTTCAGGCCGTGGGCGATGGCGTAGTCGATGGCCTGGTAGTAGCAGGCCTCGAAATGCAGGAAGCGGTAGTCCTCGACGCAGCCCCAGTTGCGGCCGTAGAGCGCGTCGCGGCCGCGCAGATTGAGCGCGCCGGCCACCGGCTCGCCATCCGGCTTCTCCGCCATCACCAGCACGATGCTGTCGGCCATGGTGCGGCCGATATGGTCGAAGAAACTGCGCGTCAGGTAGGGCTGGCCCCATTTGCGCGAGCCGGTGTCCATGTAGAAGGCGAAGAAGGCGTCCCAGTGGCGCTTTTCGATCTCGTTTCCGCTCAGCGCCCGCACGGTCAGGCCCGCCTCGCGCACCGCCTGGCGCTCCTTGCGGATGGCCTTGCGCTTGCGCGAGTTCAGCGCCGCCAGGAAATCGTCGAACGAGGCGTAGCCGTCGTTGCGCCAGTGGAACTGCTGGCCGAGGCGGCGCAGGAAGCCGTGCCCGGAAAGGCGTTGCCATTCCTCCTCGCGACAGAAGGTGACGTGGCAGGAGGAGAACCGGCTGGCTTGCGTCACCTGCACCAGCGCCTCGCACAGCGCGTCGGCCACCGCGTCGGCGGCGTCGCCCGGCCGCAGCAGCAGGCGCGGGCCGGGCGCGGGGGTGAAGGGCACCGCCACCTGGAGCTTGGGATAATAGTTGCCGCCGGCCCGCTCGAAAGCGTCGGCCCAGCCATGGTCGAAGACGTATTCCCCGTAGGAATGCGATTTCACGTAGAGCGGCGCGCAGCCCAGCAGCGTGCCGTCGGCGGTTTCGGCCAGCAGGTATTGCGGCAGCCAGCCGCTGCGCCGCCCCACCGACTTGCTGCGCTCCAGCGCGATCAGGAAGGCGTGGCCGAGGAAGGGATTGCCGTCGCCCTCGGGCGGCAGGGCGCAGGCGTCCCAGGCCGATGCCGGCACCGTTTCCAGCGAATCGGCGATCCTGACCGCGAGTTCCAGCGTTCCGTCCGGCATGGCGTCAGTCTAGGCGACCGCCGCCGGGATGGGGATCATTTTGGTTCGCGGTGCCTGAACTTGATTGTCGCAAGCACCAGGGTAAGGCCCAGGGTTATGGCGTTGAACAGCACGATCGGCGGCTCTTCCAGCATGATGCCGTAAACGATCCACAGGCCGACGCCGCAGCCGAAGAAGCACAGCATGATCCAGGACAGGTCGGCGGTCGATTGCGTGCGCCAGGCCTTGATGACCTGCGGCAGGAAGGCCAGCGTGGTCAGGAAGCCGGCGACGTAGCCCAGCGCGGTGGCGTTGCTCATCTAGCGATCCAGCAGAAACAGCCCGTCGATCTCGACCGAGGTCCGCATCGGCAGCACCGGCTGGCCGACGACGCTGCGGCAATGCCGGCCTTTCGCCGCCAGAGCGGCCAGCACCAGCGCCGAGGCGGCATCGGCGATTTCGTCCATGGCGGCGAAGCCGTCGACGCAGTTGAGGAAGATGCCCAGCCGCAGGCAGCGCGCCCGGTGCAGCGCCGGCTCGCCGAACCTGGCCTGGGTCGCCGCCGCCGCCTGCGCCAGAACGTTGAGCGTCACCAGTCGGGCGCTGGCGCGCGCCTGCTCGGCGTCGATCTCCTGCCCGATGCGGCCGACATGTTCCAGCCGGCCGTCGCGGAACGGGCCTTGGCCCGCGACATGGACCAGCGTCCCGGCCGCCGTTTCGGTGGCGACGAAGGGCACGTAGCTGGCCACGGCCGGCATGGCCGGCGGCAGCTCGAGACCGGCAGCCTGCAGCCGCGCCAGGACGGCATCGTGGCTGGGCATGGAAGGGGTCAGGCGATCTCGAACACGGCGTCGACCTCGACCGCCACGTTGAAGGGCAGGGCATTGGTGCCGACGGCGAAGCGGGCGTGCCGGCCGGCATCGCCGAACACCGCCACGAACAGGTCGGAGGCGCCGTTGATGACCTTGGGCTGCTCGCCGAAGCCGGACTCGCAATTGACGAAGCCGCCGACCTTGACGCAGCGGCGCACGCGGTCGAGGTCGCCGCCGAGGGCGAGCTTGAGCTGGGCGATGACGTTGAGGGCACAGAGACGAGCGGCCTGCTGGCCCTGCTCGACTGTAAGTTCGACGCCCACCTTACCGAGATACTTGAATTCCCCCTGGAGCACCGGGACTTGGCCCGATACGAAGGCGAGATTGCCGGCTATCACTACGGGAACGTAGTTGGCGGCCGGCGCACTGGCCACTGGCAGGGCGATATTTAGCTCGGTAAGGCGAGCGTCGATACGACCGGTCATTAGTCTGTGCCTCCCACGGTATGAGACCAAGCGGGAGGCACAGTCTGACAGGTTTCACGTGGGGGCAAGACCTAACTTGCCCCCAACGGATTACATCTTCTTCTTCTTAGCGGCCTTCTTGGTGGCTTTCTTCTTAGCCGCCTTCTTCTTAGCTGCCATGATTCTCTCTCCTCTCAAGTGACGTTATGGGACCGGTCCGCTCCGACCCCGGGTTGGAAACGAAGGTAGTCACGTCTACGCTTACTAACTGCATCCGCTGGTGCTGCCGCAGGTATTGCACTTCAGGCATGTCCCGTTGCGCACCAGGGTGAAGTTGCCGCATTCGCCGCAGGCGTCGCCCTCGAAGCCCTTGATCCGGGCTTCGCGAATCCGCGCGAGGCGGTCGTCGACATCCTGTGCCAAGGCGGCACTGACGGCGACTGTCCCGGCGGATGCCAGGGCAGCGGTGTTGCCGTCCGTCAGAACTTGGGCGCCGGCAGCAGCGTACGACGCAGAAGCGGTCGTCGCGCGCGCATTGCGCCCGGTGAGTACGTAGAGGTTGCTGCGCATGTAGCCGGTGCTGGCCAGGCGGCGCATCTGGTTGATCTCGATTTCGGCGGCCGGGGAGGCCGCCTCGATTGCGGCCGCAGGCGAGAGATCGCCTTGCGAGTCGCCGCCACCGACGCTGTCGGTCCGCAAATCGTTCGGCTCGACATGCGCCAGATCGTTGCGACCGAGATAGGATACAGCAAGTTCGCGGAAAATATAATCGAGAACCGACGTCGCCATCTTGATCGCGTCGTTTCCTTCCACCATGCCGCTCGGTTCGAAGCGCGTGAAGGTGTAGGCCTCGACGAATTCCTCCAGCGGCACGCCGTATTGCAGGCCGATCGAGATGGCGATGGCGAAGTTGTTCATCAGGCTGCGGAAGGCGGCGCCTTCCTTGTGCATGTCGACGAAGATCTCGCCGGCGCGCCCGTCCTCGTACTCGCCGGTGCGCAGATAGACCTTGTGGCCGCCGACGATGGCCTTCTGGGTGTAGCCCTTGCGCCGCTGCGGCAGCCGTTCGCGCCGGCCGCGCACCTCGCGTTCGACGATCCGCTCGACGATGCGCTCGGCGATGACGGCGGTCTGGGTCGCGGCCGAACGCGGCAGCTCGTCCATCGCCTCGACCTCGTCGGGGACGGCGATGGCCGACAGCGGCTGCGACAGCTTGGAGCCGTCGCGATACAAGGCATTGGCCTTCAGCCCCAGGCGCCACGACAACATGTAGGCTTCGCCGCAATCCTCGACGGTGGCGGCGTTGGGCATGTTGATGGTCTTGGAGATGGCGCCGGAGATGAAAGGCTGGGCCGCCGCCATCATCCTGATATGCGCCTCGGTCGACAGCGAACGGGTGCCGAAGCGGCCGCAGGGCGTGGCGCAGTCGAACACCGGCAGGTGCGCCGCCTTCAGGTGCGGCGCGCCCTCGACGGTCATGGCGCCGCAGGCATGGATGTTGGCCGCCTCGATCTGCTCCCGGGAGAAGCCGATCGCCGCCAGCAGGTCGAAGCCGGGCCTGCCTAAATCGGCTTCGGCCAGCTTCAGCACGTCGCGGCAGAAATCGTCGCCCAGCGTCCAGCGGTTGAAGACGAAGCGGATGTCGAAGGCGTCGGCCAGGGCGGCTTCCACCTTTTGTATAAGAGCGGCGGTGAAGCCCTTGGCGCGCAGCGCGGCGTGGTTGACGTGCGGCGCATCGGCCAGGGTGCCGCGGCCGACCGCATAGGCGGAGATGTCGGCGATCTCCTCCGGCGCGTAGCCCAGCGTCTCCAGCGCCAGCGGCACGGTGCCGTTGATGATCTTGAAATAGCCGCCGCCGGCCAGCTTCTTGAACTTGACCAGGGCGAAGTCCGGTTCGATGCCGGTGGTGTCGCAGTCCATCACCAGCCCGATCGTGCCGGTGGGGGCGATGACGGTGGCCTGCGCGTTGCGGTAGCCGTATTTCTCGCCCAGCTCGAGGGCGTATTCCCAGGCCCGCGCCGCCGCTTCCGCCAGTTCCCGGTCGGGACAGGCGGCCGCCTCCAGCGCCACCGGCGTCATCGAGACGCCCTCGTAGCCGCGCCTTGCGCCCTGGGCGGCGCGGCGGTGGTTGCGCATGACCCGCAGCATGCCGTCGCGGTTGGCGGCGAATTCGGGGAAGGGCCCCAGTTCGCGCGCCATCTCGCCCGAAGTGGCGTAGGCGATGCCGGTCATGACGGCGGTGATGGCCGCGCACAGGGAGCGGCCGGCCTCGCTGTCATAGGCCAGCCCGTTGGCCATCAGCAGGGCTCCGATATTGGCGTAGCCCAGCCCCAGGGTGCGGAACTGGTAGGAGCGCAGCGCGATCTCCCGCGACGGGTACTGCGCCATCAGCACGGAGATTTCCAGCACGACGGTCCACAGCCGCACCGCGTGCTCGAAGCCGGCGACGTCGAAGGCGCCGTCGGCTTGGCGGAACGCCATCAGGTTCAGCGACGCCAGATTGCACGCCGTGTCGTCGAGGAACATGTACTCGGAGCACGGGTTGGAGGCGTTGATGCGGCCGGAAGCCGGGCAGGTGTGCCACTCGTTGATGGTGGTGTCGTACTGGATGCCCGGATCGGCCGAGGCCCAGGCGGCATGGCCGATCTGGCTCCACAGCTCGCGCGCCGGCAGGGTCCGGGCCACCTTGCCGTCGGTGCGGCGGGTCAGCGGCCAGGGCGCGTCGGCCTCGACCGCCTTCAGGAAGGCGTCGGTGACGCGCACCGTGTTGTTGGCGTTCTGGCCGGAGACGGTCAGGTAGGCGTCCGAATCCCAGTCCGTGTCGTAGCTGCGGAAATCGATCGCGCGGAAGCCCTGGCGGGCGAACTGGATGGCGCGCTGGATGTAGTTCTCGGAGATCTGCGCCTTGCGCGCCGCCACGATCTCGCGTCGCAGCGCCATGTTGTGCGCCGGCTCGAAGGCCTTGCCGCCCGCCGCCTCGGCGGCGGCGCAGGCGCGCATGATGGCGTTGAGGTGGTGGCTGGCCAGGCGCGAGCCGGTCACCAGGGCAGCGACCTTCTGCTCCTCGTAGACCTTCCAGTTGATGAATTCCTCGATGTCGGGATGGTCGACGTCGACCACCACCATCTTGGCGGCGCGGCGGGTGGTGCCGCCCGACTTGATGGCGCCGGCGGCGCGGTCGCCGATCTTCAGGAAGCTCATCAGCCCGGACGACTTGCCGCCGCCGGACAGTTTCTCGTTGGCCCCGCGCAGGGCGGAGAAATTGCTGCCGGTGCCGGAGCCGTACTTGAACAGGCGCGCCTCGCGCACCCACAGATCCATGATGCCGCCTTCGTTGACCAGGTCGTCGGCGACGGACTGGATGAAGCAGGCATGCGGCTGCGGGTTCTCGTAGGCCGAATTCGAGCGCGTCAGCTCGCCGGTGCGGAAGTCGACGAAATAATGGCCCTGGCCCGGACCGTCGATGCCGTAGGCCCAGTGCAGGCCGGTGTTGAACCATTGCGGCGAGTTGGGCGCGCAGACCTGCGCCGCCAGCATGTGGCAGTGCTCGTCGTAGAAGGCGCGGGCATCGGCCTCGCTGTCGAAATATCCCGCCTTCCAGCCCCAGTAGGTCCAGGTACCGGCCAGGCGATGGAAGACCTGGCGGGCGGAGGTCTCGCCGACGAAGCGCTCTTCGGCGGGCAGCGCCTGTAACGCTGTCTCGTCCGGCGCCATGCGCCAGAGGAAGGACGGCACGTCGCGCTCCTCGACCGCCCTCAGGCGCGCCGGGATGCCGGCCTTGCGGAAATACTTTTGCGCCAGGATGTCGCTGGCGACTTGCGACCAGTGCTCGGGCACTTCCAGGCGCGGACAGGCGAACACCACCGAGCCATCCGGGTTGCGGATCTCGCTGGAGGTCAGACGGAAGGCAATATCGGCGTAGGGCGAGGCGCCCTCTCGCGTATATCGCCGGTCTATCCGCATTCACATCCCCCGAGCTGTGGTGTGTGCTGGGCTCGCTTGAAACAACATCGAGTAGGATTTTTTAGAAGCACACATCTAGCTATGTGGCGATACTAAATCACAAAATCTTGTGCGCGCAACAATATTTTGGGTTACGAGGTGTGGAAGATACTAGATTGTGACGCGCACGACACGCGCGGTGCGGTAGTCGCGCCGCGCCGATCAAGGGGCTGCGCGGCACACGCCAACGAGGAGCAGACAGCGAATGCGACGGTGTGATTTGTTGTGTCGAAGCGTCGTCGGGGCTATATCGCCAGCGTCGCCTCACCGGCGCGTTCAACACGAGTACGACGCATGACCATCGGCACACGTCTCTTTACCTGGCTGCGCGGCGAACTGGTCGGCACCGACCGGTTCGGCAATCGCTATTACCAGGATCGCAAGCAGGTGCAGGGCAGGCGTCGCAAGCGCTGGGTGATCTACGACGGCGAGGCCGAGGCCTCGCGCGTGCCGCCCGACTGGCATGGCTGGCTGCATTACACGGTCGATGTCCCGCCGCCGGCGGACGGGCTGCCCCGGCGCCCCTGGCAGAAGGAGCACGTGCCGAATCTGACAGGCACCGCCGAGGCTTATCGTCCGCCCGGCCATGTGCTGGCCGGCGGCCGCCGCGACCGGGCGACGGGCGATTACGAACCCTGGACGCCGAACTGACGCCGCGGGTCAGCGCAGCGTCACGCCATAGGTGCGAGCGAAGATCTCTTTCTCGCCGCGCTCGATCCTGAGGCGCAGCGCATAGTCGCCGCGCGGCAGCGGCGGCGGCAGGTTGAGCCTGCCGGTGCGGAAGGCATAGGAGAGTTCCTGCTGCCAGACGAACTGCGCCGGTTCGCGCCAGGCGCCGCCCGGCAATTGCCACTGCACCGAGATCCGGTCGTTGGCCTCCACGCCGTAGAGCTCGAACCAGACGAACAGCGCCTGCGCATCGGCTTGCGAACCGGCGTCCGGCACGCGGCCGTAGATCGCCTCGTTGCGCGTCGGCTCGCGCGCGGCGAAGCCGAGCCGGGCCAGGACCGGCGCGTAGGGCAGGGCCGCCGCCGCCGATTTTGTCCACAGGCTCTGCGGTGGCGTGCGGCACTCGTCGTCGCCGGCCGAGGCGTCGAACGGATCGACGATGATGTTGCGGTTGCGCCGCAGCTCGAAATGCAGATGCGGGAAGTTGGTGTCGCCCGACAGCCCGATCAGGCCCAGTCTCGTGCCGGCCACCACCGCCTGGCCTTCCTGCACCGCGACGCTGCCCTTGCGCAGATGCCAGTACCAGGTCTCCCAGCCGTCCTCGTGCGCGAGCGCCACCTGGTTGCCGCCGGCGCGGCCCTCGACCTTGCTGCGGCCCAGCTCGACCACGTCGATATCCTCCATGCCGTCGCGCAGGGCGATGACGCGGCCGGCCGCGGCCGCCAGCACCGGGATGCCGGCGGCGAAATCCTGCGGCGACAGGACCCGGAAATCGGTGCCGCGATGGGTGTCGTAGCTGCGCTTGCCGCAGCGGTAGTCGCCGACCGCCGGGCCGGTGCGGCGGTCGACGTGGAACTGCACCGCGCAGCGGTCGGGCAGGGCGCAGTCGAGCGGCAGTTCGAGCTGGATCGGCGCAGGGACGCGCCGCACCGGCGGGGCGGCCTGGTTCTCCTCGATGCCGAGGCCCAGAATGGCCACCACGCCCGCGAGCAGCACGAAGGCGAAGACGGCGAGCACCAGGAACAGCGGACGCAGCATGGCGACAGCTTGGGCCGGGGCGGGGCGCGATTCAATGGCCCCGCCGCCGCCGCTTGCGCCGGCTACCCCGCATGTTTACCCTGCGCCGCAACGAAACGGAGGCGCAATGAACCGCAGTGTCGTCGAGACGTTGATCGGCGCGGTCGTCCTGGTCGTGGCCGTGCTTTTCCTCGGCTACGCGTTCCGCAACGTCGACGCGTCGACGCCCGGCGGCTATGAGGTGGTCGCCCGGTTCGACCGCGTCGACGGGCTCAAGAAGGGCGCCGACGTGACCATCGGCGGCATCAAGGTGGGAACCGTCACCGACCAGCGGCTCGATCCCAAGACCTACCAGGCGATCGTGCGCATGAACATTGCCAGCGACATCAAGCTGCCGCGCGACACCTCGGCCAAGCTGGTCAGCGAGTCGCTGCTGGGCGGGCTGTCGCTGACGCTGGAGCCGGGCGGCGACGAGCGCGACATTGCGCCGGGCGGCGAGATCGTGCGCACCCAGGGTTCGGTCAACCTGATGGAGCTGATCGGCCAGGCGATCTTCTCGCCCAAGCCGCCGGCGCCGGGCGAGGCGCCGTCCCCCGGGGCGCCACCGCCGGGCGCGCCGCCGTCGCTGGCCCCCAAGCAATAGGCGCATTGGTCGGCCGGCCCCGGCATGCTGGAGCAAATCAGGGTTCGACGGAATCGCAGGCGATTGCGTCGAACCCTGTGAATTTGCTCCAAACATTGAAGAATAGAGCGGATTCACATGATTTGAGGGAAGCGAAAACGCTTCCCTCAAATCATGATCCGCTCTAATGCTGGGGCATGGCCCAATCGGAAAAATTCGCGCCGCCGCTGTGGCAGGGGCCGGACGGAAAGCCGGTTTCCTGCCTCGAAAAAATCAAGGTTCTGAACCAGAATCTCGAGGAAATCAGGCAGCTCTGCGCCGACGCGGTCGAGGATGCGGTCCTGATGGGGTGCGACCCGGAGCAGATCCGGGCCGTGCTGCGCAATCTCGTCGAGTCGCTGGGCCAGCCCTTGGCCGGTCCGCCAAAGAAGTAGGGTGACATGCTGTTCCGTTTCTGCGCCGGGGCGTTGCTGGGCCTGGCCAGCGTTTCGACGGCCTGGGCGCAGGCCAGGCCGACCGCCCAGCCGGCCGCCCAGCCGGCGGCGCAACCTGCAGCCAAGCCGCCGGCGCCGATCGACGGCGCGGTGCTGCAGGGCCTCGACAAGCTGGTGGCGCGGGTGCGCGAAATCGAGGCGCCGCTGAACGCGCCGACGAAGCTCGACACGCTGACGATCCTGGTCCGCCAATGCGTGGTCAGCCCGCCGGAAGCGCCGCCGGAGGCCGCCGCCTTCCTCGAGATCAGCGAGCAGCGCCCGGGCGAAGAGGCCAAGCCGGTCTTCAGCGGCTGGATGTTCGCCTCGTCTCCCGCGCTGTCGGCGATGGAGCACCCGGTCTACGATGTCTGGGTGATCGGCTGCAAAACCAGCGATTCGGCGGCGCCCATCAAGTCGCGCTGAAATTCGGCCTCGACCCGCAGCGCCCGGGCCAGCCGGCGCCGGTAGTCCTCGCGGCTGATCTCGACCACGCCGAACTGGCGCAGATGCTCGGTCATGAACTGGCAGTCGAGCAGGACGTAGCCGCCGGCCTTCAGCCGCGCCACCAGATGGACCAGCGCCACCTTGCTGGCGTCGGTCTGGCGGCTGAACATGCTCTCGCCGAAGAACGCGCCGCCCAGCGACACGCCGTAGAGCCCGCCGACCAGTTGCCCCTCGCGCCAGGCCTCGACGCTGTGGGCGTGGCCGCGATGGAACAGGGCGGTGTAGAGCTGCAGGATCGGCTCGTTGATCCAGGTTTCCCGCCGCTCCTGGGTGGACTCGGCGCAGGCGCGCATGACTTCGGCGAAGGCGGTGTCGCAGCGGATCTCGAAACGGTTGGCGCGCACGGTGCGGGCCAGCCGGCGGGAGAGGTGGAAGCCGTCCAGCGGCAGGATGGCGCGCTGGTCGGGGTCGATCCAGTAGAGCGTGGGATCGTCGCGCCGCTCGGCCATCGGGAACAGGCCCACGGCATAGGCCTGCAGCAGCAGATCGGGGGTCAGCCCCGCCATGGCGACCTGGTCATTGCTGGCCTCACTTCTTCAGGCCGACGAACCGCTCCAGCCAGTTGATGTCGTAGTTGCCGTCGATGAAATCGGGATGCGCGATCAGCTTCTGGTGCAGCGGGATGGTGGTGTCGATGCCGCCGATGACGAACTCCTCCAGGCTGCGGCGCAGGCGCATCAGGCATTCGTTGCGGCTGGTGCCGCTGACGATCAGCTTGGCGACCATGGAGTCGTAATAGGGCGGCATGGTGTAGCCGCTGTAGAGGGCGCTGTCGACGCGCACGCCCAGCCCGCCCGGGGTGTGGAATTCGCTGATCCGGCCGGGGCAGGGCACGAAGGTCTCGGCGTGCTCGGCGTTGATGCGGCATTCGATGGCGTGGCCGCGCAGCACGATGTCGTCCTGCACCAGCCCCAGCGGCGCGCCGGTGGCGACGCGGATCTGCTCGCGCACCAGGTCCAGCCGGGTGATCGCCTCGGTCACCGGATGCTCGACCTGCAGGCGGGTGTTCATCTCGATGAAATAGAACTCGCCGTCCTGGAACAGGAACTCGACGGTGCCGACGCCGCGATAGCCCAGCTTGCGCATGGCGTCGGTGACCTGGGTGCCGATCTTGCGCCGCTGCGAGTCGTTGAGCGCCGGCGAGGGCGCCTCCTCCAGCACCTTCTGGTGGCGGCGCTGCAGCGAGCAGTCGCGCTCCCCCAGATGCACGACGTTGCCGTGGTTGTCGGCCAGCACCTGGATCTCGATGTGGCGCGGGTGGCCGAGATATTTCTCGACATAGAGCGCATCGTTGCCGAAGGCGGCCCGGGCCTCGGCCTGCGCCAGCGCCAAGGCCTCCTCGACCTGGTGCGGGCCCTGCACCACCTTCATGCCGCGGCCGCCGCCGCCGGCCACCGCCTTGATCAGCACCGGGTAGCCGATCTTGCCCGCCAGCTTCCTGATCTCCTCGACGTCGGACACCGCGCCGGCCGATCCCGGCACCAGCGGCAGGCCCAGCTCGCGGGCGGTCTGCTTGGCGACGATCTTGTCGCCCATGATGCGGATGTGCTCGGAGGTGGGGCCGATGAAGGTCAGGCCGTGATCCTCCACCATCTCGGCGAACTTGGCGTTCTCCGACAGGAAGCCGTAGCCGGGATGGATGGCGTTGGCGCCGGTGATGGTGGCGGCGGACAGGATCGCCGCCATGTTGAGATAGCTCTGGCTGGCCGGCGGCGGTCCGATGCACACCGATTCGTCGGCCAGCCGCACATGCATGGCGTCGGCGTCGGCGGTCGAATGCACCGCCACCGTCTGGATGCCCATCTCGTGGCAGGCGCGGTGGATGCGCAGCGCGATCTCGCCGCGATTGGCGATCAGGACCTTGTCGAACATGTCACTCGACGATCATCAGCGGTTCGCCGAACTCCACGGGCTGGCCGTCGGAGACGTTGATCCGGATGACCTTGCCTGCCTTGGGGGCGCGGATCGGATTGAACGTCTTCATCGCCTCGATGATCAGCAGGGTCTGGCCGGCGGCGACGCTGTCGCCCAGCTTGACGAACGGCGCGGCGCCGGGCTGCGAGGCGAGATAGGCGGTGCCCACCATCGGCGACAGCACCGCGCCGGGGTGCTTGGCGTCGTCGGCCGTCGGTGCCGCCGCGGCAGCCGCCGCGCCGGGCGCAGAGGCGGGCGCATAGGCCAGCGGCGGGACGATGCCGTTGCGCGAGAGGCGCACGCGTTGGCCGCCGCTTTCGTACTCGATCTCGGCCAGGCCGGTGTCTTCCAGCAGCGCCGCCAGCTTGCGCACCGCGTCTTCGTCGATCTCGAATTTCGCCATCGGCTATTTGCCCTTGTTCAGCAGTTTTTCCATCGCCGCCAGCGCCAGCAGGTAGCCCTGGCCGCCCAGCCCGCAGATCACGCCCTGCGCGGCCAGGCTGACATAGGAATGGTGGCGGAAGGCTTCCCGCCGGAAGATGTTCGACAGGTGCACCTCGATCACCGGCTTTTCGGCGATCTGCAGCGCATCGAAAATGGCCACCGAGGTATGGGTATAGGCGCCGGCATTGATGATGATGCCGGAATTGCCGGTGCGGGCGGCCTGGATGAACTCGACCAGTTCGCCTTCCCTGTTGCTGTGGCGGAACTCGACCTCCAGCCCCAGCCGGGTGGCTTCGGCGCGGCAGGCGCGGACGATGTCGCCCAGCGTCTCGCGGCCGTAGATTTCGGGCTGGCGCTGCCCCAGCATGTTCAGATTGGGGCCGTTGACGATCAGTACCGGCCGTCGCTTGCCGCTGTTCTTCGCCACGGGGTTTTCCTTGCAGTTCGGGATCGGCAGGGGCCCTTATACCATGGCGAGAATGCCTGGCAACTGTTTGACGGATCAGCCGTTTTTGCCGAAAGCGGGTCAGGCGCCGTGGAGCAGGCGGCGTAGAATAGAGTCCAGCATGGCGCGCTCCTCCGGCGTCATCGCGCTGATGAGCTTGCGCTCGTAGTCCAGCGCCAGGGGCACGATCTCGTTGTGGATGGCGCGGCCGCGCTTGGAAAGGCGCAGGGCCGAGCGGCGCCGGTCGCGCGCATCGACGGTGCGCTCGACCAGCCCGCGGCGCAGCATGGCCTGCACGGCGCGGCTGACCGCCACCTTGTCCATGACGGTGCGCTCGCAGACCTCGTTGGCCGAGATCGGCTCGTAGCGGCCCAGCACCGCCATGACCCGCCATTGCGGCACCGACAGGTCGAAGCGGCTGGCATAGATCTTCGATAGCCCGCCGCTAACCGTCTGGGTGACGACGGAAAGCCGATAGGGCAGGAACTTCTCCAGCGCAAAGCCGGATTCACCGTTATCCACGGCTGCCGATGTATCAGGTTGATTTTTGCTCATCGAATTGGTTACATTTGAAACTAATTAGCGTCCGGCGACACTATACTTTCAGCATAGGCCGCTGGCGGGATCAACCAAGCTCGGAGGACTCTATGGCAAGCGTCGCTCCTCTCAATTCTCCATTCGGCGTAGACAATCCGATGGGTACCGACGGATTCGAGTTCATCGAATACACCGCGCCCGATCCCGAAGCCCTCGGCCGGCTGTTCGAGTCGATGGGCTTCGTGGCGACGGCGCGGCACCGCTCCAAGCGCGTCACGCTCTATCGCCAGGGCGGCGTCAATTTCATCGTCAACGCCGAGCCGGAAAGCTTCGCCCAGAGTTTCGCCCGTATCCACGGGCCCAGCGTCTGCGCCATCGCCTTCCGCGTACAGGACGCGGCCAAGGCCTACAAGCGGGCGGTCGAGCTGGGCGCCTGGGGCGTGCAGGGCAAGGTCGGGCCGATGGAGCTCAACATCCCGGCCATCAAGGGCATCGGCGACAGCCTGATCTACCTGGTCGACCGCTACGGCGAGAAGGGCACGATCTACGACGTCGATTTCGAGCCGCTGCCCGGCGTCGAGCAGAATCCCAAAGGCGTGGGCTTCACCTATGTCGACCACCTGACGCACAACGTGCATCGCGGCCGCATGGTGGAATGGGCCGAGTTCTACGAGCGGCTGTTCAATTTCCGCGAGATCAAGTATTTCGACATCGAGGGCAAGCTGACCGGGCTGAAGTCCAAGGCCATGACCAGCCCCTGCGGCAAGATCCGCATCCCGATCAACGAGAGTTCCGACGACAAGTCGCAGATCGCCGAATATCTCGCCGCCTATCACGGCGAGGGCATCCAGCACATCGCGCTGGGCAGCGACGACATCTACGCCACCGTCGAGGCGCTGCAGGCGCGGCAGGTGCCGTTCCAGACCGTGCCCGACACCTATTACGAACAGGTCGATGCCCGGCTGCCCGGCCACGGCGAGGATCTGGCGCGGCTGCGGGCCGACCGCATCCTGATCGACGGGGCGCCGACCGAGGGCGGCGGCTTGCTGCTGCAGATTTTCACCAATACGGTGATCGGGCCGATCTTCTTCGAGATCATCCAGCGCAAGGGCGACGAGGGCTTCGGCGAGGGCAATTTCCGCGCCCTGTTCGAATCGATCGAGCTCGACCAGATCCGCCGCGGCGTCCTGAAAGCCTGAGGAGGCGATCATGAAGAACTGGATCACGTTCCCGCAGGTGCAGGGCACGGCCTCGCGCCAGGCCCATACCAAGCTGCCGGAGGGCACCTATGAGCGCGAGCTGGGCAAGGAGGGCTTCTTCGGCCCGGCGACGCAGATGCATCACCGCCATCCGCCGACCGGCTGGATCGACTGGCAGGGACCGCTGAAGCCGCGCGCCTTCGACCTGGCGCGGATCAATGCGGCGCAATCCTCGCCGTGGCGGGCCGAGCGCGTGCTGTCGAACGCCCATACCCAGGTGCGTTTCTGGCGGCTGGACGGCGCCATGGACCACTTGGTGCGCAACGGCGACGGCGACGAATTGCTGTTCGTGCACGACGGCCAGGGCGAGCTGTTCTGCGACTATGGCCGGCTGGAGATTCGCGAGGGCGACTACGTGATGATCCCGCGCGGCACGATGTGGCGCCTGGCGCCGGCGCGGCCGATGTCGGTGCTGATGATCGAGGCCACCAACGACAGCTACCGCCTGCCGGAGAAAGGCCTGGTCGGCCGCCACGCCATCTTCGATTCGGCCATGCTGGACGTGCCGCAGATCGACGAGGCGTTCCGCGCCCAGCAGGACGAGAAGACCTGGAAGCTGCTGATCAAGCGGCGCGACGCCATCTCGACCGTCACCTATCCGTTCAATCCGCTGGATGCGGTGGGCTGGCACGGCGATCTGACGGTGGTGCGCATCAACTGGCGCGACATCCGCCCGCTGACCAGCCACCGCTACCACCTGCCGCCCTCGGCCCACACCACGTTCCTGGCCAGCCGCTTCGTGGTCTGCACCTTCGTGCCGCGGCCGGCCGAGAGCGATCCCGATGCGCTGAAGCTGCCGTTCTTCCACAACAACGACGATTACGACGAGGTGATCTTCTATCACCGCGGCAATTTCTTCAGCCGCGACAACATCCATCCCGGCATGATGACGCTGCATCCCTGCGGCTTCACCCATGGCCCGCATCCCAAGGCGCTGGCGATGGCCTTGCAGTCCAAGGGCGGCCACATGCTGGACGAGGTGGCGGTGATGATCGACGCGCGCGACGCGCTGGATATCGGCGAGGCGGCGGGCAAGGTCGAGTTCGCCGGCTACGTCGATTCCTGGCAGCCCAAGAAGGAAGCGGCGGAATGAAGCTGGCATCGCTGAAGGCCGGCGGCCGCGACGGCACGCTGGCCGTGGTCAGCCGCGACCTGCGGCGGGCGGTGGCGGTGCCGCATATCGCGCGCACCCTGCAGAGCGCCATCGAGCTGTGGGACGCGCTGGCGCCGGAGTTGCAGGCGGTGTCGGATCGGCTGAATGCCGGACCGCTGAACGACGAATTCGCCTTCGATCCGGCCAAGGCGGCCTCGCCACTGCCGCGGGCCTATCAATGGGTCGACGGCTCGGCCTATGTCGTGCATGTCGAGCTGGTGCGCAAGGCGCGCGGCGCGGAGCTGCCGGCGAATTTCTGGACCGATCCGCTGATGTACCAGGGCGCCTCCGACAGCTTCGTCGGCCCGACCGACGATATCGAGGCGGTCAGTGAGGACTGGGGCATCGATTTCGAAGCGGAGGTCTGCGTCGTCGTCGACGACGTGAAGATGGGGATCACGCCGCAGCAGGCGGGGAAGCACATCAAGCTGGTCATGCTGGCCAACGACGTCTCCGCCCGGCTGCTCATCCCCAACGAGCTGAACAAGGGCTTCGGCTTCTTGCACGGCAAGCCGGCCACCGCCTTCTCGCCGGTCGCCGTCACGCCGGACGAGTTCGGCGCGGCCTGGGACGGCGCGCGGGTCAAGCTGCCGCTGGTCTCGACCTATAACGGGGCGCCGTTCGGCCGGCCGGAAGCGGGCGTCGACATGACCTTCGACTTCCCGACCCTGATCGCCCATGCCGCGACGACCCGCCATCTCGAAGCCGGCACCATCGTCGGCTCCGGCACCGTCGCCAACAAGGACCGCGGCGTCGGCTCGTCCTGCCTGGCCGAGCGGCGCATGATCGAGACCATCGAGCAGGGCAAGCCGGCGACGCCGTTCATGAAGTTCGGCGACCGCATCCGCATCGAGATGCTCGATCGCGACGGCCTCTCGATCCTCGGCGCCATCGACCAGAAAGTCGTGAAATATACGCCGCCGGCCTGAACCGCAGCGGCAACAGGGGAGGGATCAGGTGAAGCTGCACGGCTATTTCCGCTCGTCGGCCGCCTTTCGCGTCCGCATCGCGCTCAACCTGAAGGCCATCGCCTACGAGGATGCGTTCCACCACCTGCGCAAGGGCGAGCACCTGAAGCCGGACTACGCCGCGCTCAATCCGCAGAAGCTGCTGCCGGCGCTGCAGCTCGACGACGGCAGCGTGCTGACCCAGTCGCTGGCGATCATGGAGTATCTGGACGAGACGCATCCCGCCCCGCCGCTGCTGCCGCGCGATGCGGTCGGGCGCGCGCGGGTGCGGGCGCTGGCGCTGATCCCGGCCTGCGAGATCCATCCGCTGCAGAATCTGCGCGTGCTGAAGCACGTGCGCGAGACCTACGGCCAGGACGAGGCCGGCAGCTTCGCCTGGGCGCGGCACTGGAACGAGGTCGGCCTGCAGGCCTACGAGGACATGCTGGACCGGACCGCGGGCGCCGGCCGTTTCTCGCACGGCGATGCGCCGACGCTGGCCGATATCTGCCTGGTGCCGCAGGTTTTCGGCGCCAAGCGGTTCGGCGTCGATCTGGCGCGCTACCCGACCCTGATGCGGATTTTCGACGCCTGCCTGCAGTTGCCGGCCTTCGACAGGGCGCAGCCCTCGCGCCAGCCGGATTTCGAACCCGCCTGAGCCGTCCTACTTCTTGCGCGCCTGCGCCACCAGTTCCCGTAGCTGGCCGACGTCGAGCGCGCCCGGCACGAGCTGGTCGCCGACCACGAAGGCCGGCGTGCCGTCCACGCCCATCGCCGTGGCCAGTTCCAGGTTGCGGTCGATGGCCTGCTGGATTTCGGCCGACTCCATGTCCTTTTCCAGCCGGGCCAGGTCGAGCGCCTGCTCCCGGGCGAGCGCCAGGATGCGGTCCCTGGTCAGCTTGCCGCGGGCTTCCATCAGCGCATTGTGCAGTCCGACATACTTGCCCTGCTTGGCGGCCGCCAGGGCGGCGGCGGCGGCCAGGCGCGATTCGGGGATCAGGATCGGCAGCTCCTTGAAGACGAAGCGCACGTTCCTGTCCTCGTCCAGCAGCTTCACGACCGACTCCTGCGCCTGCTTGCAGTAGCCACAGTGGTAGTCGAAGAATTCCACGATCGTCACGTCGCCCCTGGCGTTGCCGCCGACCGGCGTCGCCGGATCGTCGAACAGCTCCTGCCTGTGCGCCACGATGGCCTGCTTGGCGGTTTCCGCCGCCGCCATCTCCTGCCGCCGGCGCAATTCGTTCATCGCCTCGAGCAGCACTTCCGGATTCTGCATCAGGTATTCGCGCACGATCTGCTCGATCGCCGCGCGATCGGGCGCGGCGGCGGTCTGCGCCAGGGCGGGGACGGCGAGGGCGCAGGCGAGAACGAGGGCGATCAGGCGGGCAAGCATAGGGGCTCCCATGGATTGGCGGCGAGTGTAGGCAAGCGGGCAGCGCGCGCAAGCGCCGCCCGATCACGTTGCCGCGAGACGACCGTCAGTTCCGCCGCGGCCGTTCGGCCAGGAACCTGATGTCCTGCGCCCGCTGATAGGCCGGCGTGCCGAATTTCAGGTTCTGCTCGGCGGCGGTGGCGTGGCGCAGCGCGTCGACCCGGTCGCCGCGCGCATAGGCCAGTTCGGCCAGCGCCAAAGCGCGCATGCCGATATTGCCGGTCTGGTCGTAGATCATCGACATCTGGCGCCAGTAGCCGCTGTCGCGCTCGCGCTGCTCGACGGTTTCCAGCAGCTTCTGCGCCCGCTGCGACTGGGCCGGGGTCGGATTCTGCAGCAAAGCGTGGGCCAGCGCGATCTTGAGCAGGCCCGATTGCGGCAGCAGCGCCACGGCGCGCTCGTAGGAGACGATCGATTCGGCGATGCGCTGGTTCTCGAACAGCATCTGCCCGCGCAGCTCGTGGAAATAGGGGTCGTTCGGCATCTGGCGGATCAGACCGTCGATCAGCCCGACCGCTTCGGGCAGGTTGCCGGAGCGGTAATAGGCGATGGAGCGGGCGTAGCGGCCGGCAACGCTGTTGTCCGACGGCGGATACTTGCGCAGCGCCTGCGCCGGGTCGATGAAGCCGTAGAGCTTGGCGACCACCCGCTCGTGCATGGTCTCGAGCTGCGCCGGCACCGGCACCTTGGAGAAGCGCGAGGTCTCGACATGCTGGCGCAGGAAGGCGACGCGCTCCTGGGTCAGCGGATGGGTGCGCAAATAGGGATCGGGCCGCAAGCCCGCGACCAGCTCCTGCTGCATCAGCATGGCGGTGAAATCGGCCAGGCCCTGCGAGGACTGGCCGATGCGGTCGAGCAGGGTGACGGCGGCCTGGTCGGCGGCCTGCTCCTGGGCGCGGGTATAGGAGAACAGGCCGCGCTGCGCCACGCCGACCGGCGGTCCGCCGCCGCGGCTGGTTCCGGTCTGCGCGCCGGCGGCGGTCGAGCCGGCGATCGCCGCCGCCGTCAGCAGCATTTCGAGGATGTTCTCGATGGTGGCGTTCTCGAGCTGCTCCTGCAGCCGCGCCAGGTGGCCGCCGGCGATGTGCCCGGTCTCGTGCGCGATCACGCCGCGCACCTGGCCGGCGGTGGCCGCCCGCATCATCAGGCCGGTGAACAGGAACAGGCGCTGGCCGCCGGCCACGAAAGCGTTGATCGCCGGGTCGTTGACGATGTGGACGCTGACCGCGTCGTTCTCCAGCCCCGCCGCTTCGAACAGCGGCCGGGCATAGGCGCGGATGGCATTTTCGATTTCCGCGTCGCGGATTAGTGATATCTTCTCGCGCGACTGGGCCGCGGCCGCCTGCCACAGCGCCGCCGTCGGCAGCAACAGGGCCGCAAGAGCCAGAACAGCAATGACGCGCCGGAAAAAGATCATGCGGATGTGCCTCACCAAGAAACCTAGTGCTGCCCCCCGTACTCGTCAAACTCACCTGGTGCAGAAATCCGGCCCTTTTATGGCGTCGCTGGCGCTCGCCCTGACGCTGCTGGGTTGCGGCGATTCCGACCCGCCCGAGGGCAAGCTGGGACGGGTCGAGGGCTTCTATGGCGGCGTGATCTCCGATTCGCCGCGCGCGGCGGAGATCGGCCGCGACATTCTGGCCATCGGCGGCAATGCGGTCGACGCCGCGGTGGCGACGTATTTCGCCATGGCCGCCACGCTGCCGTCCAGCGCCAGCCTGGGCGGCGGCGGCGCCTGTCTGGTGCACAACTCCAAGGCGCGCAAGGTCGAGGCGCTGAGCTTCCTGACCAAGGTTTCCAGCGGCGGCGCGGGCGCCACCGGCGTTCCGGTCGGCGTGCCGGGCAACGTGCGCGGCATGGCGGCGTTGCATGCCCGCTACGGCGCAATACGGTGGGAAGAGCTGGTCGCGCCAGGCGAGCGGCTGGCGCGCATCGGCACGATCGCGCCGCGCGCGCTGGTGGGGGATCTGCAGATCGCCGCCACCGCCATCCAGCAGGACCCGACCACGCGGCGCGTGTTCTCGACCGATGGCCGGCTGCTGCGCGAAGGCGATCCCTGGGTGCAGGAGGATCTGGCCGGCACGCTCGGCGTCATCCGCCTGCGCGGCGCGGGCGAATTCCATGTCGGCAATCTGGCGCGGCAATACGTCGAGGCGGTGCGCGGCGCCGGCGGCCAGCTCAGCACCGAGGACATGCGCGACCAGATCCCGGTCTGGTCGGCGCCCGTCACCTTGCGATGGGGCAATCACCAGGTCCATTTCGCCGCGCCCCCGGCCGGCGGCGGCGTGCTGGCGGCGCAGATGTGGGGCCTGCTGGAAAGCCGCGGCGCCTACGAAGGCACCAGCGAGCAGAACCACCCGCACCTGGTCGCGGAAATATCCAAACGCGCCTATGCCGAGCGCAGCCACTGGCTGGATCAGGCCGACAATTTCACCGAGGATCCGGCCACGATCCTGTCGCAGACCCAGATCGATTCGCTGCTGGCCAGCTATCGCGCCGAGGAGGTGACGCCCGTTGCCGCCCTGCCGCGCCCGCCGCTGCAGCGGCCCAACGATGCGCCGGCGGCCGCGCTGGTGACGGTCGACCGTTTCGCCAACGCCGTGGCCTGCAACTTCACCACCAACGGCTTCTTCGGCGGCGCCCGGGTGGCGGGCAATACCGGCGTGCTGATCGCGCCGGCGCCGGGCGTCAACGGGCGCGGCGCCGCATCGGTCGGCCCGATGCTGGTCGCCAACGCCAATACCGGCGACTTCTTCTTCGCCGGCGCCGCTTCGGGCGGCACGTCCGGCCCGGCCGTGCTGACGCAGGTGGCGGCCAGCGCGTTGCTGGCGGCGCGGCCGCTGTCGCAATCCCTGAGCATGGCGCGCGTGCTGCATCCGGGCCTGCCCGACCGCGTCTTCGCCGAGCCGGGGGCGGCGGAGACGCTGCGCGCGCGCGGCCACGTGGTAGAGGAGCTGCCGGCGCTGGGCCAGGTCAGCGCCGTCCTTTGCCCCAAGGGCCTGAACTCGGACCGCACGCTGTGCAGCGTGACCGGCGATCCGCGCGGCAACGGGCTGGCGCTGAGCGCGCCGGCGGTGCGCTAGGCCCGACATGACGCTGCGGGTTTCGCAACGCGCGGCGAAGGTTTCGCCGTTCATCGTCATGGACGTCATGCGGGCGGCCTACGAGCGCGAGGTCCAGGGCCAGAACATCGTGCATCTGGAAGTCGGGCAGCCCAGCACCGGCGCGCCCCGGGGCGTGATCGAGGCGGCCAAGAGCGCGCTCGATCGCGACCGCATCGGCTACGTCGACGCGCTGGGCATCCCCGCGCTGCGCGAGCGCATCGCGCGCCACTACAAGGACGCTTACGGGCTGGCGCTGCCGGCCGAGCGCGTGGTCGTCACGCAAGGCTCGTCCGGCGCCTTCCTGCTGTCGTTCCTGGCCTCGTTCGAGCACGGCGACCGCGTCGCGCTGGCCGCGCCCGGCTACCCGGCCTATCGCAACATCCTCTCCGCGCTCGGCTTCGAGCCGGTCGACCTGCTGACCGATGCCGGACACAAATACCAGCCCACGGTCGAGCTGCTGCGGCAGGCGGGGAAGGTCGCCGGGCTGATCGTCGCCAGCCCGTCCAATCCCACCGGCACCACCGTGTCGGAAAGCGAAATGCGGGCGCTGGCCTATTACTGCCAGGTCCACGGCATAAGGCTGATCTCCGACGAGATCTATCACGGCATCGTCTTCGGCGGCGCCACCGCCACGGCGGCCGCGTGCTCCGACAGCGCCATCGTCATCAACAGCTTCTCCAAGTATTTCTCCATGACCGGCTGGCGGCTGGGCTGGATGGTGGCGCCGTCCGATATGCTGCGCGCCATCGAGTGCCTGGCGCAGAACCTGTTCATCTCCGCTCCCGCGCTGTCGCAGCTCGCCGCCATCGCCGCCTTCGACTGCCAGGAGGAGCTGAACGGGCACGTGCGGCGCTATCGCGAGAACCGCGACCTGCTGCTGGCCGAACTGCCCAAGGCCGGCCTCGACCGGCTGACCGTCCCGGACGGCGCGTTCTATCTCTATGCCGACGTCTCGCATCTCAGCAACGACAGCCGCGATTTCTGCCGCCGCATGCTGGTGGAGGCGGGGGTGGCGGCGACGCCGGGGCTGGATTTCGACCGCCAGCGCGGCCACGGCACGCTGCGCCTTTCTTTCGCCGGCGCGACGGCGGAGATGGCCGAGGCGGCGCGCCGGCTGCAGGCCTGGAAGCGTTAGGCGAGCACGGCCCTCAGTGCAGGATGCGCTTGCCCTTGGGCTCGTCGGCCTGCTTGGGCGGCTCCTCGGCCGGGCGCGGGCCGGCCTGGTGGTGGATCATCCGCCAGGCGCCGTCCTCGCGCACGAACACGTTGGTGGCGACCAGCGCGTTGCCCGCCACTTTCTCGGTGCAGATGACGATGGCGGTGTCGCCGTTGACCAGGATGCGCTCGTCCGAACAGGTCACGACGCTCTGCTGCGGATTGCCCAGTATGCCGCGCCAGCTCGCCATCACCTGCTCGCGCCGGAAGATCGGCGGCCAGCCGGGATGGATGCAGGCCACCGGCGAATTGCGCGCCCACACCTGGTCCATGCCGGCGTAGTCGCGCTCGGAGAAGGCTTTGTAGAAGGCGCGATTGGCGGCGGCGACGGGCTGGCGTTCGTCCTGGCTCATTGGCCCTTGAACACCGGCTTGCGCTTTTCCAGGAAAGCGGCGACCGCCTCCTTGTGATCGGCCGTCTTGTGCGCCAGCGCCTGCATCGAGGCCGACATGTCGAGCAGCGTGTGCAGCGTGGCGCGCTCGCCCTCGCGCAGCAGGCGCTTGGCCATGCGCAGCGCGTGCGGCGGATTGGCCGCGATGCGCCCGGCCAGCGCCGTCGCCGCCTCCATCAGCTTGTCGTCGTCGACGACTTTCGACACCAGCCCGCAGGCCAGCGCCTCCTCGGCATCGACCATGTCGCCGGTGAAGGCCATCTCGCGCGCCTTGGACGCGCCCACGGCGCGGGGCAGGAACCAGGCGCCGCCGTCGCCGGGGATGATGCCGAGCTTGACGAAGCTCTCGGCGAACTTGGCGCTCCGGCCCGCGACGCGGATGTCGCACATGCAGGCCAGGTCGCAGCCGGCGCCGATCGCCGGGCCGTTGACGGCGGCGATGATCGGCACTTCCAGCTCGTACATGGCGACCGGGATGCGCTGGATGCCCTGCAGGTAGCCGTTGCGCAGATCGTAGGCGCTGCCCTCGAACATGCCGCCGCCGTCGCGCATCTTCTTGACGTTGCCGCCGGAGCTGAAGGCGGTGCCGGCCCCGGTCAGGATGGCGCAGCGCACGTCGGCGTCCCGGTCGATGCGGTGGATGGCGGTCACCAGGTCGGCGATCATGTCGTCATCCGAAATCGCGTTCCGGATCTCGGGCCGGTTCAGCGTCACGGTGACGATATGCCCGTCCTTGCTGTAGATGATGTTCTCGGCCATGGAGCGCTCCTCGGAATCGCGAATGCCAGTGCGGGGGGCGAGATTAGGTGACCGGCCGTGGTGGAGTAAAGCGCCTGCCGCGCGCGGTGCTGCAGTTCCGGTCTGCGACAGGCAACGGCGAAGGCGCATTCCGTTGCGCCGATCTGACGTGATAGGGTCGCCCGACGCAAGAGGTGAATGAATGCCCGCCCCGTCCGCAACCCTGTCCTTTCCCCCGCTCGTGCTGCCGCCGCAGGCCGAGGCGCTGCGTCGCGAGGTGCGGGCGTTCCTGCTCGTCGCGGTGCCGCGGGACAAGTCGCCCGAACGCTTCAAGTCGTGGGGCACGTTCTCGCCCGAATTCAGCCGGCAACTGGGCGCGCGCGGCTGGATCGGCCTGACCTGGCCCGAGGAGTACGGCGGCGGCGGCCGCAGCCAGCTCGAACGCTACGTGCTGACCGAGGAGCTGCTGGCCAACGGCGCGCCGGCCGGCGCGCACTGGGTGGCCGACCGGCAAAGCGGTCCGCTGATCCTGCGTTTCGGCAGCGAGGCGCAGCGGAAGAAATACCTGCCGCCGATCACGCGCGGCGAAAGCTATTTCTGCATCGGCATGAGCGAGCCCGATTCCGGCTCCGACCTGGCGTCGGTGCGCACGCGCGCCGAGCCGGTGGCGGGCGGCTACCGGATCAACGGCACCAAGCTGTGGACCTCGGGCGCCCATCTCTGCCATTTCATGATCGCGCTCTGCCGCACCAGCGCCAAGAGCGAGGAGCGCCATGCCGGCCTCAGCCAGCTCATCGTCGACCTGAAGTCGCCCGGCATCACCATCCGGCCGGTCGTCAACCTGGCCGGCCGGCACGAATTCAACGAGGTCAATTTCGTCGACGTCTTCGTGCCCGCGGAAAACCTGCTGGGCAACGAGGGCGACGGCTGGAAGCAGGTGACCAGCGAACTGGCCTACGAGCGCAGCGGGCCGGAGCGTTTTCTCACCAACCTCCACGTCCTGCGCGAACTGGTGCGGCTGATCGGCCGGCAGGCCTCGCCGCGCGCGGCCGAGACGATCGGCCGGCTGGTGGCGCGGCTGTGGAACCTGCGCCAGATGTCGCTGTCCGTCGCCGGCATGCTGCAGCAGGGCCAGATGCCCGTCACCGAGGCCTCGGTGGTGAAGGACCTGGGCACCGCCTTCCAGCAGGACCTGCCGGAGGTGGCGCGCCAACTGGCGCAAAGCGAGGCGACGTCGCCGGACGACCTCGAGGATTTCATCGAGATCGCCCGGCAGGCGACGCTGCTGTCACCCGCCTACACGATCCAGGGCGGCACGACGCAGATCCTGCGCGGCATCATCGCCCGCGGGCTGGGACTGCGCTGAAGGAAGACAATGACGATGTCGCTCGATCTCGAAACCCGCGCCATGATGCTGGAAAGCGCCGACCGGCTGCTGCGCGATCTGTGCACCCCCGAACTCGTCAACCAGGCCGAGCAGGGCGAATTCCCCGACCGCCTGTGGCAGGCGCTCGAGGAGGCGGGGCTGACGCTGGTCGGCGTGCCCGAGGAAAAAGGCGGCGTCGGCGGTTCGCTGGCCGATCTGGCGGCAGCGCTGCGGCTCCTGGGCGCGCACGCCGTTCCCGCACCGGCGGCCGAGACCGCGCTGGCGCAGTATCTGGGCGCGCGCGCCGGGCTCGACTTGCCGCCAGGCCCGCTCAGCGTCGCCATCGCATCCGCGCCGCTGCAACTCTCCGCCGATGGCGCCAGGGTCAGCGGCGAGATCCGCGCCGTTCCGTGGGCGGCGCGGGCGGCGGGCATCGTCGCCCCGGCGCGCCGGCCCGACGGCTCGTTGCACCTGGTGGTGATCGGCGGCGGCCAGGCCGAGGGCGGCGGCAACACGGCGGCGGGCGAGCCGCGCGGCCGGCTCAACCTGGCCGACGCGCAAGCGTCGTCGGCGGCTATCGATCTATCCGCCGCCGACCATTGGGCGCTGGCGGCGTTCATGCGGCTGCAGCAGATGGCCGGCGCGGCGCAGCGCGTGCTGGAGATCGCGCTGGACTATGCCCGCGAGCGCAAGCAGTTCGGCCGGCCGATCGGCAATTTCCAGGCCATCCAGCAATTGCTGGCCGAGCTGGCGGGGCAGGTCGCCTCGCTGCAATCGGCGGCGGAATCGGCTGGCGATGCGGCGGCGGCGGGCGATCTGGGCTTTCCCATCGCCGCGGCCAAGGTGCGGGCGGGAGAAAGCGCCGGACGCATCGCGGCCATGGCGCATCAGGTGCTGGGCGCGATGGGCTTCACCTACGAGCACCGGCTGCACCATTTCACGCGACGGCTGTGGGTCTGGCGCGACGACTATGGCGGCGACGGCGCCTGGGCGGCGGAGATCGGGCGCGCCGTGGCGCAGGCCGGCCCGCAGTCCCTTTGGCCGCGCTTGACCGAAGCAAATGCATGAAAGACCGGTCAGTCTGTTTTTGCTATCCGGACGGGAACTGTTCGCGGTACCGGGCGGTGGGGCCGAGTCGTGGCGATGCAACCCCTTGTCGTTTGACTTTGATACCTTGAGTTGCTACTCGTGAACGATTGGCGGCTATCCTACTGATAGCCCGTGGTTTTGCGACTGGCTTTGGGGGCAGCAATGCGGGCTACGGCAGAACAGATGGAATCCGATTCCTCTGTTTGCCGCCAGCCGACAAGGCGCCGCTTCTCTTTTTGCTTCACGATCCTTTCGACCGCCGCTCTGGCGATCGCTCTGGGCAATCACCCGGCGTTCGCGCAGCACCTGCCGGGGTCCGCCGATCCCGGCCGCACGCAGCAGCGCTTCGAGCCGCCGCCGCAGCCGCGCACCACCACCGATCAGGTCGTGCCGCTGATCGAGCCGGAGCGCCAGGTGCCGGGCGATGCGGCGCGCATTCGCTTCGTGCTCTCCTCGGTTGCCGTCGACGGCTCGACCGTTTACAGCCAAGCCGCGCTGCAGCCGGCCTTCGCCGACTTCGTCGGCAGCGAAATCAGCCTGGCCGACGCCCAGGCGATCGCCGACCGGATCACGGTGAAGTACCGCAACGACGGCTACATCCTGTCGCGGGCGGTGATTCCGGCCCAGCGCATCAGCGGCGGCGCGCTGCGCATCCAGATCGTCGAAGGCTACATCAAGGACTATCGCATCGAGCTGCCCTCCGGCGCCGGCCGCGAGAACCGGGGCCAGGCGCTGACCGGCATCCACACCAAGCTGGCCAACTACGCGCAGAAGATCGTCGGCACAAGGCCGGTGACGAACAAGGTCATGGAGCGCTACCTGCTGCTGGCCAACGATCTGCCGGGCGTCACCGCGCAGGCGGTGCTGGCGCCGGCGGAGGGCAACGAGCCGGGCGCTGCGACGCTGATCGTCAGCGCCACGCGCAAGCCGTTCGACGCCTTCGTCGCGTTCGACAATTACGGCTCGCGCTTCTCCGGCCCGTACCAGGGCCAGATCGGCGTCATCGCCAATTCCCTGCTGGGCATTTCCGACCGCATCGCCATCCGCGGCATCAACACGATCGCCGACTGGGACGAAATGCACTACGTCGAAGGCGCCTACGACCAGGACGTCGGCAACGAAGGCACCAAGGTCGGCGTCGGGTTCTCCTATTCCAAGACCAAGCCGGGCTACACGCTGAGCGACTTCGACATCGACGGCGAGGCGTGGACGGTGACGCTGCGTGCCCAGCATCCGCTGGTCCGCTCGCGCACCATGAACTGGTACGTGCGCGGCTCGGGGGTCTATCGCGACGTCGACAACGACAACGATCTGGCGGGCATCGCCACCCGCGACAATCTGTGGATCGTGCGCCTGGGCACCACGTTCGACATGGTCGACCGGTTCGCCGGCATCACTCTGATCGACGTGGAACTCAGCAAGGGCCTGCCGATCTTCAACTACACCAAGAAGGGCGAGATCAGCTCGCGCCCCGAAGGCACCGCCAATTTCTTCAAGGCCAATGCCCAGGTGTCGCGCCTGCAGAACCTGTTCGTTCCCGGCCTCAATCTCTTCCTCGCCGCCCAGGGCCAGATCTCGGCCGACAAGCTGCTGTCGTCCGAGGAGTTCGGCGTCGGCGGCTCGCAATGGGGGCGCGGCTTCGACCCGGGCGAGATCACCGGCGACCACGGCATCGCCGCCAAGGTCGAACTGCAGTTCGGCAGGCCGGTCAACCTCCTGATCCTGCGCGGCTACCAGTTCTTCGCCTTCTTCGACTACGGCAAGATCTGGAACGACGACAAGGCCGACAAGGCGGCGGGCACCGACGAGGAGACCATCAAGTCGGCCGGCGCCGGCGTCCGCCTGAACTTCCTGGACAAGGTGTCCGGCGAGTTCTTCCTGGCCAAGACGCTGAACCGCGACATCGCCAACCGCGGCGACGAGGGCGACGAATGGCGCGGCTTCTTCAGCCTGGCGGCCAGGTTCTGAAGCGAATTTACCGGCGGGTCGACAGGTTACCGCCGCTCGACGAAAAGGGCCCGCGAGGGCCCTTTTCACTTGCAGCGGATCGCGCTCGGACGGAAGCCCTGCGTCTCCGTCCGATCGCGTGAATCCGCTCTATCCTTTAATGATCTGCTCCAAGCGTCATTTGCCGCTGCTGGTCAGCCTTTGCCACCAGCCACGGCGCGGCGGCCCGGCCGGCACTGCTTCCGGCTCCGGCTCCGATTCCGGCTCTTCGGTCGGAGTCGCGGCGGCGGCGCTGCCTTCGGCGGCCGTGGGCCGGGGCGGCTCGGCCGCGATGCTGTCCGACGCGATGGCGGGTTCAACTTCCGCCGGCAGAGCGGCGACCGGCTCCCGCGCCTCGGCCAGCGGCTGCCATGCGTCGTTCTGGGCCGGCTGCTCCTCGGCGTTCTCGGCCGCGGTCGCCAGCGGCTCGGGCTGCTCGTCATTGCCGCGCTCGCCGTGGCGCCGACGCCGTCCGCCGCGCCGCCCGCGCCGGCGCCGGCGATTCTGGCCGTCGTCGCCGGCGGCATCGGCCTCGTCGCGCTCGCCGTCTTCGGGGGAGGCAACGGTCTCGTCCTGCTCTTCGTCCTCGCCCGGGCTGGCGGCGTCCGGTTCGGCCGTCGCCTCGCCGGCGGCAAGCTCGCCGTCCGCGCCGGCATCGGGCTGATCGGTGCCCGCACCGTCCTCCTCGCCGCGGCGGCGCCGGCGGCGGCGGCGCCGGCGGCGGTTGCCGGCGGCGTCATCGGCGCCTTCGGCCGCCGGACCCTGCTCGACAGCTTCGCTCGCCGTCTCCGTCTCCTCGACGATCTCCTCGTCCACGGCCTCGAACTCGTCATAGGCGGCCGTGGCCAGGGCCGGCGCCATGGCGTGGGCGTCGGCCGGCCGGGTGCGGCTGCGCTCCAGGGTGAAATTGGGCGGAATCAGCCGGTCGTCGCCGTCGACCACGACGCGGAAGCCGTAGCGCTGCTCGATCTCGGCCAGGCGCGAGCGCTTCTGGTTGAGCAGGTAGAGCGCCACCGGCGTGGGCACGCCGATGCGGATCTCCGCCGCGCGCCGGCGGATGCCTTCCTCCTCGACCGCGCGCAGCACGTGCAGGACGGTCGATTCGGTGGAGCGGATGCGGCCGCTGCCTTCGCAATGCGGGCAGATCTCGGTCGAGGTCTCCAGCAGGCTGGGCCGCAGGCGCTGGCGCGACAGCTCCAGCAGGCCGAAGGCGCTGATGCGGCCGATCTGGATGCGCGCCCGGTCCGACCGCATGGCCTCCTTCAGCTTGCGCTCGACCTGGGCCTGGTGGCGCTGGTCCTCCATGTCGATGAAGTCGATGACGATCAGGCCGGCGAGGTCGCGCAGGCGCAACTGGCGGGCGATCTCCTCCGCCGCCTCGATGTTGGTGCGCAGCGCCGTCTCCTCGATGTTGCGCTCCTTGGTGGCGCGGCCGGAGTTGACGTCGATGGCGACCAGCGCCTCGGTCGGATTGATGACGATGTAGGCCCCGCTCTTGAGCTGCACCACGGCCGAATGCATGGCGTCGAGCTGCGTTTCGACCTGGTAGCGGTGGAAGAGGGGGATGCTCTCGCGATAGAGCTGCACCTTCTTCACGTGGCTGGGCATGAGCTGGCGCATGAAGTCGCGCGCGTTGTTGTAGGCGTCCTCGCCCTCGATCAGCACGTCCTCGATGTCCTTGCCGTAGAGGTCGCGGATCGAGCGCTTGATGAGGTTGCCTTCCTCGTAGATCAGGGCCGGCGCGGTCGATTTCAGCGTCAGGTCGCGGATGCTGTCCCACAGCCGGATCAGATAGTCGTAGTCGCGCTTGATCTCCGGCTTGCTGCGCTCCAGCCCGGCGGTGCGCAGGATCACGCCCATGCCCTGCGGCACTTCCAGCTCCGACAGCATCTCGCGCATGCGCTTGCGGTCGGCGGCGTTGGTGATCTTGCGGGAGATGCCGCCGCCGCGGCCGGCATTGGGCATCAGCACGGCATAGCGGCCGGCCAGCGACAGGTAGGTGGTCAGCGCCGCGCCCTTGTTGCCGCGCTCTTCCTTGACCACCTGCACCAGCAGGATCTGGCGGCGCTTGATGACTTCCTGGATCTTGTACTGGCGCAGCGGCGGGGCGCGGCGGGGGCGTTCCTCCTCGCCGAGATCCTCGCCGCCGACGGTTTCCACCGCCGCGATCGGGGCGATCAGGCCGTTCTCCGGCGCCGCCTCGCCGTCGGGCAGGGCGTCGGACGTCACGTCCTGCGACTCCGAGGGCGCCAGGGTGGTGTCGCCATCGACCTCGCCGGTCTCGGCTGCGGCGTCGTCGTCGCCGGCGGCCTTCTCCTCGAACGCCTCGGCATAGGCCACCGGCGCGTCCTGCCGCTCGGCGGCGTAGCCGCGCGCCGGTTCCGGCTCGTCGCCGGACACGGCGTCCGGTTCGCTATCGAGGTCGACGGAATCCTCGCGGTCTTCCGCCACCGCCTTGACGGCAGGTTCCTCGTCGTCCCGCCAATCGCTTTCGGATTCGCGGAAATCACCTTCCGGGTCGATCGTCTCGCGATCCTCGAAGATCTCCTCGCGCTCGACGGCGAGCTCGGGCGCGACCTCGGCTTGGGCCGCGGCGGCGCGGTCCGCCTCGCTGCCGGGCGCTTCGGCGGTTTCGTCCGGGCGATAGCCGGAGCGGGCCGCCTCGTGGTCCCAGTGCTCGACCACGGGCTGTTCGGCCTGGTCCGGCGAGACCATCGTGTCGATGGCATCGGCCTCGCCCAGGGCGACGGTCTGCTCGTTGCCCGCGGTCTCTTCGCGGCGCTGCCGGCCGCGCCGGTCGTGGCGGCCGCGCCGCCGCGGGCGCTCCTGACCCTCGTTCTCCTCGGCCTGGCGGGCGCGGCGCTCCTGTTCGGCCAGGATCGCTTCGCGGTCGGCGACCGGGATCTGGTAGTAGTCGGGGTGGATTTCGCTGAAGGCCAGGAAGCCGTGGCGGTTGCCGCCGTATTCGACGAACGCCGCCTGCAGCGACGGCTCGATGCGAATCACCTTGGCGAGGTAGATGTTGCCTTTGAGCTGCTTCTTGGTCGATGTCTCGAAGTCGAATTCTTCGAGTTTGGTGCCGTTCACCACCACGACCCGGGTTTCTTCCGGATGTGTGGCGTCCACCAGCATGCGTTTGACCATGCGGTCGAACTCCCGAGCCTTGCCCGGATGCCCCGCGCGAACAGACGGGGAGAGCAGGCTCGTCTATGCGGAACGGAGGGCGCCGTCGTCTGCTACCCGTCGAACGACCACGCTGGTCAGGACGGGGACGGTCCGGCGCCCGGTGCGCGTGCAGCGCAAAATCCGTTCCGGGTTTCCATGGAGCAGCCCCCACCTCAGCGCCGCCGGCCGGTCGCGGACCCGGAAAAAACAGCCGGGGGAGGACCGTCCGGGCCGCCATCGCCGCCTGAAGACATATCCAGATCGGCGATCAGGGACTGCCCGTTCGCAACCCGCACCTTAGTCTTCCGGCAACAAAACGACAATCACTGAAACGATTGATCGGCTTAGCAGGCGACCTTGGCAGATTTCCGGTAGAACCCGGTGGAAAATTCCATATATATCCTATATGGTTAGAGCGATTTCTTAACGGGGGAGCAGCATTCCCAGGACAATTTCAGCGTTGATCCGGCGGCTGGTTCTGGCCTGGATCCTGCTGGCTTCGAGCGCCACGGCCGTCTGGGCCGCGGCACCGGAGGTCCTTGGCGTGCGCGCCGGCCGGCAGGTCGAAGACGTCACCCGCTTCGTGCTCGATATCAGCCAGAAGGTCGACTACCACATCTTCACGCTGCCCGATCCCTACCGGGTGGTGATCGATTTCCCGGACATGGAGTGGAAAATCAACCGGGAAGCGCTGGACCGGCTGGTGCGCGACAACCCTGCCATCAAGGGCTTCCGCTTCGGCCAGTTCGGCCAGGGCGGCGGGCGCATCGTGATGGAGGTCAACCAGCCGCTGTCGGTGAAGAACAGCTTCATCCTCAACCCGATCGGCCCGCATCCGTTCCGCTTCGTGGTCGATCTGGCGAAGACCGACGCCGCCAGCTTCCTGCGCGAATCCGAAGCCAGCAAGCAGGCCGCCGCCAAACCGGACCCGGTGATGGCCAAGGTGCCGCCGCCGCCCCTGACCGTGCCGCATGCCAAGAAGGACACGCGCAAGATCGTGGTCATCGATCCGGGCCATGGCGGCGTCGATCCCGGCGCCATCAGCGTCAACGGCTATTACGAGAAGAACCTGACGCTGGCGATCTCCAAGGAGCTGGCGCGCCAGCTCAACGCCACCGGCCGCTACAAGGCGGTGCTGACCCGCAACGACGACGATTTCATGGCCTTGCGCGAGCGCGTGACCTTCGCCCGCGCCGCCGGCGCCGACCTGTTCATCTCCATCCATGCCGATTCGCACGGCGAATGGGAGACCCGCGGCGCCTCGGTCTACACGCTCTCGAGCGAGGCCTCCGACAAGGAGGCCGCCGCTCTCGCTACCAAGGAAAACAAGGCCGACATCATCGCCGGGCTCGACCTGACGCGGCAGGACCGCGACGTCGCCAGCATCCTGATCGACCTGGCCCAGCGCGAGACCATGAACCGCTCCAAGGTCTATGCCGGGCTGCTGGTCGAGGAGTTCGAACGCGCCAAGGTGACGCTGCTGCCGGCCCGGCCGCACCGCTCCGCCGGCTTCGCCGTGCTGACCGCGCCTGACGTTCCCGCCGTGCTGCTCGAGGTCGGCTATCTCTCCAACCGGACCGACGAGCGGGCGCTGATGCAGCAGAGCCACCGCCAGAAGCTGGCGCGGGCCATCATCAAGGCCGCCGATTCCTTCTTCGCCCCCACCCAGCCGGTGGTGGCCAAGGTGCCGGCGGCCCAGTCCAACTGATCAAACGCCTGGAATCGCGGGATTTTCGCGCCCCACCGCTGCCGCAATTTTCCGGTAGCAGTGCCGGGACAGGGCTGCAATATAGGTTCGGGGCGGATTGAACCGATCGCCCTCGGAATGGTTGTTGCCGGTGCGGCAGGCCCAGGAAAGGCGCGGGGATCGTGCGCGTATTGAAGTTTTTGGCGATTCTGCTCGGGCTCGGCATCGTTCTGGCCGGCGGCGTCGGTCTTTACGTCTACATGCATTATTCCGCCGACCTGCCCGACCACGAGCAGCTCAAGGCCTACGAACCGCCGGTCACCACCCGGCTCTATGCCGCCGATGGCCGGCTGCTGGCCGAATACGCCAAGGAGAAGCGGGTCTACGTTCCCATCGCCGCCATGCCGAAGCGGGTGATCAACGCCTTCGTGGCGTCGGAGGACCAGCGCTTCTTCACCCATCCCGGCGTCGATCTTTTCGGCGTCATCCGCGCCGCCATCGCCAATCTCTCCAACATGGGCCAGAACAAGCGGCCCGAGGGCGCTTCCTCCATCACCCAGCAGGTGGCCAAGAACTTCCTGCTGACCAACGAGGCGACCCTGGCGCGCAAGATCCGCGAGGCGATCCTGGCGTTCCGCATCGAGAACGCCTTTCCCAAGGAGCGCATTCTCGAGCTCTATCTGAACGAGATATTCCTCGGCTCCGGCAATTACGGCGTCGCCGCCGCGGCGCTGAACTATTTCGGCAAGTCGCTGGACGAGCTGACCGTCGGCGAGGCGGCGTATCTGGCGGCGCTGCCCAAGGCGCCCAGCAACTACAACATCCAGCGTGCCCCGGCCGAGGCCAAGGCGCGGCGCGACTACGTCATCGGGCGCATGCAGGAGGACGGCTACGTCAGCGCCCAGGAGGCGGCGGCGGCGCGCAACGAGACGCTGCAACTGCGACGGCGGCCCGAAACCGAGACCGTGGCGGCCGATTTCTTCGCCGAGGAGGTGCGCCGGCAGATCCATGCCCGCTACGGCGAAACCACGCTCTACGAGGGCGGGCTGGCGGTGCGCACCACGCTGGACTCCGACATGCAGCCCGTCATCGAAAAGGCGCTGCGCGACGGGCTGGTGGCCTATGACCGTCGCCACGGCTGGCGCGGCCCCATCGCCAAACTCGGCTCGGTCGACAACTGGAAGGCCGAACTCGCCAAGCAGGCCGAGGCGCGGCCGCCTTTGGGCCAGCCCCACTGGCAGCTCGCCGTGGTGTTGAAGGTCGAGAACGATCGCGCCGCGATCGGCCTGCTGGACGGCAAGGAAGGCGCCATTCCGTTCGCCGAGCTGGCCTGGGCGCGGCCGACCCTGGAAGAGCAGAAGATCGGCAATCCGCCGCGCCGTCCCGCCGACGTCCTGGCCGCGGGCGACGTGATCGCGGTCGAGACGGTGACCATCGACGCCAAGAAGCAGGCCTATCCCGCCGGCACCTACGGGCTGCGCCAGATCCCCAATGTCGAGGGCGGCGCCGTCGTGCTTGATCCGCATACCGGCCGGGTGCTGGCGATGGCCGGCGGCTGGAGCTTCCAGCGCAGCCAGTACAACCGCGTCACCCAGGCGCTGCGCCAGCCCGGCTCCGCGTTCAAGCCCTTCGTCTACCTGACGGCGCTGGAGGACGGCGGTCTGACGCCGGCCAGCCTGGTGCTCGACGCGCCCTTCGTGTTCGATCCCGGGCCGGGCCAGCCGCTGTGGAAGCCGGAGAACTATTCGCGCGACTTCCTCGGGCCGGTGACGCTGCGCACCGGCATCGAGAAGTCGCGCAACCTGATGACCGTGCGCGTCGCGCAATATGTCGGCATGGACAAGATCGCCGCCACGGCCAAGACCTTCGGCGTGGTCGACCAGATGATGGAAGTCCTGCCGATGGCGCTGGGCGCGGGCGAGACCACGCTGCTGCGCATGGCCAACGCCTACGGCATGCTGGTCAATGGCGGCAAGCGCGTGACGCCGACCCTGATCGACCGCGTCCAGGATCGCACCGGCAAGACGATCTACCGCCACGACGAGCGCTCCTGCGACGCCTGCCGCATCGACGCCTGGAAGGGCCAGTTGCCGCCCGCGCTGCCCGACCCGCGCGAGCAGATCTACAATCCGCAATCGGTCTACCAGATGGTCCACATCATGCAGGGCGTGACGGTGCGCGGCACGGCGGCGGCGCTGGCGTCGCTGAACAAGCCGCTGGCGGGCAAGACCGGCACCTCGAACGACGCCAAGGACGTGTGGTTCCTCGGCTTCTCGCCCGACCTGGTGATCGGCGTCTATGTCGGCTTCGACGAGCCGCGCACGCTGGGGCGCGGCGAGACCGGCGGCAGCGTGGCGGTGCCGATCTTCAAGGAGATCGCTTCCGTCGTCCTCAAGGACCGGCCCAACACGCCGTTCCGCATTCCGCCCGACCTGAAGATGGTGCGCATCAATCCCAACACCGGCGAGCCGGCCGGCCCGGGCGGCCCGGCCATCCTCGAGGCCTTCAAGCCGGGGACCGAGCCCAACGGCGACCGCATCGTGCTGGACGGCACCGGCAATTTCTCGGTGCTGGGCGTCGATCCCGCCGCGGCGCACGGCGCTGGCCGTCCCACCCTTTCCGGCACCGGCGAAACGTATTAAAACCTCGCCGGTCGAACCCACCGTCGTCTCTGGAGCGTTGTCGCATGCGGGCGGAAACCGAGGCCGTCGTCGAGCAGATCAGGCAGTCTGTCGGGCTGCTGAGGAGGCATCTTTGACTACGACCGCGCCGTCGAACGGCTGGCGGAGCTGAACGCCCGCGCCGAAGACCCCAATCTCTGGAACAAGCCGGCCGAAGCGCAGGCGCTGATGCGCGAGCGCCAGCAGCTCGATTCGGCGCTGGCCAATGTGCGGCTGCTGGAAACCGGCATCACGGAGAATGCCGAGCTGATCGACCTGGCCGATGCCGAGGGCGATGCCGGCATGGTGGCCGATGCCGAGAAATCCCTGCGCGCGCTGCGCGACATGGCGGCCAAGCTGGAGCTGGAGACGCTGCTCTCGGGCGAGGTCGACGCCAACGACTGCTACGTCGAAATCCACGCCGGCGCCGGCGGCACTGAATCGCAGGACTGGGCCGAGATGCTGGCGCGCATGTATGTGCGCTGGGCCGAGCAGCATGGCTACAAGGTCGAATGGCTGGAGGAGAGCCCGGGCGAAGAAGCAGGCATCAAGTCGGTGACCCTGAAAGTCGGCGGCCGCAACGCCTATGGCTGGCTGAAGACCGAAAGCGGCGTGCACCGGCTGGTGCGCATCTCGCCCTTCGACAGCCAGGCGCGCCGCCACACCTCCTTCGCCTCGGTCTGGGTCTATCCGGTGGTCGACGACACCATCGACATCGAGATCCTCGACAAGGATCTGCGCGTCGACACCTACCGCGCCTCGGGCGCGGGCGGCCAGCACGTCAACAAGACCGACTCCGCCATCCGCATCACCCACATGCCGACCGGCATCGTGGTGCAGTGCCAGTCCGACCGCTCGCAGCACCGCAACCGCGCCACCGCCATGAACATGCTGCGCGCTCGGCTCTACGAGGCGGAGCTGCGCAAGCGCGAGGAGGCGGCCCAGGCGGAGGCCGATTCCAAGACCGATATCGGCTGGGGCCACCAGATCCGCTCCTACGTGCTGCAGCCCTACCAGATGGTCAAGGACCTGCGCACCGGGGTCGAGCGTTCCGACGCGCAGCGCGTGCTGGACGGCGATCTCGACGAATACATGGCCGCGGCCCTGGCCGCGCGCGTCGATGCCAGGAACAAGGAAGCGGAGTAGCGTCGGGCAGAAGGAGGGGGAAGCGATGCAATACGTTCGTCTGGGCAATACCGGCCTGAAAGTGTCGCGCCTGTGCTTCGGCACCATGACCTACGGCGCCAAGGCGTGGCGCGAATGGGTGCTGGAAGAGCACGACGGCAAGCCCTTCTACCGCCGCGCCTGGGAGGCGGGGGTCAATTTCTACGACACGGCCAACATGTACTCGCTCGGCGTCAGCGAGGAGATCACCGGCCGGGCGCTGCGCGATCTGGCGTCGCGGCGCGAGGACTACGTGATCGCCACCAAGGTGTTCAACCCGATGGGCAAGGGGCCCAACGACAAGGGCCTGTCGCGCAAGCACATCATGGATCAGGTCGACGCCTCGCTGCGTCGCCTGGGGTCTGAATACATCGACCTCTACATCATCCATCGCTGGGACAACGGGACCCCGATCGAGGAGACCATGCAGGCGCTGCACGACTGCGTGAAGGCGGGCAAGGTGCGCTATCTCGGCGCCTCGAGCATGTATGCCTGGCAGTTCGCCAAGGCGCAGGCCGCGGCCGAGCGGCACGGCTGGACGAAATTCGTCTCCATGCAGAACCACTACAACCTGGTCTATCGCGAGGAGGAGCGCGAGATGATCCCGCTGTGCCGCGACCAGGGCGTCGGCATCACGCCGTGGAGCCCGCTGGCGCGCGGCTTCCTGGTCGGCAACCGCGCCCGGGGCGACAGCGCCAGCGGCGCCAACACCGCCACGGTGCGCGCCCGCACCGACGACGTGGCGCATCGCATGTACTATGCCGACAGCGACTTCACCATCGTCGATCGCGTGCTCGAGCTGGCCAAGAAGCACGGCGTCGGCCCCGCCCAGGTGGCGCTGGGCTGGATGCTGCACAAGCCCTTCGTCACCGCGCCGATCGTCGCCGCCAGCAAGCTGCCGCAGCTCGACGATCTGCTGGCCGCGCTGGACTTCAAGCTGACGGGCGAGGAGATCGCCTATCTGGAAGAGCCCTACACGCCGCATCGCGTGCTGGGGCACCGGTAGGAGTCAGTCGAGGGCTTTCAGCGCCGCCAGCACCTCCTCGACGTGGCCGGGGACCTTGACCTTGCGCCAGACGTTGCGGATCACGCCCTTGCCATCGATCAGGAAGGTGGCGCGGTCGATCCCCATGTATTTGCGGCCGTAGAGGCTCTTCTCGATCCAGGTGCCGTATTTCTCGCAGATCTTGCCGTCCTCGTCCGACAGCAGGGGAAAATTCAGGCCGTACTTGTCCTTGAACTTGTCGTGGCGGGCGACGCTGTCCTTGGACACGCCCAGCACCGCCGCCTTGGCCTTGGAGAAATCCGGCTTGGCGTCGCGGAAGCCGCAGGCCTCCTTGGTGCAGCCCGGCGTGTCGTCCTTGGGATAGAAATAGAGGATGACGTTCTTGCCCTTGAAGTCGGACAGCTTGATCTTGCCGCCGCCATCGGCGGTGGCGGTGAAATCCGGGGCCTTCTTGCCCAGTTCGGCGCTCATTGGCTTTCCCCTTCGGTGAGCGGGCCCAGCCTGGCGGCGGGCGCCGCGACGATCTCTTCGTAGAGAGCGTAAACTTGCGCGGCGGTTTCGGCCATCCTGGCCTTTAGCGCGGCGAAATCCGCCACGCCGGCGGCGGCGGCCAGAATCTGTTTCAGCCCTTCGGGCGCGGTGGCCTCGTCGATATCGGCCTCGTCGCCGCCCATGGTCAGGCGCAGCAGCGCCTGCAAGCCCTGCCACAGGCGGAACGCGGCCGCCAGGGTCTGGGCGGTCGGCGCCGGCAGTAGGCGGGCCTGCGCCAGTTGGGCGAAGATCTGCGGCGCCCGGCGCGCCAGGATGCTCTGGTGGGTCGGCGCATGCAGCAGCAGCAGGTACTGCGCCAGGAAATCGAGATCGAACAGCCCGCCGCGCAGGTATTTCAGGTCCCAGGCGTTCTTGGCCCGGTTGTGGCGCTCGATGCGGTCGCGCATGGAGGCGACGTCGAGCAGCAGCTTGTTGGGATCGCGCGGCCGGGTGAGCACGCCGGCGATCGCCGAGTCCAGCCGGTCGCAGAGCGGCCGGGGCCCCAGGATGACGCGCGCCCGCACCAGCGCCATGTGCTCCCAGGTCCAGGCCGAGTCGCGCTGGTAGGTCTCGAACGCCTGGACGCTGCAGGCCAGCGGCCCGGCATTGCCGGACGGGCGCAGGCGCATGTCGACTTCGTAGAGCTGGCCCTCGTTGGTCAGCGTGGTGATGGCGTTGATGATGCGCTGCGACAGGCGGCTGTAGTACTGCGCCGGCGGCAGCGGCTTCTCGCCGTCGGATTCATCGGTTTCCGGCGGCAGGTCGTAGACGAACATCAGGTCGAGGTCGGAGGTGACGGTCATCTCGCGGCTGCCGAGCTTGCCCATGGCGACCACCGCCAGGCGCGTGCCGCCGAAGCCGCCGTGCTGGCGGGCGAATTCCGCCTCGACGCGCGGGCACAGCGCGCTCAGCACGCTTTGCGCCACGTCCGCGAAAGCCTGCCCGGCGCGCTCCGCATCGATGCGCCCCGTCAGCAACTGCACGCCGATCTGGAAGCGGCGATCCGCCGCCCAGCGCCGGGCGAGATCGAGCACGTCCTGGTAGTCGCCGGCGCGCGCCAGATGCGCCTCGGCATCGGCCAGCAGTTCGTCCAGGCTGGGCAGCGCGTCGAGGAAGCCGGGATCGAGCACGGCATCGAGCAAGGACGGTTTCTGCGCCAGCCGCTCGGCGACGCGCGGTGCCGAGCCCATGATGGTCGCCACCAGCCGCAACAGGTCGGGATTGGAATAGAACAGGGAGAAAAGCTGCACCCCCGCGGGCAGCCGCGCCAGGAACTGGTCGAAGCGCATCAAGGCCCCGTCGGGATGGGCGGTGGCGCCCAGCTCCTTCAGCAGCGTGGGGATCAGTTCGGTGAGCAATTCGCGCGAGCGGGCGGTGATGGTGGCGCGATAGCGCCCGTGATGCCATTGCCGGATCACGCTGGCGACGGCGGAGGGGGTGCCGAAGCCGAGGCCAGCCAGGGTCTTCAGGGTTTCCGGATCGTCCTCGGCGCCGGTGAAGACCAGATTGCCCGGCCCCGACAGCGAGGGCGCGTCCTCGAACAGATGCGCATAGTGCCGTTCGACGATGCGAAGCTGCTCGAGCAGCGCGGCGGCGAAGGCCTGTGCATCCGGATAGCCGAGAAAGATCGCCAGATGCCGCATGCCGGCATCGCTGGCCGGCAGCGTATGGGTCTGTTCGTCGGCGATCATCTGCAGGCGATGCTCGACCTTGCGCAGGAACCGGTAGGCCGTCGCCATCTCCTCGGCGACGCGCTGCTCGATCATGCCGGCGGCGGCCAGTGCGAACAGCATCGGGATGGTCTGCGCCCCGCGCAGTTCGGGGGTGCGGCCGCCATAGATGAGCTGCTGCGTCTGGGCGAAAAACTCGATCTCGCGGATGCCGCCGCGGCCCAGCTTGATGTTGTGGCCGTGCAGGGCGATGGCGCCGCCGCCGCGATGGGCGTTGATCTGCCGCTTGATGGAATGGATGTCCTGGATGGCGGCGAAGTCGAGCGATTTGCGCCAGACATAGGGGCGCAGATAGCTCAGGAACTCCTGGCCAGTGGCGCGATCGCCCGCCACCGGCCGCGCCTTGATCATGGCCGCCCGCTCCCAGTTCTGCCCGACGCTTTCGTAGTAGGTCTCCGCCGCCGTCACCGAGATGGCCAGCGGCGTCGAGCCGGGATCGGGCCGCAGGCGCAGATCGGTGCGGAAGACGTATCCCTCGGCGGTGCGTTCGGACAGGATCTTCACCAGGCTGCGGGTCAGCCGCACGAAGAAGGTTCCCGGCGTCTCCAGCCCGCAGGCCATGGCTTTGTCGGCGTCGTAGAGGACGATCAGGTCGATGTCGCTGGAATAGTTCAGCTCGCGCGCGCCCAGCTTGCCCATGCCGAGCACCACCAGCCCGGCATTGTCGGGATTGCCGTCGAGCCTGACCTGCCCGCCCTGTTCGCCCGCCAGCAGCAGGAAGCGGGTGGCCGACTCGAGCGCCGTTTCGGCGAAATCCGACAGCGCCTGGGTGATCTGCTCCACCGTCCACAGTCCGGCGATATCGGCCAGCGCCACGGTAAGGGCGACGCGCTGCCGCATTCGCCGCAGGGCCGCCATAATCGCAGGCTCATTTGCGGCAGCGGCGGCGGCAGCGGTTTCGGCCAGCGCTTCCTGCAGCGACCGCTCGGGACCCGTTGCGACGAGATGGCAGAGGAAGGCGGGGTCCGCCAGCGCAAGCTGCCCCAGGAACGAACTGTTGCCGAACAGCGAAGCCAGCACCTGCCGGCCGGCCTCGCAGGCGGCCGGGTCGGCATCGGCGGGCAATCCGGCTCGGGCGGCCCGTTCGGCCCAGTGTTCCAGGCCGATACGGGCCTGGTCGGGATCGGCGGGGGAAGGCAGACGGGGGGCTAGCGAGACATAGTCCATGGGCATCAAAATCATTGTATGGCCGTCGCCGGCCTGATATTCGGCTGGCCCGGCGGCGGTGGCAGGCTGCGGCAATGTCGTTGTCCGGTCAACGGGTTAGGAAAGGCCCGCGCGAGTGATTCGTAGGACGACCAAGTGGCTGCTGCGCATAACCGCCGGAATTGCGACCGGGCTGGCGGTCCTGCTGGCGCTTGGCCTGTGGCGCCTGTCGCAGGGGCCGGTGCCGCTCGATCTGGTCCTGCCCTACATCGAAGAGAACATCGCCCCGGCCGACGGCTCGGTGCGCTTCAAGGCGCGCGAAGTGACGCTGAACTGGGCCGGCTGGGACCGCACGCTGGAAATCCGCGTCGGCGCGCTGGAGGCGATCGGCGCCAACGGCGATACGCTGGCCAGCGTGCCGCAGGCGGCGGTGCGGCTGTCGCTGCTGGCGCTGGCCAGCGGCGATATCGCGCCGACCGTCATCCAGCTCGAGAAACTCCATTTGCGCGTCGTCCTGGCCGAAGACGGCCGGCTCGATATCGGCCAGACCGGCGAGCAGGAAACCGGCGGCCGGTTCCTGTCGCTGCTGATCGACCAGTTGCTGGCCCGCGACGAACAGGCGCCGCTGATCAGCCGGCTCGAACGGGTGGTGATCAGCGGGGCCGAGATCGTCTTCGAGGACCGGCGCAAGGCGCTGCGCTGGCATTCGCCCAATGCCGAAGTGGTGCTGACGCAGGACCAGCAGGGCGTGCTGGGCGAGGCGGCGATCGAGGTCGAGGCGGAAGGCCAGCGCGCCCTGCTGAACGTGCGCGCGCTGTTCTCGCGCGAGGACCGCAACCTGGCGGTTTCGGTCAATTTCGACGGCATCCGGCCGGCGGTCCTGGCCGCGCTCGAGCCCGTCGCGTTGCGGCCCTTGACCCAGGTGGACCTGGTCTTCAGCGGCACCGTCGACGCGCGCGTCTCCTCGCAGGGCCGGATCGAGAGCCTGATCGTCAACGTCGCCAGCGGGCCGGGCACGATCGGACGCCTGGGCCTGTTCCCGGAGGCGCGCGCCATCCGCCGGTCGGCGATGCGCGGCGAAGTCAATGTCGGCAACGGCACGCTGCGCATCGACGAGCTGACCGTCGATTTCGGCGAGATCGCCATCGACATGAAGGGCGAAGGCGCGATCTCCGGCGGCATCGTCAGCTTCGGCGCCGCGCTCAGCGGCGACCGCCTCGCCACGCGCGACCTGGAGAAATTCTGGCCGCCCGCCATGTCGCCCGGCGGCCGCGGCTGGACGCTGGCCAACATCGAAGGCGGCGAGGCGAGGAATCTGCGCCTCAATTTCGAACTCACCGGCGATCTCGACCGGCCGGAAACGGTCAGCATATCGAACGTGACCGGCAGCGCCGACTTCTCCGGCCTGACGGTGCACTACCTGCGCCCGATGCCGCCGGTGCAGGGCGTCGGCGGAACGATGAGGCTGACCGATACGGCGGTGCGCTTCGAGGTGAAGTCGGGGGAGCTGGGCGATATCGCGCTCAACGAGGCGTCGATCGCGCTGGCCAATCTCGATCAGCCGGTCAATCACCGCGCCCATATCGACCTGACCTCGACCGGGCCGCTGGCGGCCAAGCTGCGGCTGCTGGAGCATCCCAAGGTCGGCTTGCAGCGCGACTTCGCGGTCGGGCCGGAGCGGGTCAGCGGCCAGATCTCGACGCGCGCCGTCATCGAACTGCCGCTGATCGACTCGCTGACCATGGCCCAGGTCGAGTTCGCGGCCTCGGCTTCGACGGCGGCGGTGTCGATCCGCAACGTCGTCGCCGATCTCGATCTCACCGACGCGGCTCTGACGCTGCAGCTCAACGGCCGCGAAATGGAAGTGCGCGGCAAGGGCAAGCTGGCCGGGCAGCAATCCGACCTGTCGTGGCACGTCAACTTCACCCGGGCCGCCTGGATGCGGCGCTACGAGGTGAAGACGACCATGCAGACCAACGACCTGGAACGGCTGGCCGGGTTCGACCTGCCGCAGGTCAGGGGAGCGGTCGGGGTGCAGGCGATCATGACCGAAGCCGCCTCCGGGCAGGGTACGGTGGTGGCGGTGCTGGACCTGAAGAACGCCGCCATCGACGTTCCCGAAATCGGCTGGCGCAAGGAGACGGGCCGCGACGCCGGCGGGCGCATCGGCCTGGATTTGCGCAACGGCAAGCCCGGCGAGCGCATCGAGCTGGAACTGATGGCGGCGGATCTGCAGGCGCAGGCGGCGCTCCAGGTCTCGGGCACGGGCGTGCAGCGGGCCGAGATCGGCCGCCTCGTCTTCGGCCGCAACAACCTGCGCGGCAGCCTGTCGCGCACGGCCGACGGTTATGCCATCGCGCTCGCCGGCAGCAGTTTCGATCTCGCCCCCCATCTCGAGGAGCAGTCGGCGCCGGCCGATTCCGGTCCCGCCGAAGCGCCGGCGCCGCCGCTGCGCGGGCCGGTCTACGACGTCACGGTCGATCTCGGCCAGGTGTTGACCAAGCGCGGCAAGCTGGATGGCGCCAGCGGGCATCTGCGCGTGCAGGGCGGGCGCGTGCTGTCGACCGACCTGACCGGCCGCGTCGGCCAGGGCACGATGGTGCGCACGCTCATCGCGCCCAGCGACAAGGGCCGGCGGCTGACCATCGAAACCGCCGACATGGGCGCGGTGCTGAAATCGCTGGGCTGGCTGGAAGGCATGTTCGGCGGCGACATGCGCCTGCAGGGCGAATTCGACGACAGCCGCGCCGGCTCGCCCCTGCGCGGCACGCTGCGCATCGGCCCCTACAAGCTCATCAAGACGCCGGTGGTGGGCGACGTGCTGTCGGTGGCGCCGGTGACGGATGCGCTGTCGGCCTTCAGCGGCTCGGGGCTGGAATTCGACCGGCTGCTGGCGCCCTTCGCCTGGCACCGCGGCATGCTGGCGCTGAACAATGCGCGCACCTCGGGCACGGCGCTGGGGCTGACGGCCAGCGGCCGCATCAACACCAACAGCGATACGGTGCAGATCGAGGGCGTGATCGTGCCGGCCTACGTGCTCAACAGCCTGATCGGCAACATCCCGCTGATCGGGCCGCTGATCACCGGCGGGCCGGGCGGCGGCATTTTCGCCATCAACTACGCGGTGGAAGGGCCGGTGGCGAAGCCGACGGTCTCGACCAATCCGCTTTCCGCCATTGCGCCCGGTTTCCTGCGCAATCTCTTCGGCGCCGGCTCGGGCGAGGATCCGACCGCGGAGACGCCGCCGCAGACCGAGCCCGGCCGGCAGCCTTCGACGCAGCCGGCGCCCGCGGCGCCGACGCCGCTGCTGCCCCGGCCGCAACCGCAACAACTGCAGCCGCCGCCAGCGGAGCAGCTAAGGCAATAGAGCAGATCATGTTTCGACGGAATCGCTCGCGATCCCGTCAAAACATGTGAATCCGCTCCAGGTCAGATCGCGCGCACCAGCACGTGCTTCTTGCGGCCGGCGGAGAGCTTGATGCGGCCTTCCGCATCGGCATGGTCGAGCGTGACCGGCATGGTCTCCTCGGCGATCGGCCGGTCGTTCAGCCGGCCGCCGCCGCCCTTGATCAGCCGGCGCGCCTCGGCATTGCTGGCGGCCAGCCCGGCCTGGCGCAGCAATTCGTAGGCGGGAATGCCCTTGGCCAGGGCTTCCCTGGAGACGTCCACCGTCGGCAGCGTGTCGGCCAGCGCGCCTTCCTCGAAAGTCTGGCGCGCGGTTTCCGCCGCCCGTTCGGCATCGGCGGCGCCGTGGCAGAGCCTGGTGGCCTCGAAGGCCAGGACCTTCTTGGCCTCGTTGATCTCCGAGCCCGCGAGCTTCTCCAGCCGCGCGATCTCGTCCAGCGGCAGGTCGGTGAACAGCCGCATGAAGCGGCCGACATCGGCATCCTCGGTGTTGCGCCAGAACTGCCAGTAGTCGTAGGGAGCCAGCCGGTCGGGATTGAGCCACACCGCTCCGGCGGCGGTCTTGCCCATCTTGGCGCCGGAGGCCGTGGTGATCAGCGGCACGGTGAGGCCGTAGAGCTCGCGCTCCTCCATGCGGCGGCCGAGCTCGACGCCCATGACGATGTTGCCCCACTGGTCGGAGCCGCCGAACTGGGCATGGCAGCCGTAGCGCCGCGCCAGCTCCACGAAATCGTAGGACTGCAGGATCATGTAGTTGAATTCGAGGAACGACAGCGGCTGGTCGCGCTCCAGCCGCAGGCGCACCGAATCCATGGTCAGCATGCGGTTGACCGAGAAATGCCGGCCGACGTCGCGCAGCAGCGGGATGTACATCAGCGTGTCGAGCCAGTCGGCGTTGTTGGCCATGATGGCCGACTTGGCGCCGCCCTCGAAGCTGATGAAATTGGCGAAGCTGCGCTTGATCGCCTGCATGTTGGCGTCGATCTGCTCCGGCGTGAGCAGTTTGCGCGTCTCGTCGCGCCCCGATGGGTCGCCCACCTTGGTGGTGCCGCCGCCCATCAGGGCGATCGGCCGGTTGCCGGTCTTCTGCAGCCAGCGCAGCACCATGATGGTGACCAGATGGCCGATATGCAGCGAATCGGCGGTGCAGTCGTAGCCGACATAGGCGACCAGCTCGCCCGCCGCCGCCTTGCGGTCGAGGGCGTCGGAGTCGGTGCACTGGTGCACGAAGCCGCGTTCGTGCAGAACGCGCATGAAGTCGGATTTGAACTGCGCCATGATCGCCTCTGAAACTGCGCCGTCCGGTCTCCCGGCCGGCGGGGCGGCGATGTAACACAGGGGCGGTGAGGCGGCAAATTGGCGGCGCGGATGCTGACGGCGATCGGATTGATGAGCGGCACCTCGATGGACGGCATCGACGCGGCCGTATTGCGCACCGACGGGGAGACGGTCGAGGGGTTCGGCCCGGCCCTGACCCACCCCTACAGGAGCGAATTCAGGCAGCGCCTGCGGGACGTCATGGGCGTCGAACGCGGCAGCCGGACCGCCGCCATCGAGGAGGAATTGACCCGGCTGCATCAGGCAGCAGTTGATATTTTAGTTGAAGAAAATAGTATAAATATCTCAAATATAGATGTAATTGGGTTTCACGGCCAGACGATTTTCCATCAACCGGAAGCCCGCGTCACGGTGCAGCTCGGGGACGGCGCCGGGCTGGCTGGCCGTCTGGGCGTTCCGGTTGCCTGGGATTTTCGTACCGCCGATGTGTTGGCGGGCGGCCAGGGCGCGCCCTTCGTGCCGTTGTTCCATGCCGCTTTGACCAGGGGCCGGGAACTGCCGGTGGCGGTGGTCAATATCGGCGGGGTCGCCAACGTCACCTGGATCGGCGGTGCGGACGAGATTCTCGCTTTCGATACCGGCCCGGGGAACGGGCCGCTGGACGACTGGATCCTGCGCCAGACGGGGCAGGGCTTCGACCGGGACGGCGCCATCGCGGCCAGGGGGCATGCGGACCTGGCGCGCGTCGACGCCGTGCTGGAGCGCGCCTATTTCAGCCGCAAGCCGCCGAAATCCCTCGATCGTTCCGAGTTCTCCGCCGATCTGGCGGCCGGCCTTGCGCTGGCCGACGGCGCCGCCACCCTGGCCGAAATCACCGCTCACACCATTGCCGCCGCCCGCCATCATTTCCCGCGCCCGCCCAAGGCGTGGATCCTGTGCGGTGGGGGCCGGCGCAACCTCCATCTGGTCGGCCGGCTGCGCGAATTGCTGTCGCCGGCGGCGGTGATTGATTCGGACCGGCTGGGCTGGAACGGCGATGCGCTGGAGGCGCAGGCCTTCGCCTTCCTGGCGGTGCGGGTATTGCGGGGATTGCCGCTGAGCCTGCCGACGACGACGGGCGTGCCCTATCCCATGCCGGGCGGGCGGATTTCCCGACCCTGACGGTCAGCGCGACGCGGCCTGCTTGCGCTTTTCCAGGGTCGCCTTGGCGAGATAGCGGTCGACTTCGGCGCCCATCTTGTCGAGGCAGGAATGGAAGAAGTGGTTGGCGCCCTTCACCAGCTTGAAATCGATGGTGATGTCGCGCTGGTGCGAGAGCTTGTTGACCAGCTTCGCCACCTCGGCATGCGGCACCACCTCGTCCTTGTCGCCGTGGACGATCAGGCCGGAGGACGGGCAGGGGGCCAGGAAGCCGAAATCGTACATGTTGGCCGGCGGCGCGATCGACACGAAACCGTCGATCTCGGGTCGGCGCATCAGCAACTGCATGCCGATCCAGGCGCCGAAGGAGAAGCCCGCCACCCAGCAGGCGCCGGCATCGGGATTGGCGCCCTGCAGCCAGTCCAGCGCCGCCGCCGCGTCGCTCAGCTCGCCCTGGCCGTGGTCGAACACGCCCTGCGAGCGGCCGACGCCGCGAAAATTGAAGCGCAGCACCGAGAATCCGCGGCTGGCGAAGACGTGGAACAGGGTGAACACCACCTTGTTGTGCATGCTGCCGCCGCCCTGCGGATGCGGATGCAACATCAACGCAATGGGGGCGTTCGGGGTCTTGCTGTGGTGGTAGCGGCCCTCGAGGCGGCCGTCCGGTCCGTTGAAAATGATGTCAGGCATCGCTGACTACTGCCTCGCCGACCCTTGGGCCTGGCCATTGACCCATGGGCATTAACTGAGAACGTAAGTCGGAATTCCGAACCAACGCGGCTAATATATTCTACCCAAATCTTGACCAGGCTACTCGGGTAAAATATATACCGCTTTCCAGAGCGTTCGACCCTCTCGGCGCAAAATGCGCAGGCGGGATCGATGGAAGAATATCGGCGGTAGTTCCATGATTTTCAAGAACATTCTCGACGAGATCGACGCCATCATCGAACGCGATCCGGCGGCCCGTTCGCGCTGGGAAGTGGTGTTCAGTTACCCTTCCTTCCATGCCATGCGCTTTCACCGCCTGGCGCACTGGCTGTGGCGGCGGGATTTTCGCTGGCTGGGGCGGTTCGTTTCCCAGTGGGGCCGGTTCCTGACCGGCATCGAGATCCATCCGGGCGCCAAGGTCGGCGACCGGTTCTTCGCCGATCACGGTATGGGAGTGGTGATCGGCGAGACGGCGGAAGTCGGCGACAACGTCACGCTCTATCACGACGTGACCTTGGGCGGCACCTCGCCGGCGGTGAATTCGCGCGCGCAGTCGGGCGTCAAGCGCCATCCCACGCTTGAGGACGACGTGATCGTCGGCTCGGGCGCGCAGATCCTGGGGCCGATCACGGTCGGGCGCGGCGCGCGCGTCGGCGCCAATGCGGTGGTGGTGCAGGACGTGCCGGCGGGCGTGACGGTGGTCGGCATTCCCGCCCGCGTCGTCGGCGAGGAGATCGCCGCCAATGCCAGCTTCGTGGCCTATGGCACGCCGTGCCAGGACATGCCCGATCCGCTGCAATGCCAGATCGATCTGCTGCAGAAGGCGGTCGGCGCCCTGCAGCAGCAGGTGGCGAGTTTGGAAGACAAGCTGGCGGAGCAGGAGCACAGGCCGGCGGCGGCCGTGGCGCTGCATCCGAAAGTGGTTAACGACCGCGGCTAGCAACGGCTGCGAAACGCAAGGAGCGGAACGTGAAACTCAGCACCAAGGGTCGTTACGCCGTCATGGCGATGGTCGACCTGGCGCGACATAGCGGCGGCAAGCCGGTGGCGCTGGGCGAAATCGCGGCGCGGCAGGAAATCTCGCTGTCCTATCTCGAACAGCTCTTCGGCCGGCTGCGCCGGGGCGGGCTGGTGAAGAGCGTGCGCGGACCGGGCGGCGGCTATCTGCTGGCGCGCGGCATGGACGACACGCGCATCTCCGACATCATCCTGGCCGTCGACGAGCCGATCAAGGCGACGCGCTGCCAGAACGAGTCGCCGATCGGCTGCCATTCCAACCGCTCGCGCTGCCTGACGCACGATCTGTGGGCGGAACTGGGCAACCAGATCCACCTGTTCCTGAGCGCCGTGACGCTGGCGGATGTGTGCGAGAAGCGCGTGCTGGGAACGGCGCGGCTGATGCCGAACACCGAGGCAGCCAAGGCCGCCAAGGCGGCAGCATCGGCCGAGCCGGCCGACGGCATGGTGGCGGCGGAATAGACGGGAGACGAGCGAAGATCATGTCGAGCGTGAGCTATCTCGATCACAACGCCACGACGCCGGTGCTGCCGGAAGTCGTCGCGGCGATGGTCGACGCCTTGCGCGCGACGGGCAATCCTTCCTCCGTGCATCGTTTCGGCCGCAGCGCCCGGCGCCTGGTCGAGACGGCGCGGCAGCAGGTCGGAGCCGCGGTCAACGCCGGTTCCGCCGAGGTGGTTTTCACCGGCAGCGGCACGGAGGCCAACAACCTGGCGCTGCTGGGCCGCGCGCCTGTGCTGGTCTCCGCCATCGAACACGATTCGGTCCTGCAGGCGGCCGATCGGGCCTTGCCGGCGCCGGTCGACGGCAACGGCGTGATCGACCTCGCCGCCTTGCGCGACCTGGTCTTGCGCCATCGCCCGGCCGTGGTCGCCGTCATGCTGGCCAACAACGAAACCGGGGTGCTGCAGCCGGTCGCCGAGGTAGCGCGCATCGCGCACGAGGCGGGCGCCCTGGCGCATTGCGATGCGGTGCAGGCGTTCGCCAAGGCGCCGGTCGATTTCCAGGCGCTGGGCGTCGATACGCTGAGCCTGTCGGCGCACAAGATCGGCGGGCCGCAGGGCGTGGGCGCCTTGATCGTGCGCCCCGGCATCGCGCTGGGCACGCTGCTGCGCGGCGGCGGGCAGGAGAAGCGCCGCCGGGCCGGCACGGAGAACGTCGCCGGCATCGTCGGTTTTGGCATTGCCGCCAGCCGCGCCAATGACCATCTGTCGGACAGCGGCAGGCGCGCGGAATTGCGCGATGCGACGCAACTCCGATTGCAGGCTCTGGCGCCCGAGGCGCGCGTTTTCGGCGAGGCCGCCGCCCGGCTGCCCAACACGCTGTGCATCGAGATGCCCGGCGTGGCGGCCGAGACGCAGGTGATGGCGCTGGACCTGGCCGGCGTGGCGGTAAGCGCGGGTGCGGCCTGTTCCTCGGGCAAGGTGGCGATCTCGCCGGTGCTGCGGGCGATGGGCGTCGAGGATGCGGTGGCGCGCTGCGCCATCCGCGTCAGCTTCGGGCGCGGCAACACGATGGCCGATGTCGACCGTCTGGTGCAGGCCTGGGGAACTTTGCTGGCGCGCCACGGTACGGCGCGGCTGCGGCCCGGTACGGCCGCGTGAGTAACGAGAGGTATTCAGCGTGAACACCATGCTTCGCAACAGCAAGCCGATCTACCTGGACTACCAGGCGACGACGCCGCTCGATCCGCGCGTGCTGGAAGCCATGATGCCGTATTTCACCAGCAATTTCGGCAACCCGCATTCGCGCAGCCACGCCTATGGCTGGGAGGCCGAGGAGGGCGTCGAGAAGGCGCGCGCGCAGGTCGCCGCGATCATCGGCGCCGACGAGAAGGAGATCATCTTCACCTCCGGCGCCACCGAGTCGAACAACCTCGCCATCAAGGGCGTGGCCGAGTTCTACAAGGACAAGCGCGACCACATCGTCACGGCCGTCACCGAGCACAAATGCGTGCTCGATACCTGCCGTCACCTGGAGCAGAAGGGCTTCCGCGTCACCTACCTGCCGGTGCAGCAGAACGGGCTGGTCGATCTCGACCAGTTGCGCGAAGCGGTGACCGACAAGACCTCGATCGTGTCGATCATGGCGGTCAACAACGAGATCGGCGTGGTGCAGCCGCTCAAGGAGATCGGCGCCATCTGCCGCGCCAAGGGCGCCTTCTTCCACACCGACGCGGCTCAGGCGGTGGGCAAGATGCCGGTCGACGTCAACGCCATGAACATCGACCTGCTCAGCATCTCGGGCCACAAGATCTACGGGCCCAAGGGCATCGGCGCGCTCTACGTGCGGCGCCGGCCGCGCGTGCGGCTGGTGGCGCAGATCAACGGCGGCGGCCAGGAGCGCGGCATGCGCTCGGGCACGCTGGCCCCGGCGCTGTGCGTCGGGCTGGGCGAGGCCTGCGCCATCGCGCGCAAGGAGATGCCGGACGAGGCGGCGCGGCTGCGCAAGCTGCGCGACCGCTTCCTCGACGCCATCCGCGCCCGCCTGCCCGAGGTGCACCTCAACGGCGACCTGGAGAACCGCATTCCGGGCAACCTCAACATCAGCTTCGCCTATGTCGAGGGCGAGTCGCTGATGATGGGGATCAAGCGGCTGGCGGTGTCGTCCGGCTCGGCCTGCACCTCGGCCTCGCTGGAGCCGTCCTACGTGCTGCGGGCGCTGGGCGTGGAGGAGGAAATGGCGCATACCTCGCTGCGCATCGGCTTCGGCCGTTTCACGACCGAGGAAGAAGTGGATGTCGCCGTCGACGAGATCGTGCGGCACGTGACCAAGCTGCGGGACATGAGCCCGCTGTGGGAAATGGCGCAGGCCGGGGTCGACATCAAGTCGATCAACTGGGCCGCGCACTGACGTTCAGGAGAGAGTCATGGCTTACAACGACAAGATCATCGACCACTACGAGCATCCGCGGAACGTCGGTTCGCTCGACAAGGACGCGTCCGACGTCGGCACCGGCCTGGTCGGCGCGCCGGCCTGCGGCGACGTCATGAAGCTGCAGATCAAGGTCGGCTCCGACGGCCTGATCGAGGACGCCAAGTTCAAGACCTTCGGCTGCGGCTCGGCCATCGCCTCGAGCTCGCTGGTGACCGAGTGGGTCAAGGGCAAGACGCTCGACGAGGCCGAGCGCATCCGCAACACCGACATCGCCAAGCACCTGGCGCTGCCGCCGGTGAAGATCCATTGCTCGGTGCTGGCCGAGGACGCCATCAAGGCGGCCATCGCCGACTACCGGGCCAAGACCGGCAAGGACGAGAAGACGGCGAGCTGAACCGGAATGCGAGCAGTCAGGACCCGAACGCGATGAACGTCGCCACCAATCCAGCGCCGCGCCGGCCGCGGCCGGCGCTGATGACCATCACCGAGGCCGCCGCCGAGCGCGTGCGCGAGCTGATCGCCCGGCGCGGCAAGCCGACTTTCGGCGTGCGCATCGGCGTGCGCACCAAGGGCTGCTCGGGCCTGTCCTATACGCTGGAATACGCCGACGACAAGGCGCCGGCCGACGAACTGGTCGAGGCGCACGGCGTCAGGCTGCTGGTCGATCCCAAGGCGTCGCTGTTCCTGATCGGCACCGAGATGGACTACGAGGTCGAGAAGCTGAAATCCGGCTTCGTGTTCCGCAATCCCAACGAAAAGGGCCGATGCGGCTGCGGCGAGTCGTTCCACGTCTGACCGCCGCACGCCCTGGAACGCCGCCGGGAGACCGTCAGGCTCTGGCGGCGCGGTAGGAGCCATGAACGAAGTCATCAGTCCATCTGGCGCATCGGTCGCCGATCACGTCGCGACGTGCTGGTCCTGCAAGGGGCCGGTCGATCGGCGCGCGCTGTTCTGCCATACCTGCAGCGCCGTGCAGCCGCCGCATGCCCTCGACCATTTCGCGCGGTTGGCGCTTACGCCGCGCTTTGACCTCGATGCCGCCGAGCTCGAGCGCAACTACTTCCGTTTCCAGCGTATCGTCCATCCCGACCGCTTCGCCGCCAAGTCGGCGCGCGAAAAGACGCTGTCGCAGGCGCAGGCCGTCGCCTTCAACGACGCCTACGAGACCTTGCGCCATCCCGTGGCGCGCGCGCTGCACCTGCTCGAATTGAAAGGCGCGCCGCTGCCCAAAGGCGAACACACGGTGAAAGACCCGATGCTTCTGATGGCCGCGCTGGAGGATCGCGAGGCGCTCGACGGCGCCAGCAACGTGGCGCAGATCGACGCGCTTACCGCCAAGGCACAGCAGGGCTTCGACAAGACCCTGGCCGCGCTGCGCGACCATTTCGCCCGGGACGAGCTGAAGGCGGCCCAGGCGGCGGTTCTGCGCCTGCGCTATCTGGAGAAGCTGCTGGAGGAGGCGCGCATCCGGCGCGCCCGGCTGGCCTGATGCTGCTCGACATCCACGAGCCGGGCGAGACGCCGCTGCCGCACGCCGAAGAGCGCGGCCCGGCGATCGGCATCGATCTGGGCACCACCAATTCGGTGGTGGCGGTTTCCCGCGCCGGCCGGCCGCAGACGCTGCGCGAGGACGATGGCCGCGCGCTCATTCCCTCCGTCGTCGGCTACCGGCCCGAGGGCGGTCCCCTGGTCGGCGACGCGGCCATGGCGCAGCTCGCCGGCAATCCGGGCGGCACCGTTTCGTCGGTCAAGCGGCTGATGGGGCGCGGCACGGCCGACCTGCAGGGCCTGGGCGGCACGCTGCCCTTCGCCGTCGCACCCGGCAGCGGCGAGGGCAGCATGGTGCGGCTGCGGGTCGGCGAGCGCGACCTGTCGCCGGTCGAGATCTCCGCCGAGATCCTGCGCGCCTGCAAGGCGCGGGCCGAGCGCGGATTGGGCCGCGAAGTGACGCGCGCCGTCATCACCGTGCCGGCCTATTTCGACGATGCGGCGCGCACCGCCACCCGCGATGCCGCGCGCATCGCCGGCCTGGAGGTGCTGCGTCTGGTCAACGAGCCGACGGCGGCGGCCCTGGCCTATGGCCTGGATCACGCCGCCGAGGGCCTCTACGCGGTCTACGACCTGGGCGGCGGCACCTTCGACTTCTCGCTGCTGCGCCTGGAGAAGGGCGTCTTCCAGGTGCTGGCGACCGGCGGCGACACCGCCCTGGGCGGCGACGATTTCGACCGCGCCCTGGCCGAGCACGTTCTGGCCGAGCGCCGGGCGCAGGGTCTTGGCGCGCGGCTCGACGCCGACGACGCCAAGCTGATGCTGGCCGATGCCCGCCGCATCAAGGAAGCCCTGACGGCCGATCGCAGCGTCGAGTGGCAGGTGGCGCTCGACGGCGCCGCGTCGCGCCACACCGTCACCGCCGAGCAGTTCGCCGCCATCATCGCGCCGCTGGTGGCGCGCACCACCGAGATCACGCGCGGGGTCCTGTCGGAAGCCCGGGTCGGCGTCGACGACGTCAATGGCGTGGTGCTGGTCGGCGGCTCGACCCGCGTGCCCAGCGTGCGCGCCGCCGTCGCCGCGCTGTTCGGCCGGCCGCCGCTGACCGATCTCGACCCCGACGAGGTCGTCGCCCTGGGCGCGGCCCTGCAGGCCGAAGCCCTGACGGTGGGGTCCGACACGCTGCTGCTCGACGTGACGCCGCTGTCTTTGGGCGTCGAGACCATGGGCGGGTTGGTCGAGAAGATCATCCCGCGCAACACGCCGATCCCAGTGGCGCTGGCGCAGGAATTCACCACCTACCAGGACGGCCAGACGGCGATGGCGATCCATGTCGTGCAGGGCGAGCGCGAGCTGGTGGCCGACAATCGCAGCCTGGCGCGCTTCGAGCTGCACGGCATTCCGCCCATGACCGCGGGCGCGGCGCGCATCACGGTGACCTTCACGGTCGATGCCGACGGGCTGCTGTCGGTCGCGGCCGCTGAGAAGACCACCGGCGTCAGCCAGCGGGTCGAGGTGCGGCCCGCCTACGGGCTGGACGAGGAAACCATGGCGCGCATGCTGCGCGAGAGCCTCGAACATGCCGCCGACGACATGGACCGGCGCCTGCTGGTGGAAGCGCGCGTCGAGGCCCGCCGGGCCGTGGCGGCGCTCGATGCCGCCCTGGCCGCCGACGCCGACCTGCTCGACGCGGCGGAACGGGGCGATATCGAAGCCGCCAGATCGGCGGTCGAGAAAGCCATCGACGGCGCCGACCGCGATGCTATAAACGCCGCCGTCGAGGCGCTGGATCGCCGGACGCAGGAATTCGCCGAACGGCGGATGGATCGCGGCATCAACCGGGCGCTGTCGGGAATGGACGTCGAGAAGCTCGCGGCCAGGATCGGCTGAGAACAGGGGCCAGGCCCCGCGAGTGCGGAGTGATTGCAATGCCGAAGATGGTTTTCGTCGAGAAGGATGGCACGCGCAAGGAAGTCGATGCGCCGGTCGGGCTGTCGGTGCTCGAGATCGCCCATCGCAACAACATCGACCTGGAAGGCGCCTGCGAGGGCTCGCTGGCCTGCTCGACCTGCCACGTGATCGTCGACGGCGAATGGTACGACCTGCTGCCGACCGCCACCGAGGACGAGGAGGACATGCTCGACCTGGCGTTCGGCCTGACCCACACCTCGCGGCTGGGCTGCCAGATCATCATCACCGAGGAGCTGGACGGGCTGACCGTGCAGCTTCCGGCCGCCACCCGCAACATGATGGTCGACAAATAGGGGCCGGCGATGCCCTTGCGCTGGACCGACATCAGGGAAATCGCCATCGCGCTCGAGGAGCGCCATCCCGACGCCGACAACGTCAACCTGCGCTTCACCGACCTGCACCGGTGGATCGTTTCCCTGCCGGAGTTCGGGGATGATCCGGCCCGCTCCAGCGAAAAGGTCCTGGAAGCGATCCAGATGGCCTGGATCGAGGAACGGGACTGATTGACGCACGTTTTCTGTGGAAATCGACGGCGTGGTTCGTATTTGGGCCCGCATTTTGGCCACGATTGGCCTCGATTGTCCCGAGCTGCCCTATCGGAGGTTGGGTTTCCATGATCAATTCGCTACCGGCTCGCAGCCGCGGCTTCCTGCTGGCGGCTTGTGGGGTTCTGGCATTGGGGCTGAGCGCCTGCGAGGCGACCAATACCGGCAAGACCTATTCGCAGCGGCAGCTCGGCAACACCTCGTCGGTCGAGACCGGCACTATCGTCTCCGCCCGCGAGGTCAACGTCGAGGGTTCCAATACCGGGATCGGCACCGCGGTCGGCGCCGGTGCTGGCGCCGTGGCGGGCTCGGCGCTGGGCACCAAGACGCGGACCAACATCCTGGGCGCCATCGGCGGCGCGGTGCTGGGCGGCATCATCGGCCATGGCGTCGAGGACATGGCCACCCGCGGCAAGGCGACGGAATTCGTCGTGCAGCGCGCCGACGGCTCGACCTTCGCCGTGGTCCAGACCAACGAGGACAATCTGCAGCCGGGCGAGCGGGTGCTGATCGTTTCCGGCGACCGCACGCGGCTGGCGCGCGATGCCGGCAACTACAATCCGCCGCCGCAAGGGACTGCATCGGGCGCCGCATCGGGTGGCGCAGGGTCGGGTGGCGCCGGGGCGGGCAGCTATCCCGCGTCGTCGTCCGGCACCGTCACCAGCGCCCCGCCCAGCGGCGGCATGAGCGGCCGCTGAACCGCCGCTGAATCGCGGACTATTCCGTACTGCGAAGGGCGATGCCGAAAGCATCGCCCTTTTTGCTTTTGCCGCTTGCGCCGGCGCGGCATCCGGCGATGATCGCCTGAACGAGCGTTCAGGGAGGCGATGATGGCGGGCAAGCTGGATGGAAAAGTGGCGATCGTGACCGGGTCGGGCCGCGGCATCGGTGCGGCGATCGCGCGCAAGCTGGCGAAGGAAGGCGCTGCCATCGTGGTCAACGATCTCGACGAGGCGCCGGCGCAGGAGACCCTGAACGCGCTGCGCGCCGAGGGCGGCAAAGCCATCGCGGTGAACGGCGACGTCGCCGCCGCCGATTTCGGCGAGCGCCTGGTCTCCACCGCGTTGCGCGAACTGGGGCGCATCGACATCGTGGTGAACAATGCCGGCTACATCTGGAACACCGCGATCCAGAACCATACCGACGAGCAGTGGTACGCCATGATGGACGTGCATGCCACCGCGCCGTTCCGCATCCTGCGCGCGCTGGTGCCCTATCTGCGCGAGGCCTCGCGCCAGGAGGCCGCCGCGGGCCGGACGGTGATGCGCAAGGTGGTGCTGATCTCCTCCGCTTCCGCCGTCTACGGGGCGGCGACGCAGTTCGCCTACGCCACCGCCAAGGCCGCCCTGTTCGGCATGACGCGCTCGCTGTGCAAGGAATGGGGCCGCTACAACGTCGCCGTCAACTGCGTGGCGTTCGGCTATATCGACACGCGGCTGACCCAGCGCCTGGAGCACGGGCCGGCCACGATCGACGTGCATGGCCACAAGCACAAGGTCGGCCTGCCGCCGGAATATTCCAAGGCGGTGCTCGACGCCACGCCGCTGGGCCGGTTCGGCCGGCCGGAGGACGCCGCCGACGGCGTCTACCTGTTCTGCGCGCCCGAATCGGACTTCGTGTCCGGCCAGACCATCGTGGTCGGCGGCGGATTGCAGCTCTAGCTTGCCCTGCGGCCGGGCCGGCCTATATTCCCGGCCATGAACAGCCTGGGCCTTCTCAAGCAGCCGAAGGACACCCGCGTCGTGGTGGCGATGTCGGGCGGGGTCGATTCGTCGGTGACGGCCGCCTGGCTGGTGGAGCAGGGCTACGATGTCGTCGGCATCACCCTGCAGCTCTACGATCACGGGCTCGCGGTCGGCCGCAAGGGCGCCTGCTGCGCCGGCCAAGACATTTACGACGCCGCCCGCGTGGCCGAGAAACTCGGCATCCCCCATTACGTGCTCGACTACGAGAGCCGCTTTCGCGACGAGGTGATGCAGGCCTTCGCCGATTCCTACATGCGCGGCGAAACGCCGGTGCCCTGCGTGCTGTGCAACCGCACCGTGAAGTTCCGCGACCTGCTGGCCACCGCCCGCGACCTGGGCGCGGAGGCGCTGGCGACCGGCCACTATGTGCGCCGGCGGGCGGGCGAGAACGGTCCGGAACTGTTGCGCGGCGCCGATCCGACCAAGGACCAGAGCTATTTCCTGTTCGGCACCACGCGCGAGCAGCTCGATTTGCTGCGCTTTCCCCTGGGCGAGCTGAGCAAGGAGGAAACGCGGGCGATGGCCCGCCGCTTCGAGCTTCCCGTCGCGGCCAAGCCCGACAGCCAGGACATCTGCTTCGTGCCCGATGGCGACTATGCGGCCGTGGTCGAGAAGCTGCGGCCGGAGGCGGCCGAGCCGGGCGAGATCGTGCATGCCGACGGCAGCGTGCTGGGCCGGCATGAGGGCATCATCCATTTCACCGTCGGCCAGCGCCGCGGCCTGGGCATCGGCGGCCGGCGTGAAGACCGGGATGGCGAACCGCTTTTCGTGCTGAAGCTCGATCCGCAGCGCCGGCAAGTGGTCGTCGGCCCGCGCCGGCTGCTGGGCCAGTCGCTGGTCGAGCTGCGCGAGATCAACTGGCTGCCGGTGCGGCCGCCGCGGGAAGCCGGCGAGAAGGTGCTGGTGCGGCTGCGCTCGACGCAGCCTCTGGCGCCGGCGACGCTGTTCCTCGAGGGCGAGACGGGCAGGGTGGCGCTGGACCGGCCTCAGGCCGGCGTCTCGCCCGGGCAGGCTTGCGTGTTCTACGATTTCGCCCGGGGCGAGCGCGTTCTGGGCGGCGGCTGGATCTGCCGCCGCGAGGCGGCGAGCGACGCCAGTGCGGCTGCTTGACAGGCGCGGAGCGGGGCCGCTAAACACGGCCGCCTGACGATCGGTGGGCGGGGTAGCTCAGCGGTAGAGCAGGGGAATCATAATCCCTTGGTCGGGGGTTCAAATCCCTCTCCCGCCACCAATCGAGGTCTTCCGGCCCTATTCGGTTCGAGCGTTGCGATGCTGCCGCGATACGCCGCCCTGGTCGCTTTCGCTCTCGGTCTTGCCGGCTGCGCCGGCCAGGCGTCCGGTCCCGACACATATCTCTACGCCTATGGCCGCACCACCAGCCCGAAGCCCGACGGGTTCACCCATTGCTATGGCTTCACCTGCCGCGTCACGGTCCAGACCTCGGTGACGGCGGAGGAGATGCGGCGCATCGGCGCGCTGTTCGCCTCGCCCTCGCGCACGCCGGTCGAGGAGCGCCAGCGGCTGGCGCGCGCCGTTGCCTTGTGGGAGCAGATCGTCGGCGCCAAGACCGGCACCGCGGCCGATGTCGGCAGCGAGACCGGCGATCGGATGTGGAACGATCTCTTCCAGCAGGACTGCATGGACGAGGCGTTCAACACCACCTCCTATCTGATGATGATGAACGCCGCCGGCTGGATCCGTTTCCACACCGTGCTCTATCCCAGCTCGCGCGGCATCCAGAACGGCTTCGTGGCCCCGCATCACGCCGCCACGCTGCTGGAAAGCGCCACCGGGCGCCGCTTCGCGGTCGATTCGTGGTTTTACGACAATGGCCAGCCGCCAGTGGTGATGCCGGTCGAAATATGGGAGAAGGGCTGGTACCCCTCCACCCATCCGGCGTGGCGCGACGAATAGAGGCATTCGAGGCATGAGCACACACAGCACCGACGTCGTCATCATCGGGGCCGGGCCGGTCGGCCTGTTCGCCGTGTTCGAGTGCGGCATGGTGAAGCTGAGCTGCCACGTCGTCGATGCGCTCGATCAGGTCGGCGGCCAGTGCACCGCGCTCTATCCGGAAAAGCCGATCTACGACATTCCCGGCTATCCCCGCATCGATGCCGCCGATCTGGTGGAGAAGCTGAAGGAGCAGGCCGCGCCGTTCAAGCCGGTCTATCACCTCAACCAGCAGGTCGAGGGGCTGCAGCGGCATGGCGAGGGCTGGCGGGTGACGACCTCGACCGGAACCGCGATCGACGCCAAGGCGGTGATCGTCGCCGCCGGCGTCGGCGCTTTCGGACCCAACCGGCCGCCGATGCAAGGGCTGGAGGCGTTCGAAGGCAAGAGCGTCTTCTACTACGTCACGCGGCGGGAGGATTTCCGCGACAAGCGCGTGGTGATCGCCGGCGGCGGCGACTCCGCCGTCGACTGGGCGCTGTCGCTGAGCGAGGTGGCCGCCAAGGTGATGGTGGTGCATCGCCGGCCGAAATTCCGCTGCGCGCCGGAAAGCGAATCGAAGCTCAAGCAACTGGCCGACAGCGGCAGGATCGAGCTGGTCATTCCTTATCAGCTGGCGCGTCTGGAAGGCAGCGCCGGCAAGCTGTCGTCGGTGATCGTGGCCACGCTCGACGGCAAGGAGAAGCCGCTGCAAGCCGACGTGCTGCTGCCGTTCTTCGGGCTGGCGATGAATCTGGGGCCGATCCTGCAATGGGGCCTCAACCTCGACCGCAACCTGGTTACGGTCGATCCGGCCACGGCGGCGACCAACCTGCCGGGCGTTTTCGCGGTCGGCGACATCGCCCATTACCCCGGCAAGCTGAAGCTCATTCTGTGCGGCTTCAGCGAGGCGGCGATGGCGGCGCATGCCATTTATCCGCTGGTTCACCCCGATACTGCACTGCACTTCGAATACTCCACTACCAGCGGCGTCCCGGGAGCGGCCTGAACACTGCATTTTGCGGCCGATTCCCGGGGGTTGGGGGGATTGTCATGGCCGCGCTTCGGGCCTATATTTGTTGTCTCACCGGCGTGCGTTTGCGACGTGGATAAATCGCCTTGAAGGCGATTGACACTTCTTCTGCCGCAAGCGTATAAGGCCGGCCTCCCGACGGGGCTGCAGTATTGCGTGAGCCGGGTAAGATTTTCGGCTTGGGCCTTCTGTGGTTTGCAGTCGGGCGTTTTGTTCTTTGACAGGTTGATCAGCGGAAGGGATGCGTCGGCGGCGATGGTCGTTGGGCGCTGGGCCTTGGGGTGTGAGCTCTGGGGGTTGGTGTCTGGCGTTGATCGTCACTGGCGCGAATAGGTTCCGGTTGTCCCGCGAGGGCGGCCGGACGTTTGTGCTTGTGAGGATGCTCTTGGTGCCGG
>JBFXDA010000009.1:0-135690 GCA_050181585.1 Reyranellaceae bacterium
CTTCTGCGTCATGCCCCGGCTCGACCGGGGCACCCATGTCGGGTCCGCCATCGCTGCTCATCGAAGAACCTTGTGCACTCCGGCATGGCTCGCCCGGTCAAGCCGGGCGATGACGGATTGAGGGGACGCTCGACCGGGGCACCCATGTCGGGTCCGCCATCGCTGCTCCTCGAAGAACCGTGCGCGCTCCGGCATGGCTCGCCCGGTCAAGCCGGGCGATGACAGATTGAGGGGATGCTTGACCGGGGCACCCATGTCGGGTCCGCCATCGCTGCTCCTCGAAGAACCGTGCGCGCTCCGGCATGGCTCGCCCGGTCTTCCTCGGCACGCTGATGCTGCTGGCGCGGGGAGGAGAAGCTGCATACCTGCCCGCAGGCCGCTTCGGCCGCTTCCAGAAGATCGTGCGCCGCGAACTCGCCACTCCGGCCAATGAGGTCGTGCTTTGCAGTTTGGCAGTACGCTATGCAGATCCTGCAGAGGTGCCTAACAGCCTGATCACGGAGCGCGCGAAAGTCGAAGATTCCTCTTTTTTTATAGATAGTTAACAAATCCCTGACATTTTTATTGCATTGCAGCATTTGCCTTGACTGCGGCAAGGTACCTGCCATATTAGGGCTGGTTGCAGTGCACAAAAGCAGTAAGCGTTGAGGTCCTGCCTGCAGCCGGGAGAGGCGCCCTAACCGTTAGGAGGTTAGGTCATGCAGCCATACACCGTTTCCGAGAACGACTGGATTTCCCTGGTCCCTCTGACCCCGACCGGCGCCATCGACGTGGTCGCGCTGGAAGCGGCGGTGCGCAAGGAGCGCGCCCGCGTGCTGGGCGGCCTGTTCGCCCGCCTGTTCCGCCGCGGCAAGCGCCGCGCCACACAAGAGCGGGCCCAGGACCGCCTCGAGGCCAGAAAGGTGCAGCGCGAGCTGGATCGCGCCGCCGTCGCCTGATCGGTCCGGTCGGTTCCCTAGAGTCGAAGGAGAGTACCCATGGCCACTTTGGTTCACGATCGCATTGCCGTGCCGCTGCCCGCCATCGAGCGCGGCGCGGGCATCCTGCCGCGCTTGCGCGCGACGCTGGCGCTGTGGGCGCGGCGCATCGAGGAGCGCGAGGCGCTGGCCCGCTTCGGCTGGCGCGAGATGAAGGATATCGCGCTCAGCGAATCCGACATAAGGCGCGAGATCGCCAAGCCCTTCTGGCGCGCCTGACGATCGGCGCCGAGAGCTCAGCGTTGAGTTGGTGTTGAGTCGCGTTGAGTTGAGTTGAGTCCTCCGGGGCCGGCGCGTATTGCCGGCCGCGTCCGGAAGCGGAACGCCCGAAGCCTCGCGCTTCGGGCGTTTTCGCCTCAGGTCTCTTCCAGCTTGGGCGCGCCGGGCGCCGGCCGGGGTTCGGGCGCCGGCGGCGCGCGCCGCGTCGGCGGCTCGGCCTTGGGCGTCGGGATGCGCCGGATGATGATGTCGCCGTTGGGCAGCACTTCGGGGAGCTGGTATTGCGGGATCGACCCCAGCACCCCGTCCATCAAGCGCATGGCGCGCTCCAGCGCATCGCGCAGGGCGCGGGCGGTCTCCTCCGCCTCGCGCTCCAGCGGCGTCGGCGGCCGGGTTTGCGCCTGCGCCACGGCAGCGCAGCTCAGCAACAGCGCCAGGAGGACGACAATCCGCATGATGGCTCCTCGACCTGACGCCGATCTTACAACTCCGATTGCGGCGCCATGGCGGCGCCTGCCGGTTTTTCGGGCGTCCTTCGCAGTGCAGCAAGTCAGCAATGCATTCTTGGCGCTGGTTTGCGTATAGCGCAGCTCACTAAATTAATACAATGACTCCGCCTCCTGCCGCCCTAGCCACCGCTGACGTTGCCACTGCCGACATGGCCGACACCGCGCCGCGCCGCTTCCGCATCCTGCTGCCGGTGCTGGCGATGCTGACCGCTTTCGCGCCGCTGTCGATCGACATGTACCTGCCCAGCTTCCCGACCCTGGCGCAGGCCTTCGCCACCGACGCCGCGCGCGTGCAGCTCACCCTGTCGGCCTTCCTGCTGGGCTTCGGCCTGGCGCCGCTGGTCTACGGTCCCTTCGCCGACCGCTTCGGCCGCCGCCCGACGCTGATGGTGGCGGCCATCCTCTATGTCGGCGCCAGCGCCCTGTGCGCCGTCGCCACCGACATCGACCATCTGATCGCGCTGCGCTTCCTGCAGGCGCTGGGCGCCGGCGGCGGGCCGGTGATCGTGCGCGCCATCATCCGCGACCTCTACAGCCACGAGGACGCCGCCCGCACCATGTCGCTGATGATGGTGATCGTGGGTGCAGCCCCGATGCTGGCGCCGCTGCTGGGCGGCGTGCTGCTGGTCGAGTTCGGCTGGCGCTCCATCTTCTGGCTGCTGGCGGGCTTCGGCCTGGTCTGCATCGTGCTGATCCAGCTCGCCCTGCGCGAAAGCCTGGCGCCGCAACTGCGCCGGCCGCTGGCGTTCAGGACCACGCTGGGCGGCTACTGGTCGCTGCTGACCAATGCCCGCTATCTCGGCTTCGTGCTGACCGGCTCGCTGCTGTTCGCCGGCATGTTCGCCTATCTCTCCGGCTCGCCCTTCGTCTTCATCGAGCTGTTCGGCGTCTCGGAGCGCCTCTACGGCGTGCTGTTCGCCGTCAACGTCGCCGGCATGGTGCTGACCGCCACCGTCAATTCGCGCCTGGTGCGCCGCCACGGCCCGCGCAAGATGCTGCGCGCGGGCGTCGTGATCGTGGCCGCGACCGGCGTCGGGCTGCTGGCCGTCGGCCTCTCCGGCATCGGCGGTCTGCCGCTGATGATGGTGGCGCTGTTCCCGCTGTTCTGCGCGCTGAGCCTGGTGGCGCCCAACGCCACCGCGTCGGCCCTGCACGACTTCCCGCACATGGCCGGCACCGCCTCGGCCCTGGCCGGCGCTTTGCAGTTCGGGCTGGGCGCGCTGTCGGGCGCGCTGGTCGGCGTCTGGCACGACGGCACGCCGCTGCCGATGATGGTGACGGTCGGCTTGTGTGCGCTGGCCAGCGCAACGCTCTATCTGGTGTTGGTGGGGTGGCGGGAGAAGCGCGCCGCCGTCCTGCGCTGACGCCTCGCGCCCCCTTCACCGATCGTTGATTTGCCCGCGATGCCGGCGCGCGCCTAGCGTCGCGCCATGGTGCCCATCCGTCTCACCCGCCGCGCGCTGCTGACGCTGCCGGCCGCCGTTGGCGCTGCCGCCCTTGCCGGCGCGGCGCCGGCGCAGGAGGCGCGGCCGGTGACGGTGGTGGAGCTTTTCACCTCGCAGGGCTGTTCTTCCTGTCCGCCGTCGGACGCCTATCTGGGCGAGCTGAGCAAGCGGCCCGACGTCCTCGCGCTCTCCTTCCACGTCGACTACTGGGACTATATCGGCTGGCGCGATCCCTTCGCCGCGGCGCAATTCACCGAGCGCCAGCGCGGCTACGCCCGCAGCCTCAAGCAGCGCTACGTCTATACGCCGGAGATGGTGGTGCAGGGCCGCGGCCACGATTCGGGCATCGACCGCGGCGCGATCCGCGACCTGATCGCCGAGGCGCAGAAGCCGGAGCATCCGCGCCTGGCGCCCCGCATCGTCGACCGCGGCGCGGCCGGCGTCAGCGTGGCGCTGCCCGCCTTCCAGGCGCCGCAGCCCTGCGACGTCTGGCTGGTGACCTACGATCCGGAGCACCGCACCAAGGTATTGCGCGGCGAGAATCGCGGCCGCGACCTGACCAACACCAACGTGGTGCGCTCGCTGGCGCTGCTGGCCACCTGGGACGGCGCGCCGACCGAGCTGAGGATTGCCGCCGACCGGCTGGGTGCGGCGCGCGGCGTGGCGATCCTGGTGCAGCACCCCGATCTGGGGCCGATCCTGGGCGCCGCCGCCCTGACCCGCGCCAGCGCCGACTGAGCGTACCGCGCGCCGCCAGCGGCGCTTTTTTGCACAGGGCGAGGATTGGGCCCTTGCCAAGAGCCCTGCCGCACCCAATGAATCGCCAATGAACGAGTTTCCGTTCCCGCCGCGCGCCGACGCGTCGGGATCGCGCCTGATCGCCGTTCTCGGGCCCACCAACACCGGCAAGACCTATCTGGCGATCGAGCGCATGCTGGGCCACGCCTCGGGCATGATCGGCTTCCCCCTGCGCCTGCTGGCGCGCGAGAACTACGATCGCGTGATGCGGCTGGTCGGGGCGCACAAGGTGGCGCTGATCACCGGCGAGGAGAAGATCGTCCCGCCCAGCCCGTCCTATTTCCTGTGCACCGTCGAATCCATGCCGCTCGACCGGCCGGTGCGCTTTCTGGCCATCGACGAGATCCAGATGGCGGCCGATCCCGAGCGCGGCCATTTCTTCACCGAGCGGCTGCTGGGCGCGCGCGGCATGGACGAGACCATGCTGCTGGGCGCCGACACCATCCGCCCGCTGCTGGCGCGGCTGACGCCCGATGCCCAGTACATCGCCCGCACCCGCTTCTCGACCCTGAGCTACACCGGGCCGAAGAAGCTGACGCGCCTGCCGCGCCGCTCCGCCGTGGTCGGCTTCTCCGCCGCCGAGGTCTACGGCATCGCCGAGCTGATCCGCCGCCAGCGCGGCGGGGCGGCCGTCGTCATGGGCGCGCTCAGCCCGCGCACGCGCAACGCGCAGGTGGCGATGTTCCAGGAGGGCGAGGTCGACTACATCGTCGCCACCGACGCCATCGGCATGGGCCTGAACATGGACGTCAACCATGTCGCCTTCGCCTCGATCACCAAGTTCGACGGCCGCGCCATGCGTCCGCTGTCGCCCTCGGAGCTGGGCCAGATCGCTGGCCGCGCCGGCCGCCACATGAACGACGGCACCTTCGGCACCACCGCCGAGGTCGGCCCGCTCGACGCCGCCCTGGTCGAGCAGATCGAGAACCACCGCTTCGATCCCCTGAAGGCGCTGATGTGGCGCAACGCGGCGCTCGATTTCGCCTCGCTGCGCCGGCTGCAGGATTCGCTCAACGAACCGCCGCCGCTGGCCGGCCTGCAGCGCGCGCGCGACGCCGACGACGTGCTGGCGCTGGCGGCGCTGGCGCAGCAGCCCGACATCCTGGCCGCCGCCGCCTCGCGCCAGCGCGTGCGCCTGCTGTGGGACGTCTGCCAGGTGCCCGACTTCCGCAAGACCATGAGCGAGGAGCACACGCGGCTGCTGGCGCAGATCTATCGCTACCTGACCGCAGCGCACGAGCGCCTGCCAGCCGACTGGGCCGATCGCCAGATCAAGCGGCTGGAGCGTTTCGATGGCGATATCGATACCCTGATGTCGCGCATTGCCCATACGCGCACATGGACATACATTTCCCATCGGTCGGGCTGGCTCGACGATGCGGCGGCGTGGCAGGAGCGCACCCGCGCGCTGGAAGACAGATTGTCGGACGCCCTGCACGAAAGGCTGATGCAGCGTTTCGTGGACCGACGCACGGCACTGCTGGTAAGACGTTTGAAGGATCAGGAGGACTTCATGGCCTCTGTCGACGCCGACAACGGCGAGGTCCATGCCGAGGGCCAGTTCCTCGGCCGGATCGAGGGGTTCCGCTTCGTGCCCGACATGGCGGCCAGCCATGGCGACCAGCGCGCCGTCATGAGTGCCGCCTTGCGCGTGCTGCGCCAGGACATGCCCGCACGCCTGCAGCGCTACGCCGAGGCGCCGGACGCGGAATTCTCCCTCACCCCCGACCTGCGCATCGCCTGGAAAGGCGGCGCCGTGGCGCGCCTGCTGCCGGGCGAGGACATCCTGGCGCCCAAGCTCGAGGTGCTGCCGTCGGACCTGCTCGACGGGCCCGGCCGCGAGACCGTGCGCAAGCGCGCCGCCGACTGGCTCAACGGGCTGGTCAAGAAGCATCTCGGCGAGTTGCTGCAGGGGCGCGAAGGCGACATCGCGCCGGCCGCGCGCGGCATCATGTTCCAGCTCGCCGAGCGGCTGGGCATCATGCCGCGCCAGCCGATCGAGGAGCAGCTTGCCGCCCTCGACGAGACCTCGCGCAAGGTGCTGGGCCGGCTGGGCGTGCGGCTGGGCATCTACACCGTCTACCTGCCGACCATGCTGAAACCCGCCGCGCTCAAGGTGCGGGCCCTGCTCTACGCCGTCGCCAGGGGCCTGGAGAGCGTGCCGCCGCTGCCGGCCGAAGGCCGCACCTCGGTCGATCTCGGCCCCGGCGCCGATCGCGATTTCATGGCCGCCATCGGCTACCTGCCGCTGGGCTCCCTGGCCATCCGCGCCGACATGGTCGAGCGCCTGTCGGCCAGCGCCCGCAAGGCGGTGCGCGATTCGCGCGAGGCGCATGAGCGCCGGCAGAAGGAAGCGCGCGCCGCCGAAGTGGCGGCGGCAAACGCCGCCAGGGCGGAAGCGCCGGCCGCAGGCATCGTGCTGGACGCGACCTCGGAGGCCGAACCGCACCTATCGCCGGCCGATCCCGTCACCGACGAAGCCGCGGTGGTGGCCGGCGGCGGCGACGAGGGCGTGCTGATCGTCGACTCCGCGCCGGCGAGCGCGCTGGAGCCGGTGCTGGTCGACATCGCCGCGGCCGCGCCGGCCGGCGACAGCGAGCCGGCCCCGATCGCCGATGCGCCGCTAGCCCAGGCCCCGGCGGCCGAGGCGCCGATCACCGATGCCGGCGCCGATGCGGTGCAGGCCGGCGGCGAGGCGCCCGTGGCTGTCGATGGGGCCGCGACTGCGGCTGCTGCGGCTGCGGGCGAACCGGCCAGGCTCTCCTTGCCCGAGCTGCCGCCCGGCCATTTCCGCGCCACGCCGGAGATGATGTCGCTGGTCGGCTGTTCGGAGCCGGAGATGGCCGCCATCCTGCGCGACATCGGCTATCGCGTGCATGGCGTGCCCGGCGGCGAGGGTCCTTCCAGCTTCTCTATGCGCCCGCGCCATCAGCGGCAGAATTTCCGCGGGCCCCAGGACGGGCAGCGGCACGGTGATCGGCAGGGCGACCGGCACGGCGACCGTCAGGGCGAGAATCGCGGCGGCCGCGAGGGCGAGCCGCGCAAGCGCCGGCGTCCGTGGAAGGACCGCCCGCCGCGCCAGGAGGGCGAGCCCGCGCCGCAACCGGCCGCCGCTGGCGAAGCGCCCGCCGCCACCGCCGCCACCGCCGATGCCACGCCGCAGCCGAACCGTCGCGACGAGCGGCGCGAGCGTCGCCGCGAGGATCGTCCGCGCGAGGGCCAGGCCCGGGACGACCGCCCGCGCGAAGACCGTCAGCGTCAGGACCGGCCCCGCGAGGATCGTCCCCGTGAAGACCGCCCCCGCGAAGACCGCCCCCGCGAAGACCGCCCCCGCGAGGAGCGCCGCGCCGATCAGCCGCGCGAGAACCGTCGCAACGAGCGGCGCGACCGCAACGACCGGCGCGACCGGGATCGCGATCGCGGCGCGGATGCGGTGGTGGCCTCGACCGGGCCGGCCGCCGAGTCGCCCTTCGCCAAGCTGAAGGAACTCGGCCTCTTCAAATGAGACCGATGCGGTGCGGCCATCGGCGATGACGGGCGAGAGCCGCCCGTCGCTGCGCCTGGACAAGTATCTGTGGCAGGCGCGCTTCTTCAAATCGCGCACCCAGGCGGCCGAGTTCATCGCCGGCGGCAGGCTGCGACTGGATGGCGCGGTGGTCTCCAAGCCCAACCAGTTGGTGCGCGCCGGCTGCGTGCTTACCTTTCCGCTGGGCCCGCGCATTCGCGTCGTGCGCGTTCTGGCGTTGGGTGCACGGCGCGGGCCGGCCGCCGAAGCCCGCACGCTTTACGAGGATTTGGACGCGCCCGCGGCGCCGCGGAAAACACCGCAGAACGGCGTGGAATAGACGCCGTCCGCTTGCTTGCCACGGGCAGGGGGCTTGGCTAGAACGGGCCGCCGCGAGCGCACCGGTGGCGGCAGAGGAAGTGTTGCGATGACCTATGTGGTGACCGAGGCCTGCATCAAGTGCAAGTACATGGACTGCGTCGAGGTCTGCCCGGTCGACTGCTTCTACGAGGGCGAGAACATGCTCGTCATCAACCCCGACGAGTGCATCGATTGCGGGGTGTGCGAGCCGGAATGCCCGGCCGAGGCGATTTTCCCGGATACCGACGGTGATTTGGAGAAGTGGCTGGAGGTCAATCGCGAATACGCCAGCCAGTGGCCGAATATTACCCGCAAAGGGCCGCCGCCGGACGATGCTGATGAATTTAAGGGCGTTTCCGACAAGTTCGACAAGTTCTTCTCGCCCAATCCCGGTACCGTCTCCAAATAGCTGAAAAACCACAACATATTGTGGTTTGCGTCTGCAACATAACAGCCCCAAGCACGCAACAAAGACGGGACTCCGGGGGCCGGGTGTGGTATAAATAAAACAGTACAAGGAACGGCGCGTCCGCGCCCGCCCAAGTCTCAAAAAAAGTCTGATCCAGGCGCCGCTTTCACCAGCGGCGGGGGCGGTTTTTGCTGTCCCGCGGCCGGATCGGAGCGGGCGGACCGGGCGTTCAGGCAGAAAGGGTTTGGGCATGAAGGCGATCAGCAAGGACATGAAATTCGAGCCCGGCGATTTCGTGGTCTACCCCTCGCACGGGGTGGGCCGGGTGGTCGACGTGGAATCGCGCACCATCGGCGGCGACAAGCTGGAACTGTTCGTGATCGCCTTCGAGAAGGATCGCATGACCCTGCGCGTGCCCCTGGCCAAGGCCAAGACCTCGGGCCTGCGCAAGCTCTCCTCCAAGAAGATCATGGAAACCGCCCTGACCACGCTGAAGGGGCGCAGCCGCGTGTCGCGCGCCATGTGGAACCGGCGCGCCCAGGAATACGAGGCTAAAATCAATTCCGGCGACCCGGTGTCGATCGCCGAGGTGGTGCGCGATTTGCACCGCAACGCCGGCCAGCCCGACCAGTCCTATTCCGAGCGCCAGATCTACGAGGCCGCACTGGACCGGCTGGCGCGCGAGCTGGCGGCGGTCGAGCGCATCGACAAGGAAGCGGCGACCCAGAAGCTGACCCAGGTGCTGAAAGCGGCCTGAGCCGGCATTTCCTCCACAGTCCTCAAGGGCGGGCGTGGTTGCTGCGGCAACCCGACCCGCCTAAAATTTTTCTGCTGAATAATATCCCGTGTCCGGGGCGCGGCCTTGCGCCCCCGATCATCCATAGAGTTGGCGCCACGGCTTGATGGCCGACAATGAAATCTTCGCCCTGCTGAGCGTGCCGCGACGCATCTGGGCCATCGGGTCGGTGCATGGCGAGGTCGATCGCCTGCGCGACATCCATCGCATCGTCCTGTCGCAGTTCGCCGACGGCGACCGGCTGGTCTATCTCGGCAATTTCATGGGCCGCGGCGAGCAGGTGCGCCCGACCATCGACGAGATGCTGCGGCTGCGGCGCAAGCTCCTGGCGCGGCCGGGCATGATCGTGGAGGACATCGTCTTCCTGCGCGGCTCGCAGGAGGAGATGTGGCAGAAGGTGATGCAGCTGCAGTTCGCGCCCAACCCGCGCGAGGTGCTGCCCTGGGTCATCAACCAGGGCGTCGGCGCCACCATCCAGGCCTATGGCGGCAATCTCGAGGACGGCCTGCGCGCGGTGCGCGACGGGGCGGTGTCGATCACGCGCTGGACCAACGCGCTGCGCGCCGCGCTGCGCCACGCGCCGGGCCATGGCGAGCTGATGAGCAGCCTGCGGCGGGCGGCGCTGACCGACGACGGGGCGGTGCTGCTGGTCAATGCCGGCATCGACGTCAGCCGGCCGCTGACGGCGCAGTCGGACAGTTTCTGGTGGGGCGGCACGGATTTCGCCACCATCGACCAGCCCTATGGCGAGGTGCGCAAGATCGTGCGCGGCTTCGATCGCGCCCGCCTGGGCGCGGTCGACACCGAGTTCACCCTGTCGCTGGACGGCGGCTGCGGGCGCGGCGGCAAGCTCTTGGCCGGGCTGCTGCGCGCCGACGGCCAGGTGCAGGCGGTCTACGAAGCGTAGGGTCGTTCAGAATTTCAGGCGATGGAAGAGCGGTCCCGGCAGCAGCCGGATGGCCAGCATGATCCAGCGCCAGATCCACGGGAAATAGCGCACCGCCTTGCCGGAAGCGGCCGCCTGCCACAGATCGCGCGCGCAGTCGGCGGCGCTGGCCAGCGGCAGGCCGCGCGCCAGGGCGAAGGTCATGGCGGTGTCGAGCGGCCCGGGCTTGGCCAGGGTCAGCGTCACCTTGCTGCGCGCCAGCCGCGCCCGCAGCGGGTCGCAGGCGCCGTGCAGCGCCGCCTTGCTGGCGCCATAGACCAGGTTGGAGGCGCGCACCCGGTCGCCGGCGACCGAGCCCACCACCACCAGCCGGCCGCCGCGGCGGCGCTCCATCAGCGGCGCCAGCGCCAGCATCAGGGCGATGGCCGCCCCGGCATTGGTGTCGACGACCTGCTGCGCCAGCGCCGGCTCGGCCTCGATCTCGGCCTGGCGGCCCAGCACGCCGAAGGCGATCAGCGCGTTGAACCTGCCCGGCAGCGCCGCGTCGAGCGTGGCGATGGCCTGCGCCAATGCGGCCGGATCGCGCGCATCGAACCGCAGGGTGCGCACCGCCGGCGCGCCGCGCAGCACCAGATCGCGCCCGTCCAGCTCCAGGTCCTCCACGTCGCGCCCGGCCAGGATCAGCGGCCGGCCGTGCCGGGCGGCGTGGCGGGCGAATTCGCGCGCCAGGCCGGAGGAGGCGCCGAAGATCGCCCAGGCATCCTCCAGCGCCGGCGCGCCGGGCGCGTCCGGTTCGCCCGCTTCGCTCATGGCGCGTCCTCGCGCAGGCGCAGGCGGCGGGAGAGGTCGGACTGGAAGCGGCCCTGCGGGTCGATCTCGGCCAGCACCTTGCGCTGGCGTTCCAGCTCCGGGTACATGGCGGCGAAGCCTTCCGGCGACAGCGCCGAATCCTTGGCCAGATAGACCCGCCCGCCGCAGTCCAGCGTCACGCGCTCCAACGCCGCCAGCAGTTCGGGCGCATCGGCGCGGGCGGGAATGTCGAGCGCCAGCGTGTGGCCGCGCATGGGGAAGGAGAGATAGCCGCGGCCGGGACTGCCCAGCGTCTTCAGCACCGCCAGCAGCGCGCCGGCGCGCGAGCGCGCCGTCAGCTCCAGCAGGCGGCGCAGGCCGTCGGCGGCGCGATCGTCGGGCAGCACGCACTGGAACTGGTGGAAGCCGCGCCGGCCGTAGAACCGGTTCCAGCCCGCCACGGCGTCCAGCGGATAGAAGAAGCGCTCGCGCGCGATCACCCGGTCGCGGCCGGCGGCGGGGAGGCGCGCCAGCCAGGCGGCGTTGAAGCCCTTGCCGATCAGCTTCAGCGGCAGGAAGCCCGGCGGCGTCATGGGCAGGCGCCGCTGGCGCGCCGGACGCAAGGCGGAACCGGCTGCGGCCGGCTCGCCGGTTTCCAGGATCGCCCGCCCCAGCGCCTTGCCGCGCGCCAGCGCGTCGACCCAGGCCACCGAGTAGGTGGCGTTGGGCCGCTGCGCGGTCAGCGCCAGCAGCAGCGCGTCGAGATCGGTCAGCTTGCGCTCGCGCACGGCGATGGCGGGCAGGGCCTTGGCCTGCATCCGGATCGCCGCCTGCAGGATGATGCCGGTCAGGCCCATGCCGCCGACCGTGGCGGCGAACAGCGCCGGGGTGGCGAGGGGATCGACGCGGCGCACGTTGCCGTCGGCGGTCAGCAGGTCGAGCCATTGCACGTGATCGCCGAAGCTGCCGACGCGGTCGTGGTTCTTGCCGTGCACGTCGGCGGCGATGGCGCCGCCGATGCTGACCCAGCCCGTGCCCGGCACCACCGGCAGGCAGAAGCCGCGCGGCAGGAACAGCCGGTCGATCTCGGCCAGGCGGATGCCCGCCTCGCACACCAGCACGCCGGCGGCGGCGTCGAAATCCAGCAGCCGGTCGAGGCGGGTCATGTCGACGACGTGGCCGCCGTCGATCTGCGCCGCATCGCCATAGGCGCGGCCGAAGCCGCGCGCCAGCAGCGGCGCGGCATCGCCCTGCAGCAGGTGCGAGAGCTGCGCCCGCCGCTGCGGGCGGACGACCTGCGCCAGCGCGTGGCGCTGCCCGCCGAAGCCGCTCAGCGCGCGCAGCGCGGCTTCAGCCATGGAACAGCCACAGCAGCGTGGCGATCCAGCCCGCCGCCAGGGCCAGCGTCAGCGGATCGCGCCACAGCAGGCCGAAGGGCTCGCCCGGCTTTTCCTCGACCAGGATCACCTGCAGGTAGCGCAGCGCGCCGGCGACCACGAAGGGCGCGGTGAAATGCAGCCGGTCGATGCCGGTGCGTTCGGCCAGCGACGGATCGGTGACGTACATGACGTAGGATAGCACCAGGACGGCGAGAAAGATCGACACCGCGACGTTGAGGAAGCCCTCGTTGTAGCCCGGCCGGCCCGCCTCGCCGCCGAGCGCCAGCGCCGCCGTCACGTCGTCGCGCCGCCGCGCCAGGGCGGCGAAGACGCCGAACAGGAAGAGCAGCACCACCATCCATACCGAACTCTGCGCGCCGATCAGGGCGGCGCCGGCATTGAGGCGCAGCACGTAGAGAATGCCGACCGCCAGCACGTCGACGATGGCCAGCCGGCGCAGCAAGGCGCAATAGAGCCCGCCCAGTCCGAGATAGACCGCCAGCACCTCGAAGAACGGCCCGTCGAAGCCGTAGGCGAAATAGAGCGCCGCCGCCGCCAGCGCCAGGGCGAGGAACAGGGCGGCGGGCGCACCGACTGCGCCGGCCGGGATCGGTCGGCGGCGCTTGAGCGGATGGCGCGCGTCGAGGCCGCGATCGAGAACGTCGTTCAGGCAATAGAGCGCGGAGGAGGCGGCGCAGAACAGCAGCAGCGCCATGCCGACGCGGTCGGCCAGGGCAAGGTCGTACTCGGTGGCGGCGAAGGCGACGGGGACCAGCAACAGCAGGTTGCGCGACCAGTCCCAGGGCCGCATCAGCCGAATGAGCCCCCCAAGCGCACGCCCTGCCTTGCCCATCGCGCGATTATCGAGGCCGATTGTGGCCGGATCAATGCGCTTGCGCGCCTTCCAGCCACCGCTCCAGCGCCCTGGGGCAGCGCAGCATCAGTCCGGCGAAGACCAGCCAGAAAGCCAGCACCGTCGCCAGGGTGCCCTGGCCGAAGCGCTCGCCCAGCCCGGCCCAGTCGAAGACCGGCTGCGGCAGGACCAGCAGCACGGCCATGACCAGGGCCAGCAATCGCCTGCCCTGCGCGGCGAGAAAGAACACCGCCGCCGCGGCCGCGGGCAGCGCCGCCAGCCAGCTATAGGAAAGATTGGCCGGCCAGGCCGCCAGCAAGGTCAGCGGCGCGAACAGGCAGGCGCTGCGCAGCGGCAGGCCGCGCCGGACCAGCACGGCCAGCACCAGCCCGATCAGCGCCAGCCACAGCGCATAGCCCCAGCTCTCCCAGCGCTGCAGCAGTGGGCCGCCGGCCCCGCCGCCCGCCCAGTGGTCGAGATCGCGCAGCAGGGTGAAGACGCTGTAGCGGATGCGGCTTGTGCCGCGCAGGTTGAACAGCCAGCCTTCCAGGCCATCCCGCCACAGCAGGCCCCAGGCCGCTAGCGCGACGATGAAGCCCAGCAGCGCCAGCGCCGGCAGGCGCCAGGCGGCGCGATCGCGCAGCAGCGCCAAGGGCAGCAGCGCCAGCCACAGCAGTTTCGGCGCGGCGGCCAGCACGGTCCACAGCGCGAAGCGGCCGATGCGGCCACGCCACAGCGCCAGCAGCCCGGCGAGCAGCGCCAGCGCCTCGAAGGTCACGACATTGCCGGAGCAGACGTTGTGCACGGCCGCCGCCCCCAGCCCGACCGGCAGCAGCAGGGCCAGCAGGCGCCAGTCGACCGGCACCGCGCGCCGCCACAGCGCCACCAGCCCGGCGAGGCCCGCGACGTGCAGCAGGGCGAACAGCGCCAGTGCCGTGGCCTCGTCGAACAGCGCTAGCGGCAGCAAGGGCGGCAAGGCGAAGACCGGATACACGAACAGCGGGATGCGCCCGAAATGGTAGTAGAGGGCGATGCCGTCGTAAGGGCTCAGGCCGTCGAGCGCGCCGCGCGCGGCGTAGTAGTAGCTGAGCGTGTCGCGCCCGTCGCAGCGCGCGGCGAAGGACCAGCGGCCCTCGCCCAGTCCGGCCGCGATCGACACCGCGAGCGAAGCACGGCACAGCGCGGCGAAGAGAAGCGAAAAGCCGCGCTGCGACAGTTCAGGCCTGCCAGGGGAATTGCGGCGCGAAGGGATCGATGCCGCGCCAGGCCAGCCGGAAGCGCTCGGTGGCGGTGACCAGGGCGGCGCGCACGCCGGGCTCCAGCGCCGAATGCCCGGCATCGGGGACGATGACGTAGTCGGCTTCCGGCCACAGCCGCGCCAGCGCATCGGCCGTCACCGGCGGGCAGACCACGTCGTAGCGGCCCTGCACGATGGTCGCCGGCAGGCGGCGGATGCGCTCGATGCCGTTGCCCATCCAGTCGCGCGGCAGGAAGCAGTCGTGCACGAAGTAGTGCGCCTCGATGCGCGCCAGGGCCAGGGCGAAGTTGCCGCCATCGGCTTCCAGCACGGCGCGCGGATTGGGATGCAGGGTCGAGCACGCCGCCTCGTAGCGGCTCCACACCCGCGCCGCCGGCAGGTGCACGGCCGGATCGGGGCTGGTCAGGCGCCGGTAGTAGCTGGCCAGCACGCTCTGGCGCTCCGGCGCCGGCAGGAAGCCGGTGAACTCGTTCCAGGCCTCGGGGAAGATCATGCGCATGCCGGAGAGGAACCACTCGATCTCGGACTGGCCGCCGAGAAAGATGCCGCGCAGCACGAAGCCCAGGCAGCGCTCGGGATAGGCCACGCCATAGGCCAGCGCCAGGGTCGAGCCCCAGGAACCGCCGAACACCAGCCAGCGTTCCACCCCGAGATGCCGCCGCAGACGCTCGATATCGGCGATCAGGTCCTGGGTCGTGTTGGCGCCGACGTCGCCCAGCGGCGTGGAGCGGCCCGCGCCGCGCTGGTCGAAAATCACGATGCGATAGAATTCGGGATCGAAGAAGCGGCGATGCACCGAGGCGGCGCCGGCGCCTGGCCCGCCATGCAGGAACACCACCGGCACGCCCTGGGGATTGCCCGACTGCTCCCAGTACAGGGTGTGGCGGGCATCGACCGGCAGCATGCCGCTGGCATAGGGCTGGATTTCCCCGAACAATTCGCTGCGCAATACTGTTTCCGACCGGGGCATGATGCTCCGCAACTCTGGCAAGGACCGGCTGATCCTACCATGCGGCTTTCGCCTCTTGCATCCACAGCGCTGCTGGCCGCCGTCGTGCTGGCCTTGCCGCCCGACGGCGCCGCCGCGCCGGGCGTTGCGTTGCCGGCCGCGACCGAAGCCATCGACGGGCACAGCCTGCGCCTGGCCGACGGCACCGTCTTGCGCCTGGCCGGCATCGTGGCGCCGGACGCAGAGATTGCCGCCGAGCGCCCGGCGGCCGAGGCGGCGCGGCTGGCGCTGGCCCGGCTCGCTCTCGGCCAGGACCTGCTGGCGCTGGGCGATGTCGAGCGGGGCGACCGCCACGGCCAGCGCCTGCTGCAGCTCGGCAACGGCCAGGGCCAGTGGCTGCAGGGCGAATTGCTGCGGGCCGGGCTGGTGCGGGTGTGGACGGGGCCGGACGCAGCGGAGCGGGCGGCCGAGATGCTGGCGCTGGAACGCCAGGCGCGCGAGGCCCGCCTGGGTATCTGGGCACTGCCATATTTCGCCATATTGACCCCGGAGACTGCCGGCCGCGCGCTCGACCGCTTCCAGATCGTCGAAGCCACGGTGGCGGCGGTCGGGCGGGTGCGCGGGACCGTCTATCTCAACACCGGCGGCGACTGGCGCTCCGACTTCACCGCGCGCCTGGAGCGGCCGGCCTTGAAGCTGTTCGCCGCCGCCGGGCAGGATCCGGCGGCGCTCAAGGGCAGGACGGTGCGCATCCGCGGCTGGCTGCGGCTCTACAACGGGCCGTTCGTGGACGTCACCCACCCGCAACAGATCGAGCTAGTGGAGCCATGACCATGCGGATGCTGAAACTTCCCCTCTTCGCCGCCCTGTCGGCGCTGCTGGCGCTGGCGGTTTCCGGCTGCGCCACCAACCCCGCCACCGGCCGGCCGATGGTCAGCCTGGTGTCGCCGCAGGAGGAGCAGCGCACCGGCCGCGACATGCACCCGCAGATCCTGCAGGAGTTCGGCCGCTATTCCGACGAGCGGGTGCAGGCCTATGTCAACCGCATCGGCCAGTCGCTGGTCGGCCATACCGAACTGCCCAACCAGCGCTGGACCTTCACCGTCCTCGACAGCCCGATCGTCAACGCCTTCGCGCTGCCCGGCGGCTACGTCTACATCACGCGCGGGCTCTTGGCGCTGGCGCAGAACGAGGCCGAGCTGGCCTCGGTGCTGGGCCACGAGATGGGCCACGTCACCGCCCGCCATGCCGCCCAGCGCCAGACCGCCGCGGTGGGCGCCGGCATCCTGGGCGTGCTGGTCGGCGCGGTGACCGGCAGCAACGAGCTGGCCCAGGCCTCGATGGGCACCGGCCAGGCGCTGGTGGCGGGCTATTCGCGCGACCAGGAGTTCGAGGCCGACGACCTGGGCATCCGCTATATCGGCCGCACCGGCTACGACGTCGGTGCCTCCTCCAGCTTCCTCAACCGCATGGGCGAGCAGAGCCGGCTGGAAGCGGCCATGATGGGCAATCCCGGCCGCGTCAGCGAATACAACATCATGTCGACGCATCCGCGCACGCCCGACCGCGTCGCCCGCGCCGCGCGCGAGGCCAAGGCCAGCGGCGGCTCCGGCAACCGCGTCGAGCGCGAGGCCTATCTCGCCGCCATCGACGGCATGGTCTACGGCGACAGCCCCGAGCAGGGCTTCGTGCGCGGCCAGCAATTCGTCCATCCGGTGCTGGGCTTCAGCTTCAACGCGCCCTCGGGCTACCGCCTGTTCAACCGCTCCGACAGCGTCGTGGCGCAGAGCCAGAACGGCGGGCTGATGATCTTCGATTCGCAGCCCAACGCCGGCTCGCCGGCCAATTACATCGCGCGCGTCACCAACGGCACGGCGCGCAACGTCGACACCACCAACATCAACGGCTTCGAGGCGGCGACCGGCACGGTGCGCGGCGCGCTCAACAACCGGCCGGTCGATATCCGCATCGTCGCCATCCGCTACGACGCCAACACGATCTACCGCTTCCGCTCGGCCCATGTCGGCGGCGGGCCGAACACCGCCGCCGACGCCGCGGCGGGCAGCTTCCGCCGCGTCGCCGGCGGCGAGACCAGCGGCTTGCAGCCCTACCGCATCCGCGTGGTCACGGTGCAGCCGGGCGACACGGTGGCCAGCCTGGCCAACCGCATGCCGTTCCCCGACTACCGCGTCGAGCGTTTCCGCGTGCTGAACGGGCTGGGCGGCGCGGAGAGCGCGCTGACGCCGGGCCAGAAGGTCAAGATCGTCCAGTAGCGTCCCTTCAGACGCGATAAGGCCGCAGCAGCGCCCGGCCGATCACCACGTTCTGGATCTCGGTGGTGCCGTCGAGGCATTCGGCGATCTTGGCGTTGGCGAAGTGGCGCGCCAGCGGCCAGTCGTGGCGCAGCCCGTTGGCGCCCAGCGTCTGCATGCACTGGCCCAGCCCGCGCAAGCCGGCGCGGCTGGCGAATTTCTTGGCGTGCGCCGCCGGCACCGCCGCCGTGCCGTCGCGGTCGAGGATTTCGGCCGCGTCGTAGGTCAGCAGCCGCGCCGCCTGCAAGTCGGTGGCGATCTCGGCCAGCGCCCATTGCAGCCCCTGGAACTCGCCGATCGCCTGGCCGAAGGCGCGCCGCGTGCCGGCATAGCGCAGCGCCACCTCCAGCCCGGTTTGCAGGCTGCCGCAGCACATGGCCGCGACGTTGATGCGCGCCAGGTCGATGGCGGCAAGGGCGGCCTTCAGCCCTTCGCCCGGCGGCACCACCAGGCGCTCGCGCGCCAGCCGCACGTCCTTGAAGCGCACCTCGGCGATGGCCGCGACATGCCCGCCCAGCATTTCATAAGGCGCGCCGATCTCGATGCCGGCCGCCTCGCGCGGCACCAGGAAACCGGCGATGCCTTTGGCGCCGCTGCCCGGCCGGGTCTGGGCGAAGACGAAATGCTCGTCGATATGCGGCGCATTGCTGACCCAGGCCTTCGTACCGTTCAGGCGCCAGCCCTCGGGCGTCTCCTCGGCCAGCGTCGTGATGGCGGCGGCGTCGGAACCGGCCTGCGGCTCGGTGAGCAGAAAGCCGCTCAGCCGCTCGCCGCTCAGCAGCACCTGCAATATCTCCTTGTGCCAGGGATGGCTGCCATAGGCGGCGAGCGCGGCCATGCAGTATTCCTGCGGGATGAAGGTCAGCGCGGCGGCCGGATCGGCCGCGCCGATGGCCTCGGAAATCTGCGCCATGGCGAAGGCCGACAGCGCATGCCCGCCCTGGGCCTTGGGCACGCGCAGGCCCTTCAGCCCGGCGGCGCGATAGGCTTCCCAGGCTTCGCGCGGCGGCCGGCGCCGGCTTTCGCAGTCGCCGGCGAATTTCTCCACCACCGCCGCAACCAGCCGGCCGGCCTGCACCAGCCTGGCTTCTTCCGTCGTCAGTTCCCGCATTGCCGTTCCCCTTCGCGCCGCCGTTGCGGCTGGACAAATGCCGCGCCAGCGACGATAGTCGATATGAACGAGCGTTCATATAAGGCAGGAGCATTGCCATGCATGTCGGCATGTCCGTCGTGTTCCAGAATACCGGCAAGAAGGTTCCCGACCTGCAGATCTACAGGAACGAGCTGGCGCTGGCCGACCTGGCCGAGCCGCTGGGCTTCGAATCGATCTGGTCGGTTGAACATCATTTCACCGACTACACCATGTGCCCGGACGTGACCCAGTTCCTGTCCTACATGGCCGGCCGCACCAAGACGGTGAAGCTGGGCTCGATGGTGGTGGTGGTGCCCTGGCACGATCCGCTGCGCGTGGCCGAGGAAATCTCCATGCTCGACAATTTGTCGGGCGGCCGCATGATCCTGGGGCTGGGGCGCGGCGCGGGCAAGGTCGAGTTCGACCGCTTCCGCGTCGACATGGGCGAAAGCCGCGAGCGCTTCGTCGAGGGTGCGGAGATGATCCTGCAGGGCCTCGAGCGCGGCTGGTGCGAATACGACGGCAAGTTCTACAAGCAGCCGCGCGCGGCGATCCGGCCCGAGCCGTTCAAGTCGTTCCGCGGCCGCACCTACGCCGCCGCCGTGTCGCCGGAGAGCGCGCGCATCATGGCCAAGCTGGGCATCGGCATCCTCATCATCCCGCAGAAGCCGTGGCGCGAAGTGGCCAAGGAGCTGGACGAATATCGCGGCATCTATCGCGAGGTGAACGGGGTCGACGCGCCGCAGCCGGTGGCGGCGGGCTGGACTTTCGTCGACCAGAGCGCGGAGCGGGCGCGCGAGATGGCGATGAAATATATCGGCGGCTACTACCAGACGGTGCTCGACCACTACAATTTCGCCGGCGACCACCTGGCCAAGACCAAGGGCTACGAGTACTACGGCAAGATGGCGGAGAAGATAAACCAGCTCGGCGCCGACCGGACTATCGAGTACTTCACCGACCTGCAGGTCTACGGCACGCCCGAGCAGGTCTACGGGAAGATCATGGACATCCACAAACGGGTGAACAACTCGTCCTATGTCGGCGTGTTCTCCTATGCCGGCATGCCGCACGCGGAGGCCGAGCGCAATGTGCGGCTGTTCGCCAGCGAGGTTATGCCGGAGCTGAAGAAATTCGATGCCGGCCAGCCGATCGACGAGGCGCAGATGCTGAAGACGGCGGCCGAGTAGAGTTAGCGGAGGAAGAAGACCAAGACGAAAAAGCCCCGGCCGTCGCGCCGGGGCTTTTGCTTTGGACTGTGCGGCCGGTCAGGAGACCGGCAGCCCGAACAGGCGCCGGTACCAGGCCGGCAGCCAGCGATCGGTGTCGATGCCGAAGGCCAGCATGAAGGAGGTGGCGATCACCGCCAGGATGGGGAAGATCCCGACGCTGATCGCGCCGGCAACGATGTCGTGCAGGGTGGGATTGAGCGGCGCGGAGAGTCGGGAGAGCCAGAACAGCGCCACCGCCGGCGCCAAGGTTGCCAGGTACCAGATGCCGAATCTCGTCAACATGTCCGCCCCCGCCTGCAAATGAACTAAAAAATTATTCGCTAGGTGGGTATCAGAGGCCATAGGGGTTAGACAAGACGGATAGTAGCGGCAGACAATGGAGTTAGGTCGCAACGTCGCGGCAATGCCGGATCGATTCGCAAAACCGGCCAAAGCCTTGCCGGGCGATGTTGCAGCGTCCTGGAAAGACGAAAATTTTTTTGGAAAGTGGTGCCCCGAGTCGGATTTGAACCAACGGCCTACCGCTTACGAAGCGGTTGCTCTACCACTGAGCTATCGGGGCGTCCCGGCCGGAACCGGCGCGCGCCGTTCTGAAATTCTCCCGTCAGATCAGGGTATTGGCCCGGATCGGCGGGGCTTCTCGGCCGGCGCGGGCTGCTTATAAGGCTTTGCCGCCGGGGAGGCAAGCTTGGCCGGTTAGAGCGGATCACGATCGCACGGAAGCGCAGACGCTTCCGTCCGATCGTGTGAATCCGCTCTAACTTTCAATGATTAGAGCAAATTCACATGTTTTGACGGGATCGCGAGCGATTCCGTCAAACCATGATTTGCTCTACCGGCGCAGCGTCAGTCGGTAGAGCGGCAGGCGCCGCCCGCCGATCGCGTCGGAAGGGCGCATCTCGGCGAAGCGGCAGCCCATCGCCTCGTAGAAGCCCGCCGCATGCGGATCGGCCAGCACCGTCAGCTCCCGGCCGCCCAGCATGCGCGCCTCGGCGACGGCGTCCCTGAACAGCGCCCGGCCGACGCCGGTGCCGATCGCCGGCGGATCGACGAACAGCAGGTCGAGATCGACCGTCGTGCCTTGTGCCTCCAGCGCATAGACGCCCAGCAGGCGCTCGCCGTCGCCGACCCTGTCGCCGACCGCCACCACCACCGGGTTGTCGCGGATCTTCGCCTTGGAGATCGTCAGCGCCTTGCGGCTCTGCTCCATAAAGGCCGCGTCGTAGCCCCAATGCGCCTTGGAGCGGAAGCACAGCTCGGAAAGCGCGTGCGCCTCGCTGGTTTTGGCCGGGCGCAGGCGCATGTCACTTACGGTTAACCACGGAGACACAGAGGCACAGAGCGTGAACCCGCTCTCCCCTGTCTCTGTGCCTCTGTGGTTCGGATGTTCCACCCCCGCCGCTGAACGATGCCGATCCTAGCTCTGGAAACGTCGCCCGGTCAGCCGTCCTTTCCCTCGTCATGCCCCGGCTCGACCGGGGTACCCATAGATCGCCCGGTCAAGCCGGGCGAAGACGGGAGGGGATGGGACGGACCCTTGATTCTCCAGTTTCCCGGCGTGGAAGCGTTGTTCGGTCTGCCGCCCTCTCCCTCGTCATGCCCCGGCTCGACCGGGGCACCCATGGGTCGCCCGGTCAAGCCGGGCGAAGACGGGAGGAGGATCGGGCGGCGCCCCCTTGACCTTCCAGTAACTGGAAGGTGGATATAGACTGGCGGCAAAAGAGCGAGGCGCATCATGAATATCGGCGAGGCCGCCCGGCTGGCCGGGCTGAACAGCCGCACCATCCGCTTCTACGAGAGCATCGGCCTGGTCGCGCCGCCCGAGCGCGCCAGCTCCGGCTATCGCGACTACGACGCCAAGGACGTGCACCGGCTGCGCTTCGTCGCCTCGGCGCGGGCGCTGGGCTTCGCGGTCGACGAGATCCGCCAGCTCCTGGCGCTGTACGACGATCGCGCCCGCTCCAGCGGCGACGTCAAGCAGCTCGTGCTGCAGCATGTCGGGGAGATCGACCGCAAGATGAAGGAGCTGGCCGCCATGCGCCGCACGCTGCTGCATCTGGCCGAGCGCTGCCATGGCGACCAGCGGCCCGACTGTCCGATCCTGGAGGAGATGTCGGCCGGCAAGGCGCGATGAGGTGCGTCGCCAAATGGCTGGCGCTGGCGGCGGCGGCGCTGCTGGCGCTGTCGATCGTCGCCATTCTCGCCGTCGGCTTGCGTTTCGACATCCCGGTCGAGGCGCTGAAGCCGCGCTACGCCGGCGGCGCGTCGCGCTTCGTCGAAGTCGACGGATTGAACGTGCATTACCGCGACCAGGGCCCGCGCGGCGCGCCGGCGCTGCTGCTGCTGCACGGCTCGTCGGCCTCGCTGCACACCTGGGAGGGATGGGAGCGCCTCCTGCGCGCCGAGTTCCGCGTCGTCTCCGTCGACCTGCCCGGGCACGGGCTGACCGGGCCGTGGCCGAAGGACGGCGACTACTCGCTCGACGGCTATGCGCGGTTTGTCGACCGCTTCACCCGGCGCATCGGCGTCGAGCGCTTCTCGCTCGTCGGCAATTCCATGGGCGGCGCCGTCGCCTGGACCTATGCCGCGCGCTATCCGCAGCGCGCGGAGAAGCTGATCCTGATCGACGCCGTCGGCTGGCCGCGGCCGCCGGCGCAGCGCTTCTTCGGCTTCGTCACGGCGCCGCTGACCGATTTCGCGCTGCGCTGGATCACGCCGCGTTTCGTCGTGGCGCGCACGCTGCGCGCGCTCTACGGCGATCCGGCCAAGGTCGAGCCGGCCCTGGTCGACCGCTATCGCGACCTGGTGCTGCGCGCGGGCAATCGCGCGGCGATCTCAAAGCGGTTCCGCGCCTTCGATCCCGATCCCGCGCTGCTCGGCACGCTGCGCCTGCCGGTGCTGGTCCTGTGGGGCGGCAAGGACTGGCTGCTGCTGCCGGCCGAGGCCTTCCGCTTCCAGAACGCCATCGCCGATGCCCGCCTGCGGATCTACAGCCAGGCCGGCCACATGCCGATGGAGGAGATGCCGGAGATCACGGCGCAGGACGCGCGCGCGTTCCTGCGGGAGCGGTGAGGCGTGCTCTGCTGGCGTGTTCTTCCGGGATGCTCTTCCGTCGTGCTCTCCTGTCGTGTTCTTCTTCTGTCGTGTTCTTTTTTGTCATGTTCTTTTTTTGTCATGCCCCGGCTTGACCGGGGCACCCATCTTTGATGCGGCTCTGTCGCTTGTCTATCTGACATCGGCTTGGCAGCACGATGTGTGCCCCGGTCAAGCCGGAGCATGACGGAACAAAAAGCGGGCGAGTGTCTGATGCCTACGCCATCGGATCGATACGCTGCGCCAGCGCGGCGGGCGGCGGCGGGCGCTCCTCGTCCTTGGCCGGCGGCGGGGCGTCGCTCGCCGGCTTGGCCGGCACCGGCATGATCGCCGGCTTCTCGTGGGCGATCGCCTTGACGTCCTCGGCGGTGACGCTCTCCTCGATGCTGAGGATGCCGGAGTAGCCCGGCGGCGGGCTGCGCCAGTCGATGGTGCCGAAGGCGCCGCAATTGGGGCACACCGACTGCCAGCGCTCGGTGACCATGCCGCAATGCTGGCAGCGCCAGTGCCGGTCGATCGGCGCGGCGGTGGCGCGGGTCAGCCACAGCCGCACGCGCTCGCCGTCGCCGAACTCGCTTTCTTCCAGATCGGCCATCAGCCGGCAGATGCGGGCCGGCGGATCGTCCCCGCCGGCCGCCAGCAGATGCCGGCGCGCCTCGCCCCACAGCCGCGCCTCCAGCGCCTCGCGCCCCAGCACGATGTGGCTCTCGACGTCGTCGGGATTCTCCGCCGTCAGCTCCTGGAGCGCCTGCACCCGCTTGAGCGGATCGGTGCTGCCGGAGGCGGCGAGATAGAGCTGCGCCAGGTCGGGATGCGGGCGCAGCGCCCAGGCGCGGACCAGGATCTTGCGGGCGCGCCGGTGGTCGCCGTCGGCGATCAGCCGCTCGCCGTAGCGCTGCGCCACCGGAATGCGCGCCGGCTCGGCGGCGAAGGCATCGTGCGCGAACTGCGTCGCTTCGGCGCCGTTGCCGCGCGCCTCGGCCTGGCGGCTGCGCTCGACCAGCAAGATCGCCTTCAGCGTGCGGCCGCGCTCGACCGGCACCACCTTGCTGCGCAGCGCCTCCTGCAGCGTGTCCTGGGCGCGCATCCATTGCCCGGCGCGCGCCTGCATGTCGAACAGCGACTGCACCACCCAGGGCGTGGTCGGCCGCATCTGGTGCGCCTGTTCGGCCAGCCGCAGCGCCTCGGGCGCGTTGCCGTCGCGGTTGGCCTGCATCAGCAGGCCGCGAATGCCGAGAAACGCCGTCTCGGGACTGTCGAGCATGGTGGTGAAGTAGCGCCGCGCGGCGTCCTTGTCGCCCATGAGCTGCGCCGCCTGCGCCGACAGCAGCATGGTGAGCGGCGGGTCTTCCAGCATGCTCTCCGCCCGCTTCGCCTGGCGCTGCGCCTCGTCGGCGTCGCCCGCCGCCACCGCCACCATGCCCAGCGACAGGGCGCGATAGCCGCGCCGGCGGCGGCTTTCGCTGCGCCGGCCGAACCAGGCGCCGGGCGCGCCGACCAGCCCGCGCCACAGCATGTAGACCAGGGCGATGGCCGCGCCCAGCAGCAGCACGGCCGCGCCCAGCACGCCGACCGTGGTGTCGATGCGATAGCCCAGCCATTCGATGGCGACGTCGCCCGGCCGGTCGGCCAGCCAGGCGGCGAGGGTGACGACGGCGGCAAAGATCACGATGCCGGAGATCAGGCGCAGCATGCGGGTTGCCCTCAGCGCGTCGCCGGCGGCGCGCCGGTGGTGTGGCTCAGCAGCGCCGCCCCGCGCGCCACGATGCGGTCGGCGGCGGCCTGCGCCGCCAGCACCGCTTCGGCATCGGCCAGCCAGGGCGCGGCGGCCTTCGCCGCCTGCCCGGCCAGCGGCTTCAGCGCCGCCACCGCTTGCTCCAGCCGGCCGGCGGCCAGCGCCGCTTCGGCCTGCGCCACGCGCGCCTCGGCATCCTCGCCGGTCACGTCCGGGCCGGTGCGGCGGATGGAGACAAGGTTCTGCAGCCGGGCCAGCGCCTTCTCCCACCATTCGCCGGCCTGGTCGGTGGCGTCGGCGGCGATGATCTCGCGCGCCACGGCGGGGAAGCGCTGGCGCAGGGTCTCGGGCGTGGCCAGTTTGCTCTCGGCCCGCGGTGCCAGCGCCTCGATCGGCGCCGTCAGTTCGGCATCCTCGCCCGCCAGCGTCTTCAGCGCCGCCAGGTCGGCGGCGACGTCGTGGCCCTGCGCCACCGCATGGCGCAGGCGCGTGCCCAGCGACACGATGGCGGCGGCGCGCGCGGCGTCGACCGCGCCGCGGTCGGCATCGCGCTGCACGGCGGCGGCCTTCTCCAGCTCCGACAGCCGGCCATCGGTCCGCGCGCTGCGCTCGGCCATCTTGCCCAGCTCGCCGACCATGGCGTCGAGTTCGCCGCGCAGGGCGCGCAGGCGCTCGACGGCGGCGGCAAGCTCGCCCATCTGCTGCTCCAGCCTGGCCAGCCGCTGCAGCATTGCCTCGTTGGCCGGTGCGGCGTCGCCGGGCTTGATGTCGTCGATCTCGCCCGCCACCTGGGCCAGCGCGTCGGCGGTCGCTTCCTGCTCCTTCGCCAGCTTGGCCAGATCGTCCTGCAGCTTGCCGATCTGGGCGCGCAGGGTCGCGCCCTGCGCCGGATCGGCGGCGGGCCGGGCGGCGAGCTGGTCGAGGCGGGCGGCCAGCTCGGCGACGCGCGGATCGGCCGCCGGCGCTTGCGGCGCGGGCGCCGCGCTCGGGGCCGGCGCCGGATGCAGGCCCAGCAGCGGCGTCCAGCGCGGCGCGAAATAGATCAGCGCCCCGGCGACGATCCCGCTGACGATCACCGCCAGGACCAGCACGCCGAGGAAGCCCATGCCGCGCGAGGGCGACGACGGCAGCGAGGGCGTCGGCGGGCTGGCCGGCTTGCTGGGGGAAGTGCTGGCGGGTTTGCTTTCCATCGGCGTGGCGTCGGGCTGCGGAGTCTTCGGCTCGGCCCTGGCCTTGCTGGCGGCGCTGGTCGGCTCCAGCGTCGTGCCCATCGGCTTGTCGACCGGCTTTTCGATCGGCTTCTCGATCGGCTTTCCGGCGGGCGCGTCGGCGGGCTTGTCGCCCAAGGGCGGATCGTTGCGTTCGCTCGTCATGCCTGCCTCTGCTCCGCTAATGTCTGACCGCAACGACGCTGCCGCGTGCCCGTTGCGGCCTCAGCCGGCGAACTTGCCGTCCCGCCACTGCTCCAGCGTGGCGAGCAGGGCCGGCATGGTCGGCTTCTCCGCCACCAGCCGCAGGCGCCACACCATGTCGTCGGCAGCGGCCTGGGCGACGGCGGGGCTGAAGGCGATCAGCGTCATGCCGGCGCAGGCGTACTCCACGCCCGCCTGCCGCACGAGACTAACAAAGTTGGCCGCGCCACGGGGCGAAAAAAGCACGGCGGCGTCGAGGTTTGCCTGCTTCAGCGCGCGCTCCACCGGCGGGCGGAATTGCCGCACCGGTTCGGTGGCGTAGACCACCATCGGGTCGATTTCGTAGCCGTCCGCCGCCAGCGCCGGCGCCAGATCCTGCGCCACGTCGCGGCCGCGCAGATAGAGCACGCTGCCTTCCGCCGGCCGCAGGTGCTTGCGACACAATTGCAGCAGCGCCGCCGCATCGCCTTGCGCGCTGGCCACGTCGGCGAAGCCCAGGCTGCGGGCGGCGCGCGCGGTGCCGTCGCCCACCGCCAGCACCGGCACGAAACGCTTGCGCGTGTACTCGCCCAGCCGCGCCACCGCATTGGCGCTGGTGACGACGATCGCCTGCGCCTGCCCCAGGCGCGCCTCGAAATCGGCCGGCGCGGGGAATTTCTCCACCTGCAGCAGCGCCTGGTAGACGCCGACCACGCCGAGGCGAGCGACCTGCTCGACCAGCGGCCCGGCCTGCGCCAGCGAGCGGCCGATCAGCACGCGCCGGCTCATCGGTTCCGCCTCATCGGTTCCGCCTCATGGGCCGAAGAATCCCGGTCCGCCGCGCAGCTTCAGCTCGTCGGCCGCGTCGCGGCCCATGGCGATGCCGTCGCCGACGCCGCCGTTGCGTTCGGTGGCGTGCACGATCGAACCGTCGGGCTTGGCGATCAGGGCGCGAAAGCGCATGCGCTCGCCCGCGATCTCGGCGAAGGCGGCGATCGGCGTGCGGCAGGAGCCGTCCAGCACCGACAGCAGCGCATGCTCGGCCAGCACGCATTGCGCCGTCGGCCAGTGATTGAGCGGCTCCAGCAGGGCGGCGATCCTGTGGTTGCCCTCGACATGCTCGACGCAGATCGCGCCCTGTCCCACCGCCGGCAGGATGTCCTCGACCGGCACGGCATGGCCGATGTCGTGCCGCCCCAGCCGGTCGAGCCCGGCGCGCGCCAAGAGCGTGCCCTGCACCAGCCCCTCGGCCAGCTTGCGCAGGCGCGTGTCGACATTGCCGCGCAGCGGCACCACCACCAGGTCGGGGCGCAGATGGCGCAGCAGCGCCTGGCGGCGCAGGCTGGCGGTGCCGAACAACGCCCCCGGCGGCAGTTCGGCGATGGTCCGGGCTTGGCCGGCGATCAGCACGTCGCGCGGATCGGCGCGCTCGCAGAAGCAGCCCAGCACCAGCCCGGCCGGCAGGCGCGTGGGCATGTCCTTCATCGAATGCACCGCCAGGTCGATGCTGCCCTCGGCCAGCGCCTCCTCGATCTCCTTGGTGAACAGCCCCTTGCCGCCCAGCTCCGCCAGGGTGCGGTCCTGGATGCGGTCGCCCGTGGTCCTAATCGGCACCACCTCGATGGCGCCCGGCGACGCCAGTTCGGGATGGGCCTGGGCCAGGCGGCGGCTGATCTGCGTGGTCTGCGCCAGCGCCAGCGGGCTTGCCCGCGTGCCGATGCGCAGGAGGGGAGCGGTCATGGGGCAGTTGTTTAGAGCTTCGGGATGCCCGAGAAAAGGGTTGATTCGCCGCATATTGCGGCCAATAAGAGCCTGCCGCGGCTGCAAAAACCCGGCATTGGAGCCCCATGGCGCACATCGTCCTCGGACTGGAGACAAGCTGCGACGAGACCGCCGCCGCCCTGGTCGATGGCGACCGCCGCATCCTGGCCGAGCGCCTGCTGTCGCAAGTGGGCGAGCACCGTCCGTTCGGCGGCGTGGTGCCCGAGATCGCCGCCCGCGCCCATCTCGACCATCTCGACCGGCTGATCGGCGAGACCATGGCCGAGGCCGGGCTGGGCTTCGCCGACCTGGCCGCCGTCGCCGCCACCGCCGGGCCGGGGCTGATCGGCGGCGTCATCGTCGGCGTCACCACCGCCAAGGCCATCGCGCTGGCGCACGGGCTGCCCTTCATCGGCGTCAACCACCTGGAAGGCCATGCGCTGACCGCGCGGCTGACCGACGACGTGGCCTTCCCCTATCTGCTGCTGCTGGTCTCGGGCGGCCATTGCCAGTTGCTGGCGGTGGAGGGGGTCGGCCGCTACCGGCGGCTGGGCACCACCATCGACGATGCCGTGGGCGAGGCCTTCGACAAGACCGCCAAGCTGCTGGGCCTGGGCTTTCCCGGCGGGCCGGCGGTGGAGCAGGCGGCGCTGAAGGGCCATGCCGGCCGTTTCCCCCTGCCGCGCCCGATGCTGGGCCGGCCGGGCTGCGACTTCTCGCTGGCCGGGCTGAAGACGGCGGTGCGGCTGGCGGCGGAGAAGCTGGGCGAGCCCAGCGCGCAGGACGTCGCCGATCTGTGCGCCGCCTTCCAGCTTGCCGTCGGCGACGTGCTGGTCGATCGCTGCCGCAACGCGCTGGCGGCGTTCGCCCAGGCGCATCCCGGTCCGGTGCGGCTGGTGGTGGCCGGCGGCGTGGCCGCCAACCGCTATCTGCGCGACAGATTGCAGGAGCTGGTGCGGCAGGCGGAGGCCGAGCTGATCGCGCCGCCGCCGCGCCTGTGCACCGACAACGCCGCCATGATCGCCTGGGCCGGCCTCGAGCGGCTGCGCCTGGGCCAGGTCGACGCACTCGACTTGGCGCCGCGCCCGCGCTGGCCGCTCGATCCCGCCGCCGCCGCCCGCATCGGCCGGCCCGGCCGCGGCGCCGGCGTGAAGGTTTGACGATCGCCGCGCCGGCAAAGGACAATCGCGCCATGACGGGACAGCAGACCATGCAGCCGGGCGCCATCGAGGTGTCGCCGCTCTTCGCCACGCCGATCGCCCGCCTGCTGCTGCCCGACGCCGCCGCGATCAACGCCCAATTGCGCGAGGCGATCCTGGGGCGCGAGAAATCGCATCCCTCCTCGCAGCACAGCAATCTCGGCGGCTACCAGTCGAGCTGGGACATGGAGCAGTGGGGCGGGCCGGCCGTCGGGCGCGTGCTGGGCCAGGTGCGCGCCATCGCCAGCCGCCTGACCAGCGACCGCCAGGGCAAGCCGGTGGCCGTCGAGTGGAAGATCAATTGCTGGGCCAACATCAACCGCTCCGGCCACGGCAACGAGTTCCACGCCCATCCCGGCAGTTTCTGGTCGGGCACGTACTACGTCGACGACGGCGGCATCGCGCGCGACCCGGCGCTGGGCGGCGAATTGGAATTCCTCGATCCGCGCGGCGTCGGGCCGGCCATGTACGCGCCCTATCTCGCCTTGGCGGTGCCGGGCGGCCGCGCCATCGGCGCCAGCGAAGTGATCCCGCCCCTGGCCGGCGTGCTGACGCTGTTCCCGGCCTGGATCTTCCACCAGGTGCGGCCCTATCGCGGCACGGCCACGCGCATCTCCATCGCCTTCAACCTCTCGCTCTGAGCGATGGCCGGGCTCGCGCATTTCGCCATCGTCGGCGGCGGCGCCTGGGGCACCGCGCTGGCCATGGCCGCGATCCGCGCCGGCCGCCGGGCCATGCTGTGGGCGCGCGAGGCCGAGGTCGTGGCCGAGATCAACGCGCAGCATCGCAACACCGCCTTCCTGCCGGGCATGGCGCTCGATCCCGCCATCACGGCGGTGGCGGCGCTGGAGGAGCTGGTCGAGTGCGATGCGCTGCTGCTGGTGACGCCGGCGCAGGCGCTGCGCGGCATCGCCGGCCGGCTGGCGGCGCTGGTGCGGCCGGAGATTCCCGTCATCGTCTGCGCCAAGGGCATCGAGGCGCGGACCGGCCTGCTGATGAGCGAAGTGGCGGCGCAGGCGATGCCCGGCCACGCCACGGCCATGCTCTCGGGCCCGACCTTCGCCGAGGAAGTGGCGCGCGGCCTGCCCACCGCCATCACCCTGGCCTGCCCCTCGCTCTCCAGCGGCGAGGCGCTGGCGCAGGCCCTGGCCAGCCCCGCCTTCCGCATCTACTGGAGCGACGATCTGGTCGGCGCCGCGCTGGGCGGGGCGGTGAAGAACGTGCTGGCGATCGCCTGCGGCATCGTCGAGGGCCGCGCGCTGGGCAGCAACGCGCGCGCCGCCCTGCTGACGCGCGGCTTCGCCGAGATGATGCGCCTGGGCCTGGCGCTGGGGGCGCGGGCGGAAACGCTGTCGGGCCTGGCCGGGCTGGGCGACCTGACCCTGACCTGCACCAGCCGGCAGAGCCGCAACATGAGCTTCGGCGCCGCACTGGGGCAGGGCGGGCGGGCGGCCGAGCTCCTGGCCAGCAAGCCGCAAGTGGTGGAGGGCGCCTATACGGCGGCGGCGGTGGTGGCGCGGGCGCGCGCGCTGGGCGTGGAGATGCCGATCTGCGAAGCCGTCGACGCGGTGGTCAATGGCGGCGCGGAAATCGGTGCTACGATAGAAAACCTGCTGGCGCGGCCGCTGCGCGGCGAGCGCGAGCGGCGCTGAACGGGGAGCGCGATGGCGTACTGGATGCTGAAATCCGAACCTTCCGCCTATTCCTGGCAGCAATTGCTGCAGGACAAGCGCACAAGCTGGAGCGGAGTGCGCAACTTCCAGGCGCGCAACAATCTGCAGGCGATGAAGAAGGGCGACCGGGCCTTCTTCTACCATTCCAACGAAGGCAAGGAGATCGTCGGCATCGTCGAGGTGGTGAAGGAGGCCTATCCCGATCCCGGCGACAAGAGCGGCAAGTTCGTCATGGTCGACGTCAAGCCGCTCAAGCCGCTGAAGACGCCGGTGTCGCTGCTGGCGCTGAAGGCGGACAAGCGCTTCGCCGACCTGGCGCTGGTGCGCGCCTCGCGGCTCTCGGTCGGGCCGGTGAGCGAGGCGCACTGGCAGGAGATCTGCCGGCTGGGCGGGGTGGCGTGAGCGCCAAGCTCAGCTACAAGGCCGACCGCGACGGCCAGGCCGTTCTCGCCTCGGCGACCAAACGGGCCGACGGCCAGCCGCGCTTCGTCATGCCGCTGCTCGCCACCATGATCGAGAACGACGCCGGCATCTCCTATCTGGTGCGGCACGAGGTGTTCCACGACGGCTTCGAGCGCATCAGCCGCGACATCATCGACACGCATCTCGAGCCGGGCGACGTCTTCGTCGACATCGGCGCGCATTGGGGCTGCATCACCCTCTCGGCCCTGACCCGCCATCCCGGCCGCGTGCGGGCCATCGCCGTCGAGCCGCATCCGCTGAACCTGCTGCAGCTCATGCGCGCGGTGCAGGCCAACCGGCTGGGCGAGCTGGTCGAGATCGTGCCGGCGGCGGCGGGCGAGCGGCCCGGCCTGGCGCGGCTGGCCTTCAACAGCACCATGGGCCACAGCCTGCTGGAAAGCGACACGCGCCGCACCACGGGCACGCCGCTGCGCGTGCCCGTGGTGAGCATCGACCAGTTGCTGGCCGAGCGGCGCGATCTCGACGGCAGCCGCCTGGTGGTCAAGATCGACGTCGAGGGGTTCGAGCCCGAGGTCCTGCTCGGCGCGAAGCAGGCCCTGGAGTCCGGCCGCGTCGGGCTCTTGGTGTGGGAGCGCGGCTTCGACTATCGCCAGCCCGAGCGCCGGGCGGCGGTCGAGCGCTCGATCGACTGGCTGAGCCGGCTGGGCTTCCGCCACTACGCGCTGCCTTTTGCCGATTGGGGCGGGCCGCTGCTGCCGCTGACGCCGGACGCGTTTCTCGGCAACGTCTTCAGCTTCGGCCCCGGCGTGGAAAAGCGGGACGTCTATCCGCAGGACTTCGCCCGCCGGCCGCCCTTCAACACCAGTTTCCGCCTCGACCGCTCGCCGGCGGGGCTGGCGGCGGCGACCGAGCTCTATCTCGCCGCGCAGAGCAGCGACGGGCCGCGCTGGAGCGATCCGCACTGGCTGCCGGCCGGCGCGCAGGAGCGGGCGCTGGCGGCGGCGGGGTTGATCGCGCCGGGCAGCGCGGTGCTCGATCTGGGCTGCGGCGCCATGGCCTTGCGCGCGGTACTGCCGGCCGATTGCCGCTACGCGCCGGCCGACCTGGTGGCGCGCAGCGCCGATACGGCGGTGGTCGACCTCAACCAGGGCCAGTTCCCGGCCGGCGCCTACGACGTCGCCGTGCTGCTGAACGTGGTGGAGTTCCTGCATCGGCCCGAGCAAGTGCTGGCGGCCTGCCGGCAAGCGGCGTCCAGCCTCGTCCTCTCCTACGACCGGCACGGGCAGGGCGAGCGGCGCGCCCGGCTGGCGCGCGGCTATTTCAACGATCTTTCCGACTCCGAGCTGGAAGCGCTGCTGCACAGGACCGGCTGGCGGCCCGACCGGCGCGGGGCGGGCGGCGAGACGCTGATGCTGCGCTGCCAGGCGGTCTGATACTCAGGTCTTCGGCGGTTCGGCGCCGGGCAGGGGCGTCGGCTCGGGCCGGTCGCCTTCCTCGCCGCAATCGACGTCGCCCGCGCCCTGATGCTCGAAACCCTGCAGCAGCACCACGTTGCAGATCTGCGTCGCGCCGTCGGGCCGGCAGCCCTGGATGCTGGCCGACGCCAGGTTGGGCGGCAGCGCCGCGCGCGGCGAGGCCGGCAGCCCCAGCAGCGCGCGAATGGCGGTCTGGGTCTGGCGCTGGCCGAAAATCAGCGTCACCGACTGCACCCGCCCGCCCTCGTGGGCGACCTCGATGCGCTCGATCTGCGGCATCACCTTGGTCTCCCGGTCGGGCGGGAAGGCGGGGCCTTCGTAATAGGCCTCGGCCGCGCTGCAGGGATTGCCGCGATTGACGTAGTTCTGCAGGCTGCAATTGAAGCGCGGATCGCGCACCCCGAACTCGCGCTCCAGCATGCAGCCGAACTTGTCGACACCAGCGCGCGGCCAGCTCAACACGTTGCTCGCCTCCAGGCGCGGCGGCTCCTGCGCCCCGGCCGCCGCAGCCGACAGGCAGAAGAACAGGATCGCGGCCGCTCTCATCGCCGCCCTCATCGCCGGCCGCCGGCCAGCTTGACCGCATCGGGATGGACGCGCAGGCGCACCATGGCCAGCACGCCCAGCAGCGGCCCGATGGCCAGCGGCATGAAGGCGTAGCGCCAGCCCAAGGCTTCCACCCACAGCGGCATCAGGTGAATGGTGATCAGCGTCAAGGTGAAGCCCAGCGCGGTCTGCAGGGTCAGCATTGTGCCGGTCAGCGCCGGATCGGACAACTCGGCCACCGAGGCGGAGAATTGCGCGCTGTCGGCCACGATGCTGATACCCCAGACCAGGCAGACCACGACCAGCAGTGCGGGCGGCGCGTCGAACAGCAGGCCGACCACCAGCGCGCAGGCGCCGCTGATCGACATGGCGGCGATGGTCAGCGTGGTGCGGCCGAAACGGTCGGCCATGATGCCGGCCGCCAGGCAGCCCAGCGCGCCGATGCCGACCGTGGCGAAGGTCGCCAGCCGCGCCCACAGGCTGGCGCCGTTCGCATCCATGGTTTGCGCGAAGCTGGCGGCGAGGAAGGCGCCGATCCAGGCCCACATGGCGTAGAGCTCCCACATGTGGCCGAGATAGCCGAAATTGGCCAGCCGCACCGATTTGACGCGCCAGGCGAACAGCACCATGTCGGGCCGGAAGCGCGGGGCCGCCACCGCGCGCGGGCCGATGCCGGCGAACAGGATCAGCCCTGCCGCGACCAGCGCCAGCGCCGAGGCGCCCAGTATGGCCACCCGCCAGTCGACGCCGCCCAGCGCGTTGAGCAGATGCGGCGAGGCGGAGCCCAGCGTGACGGCGCCGACCAGCAGCCCGACCAGCAGTCCCAGATCGGCCTTGGCCCAGGTCGAGGCCAGCTTCATGCCGACGGGATAGATGCCGGCCATGCAGGCGCCGGTGACGAAACGCAGCAGCGGCAGCGCCGCGCTGGCGGGATCGACCAGCACCAACCCGGCATTGGCGAGGGCCGCGACCAGCGCGCTGGCGGCGAAGAAGCGGCGCGGATCGAGCCGGTCGGCCAGGCCGAGCACGGCGGAGGTCAGGGAACCGGCGACGAAGCCGAGCTGCACGGCGGAGGTGAACAGCCCCTGCTGGAAGCCGCTCAACTGATGCGTGGCGGCCAGGGTCGGCACCACGGCCGAGGCGGAGAACCACAGCGACAGCGCCAGCGTCTCGGCCACCACCAGGAACGCCAGCGACCAGGCTTTGCTGCTTGTGATGGCGCGCGGCACTAGCGAAGCCTCCTCATCGCTTCCTCATATCGTCATGTCGGAAGGCTTGGCGTGACCGCCCGACCCAAAACCGTCATCGCCCGGCTCGACCGGGCGACCCATGGCGGGAACGCGACCGGCTTTGACCAATGACGAGCATTGTTTGCCTTCGCCATGGGTGCCCCGGTCAAGCCGGGGCATGACGGAAAGTGGGAAATGGGCCACATGAACCCTGGCGGAAGTTATGCCGAAGCCGCCGCCCCCTTGCCGAGGAAGCCCAGATACTCGCGCGCGATGTCCGATCATCGCTTCCTCAGAACCGTCATCGCCCGGTTCAACCGGGCGATCCATGGCGGAAGCATGACGGACTTCGATAATGACCAGCACTGCTCGGCTCCGGCATGGGTGCCCCGGTCAAGCCGGAGCATGACGGAAAGTGGGAAATGGGCCACATGAACCCTGGCGGAGGTTATGCCGAAGCCGCCGCCCCCTTGCCGAGGAAGCCCAGGTACTCGCGCGCGATGTCCGACACCGCCGCCTCGTAGAGCCGCTGCCCGGCCTCGCGCGTGGCGAGGTCGGGATTGGAGCCGATGCGCCCGTCGGGGAAGTTGCGGCGATAGTCGGCGGCGTCGGTGAAGCCGCCGCTGGGCGCGATGGCGGGCTCCATCTTCTGGTGCCGCTCCGCCTGCGGCCAGCCGTACCAGGTCAGCGCCACTTCCGACGGCGTGGCGTGGCTGCCCTCGGCCTTGCCGTAAAGCTCCTTGGAGAGCTTGCCGACGCTGGGGCTTTCCCACCAGTTCTTCAGCCGGCACTGGATGCCGGGCGTGTTGGAGCCGCCGGCCAGGCTGGCCTCGGCGTAGATTTCCGAGAACGCCGCCGTCACCGTGGCGATGTTGCCGCCATGGCCGTTGATGAAGAAGAAGCGGCGGAAGCCGTGCCGCGCCAGCGAGGCCACCATGTCGCGCACCACCGCGATCAGGGTCGAGGGCCGCAGCGTCATCGAGCCGGGAAAGCCCAGATGGTGCTGCGCCATGCCGACATTGATGGTCGGCGCCACCAGCGCCTCGGTTTTCTCGCCGACGCCCTTGGCGACGATCTCCGCGCACAGCGCGTCGGTGCCGATCAGGCCGATCGGCCCGTGCTGCTCGGTCGAGCCGATCGGCATGATGATGCCGTCGCTGCGCTTGAGATAGGTCTCGATGTCGGGCCAGGTCTGAAGCTGCAGCAGCATGGGAAATCCTGCGGGAATACGGGGTCGCCATTACACCCGCCGCCGGCGCCAGCGGCAAGGGGGCGGCCATGCCGCCGGCGCGTGTCCGGCTTGTGAGGCCAGGGCATTTGTCCAATAATCCCGGCCAAACGCCCGCCTTGCCGCGGCGAAAACGAATGCCAGTCCCCGGGAGATCCCGCCATGTCCGATACGCTCATTGCCATCAAGCCCGACGCGGCCGCCAGGACCTATGTCGACGCGGCCAAGTACAAGCAGATGTACGAGCGCTCGGTGGCGGACCCGCAGGGCTTCTGGGCCGAGCACGGCAAGCGCATCGACTGGATCAAGCCCTTCGCCAAGGTCAAGGACACCACCTATACCGGCAACGTCGCGATCAAATGGTACTGGGACGGCACGCTGAACGTCTCGGCCAACTGCCTCGACCGGCATCTGGCCAAACGCGGCGACCAGACCGCGATCATCTGGGAGGGCGACGATCCCAAGGACAGCGCCCACATCACCTATCGCCAGATGCACGAGCATGTCTGCCGGCTGGCCAACGTGCTGAAGGCGCGCGGCGTCAAGAAGGGCGACCGCGTCACCATCTACATGCCGATGATCCCCGAAGCCGCCTACGCCATGCTGGCCTGCGCCCGCATCGGCGCCATCCATTCGGTGGTGTTCGGCGGCTTCTCGCCCGACTCGCTGGTCAACCGCATCCAGGACTGCGATTCCAACTGCGTCATCACCGCCGACGAGGGATTGCGCGCCGGCCGCAAGGTGCCGCTGAAGGCCAATACCGACGAGGCGCTGCAGAAATGCCCCTCGGTGAAGACCGTGATCGTGGTCAAGCGCACCGGCGGCCAGATCGGCTGGGTGCCGGGCCGCGACGTCTGGTACCACGAGGAATGCGCCAAGGTTCCGGCCGAGTGCAAGCCGGAGGAGATGGGAGCGGAGGAACCGCTGTTCATCCTCTACACCTCGGGCTCGACCGGCAAGCCCAAGGGCGTGCTGCATACCGGCGGCGGCTATTTGGTCTATGCCTCGATGACGCATCAATACGTCTTCGACTACCGCGACGGCGACGTCTACTGGTGCACCGCCGACGTGGGCTGGGTGACGGGCCACAGCTACATCGTCTACGGGCCGCTGGCCAACGGCGCCACCACGCTGATGTTCGAGGGCGTGCCCAACTATCCCGACACGTCGCGCTTCTGGCAGGTGATCGACAAGCACAAGGTCAACATCTTCTACACCGCCCCCACCGCCATCCGCGCCCTGATGCGCGAGGGCGAGGGCCCGGTGAAGAAGACCTCGCGCAAATCGCTGCGGCTGCTGGGCTCGGTCGGCGAGCCGATCAATCCGGAAGCCTGGCTGTGGTACTACAACGTGGTCGGCGAGGCGCGCTGCCCGATCGTCGACACCTGGTGGCAGACCGAGACCGGCGGCATCATGATCACGCCGCTGCCGGGCGCCATCGCCCAGAAGCCGGGCTCGGCGACCTTGCCGTTCTTCGGCGTGAAGCCCGAGATCGTCGACGGCGAGGGCAAGGTGCTGAGCGGCGCCGCCGAGGGCAATCTGTGCATTACCGATTCCTGGCCTGGCCAGATGCGCACCGTCTATGGCGATCACCAGCGCTTCATCGACACCTACTTCAAGACCTTCCCCGGCAAGTACTTCACCGGCGACGGCTGCCGGCGCGATGCCGACGGGTACTACTGGATCACCGGCCGGGTCGACGACGTGATCAACGTCTCCGGCCATCGCATGGGTACGGCGGAGGTGGAAAGCGCGCTGGTGGCGCATGCCAAGGTGGCGGAGGCCGCGGTCGTGGGCTATCCGCACGACATCAAGGGCCAGGGCATCTACGCCTACGTCACCCTGAACGTCGGCGAGCAGCCCGACGAGGAATTGCGCAAGGAGCTGGTGGCCTGGGTGCGCAAGGAGATCGGCCCCATCGCCGCGCCCGACCTGATCCAGTGGGCGCCCAGCCTGCCCAAGACGCGCTCGGGCAAGATCATGCGCCGCATCCTGCGCAAGATCGCCGAGAACGAGTACGGCAATCTCGGCGACACCTCGACGCTCGCCGATCCCGCCGTGGTGACCGACCTGGTCGACAACCGCATGAACCGCAAGTGAGCGCTCACTCAGCCGATTCGGCCAACGCCGACCAGATCGAGTACTGGAACGGCGTCGGCGGGGCGCAGTGGCTGGCGCGCCACGACCGCATGGAGCCGCAACTGGCGCCGCTCGGCCTGGCGGCGATCGAGGCGGCGGCGCCGCAGCCGGGCGAGCGCGTCATCGACATCGGCTGCGGCACCGGCACCACCTCGCTCAGGATCGCCGACCTGGTCGGCGAGCGCGGCGAGGTGCTGGGCGTCGACGTGTCGGAGCCGCTGGTCGAGGCGGCGCGCCGCAACGCGGCCGGCCGGCCCAACGTGCAGTTCCTGCTGGGCGATGCCGCGCGGCACCGGCTCGACGGCGGGTTCGACCTGCTGTTCTCGCGCTTCGGCGTGATGTTCTTCGCCGATCCCGTGGCGGCGTTCGGCCATCTGCGCGCCGCGCTGAAGCCCGGCGGCCGGCTGGCCTTCGTGTGCTGGCGCCCGTTCAAGGAAAACGGCTGGGCTTTCCTGCCCTTCATGGCGGCGGTGCCGCATTTGCCGCCGATCGAGCGGCCGGCGCCCAACGCGCCCGGCCCCTTCGCCTTCGGCGACGACCAGCGGGTGAGATCCGTCCTGACCGAGGCCGGCTTCGGCGATATCGCCATCAAGCCGCTCGACCGCACCATGAACGCCGGCACGAGCGTCGAGGACGCCGCCGCGTTCGCCAGCGATACCGGCCCGATCTCGCGGGTGCTGAACGACGCCTCGCCGCAGCAGCGCGCGGCGGCGGTCGGCGCCATCCGCCAGATGTTCGAGAAGCGCGCCGCTGAAGGCAAAGGCCTGGCCCTGCCGGCGGCGTGCTGGATCGTCACGGCGCGCCATTGAGCCGTTCCGCCGTGCGGTTGCAGGCGGCTTGACCGGGCGCGCGACGCTCCCGATCATGCGCCATCGCATCGGTGAGGGAGCGCCGTAGCGGTCCGCTTTCGCGCCCGGCCGGCGTGCGGAGCGGATATCAGGCCGGAGCCTTCCGTGACCGAGCGCGCTGCCGCTTCTCCCCCCGTTGCCGCCCCCGTTGCCGCCAAGCCAACGATCGAGCAGGCCATCCTGGCCGGGCCGATCCTGCCCACCATCCTGCGCCTGGCCGCGCCCAACGTCTTCACCGTGTCGGTGCAGACCGCCGTCGCCGTGGTCGAGACCTGGTATGTCGGCCAGACCGGCATCGCCTCGCTGGCCGCCCTGGCGCTGGTCTTTCCCATGCTGATGCTGCTGCAGACCACGTCGGCCGGCGCCATGGGCGGCGGCGTGTCCTCTTCGATCGCCCGCGCGCTGGGCGGCGGCGAGATGGCCAAGGCGCAGGCGCTGATCGCGCATGCCATGGTCATCGCGCTGGCGGCCGGCGCCGTCTTCAGTCTGGTCTTCCTGGGCCTGGGACCCGCCCTCTACCGCCTGCTGGGCGGCGAGGGCGAGGTGCTGGGCCGGGCGCTGACCTATTCCAACATCCTGTTCGCCGGCGCCATCCTGGTGTGGCAGCAGAACACGCTGGTCAGCGTCGTGCGCGGCACCGGCAATATGGGCCTGCCGACCGTGGCGCTGGTCGGCGGCGCGCTGGTGCAGATGGTGCTGGGCGGCGCGCTGACCCTGGGCTGGTTCGGCCTGCCCGCCTTGGGCATCGCCGGCATCGGCTGGGGCATGGTGGGCGGCGCTGGCTTCGGCATCGCCGTCACGGTGGCCCATCTTCTGGGTGCCAGGGCGCGGGTGCGGCTGCGTTTTGCCGGCGTGGCGCTGCAATGGCGGCTGTTCAAGGACATTCTCTCGGTCGGCGCCATCGCCAGCCTGTCCTCGCTGCAGACGGTGCTGACGGTGGTGGTGCTGTCGGGGCTGGTGGCGCGCTACGGCACCACCGCGCTGGCCGGCTACGGCATCGGCGCGCGGCTGGAGTTCCTGCAGATCCCGCTGGTGTTCGGCATCGGCGCGGCTTTGGTGCCGATGGTGGGCATGAACTACGGCGCCGGCAACGGGGCGCGCGCCAAGCGCGTGGCCTGGATCGGGGCGGCGGCGGCGGGCGGCATCACCGGCGCCATCGGCATTATCGTCGCCGTCTTCCCCGGGCTGTGGGCCGGCATGTTCACGTCGGACGCGGCGGTGCTGGCGACGGCCTACGACTATCTGCGCATCGCCGGTCCCTGCTACGGGTTTTTCGGCCTGGGCCTGGCGCTCTACTTCGCCTCGCAAGGTTCGCGCAAGGTGCTGGGCCCGGTGCTGGCCGGCACGCTGCGGCTGGTCGTGGTGGTGATCGGCGGCCTGCTGATCGCGGGCGCCCAGGTCCACGTCACCTGGCTGTTCGCCATCGTCGGCGCGGCGATGCTGGCCTATGCCGCCTTCGCCGCCGCTGCGGTGGCGCTGACCCGCTGGACGCGGTGATCAGCACCATTTCACCCGGGCGCCGCGGCCGTCATAGGCGGCGGCCAGCCCTTCGCTCAGCAGCGTGGCGCCCAGGTCCTCGCCGCTTTCGGTGGTGACGCGCGCCACCACCCGGCCGCCGTATTTGTCGTTGCTGATGTCGTGCAGCACGACCAGCCGGTTCTGCGTGCGCCGCTCGAGGAACTCGAGCGCCGCTTTCGCTTTGGCGCGCTCCGTCTCGCAGGCGCCGTTCAGCTCCGGCGCGTCGACGCCCAGGATGCGCACCGAGGTCTCCAGCTCCTGGTTGATCCAGATGCGCGCCCGCACCGCCAGCGTGTCGCCGTCGACCACCCGCAACACGGCGGCCGGGATCGGCCCGGGCAAGGGCTCGCGCGGTCCCCAGGTCGCCAGCACGCCGCCGCCGGCCAGGGCGACGCCAAAGCCCGCCAGCAGCACCAGCCGCAGCTTGGAAGCCAGCAGGAAAGTCAGCATCGGCATGGCCGAATTCTAGGCTGGGGCCAGTCGGAACAAAAGGAGAATAATTTCTCTAAACTATTGATTTACAAAGATACAACCGGCGGTAACGATCAGAAATCCGAGACCCGGCCCTTGATCGACCAGTCGCCGAACCGGGTCGGCTCGGGGCCTTCCGGCCCGCCGATTTCCTCGACCTTGGGCAGGTCCTCCTTGCGCGTGATCGGCCCCTTGGCGGGCTTCGCTGCCGGCGGCGGTGGCGGCGGCGCGGTCTTGTCCTTTGCCATGGCGGCAATATGGTCCCTGGCGCCGCCGACGCCAAGCACTTGAAGCGGCGGCGCAATCCCATATCTCTATGGTCCGCCGCGCCCTCCCGGCGCGGCCTGAGCGGAGAGCCTGTTGAACACGCGCACTTTCCTGCTGCTGGCCGGCCTCACCGGCCTGTTCGTCGCGGTCGGCTACCTGATCGGCGGCCAGAGCGGCATGCTGATCGCCTTCGGTGTCGCGGCGGCGATGAATTTCTTCGCCTACTGGAACAGCGACAAGATGGTGCTGCGCATGTACGGCGCGCGCGAGGTCGATCGCAGCACCGCGCCGCAGTTCTACGGCATCGTCGAGCAACTGGCGCAGCGCGCCGGCCTGCCGATGCCGCGCGTCTACGTCATGGAGAACGAGCAGCCCAACGCCTTCGCCACCGGGCGCAATCCGCAGAACGCCGCCGTCGCTGCCACCACCGGCCTGCTGCGCAAGCTGAGCGCGGAGGAGATCGCCGGCGTGATGGCGCACGAGCTGGCGCATGTGAAGAACCGCGACACGCTGACCATGACGATCACCGCGACGCTGGCCGGCGCCATCTCGATGCTGGCCAATTTCGCCTTGTTCTTCGGCGGTGGCCGCAATTCCAACAATCCGCTGGGGCTGATCGGCTCGCTGGCGCTGATGATCCTGGCGCCGCTGGGCGCCATGCTGGTGCAGATGGCCATCAGCCGCAGCCGCGAATACGAGGCCGACCGCATGGGGGCGGAGATCAGCGGCAAGCCGTTGTGGCTGGCTTCCGCGCTGGCCAACCTGCACAATGCCGCGCAGGCCATTCCCAACGAGCAGGCGGAGCGCAATCCGGCGACGGCGCATCTCTTCATCGTCAATCCCCTGCACGGGCGGGGCGCGGACAATCTGTTCTCGACCCATCCCAGCATGGAGAACCGCATCGCCCGCCTGCGCGCCATGGCGGGCGAGCAGGCGCCGCGCCGCGGCCCCTGGGGCTGAAAACGCGCCAGCAACCGGAAGATCGGAGCGTCGTGTCGGAAAATCCGCTGCAGAGCCGGCGCGTCGCGCTCGATGTCTATGCCGCGGCGGGGCGCGGCGGGCGATCGCTGGACGACGCCCTGCGCGAGCACAAGGGCTTCGCCCGGCTGGCGCCGCGCGATCGCGCCTTCGTGCGCAATCTGGTCGCCACCGCCTTCCGCCATCGCGGCCAGATCGAGGCGCTGCTGGCCGGCTTCGTGTCGCGCCCCTTGCCGCAAAGCGAGGCGCTGATCGCCGATATCGTGCATCTGGGGCTGGCGCAGCTCTTGTTCCTCGAAACGCCGCCGCATGCCGCCGTCGACACCTCGGTGCGGCTGGCGGAGACCAGCGAGCGGGCGCGCATGAAGGGCTTCGTCAACGCCGTGCTGCGGCGGGCGGGGCGCGAGGGCGCGGCGGTGGTGGCACGCCAGGACGCCGCGCGGCTCAACACGCCGGACTGGCTGTGGCGTAGCTGGGTGCAGGCCTACGGGCCGGCGCAGGCGCATGACATCGCCGCCGCGCATCTGAAGGAAGCCGCGCTCGATATTTCGGTGAAAGCCGATCCAGAGAAATGGGCGCGAGATCTCAACGCCATCGTACTGCCGACTGGCAGCCTGCGCCGCCTGCTCGTGTCCCCTCCCCCCTTGCGGGGGAGGGCTAGGGTGGGGGGTGATCAGCAGGAAGCACCGCCTGCGTTGACCCCCCTCCCTAACCCTCCCCCGCAAGGGGGGAGGGAATCGGAGAGCAGACTCATCAGCGAACTGCCGGGCTTCGCCGAGGGCGCCTGGTGGGTGCAGGACGCCGCCGCCGCCCTGCCGGCGCGGCTGCTGGGCGAGGTTACGGGCAGGAGCGTCGCCGATCTGTGCTGCGCGCCCGGCGGCAAGACGCTGCAACTGGCTGCCGCGGGTGCGGAGGTCACCGCCGTCGACGTGTCGGCGGCGCGGCTGAAGCTGGTGCAGGACAATCTGGCGCGCACCGGGCTGGTGGCGCAGACCATCGCCGCCGACGTGCTGACCTGGAAGCCCGGCCGGCAGTTCGACGCGGTGCTGCTGGATGCGCCCTGCACCGCCACCGGCACCTTGCGCCGGCACCCCGATGCCGCCTGGCACAAGCGGGCGACCGACGTGGCGCGGCTGGCGCAGTTGCAGGCGCATCTGCTGGATGCCGCCGCCGCGCTGGTCAGGCCGGGCGGCACGCTGGTCTACGCCGTCTGCTCGCTGCAGCCGGAGGAGGGCGCGCGCCAGATCGAGGCCATGCTGGCGCGCCATGGCGGGTTCGCGCCGGCGCCGGTGGCGGCGGGCGAACTGCCCGGGCTGGAGGCGGCGATCGCCGCCGAGGGCTGGGTGCGCACCCTGCCCTGCCAGTGGCCGGAACGAGGCGGGCTGGACGGGTTTTTCATCGCCCGCTTGCGGCGAAACTGAAGCGGCGTTCGGCGCTCTTTCCAAAAGCGGGCCAAGCTGTTACCTAATTCTCATGCAGCAGCCGCTTCGCATCGCGCCTTCGATTCTGTCGGCTGATTTCGCCCGTCTGGGCGAAGAGGTGCGGGCGGTCGATGCGGCCGGCGCCGACTACATCCATATCGACGTCATGGACGGGCATTTCGTGCCCAACCTCACCATCGGCCCGCTGGTGGTCAAGGCGCTGCGCCCGCACAGCGCCAAGCCGTTCGACGTGCATCTGATGATCGCGCCGGTCGATCCCTATATCGCCGATTTCGCCAAGGCCGGCGCCGACATCATCACCGTGCATCCCGAATCCGGCCCGCATCTGCACCGCACGATCCAGCTCATCAAGTCGCTGGGCAAGAAGGCGGGCGTGTCGCTCAATCCCGGCACGCCGGTCGCCGCCGTCGAGCAGGTGCTGGACGACATCGACCTGGTGCTGGTGATGTCGGTCAATCCCGGCTTCGGCGGCCAGGCCTTCATCAAGAGCCAGCTCGAGAAGATCGGGGAGCTGCGCCGGCGCATCGACGCGGCCGGCCGCACCATCGACCTCGAGGTCGATGGCGGCATCAATCCCGAGACCGCGAAGGCGGCGCGCGAAGCCGGCGCCGACGTGCTGGTGGCGGGCACCGCGGTGTTCTCCGGCGGCGCCTATCAAGCGAACATCGCCCGCCTGCGAGGGGGCTGACCATGGCGGATCGGCCCGCCGCTGCGGGCGGCTCGCTGAAGTCGATCTGGTACGCCTCCCCACTCTACCGGCTGGCGCTGTCCGGCAAGGCGCCGCAGGCCTTCGTCGCCGTGCCGCCCGATCCGTGGCCGGGCGACGGGGTGCGCGGCAACGCCATGCTGGCGGGCGAGTTCGCCGCCGCCGGCCGCAAGCGGGCCATCGACGGCGATCCTTGGGCGCCGGGCGGGGCGCAGGACGGCGCGCCGGCCGAGTGGCTGGCGGAGCTGCACGGCTTCGCCTGGCTGCGCGACGTCAAGGAAGTGGGCGGCGAGGAGCCGGCGCGCTTCGCCGCCGCCATGGTCGATGGCTGGATCGCGCGCAACGGGCGCATCGCCGGCCCCGGCTGGCGCGCCGACGTTCTGGCCAGCCGGCTGACGCACTGGATCGCCAGCTCCGCCATGATCTTCCGCGGCGCCGACCGCAGCTTCATCGAGCGCTTCTTCAAGAGCCTGGCCCTGCAGCGCCGCCATCTGATGCGCGTGGTGCCGGGCGAACTGGCGGGCTCCGCCCTGCTGCGCGGCGTCAAGGGGCTGGTCTACGCGCATCTGGCGCTGGCCGAGCGCGAGGCGCCGCTGCAAGCAGCGCTGCAACTGCTGACGCGCGAGATCGCCCGCCAGGTGATGCCCGATGGCGGCCATTGCGAGCGCAGCCCGGCCGTGCAGGTCGCCCTGCTGCGCGACCTGATCGACATCCGCGGCGCGCTGCTGGCGGCGCACAAGGAGATGCCGGCCGCCGTGCAGTCGGCGATCGACCGCATGGCGCCGATGGTGCGCTTCTTCCGCCACGGCGATGGCGGGCTGGCGCTGTTCAACGACACCGACGAGGGCGATCCCTCGTCGCTCGACCTGCTGCTGGCGCGCTCCGGCGCCTCGGGCAAGCCGCTGACCCATGCCCCGCATAGCGGCTTCCAGCGCCTGAGCGCGGGCGGCGTGCTGGCGATCTGCGACGTCGGCGCGCCGCCGGCCCGGCCCAACGACGCGCACGCCCATGCCGGCACGCTGAGCTTCGAGTTCAGCGTCGGCAAGGAGCGCATGATCGTCAATTGCGGCGCGCTGCCCGGCGCCGACGATGCCTGGCGGCGCGCCCAGCGCACCACGGCGGCGCATTCGACGGCGGTGCTCGACGACACCAACTCCGCCGAGCTGCGCGCCGACGGCTCGCTGGGGGTGCGGCCGGAGAAGGTCGCCTCGACGCGCAACGAGGCCGACGGCGCCATCTGGGTCGAGGCGCAGCACGACGGCTACCTGCGCCATTTCGGGGTGATCCACAAGCGCCGGCTCTATCTGGCGGCGGCCGGCAACGATCTGCGCGGCGAGGACGCGTTCATGGGCGAGGGCGGCAAGCGGGTGAAGGGCGGCGGCAAGCCCTTCGCCGTGCGCTTCCACCTGCATCCCGACACCAAGGTGTCGCTGGTGCAGAACGGCGCCTCGGCCCTGATCCAGCTCGGCAACGGCCAGGGCTGGCGCTTCCGCGCCTCCGGCGCCGCCCTCAGCCTCTCCGACAGCATCTATCTCGGCCTCGGCGGCCAGATGAAGCGCATCGAGCAGATCGTGCTGAGCGGCACCTTGCAGCCCGACGGCGCCATCGTGAAATGGGGTTTGACGCGGGTCTAGGCCTTCGCCTGCAGTGCGGAGGCGATGTCGGTCTGCGCGAAATCGAGGCCTTTATAGAGCAGGCCGGCATCCAGTTCCTTTGCAAGCGCATAGCAACAGCAATCGCCGAAATTCAACGCCGCTCGATGCCGTCGACGGCCATAGCGGAGCCACGCAGTCCGAGCGATGCGCATGTGCTCGGCTGTAAAAGGCACGATTTCGATGCTCGACTCCGCGATTACTTTATCGACCGCTTGTTGGCCCCAGTTCGGGGCACGTCCTTCCATCACCATGGCCGCTTCAAATGCCGTCACGGAGGAAATTCGCACGTCGCCCTCTTCGCTGATAGCATCTGCGAAAATGGTAGCTTCGGGTTCCAACAGCAGAATGGCGATAATTGCCGAGGTATCGACAACGATCATTTAAACAGGCCGTTCTCGTCGTAACCGAGAATCTCATCTTCGGTTAAGCTATAATCTTTGGGAATTTTCCGACTTTCTTCCATAAGAGCGTAAAGCTTCGCTCGACGTCGCTCCACGTCGGCAGGTCGGGGGGTATGCGTTTTCGCGAGGCGTTCCTCCAAAGCGCGCGTTATCGCTTCGGTAATGGTCTCGCCGTGCTTGCGCGCAACCTGACGCGCAAGTTTTTCGGTTCGAGGGTTTTTGATGCTAAGCGCCATGGGTATATGATCTACCTGAATTTTATATAAGTATATACTTGAACTCCACCTCTGCCAAATCAAGGGGTTTTACGGTATTCTTTTCCTATGATCACCCTCGCCGACATCCAGGCCGCCGCCGCCGCCATCAAGGGCGCGGTGGAGCGCACGCCGTGCCTGGCCTCGCGCACGCTGTCGCAGCTCACCGGCGCCGACGTGCGGGTGAAGTTCGAGAATTTGCAGTTCACCGCCTCGTTTAAGGAGCGCGGCGCGCTCAACAAGCTGCTCAACCTGACGCCCGAGGAGCGCCGGCGTGGCGTCATCGCCATGTCGGCCGGCAACCATGCCCAGGGCGTGGCCTATCACGCCGGCAGGCTGGGCATTCCGGCCACCATCGTGATGCCCGCCTTCACGCCGTTCGTGAAGGTGCGCCACACGCGCGATTTCGGCGCCCAGGTGGTGCTGCAGGGCGACACGCTGGTCGAGGCCGCCAATCACGCGCGCGAGCTGGCGCGGCAGCGCGATCTGGTCTTCGTCCATCCTTACGACGATCCCTATGTGATGGCCGGGCAGGGCACCATCGCGCTCGAGATGCTGGCCGACATGCCCGATCTGGAGATGCTGGTGATCCCGGTGGGCGGCGGCGGGCTGATCGCCGGCAACGCCGTGGCGGCCAAGGCGATCAAGCCTTCGATATCGATCGTCGGCGTCGAGGCGGCGGGCTATCCCGCCCTGTACCAGACGCTGCGCGGCGAGCCGGTGCAGGTCGGCGGCGACACCGTCGCCGAGGGCATCGCCGTGCGCGACATCGGCGCTGCCCCGCTGGCGGTGTGCCGGCAACTGGTCGACGAGGTGCTGCTGGTCGAGGAGACCGCCATCGAGCGCGCCATCGCCCTGCTGCTGGAGATCGAGAAGACCGTCGCCGAGGGCGCCGGCGCGGCGGGACTGGCGGCACTGCTCAGCCATCCGGAGAAGTTCCGCGGCCGCAAGGTCGGGCTGATCCTGTGCGGCGGCAACATCGACACCCGCCTGCTGGCCTCGATCCTGATGCGCAATCTGGTGCGCGACGGGCGCATCGTGCGGCTGCGCATCAAGATCCCCGACCGGCCGGGCCTGCTGGCCAAGGTGACGGCGGTGATCGGCGAGGCCGGCGCCAACATCATGGAAGTCTCGCACCAGCGCCTGTTCGGCCATGTCGAGGCCAAATCCACCGATCTCGACGTGGTGATGGAAACCCGCGACCGGGCGCATGTCGATGATGTCATCGCCCGCCTGACGGCCGCCGGCTTCAAGACCAAGCTGTTCGATACCGGACTGATGGAATAAGCGCATGGGGCTGAACCACAGCTCTCTCCCATGACGCCCTTCTCCCGCAAGCGGGAGAAGGGCGTTACTGGAGAGTATCCGGTCCAACCCGACGCTTTCTTCTCCTCGCACCACGATCAGGCGCATAGCGGCCTTTCCACAACTTTTGTTGTCGGCTGGGGCGGCATCTTCTATATCCGGCGCGCCGCCCGAATTTCCGCCCGGAGCCGCCATGTCCGCCCCCGCCGCCAAGTTCTTTCCCGCCCCCGATCTGGCCCCGATCAAGCGCGCCCTGATCTCGGTTTCCGACAAGACCGGGTTGGTCGAGTTCGGCCGCTTCCTGGCCGCACAAGGGGTGGAAATCCTCTCCACCGGCGGCTCGGCGGCGGCGTTGCGCGCGGCCGGGGTAAAGGTGAAGGAAGTCTCCGACCACACCGGCTTCCCCGAGATCATGGACGGGCGCGTCAAGACCCTGCACCCCACGGTGCATGGCGGCATCCTGGCGCGCCGTTCCGATCCCGACCATGCCAAGGCCATGGGCGAGCACAAGATCGGCGGCATCGACCTGGTGGCGGTCAATCTCTACCCGTTCGAGGCCACGGTGGCGAAGGGCGCTTCCTTCGCCGACTGCGTGGAGAACATCGACATTGGCGGCCCGGCCATGATCCGCGCCGCCGCCAAGAACCACGATTTCGTCACGGTGGTGGTCGATCCCGCCGACTACCAGGCGGTGATCGACGCCATGGCTGCCGGCAAGGGCGCCACGACGCTGGCGCTGCGCCGCCAACTGGCGGCGCGCGCCTTCGCCCGCACCGGCGCCTACGACACCGCCATCGCCCAGTGGTTCGGGCAGCGGCAGGACGAGGTCTTCCCGCCGAGCGTGACCCTGGGCGGCACGCTGAAGCAGACGCTGCGCTATGGCGAGAACCCGCACCAGCAGGCCGCCTTCTATGTCGACGGCACCAACCGGCCCGGCGTCGCCACCGCGCGCCAGGTGCAGGGCAAGGAGCTGTCCTACAACAACATCAACGACACCGACGCCGCCTTCGAATGCGTCGCCGAATTCGAGCGGCCCGCCGTCGCCATCATCAAGCACGCCAATCCCTGCGGCGTGGCCACGGCCGACACGATCCTGGAGGCGTACAAAAAGGCGCTGGCCTGCGATCCGGTCTCGGCGTTCGGCGGCATCGTCGCCGTCAACCGCAAGCTCGATGCGGCGACGGCCGACGAGATCGCCAAGCTGTTCGTCGAGGTGGCGATCGCGCCGGAGGCCGACGAGGAGGCGCTGCAGCTTCTGGCGCGCAAGAAGAACGCGCGCGTGCTCTTGACCGGTGGCATGCCCGATGCGTCGGCGCCCGGGCTGACCGCGCGCTCGGTCGCGGGCGGTTACCTGCTGCAGACGCGCGACAACGGCCGCATCGCCGAGAGCGAACTGAAAGTCGTCACCAAACGCCAGCCGACGCCCAAGGAGCTGGCCGACCTGCTGTTCGCCTTCCGCGTCGCCAAGCACGTGAAGTCCAATGCCATCGTCTACGCCAGGGACGGCGCCACGGTCGGCATCGGCGCCGGTCAGATGAGCCGGGTGGATTCCTCGCGCATCGCCGCCTGGAAGGCCAAGGAAGCGGGCGAGGCGGCCAAGCTGGCGCAAAGCCCGGCCATCGGCTCCGTCGTCGCCTCGGACGCCTTCTTCCCCTTCGCCGACGGGCTATTGGCGGCGGCGGAAGCGGGCGCCACGGCGGTGATCCAGCCCGGCGGCTCGATGCGCGATCAGGAAGTGATCGAGGCGGCCGACAAGGCCGGGCTGGCCATGGTGCTAACGGGTATGCGCCATTTCCGGCACTGATCTCAGTGCGCTGTCTCGGCTGACGCCTCCTCGCGCACCTTCAGCAGCAGGCCGAAGCCGACGATCAGGAAGGCCAGCACCACCATGATGCCGACGCGCTGGCTGTTGCTGGCATCGGTGACGCGGGCGATCAGGAACGGCGCCAGGAAGGTGGTGGCGCGGCCGGAGAGCGCGAACAGGCCGTAGAATTCGCCCACCATGGTCTTCGGCGCCAGCCGGCCGATCATGGTGCGGCTGGCGGCCTGCATCGGGCCCATGCAGATGCCCAGGATCAGCGCGAAGCCCATGAACGCCATCTCCGGCGCCGAGGCGAACAGCCCGCCGCCGGGCTGCGGCGCTGCGACCGACACCGAGAACAGGATCGAATCGCGGCCGATCGAGACGATGCCCAGCGTGGCGACCATCACGCCGAGGATGGCGACCAGCACCGTGGGCTTGGAGCCGAAGCGGTCGTCCAGCCAGCCGCCGACGAAAGCGCCGACGGTGGCGAACACGGTCAGGATGATGCCGAAAATGCCCAGCGACACGGTGGTCCAGCCGAAGGTGCCGGCGGCATAGACGCCGCCGAAGGCGATGATGGCGGCCAGCCCGTCGTTGTAGATCATGTAGGCGATCAGGAAGAGCAGCGGGTTGCGGTGCTGGCGCAGCGCCTTGAAGGTGCCGATCAGCGAGGCGACCCCCTTCCTGGCCGCTTGCATCTTGCTCAGGCCGCTGGGCGGCACGTCGGGCACGAACAGGAACATCGGCGTGACGAAGACGACCAGCCAGAGCGCGGAGGCCGGCCCGATCCAGCGCTCGATCTCGTAGGTGGTGCGATCGAAGCCGAACAGCGCTTTGCCTTCGGGCGGCGTGATGCCGATCAGCTCGGGACGGCTGACGATCAGCACGATGAACAGGGCGACCAGGCCGCCGAGATAGCCCATGCCCCAGCCCAGGCCGGAGAGGCGGCCCATGCGCTCGGGCGGCACCAGATGGGGAAGCTGGGCATTGTTGAAGACGATGGAGAATTCCGCGCCGATCGTGCCCAGCACCAGCCCGACCGCCACCAGCATCAGCATGTCGGGATCGTTGGGATAGGCCCAGAACAGCAGGATGCAGCCCACGATGGTCACGGCCTGGAAGAAAAAGATCCACGGCTTGCGCGGGCCCCCGGCATCGGCGATCGAGCCCAGGAACGGGCTGAGGATGGCGATGGTGAAGCCGGCGATGGACTGGATGTCGCCCCACATCACCTGGCCCTTGACCGGATCGCCGACCATGGTCGAGGCGAAGTAGGGCACGAAGATGAAGGTGGTGATGACGGTGAAGAAGGGCTGGTTGGCCCAGTCGAAGAAGGCCCAGCTCAGCCGCGCCCTGAACGGCGCGCCGCCCGGCGGCCTGCTGCTCTGTCCGGCCCGCATCACGTAATGCCCCCGCGCCATCCTCTTCCCCCAAGGTTGCTGGCGCAGTTTCACATGCCCCTCTTTCACTGTCATCCCGGGCAAAACACGCAAAAAATCGCGCCAGTACCCCTCCTTGTCATGTCGAGCGAAGCGAGACATCTTTTGCCTCTAATTCACGGTATATCGGTTGCGAGTGCGAAAGATTCCTCGCTGCGCTCGGAATGGCAATTTCTTGCATGCCTAGACGCCTGTAGAAGAGACGGCTAGCTCTCGCTAGCAAGGAGCAGCACATGATCGTCACCACAACCGGCACCGTCGACGGCAGCCGCGTGGTCGCCTATCTCGGCATCGTCAGCGGCGATGCCATCGTCGGCGCCAACATCTTCCGCGACTGGTTCGCCTCGATCCGCGACGTGGTCGGCGGGCGCGCCGGAGGCTACGAGAAGGCGCTGCGCGGGGCGCAACGCCAGGCGATGGACGACATGGTCGACATGGCGCGCGATCTGGGCGCCGATGCGGTGATCGGCGTCGACATCGACTACGAGGTGGTGGGCGATTCCATGCTCATGGTCTCGTGCAACGGCACGGCGGTGAAACTGGGCTGACGGAGGCTATCCGATGTCGATTTTCGGCGGATCGATCCTGGCGGTGTTCCTGGGCACGGCGGGATTCGTGTTGAGCCATGTGGTGATGTCGCATCCGCTGCGCCCGGCCATGGTGCGGGCGCTGGGCGAGAAGGCTTTCGGCGGCGTCTATTCGCTGGTCGTGGCGCTGTTCTTCGCCTGGATGCTCTACGCCTATGCCACCGCGCCCTATGTCGAGCTGTGGGGCGATCCGCCCTGGGCGCGGCATCTGCTGCTGCTGGTCATGCTGCCGGCGGTGATCCTGCTGGTGCTGAGCCTGACGGCGCCCAATCCGACCCTGGGGCCGCAGGGCCCGGAGAAGCTGCAGCAAGGCACCGCCCTTGGCGCCATCACGCGGCATGCCATGCTGTGGTCCTTCGCGCTGTGGGCGGCGGGCCACATGATCGCCAACGGCGATGCCGCGACGGTGATCATGACGGCCGGCATCCTGATCCTGGCGCTGGGCGGCGCCGGGCTGATCGACTGGAAGAAGCGCCAGGCGTTGGGACCGGCCTATGCCGCCTACATGGCGAGAACCTCCTTCGTGCCGTTCGCCGCCGTGATCGGCGGACGGGCGAAGCTGGACTGGCAGGCGATCGGGCTGTGGCGCATCGCGCTGGGCGTGGCGGCCTATGTCGCGATCCTGTTCAGCCACGGCTGGATCATCGGCCGCTCGGCGCTGCCGATTTAGAACGACTCGGCGCGCGGCGAACGCTTGCTGGTTAACGCAATCTCGCCTGGCTACAATTGGGCGGCGCTGGAACCGAAGGGGCGGGAATGAAAGATCTTGTGTTTGCCGCAAGGCTGCAAGGGGTGAATTTTCCACCGTCCCACAAGATCATGGGGCGCGTGCGCGAATTGCGCCAGCAAGGGGTCAAGGTCACCAATTTCGGCTCCAAAGGCGACACGCCGCAGCGCGCAAAAGCGGCGGCGATCAAGATGCTGGAGAGCGAGGACGCCGCCTACTACACCGATTCCCGCGGCACCGCCGAACTGCGGCGCGCGATCGCCAAGAAGCTTCGGCTCGAGAACGGAATCGAGAGCGATCCGGAAGAAAACATCGTCGTGACGCTGGGGGGCATGGAAGCGGTTGTCCTCGGCGTCCTGGCCTTTGTCGACAATGGCGACGAGGTGCTGGTCGACGATCCGGGCTGGATGAACTTCGAGCCCATGATCCGCATCGCCGGCGGCGTTCCGGTCCCCGTTCCCCTGCTGCAGCAGGACGGATTTAAGTTCAGCATCGACCATCTTCGCCAGCGGATAACGCCGCGATCGAAGCTGCTGATCCTCTGCAACCCCGACAATCCGACCGGACGGGTGCTGGATCGGTCCGAGCTGGAGGCCATCGCGCGGGTCGCCCAGGAGTTCAACCTGGTGGTCCTCGCCGACGAGGCCTACGAGAACTACACCTTCGACGGGCGGAAGCATATCAGCATTGCGACCATCGACGGCATGCGGGATCGAACCGTCACGATCCAGACCATGAGCAAGATCTACAACATGTTCGGCTGGCGCATCGGCTGGCTGACGGCCAGTCGCGCCATCGTCGACAAGATCGTTCCCATCCATAGCCGGCTGGTCGGCTGCCCGCCGTCCTTTGCCCAGGCCGGGGCCGCGGCGATTCTGGGCAGCGGCATCGCCCAGGGCGACCTCCCGATTTCCCAGATCGTCGGGAACTACCAGAAGCAGCGGGACGCGATGGTCGACGGGCTCAACGCCATAGCGGGCGTTTCGTGCTGGAAGCCGCAAGGCGCGTATTTTGCCTTTCCGAATGTCAAATCGTTCGGCCTCGCGTCGATCGATCTGGCGAACTACCTGCTGGAAGAGGCGAAGGTGGCGACGACTCCGGGCTCCGCCTTCGGCGCCCATGGCGAGGGACATCTGCGGGTGCTGCTGAACGCGCCGGTCGACGAAATCCAGGAAGGGGTCGCGCGCATGGCGCATGCCCTGGCCAAACTCGCAAGATAGGCCGGCGGATCCCGCTCCGCTCTGCCCTTCGACGGTTAGACGTAAACGCGGCGGGCGGAGCGGGCGATTCGCGGCAGCAGCTCCAGCATCGGCACGCCCAGACTGTCGGCGAGCTGCGGGCCGGTGATTTCCTCGTTGCCCTGGCGGCCGAGCAGCACGACCTCCGATCCGACGCGAGCCTCCGGCACGTCGGTCACGTCGAGCAGGGTGTGCTCGATGCTGCGGCGGCCCAGCGCCGGGACGCGGCGGCCGCAAACCAGCAGCGTTCCCAGCGGCGGCGCGTGGTTCAGGCCGTCGCGGAAGCCGATCGGAACGACGGCGGTCGTCATCGGCTTGGCGATCGCGATGGCCTGCTCGTAGCCGATCCCGAGCATCGTGCCGGCGGGATGGGTCTGGATTTGCATGATGCGGCTTTTCAGGGCCCGTATGACGGGCCGGAGCGGCAGCCGTTCGGTCCACGGCGCGGCCAGCATGCCCAGCAGCAGACGGCCGGGATCGACCGCGGAATAACGGTACTCGGGATAGCCCAGCACGACCCGGCTGCTCGCCGCCATCTTGACGAGGCCGGTCAGCCCGGCTTGCAGCGCATCGTCATAGGCCCGATCGAAGGTCGCGGCCTGGCGGCGCGTCGTTTCCTGGTCCTCGGGCTTGCTCATGTGGGTGTAGAGCCCGCGGATCCGCAACGCCGGCGCGTTCCGCGCGGCCTGGAAAGCCTGGCGCCACTGGCTTTCGTTGAAGCCCAGGCGGCCCATGCCGCAATCGATCTTGATGAAAGCCTCGACCGGGCGCCCCAGCGCGGCGAAGGCCTCGAGGCTGGGAAAATCGTGGATCGCCACGATCGCCCCCAGCTCGGCGACATCGGCCGCCTGTTCGGGAATCGTCGAGGCGAACAGGAAGATCGGAATCGAAAGCCCGGCCTCCCGCAACGCCCATACCTCGTCGGGATCGCTGACGGCGAGGGCGTCTATTCCTGCGTCGGCGAAAGTCCGCGCGACCGGAATCAAGCCGCAGCCCATGGCGTCGGCCTTGCAAACGCCGAAGATCTGCACGTCCGGTCCCAGCAGCTCGCGCGTGAGTTTGACGTTGTGGACGATGGCCGCGAGATCGATCTCGACCCAGGCCGGACGGACGGGGGGCGCCATTATTGCCTCTTATCGTTGCGGCTTGATGCCGATGGATTTGTGGAAGTGCCGCAGGTAGGCGGGCTGGCTTTCCGGCGCCGCCCGCAATTCGCTGCGGCGCCTTTCGGTCGCGGCCCTGTCGACATGGCCGTTGCGAAGAGCCACGCCATAGACGTCGAACGCGTATTCGGGGGTGATCATTTCGTCGTCGACGGAGGCGCGGACATGCTCCGGATCCCGCTCCAGCGGGTTGCCAAATCCCCCGCCGCCGGGGGCAATGTGACAAAACCTGTCGCCCTGCTTCAGCACCGCGGGCTCCATCGGGCAACACGGGAGGATCGTCTGGTCCGCAGCACCCTGGTTGATGAAGTTGTAGGATGGCGTGCCGGGCTGGCCGCCTTCCAGGCCGTAAGGCAGGATCGTGCGGCGGTCGGTCCGCATCGTCACCACCGCCTCGTCCGCCAGCACCCGGCATTCGCGGATCAGCGCATAGCCGCCGCGCGAGCGGCCGGGGCCGCCTGAATTCTCGACGTAGCCGTAGCGCGTCACCTCCAGTGGCAGGTCGGATTCGAACACCTCGACCGGCTGGTTGCTCAGGTTCGCGCCGGGATTCGAAATGCCCTCGAGACCGTCGCGATGGCGGCGGCCGCCCCAGGTTCCCAGCAGCCCGGAGCCGGCAACGAACGGCTTGCCGTCGTGCCGTCCGCCATACTGGATCGCCGAAGGTCCGCCTTCGCCACAGGCCGGCACGTTGTCCGGAATCACCTGCGACAGCGCGCCAAACATCGTATCGAGCATGCGGTAAGCGGTGATGCCGCGCGCGGCGCATGCCGCCGGCTCGGTCGGATTCAGGATCGATCCGAGCGGCGCCCTTACCTCGATGGCCCGCATGTAGCCGTCGCAATTCGGGATCGGGGCGCGGACGGCGCAGCGTATCCCGAGATAGGCCATGGATTTCGTGGTCGGAATCGGCTGATTGATCGCTCCCTGCACCTGCTTGGACGTGCCGGTCCAGTCGACCACGACGCCGTCCCCCGCGATCGTTATCGTGACCTTGAATCTGATCGGCTGCGGCGATGCTCCGAGGCCGTCGATCCAGTCCTCGAATTCGTACTGGCCGTCGGGCAGCGCCTCGATCTCGCGGCGCATCAGCCGCTCGGCGTAGTCGTGCAGCTCCTCGACGTAGCGGCGGAATTCCCGCGATCCGTATTTCTCGACCAGTTGCTTCAACCCCCGCTCGCCGCTTTCGCAGGCGGCAAGCTGGGCGCGCAGGTCGCCGAACACCTCGATCGGAACCCGCACGTTCTTTTCGATGATGTCGAACAGGGTCTGGTTCGGGCGGCCTTCGTCGTAGAGTTTCAGCAGCGGTATGCGCATGCCTTCCTGGTAGATCTCGGTCGCGTAGACCGCCATGCTGCCCGGGGCGATCCCGCCGATGTCGCATTGGTGCCCCAGCGTTGCGGCATAGCCTTCGACTTCGCCGTTCACGAACACCGGCTTGATGATGAAGACGTCCGGCAGGTGCATGCCGCCCGAGCCGTAGGGATCGTTGAAGATGAAAACGTCGCCGGGCCGCATCGTCGCGGCGTGCTCGGCGACGACCCGGCGCATGGCGTCGGGAAACGAGCCGAGATGGATCGGGTTGGTCAGTCCCTGCGCGATCGAGCGGCCCTTCCAGTCGCATACCGCGGTGGAATAATCCATCGAATCGCGCAGGATCTTGGAGTAGGCGGTGCGCATCACCACCAGGGCCATTTCGTCGGCCGTCGTGCCGAGGGCGTTCTTGATGACTTCCAGCGTGATGGGATCGATGTTGCCGGTCATGATCAGGCCTCCATTCGCATGTCGATGTTGGACGAGGCGTCCACGGTCACCCGGCATCCGGGCGGAACCACGCAGGTGGCATCGTATTCCTCGATGATCAGCGGCCCGGTCCGCTCCTGGCCGACCAGTTCGCGCCGGGTGATGATCGGCACGGTCTGCGAACCGGCAGCGGCGCCGAAATAGACCGCGCGTTCATTGCGGCCCTGTCTGGCGGCGTCGCCGCGCGGCGACAGCAGCCGGGCCGGATCGAAGCCGGCCTTGCGGCGCGCCGCCGCGCTGGCGATGACCCGGATATTGACCAGTTCGATCGGATCGTTCTCGGCCATGTGGCCGTAAGTTCGCAGATGCTCGGCGTGGAAGTCAGCCGTGATCTGGTCGATGCTCGGCATATCGCTGCCGTTGCCCTGCACCGGCACCGTCAACTCGTAGGCCTGATGGCAGTAGTGGACGTCCACCAGGCGCTGAATCGCCGTCTGGTCCCTGGCGTATCCCTCTTCGGCCAGGATCGCCCTGGCCTGATCCTCGATGCGAGCGTAGGCCTCCTGCAGGCTTTTGCCGGAGAACTCATCGGCGCGACGGTACAATGTCTGCATCACCTCGTGCTCGACGTCGGAAAGCAGCAGACCGAAAGCGCTGAAGACGCCGGGGCTGGGCGGGATCAGCACGCGGGTCATGCCGAGCGCGCGCGCAATCTCGAATGCCACGACCGGGCCGTTGCCGCCAAAGGCAAACAGCGCGAAGCTGCGCGGATCGCGCCCGCGATAGGTCGAGACTGCCTTGACGGCCCGCGTCATATTCGTCACCGCAATCGTGAAGGCGCCGTACGCCGCCTCGAGCGCCGAGCGGCCTAGCGGCCGGGCGACCTGGCTTTCGATCGCGTCGCGGGCGGCTTGCGCATCGATCTTCAGCGCGCCGCCGACCAGATAGTCGGGATTGATATACCCCAACGTGACGAGGGCGTCGGTCAGCGTGGCCTGCGTGCCGCCGCCGCCGTAGCAAACCGGGCCCGGCACGGATCCGGCGCTTTTCGGACCGACCTGCAAAAGACCGCCCTTGTCGAACCAGATGAGGCTGCCGCCGCCGGCGCCGATCTCCGACAGATCGATGACGGGAAGCTTGACGGCGTAACCGGCGCCCTGGATCAGCTTGCTGGAAAGATTGATGCCGGCGCCGACCTCGTATTCGGTCGTCTTGATCGGCGCGCCGCCTTCGACCATCGACGCCTTGGCGGTCGTTCCTCCCATGTCGAAAGTGATGACGTCGGGCACGCCGGCATTGGCGGCCACGCGCGCGGCGGCGACCACGCCGGCGGCCGGTCCCGATTCCAGGATGCAGGCCGGTTTGGCGATCGCCAACTGGGCGCTCATCAATCCGCCGTTGGACTGCATGATCTGCAGCCGGCGGCCGATGCCCATCCTGGCGAGCCGGTCGGTCAGCGATTGCAGGTACTGGCTCACGATCGGGCCGAGAAACGCGTTCACCACCGTCGTGCTGGTGCGCTCGTATTCGCGGATTTCCGGCAGGATCTCGTGCGAACAGGTGATGTAGACGTCCGGCGGCAGCATCTGCCGCAGGAGCTCGGCAATGCGCTGCTCGTGGGCGGGATTGGCGTAGGAATGCAGCAGCGCGACCGCCACGGCCTTGACGTCTTCCTGGCGGAACAGCTCGGCTGCGGTTGCGACGCCGTCTTCCTGCAACGCCACGCGAACGTCGCCGCGCGGCCCCATGCGCTCCGCCACTTCGCGGCGCAACCGGCGCGGCACGAGCGGCTTCGGCTTTTCGTAGTCGAGATTGTACAGCTCGGGAATGCGGATGCGCCTGATCTCGAGAACGTCGCGGAATCCCGCGGTGGTGATCAACCCGGCCTTGGCGCCCTTGTCCTCGAGCACGGCATTGGTCGCCACCGTGGTCGCGTGGACGATGCTTTCGACGTCGGCGGGCGCCGCTCCGATCTCGCCCAGCAGCTCCGTAAGGCCGGACACGATGCCTCGGCCGTAATCGTCGGGCGTGGAGGGGAGTTTCTTGATGTGCATCGACCCGCCGCTTCCGACCACGACGATATCGGTAAAGGTTCCGCCGATATCGACGCCGGCACGGAAACTCTGCTTTTGCGACATGTGTCCCTTCTTTCAGGCTTTTGCGATGAGGTGGCAGGCGGCGGCGTGCGCCGCGCCGAGCGGAACGAGTTCGGGCGCGAGCGTGCGGCAGATATCCATCGCGTGCGGACACCGTCCGGCGAAGGCGCAGCCGCTGCGCGTCGGCTCCATCCGCGCATTGCCCGCAGCCGCCGGCCGGCCGCGGCCCCGGGGGCCGCCGGGAATCGCCGCAATAAGGGCCTGCGTGTAGGGGTGGGCGGAGGCACGCAGAACATCCTTCGGCGAGCCGATCTCGACGATCCGGCCGGCGTACATGACGGCGATGCGGTCGCAAAGATGATTGACCAGCGCCAGGTCGTGGCTGATGAACAGCATCGTCAGGCCGCGGTCGACGCGCAGCGCCTTCAACAGATTGATGATCTGGGCCTGCAACGAGATGTCGAGCGAGGAGACCGGTTCGTCCGCGACGATGAACTCGGGGTCCATCGCCAGGGCGCGGGCGATGCCGACGCGCTGGCGCTGTCCGCCCGACATCGCATGCGGATAGCGCCCCAGGGCTTCCCGGCCCAGGCCGACGGTGGCGAGCAGCGCTACGGCGCGGTCTTCGAGGTCCGGAGCCGGGCCGTGGCGAAGCTTCAGGGTTTCGATCAGCGTCCGCCGGATCGTCTTGCGCGGGTTGAGCGCGGATTGGCTGTCCTGGAACACCATCTGCGCGCGCTGGCGGAAGGGCCGCAGGTCGGCGCCGGACTGACGCGTGATGTCTTCGCCGCGGTAGCGGATCTCGCCCGTCGTGGTTGCTATCAGGCGCAGGATCAGCTGCGCCACCGAGGTCTTGCCGCTGCCGCTTTCGCCGACCAGGCCAACGACCTCTTCCTTGCCGATGGTGAAGCTGACCCGGTCGACGGCGCGAAATACCCGCCGCGGCATGACCAGGCGCCGCAGCAGGTTGGATTCGAGGACGAAATCCTTGGTCACCTCGCGCAGTTCGAGCAGCGGTGCGGCGGTCATCGCGGCGCCTCCCAGCAGGCGACGAGACGTCCGGATTTGCGTTCGAGGGGCGGCCGCTCCTCGCGGCAGCGCTCGACGGCGATCGGGCAGCGCGGCTGGAACGGACAGCCCACGGCCACCGTTCCGAGCGCCGGCGGCATGCCGGGGATCACGGTCAGCTCGTGTTGCACGTCGTCCAGCCGCGGCAGGCAATCGATCAGCATCCTGGTGTAGGGGTGCTGGGGCCGATCGAACAGCGCCTCGATCCGGTCGCTTTCGACGATCGTGCCGGCGTACATCACGACGGCGCGGTCGCAGATTTCGGCCATCAGTTTGAGGTTGTGGGTGATGAACAGCAGGGTCAGGTTGAGGTCGCGACGCAACTGGCGGAACAGCTCGACGATCTGGGCCTGAATGGTGACGTCGAGCGCCGTCGTCGGTTCGTCGGCGATCAGCAGCTGCGGCTGGCAGGCGACGGCCAGGCCGATCAGGACGCGCTGGCGCATACCGCCGCTCAACTCGTGCGGATAGCTGCGCATCACGCGCGCCGGGTCGGGCAGGCCGACCAGGTCGAGCACCTCGAGCGCCCGGTGGCGGGCCTTGGCTTCGGACAGGGACTGGTGCGCGTGGATGACGTTCAGCAGTTGCTGGCCGATCCGGAAGACGGGGTTGAGAGCGGTCAGGGGATCCTGGAATACGATCGAGATCTGCTTGCCGCGGACCGCGCGCATTTCCTCTTCGGACATGGCCAGAAGGTCGCGATTGGCGAATTGAACCGATCCTTGGGTGACGCGGCCGCCGGAGGGGATCAGGCCCATGACGGCGAGCGCGGTCATGCTCTTGCCCGACCCGGATTCGCCCAGCAGCCCGACCGCTTCGCCCTTCTCGATTTCGAGGCTGACGCCGCGCAAGGCATCGGCCGTCCCGTATCCGAGGGGAAAGGCGACGCGCAGATCGGCGATGCGCAGCAGGAAATCGGATGTCATCCCATGAAGCCTGCGCGGGTCGAGCGACGGGGATCGAGAATGTCGCGCAGCGCGTCGCCGAACAGGTTGAAACCGACCACCGTCAGGGAAATGGCGAGGCCGGGGAACACGGACAGCCACCACTCGCCGCTGAAGATGAAATTGCGGGCTTCGGCCAGCATGCCGCCCAGGCTCGGCTGGGGCGGCTGCACGCCGAGGCCGATGAAGCTGAGGGAGGCTTCGATCAGGACGCCGGATGCGATGAGAAGGGTGCCCTGGACGACCAGCGGCGAGACGCAATTGGGCAGGATGTCGCTCACCATGATGGTCAGGTCGCTGACGCCCTGGACGCGCCGGGCCCGCACGTAGTCGGCCTTCGCTTCGACCGCCGCGACCGCGTGCGTCAGCCGGGCGACGCTCGGAACGTAAAGGATTCCGATGAGAACGATGATCTTCAACTCGTTGGAGATCACCAGAGGACCGAGTTCGATCGGCTTGACGCCCAATATGCCGATGATCGCGATGGCCCAGATCAGAAGCGGAATCGAGGCAAGAACCTCGACGCTGCGCATCAGCACCGTGTCGATCGCGCCGCCATAGTAGAAGCCGGCGATCAGTCCGACCGCGATTCCGATCGGCAGTCCGATCAGCACGGCGCCGACGCCGACCATGAGCGACGGTCGCGTGCCCCAGATGATCCGGCTGAGAATGTCCCGCCCGACATGGTCGGTGCCCATCCAGTGGGCCGCGCCGGGCGGCTGCAGCTTGGCGCCCAGATCCATGCTGGCGGGATCGTAGGGCGCCAGCAGCGGCGCCAGCAGCGTCATGCCGAAGATCACGATCAGCAGCAGGACCCCGATGCTGCCTCCGACGTGCCCGGCCAGCAGGCGGCGAAGGGGGCGTCGTTGCCGTATTTCGGGGGCGATGGCCGGCGCGGGCGTTGTCACTGCGTGCTCATCCCAGCTTTGGATTGATCGACCGATTGATGATGTCGGCTGCAAGATTGGCGAGAATGAAAACGGCCGTGACGAGCAGCACGATCATCTGGATCATCGGATAGTCGCGCTCGCGGATGGCGTTCAGCAGCGAACGGGACATGCCCGGGATGCTGAAGACGTGCTCGATGATCAGGGCCCAGCCGAAGGCATAGCCGAAGGCGATCGCGCTGATCGCCACCACCGGCGCCGCCGCATTCTTCAAGGCATAGACCAGGATCAGGCGCCGGCTGAGTCCCATGGCCCGCGCGGTGCGGACATAGTCCTGCGACAGCGCGTCCAGCATGCTCGACCGCGTCAGCCGGCTGATAACGGCAATGTAATGCAGCGCCAGCGTGCATACCGGCAGGATCATGGAATAGAGGTTGGTCCAGATGCCGCGCGACATCGGCACATAGCCGCCGGGCGGGAACCAGCCAAGCGCGACGGCGAGATTGGCGATCAGCAGCAGCCCAAGCCAGTAGCCGGGCACCGAAACGCCGATGACCCCGAACAGCCCGGCCAGAATGTCCGTTGGTCGTCCCGCCGTCACCGCCGAAATCGTGCCGAGCGACACGCCGACGACGACCGCAAGGGCGATGGCCAGCACGACCAGTTCGAGCGTGATCGGAAACGTCCGCGCCAGTTCGGGCGCCAGCGGCCGGCCGGTTATGTAGGAGTTGCCCAGGTCGCCGCTGATCGTCTTGCCCAGCCACCGGCCATACTGTTCGTACAAGGGAAGGTCGAGGCCGTGATCCCTTTCAAAAGCCGCGTGCTGCTCGCGCGTGGTGTCGATGCCGAGGACGATGACCGCCGGCGATCCCGGCACCGCCCGCGTCAGGACGAACAGCAACATCGACACAACGAGGAGAACGGCGCAGGAGAAAAAGAAGCGAGTGGCGACTTCGTACATGCAATAGCGCTCCGCTCTTGGAGCGGCGCAAAAACCGGCGCCGCTCCATGTGGCGCCTGGCTAGGCCGAGGGCACCGCGCTGCGCAGGCGCATGGTAATTCCGGTGTTGACCTCGAAGCCCTTTACCGCCGAGCGCCAGAGATTGGACGCGTGCGCAACGCCGAGATAGACGTTCGGGCAGTCCTGCGCGAGGATTCCGTAGAGCTGGTCGAGAACCGCCTTCTTCTCCTCCTGCGTCTTGCTGGCGAAGTACTTGTCGACGGCGTCGTTGAAGGCCTTGTTCTCGTAGCCGACGCCCTTGGCCAGGATGTTGCCGGTGTAGAAATCCTGCACGATAGGGTCGGGCGGCGTCATGAAGACCACGATCGCGGCCGTGTGGGCGCCTTTGATCATGTCGCCGATCACCTGCGACGTTTCGAGAACCTGCAGGTTCGCCGTGATCCCGAGATTCTTCTTGAGATCGGCCTGCACCAGGAGCGCGGCGTCTTTGACGTCGACCAGGTACGGCTCGGCCGGAAGCAGCAGGTCGAAAGAGGCTCCCGTCGGATATTTCGATTTCGCCAGCAGCTCCTTGGCCGCGTCCAGATTGAAATCGAGCCGGGCGTTGGCCTCCTTGTTGAACCACCAGGAATCGGTCGGGGCGGGGATCGCCGTCGGATCGAGCAGGCCGAAGAGCTGGCTGGCGATCTTCTGGCGATCGATGCCGCGCGAGATCGCCAGCCGGAAATTGACGTCGTCGAACGGGGCCTTGGCGTTGTTCATGGAAATGAACATCCGGCTGCCGATCGCGATCTTGCTGGCGCCGCCGATGCCCGGCAGGGACTTCAGTCGCGTGTATTCGCGCGGCGGCGGCGCGCTGATGATCTGAACCTTGTCGGTCATCAGGTACGCCACGCGGACGGAGTCCTCGGGCACGATCTGAACGGTCAGCTTGTTCCAGGCCGGCACGCCCTTGCGCCAATAGTTCGGGTTGCGCTTGAACTCGACATAGTCGTTCTTCTGCGCGCTGACGAAGATGCCGGGGCCGGTGCCCAGGCCGACCGGGTTCGACTGGAATGCGGCAGTGCCGGGATTCTCGCGCGATCCTTTGGGAAAGATGCCCATGTACTTGGTCATGTAGAGAAGCATCGATCCGTAGGGCCGGTTCATTTCGAACCGCACCCGGGTCGGGCTTTCGACCTCGATGCGTTTTATTCTGGTCCAGATCGCGCGCCGTGCCGCCTTGTTGTTCTCGTCGAGAACCCATTCGTAGCTGTACTTGACGTCCTCGGCGGTCATCTTCTGCGAGTTCTGGAAATAGACGTCGTCGCGCAGGTCGAACCACCAGGTCAGGCCGTCGTCGGAGATCTTGTGGCTGACGGCGAGCATCGGTTGCGGAACGCCGTTCACGTCGACCTCGTAGAGGTTTTCGAAAATCAACTGCGACAGCACCATGGCGTCGTGATTGGTCTGATTGCAGGGATCGAAGGTCGCGGGATTCGACGGCAACGCGACCGACAGGCTGCCGTCGGCCGCCAGCGCGACGTTTCTGTCGAGCAAAGTCAGGATCGTCGGCGCCGTAAGCCCCGTCGCCAGGCCGAGCAGAACATGCCGTCTGCCAATTCCACATCCGTTAGACATAGCAAACCTCCGGGCTGAAAATGTCGGGCGGCTTGATGCAAGCCGGTCACAAACGTGCGGAAGCATTGACTGGTCAGCCGGCAGCGCGGATTTGTCCGTCAGACCGACCTACTGGAATACTCCGTTAAGTGACCACCTTTTGACTGGCCCGACAACGGAAAACGTCGTCAAAGCCCGCCGAAATCCGGTCAAAGAGACGCAACGCCGTCGCGGCTTTCGGGCGCGAGAGCAGGCACGTCCCGATGCGAATGCGACACGACGCCTGCGCTGCAGTCCGGATGTTTGCGCGGCGCAGTTGTGGTGTCGGCGAGTTCGGCGCGTTCGAAGAGCGGCGGCGGGCGACCCTTGAAGGAGCGGCGGGCCAGCATGCGTTCGTGCAACTCGCCGACCGCCGAGCTGCCCGTCTTGACGAAGAGAAACGGAAACACGGCATGCACCAGACAGGCCAAACCCGCCAGCAGCAGCCTGACGCCGAAGCCGGAGGCGATCGCGGCGTGCTCGGCGTAGGTTTCGCCGATGCTTCGCGGATGCCGGGTGAATGGTTGCATGATCGACATGGACGGATGATGCCGGCGATCGGCCGCAAAGTTTTTTCGGTTTATTCGACTCCCTTGGAGGTTTGTGGAATAATTTTGCTCATGATGGCAAAAAAGCGGAAAATGGTTCTAGACACGATCGACAAGCGCATTCTGCGCCTGCTGCAGGAGGATTGCTCACTGTCGCTGCAGGAAATCGCCCGCAAAGTCGGGTTGTCGGCGACGCCGTGCTGGCGGCGCATCGAGTTGCTGGAGCGGCACGGCGTCATCGCCCGGCGCGTGGCTTTGCTCGATCCCGAGCGGCTCAATGTCGGGGTCACGGTGTTCGTGGCGGTGCGCGCCGGCTCGCACAGCCAGGCCTGGCTCGACCGGTTCGCCCGCGGCGTGGCCGAGATTCCCGAGATCGTCGAGTTCTGGCGCATGAGCGGCGACACCGACTACATGCTGCGCGTGGTGGTGCCCGACATCGCCGGCTACGACGCCGTCTACAAGCGGCTGATCAAGGTCGCCGACCTGTCCGACGTCTCCTCCAGCTTCGCCATGGAGCGCATCAAGTTCACCACGGCGCTGCCGCTCGACTACGTCGAGACGGTGGGCTGAGGCGCGGCGAAATAGAGCCGGAACAGGCGCAGGGTCTGGCCCAGGAAATAGCCGCTCATCAGGCCGCGATAGGTCGAGGCCAGGGCCAGCGTCGTCGGATCGGTTCTCAGTTCGGGATAGCGGGCGAAGAGATAGCCGAAATAGAAGCCGCCGGCGAAAGCGGCCAGCATGAGGAGCAGCGGCACGACGCTGCCCGGCACGGCGATGCGCTTGCGCGCGCGATCGACGGCGATGCGCTGGGGCCGCACCAGCAGCCAGCCCACGACAGTCCCGACCAGCAGCGCCGCCACCCAGACGCCGATGCGCAGCGGCGCCAGATGGTCGAGCGGCAGCAGGTTGGAGACCGACAGGCCGAAGAAGGCCAGCGGCAGCGCCACCAGGCTGGCGACCGGCACCGCGCGGGTGCGCAGGCTGCGAATGCCCAGGAACAGCAGCAGCGCCAGCAGCGGCCAGACCCATAGCGGCGCGCCTTGCACGATCGGCAGCAGGCGCGTCACGGCCGGCGCACCGGGTGGCGCATCAGCCAGGTGCCGTAGGCGAGGCCGGCGAAATAGCCGCCCATATGCGCCACCCAGGCGATCTCCACGCCCTCCTCGCCGGGCACGCCGATCAGCCCGAAGGCCAGGTTGAGCCCCAGCCACAGCGCGGTGACGGAGAGCAGCCGCCGCCAGCCGCCCGAGCGCATGGCCAGCGCGAACATGGTCAGGCCGAACAGGGCGGAGAGCCCGCCCGAGGCGCCGATCAGCGGCGTCGGATCGCCGGCGTAGAGCAGGATGTGCAGCAGCACGCCGCCCACCCCGCCCAGCAGCAGGGCGAAGAGCATGCGCCCGCCGCCCAGCAGCCGCTCGATGCCGGCGCCGAAGGCGACCAGCGCCACCAGGTTGAAGCCCAGATGCAGCCAGGAGCCGTGCAGCAGCATGTAGCTGACCAGGCTCAGCAGGTCGAGCAGGCCGGGCCCAGCGGTGAAGCGCGCCGGGATGACGCCGAAAGTGAGGACCAGCCAGTTGTCGGTGGCGACGTCGAGGAACTCGCGCAGCCCGTGGATGGCCAGCAGCACGACCGCCAGCGCCGCCGTGACCGGCGGCAGGTTCAGGATCGGCTCGCGGCCTTGCGGCGGCGGCGGCGCCTCCGCCATCAGCCGCGCACGCTCTTCAGCAGCCGCAGGCGGAGCGCGTTGAGCTTGATGAAGCCGGCCGCGTCCTTCTGGTCGTAGGCGCCGGCGTCCTCCTCGAAGGTGACGTGCTTCATCGAGTACAGGCTTTGCGGCGACTTGCGGCCGACCACCGTGGCGTTGCCCTTGTAGAGCTTCAGCCGCACCGTGCCCTCGACCTTCTCCTGGCTCTTGTCGATCAGCGCCTGCAGCATCTCGCGCTCGGGCGAGAACCAGAAGCCGTAATAGACCAGCTCGGCGTAGCGCGGCATCAGCTCCTCTTTCAGGTGCATGGCGCCGCGGTCGAGCGTGATGCTCTCGATGCCGCGATGGGCGTGGTGCAGGATGGTGCCGCCCGGCGTCTCGTAGACGCCGCGGCTCTTCATGCCGACGAAGCGGTTCTCCACCAGGTCGAGCCGGCCGATGCCGTTGGCCGCGCCCAGCTCGTTCAGCCTGGTGAGGATGGCGGCCGGCGACATCTGCTTGCCGTCGATGGCGATGGGATCGCCCTTCAGGAACTCGATCTCGATATAGGTCGGCTTGTCGGGCGCGGCCTCGGGCGAGACGGTGCGCTGGTAGACGAATTCCTCCGGCTCCTGCCAGGGATCCTCCAGCGCCTTGCCCTCGGAGGAGGAGTGCAGCAGGTTGGCGTCGACCGAGAACGGCGCCTCGCCGCGCTTGTCCCTGGCGATCGGGATCTGGTGCGTCTCGGCGAACTCGATCAGCCTGGTGCGCGAGGCCAGGTCCCACTCGCGCCATGGGGCGATGATCTTGATGTCCGGCTTCAGCGCGTAATAGGACAGCTCGAAGCGCACCTGGTCGTTGCCCTTGCCGGTGGCGCCATGGGCCACGGCGTCGGCGCCGGTCTGCTTGGCGATCTCGATCTGGCGCTTGGAGATCAGCGGCCGGGCGATCGAGGTGCCGAGCAGATACTGGCCCTCGTAGAGGGCGTTGGCGCGGAACATCGGGAAGACGAAGTCGCGCACGAATTCCTCGCGCAGATCGTCGATGAAGATGTTCTCCGGCTTGATGCCCAGCAGCAGCGCCTTCTGGCGCGCCGGCTCCAGCTCCTCGCCCTGGCCCAGGTCGGCGGTGAAGGTGACGACCTCGCAGCCATAGGTGGTCTGCAGCCACTTCAGGATCACCGAGGTGTCGAGACCGCCGGAATAGGCCAGCACCACCTTCTTCACGTCGCCGCGCTTCATGTCACCGCTCCCCGGGGTTCGAAATCGGCGCGGAGTATAGTCGGGGAGGGCAGCGGGGCAAGGCCGGCGGGAAATGCCCCGGAACGGCCCGAATCGGCGGTTGGGGGCCTTACTTTTGTCGCAACAGCCTGTAGCATTGAGGCTTGGACCGGGTCGGCGGCCGGCACATAAACGGAGGAAACCATGGCGCGGGCAGCCGAGCCCATCGTGCCGACCAATCTCGACCCCAGCGTGCCGCCCAAGCTGGCGCAGCTGCTGGTCCAGCTCATGCACAAGAGCGGCGAGCCCGATTTCGGCTACGACGAGGATTCGATCGCGCAGATCTCGCGCTGGGTCGAGCATGCGCGGCACAATCCGGACGAGCCGGAGACGCGGCAGATGGCGCAGCTTGCCGCCGCCTTCGTCGGCGACTGCCTGTGCCGCCTGCAGGGCGGGCGCTGGACCAGCAAGGACGGCGAGAGCGCGGTGCACCTGCCCAACGGCATTCTCTGCCATCCCTTCGTCAAGGCCCAGAAACAGCTCGCCAACGGCGATTCCGACAGCCTGCTGCGCTTCTACCGCAGCACCTGCGTGCTGGGGACGCTGACGGCGGAGGAATTGCAGCGCTTCGCCGCCGGCGAGTTCGACCTCAACCAGCGCCTGGCCCAGGCGGGCTTGCAGATCTCGGTCAGCGCCTCGCATTGAGCATCCAGAGTCCGCCCTTCTCCCGCTTGCGGGAGAAGGGTGGATCGTGGGATTGCCTCTCGAGGTCGGATGGCGGCGAAGCAGAGATAACTCCGCCCACCAAAAGAAAACCGGCCAGGAAAACTGCCTGGCCGGGATGAAGTTGGACGACAGGGAAACGAAAAACTCGATCAGTGCAGGCTTGCCGGCCGCTGCACGTGTTCGCCCGGCAGCTCGACGCTGGGCTTGGGAATGCCGACATAGTTCAGCACCGGGCCGGTGATGCCGGCGATCTTGTAGAAGCCCTCCAGGATCGAGCGGTCGACCGTGGCCAGGCAGGCGATGCAGGTGCCTTCGCGATAGGGCGCCGGCAGGCCCAGCGGCCTGAGCTTCCAGCCGAATTGCAGGCCCTTGGCGACCAGGAAGGCGTCGGTGACCATGCTCATCTGGCGCAGGCCCAGCGACAGGGCATGCTCGAACAGGCCGCAGACCAGCTTGTCCAGCACGCCGCCCTGGCCGGGCTGGCGGTAGTCGCGATGGGCGCACAGGCGGGTGATCTCGTAGATGTCCTCGCTGCGCGGCACGGGCTGCGCCTCGCACAGATGCGGGAAGACGTCGCCCAGCAGGTGCCCGCCGGTGGTCGGCAGCAGCCGCACGCAGCCGCTGACCCGATTCTCGTCGAAGGCCAGCAGATAGGTGGCGTTGGGACCGTCGAACTGGTCCTTTTCCAGCCCGTCGGGCCGGTCGAGATCGACCCAGTTCCGTTCCTTGACGTAGATGTCGTGGCGCAGGCGGAACATCTCCTCCAGCGCCTCCCCATAGAGATGGGCGTTGTCTTTCGTAATGACCTCGATCATGTCCACATACCCCGGTTATTCGCCTCATATTGGAGCGGGACCTTTGCTCCGCCCACCCCGCCGATCAGAGGGGGTAGCAAGGCCGGCTTGGGCTGTGGATTAAATTATCATTATGTTTTAAGCCTTTACAGGCGATCCTGAATCTCGTTTGGCAACTGAAGCGATTGGCCGCAAAACCCGCCGGTTGAGCCCGGCAGGAGCACATTTGCGGTATCTAGAAACCGTATTTGGCTCCGAAAACGGCCGCCACCGCCCCTTGGGTGCGACAGAACGCAGCGGCAAACGAGGGCGGGCGGAGAAGGCTGGCGAGACCGCGGGCTTGCCGGCAAAGAAAAACCCGGCCGCAGCCGGGTCTCCAGGGCCTCGCGAGAGGGGCCGATCGTCAGATGTTCAGCTCGCCGGCGCGGAAGGCGGCCAGGACCGCCTGGACCCGGGTGGCGACGTCGAATTTGCGCTTGGCGTTCTCGATGTGCCAGTGGGCGGTGGTCGAGCTGATGGTCAGGATCGAGGCGATCTCGTCGTCGGTCTTGCCGACGGCGGCCCAGTGCAGGCACTCGCGCTCGCGCGGCGTCAGCTTCTTGCGCTCGCCGGTCTCCTCGCTCTGCTGGCGCAGCCGGGACAGCTTGTCGTGGCAGTAGATCGCCATCAGGTGGATGGCGGCGCGGCTGCGCGAATCCAGCGCCACGTGCTCGCCGGCCACGGTGACGATGCCGCGGTAACGGCGGGCGCCGTGGATCGGGATCACGTAGCCGTGGCGCATGCCGAACTCGCGCGCCTCCTGGTAGAAGCGCTCGGCGAAGGGCGAGTTGTGCCGCTCCAGCGATTCGGCCCAGGTGAACGGGTCGGTGCGGTGCAGCGTGTCGAACACCACCGGGTCGCGGTAGAAATAGCCCTTTTCGCGATAGCGGTTGCGCCACATGTCCGGCCAGGTGACCAGCTTCTGCGGCTGCGCCATCGGATCCTTCAGGTCCGACACCAGGATGCGATCATAGCCCATGCCTTCCAGCAGCGAGCGGAACTGCCGGGCGATGCGGTCGGCATCGTTGCAGTCGGCGATCTGCTCGACGAAAGAGAAGGCTGCGGTTTCAATCGACATCGTGCGGTCTCCTTGCGCCCGCCTAGTTGGGCGGCATCGAGCCATCCGTCGGAATGCCCTGCAGCGCAGCCCAGTGCTTGCTGTCGGTCACCCCGGGAATGTCGGCCGAAATGATCTGTTCGGGGGTCGGCGCGTTCTCGACCAAATGCTGGCCGTTGAACAGCCGCGCTGCGTTGGCCATGGCGACGACCTGAGGCATCTCGGATCGCACCGCTTCCAGCAGCGAAGGATTGGCGTGCGCGAGCGCCAGGGCCGTCGCGGCCGGGAAACGCTCGCCCATCAGGATTTCGACGAGGCGGTCGGCCAGCGCGCACAGGAATTCCTGCTTCATGCGGGCCGTGGCTTCCTCGAGCGCGCGCACCACCAGGCTGGGGTCGAGCGCGGACATGTTGCCCAGCCGCGCCAGCGCGGCTGCCTCGCTCATGGCGCGGAATCGATCACCGGCGCCACTGCGTGGACCGGCGGTCGCGTCTTCGATCGGCGCCCTCGCGCCGTCCGGGATGCTCTTTTGCACCCGTGTCTCCCTGTCCGAAGTGGATTGTGTTTCTTGTACGCCTACGCCACTCGAGGTTTAGTCCTCGTGCCTGATAGAAGCATGTTCCCTTCCGCGCCTGCAACGAATCATCGCAGTATTAGACCATCGCACCGGGCGATACGGCTTTAGTATATTGTCTTGAAATTCATGCCGTTTTTCTTAATTTCGAAATGAATCGCGTGGAGTCAATCGACTAGAGGCGATTGTTAATCTCACGCGCTAGAGTCAATACCGCGCAAGAAAATGATTCACCGGCCGTTCAGGCGCCGGCGGCGCGCGCCAGATCGCCCGGCTTGGCGCGCCGGCCGCGCTGCGAAGCCGACTTCAACTGTCCACAGGCGGCGAGGATATCGCGCCCGCGCGGAGTGCGGACCGGAGCGGCGAGATTGGCCCGGTTCAGGATCTCGGCGAAGCGGTGGATGCGGTTGTTCGACGAGCACTCGTAGGGCGCGCCGGGCCAGGGATTGAACGGTATCAGGTTGACCTTGGCCGGGATGTCCTTGAGCAGCCGCACCAGCTCGTGCGCGTCGGCATCCGAATCGTTCAGCCCCTTCAGCATCACGTATTCGAAGGTGATGCGGCGGGCGTTCTTGGCGCCGGGATAGGCGCGGCAGGCCGCCAGCAGCTCGGCGATCGGCCATTTGCGGTTGATCGGCACCAGCTCGTCGCGCAGATCGTCTCTGACGGCATGCAGCGACACGGCCAGGTTCACGTTCAGCTCCTCGCCGCAGCGCTGCATCATCGGCACCACGCCCGAGGTGGAGAGGGTGATGCGCCGGCGCGACAGGGCGATGCCCTGGTCGTCCATGGCGATGGCCAGCGCCTTGGCGACGTTGTCGTAATTGTAGAGCGGCTCGCCCATGCCCATCATCACGATGTTGCTGAGCAGGCGCGGGGCTTCGCCGGTGGGCGAGGGCCATTCGCCGTAGGAATCGCGCGCCACCATGAACTGGCCGACGATCTCGGCCGGGCCGAGGTTGCGCACCAGCTTCATGGTGCCGGTGTGGCAGAACGAGCAGGTCAGGGTGCAGCCGACCTGGCTGGAGACGCAGACCGCGCCGCGATCCTCTTCCGGGATGTAGACGCTTTCCACCTCGTTGCCGTCGGCCAGCCGCAGCAGCCATTTGCGCGTGCCGTCGCTGGAGCGCTGCTCGGCGGCGATCTGCGGCCGTTCGATGACGTAGAGCTCCTCCAGCCGCTGCTGCACCTTGCGCGCGATGTTGCTCATGCGGGCGAAATCGGTCAGCCCGTGCCAGTAGATCCAGTGCCAGATCTGGCCGGCGCGGAACGGCTCCAGCCCCTGTTCCGCCAGCTCCGCCTTCAGCTCCGCCCGCGACAGCCCGACCAGGTTGCGGCGGGTGTCGTTGCGGCGCAGCGGCTCCAGGATGGTGTCGACCGGCTCGTGCATGGCGCCTGAGATAGTCCTTAAGGCGCCGCCGGGCAATGGCCAGCTATTTGGTTGGGCAGGCCTCGCCGATGCGCTTCAGCGCCGCCGCCACGCCATTCAGCGAATAGATGTCGGCGGTGGGCTGGCCCTCGGCCGGCGTGGCCTTGACCGTCATGCTCTTGCCCGCCCGCATCGCCTTGACGATGCGTTCGTCGGCGGGGCCATCGGCGGCCCAGGCGGTGTCGCGGTGGGTGAACAGGGCGTATTTGCCCTTGCCGATCTCCAGCACCGCCTCGCTGTCGGGCTTGAAGGCGTAGCCGGCATAGGCCATGACCACGCCCATGGCCTTCTTGCCCGGCCGGTGGGTGATGTAGATCACCGGCTTGCGCTCGCCCTGGCCGGGCTGGCGCAGGCTGGGCTCGGCCACGACGTAGCAGACCTTGTCGGCCCCGGCGCCCGCGGCATAGGCGGTCCAGTCCTGGTAGTCCCCCAGCTTCACGATGTCCTGCCCCATCGCCGGCGCGGCGTGCGCCAGCGTCGCTAGTAGGCCGAAGCCGACCAGCCCCCCATATCTAGTCATAAGAGGAAAATAGCGTGTTGCCCGGTCCGGGGCCAGTGGTCGCTCAGGTTTTTCCGGCCCGGGCGGCGGCTTCGGCCCGCCGGCGCTGCTTGCGCTGGTAGAGCGGGGCGCCGAACACGGGAAGCGGCGGCGGCTCGACCGGCCCGCCGGTGGCCACCGGGCGCGGCGCGAAGCGGCCCAGCGACACCAGCCGGTCGTACATCACCAGCGCCCCGGCGACCGAGAGATTGACGGAAAAACGAGTGGGAATGCGCACCACGTAGTCGCACAGCGCGATCATGCCCTCCGACAGGCCCTCGCGCTCCGCCCCCAGCACATAGGCGGCCTGGCGCGGATGGCGGAAGGAGGGCAGCGCGATGGCGTCGTCGGTGATCTCCACCCCCACCAGCCGGCAGCCGACCGGCAGGCGCAGGGTTTCGACGTTCTTGAAGTCGTGGTGCGGCAGGCTGGCGGTGCTGTCGGCGGTGTCGGCCAGCGTGCCCTCGCGGCGGGAATAGCGCGCGTCGACGGTGAAGACGAAGCTGGCGCCGAAGGCATGCGCGGTGCGGAACAGCGCGCCGACATTCATCGCCTTGCTGACGCGCTCGACACCGATGCCGAAATAGCCTTTCATGCCGCCTCCCGCGACCCGCTTTATCCCTCCCGCAACCGCATGACAAGCCACGACGACACTCCAGGCGCGACGGGACGGGACCGCAAGGTGCAGGCGCAGTACGAGGCGCTGCCCTATCCCGCGCGCGATCCGCGCGAGGAGGCGAAGCGGCTGGTGGTGGGCTCGCCCAGCCAGGCGGTCGAGATCGACCATTACCTGTTCGCCGGCCGGCGCGACTGGTCGCTTCCGTTCCGCGCCCTGATCGCCGGCGGCGGCACGGGCGATGCCTGCATCATGCTGGCGCAGCAGCTCGCCGACCGTTCCTGCCCGGCGGAAATCCATTATCTCGATCTCTCGCAAGCCGCCCGCCAGGTGGCGCAGGCCCGCGCCAGGGCGCGCGGGCTGGCCAATATCGTCTTCCACACCGGCTCGCTGCTCGACGTCGCCGCACTGGGCATCGGCCCGGTCGACTACATCGACTGCACCGGCGTGCTGCACCATCTGGAGGACCCCGAGGCGGGGATGCGGGCGCTGGCCGGCGTGCTGGGTGCTGAGGCCGGCATGGGCGTGATGGTCTATGGTGCGCTGGGCCGCACCGGCGTCTATCCGCTGCAGGACGCCCTGCGGCAACTGGCGCCGGAGGATCTGCCGCCGGCGGAGCGGGTGAAGCTGGCCCGGCGCGTGCTCGACGCGCTGCCGCCGACCAACTGGTTCAAGCGCAATCCCTTCCTCGGCGACCACGTGCAGGGCGGCGATGCCGGGCTCTACGACCTGCTGCTGCACGCGCGCGACCGCGCCTACACGGTGGCGGAGTTCGCCGGCCTGGCCGCCGCCGGCGGGCTGGCCATCGCCAGCTTCATCGAGCCGGTGCGCTACCGGCCGCAGACCTATCTCGCCGACGCCGCCCTGGCCCGGCGCGCGGGCGAGCTGCCGTCGCTCGAGCAGGCGGCGCTGGCCGAGCGGCTGGCCGGCAACCTGACCAAGCACATCGCCTATCTCACCTGGCCGCGGCGCCTGCCCGAATGCATCGCCCGGCCCGAGGGACCGCAGGTCGTGCCGCTGCTGCGCGAGATCGACGGGGCGGCACTGGCGGCCTCGGTGGCCAAGGCCGGCGCGCTGGTCGGCGAGCTCGACGGCGTGAAGTGGCGGGCAGCCCTGCCGCCGCTGGCCGGCGCCATCCTGGCGCGCATCGACGGCCGGCGCAGCCTGGCCGGGATTCACCGCGAGCTGGCCGCGCTCGACGGCGCGCTCGACTGGGAGCGCTTCAAGCGCCAGTTCGACCAGCTCTATGCGGCGTTCAATGCCGCCAACCGAATGCTGCTGCGCACCGCCTGACCTGCCATGCACAGTTCCGCGTTCCTCGCTGCGGTCGCCGCCACCATCGCCTGGGCGGTGCTGATGGTCACCGCGCGGGTGGTGCTGCTGAGCCTGGGCATCAACGCCTGGGGCTTCACGCTGGTGCAGCTTCTCACCGGCGGGCTGGCGATGATGCTGATCGGCCGGCGCGGCGCGGTCGACTGGGCCGCACTGCTGTCGCCCTCGATTTGGGCCTTCGGCGCGCTGCGCGTGGTGTCCGCCAGCGCCTCCTCGGCGGCGCTGCTCTACGTGACGGTGATGCAGGACGCGCTGCTGATGGCCATGAACGTGCCGCTGGCGGCGCTGATCCTGGTGCTGGTGCTGCGCCAGCGCCTGCCCGGCCGCCAGCTCCTGGCCCATGGCGTGATCGTCGCCGGCATCGCGGTGATGGCCTTCTCGCTGCCCGGCGGGCTGGCCAATCCCGCCGTCCTGCTGGAGATCATCTCGGAATCGGCGGTGGCGTGCTCGACGCTGCTGATCGAGCGGCATCCGGAGAACCGGCGCGAGGACATCGCCGCCCGCTGCCGCTTCACCGGCGTGGTGTTGATGGTGACGGCGGCGATGTTCATGCTGGCCTGGGCCGTCTCGGGCCTGTTCGGCCTGCGCCTGGGCCGCGACGCGCTGGAATTCGGCGATCCCGCGCAGCTCTTCGCCTCGACCGAGCTCCTGGTCGCCGGCGCCCTGGTCGGGGTGCTGCTGCGCGGGCCGACCATGTATCTCACCCTGCTGGCGGTGAAGCTGGCCGGCACCCAGACCTACCTGGCGACGCTGGCGGTGCTGCCCTTCGCCTGCCTGGTGCTGGAACTGCTCTGCGCCTGGACCGGGCTGCTGCCCTGGCCGGCGCTGGGCACGGCGGAGATCGTGGCCGGGACGCTGGTGGTCGGCGGCTCGCTGCTGCTGGTGCGGCTGCGCTCGGCCTGACCGCCGTCATGGCACCCCTGTCATTTTTGCCGGCATCGCCCGGTTGGCGCTTTGCTAGTTTCCGTCCGCAATCTTGGGGGAAACGATGCAATCAAAAATGAAATCGCTGCTCTGGCTGGTGCTGTCGGCGCCGGTCCTGGCGGCCTGTTCGACGGCGCGCAACGACGGCACCACGGTGTCGAAGACGGTGGAGATCCACGTCCAGACCATGCCCGAAGGCGGGCGCTGCGTGCTGGAGCGCAGCGGCGAGGAACTCGCCGTGGTGGAGACCACGCCGCAGACCGTGACGGTCGATCGCGGCATCAAGAACATCAACGTCACCTGCGACCTGGAAGGGCATATCTCCACCGTCGAGGTGCTGGAATCGCGCTATGTCGGCGGCCCGGTCAACACGCCCTATTACGGCGGCAACGTCGCGGGCTCGCTGATCGGCTCGCTGATCGTGATGGCGATCGTGGCCGGCAGCGCCGCCAACTACGAGTATCCCAGCGCCGCCTATGTCAGCATGCAGGCCAACGTCTTTCCCGACGCCGAAATCCGCGATCTCAAATACGCCGAGCTGCGCGAGGCCATCATCGGCCGCTACGATGCGCGCGTGGTGTCGGCGCGGGCCGACTGCGCCAGCAACGCCGAGCTCTGCCGCACCGGCCAGCAGCAGGCCGAGAAGATCCGCGACGCCGAGCTGGCGCGGCTGGAGGCGTTCAGGTCGAAATCCGCCATCGTGCCGCCGGCGCCGGAAGCCGGGGAAAAGCCGGTGGCGAAGAAGCCGACCTAAAGGGGCGGGGACGCGGCGGCAATTCCTTTCCCGCCGCCGCGGACGTATCATCGGCGGCGCGGGGAGGAACTGCGAATGGCCGTCCGCGTCTATTTCGCCACCAATCGCTGCCCGGACGACGCCGCGAACCCGACCCGGTTCGCCGACACGATCTGCGCCCAGGATCCGCAGAACATCCGCTTCGGCTGGGCCGAGGTGGACGGCGCCAAATCGGCGGTGAAGTCGGTGGCGATCGCCGCCGAGGCCAACGTCCACGATCCGGAAAACCAGGTGCTGGGCAGCGACGAGACGTTCGACCGCCTGCGCCAGGACATGATCGACGATCCGGCCGACCTGCTGTTCTTCGTGCACGGCTTCGCCAACAGCTTCGACAGCGCCCTGGTCAAGGCCGCCCAGTTGCGCAAGTTCTACGGCGGCACCGCCAAGCACGGGAAGAAGCTGCACGTCATGGCGTTCTCCTGGCCGTCCGACGGCAAGCTGGTGGCGCCGGGCAACGCCTATCGCTCCGACTATCTCGACGCGGAGATTTCCGGCGTCGCCATCGGCCGCGTCTTCCTGAAGGCGGCGCGGTTCGTGTCCGAGCTGCCGCGCGATCAATGGTGCGGCCGGCGCATCCACGTGCTGGCGCACAGCATGGGCAACTGGGCGCTGCTCAACGCCTTGCAGCACGTGCGGCGCGAGGCGCCCGCCGTTTCCGCCCGCATGATCGACCAGGTCGTCCTGGCCGCCGCCGACGCGCCCAACGACGCCTTCGAGAGCGACGACAAGCTGCGCTCGCTGGGCGGGCTGGCGGCGCGGGTCACCGTCTACATGCATCCCCAGGACCTGGCGCTGCACATATCCTCGACGCTGAAGGGCAATTCGGACCGGCTGGGCAAGACGGGGCCGCGCGATCCGGCCCTGCTGCCCGCCAACGTCGCCGTGATCAACGTCTGGAACGCCGCCCCGATCGATCCCAACGTCGACACCGAGTACACGACCCACCAGTACTATCGCCACAACAAGCTGGTGCGGAACGACATCGTTTCCGTCCTGCACGGCTTGACCGACGATGCGATCGCCAATCGCCAATGGCGGACCGAGAAGCGCTGGTACGCGCTGGGTGACGGCAAAGCCTGAAAAACGGGCAATCCGCCGCTGCTTTGCGGCCCAGCCGGAAGTTGACTTGATTCCGGCCGCCCCGCATAAAAGGCGCGAAATTCAAGCAACTTCCGGCGGCGGGGACATTCGATGGCCAACAAGGTTTACGCCGACGCCAAATCCGCGCTCGCGGGTCTGGTGTCCGACGGCATGATGGTGATGGCGGGCGGTTTCGGCCTGTGCGGCATTCCCGAAAAGCTGATCCTGGCCCTGCGCGACAGCGGCGCGAAGAACCTGACCTGCGTGTCCAACAACGCCGGCGTCGACGGCTTCGGGCTCGGCCTGCTGCTGGAGACGCGGCAGATCAGCAAGATGATCTCCTCCTATGTCGGCGAGAACAAGATCTTCGCCCAGCAGTACCTGGCCGGCGAGCTGGAGCTGGAGTTCAACCCGCAAGGCACGCTGGCCGAGCGCATCCGCGCCGGCGGCGCGGGCATTCCCGCCTTCTTCACCAAGACCGGCGTCGGCACGCTGGTGGCCGAGGGCAAGGACGTGCGCGAGTTCGACGGCGAGAAATACGTCATGGAGCGCGGCCTGGTTGGCGACCTGTCGCTGGTCAAGGCGTGGAAGGGCGACACCGCCGGCAACCTGGTGTTCCGCAAGGCCGCCCGCAACTTCAACCCGATGATGGCGACCGCCGGCCGCAAGACCGTGGCCGAGGTCGAGATCCTGGTCGAGCCGGGCGAGATCGATCCCGACCACATCCACACGCCGGGCATCTACGTCGACCGCATCATCTGCGGCACGCCCTACGAGAAGCGCATCGAGAAGCGCACCACGCGCAAGGCTTAAGCAGAGGAGGGCATAGACATGGCCTGGACCCGCGACCAGATGGCCGCCCGCGCCGCCAAGGAGCTGCAGGACGGTTTCTACGTCAATCTCGGCATCGGCATCCCGACCCTGGTGTCGAACTACATTCCCGACGGCATGCATGTGGTGCTGCAGAGCGAGAACGGCATGCTGGGCATGGGCCCGTACCCGCTCGACAACGAGGTCGATCCCGACATCATCAACGCCGGCAAGGAAACCGTCAGCGAACTGCCCGACACCGCCTATTTCAGCAGCGCCGACAGCTTCGCCATGATCCGCGGCGGCCATATCGACCTGTCGATCCTGGGCGCCATGGAAGTGGCCGAGAACGGCGACCTGGCCAACTGGATGATCCCGGGCAAGATGGTCAAGGGCATGGGCGGCGCCATGGACCTGGTGGCCGGGGTGAAGAAGGTCATCGTGGTGATGGAGCACACCTCCAAGGACGGCGCCTCCAAGCTGCTGAAAGCCTGCTCCCTGCCGCTGACCGGTGCCGGCGTGGTCGACATGGTGGTGACCGAACTGGGCGTCTTCACCATCGACAAGAAGGGCAAGCCGGGCGTCACCCTGGTCGAGCTGGCCGACGGCGTCAGCGTCGAACAGGTGAAAAAATCGACCGAGGCCAGCCTGACGGTGAAACCGGGCCTGCACTGAACGTGCGTGGCTGCCCCTCACCCTCCCACCGCTGACGCGGCGGGCCCCTCCCTCTCCCCGCTAAAGCGGGGAGAGGCGATCCAAGACACCTCTCCCCGTGAAACGGGGAGAGGGAGGGGCCCATGACGAAGTCATGGGAGGGTGAGGAGCGCCGCGGCTGCGACAGAGCGCCGTATGGGACAATCTGGCCGTCGAAGCGTTTCCCGATCGATTAAGGTGAAAAAACGGTAAGACCGCAGCGGCGCGCTCGCGCCAGGGAGGCCCGGCATGGAGCAGGATCTCGCTCTCAATCTGGCGCGGTTCCAGTTCGCCTTCACCGTCGTCTGGCACTTCCTGTTCCCCGCCTTCACCATCGGGCTGGCCTCGTTCCTGGCCGTGCTCGAGGCGCTGTGGCTGATCACCCGGCGCCCGCATTATCTCGACCTGTTCAAGTACTGGCTGAAGATCTTCGCCGTCGCCTTCGCCATGGGCGTCGTCTCGGGCATCGTCATGTCCTACCAGTTCGGCACCAACTGGTCGGTGTTCGCCGACCGCACCGCGCCGGTGCTGGGGCCGCTCCTGGGCTACGAGGTGCTGACCGCCTTCTTCCTCGAGGCCGGCTTCCTCGGCGTCATGCTGTTCGGCCTCGATCGCGTCGGCCCGCGCCTGCATTTCCTGGCCACCTGCCTGGTGGCGGTCGGCACGCTGATCTCCGCCTTCTGGATCCTCTCGGCCAATTCCTGGATGCACACCCCGGCCGGCCACACGCTGACCGCCGAGGGCTTCTTCCTGCCCGAGGACTGGTGGGCGATCGTCTTCAACCCCTCCTTCCCCTATCGCTTCGTGCATACGGTGATCGGCGCCTATCTCACCACCGCCATGATCGTCGGCGCGGTCGGCGCCTGGCACCTGCTGAAGAACGGCGCCAACCTGCATGCCCGCACCATGTTCTCGATGGCGATGTGGATGGCCGCCATCGTGGCGCCGCTCCAGGCGGTGGTCGGCGACATGCACGGGCTCAACACGCTGCAGCACCAGCCGGCCAAGGTGGCGGCGATGGAGGGCCATTTCGAGACCCGCGCCGGCCAGCCGCTGATCCTGTTCGGCTGGCCCGACATGGCGCGCGAGGAGACGCGGCACGCCATCGAGATCCCCAAGCTGGGCAGCCTCATCCTGGCGCACGATCCCGACGCCACCATCCGCGGCCTCAAGGACTTCCCGCGCGACCAGCGCCCGACCAACGTGCCGCTGGTGTTCTGGTCGTTCCGCATCATGGTCGGCATGGGCCTGCTGATGATCGCGCTCGGCCTCGCCAGCCTGGCGCTGCGCTGGACCGGCCGGCTCTATTCCTGGCGGCCGTTCCTGCTCGGGGCCGTCGCCATGGCGCCGTCGGGCATGATCGCCGTCACCGCCGGCTGGATCGTCACCGAAGCCGGGCGCCAGCCCTTCACGGTCTACGGCCTGATGCGCACCGCCGACAGCGTGTCGCCCATCGCCGCTCCGGCGGTGGCCGCCTCGCTGACCGCCTTCGTCGTCGTCTACTTCATCGTGTTCGGCGCCGGCATCTGGTACCTGCTGCATCTCTTCGCCCGGCCGCCGCATCCGCAGGAACAGGGCCCGCAGAAGGGCGAGCCGATCCGCAGCGCCGGCATCACGCCGGCCGCCGCGCTGGACGGGCCGAAGACGGAGGTGGCGCGATGAGCATCGATCTCACCTTCGTCTGGGCGATGCTGATCGCCGCCGCCGTCTTCTTCTACGTGGCGATGGACGGCTTCGACCTGGGCATCGGCATCCTCTTCCCGCTGATCCCGGCGCGCGAGGACCGCGACGTGATGGTCAACACGGTGGCGCCGGTGTGGGACGGCAACGAGACCTGGCTGGTGCTGGGCGGCGGCGGGCTGTTCGCCGTCTTCCCGCTGGCCTACGCCACCATCCTGCCGGCGCTCTACATGCCGCTGATCCTGATGCTGCTGGCGCTGATCTTCCGCGGCGTCGCCTTCGAGTTCCGCTTCAAGGCCCATAGCGCGCGCGGCCGCTCGCTGTGGGACCTGGCGTTCTGCGGCGGCAGCATCGTGGCGACCTTCACCCAGGGCATCGCGCTGGGCGCGCTGGTGCAGGGCATCGAGGTCGCCAACCGCGCCTATGCCGGCGGCTGGTGGGACTGGCTGACGCCGTTCTCGCTGCTGACCGGCGTGGCGCTGCTGGCCGGCTACGGGCTGCTGGGCGCCGGCTGGCTGATCTGGAAGACCGAGGGCGCGCTGCAGGCCCGCGCGCGTGCGCTGGCGACCTGGTTCGCCGCCGCCACGCTGGGCTTCATCGCGCTGGTCAGCCTGGTGATGCCGTTCCTGCAGGAGAAATTCTACGAACGCTGGCTCACTTTGCCCAACATGCTCTACGCCGCGCCGGTGCCGATCCTGGTGGCGCTGCTGGCCTGGCGGCTGTTCGCCGCGCTGCGGCAAGACCGCCACGCCACGCCGTTCCTCTGCGCGCTCGGCCTGTTCCTGCTGTCCTATATCGGGCTCGGCATCAGCCTCTATCCCATGATCGTGCCGCCCGGCATCACGATCTGGGACGCCGCCACCCATCGCAGCAGCCAGATCTTCCTGCTGGTGGGGGCGGCGGTGCTGATCCCGGTCATCCTGGCCTATACCGGCTACGTCTACTGGCTGTTCCGCGGCAAGGTCACGCGCGACAGCCACTACCATTGATGATCCCGGCACTGATGACCCCGGCCCTGCGACGCCTGCTGTGGTTCGTGGGCTTGTGGGCGGCGGGCGTGATCGTGGTCGGCATCGTCGCCTACGCCATCCGGCTGGCGATTCTGTAACAAGTTTTTTCGTCATCGCCCGGTTTAACCGGGCGACCCATGGGCGTGCCGGTTACGCGCTCCGCTAGAGCGGATTGATGCTGGGGCGTCATGGGTGCCCCGGTCAAGCCGGGGCATGACGGAGGAAAAGAGACTGCGAGCGTTCAGAAAAGGTAGGACGGTGCTGCCGACTGGACGCTGGCAATCGTTGAGGTCGAGCATTAGGGTGCGGCCTGCGCCATGTCCGTCCCGCTCAAGGAAAAATTCGCCGCCCTCTCCCCCAACATGCGCGGGGCGCTGTGGCTGATCGCCGGCAGCGCCTGCTTCACCGGCGTCACCATCTTCATCAAGCTCCTGGGCCGCGAGCTGGACAGCGTCCAGGTCGCCTTCTTCCGCTGCGCCTTCGGCATGTTCTTCGTGCTGCCGCTGATCGTGCGGCAGAAATTCGCCCTGCTGCGGTCGAAGCGCCATGGCGGGCATTTCTGGCGCGCCGCCATCGGCACCGCCTCCATGGTCATGGGCTTCTATGCGCTGACGCACCTGACGCTGGCGGCGGCGACCTCGATCTCCTTCACCGCGCCGCTCTTCGTCATCATCGTGGCGGTGCTGTTCCTGGGCGAGAAGGTGCGCTGGCGGCGCTGGACGGCGACGGCGATCGGTTTCATCGGCGTGCTGGTGATGATGCGGCCGGGCCAGGGCGACCTCGATCCGGTGCTGCTGATCGCCCTGCTGGGGGCGGCGCTGACGGCGGTGGCGGTGTGCCTGGTCAAGAGCCTGACCGGCAGCGAGAACAGCCGCACCACGCTGGTGATGTTCACCCTGTGGTCGACGCTGTTCCTGCTGGGGCCGGCGATCCATGTCTGGCAGCCGCCCAGCACGATCGGCTGGATCATGGCGGCGGCGATGGGGTTGCTGGCCACCATCGGCCAGTTCTTCGTCATCCGCGCCTATACCGAGGGCGAGGCGACGCTGATCTCGCCCTTCGACTATCTGCGCCTGCCGCTGTCGGTGGCGGCCGGCGCCTGGATCTTCGCCGAGACGCCGAGCTGGTGGACTCTGGCCGGGGCGCTGATCATCATCGTCTCCACCCTCTACATCGCCCGGCGCGAGGCCCGGCTCGGCCTGCCGGTGGTGCCGGAAGCCAAGTCGCAGAAGATCGGCCAGTGATCAATTCGACAGGCGCTGACCGATGGCGTCCTCGATATCGGCCAGCCGCCTGAGCTGATCTGCGGCCGCCGGCCAGTCGCCGGCCACGGCATGGCTGTGGCAGGCGCCGAAGGCGATGGCCTGCCGGCGCTTCAGCTCGGCCAGGGCGGGCTCGCGGCGGTCGAAGAAGGCGGCGTAGTCCAGCGCCCGCTTGACCCCCAGCGGCAGGGCGAAGCGCGTCAGATGCCCGATCTGCGGCGGGGCGAATGCCGTCGCCGCCGCCCGCGCCGCCCAGTCGCGGATCAGCGCGCCGTCGATCTTCTCCCCGCTCCGCGCCGCCAAAGCGAGGGCCTGGCGTTGCAGGTCGCGGAAGCGCGCCATGGCGGCTTCGTGCAGTTCGTCCTCGGTTACGGCGCGCCGGCGTTCGGGCCGGGTCCAACAGCGGTAGTGGCCGCGCTTGTAGGCGATGGCGTCCGCCCGCCAGGCCGCCGCCAGGTCCTGGCGCCCGATCAGCGCATGGGCGAAGCCGGCCGGATCGTGCAGGCGGATGAAGCCGTCCTGCGCGCCCAGCGCCAGCACGAAATGATCGACGCCGGGGAAGAGCGGGCGGGTCGGGTTGTAGACCAGATGCTGCATGTCGAGCGGGCCGAGCAGGACGGGCCCACGCTCGAGCAGGGCCGGCAGGCGGTCGAGCGGGTCGGGCTCGGGCGCGTCGCTGGCTGCCTCCTCGCAGGCGAAGCCCAGCAGCGCCAGTGCGGCGCTGATGCCTTCGTCGGGCAGGCCGCAGCGGCCGCTGAAGAACGGCAATCCGTCTTGCGTCTGGAAGGCGCCCAGCCCGACGCCGCTCAAGGCCTCGATCAGCCGCGGCGAGACGCGCTCGCCGATGCCGTCGAGCAGCATCGCCGTCGAATTGGCGTAGCAGTACCAGTAGCCGTCGTGGAAGGTTTCCGTCCGCATGCCGTCATGCTAGCGCAGGCGGCGGCGAATTGCTCCGATTAGCGGCGCAGCGGTTATCGGCGCAGCTTGGCCAGCGCTTCCTTGGCCTTGTCGCGGTGCGGCTCCTTGATGTGGCCGCTGACGGTCTGCGCCGCCAGCAGCAGCACGGTGGCGTCGTCGGTGAAGCCCAGGCCGGCGATGAAGTCGGGCACCAGGTCGGCGGGCATGACGAAATAGGCCAGCGCCCCCAGCAGCACGGCGCGCACGCGGGTCGGCGTCGCCGGGTCGCGGGCGGCGAAATAGGCCGACAGCGCCTCGTCGGCGAAGGGGATGCGGGCGGCGACGGCGGCGATCTTGCGCCAGAAGCCGCGCTCGACGGTGGCGTCGTCCCGTTCCAGGCGCTGCGGGTCGAGGACGGGCAAGGTCTCGGTCATGGGCTGAATATGGCCCCGGATTCCCGCCGCTCAATGGGGCTATTCCGGTTTTTCGCCGTCTGCTAAAACCCGGGCCGAAATTCAAGCAAGACAAAGCCGAGAGGAAAAAATCATGGACGTCAAAGGACTTGCAGCCATCGTCACGGGCGGCGCCTCGGGGCTGGGCGGCGCCACCGCTTCGGCGCTGGCGGCCAGGGGCGCCAAGGTCGCCATCTTCGACCGCAACGCGGAACTGGGCGAGGCCAAGGCGCGCGAGCTGGGCGGCATCTTCTGCAACGTCGATGTCGGCGACGCCGCCTCGGCCGAGGCCGGCGTTAAGGCGGTGAAGGAGAAGCTGGGCACGCCGCGCGTGCTGGTGAACTGCGCCGGCATCGGCACCGCCGGCCGCACCGTCTCCAAGACCGGCCCGCTCAACCTCGACGCCTTCTCGACCACCATCAAGGTCAACCTGATCGGCACCTTCAACCTGATCCGGCTGATGGCCTGGGAAGCCTCGCAGGCCGAGCCGCTGGCCGGCGGCGAGCGCGGCGTCGTCATCAACACCGCCTCGGTGGCCGCCTTCGACGGCCAGATCGGCCAGGCGGCCTATGCCGCGTCCAAGGGCGGCGTGGTCGGCATGACCCTGCCGGTCGCCCGCGATCTCTCCTCGCTCGGCATCCGCGTCTGCACCATCGCGCCGGGCCTGTTCAACACGCCGATGATGGCGTCGCTGCCGGAAGAGGCCAAGAAGAGCCTGGGCGCCCAGGTGCCGTTCCCCTCGCGGCTGGGCGATCCGACGGAATACGCGCTGCTCGCCATGGCCATCGTCGAGAACCCGATGCTGAACGGCGAGACCATCCGCCTCGACGGCGCCATCCGCATGGCGCCGAAGTAAGGGGCTGCTGCTTCTCGAATGCGAAAGGCCCGCTCCAGCAGCGGGCCTTTTTGTTTTCGGAAGACGACCGAACCGGCGTGCTGTGGGGCTTCATCCTTCGACGGGCTCAGGATGAGGACATTGTATTGTAGCGCGACCAGCAAAATTCCTCATGCTGAGCTTGTCGAAGCATGAGGGTTCACAGGCAACGCCCGCTACCCCTTCGCCGCCTGCTCGATGAACGTCGCCAAAGCGATGTCCTTCTCGGTCACGCCGCCGGCGTCGTGGGTCGAGAGGGTGATGTCGACCCGGTTCCAGACGTTGAACCATTCGGGATGGTGGTCGCTCTTCTCCGCCATCAGCGCCACCCTGGCCATGAAGCCGAAGGCGGCGTTGAAATCGGCGAACTTGAACGATTTGGCGATGGCGTCGCGGCCCTCGACCGGTTGCCATCCGGGAAGCTGCGCCAGCGCCTGCCGGCGCCGGTCGGCGGTCAGTGTCCTGCTCATGGCGTCCTCCTGCGGCTTGCGCGCCACACTTGGCGGATGACGGGCGCCGCCTTATGTATGCGTCCATGCCACTCTACAGCACCCCGCCCTCGCTTGCCGATTGCGAAGACATCGCGCGGCGCGCCTATGCCGCCCTGCCGGAAACCTTCCGCCGCTTCGTCGGCGACGTGGTGGTCCGCGTCGTCGACTTCCCCGACGAGGACACCGAGCGCGAGATGGGGCTGGAGACGCCGTTCGACCTGCTGGGCCTCTATCGCGGCGTCGATATCGGCAGCAAGAGCGTGGCCTGGACGCCGCAGGACGTCGACATGATCTTCCTCTACCGCCGGCCGCTGCTGGATTTCTGGTGCGAGACCGGCGAGGACCTCGAGCATCTGGTGCGCCACGTGCTGATCCACGAGATCGGCCACCATTTCGGCCTCAGCGACGAGGACATGGAGACCATCGAGGAAGAGGCCGAGGCGGAAGAGGCCCGGCGCCTACCCTCGTAGCGCCTTGTAGCGCTGCGCCAGCGCCCGCCACGGCGCGAGGTTCCAGTGCGAGCGCGCCAGGCCGGAGGGCGAGGGCAGCACGTGCACCTCGCTGTCGCCGATGGCGAGCGGCTGCCGGCCGAAACCGATCCTGCGGTCGGCGAAGAAAGTGGCGCCGGCATGCTTGCTGGTGAAGGCGATAAGCTTCGGCTTGTGCCGCTTCATCTTGCGCTGGAAAGCCACCACGTCGAAGGCGTCGGCCGACAGATCGCTGTCGATGCCGACCTCGGTCTTGTTCAGGTCGGTGTAGCCGATGCCGTGCTCGACCATGCGCGGGAACTGCGCCGGATCGAAATCGGCCGGAAACACGCCGAGCCGCTTCAGCGTCGGCCAGAAGGCGTTGCCGGGATTGGCGTAAGGGTAGCCGCGCGCCTGCGACACGCGGCTGACTGCGGTGCCGCAGAACACCAGCACCAGCCCCGGCTGCAGCACGTCGGGCAGGATCACGCCGCGGCCAGCTCCACCGCGCGCGCCAGCGGCACCGGCTTGTCGTCCAGCAGATGGTCGATCACCGCGTCTTCCCAGGAGGGATCGACGGGCGCCATCGGGTCCTGCGCCTTCAGCCGGTGCTCGGCCACCAGGCGGGCCATCAGCAGACGGCGGGCATCGCCGCCCTTCGCGCCGATGGTGGCACCTTCGCTGGCCAGCAGGGCGGCGGAGACGGCGTGGTAGAGCGCGGAGGCGGCGGCGCGGCTGAGCTTCTCCTTCCTGGGATCGGCGGCCACGTCGCGGGCGAAGCGGCCGGCGCGATCCACCAGACCGGCGAATTCGCCGCGCATCTGGCCCGGCAGCCCGTCGGCGCTCCTCAGCAGGTCGTCGAGGGCGCTGCCCAGCGCCTTCTCGCCGCCGCTCTTGCCGACGGCGCGGGTGATGACGTCCAGCGCGTTGATGTTGGAGGTGCCCTCCCACAGCGTGCCGATCTGCGCGTCGCGATAGAGGCGGGCGGCGACGAATTCCTCGATATAGCCGACGCCGCCGCGTACCTCCAGCGCGTGGCTGGCGACGCGGATATTGTCGCGGCAGGCGCGGAACTTGAACAGCGGCGTGAGGATGCGCAGCAAAGTCTCCGCCTTGGTATCGCCGTCATTGGCCTCGCCCATGACCTTCGACGCATAGAGCGAGAGCGACAGCGCCTGCTCGGTCGGCAGCAGGATCTTCATGAGCTGGCGGCGCAGCAGCGGGAAATCGACGATGGCGCGGCCGAAGGCGCGGCGGTAACTGGCGACGACCAGCGATTCGTTCAGGCAGCGGCGCATCATGGCGGCGGCCCGCACGCCATGGCTCAGGCGCGAGAGATTGACCTGGTGCATCATCTGCTTGAAGCCGTTGCGTGCGTCGCCGATCAGGTAGGCGGTGGCGCCCTCGAACCTGATCTCGCCCGAGGCCATCGACTTGGTGCCGAGCTTGTCCTTCAGCCGCACGATGCGATAGGCGTTGCGGCTGCCGTCCTCCAGCCGGCGCGGCAGGGCGAACAGCGCCAGGCCCTTGGTGCCGGAAGGCGCGCCCTCGGGCCGCGCCAGCATCACCGCCACGTCGGCATCGGCATGGGAGCAGAACCACTTGTCGCCGGTGATCGACCAGCGCTCGATGCCGTCGGCGCCCTTGCCCAGCGGGCGGGCCGTGCTCTCGACCGCGCCGACGTCGGAGCCGCCGGCCTTCTCGGTCATGAACTGCGTGCCCTTCCACATCGTCGCCATGTCCTGCGACAGCAGGCGCGGCAGCAGGTAGTTCTTCACCGCCTCGCTGCCGTAGCGCTTGATGACGAAGTTCGACGTGTCGGAGACCGAGATCGGGCACATCAACCCGAACTCGCCCTGCACGAAGAGATACGTGATCAGATATTTGCCGACCGGCGGGATCGGCTCGGGCCAGCCCAGCACGCCGCCGCGATGGGTCATGGCGTGCATGCCGAACTCGCCGAAGGCGATCTGCTCCATTTCGCGGTAGGCGGGATGGTACTCGATCCAGTCTTCGTCGCGGCCGAAACGGTCGCGCGCGTGCAGCACTGGGCCGTTCTTGTCGGCGATCGAGGCCAGCTCGTCGAGCCGGCCGCCGGCCAGCTCGCCCAGCCGGTCGAAATGCGGTTCGAGATGAGCGTGCAGCCTCTGCGGCATGTAGAGCGGCAGCAAATCCTGCAGCGAACGGTCGACGCGATAGAAATTCATGCCGCGGCAGTCGGGCGCCACGTGGTCCGAGCCGCTGCGGGTTTTTTCCTGGCTGGACGCCACTTTCAGATTGGCCTGGGTCATGTCGCGTTCCTCCTACCAGCCCCCGTTACCAGCCTTCTCGCAGGATCCTGTCGACATAGGACGGCACCAGCTCGCTGGCCGGCCCGTAATGCCGTTCGGCGAACAGCGAGTGGCCGTCGGACGGCTCCATGTTGAGTTCGACCGTGTGGCTGACGCCGGCCATGCGCACATGCTGCACGAAGCCGGCGGCCGGATAGACCGTGCCCGAGGTGCCGATCGACAGGAACAGGCCGGCGCGGTCCAGTGCTTCCACGATCTCGTCCATGTGCAGCGGGATCTCGCCGAACCACACCACATGCGGGCGCAGGCCGCCCTTGCCCTGGCAGGCGGCGCAGACGCTGTGCGGCGACAGCTCCATTTCCGAATCGATGACGATGTCGCAATGCATGCAGCGGATCTTGCCGGCCTGGCCGTGCATGTGCAGCACGTTCCGCGAGCCGCCGGCCTCGTGCAGCAGGTCGATGTTCTGCGTCACCACGATCACCTCGCCCGGCCATTCCTGCTCCAGCCGTGCCAGCGCGCGATGGGCGGCGTTGGGCTGGATATTGGCGGAGCGGAAGGAGCTGCGCCGCTCGTTGTAGAAATCCAGCACCTTGCGCGGATTGCGGCGGAAGGCGTCGATGGTGGCGACCTCCTCCAGGTCGTACTTGCTCCACAGCCCGTCCTTGTCGCGGAACGTGTCGATGCCGGATTCCTTGGAGATGCCGGCGCCGGTCAGCACCACGATGGTGTCGAGCGAGGTCGAGAGCCTGGGGCGTGCCATGGGCGAGAAGCGTTTCCTGCGTCGGTTTTGCCGCTATCATAATGCTTTCGCGGGCGGGAGAAAGGGCGGGGCGTTGGAGCGGAAGATCGGCGTGCTGTTCGTCTGCACCGGCAATATCTGCCGCTCGCCCACCGCCGAAGGCGTGCTGCGTCACCAGGCGGAACGGGCCGGGCTGGCGGAGCGGCTGGCCATCGATTCGGCCGGCACGCACGGCTATCACGTCGGCGAGCCGCCCGACCGGCGCAGCATCGCCGCCGCCCGGCGGCGGGGCATCGACCTCTCGGCCCTGCGCGCCCGCCAGGTGGCGCGGCGGGATTTCGCCGGTTTCGACTACGTGCTGGCGCTCGATCGCGGCCATTTCGGGCTGCTGCAGGCGGCCTGCCCGCCGGCGCATGCCGCGCACCTGTCGCTGTTCCTCGACCATCTGGGCGAGGCGGGCCTGCACGACGTGCCCGATCCCTATTACGGCAATGCCCAGGGATTCGAGGAGGTGCTGGACCTGATCGAACGCGGCTGCGCCGCCCTGCTGGACCATATCAGGCGCACGCATTTCGCCGATCATGGCTGAGCTGGCAATCCGGCTGGCGGAAATCCTCGGCCAGCGCCTGCGCCTGCTGCGGCCGGTGGGCGGCGGCCATGGCGCCACGGTGTGGCGCTGCGCGCTGGCCGACGGCACGACCTTGGCGGTCAAGAGCGCGCCGCGGCTGCTGACGAGCGAAGGCCGGATGCTGCGCGACCTGGCCGGCAAATCCGCCGTGCCGTTTCCCGCCGTGCATTTCGGCGACGACACGCTGCTGGTCAGCGACTGGATCGAGAATGATGCCTCGCGGCTGGATGCGCGCGGGCAGGAAGAACTCGCCGACGCGCTGGCCGGCCTGCACGCCCATACGGCGCAGGATTACGGCTATGCCTGCGACGTGATGATCGGCGGCATGCCGCAGATCAACGAGCGCCAGCCCGACTGGCGCACGCTGTTCCTGCACAAGCGGCTGCTGAGTGCGGCCTTCCTGGCGCATCGCGCCGGCAACCTGCCGGCCGAAACGCTGCGCCAGGTCGAGCGCTTCGTCGCCGCGCGCGGCGATCTGATCCCCGAGCCGCGGCGGCCGGCGCTGCTGCATGGCGATCTGTGGCAGGGCAACGTGCTGACATCGAAGGGCCGGCCCGCCGGCTTCATCGACCCGGCGATCTATTACGGCCATCCCGAGATGGACCTGGCCTTCAGCGAGATGTTCGGCGGCTTCGGTCCGCGTTTCATCGCCCGCTACGCCGAGATCGCCGGCCTGGACAAGGCCTATGCCGAGCGGCGCGACATCTGGAACCTGTGGCCGCTGCTGGTGCATGCCTATCTGTTCGGCGGTTCCTATGCGGGCTCGGTGGCGCGCGGGCTGGCGCGCTATCTCTGAGCCTACTCGCCGATCACCTGCAGCGGGTACTCCGCCTCGACGCGATAGAGCGAGCCCTCCGGCCGCATCACCGAAGAGAACAGCGAGAAATGCTCGACCTCGAACGGTTCCGGCCGCCACAGGCTGTGCGAGGCCATGAACTGCGCCAGATGATGGCCGGCGTCCTGGCGGCCGGAGAAGCGCGCCAGAGTGACGTGCGGGCTGAAGCGCTTGCGCTCGGGCGCAATGCCGGCGCGCGCCACCGCGCTCTCGACCTTGCGCTGCAAGGCCTCCAAGGCCGGATTGTTCTCCACCGCCGCATAGAGCGCGCTCGGCCTGCCGCCTTCCATGAAATGGCCGACGCCCTTGATCGCCAGTTCGAACGACAGCGCGCCGATCCGCGCCAACTGGTCGTCGATATCGGTGGCGTGCGCGTTGTCGACGGCGCCGATGAAGCGCAGCGTCAGATGGAAACTCTCCGGCTCCACCCAGCGCGCGCCGGGCACGCCGTTCTGCAGCCGCGCCAGTTCGCGGCGCAGTTCCCGCGGTATTTCGATGGCGACGAACAGCCTGATCATGGCGCCCCCTTTAAGGGCAGGGCGAACCGGTGCGCTTGTGGATGTCCTCGATGCCTTTCAGCACCGCCTCCGGCAGCGTCAGCTCGACGCTGTCGATGTTCTTCTTCAACTGGTCGAGATTGGTGGCGCCGACGATCGAGCTGGTGACGAATTCGCGCGAATTGACGAAGGCCAGCGCCATCTGCCCCGGATCGAGGCCGTGCTTTCTCGCGAGTTCGACATAGGCGGCGATGGCGGGCTGGGCATGGGCGCCGGAATAGCGCTGGAAGCGGGTGAACAGCGTCATGCGCGCGCCTGCCGGCCGGGCGCCGTCGAGGTACTTGCCGGTCAGCGTCGCCATGGCCAGCGGCGAATAGGCCAGCAGCCCGACCTGCTCGCGCATGGCGATCTCGGCATTGCCGACCTCGAAGCTGCGGTTGAGCAGGTTGTAGGCGTTCTGGATCGAGACGATGCGCGGCAGGTTCCTGGTCTGCGCCAGGTGCAGGTAATTCATGAAGCCCCACGGCGTCTCGTTGGAGATGCCGATATGGCGCACCTTGCCGGACCTGATCAGGCCCTGCAGCGCTTCCAGCGTCTCCTCGATCGGCACGCCGCCGTCGTCGGCCGCGTCGTGCCGGTAGCCGAGCTGGCCGAAAGTGTTGGTGCGGCGCTCCGGCCAGTGCAACTGGTAGAGATCGACGTAGTCGGTCTGCAGCCGCTTGAGCGAGGCGTCGATGGCCTGGTTGATGTTCGGGGCATTGAGGGCGGGCCCGCCGCGCAGCCATTCGAAGTCGCGGCCGCGCGCGGCCGCCTTGGTCGCCAGCACGATCCTGTCGCGATCCTTGCGGTTCTTCAGCCAGGTGCCGATGAACTGCTCGGTGCGGCCATGCGTTTCGGGGCCCGGCGGCACGGGATAGATCTCGGCGGCGTCGATGAAATTGACGCCGCGGCCCAGCGCGTAGTCGAGCTGGGCATGGGCCTCGGCCTCGGTGTTCTGGCGGCCCCAGGTCATGGTGCCGAGACAGATCAGGGAAACGTTCAGGCCGGTGCGGCCGAGCGGGCGGAACTGCATGGGACGGGCTTTTTCCGAACAGGGAAGGAACGAGGAAGACTGCTATAGCGCGCCGACGCGGCCGGGCGCAACGCCGCGCCGGGGCGGGCCGTCAGCTTCCCGCCGCCTGCTTCACCAGCGCCTCGAGCGCGGGCAAAATGTTGCGCACGATGATCTCGACCCCGGCGGCGGAGGGATGGATGCCGTCGGGCTGGTTCAGCTTGGGGTCCATCGCCACGCCCTCGAGAAAGAAGGGATAGAACGGCACCGCGTGCTTGCGCGCCAGGCGCGGGAAAATGCCGTCGAACTGCTCCTGGTACTGCCGGCCCCAGTTGGTCGGCGCGCGCATGCCGGCCAGCAGCACGCGCGCGCCGCTGGCCTTGGCGCGGGCCAGGATGTCGTCGAGATTGGCCTCGGTCTGCGCCGGATCGAGCCCGCGCAGCGCGTCGTTGGCGCCCAGCTCGACGATGACGATCTGCGGCTTGTCGGCCAGGGTCCAGTCCAGCCGCGCCTTGCCGCCGGCCGAGGTGTCGCCCGAGACGCCGGCGTTGACCACGCGCACGTTGTGGCCGCGCTCCTTCAGCGCCGCTTCCAGCCGCGCCGGAAAGGCCTGGGTTTCGGGCAGGCCGTAGCCTGCCACCAGGCTGTCGCCGAACGCCGCCACCCGCACCGCCGCGTCCTGCGCCTGCGCCGGCAACGCACCGAGCAAGGCGAACCAGAAGCCGCCCAGCAGCGCCAGTCCTGCCAATGCCTGCCTGCGAAATGGGCAGAAAACCGCGCCGCGGGCGGGTGCGATGCGGGCTTCGGCCTTGCTTTGGCCAAAGTTTTCGGCTGGTGTCGGGCACGATGCGAAAGGAACGTGGTTCATGATCCGCCTGCGGGACGTTCACCTACAATTGGCGAGCGCCGCCGGTCCGGTCAATATCCTGCGCGGCATCGATCTTTCCGTCGACGCCGGCGAGACGGCGGCGATGGTGGGGCCCTCGGGGGCGGGCAAGTCGAGCCTGCTGATGATCATCGGCGGGCTGGAGCGCGCCACCCGTGGCGAGGTCGAGGTGGCCGGCGCCGACCTGATGCGGCTGGACGAGGACGGTCTGGCCCGCTTCCGGCGCGACAAGGTCGGCATCGTGTTCCAGGGTTTCCATCTCATCCCCACCATGACGGCGCTGGAGAACGTGGCGCTGTCGCTGGAGTTCGCCGACGCCCCGCGCCCCTTCGAGCGCGCCGAGGAGGCGCTGCGCCAGGTCGGGCTGTCGCATCGCCTCGAGCACTATCCGGCGCAGCTTTCCGGCGGCGAGCAGCAGCGCGTGGCGGTGGCGCGCGCCTTCGTCGGCCGGCCCAGCCTGCTGCTGGCCGACGAACCGACCGGCAATCTCGACGGCAATACCGGGCGCGCCATCATGGATCTGCTGTTCGCGCTGGTCGCCGGCAGCGGCGCCACCTTGCTGCTGGTGACGCACGACGAGGGCCTGGCGCGGCGCTGCCAGCGGGTGATCCACATCGCCGACGGGCTGATCGCCAACGACACGGCGATCGCCGCCTGACATGAGCGCTTCCCACCGAGGCCTGCTGGGCGATTGGCCGCTGGCGATCAGGCTGGCGCGGCGCGAGCTGCGCGGCGGGCTGGGCGGCTTCCGCATCTTCATCGCCTGCCTGGCGCTGGGCGTGGCGGCGATCGCCGCCATCGGCTCGTTCTCGCGCGCGGTCGAGGAGGGCTTGCGCGCCGACGCCCGCATGCTGATGGGCGGCGACGTCGAGCTGCGCCTGACGCACCGGTCGGCCACCGAGGACCAGAAGGATTTCCTTTCCGGCCTGGGGCGCATGACCGAGGTGCTGGAGATGCGCACCATGGCCCGGCCGGCCGCGCGCGCGCGCCAGTCGGACGGCGCGCCGGCACTGGTGCAGCTCAAGGCGGTGGACGAGGTCTATCCGCTCTATGGCGGGCTGAAGCTGGAACCGGAGATGCCGGCCGAGAAGGCGCTGGAGCGGCGCAACGGCGTCTACGGCGCGGCGGTGGAGGAGCTGGCGCTGCGGCGGCTGGGCGCCCGCCTGGGCGATCGCATCGCCGTCGGCGACGGCGAGTTCGAGGTGCGGGCCGTGGTCGCGCGCGAGCCCGATCGCGGCTTCTCCGTCTTCGCCATCGGCCCGCGCCTGATGGTCTCGCATGCCGGCATGGCGCAGACCGGCCTGCTGCAGCCCGGCGCGCTGCTGAGCTACGAATACCGGCTGGCGCTGCCCTCGAACACCGGCTACCGCGCCGCCATCGACACCATCAACCGCCAGTTCCCCGCCGCCGGCTGGCGCGTGCGCGGGCTGGACGAGGCGGGCGGCGGCCTGCGCACCTGGATCGACCGGCTGACGCTCTATCTCAGCCTGATCGGGCTGGCCGCGCTGCTGGTCGGCGGCGTCGGCATCGGCAATGCGGTCGACAGTTTCCTGATCGGCCGCCGCCGCACCATCGCCTCGCTGAAGAGCCAGGGCGCGCCGGCCGGGCTGGTCTGGCGGCTCTACCTGGCGCAGATCGCGGTGCTGGCGGCGCTGGGCATCGCCATCGGCCTGGCGTTCGGCGTCGGCCTGCCCTTCATCGCCGACTGGCTGATCGGCGACCGCCTGCCGGTCAGCGCCCGGGTCGATCTCTATTCGGCGCCGCTGCTGGGCGCGGGCCTGTTCGGCTTGCTGGTGGCGCTGCTGTTCGCGCTGTGGCCTTTGGCCCGCGCCCGCGCCGTGCCGGCGGCGACGCTGATGCGCGGGCTTTCCGCCAGCGACAATACGCGGCCGCGGCTGATCGACATCGTGGCCATCGCCGCCGTGGCCCTGGTGCTGGCGGCGATCGTGGTGGCGACCGCGCCGCAGAAGATCGTGGCGCTGTGGTTCATCGTCGGCGCGCTGGGCGCCTTCGTCGCCTTTCCGGCGCTGGGCCGGCTGGCCATGGCCGTCGCCCGCCGCATCCGCCATCCCTCGCACCCCACCCTGCGCCTGGCGCTGGCCAATCTGCACCGCCCCGGCGCGGCCACGGTCACGGTGATGCTGTCGCTGGGGCTGGGGCTGACGGTGCTGGTGGCGACGGCGCTGATCGAGAACAACCTGCAGCGCCAGGTGCAGCAGCGCCTGCCGCAGGACGCGCCGGCCTTCTTCTTCGTCGACATCCAGCCCGACCAGGTGATGGCGTTCGACGCCGCGGTGCGCGAGGCGGGCGGCTACGGGCTGGAGCGCACGCCTTCCTTGCGCGGGCGCATCAGCCGCATCGCCGGCAAGCCGGTGGCGCAGGTGGCGATCGCGCCCGACGCGCGCTGGGCGGTGGACAGCGACCGCGGCCTGACCTACGCGCCGACCCCGCCGGAAGGCTCGCGCATCGTCGCCGGCCAGTGGTGGCCGTCGGACTATCGCGGCGCGCCGCTGGTCTCCTTCGACGCCAATCTGGCGCGCGGCTTCGGCATCGGCATCGGCGACACCATCACCATCAACATCCTGGGGCGCGAGATCGAGGCGCGCATCGCCAATCTGCGCGCCATCGACTGGGCGACGCTGAACATGAACTTCACCTTCGTCTTCGCCCCCGGCGTGCTGGAGGCCGCGCCGCAGACCTGGATCGCCACCGTCAAGGCCCGGCCGGAGGAGGAGGAGAAGGTCTATCGCGCCATCACCGGCCGCTTCGCCAACGTCACCGTGATCCGCGTCAAGGACGCGCTCGACACCGTGGCCGGGCTGCTGGCCAATATCGGCCTGGCGGCGCGGGTGGTGGGCGCGGTCAGCATCGCCACCGGGCTGATGGTGCTGGGCGGCGCCATGGCCGCGACGCAGCGGCGGCGGGTGCACGACACGGTGGTGATGAAGGTGCTGGGCGCCACGCGCCGGCGCATCCTGGAGGCCTTCGTCTACGAGTTCGCCGCGCTGGGTTTCATCACCGCCATCGCCGCCATCCTGATCGGCAGCCTGGCGGCCTGGCTGGTCATCACCGAGGTGATGAACCTGCAATGGACCTTCCCCGTCTCGGTCGCCGCCATCACCGCTTTCGGCGCCGTGGCGCTGACTTTGGCCCTGGGATTGGCCGGCACTTTGGGCGCGCTGCGCCAGCGGCCGTTGTCACTGCTTCGCAACGAATAGGCTAAGTCCTTGCAGGCATTGGCTTTTCGCAATATCGCCGGATTCGGCCGGGGAACGATTTCGCCGTCCAAGCAGTTGAAACTTCGACGAAATGCCCCAATATAGGGTCAGAAAAAATTACTGAACGGAGGCTTGTTCGAAATGGCTGACAATTTCACCCGTCTGAACGTGCCCGGCACGATCGCGCGCCCCGCCGAGCAGGCGACGTTTGATGCCGGCCTGCGCAAGCACATGCTCAGCGTCTACAACTACATGGCCTCGGGCCTGGCGTTGAGCGGCATCGTGGCGCTGCTGGTGTTCTCCAACAGCGGCATCGCCCAGCTGTTCTACCAGTTCAATCCGCAGGGCCGCCTGGTCGGCATGACCGGCCTGGGCTGGGTCGTCACCTTCGCGCCGCTGGCGATGCTGTTCGGCTCGGGCATGGTGATGCGCGGCTCGCGCGGCGCGGCGCAGGCCTTCTACTGGGTCTTCGTCACGCTGATGGGCATTTCGCTCACCACGATCCTCTATCGCTACACGGGCGCCAGCGTGGTGCGGGTGTTCTTCATCACCGCCGCCGCCTTCGCCGGCCTCAGCCTGTACGGCTACACCACCAAGCGCAGCCTGTCGGCCATCGGCAGCTTCCTGATCATGGGCCTGATCGGCCTGATCATCGCCATGATCGTGAACATCTTCCTGCAGAGCCCGATGATGTACTTCGTCATCTCCGGCGCGGGCGTGCTGATCTTCTCGGGCCTGATCGCCTACGACACGCAGCGCCTGAAGGAGCAGTACAGCGCCAACTGGGATGCGGGCATGGCCGACAAGATCGCCATCTTCGGCGCGCTCAGCCTGTACCTGAACTTCATCAACCTGTTCCAGTTCCTGCTGGCCCTGTTCGGCAACCGCGAATAGGACCGCAAGCGATCCAAAGCAAAACGCCCGGGCGCCCCCCGGGCGTTTTTGTTTGCGCTTTTTCCCCGTCATCCTGAGCCCCTTCGACAAGCTCAGGAGCGAAGCATCTTGCTTCGACCACCCAAAGGGATGTTGTGGAGAGAAGATCCTTCGCTTCGCTCAGGATGACGGAGGAGACTGAGTCCTCCGTGTTCTATCCCACCTAGATGCAGCGCCCGCCGTCGACCTCGAGCGCGATGCCGGTGATGAAGCTCGATTCGTCGGACGCCAGGAACACCGCGGCGTTGGCGTGATCCTGCGGCTGGGCCAGGCGGCCCAGCGGCACGGTGCTCTCGAACTTGGCGCGGTTGCCGGCATTGTCGCCGCCCATGAACTGCGGCAACAGCGGCGTCTCGGTCGCCACCGGGCAGATGGCGTTGACCCGGATGCCCTTGGGCCCCAGCTCCACCGCCATCGACTTGGCGGCGATGATGGCCGCACCCTTGGACGCGTTGTACCAGCACAGGCCCGGGCGCGGGCGCAGGCCGGCGGTCGAGGCGATGACGATGATGTTGCCGCTCTTCTGCGCCTCGAACGTGGGGATGGTGGCGCGCGCCGCCTGGAACAGGCCCTTGACGTTCACCGCCATGATCTTGTCGAACTCGTCCTCGGTGACGTCGAGGATCGGCTTGTTCCAGTGCGCGACGCCGGCATTGCACACCATGACGTCGAGCCGGCCGAAATTCTTCTTCGCCGCCTCGACCAGCGCCTGGTTGGCCGGCAGGGCGGAGACGTCGCCGCCGGCATAGACCGCCTTGCCGCCGCCCTCGACGATCGCTTTGGCGACCTTGGCGCCGGTCTCCGCGTTCATGTCGTTGACGATAACGGCCGCGCCTTCCTTGGCCAGGCTGCGCGCGATGCCCTCGCCGATGCCCTGGCCGGCGCCGGTGACGATGGCGACTTTCCCCTTGAGACGCATGTGACGTTTCCTTGTCTTGTCGTTAGGTCTTTTCGTTAGCCGTGATTGATGGCGACGGTCTTGATGGCGGAGAACTCGAACAGCGCGGCGAAGCCCTTCTCGCGGCCGAAGCCGGAGCCCTTGAAGCCGCCGAACGGCAGCTCGATGCCGCCGCCGGCGCCGTAATTGTTGATGAACACCTGGCCCGCCTTGACGGCGCGCGCCATGCGCATCTGCTTGGCGCCGTCGCGCGTCCAGATGCCGGCCACCAGCCCGTAGGGCGTGGCGTTGGCGATGCGGATGGCGTCCTCCTCGTTCTTGAAGCGGATGGCCGCCAGCACCGGGCCGAACACTTCTTCCTGCGCCAGGATGTGCGTCGCCGGCACGTCGCCGAAAATCTGCGGCGGCACGTAATAGCCGCCCGACGGCGCATTGGCCGCGACTTCGCCCGACGCCACCATCCTGATGCCGTCCTTGCCGGCATCGCCGATGAATTTCTCGACTCGCTCCTTCTGCTTCCTGGAGATCAGCGGCCCGATATCGAGATCGCAGTCCCACGGACCGGCGCGCAGCGCCTTGAACTTCTCCGCCACGCGGCCGACGAACTCGTCGTAGACCCGATCCTCCACCAGCAGGCGGGAGCCTGCCGAGCAGGTCTGGCCGGCGTTCTGGATGATGGCGCGGGTGATGAAGGGCAGGGCGGCATCCATGTCGGCATCGGCGAACACCACCTGGGGCGACTTGCCGCCCAGCTCCATCGTCACCGGCCGGTTGAACTTGGCCGCCGCCGCCTGCACCAGCGTGCCGACTTGGCGCGAGCCGGTGAAGGACATGTGGTCGATGCCCGGATGGTCGGACAACGCCGCGCCCGCTTCGTGACCCAGGCCCGGCACGATGTTCACCGCGCCGGGCGGGAAGCCGACCTCGAGCATGAGCTGGCCGACGCGCAGGATCGACAGGCAGGCCTCCTCCGCCGGCTTGACCACGATGGCGTTGCCCATGGCCAGCGCGCCGCAGGCGGAACGGCCGAAGATCTGCATGGGATAGTTCCATGGGATGATCTGGCCGCACACGCCATGCGGCTCGCGGATGGTCATCACCGTGTAGCCGGGCTGGTAGGGGATGGTCTCGCCATGCACCTTGTCGGCCGCCCCGCCGTAGAATTCGAAATAGCGCGCCAGCGCGGTGGCGTCGGCCTTGCCCTGCGACAAGGGCTTGCCGGTGTCCTTGCATTCCAGGATCGCCAGCTCCTCGGCATGTTCGGCGACTTTCAGCGCCAGCCTGCTCAGCAGCCGGCCGCGCTCGGCCGCCGGCATCCTGCCCCAGGCGCCGTCCATGGCCTGGCGCGCCGCCTGCACGGCGGCGTCGATGTCGCGCGCATTGCCGCGCGCGATCTTGGCGAACTCGCTGCCGTCGGAGGGGTTGAAGACCGGCAGGGTCTGGCCGTCGCTGGTCCGCTTCCAGTCGCCGCCGATCAGAATATCGCCATCGGGCATGGTGTCCTCCTGCGCAGGGATTTTCTTGGATTGCCAGCAGGCTAGGACGAGAGAGGGGGAGGCGCAACCGCCATGACTGTCATCCCGGCCAAGCCGCGAAGCGGCGCAGCGCCGGGACCCATAATGTCCTTTGCTGACGCAAGGGGACCTAGCTTTTGATCCACGGTCTCATGGGTCCCGGCTCTCGCTACGCTCGGCCGGGATGACGGTGTAGAGAGACGCGGGCACTGTCTTACAGCAGCCCAGCCCACTCCTTGGACCATTGCAGCGCTTCCTCGTCGGGCAGCGGCTGGGTGCAGGCGTCGATCTCCAGCCGCTCGCCCAGCTTGCGCGCGCCGCAGGCGGCGAAGAGCGCGTCGAGCTTCTTGCCGCCGAAGCAGAAAGTCTCGGAATAGGTCTGGTCGCCCAGCGCGATCACGCCGTAGCGCAGCGCCGACAGGTCGGGCTTGCCGCTTTCCAGCGCCTCGGCCAGTTGCAGGATGTTGCTGGGGATGTCGCCGTTGCCGTGGGTCGAGCAGCAGATCAGCGCCACCTCGTGGCTGGCGAAATCGGCCGCGCTCTGCGCCCGGTCGGTCACGCTGACGGCATGGCCCTGGCCTTCCAGCTCGTCCTTGAGCACGTCGGCCACCATCTGGGCATTGCCCGATTCGGTGCCGACCAGGATTACGATATCCGCCATGGTCCCGCGCGTTTTCCAAGGCCGGCGCGGCCTGCCAGCGCCGGCGGTTGGTGATAGCGCGGCGGACGCTTCAAGTCCATGATGGCCGCGGAAACGCGCGGAAAAATCGGCACGGCGAATGCCGAAATCGGGAGGAAACCATGCGCGACGAGCAGGGTCTGATCGATCATGTCGCCGGCGGCCGCCGCATCGAGACGGCGGAGGAAATGTCGCCCGCCTATCGCGGCGAGATCGTGCGGGTGATGACGGTGCTGGTCGATTCCGGCCTGGCCGCCGCCGCCGGTTTCGCCGACGCGATCAACCGCGCCCCCGGCCTGGCCGAGCGGCAGGCCATGGTGCGCATCGTCGGCCAGAAGCTGGTCCATGCCGGCGCGGTGCTCGACTTGCTGCGGGGCTTCGGCGTGCAGCCCGATCTCTATCTCAACAGCCATCCCTGGGCCGCCCGCATCGGCCGCGACGTCGATCTGGGCCTGCGCCGCATCCCCGGCGACAAGCGGCTGAACGTGTTCCACTACCCGCTGCAGTCCTGGCACGATGCGCTGCTGGTCAACTGGTTGGTCGGCCTGTCGCTGGCGATCCAGCTCGAGGATCTGTCCGATGGTTCCTATGCGCCGCTGGCGCGGGCGCTGGCCGGCATGGCGGCGGCCGAACGCGGCCTGGCGGCGCTGTCGCAGCCGCTGCTGGCCGCCGCGATCGGGCGCGACGGCACGGCGCTGCCGGCGCAGGCCGCGCTCGACTACTGGTATCCGCGCGCCGCCGCCACCTTCGGCCATCGCGACTCCGACCGCTTCGCCACCTATCGACTCTACGGCCTGCGCAAGGAGGCGAACGAGGTGTTGCTGCGCCGCTGGCGCACCCTCATCGACCCGCGGCTGGCCGCGCTGGGGCTAGTGTCGCCGCTTTGACAAAGTGGTTATAATTTCAACCTTCTTGTAGAGGTTGATGATGGCCTTCGGCGCACACGTTTTGAAACAGGTCGAAGACTTCTTGGCTGACGCCTTTCAATATCACGATCAATTGGATGCCTTCTTGCTTCGTTCAGGCGTTTCGCGCGAATTACTGCGAGCTGCGCGGCGAGAGGCAACTGATAAAAATGAGCGTCGAGGGCGGTTTCCAAACGCGCCAAAACGGTATGTCGCACAAGAACTGATAACCGAGCTTTCACATCGCGGCCACGAAGAAGAAGCAAAGATTATCTCGAACCTCGTAACTGCGATCTGCAATTTCCCCACGAAAGATTTACCAGCCACGGCGCGCGATTGCGTTGCTGCCCTACGAGAGATACGTGATCAGGAAGGACGCCAAAAAGCGGAATTGACCAAACAAAAAGAAGAAAAGCGGAAGGAGGAACAGGCTAACCAAGAGTATGTTCGAAGCAAAGCCACCGAACAGGCGGAGCTAAAGCGCAAAGCTCTATTGGGCGATTTCTATACGCTATGTGCACAATCGAATGCCCAGGCGAGAGGGTATGCTTTGGAAAAGCTATTGAACGAATTGTTCGAATTTGAGGGACTAAGCCCCAAGGGAAGTTTCAAAAATATCGGAGAGCAGATCGACGGATCCTTTGCCTTTAAAGACCAAACGCATTTGGTAGAAGCAAAATGGACGGAGGCTCTAGCGGCGGGGGCAAGTTTCGGCGCGTTTATGTACAAAATTGAAGGTAAAACCGCCGATACTCGTGGCCTTCTTGTATCAATCAATGGCTATTCTTCCGAGGCGCTTACGGGGCTAAAGATGAAAGGAGGATTGAAGTTTATTTGTATTGACGGTGCGCATCTCACCCGGGCCTTATCGCCTCATCAATCATTAAAGAAGGTTTTACATGAATGCTGGCGACACGCAGATGAAACCGGGGAGAGTTACCTTCCGGTTTCCAGAATGCGGTCATAGGGCACTCATCGACCCGCAGCTTGCCGCCCTGGGCCTGGCGGCGAAGCCGGCCTGACCAGCGGTGCGGCGCTGGCCGGCACCTCCAGCGCCACGTCGAACCGGCGCGCCTCCAGGATGAAGGCGCGCGTCATCTGCACGATGTCGGTGCGCCAGTAGAGCTGGTGCAGCTCGTTCCACAGGAAGTCCTGCGGCAGCATGGCGTAGCAATAGACCTCGATGTAGCGCGCCTGCGCGTCGAACGGATCGGCCGCCTCGCGCCAGCCGATCTGCCAGCCGACATGGGCCGCACCCTTCTGCCAGCGCCCGAAGCGCGCCTCCAGCCCGGCGACGTCGATGCTGCCCGCCAGCGGCACGCGGTAGAGCACCACGAAGCGGTAGGCGTTGAGCTGCACCTGCATGGTCAGCGTCGCGCCGAAGGCGCGGACGCGATAGAGCGCGTCGGCGCCGCCATGGACATAGGCGATCTCGACCTGGGCGCAGGCCATGTCCGCCACATTCGAGGCCGGCGCTTCGGCCGCAAAAGGCACGCGCCGCATCTCGACCGCGCGCAGCGCCGCGAGGAGATGGCGCGAGAGGAAGATATCGGTCTGGTGCTGGGCGTCGCTGCGGCTGGGCATGGCGGCTCCGGGCTTCCCCAGACAACGCTTCAGGCCGGCCGGCGTTTCAGCGCGTCTTTTCGGCCGCCGGTGCGTTTCCGTACAGTCCCTGGCGCAGCAGCGTCATATAGGCGTCCACCACCTTTTCCGGCAGCTTCTCCTTCCAGCCGTTCTGGCTGCCGTAGCGGAGGCAGAGATAGTGGCGCGCGCCCATCAGGATCAGGCCCAGCGCCTCGATCTGGGCGGCATCGTAGCCCGCGATGTCGCCGCGGCCGCGGGCCTTGCCCAGAATGCGCACGAAGCCGTTCAGCACCATCTCGGTATGGCGGCGATAGGCGTCCGGCGCGAACACCTCCGCTTCGTACATGACGCGGAAGAACTCCGGATGCTGCGCCAGGAAATCGAAGAAGGCGCGGAAGCTCTTCTCCTCGCGCTCCTGCTCGCTCGCCGCTTCCTCGCCGCGGGCCTTGATGAAATCCAGCATCTGTTCGGAGATGGCGGGCAGCAGCTGGTCGAACAGCCGGTCGCGCGAATCGAAGTAGTTGTAGAACGTGCCCTGCCCGACCTGGGCGCGGCTGGTGATGGCGGTGACGCTGGCGCCGGTGTAGCCGACCTCGCCGACGACCTTGGCGGCGGCGTCGAGCAGGGCGGCGCGGGTGCGCTCCACCTTCTGCGCCCGGGTCGGTTTGGCCCGGCGGCGTTCGGCGCTGGATGGGGCAAGAGCGGCGGAACCGGCCATGTTCTCCTCGTCGGCTGGCCGCGATCATACGGGGTTGCGGGCCGGCCGTCGAGGAAACGTGAAAGGTGAACCGTAATTCACTTTTTGTTGACTCGGGCGGACGACTCGGGCCAGAGTGGCGCCATCGGAACGGGAGCGGACGGGATGTTGCGCGAAACGCAGGTCGAACTGGCGCGCCGGGTGCTGGGCTATATCGACAATCGCACCACGCAGATGAACGAGCGCGTCTATCTCAACGACGTCTCGACCTATACCAGCCTGGAGCAGGCCAGGCTGGAGCGGCAGAAATTCTTCCGCGACATGCCGCAATTCTTCACCATGTCGTGCCAGATTCCCAATCCAGGGGACTATTTCACCGACGATCTGGGCGGCGTGCCGATCCTGGTGGTGCGCGGTCGGGACGGAGTGGCGCGCGCCTTCCTCAATGTCTGCCGCCATCGCGGCGCCAAGGTCGCGACCGGTTCGGGCAAGGGCCAGCGCGCCTTCGTCTGCCAGTATCATGGCTGGACCTACAACACCGAGGGCGGGCTGGTGGCGCTGACGCCGCCGGAGGGCTTCGCCGGCCTGACCTGCGCCGATCGCAGCCTGACGCCGCTGCCGCTGGCGGAAGGGCACGGCATGATCTGGGTGCGGCCGACGCCGGGCGCCGATTTCGATCTCGACGAAACGCTGGGCGGGCTGGCGCCGGAACTGGCCAATTACCGGCTCGACACTTTCGTGCCGTACAAGACCAGCACCATCGCCAAGCCGATGAACTGGAAGCTGGTGATCGACACCTTCCTGGAGACCTGGCACGTGGCGACGCTGCACAAGCTGACCGTGGCGCCGGTTTTCCAGCCCAACGTCAACGCCTACGACGAATTCGGCCGCAACGGCCGGCTGATCATCCCGCGCCGCAGCTTCAAGGACATGAAGGGCAAGAGCGACGAGGAATTCGACGTGCCGCGGCATTCGGCCATCGTCTACACGCTGTTCCCCAACACGCTGATGGTGTGGCAGGGCAAGCACCTGGAGACCTGGCGCTCCTTCCCGGCCGGCGACGGCGCCAATGCCTGTATCACCGAGGCCACGCTCTATCTGCCGAAAGTGCCGGAGACGCAGAAGGAAATCGACTACGGCGAGCGCAACATGAAGCTGCTGCTCGATACCGTCGAGCACGAGGATTTCCCGGTCGCCACCGACATCCATAGGGGCGCCCACACCCCGGCGCAGCGCTTCACCACCTTCGGCCGCAACGAGCCGGGGCTGCAGCACTACCACCGCACGGTGCGGCAGGCCTTGGGACTGCCGGACGCCGCCAATATGTGATCGTTCCGGCCTGCGGTCGGCGCGGCTAAACAGGCATTTACCCGCGTCGAAGTCGCGTGCCAGACTGGCGCTCCTGAATATTGATGAGGAGAGCGGATTCACACGAATAGGGGGAAGCGCACACGCTTCCCCCTATTCGTGATCCGCTCTAGGAGAACGCCATGACCTACACCACGCTCGAATTCACCGTTGACGACGGCATCGGCCGCATCAGGCTGAACCGTCCCGACCGGCTCAACGCCATGTCGCTGGAGATGGTCGGCGAGATCATCGACGTGGTCGACAAATGCGCCGCCGACGTGCAAGTGCGCTGCCTGGTGTTCACCGGCACCGGCCGCGGCTTCTGCGCCGGGGCCGATCTCACCTCGCTGGGCGAGCGTTCGCGCGGGCCGGACGGCAAGGTCGATGTCGGCAGTTCGATGGATGCGTTCTTCAACCCGATGATCCGCAAGATCCGCGCGCTGGAGAAGCCGACCGTGGCGGCGGTCAACGGCGTGGCGGCCGGCGGCGGCGCCAACCTGGCGCTGGCCTGCGACATCGTGGTGGCCGCCCGCTCGGCCCGCTTCGACCAGGCCTTCGTGCGCATCTCGCTGATCCCCGACCTGGGCGGCACCTGGTTCCTGCCGCACATGGTGGGCGATGCGCGCGCCCGCGCGCTGGCCATGCTCGGCACCTCGGTGCCGGCGGAGCAGGCGCAGGCCTGGGGCATGATCTGGCAGGTGGTGGACGATGCCGCCCTCGACGCCGAGGCCACGGCGCTGGCCCGGCGGCTGGCCGACGGCCCGACCCTGGCGCTGGGCAGCATCAAGCAGGCGATCAACGCCGCCCACACCAACGATCTCTCCGCCCAGCTCGACCTGGAGCGCGACCTGCAGCGCTCGCTGGGCCGCAGCGCGGACTTCGCCGAAGGCGTCGCCGCCTTCCTGCAGAAGCGCCCCGCCAAGTTTGCCGGACGGTGAGCGCGATGGGCTACCAGACCCTCCAATTCGAGGCCGGGAACGGGCTGGCGACGGTGACGCTGAACCGGCCGGAGCGGCTCAACGCCTTCAACCGCCAGCTCCTGGTCGATTTGCGCGATGCCTGGGCCAGGATCGCCGACGATGCCGGCATCCGCGCCGTGCTGCTGACCGGCGCGGGCCGCGGTTTCTGCGCCGGCGCCGACCTGGCCGCCGCGGCGCAGGAGCAGAGCGCGGGCCCGCGCGATGCCGGCGCCATCCTGGAGGAATTCTACAACCCGATGATCCTGAAGATGCGCGGCTTGGGCAAACCCATCGTCGCCGCCGTCAACGGGCCGGCGGCGGGGGCGGGCATGTCGCTGGCGCTGGCGTCGGACATCGTCGTCGCCGGCAAGTCCGCCACGTTCCTGCAAGCCTTCGCCCGCATCGGCCTGATGCCCGATGCCGGCTCGACCTGGTTCCTGCCGCGCCTGGTAGGCGATGCCCGCGCCCGCGCGCTCGCCATGCTGGCGCCGCAGCTTAATGCGGAACAGGGGCTGCAGCTTGGCCTGGTGTGGCAGGTGGTCGACGATGCCGCGCTGCTGGGCGAGGCGCGCCGGATTGCGCTGCAACTGGCGGAAGGCCCGTCGCTGGCCTTCGCCGGCATGAAGCGCACCATCGGCGCTGCCTGGGGCAACGACCTGGCGCAGGGCCTGGCGCTGGAGCGCGAGGTGCAGAGCCGGCTGTCGGGCAGCGACGATTTCGCTGAGGGCGTGCAGGCCTTCCTGCAGAAGCGCAAGGCCAATTACCAGGGGCGCTAGACCATGGCCGAGTTCAAGGAGATCGCTGCCGGCCTGCGCTTTCCGGAAGGGCCGGTCGCCATGCCCGACGGCTCGGTGATCCTGGTCGAGATCGCGCGCGGCACCCTCTCCCGCGTCACGCCCGACGGCAAGGTGCATGTCATTGCCGAGCTGGGCGGCGGGCCCAATGGTGCTGCGATGGGGCCGGACGGCAAGATCTATGTCTGCAACAATGGCGGCTTCGAGTGGCACGAGCGCAACGGCCGGCTGATGCCGGGCCAGCAGGCGGCATCCTACAAGACCGGCTCGATCCAGCGCGTCGATCCCGAGACCGGCCGGTTCGAGACGCTTTACGACAGTTGCGACGGGCGCAAGCTCAACGGCCCCAACGACCTGGTGTTCGACGCCACTGGCGGCTTCTGGTTCACCGACCTGGGCAAGACGCGCGACCACGACAGCGATCGCGGCGCGGTCTATTACGCCCGGCCCGATGGCTCTTCCATCCGGCAGATGATCTTTCCGCTGGAGCGGCCCAATGGCTGCGGCCTGTCGCCCGACGAGAAGACGCTCTACGTGGTTGAGACACCCACCGCGCGCGTCTGGGCTTTCGAGCTGGCGGGGCCGGGGCAGATCAGGGACGCCAACGGTCCCTTTCGCGGCGAGAAGGGCCGCGTGGTGGCGGGCCTGGGCGGCTACCAGATGTTCGATTCGCTGGCGGTCGATGCCGAGGGCAATGTCTGCGCCGCCACGCTGATCACCGGCGCGATCTCCACCATCTCGCCTCGCGGCGAGCTGCTGGAGCAGGTCAAGTTCCCCGACATGATGGTGACCAATATCTGCTTCGGCGGCCCCGATCTGCGCACCGCGTTCGTTACCCTCTCCGGCACCGGCAGGCTGGTGGCGGCGCCGTGGAAACGGGCCGGGCTGAAGCTGAACTTCCTCAACAAATAGGCCCGTTCCAGCCGTCTTTGGTCGCCTGCCCTGGCGTGCTAGAACGCGCCTGACCATTTTCAGGAGGACGTCATGGCCGAGGCTTTCATCTGCGATACCGTGCGCACGCCGGTGGGGCGCTACAACGGGTCGCTCTCGACCATGCGCACCGACGATCTGGCCGCCCTGCCGATCAAGGAGTTGATCCGCCGCCATCCGAATATCGACTGGGCCAAGGTCGACGACGTGGTCTATGGCTGCGTCAACCAGGCGGGCGAGGACAATCGCAACGTCGGCCGCATGGCCGCGCTGCTGGCCGGATTGCCGGTCGAATCGGCGGGCCAGACGGTGAACCGCCTGTGCGGCTCTGGCATCGAGGCCACGGGCTCGGCGGCGCGCATGATCAGGACCGGCGAGGCGCAGTTCGTGATCGCCGGCGGCGTCGAGGGCATGACGCGCTCGCCCTATGTCATGGGCAAGCCGTCCGGCCCGTTCGACCGCGCCATGAAGCTGGAAGACACGGTGCTGGGCTGGCGTTTCGTCAATCCCGAGATGAAGCGGCTGCACGGGGTGGACGCCATGGGCCAGACGGCGGAGAACGTCGCCATGGAGCACCAGGTCAGCCGCGAGGACCAGGACGCTTTCGCGCTGCGCAGCCAGCAGCGCGCCGCCAAGGCGATGGAGCGCGGCTTCTTCAGGAAGGAAACGATCTCGGTGACGGTGAAGGCCGGCAAGAAGGAATTCGTCTTCGACGCCGACGAGCATCCGCGCCCCGACACCACGCTGGAGGGTCTGGCCAAGCTGCCGGGCGCCTTCCGCGACGGCGGCTCGGTCACGGCGGGCAATTCGTCGGGCATCAACGACGGCGCCAATGCCATGATCCTGGCGTCCGAAGCGGCGGCGAAGAAATACGGCTTCACCCCGCGCGCCCGCGTCGTCGCCACCGCCGCCGCCGGCGTGCCGCCGCGCGTCATGGGCATCGGCCCGGTGCCGGCCACGCGCAAGGTGCTGGAGATCGCCGGGCTGAAGCTCTCTGACATGGACGTGATCGAGCTGAACGAAGCCTTCGCCGCCCAGGGCTTGGCGGTGATGCGCCAACTCGGCCTGCCCGACGATGCGCCACACGTGAACCCTAATGGCGGCGCCATCGCCCTGGGCCATCCGCTGGGCGCTTCCGGTGGTCGATTGATCACTACGGCGCTGAACCAGCTCGAGGCGATCGACGGCCGCTATGCGCTGTGCACCATGTGCATCGGTGTCGGCCAGGGCATCGCCATGGTGATCGAGCGGGTGAAGTAGCGGCGGCGTTCGGCCGTCGCGCCCATCCCGTGAATCCGGACTAGGCAGAATGTCCTGCGGGTCGGAGGTCTGCTCTTAAGACCTGGTCAAGTCCGGTAAACGACCGCGCCCTTGAAGCCGGCTCCACAGGAGCCGGCTTTTTCGTTTGGCCGGTTCGATATTGTTGATCGGTCGATCAACCAGACTTGATCCGTTTTGTTTTTTCTGCGGCTTTCCGTGTTCTCCCATCAAACAAAATTTGCATCGATCATAAAAAAACATATGATCTGAAAATTCATTCGTAGCGCAAAAAGTCATCTCTCCGGGAAGCGTGCCCGATTTCCCCATCCCGGAACTCATTGATTGGAGACATGCATGTACACCTATTCCGCGCCGGATTGCGCCGGTCTTCCCGCTGCCATTGCCCGCAGGATCGCGCCCGAGACCACCCTCCGGTTATGGATCGGTGGCGGTCGCCAGCCGGCGGAGGTCTGAGCCATGGCCTGGACCATCGACCGCAGCACGGGCGCCGACGTCGTTCTGCTGACCGAGATCGCGGCCGGTCCCTCGGCGACCAGCACGATCTACCTGCCTGGCACCAGCACGGTCGTCTCAAACGTGCTGATCGATGGGTTCGAATGGTATGTCGGCACGAACATCGCCAGCCTGAACGGCAATGGCACGACGGACCGTTTCATCGGCAGCGCCAACAGCGATCTCGTCGTCTGGGACGCCGGCACGCTCAGCAACCTGCTGTTTCCCAGCATCTCGTCGCTGGGGCGCGCCCGCCTGCCCAGCGCCAACGCCACCGTGGCGCTGGAGATTTTCGATCTCGGCGCCGGCAACGACCTGCTGAACCTGACCGCCAACACCGCCTCGCTGGCCGGCGGCGCCTCGCCCGGGGTCTACAATTTCGCGGTCACCGCCTATGGCGGCGCCGGCAACGATATAATCGCGTCCGGCGAGCAGGGCGACGCCCTCTATGGCGATGTCGGCATCCTGGTGGGCGGCTCGGACGTGATCTGGGGCTTCGCCGGCAACGACACCATCTTCGGCGACAACGGCTCGACGACGATCGACGAGATCGCCGGCGCTGCCGACACGCTCTATGGCGGCGCCGGCAGCGACACCGTCTATGGCGAGGGCGGCGACGACACCATCGACGGCGATGCGGGCGCCGACACGCTTTACGGCGGCGGCGGCGACGACCGCGTCTTCGGCGGCGCCGATGCGGCGGGCGACACGCTCTACGGCGGCATCGGCAACGACACGCTCTATGGCGGCGGCGGCGACGACACGCTGATGGGTCTCAGCGGGCTCGACACGCTCTATGGCGGCGCCAACGCCGATCTCTTCGCCTACGAGCCGGACAACGCCCAGGGTGCCGCCCCGTTCGTGGTGCGCCTGTGGTCGGGCGAGGGGACGCACCCGGGCACCACCGTGAGCCTGGCGGGCGGCCTGGGATACAGCTGGTCCAACGACATCATGATCGGCGGTACGGGCATCGATACGATCTCGCTGACCAACGGCAACGACATCCTGCTGTTCAATACCGGCGACCTGACGATCAACGGCGTCGACAACCCGTCCAACAGCGGCCGGTTCAGCGAGATCGAGGTCGTGCTGGCCGGCGGCGGCAACGACATCGTCCAGGTCAACAACGCCACCAACGGCGACGTCTTCGATCCACTGGCCTTCTCCCTGTTCGGCGGCGCCGGCGCCGACATCCTGGTCGCCGCGCTGGGCGACGACCTGCTGGTCGGCCACAACCCGGTCGGACCGGCCGGCGGCGGCGACGTCGACACGCTCTACGGCGGCGGCGGCAACGATACGATCTTCGGCGACGCCTTCGACGAGACGCTGTCGGCCGCCGGGGCCGCCGACACGCTTTACGGCGGCGGCGGCGACGACCGCATCTTCGCCAATGCCGGCAACGACCTGGTCTTTGGCGACAGCAGCGAAACGCCCAGTCCCGGCCACGACACGCTCTATGGCGGCCTGGGCAACGACACCGTGTTCGGCGGCGTCGGGCGCGATACGCTGTCGGGCGACGCCGGCATCGACACGCTCTATGGCGGCGACGGCGCCGATTCGCTGCTGTTCAGCGCCGATATCCAGTTCACCCCCGACGGCGACGATCAGGTCCGCATCCTTCTGGGCGAGGCCGCCAGTCCCAGCAGCACGCTGGTCCTCACCGGCGGCGGGATGTCGGTGTCGGCGGATTTCCACTACGGCGGCGCGGGCATCGACACGCTCCTGGGCGACAACGGCGCCAACATCGTGGCGCAGAACACCGCCGACATAAGCGTCGACGGCGCAGCCCTGCCCGATCTCGGCGCGCGGCTGGACAGCGTCGAAGTCTTCGTGCTGGGCGGCGGCAACGACATCGTGCTGCTCAACGACCACGGCAACAGCCAGCTTCGCGCCGCCGCCGCCACGGTGTTCGGCGGCGCGGCCGCCGACCTGATCGCCTCGGGCACCGGCGACGATCTGCTGGTCGGCGGCGATCCCGCCGGATCGCCGTCGGGCGAGCGCGACGAGGATACGATCTTCGGCGGCGCCGGCGCCGACACGATCTACGGCGACGAGGAAGGCGACACGGCGACGGCGGATGGCGGCGCCGATACGCTCTATGGCGGCACCGGCGACGACACGATCTTCGGCAATGCCGGGAACGACCTGCTGTTCGGCGCCTCCGGCATCGACAGCATCAGCGGCGGGCGGGGCGACGATACGGCGTTCTTCTTCGCCGACAACAGCGTCGTCGGCAACGCCAAGGACGATTTCGTGCAGGGCTGGGACGGCGAGGACAGCTCGATCGGGTTCTCCTTCGAAGGCCTGACCGTCAACTGGAGCTTCGACCGCTTCGACGGCGGCGACGGCGAGGCCGATACGCTGGTCGGCACCGATCGCGCCGACGTCATCGTCGCCAACACCGACGACATCCATATCGACGGCGTGGCGCAGGCCGCCAATCCCAACCGGCTGGCCGGGATCGAGATCGTCCTGCTGGGCGCCGGCGCCGACATGCTGATGGCCAACGACCCGACCGGCCTGACGGCCAGCGGCACGGTCTATCTGCAGTCGCTGACCGTGTCGGGCGGCGAGGGGGCCGACACGATCGTCACCGGCGCCGGCGCCGACGTGCTGTGGGGCGAACTGGTCGGCCAAACCATCGGCGCCGCCGGCGACGGCAGCGACTACCTGGCCGCCGGCGCGGGGTTCGACATGCTGTTCGGCGGCGGCGGCAACGACTGGCTGTTCGGCGGCGGCGACTTCGATACGGCCTATGGCGGCGAAGGCAACGACACCGTCTATGGCGGCGAAGGCAAGGACCTGATCTACGGCGATGTCGGCGACGATGCGCTGTACGACGGCGACGATGCCTTGATGTATGGCGGCGACGGCAGCGACCTGCTGGTGCTCGACATGCGCGACCTGGGCGCCAGCGAAAGCGGCCTCTATGGCGGCGACGATGTCGGCACCGACGGCGACGACCGGGTATTCGTCAGCGGCTACTACGCCAAGGTCGCTTCCTCGCTCGGCGCCGGCAACGACATCTTCATCTCCTACGCCATCGGCGAGGACGAGAACGGCGATTCCGGCGACCGCGTCGATTCGGTGCGCGGCGAAAGCGGCGACGACCTGATCTCGACCTGGTTCGGCAACGACAGGGTGGAGGGCGGCGACGGCAACGACGTGATCTGGGGCGGTGCCGGCAGCGACACCATCTATGGCGGGCCGGGCACCGACTTCCTCTACGGCGGCGCCGGCGACGGCGACGTGCTGGTCGGCGGCGCGGGCATCGACTACTACTACTGGTCGCGTACCGACGGCAACGACCTGATCATGGACGTCGACCCCGAGGATCCGACCCCCAACCCGGTGCCGGAGACCGGCGCGCGGGTCAACGCGCTGGTGGTGTTCCCCGATTTCGACACCACGGAGGTCAGCGCCGGCTCGGATCAGCTGCGCAACGGCACCGGCGTGGTCGAGACCGACGGCGACCTCTACGACAATGCCGGCGGCGACGACATGGTGCGGCTGGTCGACATCGACGGGGCGGGCGGCACCATGTACCGGCTGGACATATTGAGCGGGGCCGGCGCGGGCAACAGCGTGACCTTCGACCAGCAGGACATCTCCGTCATCATGCTGTGGAACAACGACGCCGCGGCGGGCACGCCGGTGGTGCAGCAATATGTCTGGGATCCGGTCGACGGCCGCTACGAACTGGCCTGAACGTCCGGCGGCGATCGACGATGGGCCGGCATCGCTGCGCCACCGCCGATCCTCGCCGCCTTGCGTGGCCGTCGAATATTGATCGAGAGACAAATAAAAGACGGCATCTGTTCTTGGCGACGCTAATTGATCAGTTGATTAAACCGTTCATGCTCTTTTTGAGCGTAATGAATGATTTTGCAGCAACAGTAAAATCGCATCCTCTATGAATATACAGTCTGGACGCAAATTTTAGGGGGAACGCCAGCGCTCGCCTTCCCCGGATCCATTCATTCGGAGGCAGGCATGGACACCTATCCCGTTTCGATTTCCATCCGCGGCGCCCAGGGCAAGATCGCCTCCCCGGGAACGGAACCGGAGATCGGCGCCCGCGGGCGGGCGGAGACCGGCGCCATGGTCTGGACCCTCGATCGCACCAGCGGCGTCGACCTGCTGATCGACACCGGGACGGTGTTCGGACCGAGCGCCGGCACCTTCATTTTCGCCCCCGGCACGACCAACCAGATCGCCGACATAAACGTCACCGGCCATACCTGGCTGACCATGCCGGGAACCGAGATCGGCACGCTCAACGGCAACGGCGCCAGCGACCGCCTGGTCACCGGTTCCACCAACGATCTGGTGATCTGGGATGCGGCGTCCATGCACGACCTGCTGTTCCACGACCTGACGCTGTTCGGCCGCGCCCGGCTGCCGTCCTCGACCGGCGCCGTCCGCCTCGAGATATTCGAACTGGGCGCCGGCAACGATGTGCTGAACCTGACGGCCAGCAGCGCCAATCTGCCGACCGGCAATTCGCCCGGAAACTACAACTGGTCGGTGACCGCCTATGGCGGCGACGGCAACGACGTGCTGGCGGCCGGCGAGGCGGACGACGTGCTGGTTGGCGACGCCAATGACGGGCAGTCGTCCTCCGGCGTCCGCAGCGACACGATCTGGGGCCTGGGCGGCAACGACACCATCTACGGCGATGACGGCAGCACGGCGCTCGACGAAACGGTCGGCGGCGCCGACATGCTGCTGGGCGGCGAGGGCAACGATCTGATCCGCGGCGAAGGCGGCGACGACCATATCGAGGGGCAATCGGGCAGCGACACGCTCTATGGCGGCGGCGGCAACGACCTGATCTATGGCGAGGATCCGGCCGGCGTCGACCTGCTCAGCAACTTCCCCGACACGATCTACGGCGGGATCGGCAACGACACCGTCTATGGCGGCGTCGGCGGCGATCTCATCCATGGCGATGCCGGCGCCGACCGGCTGTTCGGCGGATCGGGCGACGATTCGGCTGCCGGCGGCGCCGGCGGCGATGCGCTGTTCGGCGAGGCCGGCGCCGATACGCTCGACGGCGGCGTCGGCCCCGACCAGCTCTTCGGCGGCGAGGGCAACGATTTCCTGCGCGGCGGCGGCGGTGGCGCCAGCCTGATCGACACGCTCTATGGCGGGGCCGGCGACGATACCCTGCAGCTCGATCCCGACACCGTCCTCAACGGCGGCGAGCTGCGCGCCTGGGACGGGATCGGCAATTCCCCGGTCCTGATCGGGTTCGCCGCCGCCGCCAATCTCGCGCCCGACCTGTTCTTCGGCGACGGCGGTTTCGACACGCTGCTGCTCAACGACGGCAGCGACGTGCTGACGGCCTGGGACGGCGACGTCCAGGGCGGCGCTCTGGTCTACGGCAACGGCGGCAGCCAGCGCCTCACCGGGGTCGAGCTGGTGCTGGCCGGCGGCGGCGAGGATTACGTGCTGCTCAACCACCTGTCCACCGGCGGCGGCGATCCCAACCGGATCTTCTCCGAAAGCATCACCATCGCCGGCATGGGCGGCAGCGACACCGTGTTCGCCGGCAGCGGCAACGACGTGCTGTGGGGCGATGCGCTGGGCAACGCCGCCGGCGCGGCCGGCGACGGCAACGATTTCCTGGCCGGCGGCGCGGGCAGCGATACGATCTACGGCGCCGGCGGCGACGACGTGCTGCACACCGGCGGCGGCCAGTTGGTCGGCATCGACCAGGAGCGCGCCTTCGGCGGCGACGGCAACGACACGCTCTATGGCGGCGGCGGCGTCGATTCGCTCTATGGCGGCGCGGGCGACGATCGGATCGAGAACGCCGGTTCGGGCGCGGCGGGCGAATATTTCGACGGCGGCGCGGGCGCCGACATCCTGCTGCTGCAATTGTCGCATTTCGCCGTGCCGACCACGATCGTGGCCGGCCCCGACAATGTCAGAGACGGCGACGACTACGTGCAGGTGTTCGGCAAGTACGGTGCCGTCACCGCCACGCTGGGCCATGGCAACGACACCTATATCGCCGAGTACGACCCGCGCGTCGCCCAGGACGTGAAGAACGCCGATTCGGTTTCAGGCGGGGCGGGCGCCGACCTGATCTCGACCTGGTTCGGCGACGACTATCTCGACGGCGGCGCCGACGGCGACGCGCTGTGGGGCGGCTCGGGCGCCGACACGATATTCGGCGGCGCCGGCGTCGACTTCCTCTATGGCGGCACCGGCGTCGACACGCTCTATGGCGGGGCGCAGACCGACTTCTACTACTGGTCGCGCGAGGACGGGCAGGGCGATCAGATCTACGACGAGTTCCGCCTCGGCCAGACGCTGACCGACAATAACGGCATCGTCGTGTTCGGCGTTTTCGATACCGCGACGGGCACGCCGATTCCGGGCACCGGCGTGTTCGAAGAGGATCTCGACATCACCGACGCGGACGGCATGGTGCGCGTCTACGACATCCCCGAAGGCAAGGGCGAGCTGCCGGGCGTCGATCTGTGGCGGCTCGAGATCATCGACGGCGAGGGAGCCGGCAACTTCGTCGATTTCGACCGCCGCGACGTTTCCCAGATCGCCCTGTCGAACCACGATCCGGGTCCCGATTTCGGCGTGCAGCGCTATGTCTGGGACGATGCGGCGATGACGTATGTCTATTTCGACGGGTTGGCCTCCGCCGAAGCGTCCCCGCCGCCGACCTTGCTGCTGGCTTAGAGCAAAGCGGGGCGATCACGGAATTGTGATGGTTATTGGCCGGGTGAATTTCTGCTCCACGGAAAATCGCCGCACGACGCTCGTGTCGGCTGGATTTCCAACAGGGGCTGGCAAAACACCTCGATCCACAAAACGCATTTTTCTGGAGTTCGTGCCGCCCGCCCGAGGCCGATGCCGCGTCCGCTCTTTTGCTCGTCTTGCGGAATTTGCGTTCCCAGTGCAGTGAAATACCGGCCCATCGACAGGGGCGATGGCACAGGGTCCGGGGGGAACCGTCATGGTCAAGACAATCGCATCGGGCAGGCCGGTGGTGTTCGACACGGCCGACGACGACATCATCCGCATCACCACGGTCAAGGGCGGCACCGCCGGCAACGACACCTATCTCGGCACCCCCGGCAACGACACTTTCGATGGCGGCGGCGGCAGCGACACCATCTACGGCGCCGGCGGCAACGACGTGTTGACCACCGGCGGCGGCTCGACGGGCAGCTTCGACCTGGCGTTCGGCGGCGACGGCAACGACACGCTCTATGGCGGCGCCGACGTCGACACGCTCTATGGCGGCGCCGGCGACGACTTCCTGTTCAATGACGGCGGCCATTCCAATGGCGAGTATTTCGACGGCGGCGCCGGCGCGGACGTGCTGTACCTGCAGCTCTCCAACCTCGACCAGCCGATCATGATCGTGGGCGGCCCCGACGATGCCACAGACGGCAACGACTACGTCCAGGTCATCGGCCGCTACGAGATCGTCAGGGCCAATCTCGGCCATGGCGACGACACCTTCATCGGCGGCCTCAGCGCCGAACAGGCGGAAGACGGCGCCAATGCCGATGTCGTGTTCGGCGGCGCCGGCCGCGACGTCATCTCGACCTGGTTCGGCAAGGACGTCCTCTTCGGCGGCGCCGGCGACGATGCGCTGTGGGGCGGCTCGGGCGACGACACGATCTATGGCGGCGACGGCACCGATCTGCTCTATGGCGGCACCGACGTCGACACGCTGTTCGGCGGCGCCGGCACCGACCATTATTTCTGGTCGCGCGAGGACGGGCAGGGCGACCAGATCTACGACGAGTTCCGCATGGGCGGCAGCGGCGACAACAACGGGCTGCTGGTGTTCGGCATCTTCCAGCCCGACGGCACGCTGAAACCGGGCACCGGCGTGTTCGAAAGCGATTTCGACATCTCCGACAAGGACGGCATGGTGCGGGTCTACGACATCGAGGACACCGAGCCCGGCACCGATCTGTGGCGCCTGGAGATCCTTTCCGGCGACGGCGTCGGCAACTACGTCGATTTCGACCGCCGCGACATATCGCAGATCGCCCTGTCCGATCACGAGGCGCCGGCCGGCCAGAGCGTGCAGCGCTATGTCTGGGACGGCACCGGCTATTCCTACTGGAACGGCCGTCCGGGGGACGATATCGACCCGGCGACGATGTGGCCGCCCGGCGGCGGCTGAGGCCGGGCTCCCGACAGCCGCCGCCCGCGCAAACCGGCGGAGGAAATGCTTATTTGGCGCGGGTTTTGCCCGCGCTAAGCTCGCCCGATGTCGCATGCCATCGCCATCGTCGGCAGCGGGCCTTCCGGCTTCTATGCGCTCGACGGGCTGACGCGCGCCCTGCCCGCGGCGCGCATCGACCTGTTCGACCGGCTGCCGACGCCTTACGGGCTGGTGCGCTCGGGCGTGGCGCCCGACCACCAGGGCACCAAGGCGGTGGCGCGCCAGTTCGAGCGCCTGGCGCAGAAGCCCAACGTGCGCTTCCTCGGCAATGTCGAGATCGGCCGCGACCTGTCGCTGGCGGAGCTGCGGCGGATCTACGACGCGGTGATCCTGGCCACCGGCGCCGCGCGCGACCGCCGGCTCGGCATTGCCGGCGAGGACCTGCCCGGCGTCTATCCGTCCTGGCCGGTGGTGGGCTGGTACAACGGCCATCCCGATTTCGCCGAACTCGATTTCCGCCTGCGCGGTCCGGCCGTGGCGGTGATCGGCAACGGCAACGTCGCCATCGACCTGGTGCGCGTGCTGGCCAAGACGGCGGAGGAGATGCAGGCGTCGGATCTGTGCGCTCACGCCGCACGCGTGATTGATGCCGCCACACTGACCGACATCTACATGATCGGCCGGCGCGGGCCGGTGGAGGCGAGCTTCACCTCGGCCGAACTGGCCGAGCTGGGGCAGCTCGCGCGCGTGCGTCCGCTGGTCGAAGGGGCGGAGATTCCGCCAGCCAGCGGCCTCGCCGATGCCGGCCTGGCCAAGGTCAAGGACAGGAACCTGGAGATCCTGCGCGGCTTTGCGGCCGTACCGGCTGAGGGCAAGCCGATCGCGCTGCATTTGCTGTTCAACGCCACGCCGGTCGCTTTCGAGGGCGCGACCGCACTCGAGCGCCTCGTGCTGCGCGACAGCGCCGGCGGGCGGCAATGGACGTTGCCGGTGCAGACGGCGATCACCGCCATCGGCTATCGCAGCACGGCGCTGGACGAAGCGGGTTTCGACGAGGCCCGCGGCGTCTTCGCCAACGAGGGCGGCGAGATCGCGCCCGGCCTCTATGTCGTCGGCTGGGCCAAACGCGGGCCTTCCGGCGTCATCGCCACCAATCGCGCCGATTCGCTGGCCGTGGTTGAAAAAGTGGCGGCGTTCGTGAAACGGACGCCGGCGAAAGCGGACGCCGAACCGGCGCTGGCCGCGCTGCTGGCGGCCCGCGCTCTGCGTCCGGCGAGCTTCGCGGCATGGCTGAAGCTGAACCACCGCGAGACGGCGGCCGGCGCCGCGCTGGGCCGTCCCCGCGTCAAGCTCGCCTCGTGGCAGGCGCTGCGCGAGGCCCTCGAGCGGGACTGATCGCCGCCGCGATCGCCGCCGATCCGAAGGAGCGGCCGCACCAGTTTTCGCCAGATCGCGCACACCGGAATTTGCACTGGCTCTGCCGCCGCGCACCGCATGAAGGCGAGCGGCGAGGTATTTTTTCATCCAGAGCGCAAAGATACTTCGATATAATCCATTGATAATAAACGATATTTTATGCGACGGCCGAATTGTTTTTGCAATCTAGGCGCAAATTAAGCTAAGTTATTGATCGGACGATTACGTGCATTTCCGCGTAGCCGTCGGAAATTGCCGTCGATGCATTTTTGAAATCATTGGGGAAAAGCCATGGCGCGCTGGACATTCTTCCACACTGCAGGCGATCTGAACGATCCTCCCGCGACCCTCTATTCCGCCGTCGGCGGCGGCATCACGCAGTTGCCCGGCGTCGCCGGTGGCGGCCAGCTTCTCGTCACTTCCTCGCTCTACGTCAACGGCGCGTTCCGTCTGCCCTTCGCCGACATCTCCGGCAACTTCATCGTCAACAACCCGGGCGGGTTCCAGGGCGACGGCAACCAGGACGTGCTGTGGCTGAACTCGGGCAGCTCCAACAACGCCATCGTCTGGGACGAGCTGGCGACCAACCAGGGCGCGCCGATGTTCGGCGCCGGCCGCTACGGCCTGCCCGGCGGCCAGCTCGGCCAGCAAACCATTTCCATCGAGATCATCCGCGGCGGCGACGTCAATCGCACCGGCACCAGCGAGGACATCGTTTCGCACGACTTCGTCAACCTCAGCTACAACGCGGCCAATGGCGGCGTGGCCTATGTCCTGCCCATCACGCTCGACCTCGGCAATGGCCGCGACCTGGCGGTCTCGGGCGAGGGCGACGACGTCATCTACGGCGGCGACGAGAATCTCGGCCTGGGCGACGGCCTGCTCGGCATGGGCGGCAACGACACCATCTATGGTGGCCTCAACGTCTCCACCCATTCGGTGACCGGCACGCGCGGCGCCGACGACCTGTTCGGCTATGCCGGCAACGACACGCTCTACGGCTTCAACAACGGCGACGTCTATTACGGCGACGACGGCAACGACGTCATCTACATGCCGGGCAGCGCCTTCACCACCGACGTGGCGGGCCCCATCAACCCCGCCTCCCCCGGCGCTATCCCCAATTTCGATACCGCCACCGCCTTCGGCGGCAACGGCGACGACACCATCTTCGCCAGCCGCCTGGCCGATTCCGGCGGCACCGGCCCGCTCGCCGTGCACGAATACTTCTTCGGCGGCAACGTGGTGTCGGACTGGGTCGACGCCGAATACTTCCTGAACGCCAACGGCCAGGACAACAGCCTCAACGACACGGTCAACTATTCCTTCGTCACCGCTTCCGTCACCATCGATCTCGAAACCGGCCTCACCGACAACGAGAACGATTTCATGCAGTACGGCACCGGCGCCGGCGGTGCCGTCAACGACCGGTTCTACGGCATCGAGCATCTGGTCGGCACCAGCTTCAACGACACGCTGATCGGCAGTTCCGTGGGCAACCGCCTCGAAGGCGGCCTGGGCAACGATTCGCTGTCGGGCGAGGCCGGCAGCGACACGCTGATCGGCGGCGACGGCGACGACACGATCGACGCGGGCGCCGACAACGACCTGGTCGAGGGCGGCGTCGGCGCCGACAGCCTGCGCGGCGGCACCGGCAACGACACGCTGAGCTACAGCCTCTCCAGCGAGGCGGTCAACGTCACCCTGGGCGGCGGCGGCTTCGGCGGCGACGCCGAGGGCGACACCGTCGCCAGCGACTTCGAGAACCTGCTGGGCTCGGCGCACAACGACACGCTGGTGGGCGACGCCAACGTCAACACCATCCTGGGCGGCCTGGGCGACGACACGATCGAGGGCGCCGGCGGCGCCGATTTCCTGGCCGGGCAGGGCGGCAACAACTTCCTGAGCTACGCCAGCTCCAATGCGGCGGTGACGGTCAATCTCGCCACCAACGTCGCCACCGGCGGCCACGCCACGGGCGACACCTTCTCCGGCTTCGCCAACGCCATCGGCTCGGCGCACAACGACAGTTTCGTCGGCAGCAGCGGCGCCAACACCATCATCGGCAACGAGGGTTCCGATACGGTCGATGGCGGGCTGGGCGACGACGTGATGTATGGCGGCGTCTACCTGGCGGAAAAGAACAACGACGACTGGCTGACCTACAGCAACGCGCCCTCGGCGGTGCAGGTCAGCCTGTTCCAGGGCACCGCCACCGGCGGCTACGGCAACGACAGTTTCAACGCCTTCCAGCACCTGATCGGGTCGGCCAGCGGCGCCGACTTCCTCGAAGGCGACGAGGACAACAACTCGATCCTGGGCCAGGGCGGCAACGACACGCTGTCGGGCCTGGGCGGCATCGACTCGCTGTTCGGCGGCGGCGGCAACGACACGATCCTGGCCGGCACCAACGGCGGCACCTTCGACAACACCACGATCAGCGGCTGGGACGGCGAGGCCGGCTCGGCGGCGGTCGACGTCTTCGTGCCGATCTTCTCCGCCCGCGTCTCGGACCGCATGTTCGGCGGCGGCGGCACCGACACCATCGACATGCAGAACCTGGTGTCGGCCACCAACAGCGTGATGAACCCCGGCGACTCGACCATCTCCAACTACGTCGCCGGCATCGAGATCATCATCGCCGGCGCGGCCGCCGACGTGATCAACCTGACCTTCAACGACGGCGTCACGCGCAGCGCCTATACCGAGAACGTCACCATCTTCGCCGGCGACAACGCCGACGTGGTGTTCTCCGGCTCGGGCAACGACCTGGTGGTGGGCGGCCGGCAGAACGGCACCGCGACCGGGGAGGCCGGCGACACGCTGTTCGGCGGCGCCGGCGACGACACGATCTTCGGCGACGACCTCAACGCCAGCGGCTTCGGCGGCGCCGACCGCATCTTCGGCGGCGCCGGCAACGACACCGCCTATGGCGGCGTCGGCGAGGATTCGGTTTCGGGCGGCACCGGCAACGACCTGCTGTTCGATTTCGACGGCGGCCATCTGTTCGGCGGCGACGATCGCGATCTGCTGATCATGAACGACACCAACAACGGCACCTACACGCTGGTCGGCGGCGTCAACGCCGCCACCGACGCCTCCGACCTGGCGTTCGTCAGCGGCAACTACGTCATGGTGACCAGCACGCTGGGCGAGGGCGCCGACCGGTTCTATTCCAGCAGCACCGATTCGGGATCGGCGCAGATCGACCGCGTCGCCGGCGAGAACGGCGACGACCTGATCTCGACCTGGTTCGGCAACGACATCGTCGATGGCGGCGCCGGCAACGACGTGATCTGGGGCGGTGCCGGCAGCGACACCATCTATGGCGGGCCGGGCACCGACTTCCTCTACGGCGGCGCGGGCGACGGCGACGTGCTGATCGGCGGCGCGGGCATCGACTACTACTACTGGTCGCGCACCGACGGCAACGACCTGATCATGGACGTGAACCCCGCCGACCCGACCCCCAACCCGGTGCCGGAGACCGGCGCGCGGGTCAACGCGCTGGTGGTATTCCCCGATTTCGACACCACGGAAGTGACCGCCGGCTCCGACCAGTTGCGCAACGGCACCGGGGTGGTCGAGACCGACGGCGACCTCTACGACAATGCCGGCGGCGACGACATGGTGCGGCTGGTCGACATCGACGGGGCAGGCGGCACCATGTACCGGTTGGACATCCTGACGGGAGCGGGGGCGGGCAACAGCGTGACCTTCGACCAGCAGGATGTCAGCGTCATCATGCTGTGGAACAACGACGCCGCGGCGGGCACGCCGGTGATCCAGCAATATGTCTGGGACCCGGTCGACGGGCGCTACGAACTGGCCTGACGGGTCGATCCGAACCGCAAGACCGCGAGCCGGCGCCTTCGGGCGCCGGCTTTTTGTCGTGCCCGTCCGGGCTTTCCATTGCAGAATCCGCCCGCCCCGGGAACTTCAGCGTCTGTTATGGACTGAAGATGCAGGTTCCGGCCGCCGGCGTCCTGGCCATCCGGGCTGCCGCAAGGATGCCGGTTTCCGGGCCGCCCGAACCCGATCTGCCGCACGAAAGGAGGCATGCCATGGCCCAGAAGATGAAGGCGGCGGTCTTCGTCGAACCCAACCGCATCGTGCTCGACGACAAGCCGGTCCCCGATGTCGGGCCGCTCGATGCGCTGATCCGCATAACCACCACCACCATCTGCGGCACCGACGTGCACATCCTCAAGGGCGAATATCCCGTGGCGCCCGGCCTGACCGTCGGCCACGAGCCCGTCGGCGTCATCGAGAAGCTGGGCTCGGCGGTCCAAGGCTACCGCGAAGGCCAGCGCGTCATTGCCGGCGCCATCACGCCCAGCGGCCACAGCGCCGCCTGCCTGTGCGGCTACCACTCGCAGGACGGCGCGGGCACCAGGCATGGCTTCAAGCCGATGGGCGGCTGGCGCTTCGGCAACACCATCGACGGCGCCCAGGCGGAATACCTGCTGGTGCCCGACGCCATGGCCAACCTGGCGCCGGTTCCCGACGGCCTCACCGACGAGCAGGTGCTGATGTGTCCCGACATCATGTCGACCGGCTTCTCGGGCGCGGAGAGCGGCCGGATCAGGATCGGCGACTCGGTGGCGATCTTCGCCCAGGGACCGATCGGGCTGTGCGCCACCGCCGGCGCGCGGCTGCTGGGCGCCACCACGATCATCGGCGTCGATGCCGTACCGGCCCGCCTGCAGATCGCCCGCGCCATGGGCGCCGACAGGGTGGTGGACTTCACCAAGACGGACGTGGTCGAGGAGATCATGCGGCTCACCGACGGCCGCGGCGTCGACGTGGCGATCGAGGCTCTGGGGCGCCAGGAGACCTTCGAGGCGGCGCTGCGCGTCCTGCGCCCCGGCGGCACGCTGTCCTCCCTCGGCGTCTATTCGGGCGACCTCAAGATCCCGCTCGGGCCCTTCCTGGCCGGGCTCGGCGACCACACCATCGTCACCACGCTGTGCCCGGGCGGCAAGGAGCGCATGCGCCGGCTGATGGAGGTGATCGCGTCGAGCCGGCTCGACACGCGGCCGCTGGTCACCCATCGCTTCGCGCTCGACCAGATCGAACAGGCCTACGATCTCTTCGCCAACCAGCGCGACGGCGTTCTCAAGGTGGCGATCGCGCCGTGACGGCGGCCTCCGGCGGCGACGATCGGGGAAAGGAATGCCGTATGGCGCGCTGGCGTCCCCGAGAGGATTCGAACCTCCGACCTCCGGTTTAGGAAACCGCTGCTCTATCCGGCTGAGCTACGGGGACTCGGCGCCAGCGGGCAACGGGTTATAGCCCCATTTTCCCCCGTGGCGGAAGCCGCTTCGGCCGGCGCATTTCGGCTTGCCGCGAGACTGGCAATCAGCCCCCCGCACCGTGCTAGACTGGACGTATGAACGCCCGTTCATGCGGGCCGGGAAAGCGGGAATATGACGGCGGAAAAAGAAGAAAAGCAGGCGGGTAAGGTTCTGGGCGTCGAGCGGCGGGTCGATGCCCTGCACGAGGGCGAACACCATCCCTACAGGCGGCCGCGCGATGCGGCGACGCTGATCCTGGTGCGGCAGACCGGCCGGGCGCCGGAAGTGCTGCTGGGATGCCGCGCCGGCAGCAATGCCTTCATGCCCAACCGCTACGTCTTCCCCGGCGGCCGGGTCGATGCCGCCGATACCAGGGTGCCCTATGCGGCGGATCTGCGCGACGAGGTGGCGGAGCGGCTGGCGCGGGCCTGCAGCATCGCGCGCGGCCGGGCGCTGGCGGTTGCCGCCATCCGCGAGACCTTCGAGGAAACCGGCCTGATCATCGGCAAGCCCTGGCAGCCGAGGAAATCGGGCGACGTGGCCGAGCACTGGCGCGGCTTCATCGATGCCGGCATGGCGCCGGCGCTGGATTCGCTCGACTACATCGCCCGTGCCGTCACCCCGCCCGGCCGGCCGCGCCGCTTCAATGCGCGCTTCTTCATGGCCGACGCCTCGGTGATCGCCGGCGGCGAGATCAAGAGCAACGGCGAACTGGGCGACATTCGCTGGGTGCGGCTGGACGAGGCGCAGCAACTGCCGGTGCCGACCATCACCCAACTGGTGCTGGGCGAGGTGGCGCGGCTGCTCAAGGAGCCGCCGGCGGCCGTCCGCGACCGGCGCATCCCGCTGTTCAAGACGGTGCACGGCAAGCACCTGCTGATGGAAGAGTGAACGCCCCGCCGGCCGGGTCCCCGGCCTGCCGCCATTGCGTGCATTTACAGGCGGCGGATTTCGGAGGACAAACGGCAAACCGCCGCTGGAACCCGCGCCCTTGCCCGCCGCCAACTCGGTCCTGCTGATCACCCTGCCGCCCGGCCTGGGCGGCATCGCCACCCAGTCGCGCATGGCGGCCGATCTGCTGCGCGCGCAAGGCCATGCCGTCACCGCCGCCTGGCGGGCGCATTATTCGACCGCGCCGCAGCTTTCGGTCCCGTCCTGGAAGCCGTGGCGGCGGGTGGGCAGCGAAGCCTCGAGCGAGCTGCCCTATCCGGGCGTCGCCGTCGGCAGCCATCTGCCCGAATTCGAATGGGCGCATCACCTGGCCAACGCGCATTGGCGCCGGCTGATCGACAGCCACGAGAAGATCGTCGTGGTCTCGGGCAATGTGCTGCCCGCCTGGGCGCCGCATGCGCTGAAACGCAAGAGCCTGAACTGGATCGCCAGCCCCTGGTGGGGCGACCGCGAGGCCCGCGTCGCGGCCTGGCCGGCCTGGCGGCGCGCCTACGATGCGCTGCTCAATGCCCCCGTCGCCCGGCGGCAGGAGAAGATCCTGCTGCGCGACAGCGACACCTGGGCGATCGGCGATTATGCCTGCCGCGAATTGCGGGCCCTGGTTCCCGTCAACCGGGTGCACGGCATCATCGTCATTCCCGTCGACACCGGCCTGTTCCGCCCGGCCGACGAACCGCGCCCGGGCGGCGGCTTCAGGATCGGCGTTTCGGGTCGCATCTCCGATCCGCGCAAGAACATGGCGCTGCTGGTGCAGGGCTTCGCCCGCTTCCTGGCGCACCATCCCGATGCCGAGCTGCACGTGCGCGGCGACCTGGCGCGGGAGGACTTCATCGCCCGTTTCCAGGCGCAAGCCATCGCCCAGGCCCTGCAGGTCGGCCCGCCGGTGCCGCGCGCGCAGATGCCGCAATTCCTGCGCTCGCTGGACTGCTTCGCCGTAACTTCGCAACAGGAAGGCCTGTCGCAGATCGCCATGGAGGCGATGGCCTGCGGCGCCTGCGTGGTGTCGACGCGCTGCGGCGGGCCGGAGGAATTCGTGCTCGACGGCGACACCGGCCTGCTGACCGGCTTCGAGCCGGCCGAGCTGGCCGATGCCTTCGCCCGCTTGGCGGGCGAGCCTGCGCTGGGCCGTCGGCTGGGCGCGGCGGGGGCGGCGCTGATCGCCCGGCGTTATTCCCAGGCCCGCTTCGAGGAACAGTTCCTGGCGGCGCTGGCGCAGGTCTTTCCCTGAGCGGCGGGCGGTTTCAGGCCGCCAGCCTGTAGCGCGCCGACACGCTGGGCGGGCCGTCGGCGACGACGCGGCCGGTCTCGATCATGTGGATCATGTGCGCCAGCACCGAGCGGGCGGCGGCGGGATGCAGGCGGGGATCGACCGCGGCATAGAGCTTCTTCACCATGACGGGGATGGTGTCGATGCCCTCGCGCAGGCAGGCCAGGATCTGCCGTTCGCGCTCCTTGCGATGTGCCATGTAGGCCAGCACGAAATCGTTCGGGTCGCGGATTTCCGCGCCATGGGTGGGGATCAGCAGCCGGTCCTCGCGCGGCAGCAGCTTGCGCAGCGAGTCCATGTAGGCCTTCATGTCGCCGTCGGGCGGGGAGATCACCGAGGTCGACCAGCCCATCACGTGGTCGCCCGAGAACAGCGCCCGCTCCTCGCGCACCCCGAAGCACAGATGGTTGGAGATGTGGCCCGGCGTGTGCACCGCGTCGACCGTCCAGCCCTGGCCGGAGATGACGTCGCCGTCCCGCACCGTCACGTCGGGACGGAAAGCGTGGTCGCCGCCCTCCTCGGCGCCGCCGTCGGGCCTTGTGGGGTGCGGGCCGAAGCCGTAGGTGGTGGCGCCGGTCGCCGCCTTGATCGCGGCGGCGGCCGGCGAATGGTCCATATGGGTGTGGGTGATCAGCACGTGCGTGACGGTCTCGTTGCGCACCGCGTCGAGCAGCGCCCGCACATGGTCGGCATCGTCCGGCCCGGGATCGACGATGGCAACCTTGCCCTTGCCCAGCACGTAGGTGCCGGTGCCGTGGAAGGTGAAGGGGCCGGGGTTCCGGGCCACGATGCGGCGGACCAGCGGCGTGACATTGGCCGGCTCGCCGTAGCTGAACGCCAGCTCCTTGATGAAGGGAATGGCCAACGCGGGTACTCCTGACTCGTCGACCGGCGGCGCCGGCCGGAAATCCGGCTAGAACTGGGGCGTGAGCTTGTAGATGGCGTTGCGCACGTCCGACGTCACGTAGATGGCGCCGGATCGGCCCACCGCAACCCCGGTCGGCACATGGGCCGGCGGACCGCCCTGGAAGCCGGCCAGGCCGATGGCGAGGTTGCCGGCCAGCGGCGTGACGGCGCCGTCCTTGGGATCGATGGCGACCACGCGGCGCAGGCCGACCTCGGCCACGATCAGCCGCCCGTCGGGCGCCACGTCGATGCCCTCGGGCGCCTTCAGCCCGCTGGCGACGACGTTCTTGGCGCCGGTGGCCAGGTCGATGCGCACCACCGCACCGCTGGCCAGCTCGGTGACGTAGACCGCCCCCGGCCCGGCGCTGGCCATGGCCACCGGCGCGCCCAGCTCGCCGGCGACGGTGGCGCGGTCCTTGCCGTCGGCGCCCTTCACGCGCAGCAGCGAGCCGCTGCCCAGTTCCAGCACCAGCAGCGAGCCGTCCTCCGCCTCGATGGCGTCCACCGGCGCCTTGAAGTCGTGCAGCATGGCCAGCGGCTTGCCGCTGGCGCGCTCGATGCGCTGCACCGAATTGGTGAACCAGCTCGTCAGGATCACGTGCTTGGCGTTGACCGAGACGCCGAACGGATATTCCAGCGTGTCGCCGTGCATGCGCAGCACGGTGTTGACCGCGCCGCTGGCGCCGTCGACGGTGCGGTAGGCGAAGATGTCCGGCACGTGCAGGGTTTCCCGCTCGCCCTCGGAATGGACGGCGATGTCGGCCGGCACCGCCAGCTTGCCCTCGACCACGGTGTGCACCTGGCCGGTTTCGGTATCGACGCGGTAGACGCCGTTATCGGCCATGTTGGTGATGAACAGCCGGTTGCGCGAATCGATGGCGAGGTTGTCGATCGACGGCTTGACGCTCGCTACCAGCGTCTTCTGGCCGCTGCTGGTCTCCACCCGCACCACCTGGCCCAGCGCGGTGTCGACCACGTAGAGCAGGCCGTTGGAATCGAAATTGGCCGCCGCCGGCACCTTGAAGCCGTCGGCCACCACCGTCACGGTCGCCTTGTCGACGTCGACCTTCACCACCTGGCCGCGGAACCACAGCGGCCCGTAGAGCATGCCGTCGGGGCCGAACTCGAAGCCGTTCAGCCCGCCCATGCCCTCCATGACCTTCCGCGGCGCCTTGGGGGCGGCATTGGGCTGCGCGTCGGGCTTCAGCGGCGCGGTGTCGATCTCCCACAGCGCGTCGCCCAGGAACACCTGGGTGGCAAACAGCCGGCCGTCCTTGGTGAAGGCCAGCGAGTTGATGCCGGGCAGGCCGGTGGCGAGCTGCTTGATCGGCTGGTCTGGCTTGGCGCGGGCATGCACGATGCCGGTCAGGAACGAGGTCCAGGCCATGGCGCCGTCGGGGCCGAAGGCGATGTCGTCGGCCATGCCTTCCGGCGGCGGCACGCGGGTTTCGACTTCGCCGGTGTCGACCTGCACCTTGTACAGCGCCTGCCCGACCACGCTGCCGACGAAGAGTTGGTCGTCGCGGTCGAAGGCCAGCCCGTGCACGCCGTGGAAATGCGAACCGGGCACCAGGAACTGCGTCAGGTAGGATTTCGGCGCCGGCGGCGCGGCGGCGGCGGGTCTCTGCGGCGACTGCTGCGCCAGCGCCGGGCAGACGGCAAGGGCCATGGCAAGGACGGCGGCGGCCGCCGGCCGCAGCAGGGGAGGGGAACCCATGGGCATTTTCCTCGAGGTCGTTTTGCCGGATGTTACGGCGGGCGACGCGCCGGGTCTAGCGCACCAGATAGAGGGCGATCTCCGGTATCCAGCTCACGGCGGCCAGCGCCACCAGCATCATGGCGATGAACGGCAGCACCGAACGGCAGATGAAGCCGAAATCCTCCTTGAAGGCCGACATGGCCACGATCAGGTTCAGCCCGACCGGCGGGGTGAGGAAGCCGATCTCGAGATTGACCGTCATGATGATGCCGAAATGGGTCTTGTCGATGCCGTAGGCCTCGGCGATCGGCCAGATCAGCGGCGCCACGATCAGGATCGCCGAGCCCACGTCCATGAAGCAGCCGACGATCAGCAGCAGGACGTTGACGATCAGCAGATAGGCCGCCTTGCTTTCCACGGCGCCGGTCATGAACTCGACCAGCGACTGCGGCACGCGCTGCTCGGTCAGCAGCAGGTTGAGGCTGAGCGCGATCGCCAGGATGGGAAACAGCGAGCCCAGCAGCTTGGTGGTCTCCAGCGCCACGGTGTAGAAATCGCGCAGCCGCAATTCGCGGTGCACGAAAATCTCGACCAGCAGCGCGTAGGCCAGGCCGATGGCGGCCGATTCGGTGGCGGTGAACCAGCCGGTATAGATGCCGCCCAGGATGATGACCGGCAGCAGGGCGGCCGGCCCGCCGAAGGCCAGCGCCCGGCCCAGCTCGCGGATGCCCGCCGGCATGGCGGCGAAATAGTCGGCGAAAGCGGCCGGCGGCCGGTAGTCGTCGATCAGGCTGACGCCGCCCGGGGTGCCGCCGGGCGCGCCGGCGGCGACGGCGCGCGGGCGGGTCGCCTGGACGACGAAGGACCAGTAATGCGGCTGCAGCGCCAGCACGACCAGCGGCGCGGTGAACAGATAGTACAGGCCGCGCCGGCTGACCGGCGCGTGCGGCATGTGGCGGTTCACGATCAGCGCGTGGACGGTGAACATCGCCGTCAGCAGCAGGCCCGGTCCGATGCCGGCGATGAACAGGTCGGTGATCGAGGCCTCGGTCGAGATGCCGTAGAGGATCATCGGGATCGAGGGCGGGATGATGATGCCCAGCGTGCCGCCGGCGCAGATCGCGCCCATGGCGTAGCGCTTGGAATAGCCGCCCTTCAGCAGCGCCGGATACATCACCGCGCCCACCGCCAGCAGCGTGACGGTGGAGGAGCCGGAGATGGCGGCGAACACGGCGCAGGACAGGATGGTGGCGGCCGCCATGCCGCCGGGCAGCCAGGCGGTGGCCGAGCGCACGATGGCGATCAGCCGCTCGGCGATCGAGCCGCGCGTCATGACGTTGCCGGCCAGGATGAAGAGCGGAATGGAGAGCAGCACTTCCTTGTCGGCGCCCGTCCACATGTCCTGGATCATGTATTCGAGCTGGCCCGCGCCGTACACCAGGTGCACGTAGCCGCCGACGATGAAGAGGATGACGATCAGGTTCTGCCGCAGCACCAGCAGCAGGACGATGATCGCGATCAGCGCCAGCGCGCTCATTCTCCCACCTGTTCCTGGCGCGGCCTAAGCGCGGGATAGGCGGCGAAGATGAAGTAATGCGCCGCCGCCAGCAGGTAGCCCAGCGGGATCACCGCCTGCACTGGCCAGATCTTCCAGTCGATCACCGGCGAAACCGTCTCGAAATCGAAGGATTCCTGCACCAGCCTGGTGGCGAAGAAGGCGACAGTCACGAAAACCGCGCCGGTGATGACGTCGGCGAGGCGGTCGAGCGGCGCGCTCCAGGCCTGCGGCACCCAGCTATCGGCGAAGCGCGGCCGGATGTGGGAGCCGGCCGCCGCCGCCAGCGCCAGGCCGAAATTGCCGGCCACGATGGTGCAGTACACCGCCACGCGCTGGGCGCCGAAGACGCCCTGGCTGAACAATTCGCGGCCGATGACGTCGGCCAGCAGCAGGATGGCGAGCGCGGCGTAGAAGACGGTCGCGGTGGCGCCCATGAAAAGGAAAAGGACGCGCAGAACGGAGCGTGCCGTTTCCACGTGTCCCTTTCCTCCGGGCGCGGCGGACGAAGGCGGTGCCTAGACCGGGCACTCCTTCTTGGCCTTCTGGATGAGCTGCCACAGCCGCGGCGCGTCGCCGCCGATCTCCTTGACCAGCGCCGCCTGGGCCGGCTCGGAAGCCTTCTTCCAGGCGCCAAGCTGCTCGGGCGTCAGCGTGTGCACCGTGCCGCCCTGGGCCTGGTGCGCCTTCAGCATGGCGGCCTGCACGCCGCGCACCTCGGCGCGCAACTGGTGCGGCGGCGAGGAGGCCAGCTCGATCACCGCCCGCTGCTCCTTGGGCAGCCGCTCGTAGAAGCGCTTGTTGAACACCACGATGCCGGCCTGGTGCTGGTGCTGCGTCAGCGTCAGATGCGGCGCCAGCTTGCCGGTGCCCATGGCGACGTAGGTCAGGTTGGGGAAGTCGCCGCCCTCGACCAGCCCGGTCTGCAGGCTGGGATTGACGTCGGGCACGCCCAGCGGCACGCCGTTGGCGCCGACGGCGTCCCAGAACACCTTGGACGAGGAGGCCGGCGCCATGCGCACCTTGTAGCCCTTGGCGTCGGCCGGCGTCAGCAGCGGCTTCTTGCCGTAGACGTTGACCCAGCCCACTTCCGACCACTGCGTCAGCACCAGGCCGCGCTTGTCGAACAGCTTCTGGTATTCGGCGAACAGGAAATTGTCGAGCACGCAGTCGGCCTGCTTCTCGGTGTCCCACAGATAGGGTCCGGCCAGCAGCGCCATCTCCTTGACGATCTGCACGCCGGCGGTGACGGAAAAGCCGCCCGACTCGATGCGCCCGTTCTGCACCTGCAGGATGGTGTCCTGCTCGCTGCCCAGCACGGAGTTGATGTAGGGCACCATCACGATGTTGCCCTTGGTCTCCTTGCCGACCTCGTCGCGGAAGCGGTTGATCTGCGCCTCCCACGGCGTCTTGGGCGGCGCCGCCGACACGAACTTGAACTCCAGCTTCTGCTGCGCGCCGGCCGGGCCGGCGAACGCGAGGACCGACAGCGCGGCAGCCGCCGCACAGGCAAGAATCGATTTCAAGATGTTCCTCCCACTGGCGCATCGGTGCGTTGCCGAGGCCTTGGACAAAATTCTTCGCTTCCCCTCCATTGCCGTCAAGGGCTTTCGCTGGGCGGAAGCAAAAACGGGTTCGCCGTTTCCCTGAACGGGCGTTAACATCGCCGCCGATTCGAAGCTTTGAAAATTCAGGAGGAGACTATGGGACCGCTTTCCGGGCTGAGGCTGATCGAAGTGGCAGGCATCGGGCCCGGGCCGATGGCGGCGATGATGCTGGGCGACATGGGTGCCGACATCATCCGCGTCGACCGCACCGCAGCGCATGTCATGGACCGGATCTCCGATCCCAAGTTTGCAGTGCACAATCGCTCGCGCCGCTCGGTGTCGGTCGATCTGCAGAAGCCGGGCGGGGCGGAAGTGGTGCTGCGCCTGGCGGAGAAGGCGGACGGGCTGATGGAGCCGTTCCGCCCCGGCGTCGCCGAGCGGCTGGGCATCGGCCCCGAGGTCTGTCTCAAGCGCAACCCCCGGCTGGTGTATGGGCGCATGACCGGCTGGGGCCAGGAGGGGCCGCTGGCCAAGGCGGCCGGCCACGACCAGAACTACATCGCGCTGTCCGGCGCGCTGCACGCCATCGGGCGCAAGGGCGAGAAGCCGGTGCCGCCGCTGAACCTGGTCGGCGATTTCGGCGGCGGCGGCATGCTGCTGGCCTTCGGCATGGCCTGCGGCCTGGTCGAATCGATCCGCTCCGGCAAGGGCCAGGTGGTGGATGCCGCCATGGTCGACGGCACCGGCCTGCTGCTGGGCGGTATCTGGGGCATGGCGGGCGCGGGCCTGTGGGACGAGACGCAGCGCGAGAGCAACATGCTCGACGGCGGGGCGCATTTCTACGACACCTACGAGACCAGGGACGGCAAATACGTGTCGATCGGCTCGATCGAACCGCAATTCTACGCCCTGCTGCTGGAGAAGACCGGGCTGAAGGGCCAGGACCTGCCGGCCCAGCACGACCGCGCCAAGTGGCCGGAGATGAAAAAGAAGTTCACCGAGATCTTCAAGACCAAGACGCGCGACGAATGGTGCGCCATCATGGAGGGCACCGATATCTGCTTCGCGCCGGTGCTGACCATGAGCGAGGCGCCCAACCATCCGCACGCCAAGGCGCGCAATGGCTTCGTCGACGTGGCCGGCTTCAAGCAGCCGGCGCCGGCGCCGCGCTTCTCGCGCACGCCCGGCTCGGTCAAGGGGCCGGCGCCCAAGCGCGGCGTGCACACCGAAGAAGTGCTGCGCGAGAGCGGCTTCTCCGCCGGCGAGATCAAGGAGCTGGCGTCCTCCGGCGTGATCGCGCTGGGAAGCTGAGGACGGCCGATGTCAGCGGCGTCCGGCGAGCGTGGCGGCCGCCTCGCCGACGCCGTTGCGGAAGGCTTCGTCGAAGCTGGGGCTGTCCACGCTCCAGCTTCGTTCTTTCTGCAGGTTGGTCAATTGCCAGTTGGTATGCCAGGACACCTTGTCGGGCTGCCAGCGAAGCGTTCCCTTCAGAATATAAGTTTCGTCGGGTTTTGTACTGAGCGGCGGATAGATGGTGAAATCTTCGCCGACCAGAATTTTCATGCCCCGCCGAATGGCGGCCGCTTCCAACGCCTGCTTTTGGCCAAGTCCATCTTGCCCGTCTTTGCGGAGGATAAATTTTCGGCCCGGATATTCGATTGTGATCCAGGCAAGGAGAATCGGCCGGTCGCTCGTCCACGACTTCAGCCCGAGCTCAGCCAGCGCCGCATCGATCTTCGCCGGATCGAACTTGATGCGCAGGTCGTGCGGCCGGTCGCGTGTGCCCTGCTCGTCGCGCACCGGCGTGCCCTTCATGCGATCCTCGTACTCGTAGGACGTCATGAAATCCTTGGCGCGGTCGAGCAGCGGTTGCACGCGCGGATCGTCGATCAGTTTGGGTTCGGCGGAGACCTTCACCAGCACGTCGAGCAACACCTGGCGCAGCCCGCGCGTGCGCTCGGGCTCGAACATGCCGGCGACGATCGCCTGGCCGCCGTAGAGATTTTCGATCTCGACCGCCCGCGCGCTGCCAGTCAGCAGCGACGCAGCGACGACGGCAATCGACATCAACTTGCGCATATCGTTATGGTGCGCGCGGAGACTGCCGCCCATCAAGGGCGCCAATGAAGGGACTGCCATGCGTCTGATCGACTACTTCGACCGCGGCGTCGACCGCTATCCCGAGCGCGACTGCCTGCATGACGGCAGCCGCGGCTGGACCTACCGCGAGATCGCCGGCTGGACGCATCGCATCGCCAACGGCCTGCTGGCGCGCGGCCTGCGGCGGGGGCAGGTGGCCTCGGTCTACAGCCCCAACCACGCCAATGCCTATGCCGCCCTGCTGGGCATCGTGCGCGCCGGCCTGTCCTGGGCGCCGGTCAACGCGCGCAACGGGCTGGACGAGAACATCTACATCCTCAACAACGTCGATTGTTCCTGCCTGTTCTACCATTCCAGCTTCGAGTCCTATTTGCCGCGCCTGCGCGCCGAGTGCCCGAAGATCGAACACTATATCTGCGTCGACCGGGCGGGCGCCGAGTCGCCGTACCTGATGGACTGGCTGCGGGATTTCCCCGAGCGCGCCCCCGACCTGCCCGACGACCCCGACGAGATCTGCTTCGTGGCCTCTTCCGGCGGCACCACCGGCCGGCCCAAGGGCGTGCTGATCACCAACCGCGTGATCGAGACCATGAACGCCAATTTCCTGGCCTGCATGCCGCTGGACAAGCCGCCGGTGCATCTGATGGTGGCGCCGATGACGCATGCGGCCGGCGTCTGCTCCTTCCCCATGCTGCCCTATGGCGGCACCAACATCTTCATGCCGGCCGCCGATCCGCTGACCATCATGGAGAACATCCAGCGCTTCAAGGTCACGCATATCTACATGCCGCCGACCCTGATCTACATGATGCTGGCCCATCCGCGCGTCCGCGAGTTCGATTATTCCTCGCTGCGCAACCTGGTCTATGCGTCGGCGCCGATGTCGGCCGACAAGCTGGTCGAGGCGATCGAGGTGTTCGGCCCGGTGCTGACCCAGACCTACGGGCAGGCCGAGGCCTGCATGATCTGCACCTTCTTCTCGCCGTCGGAGCACGTCGAGGCGCTGCAATCCAACAAGCGCCATCGCCTGACCTCGTGCGGGCGCGTGACGCCCTTCATGCGGCTGGAGATCATGGACGACGAGGGCCAGCTCTTGCCGCGCGGGCAGCGGGGCGAGGTGGTGGTGCGCGGCGGGCTGGTGATGAAGGGCTACTACAAGAACCCGGAAGCCACCGCCGAGGCGTCCAAGTTCGGCTGGCACCATACCGGCGATGTCGGCGTCATCGACGAGGACGGCTTCGTCTATATCGTCGACCGCAAGAAGGACATGATCATCTCCGGCGGCTTCAACATCTATCCCTCGGAGATCGAGCAGGTGATCTGGTCGCATCCGGCGGTGCAGGATTGCGCCGTGATCGGCGTGCCGGACGAGAAATGGGGCGAGGCGGTGAAGGCGGTGGTCGAGCTGAAGCCCGGCCATGCCGCGACGGAAGCCGACATCCTGGCGCTGTGCCGCGACAAGCTGGGCGGCATGAAGACGCCCAAGACCGCGGAGTTCATCGACGCGCTGCCGCGCTCGCCGGTCGGCAAGGTGCTGAAGAAGGATCTGCGGGCGCGCTACTGGCAGGGACGGGAACGGGCGATTTGATTGTGGACAAAAACCTTTGCGGCCCGCTATCGTTCAACCTTAAATATATATAACCAAAAATAGTACAACATGACTCTTCCCCCCTCCTGGACTGACCTGAGCCCCTTCTTTCATCCGATTGGAAGTAGAGCCTGCCGCACATTTGAGCCCTGGTGGCTCGGTGATGCAACGGGGTGGGGCGCGGAGCCCCGTGACAGCTCAGGCGACCCGCCCCGTTG
>JBFXDA010000010.1:0-125611 GCA_050181585.1 Reyranellaceae bacterium
CGTGGCGGGCGATGTCGGCGGAGCGGGCGCGGGTGATCTCCTGGCCCTTGTAGAAGATGCGTCCCGCCGTCGGGGTCAGGAACTTGGTCAACAGGTTGAAGACGGTGGTCTTGCCCGCCCCGTTGGGCCCGATCATGGCGTGGATGGTGTTGGCCCGAACCTTCAGGTTCACGTCCTTGACCGCGAAGAACCCCGCGAATTCCCGCGTCAGTCCCTGCGTCTCCAGAACGTAGTCCGACATGCCTTGCTCCCCGAACGTCGCTGTCTTCCCCGCAAGACCATCGCCTCGGCGGCAGCCGACGCAGGGATCTTCGGTGCAGTGATTGGGCGTTTGACGCCTTGGATCGATCAACCGATCAAGCGGCAGGATAGCGAGCCAATTCAGGGTTGCCAACCGTTACTCTGGCGACCCGCTTTACGCGAATGCTGCTCGAATTTCGGGCAGGTCAAAGCTGTGGGATTGCCCCCCAGGCGGCTGGTGCAATAACGTGCAGGTGCAAACCCCGGTACCTCGATGACTCTTACCTCGATGACTCTCGATTCTTCCGTCGGCCCCACTTCCCGCACCTATTTTTCCCAGCGCCTGCGTCTGCACTACGTCGACTGGGGCAATCCCGGCGCGCCGCCGCTGCTGCTGCTGCATGGCGGACGCGACCATTGCCGCAACTGGGACTGGGTGGCGGCGCGCCTGCGCCGCGACTGGCACGTCATCGCGCCCGATCTGCGCGGCCATGGCGACAGCCAGTGGTCGCCGGACGGCAACTACTCCATGTCCGGCTATATCTACGACCTGGCGCAGCTCGTCCATCAGCAGAACCTGGCGCCGGTCACCATCGTGGCGCATTCGCTGGGCGGCAACATCGCGCTGCGCTATGCCGGCATCTATCCCGAAAGCGTGCGCAAGCTGGTGGCGATCGAAGGGCTGGGGCCGTCGCCCAAGATGCTGGCCGAACGCGAGCGCCAGACCATCGGCGACCGCATGCGCGAATGGATCGACGAGCAGCGCGGCCTGGCCGGCCGCCAGTCGCGCCGCTACCCCTCGATCGAGGAAGCCTTCAAGCGCATGCAGGAGGAGAACAAGCATTTGTCGCCCGAACAGGCGCGCCACCTGACCCAGCACGGCGTCATCCAGAACGAGGACGGCTCCTATAGCTGGAAGTTCGACAACTACGTGCGCGCCTGGCCGCCCTACGACATGACGCAGGCGGAGATCGAATTCCTGTGGCGGCAGATTTCCTGCCCGACCCTGCTGGTCTATGGCGGCGAGAGCTGGGCGTCCAACCCCGAGCGCGACGGACGGGCCAAGCATTTCGCCAATGCCCGGGTGGTCTCCTTCGAGCGCGCCGGCCACTGGGTGCATCACGACCGGCTGGACGATTTCCTGGCCGAGACCGTCGCCTTCATCAAGGACTGACCGGGATCAGATCTCCGCGTACACTTCGAGCAGATTGCCGTCGGGATCGCGGAAGAACAGGGTGCGGTGCCCGAACGGCCGGTCGGTGGGCGGCGAGACGATGGCGACGCCCTGCCGGCGCAGCTCCTCGGCGCACTGGTCGACCTCGGCCGGCGCCACCTTGAAGGCAAGCTGCAGGGCGGCGCTGCCGGCCGGCGTTGGCGCGTCGTCGGGAGTGAGCAGCGGGCGGGCCAGCGCCAGGGTGTTGTCGCCGATGCGATACTCGATCCAGTTGGGCGACAACTGGCGCGACGATTCGAAGCCCAGCACATCCTGGTAGAATTGGCGCATCGCCGCCATGTCGCGCACGAAGATCACCGTGTAGTCGATGGCGCGGATGGAGCGGAAAGCGGAAGCCTTCTTCATCGTCGGTTTCCGGTCAGTAGCGTTCGGCGCTGGCGCGGTCGGGCGCCTTGAACTGGCGCAGGCCGTTGGCGCGCAGCTCGGTGGCGTCGCGCCGGCGCAGACCCCGCGCCTGGGCCGGCGTGACCAGGGGCGCATGCGGCGCATCGTCGAGCGCGGCGGCGATCTCCCAGCAATCCTCCTCGCCGGTCACCCACTGGGCGGGATCGAAGCGGCGCAGGTCGATCGGGCGCGAGCAGGCGCGCAGCGTCTTGCGGTCCAGGCGCGTGTATTCGTGGAAATACGACATGGCCAGTTCGCGCAGCGAGCGATAGACCGGATCGCGCCAGCGCAGCCACACATGGTTGCTCTTGGAGATGGCGCCCCAGCAGCCGCCGCGCTTGAACAGCGTCACGACATGGTCGTCGTCCTGGCGCGAGGCCTGCAGATCCATCACCAGCGGCCGCTCGCCGTTCAGCCACAGCGCCAGGGCGGCGATGAAGGCGGCCTCGATGCAATGCGCATGCCGCTCGCGCAGCGCGCCGCGCACCGACAGGCAGGTGCCGCCGTGACGCTCGAAATTGGCGGGCAGGGCGGCGACGAAGTCCTGGATGCGCTGCGGCGTCTTCAGCCGCGCCAGAATCCGGCGTTCCTTGGCATTCAGGCCCAGCTTCGCCGCGAGATCGCGCCTGTGACTCATGACCGGCGCATTACACCATGCTTCGCCGCCAATTGCGACCGCGCCGCTACTCGCAATCGCGAGGGTCGTGCCGGCGCTGGAACGGCCGATTGTCGGCGGCGACGGAAAGCGTGCGCAGGAAGGCGACGAGATCGTCGATCTCCGGCTCCGACAGATGCAGTGCGCGGATCAGCGCCTCGCCGTCGGAATGCACGCGGTCGGGGCTGACCTCCGAATAATGCCTGACCACGTCGCGCAGCGTCGCCAGCGAGCCGTTGTGCATGTAGGGCGCGGTGGCGTCGAGATTGCGCAAGGTCGGCACTTTGAACTCGCCCCAGTTGCGGTGCGTGGTCTCGACATGGCGCGTGGCGACGGCGTTGGCGCCGCTGGCATCGTCGTTGAAGCGGCCCAGCAGGCTGAACGGCGACTGGCGCAGGAAGCCGATGCCGCCGAAGCGGCCATTGTCGACCTTGCCCGGCGCGATGAATTGCGAAATGCCGGTGTCGTGGAACTCGCCATTGGTGAAGTTGGGGCCGAAATGGCAGAGCTGGCAGTCGCCCTTGCCGACGAAAATCTTCAGCCCGCGCCGCGCCGCTTCCGGGTAGGCGGGATCATCGCGTCCTGCCGCCAGCGCGTCGCGGAAATCGTCGAACGGGGTGCGGCTGCTGGCCAGCGTCTCCTGGAACGCCGCGATCGCCTTGGCGGCATTGGCCATCGTCGCCTCGGCATCGGCGTCGAGTTCGCCGAACGCCTTGCGGTAGCGGCAGGCCAGTGCCGCGTCCTGGCGCAGCACGCCGGCGACGAGCGGGGCCGAGGCGCCCGTCTCGCGCGCGTCGAGCCAGGGCCGCACGGCGCTGGCCATCAGACTGTCGCTGCCGCCGTCCCAGCCGAACCAGCGATTGAGCCGCACGTTGAGCAGCCCCGGCGTGTTGCGGTCGACTGCCGCGACGCCGACCGCCGTCTTGCGGCCGTCGCTCCAGCCGCGCTCCGGCTCGTGGCAGGTGGCGCAGGAGACCTGGCCGTTGCCCGACAGGCGCACGTCGAAGAACAGCACCTCGCCCAGCGCGATGGCGTCGGGGTTGCCGGAAACGCGGTTGGCGGGATCGGCGGCGGCCGGCATCGGCCACGGCCCGTGGCTGAGGATGCGCCGCAGTTCGGCCGGCGAGAACGGCTGCGGCTGGGCCTGGGCCGCCGCCGCGCACAGGACGGCCAGCGCCAGGCCGAGCAGCCGCGCCGGCATCAGTCGATCTCGATATCCGTCGTCAGCCGCGCCGGCCCGCCGGGCATTCGCTGCTCGAAGACGAGCTGCCAGGTGCCCGGCATGTGGAACATCATGCCTTCGGCGCGATAGAGATCGGCGCCGGTGGCGGCGATCCTGGGCTGGAAGTTCATGCCGTGGCGATGCGCCGGCATGGTGGCGTCGATGCGCAGGGTTTCGACGGAAGCCGGCGCGGCGCGATTGCACACGGCGAATTCGACGGCGAAGAACTGGCCGATCTGCGGCTCGGCCGGCACCAGGCGCCAGGCCACGGCGAAGCCCTTGCCGTCGTCCAGCAGGCGGGCGGAGTCGAGGGCCGGCATCTGGCAGGCCAGAACCGGCCCCGCGCCCAGCACGCCCAGGGCGAGGGCGAGGAGGAGGGCGCGCCGGATCATTTCGGCCCGATCTTCATGCCGGCGAACAGCGCCTCGAAATTGCGGTAGGCGATGCGCTCGGCCAGGTCCGCCGGCAGGTCGGCCAGCCAGGCACGCGACCACTTGGCGTGCTCCTCGATGTAGTACCAGCGTTCGGGCGTGAAAGTGTCGGTGCCGACCATGAAGCGGTCGGGAAACTCGATGAAAGCCTCGCGCCAGGCGGCATCGACCTTGCCGCCGCTGCCATGCTCGCTGCGGAACGCCAGGTCGCACCACAGCGTCCTGTACTTGCGCAGCATCTCGCGCACCTTGTCGGGCGGGGCGAAGCCCGAATGGGCCCACAGCACGCGCGCCTGCGGATTCTGCGCGAACAGGCGCTCGACCGCCTCGGCGTCGGAATGGGCGTGCAGGACCAGGTTGTTGTCGCGGGCGATCTCGACGATGCGGCGCATCACCGGCAGGTCGGCGTCGGCGCCGTAGATGTGGAACTCGCCGATGCCGACATAGTTGAATTTGGCGATGCGCTCCTGGATATGGGTGATCACCGTCTCGTCGCGGAACCAGGTGCCAAGCTCGCCGCGGCTGCGATAGGGCCGCAGCTCCGGCACGATGATGTCGGGCGCCTCGGCGTAGAGCTTCAGCGTGCCGTCGTCGGAGGAACTCGACACCAGGGCCTTCTTCAGCCCCGCCTTGCGCAGCACGGCGATCGCCTCCTTGGGCGGCAGCATGTCCCAGGCGTCGTGGCTGTAATGGATATGGGCGTCGATCAGCGGCAGATCGGCCGCCCGCGCGCTCGAGGCGGCGAGCGCGGCGAAGACACAGGCCAGCAGGAAACGCATCGGAGCCTCCCGAAGAAGCGGCCAGCCAGTCTAGCAGAGCGCCGCCGCCGGTGCTTGTGGAGACGGGGAGGGCGGCTATCATTCCGCTGGAATACCGGGAGGAAACCATGGGACAGCAGATCGAGTTCGCCCGCCCCGACGGCGGCCGGAGCAAGGGATACTTGGCGCTGGCCGGCAAGGGCCGGCCGGGCGTGGTGGTGATCCAGGAATGGTGGGGGCTGAACGACCAGATCTGCGGCGTCGCCGACCGCTTCGCGCGCGCCGGCTTCAATGCGCTGGCGCCCGATCTCTACAAAGGTCGCGTGACAGCGACGCCCGACGAGGCGAACCATCTGATGGAGGGGCTGGATTTCGCCGACGCCACGCACCAGGACTTGCGCGGTGCGGCGCAGCATCTCAAGGGCGACAGCGGCAGAATCGCGGTGATGGGTTTCTGCATGGGCGGCGCGCTGACCATCGCCGCCGCCGTGCATGCGCCGGAATTCGCCGCCGGGGTCTGCTTCTACGGCATTCCGCCGGCCGAGTTCGCCGATCCGGCCAAGATCAGGATGCCGCTGCAGGGCCATTTCGCCAACCAGGACGACTGGTGCACGCCGCAGGCGGTGAACGAGTTGGAGAAGGCGATGGTCGCGGCCGGCCAGAAACCGGAGATCCATCGCTACGATGCCGCGCACGCTTTCGCCAACGAACGCAGCGAGGCCTACGACGTGAAAGCGGCCAACCTGGCGTGGGAGCGGATGCTGGCCTTCCTGGGCAAAACGCTTTAGCGGTCCGCCTTCCAGCCGCAGGCGGCAAGGGCGGCCGCCATGTGTTCCGGCGGCGGGGCGCTTACTTGTACCGGCGGCTTGCCGGCCTCGATCGGCACCGATACGGCGCGGGCGTGCAGCATCAGCTTCTCCGCCGGCGTGCGGCTGGGGCCGTAGAGCGGATCGCCGACCACCGGAAACCCCAGCTCGGCGCAATGGATGCGGATCTGGTGCGTGCGGCCGGTCTGCGGCGTCAGCTCCAGCCAGGTGCGCCGGCCGTCGCCGCCTTTCACCTTGTAGTCGGTGCGGGCCGGCTGGCCGGTGGGGTCGGGCACGATGCGCCAGCCCTGCCTTCCGGTGACCTTCAGCAGCGCCATGCCGATGCTGCCGCTGTCCTGCGGCGGGCGGCCCTCGACCACGGCCCAATAGGTCTTGCCGACCTTGTTGCCGGCGAACAGCTCGCCCAGCTTGCGCAGCGCGCGCCGGTTGCGCCCCAGCACCAGGCAGCCCGAGGTGTCGCGGTCCAGCCGGTGGCCGAGCTGCGGCAGCTCCTTGTAGCCGAAGCGCAGATGCGGCAGCAGCTTCTCGAGGCTGTCCTCGGTCCTCGGCCCCTTGTGCACGGCCAGGCCGGCCGGCTTGTTCAGCACCAGCAGCAGGGCGTCCCGGTGCAGCACGCGCGCCTGGATATCGGCAGGGGAGAGGGGCATCGCCCCGACTTGCCAGCAAAATTCCGCGCCGGTCAACCGGCCGTCATTGACCGCGAGCGGTCGGCGCTCCTACCCTGCCGTTCCTTTCCGCAATGCGAGCCCGCCATGAAAATCGACCCGCTCATCGCCGCCGCCCATGCCGAGCTGACGGATATCCGCCGCGACATCCACGCCCATCCGGAGCTGGGCTACGAGGAGGTGCGCACCGGCGAGATCGTGGCGCGCAAGCTCAAGGAATGGGGCTGCGAGGTGGTCACCGGCATCGCCAAGACCGGCGTGGTCGGCACCATCCGCGTCGGCAATTCGCCGCGCGCGGTCGGCCTGCGGGCCGACATGGACTGCCTGCCGATGGACGAGCTCAACACCTTCGCGCACCGCTCGACGCACAAGGGCCGCATGCATGGCTGCGGCCATGACGGGCACACCACCATGCTGCTGGGCGCGGCCAAGTACCTGGCCCAGACCCGCAATTTCGAGGGCGCGGTGCACTTCTTCTTCCAGCCGGCGGAGGAAGGCGGCGGCGGCGGGCGCGTGATGGTGGAAGAGGGGCTGTTCGACAAGTTTCCCTGCGAGGCGGTGTTCGGCATGCACAACCGGCCCAGCCTGCCGGTCGGCTCCTTCGCCGTGCGCGGCGGTCCGATGATGGCGGCGGCCGGCCGCTTCGACATCGCCATCACCGGCAAGGGCACACATGGGGCGCGGCCCGAGACCGGCATCGACCCGGTGCTGGTCGGCGGCCACATCATCACCGCCCTGCAGTCGATCGTCTCGCGCAACATCAGCCCGCATTTCCCGGCGGTGATCAGCGTCACCCAGATGCATGCCGGCGACGCCTACAACGTCATTCCCGAGACCGCGGTGCTGCGCGGCACGTTCCGCGCCTTCACGCCGGAACTGATCACCAAAATCATGGAAAACATGGAGCGGGTGGCGAAGGGCGTGGCGGCCGGCTTCGGCGCCAAGGTGGCATGCGACTTCCAGCGCGGCTATCCGCCGCTGATCAACAACCACGACGAGGCCATGTTCGCCGCCGACGTCGCCGCCGGCATCGTCGGCGAGGGCAACGTCAACCGAAACGGGCCGCTGGTCATGGGTTCGGAGGATTTCTCCTACATGCTCAACGCCTGCCCCGGCGCCTTCGTGCTGATCGGCAATGGCGGGGCGGAGGAGGGCAGCCCGACCCAGTGCGAAGTGCATAACCCGAACTACGACTTCAACGACGCGATCCTGCCGCTGGGCGCCACCTTCTTCTCGCGGCTGGTCGAGACGCGCCTGGCGCCCAAGCCGACCTGAGCCATGGCCGCCGCCTCGTTCGACTTCGCGGTCATCGGCGGCGGGCTGGTCGGGGCGGCGATCGCCTGCGGCTTGTGCGACGGACGCCGCCGCGTGGCGCTGCTGGACGAGGGCGATATCGCCCTGCGCGCCTCGCGCGGCAATTTCGCGCTGGTCTGGGTGCAGAGCAAGGGGCTGGGCATGCCCGACTATGCGGGCTGGACGCGCCGCTCGTCCGATGCCTGGCAGCAGCTTGCGAGCGAGCTGAAGGGCGAAACCGGAATCGACGTCGCCTTCTCGCGTTCCGGCGGTTTCACCCTGTGCCTGTCGGAGGCCGAGATGCAGGCCCGTCTCGAGCAGATCCGCCGCCTGCACAACCAGTCCGACCTGCCCTACGAGGTCCTGGATCACGCGCAGACCAGGCAGCGCCTGCCGCAGATCGGGCCGGGCGTCGTCGGCTCGGTGTTCTGCCCGCTCGACGGGCATGTCAATTCGCTGCGCCTGCTGCGCGCCTTGCATCTGGGCGTGGCGAGCCGCGGCGGCGCCTATCTGACGCATCATGGCGTCAGCGCGATCGAGACCACCGGCGGCGGCTTCCGCCTGCACACGCCAAGCGGCGCGGTCGAAGCGCGGCGCATCGTGCTGGCGGCCGGGCTGGGCAATGCGGCGCTGGCGCCGATGGCGGGATTGTCGGCGCCGGTGCGGCCGCTGAAGGGCGAGATCGTCGTCACCGAGCGCACCGCGCCGTTCCTGCACCATCCCATCGTCAACCTGCGCCAGACCGACGAGGGCGGCGTGATGATCGGCGATTCGCAGGAGGAGAGCGGCGATCTGGCGGTCCGCCCCGGCGCCATCGCCACCATGGCGGCGCGGGCGGTGGCGATGTTCCCGCATCTGGCCGGGCTCAACGTGGTGCGAAGCTGGGCGGCGCTGCGGGTCATGACGCCGGACGGGTTTCCCGTCTACCAGCAGTCGCCGAGCCATCCCGGCGCCTTTCTCGCCATCTGCCATTCCGGCGTCACCCTGGCGGCGGCGCACGCGCTGCACCTGGCGCCGATGCTGGCGGCGGGCGCGCTCGATCCTGCCCTGTCCTCCTTCTCCGCCCGGCGGTTCGATGTTCCAACGGCTGCCTGACGATCGCCGGCCCGTCGTCGCGCTGGAGGTCGACGGCCGCCGCATCGAGGCGCGCGAGGGCGACAGCGTGGCGGCGGCGATGCTGGCGGCGGGACTGCTGCAGGCGCGCTCGACGCCAGTGGGCGAGGCGCCGCGCGGGCCCTATTGCATGATGGGCGTGTGCTTCGATTGCCTGATGGTGATCGACGGCGTCGGCAGCCGGCAGGCCTGCCTGGTGCCCGTGCGCGCGGGCATGCAGGTGCGCCGGCAGGACGGGGCGCATAAGCCATGAGTGCGGCGTTCGACAGTGCCGAGTTCGACCTGGCGGTGGTCGGTGCGGGACCGGCGGGCATGGCGGCGGCGGCGACGGCTTCGGAGCTTGGCCTGTCGAGCGTGCTGCTGGACGAGAATCCCGGGCCCGGCGGCCAGATCTACCGCGCCATTGCCGCTTCTCCGGTGCAGCGGCGCGGCGTGCTGGGCGGCGATTACTGGCGCGGCGCAGAAGCGGTGCGCCGCCTGCAGCGTAGCAGCGCCGCCTGGCGGCCGCGCACCGCCGTCTGGTCGCTGCAGGCGGGCGAGGAGGGCGTCGAACTCGGCACGGCCGACGAGCAGGGCGCGCGGATGCTGCGGGCGCGCTACGCCGTCGTCGCCACCGGCGCCATGGAGCGGCCGTTCCCGATCCCGGGCTGGACCCTGCCCGGGGTGATGACGGTCGGCGCGGCGCAGACCCTGCTCAAGGCGTCCGGCATCGTGCCGCGAGGGCAGACCGTGATCGCCGGCAGCGGGCCACTGCTCTATCTCTATGCCTGGCAGCTCATCGCCGCCGGCGCGCCGCCCGCGCTCCTCCTCGACACCACGCCGCGCCGGAACTGGCGCCAGGCGGTCTGGCACCTGCCGGCCTTCCTGGCCTCGGGCTATTCGCGCAAGGGGCTGGCGCTGCTGGCGGCGGTGCGCCGGCGCGTGCCCGTCATCGGCAATGTCGCCCTGCTGCGTGCCGAGGGCGAGGATCGCGTGCGCGAGATCGTGTGGCGCTCGGCCAAGGGCGAGGCGCGGCGCCAGGTCGACCTGCTGCTGCTGCATCAGGGCGTGGTGCCGAACATCAACCTGTGGAGCGCGGCCGATTGCGCCTCGCAGTGGGACGAGGTCCAGGCCTGCTGGCATGCCAGCGTCGATGCCTGGGGCCAGAGCAGCCGGGAGCGCATCTTCATTGCCGGCGACGGGGCGGGGATTGCCGGGGCGGAGGCGGCGGGCCTGCGCGGGCAGCTCGCCGCGGTGCGGATCGCCGAACTGCTGGGTCGACTGACCAGCGCCGCCCGCGGCGGGCATGCCCGCGACATGCAACGGGCGCTGGCCGTGCGGTTGCGCGGCCGCGATTTTCTCGATGCGCTCTACCGTCCGGCCGACTGGGCGCGCCGCCCCGCCGGCGATACCGTGGTCTGCCGCTGCGAGGAGATTTCCGCCGCCCGGATCGTTGCAACCATACGGCAGGGCTGCAGCGGGCCCAACCAGCTCAAGGCCTATATCCGCTGCGGCATGGGCCCCTGCCAGGGCCGCCAGTGCGGCTTGACCGTCACCGAGCTGATGGCGCATGAGAAGGCCGCGCCGCCGGCGGCCATCGGCCATTTCCGGCTGCGCCCGCCGGTCAAGCCGCTGGCCTTGGGAGCCTTGGCGGCGGTTCCGGCCAGCGAGGCCGAAAAAGCGTCAGTGATTCGTTTTTAGCCCTTGGCGCGCAAGGGTTTTTCGGGGAGTGGCAGGCCCAGAAGCCACTTACGCCGCATGCTCATTCAGGATAAAGTGCCCGATTGGGAGAGAAGAGCAGGCTACCGCGCCTTGGAACGAGCGCCATGGACAAGTAATAAGCCTGCGGCCATTAGGAGGATTAGAGTTGCAACCGACAAACGTCGGCAACCCGGATTACTTCCACAAGGTTGTCGATTGCCAGTGGGCCTGTCCGGCCCACACGCCTGTTCCAGAATATATCCGGCTCATTTCCGCAGGACGCTACGGTGACGCCTATATCGTCAACTGGTGGTCGAACGTCTTTCCGGGAATTCTGGGACGCACTTGCGACCGCCCCTGCGAGCCCGCCTGCCGGCGCGGCCGGGTGGAAGAGGAACCCGTCGCCATTTGCCGCCTGAAGCGGGTCGCGGCCGACTACAAGGACGACATCACCCATCGCCTGCCGAGCGCGCCCCAGCAGCGCAACGGCAAGCGCGTGGCGCTGATCGGCGCCGGTCCGGCCTCGCTGACCGTGGCGCGCGATCTGGCGCCGCTGGGCTACGAGGTGGTGATCTACGACCAGGACAAGCAGGGCGGCGGCATGATCCGCACCCAGATCCCGAAATTCCGCCTGCCCGAATCGGTGATCGACGAGGAAGTCGGCTACATCACCGGCATCGGCAACATCCAGACCCGCTACGGCCAGCGCGTCGACAGCCTGAAAGCGGTGCTGGCCGAGGGCTACGATGCGGTGTTCGTCGGCACCGGCGCGCCGCGCGGGCGCGATCTGGACGTGCCCGGCCGCCAGGAAGCGGCCAAGAACATCCATATCGGCATCGACTGGCTGGCGTCGGTCTCCTTCGGCCATACCGAGAAGATTGGCAAGCGCGTCATCGTGCTGGGCGGCGGCAACACCGCCATGGATTGCTGCCGCTCGTCCAAGCGGCTGGGCGGCGAGGAAGTCACCGTCGTGGTGCGCTCCGGCTTCGAGGAGATGAAGGCGTCTCCTTGGGAGAAGGAAGACGCCATGCACGAGGGCATTCCGATCCTGAACTACCTGGTGCCCAAGGAAGTGCTGCACCAGAACGGCAAGCTCACCGGCATGGTGTTCGAGAAGGTCAAGGCCGAGTACGACGCCAAGGGCCGGCGCAACCTGGTGTCCGCCGGCGAGCCGGACGTGACCATCCCCTGCGACGACGTGCTGGTCGCCATCGGCCAGGAGAATTCCTTCCCCTGGATCGAGAAGGATGCCGGGCTGGCGTTCGACAAATGGGGCATGCCGGTGGTCGATCCGGCCACCTTCCAGTCGACCAATCCCCGGGTGTTCTTCGGCGGCGACGCCGCCTTTGGCCCGAAGAACATCATCTGGGCCGTGGCGCATGGCCACGAGGCGGCGGTCTCCATCGACAAGTTCTGCCATGGCGAGAACGTCGCCCAGCGGCCGGCGCCGCAGGTGACGATGAAGAGCCAGAAGATGGGCATCCACGAATGGAGCTACGACAACGAGATCTCCAACGACCTGCGCTACAAGGTGCCGCTGAAGGAGAAGGACGTCGCGCTCAAGAACATCAAGATCGAGGTCGAACTGGGCTTCGATCCCAAGCTGGGCTACGCCGAGGCGCAGCGCTGCCTGAACTGCGACGTGCAGACGGTGTTCACGGCCAAGCTGTGCATCGAGTGCGACGCCTGCGTCGACATCTGCCCGGTGGACTGCATCACCTTCACCGCCGACGGGCCTGAAGCGGAGGTGCGCCAGCACCTGAGCGCGCCGGCCATCAACCCGACCCAGGCGCTCTACGTGCAGGACGGGCTGAAGACCGGCCGCCTCATGGTGAAGGACGAGGACGTGTGCCTGCATTGCGGGTTGTGCGCCGAACGCTGTCCCACCGGCGCGTGGGACATGCAGAAATTCCTGCTCGAGACGACCAAAGCCGGTGCCGCATGCCGCAGCCACTAGAAGCCATCAACGACTTCGTCGTCCGGTTCGCCAACGTCAACGGCTCCGGTTCGGCCAGCGCCAACACGCTGTTCGCCAAGTCGATCCTGCGCATGGGCATCCCCGTCAGCCCGCGCAACATCTTCCCGTCCAACATCCAGGGCTTGCCGACCTGGTACGAGGTGCGGGTCACCGAGGCGGGCCATCTCGGCTGCCGCGGCGGCACCGACCTGATGGTGGCGATGAACCCGCAGACCTGGGACAAGGACGTGGCCGGCATCGAGCCCGGCGGCTACCTGTTCTACGATTCGACCAAGCCGATGCCGCCGTCGAAGTTCCGCCCCGACATCAACGTCATCGGCGTGCCGCTGACCGAGATCACCAACGCCGAGTACACCGATTCGCGCCAGCGCCAGCTGTTCAAGAACATCATCTATCTGGGTTCGCTGTCGGCGCTGCTCGAGATGGACGTGGCCGAGATCGAGAAGCTCCTGGGCGAGCAGTTCCGCGCCAACGAGAAGCTGGTCAAGGCCAACATCCACGCCCTGCATCTGGGCCGCGAATGGACCTTGCGCAACCTGAAATGCCCGATCGGGCTGCGCCTGCGCCGCGCCGACAATGTCGGCGACAAGATCTTCGTCGACGGCAACAACGCCGCCGGCCTGGGCGCGGTCTATGGCGGGGCCACGGTCTGCGCCTGGTATCCGATCACGCCGTCGTCGTCGCTGGCGGAATCGTTCCAGAGCTGGTGCAAGAAGTTCCGCGGCGATCCGGAAACCAAGAAGACGCGCTACGCCATCGTGCAGGCTGAGGACGAGATCGCCTCCATCGGCATGGTGATCGGCGCCGCCTGGAACGGGGCGCGCTCCTTCACCGCCACCTCCGGCCCCGGCGTGTCGCTGATGACCGAGTTCATCGGCCTGGCCTATTTCGCCGAGATCCCGGCGGTGATCATGAACGTGCAGCGCGGCGGGCCGTCGACCGGCATGCCGACCCGCACGCAGCAGGCCGACATCCTGTCCTGCGCCTACGCCTCGCACGGCGACACCAAGCACGTGCTGCTGTTCCCGCAGGATCCCACCGAGTGCTTCGAGATGGCGGCGCAGTGCTTCGACCTGGCCGACCGGCTGCAGACGCCGGTGTTCCTGATGACCGACCTCGACATCGGCATGAACGATCGGCTGTGCGAGCCCTTCAAGTGGGACGACGCCAAGATGCTGGACCGCGGCAAGGTGATGACCGCGGAGGAGCTGGAGGCGGGCAAGAATTTCGGCCGCTATCTCGACGTCGACGGCGACGGCATTCCCTACCGCACCTATCCCGGCACGCATCCCACGCGCGGCGCCTTCTTCACCCGCGGCACCACGCGCAACCAGTATGCGCGCTACTCGGAGGAGGGCTCGGTCTACGTCGACAACGTCGAGCGCCTGCTGAAGAAGTTCGAGACCGCCAAGTCGCTGGTGCCGGCGCCGGAATTCCGCAAATCGGCGGCCAGCACCCGCACCGGCGTCATCTATTTCGGCTCCACCGCCGGCTCGATGGTCGAGGCGCTGGAATTGCTGGCGCAGCAGGGCATCGCGCTGGACGCCATGCGCGTTCGCGGTTTCCCCTTCGGCAAGGAAGTCGACGACTTCGTCGCCGCCCACGACAAGGTCTATGTCGTCGAGCAGAACCGCGACGCCCAGTTGCGCACCCTGCTGATGACGGAGAACCACGTCGAGGGCTCGAAGCTGGTGCCGATCCTGCATTTCGACGGCACGCCGATCACCGCCCGCTTCATCACCCAGGCGATCGCCAAGCACCAGGGCGCCAAGGCCGCGCCCAGCCGAAAGGTTGCGTCATGACCTACCTCGCCAAACCCAAGCTGCACCATCCCAAGCTGGTCGCCAATTCGCTGGGCTACACGCGGCGCGACTACGAGGGCTCGGTCTCGACCCTGTGCGCCGGCTGCGGCCACGATTCGATCAGCGCCGCCATCGTGCAGGCGATCTACGACCTGGCGCTGCCGCCGCACCGCATCGCCAAGCTGTCCGGCATCGGCTGCTCGTCCAAGACGCCGGACTATTTCCTGGGCGCCAGCCACGGCTTCAACTCGGTGCACGGGCGCATGCCCTCGGTGCTGACCGGCGCCAACCTCGCCAACCGCGACCTGATCTATGTCGGCGTCTCGGGCGACGGCGATTCGGCCTCGATCGGCATCGGCCAGTTCGCCCATGTCATGCGCCGCAACGTCAACATGCTCTACATGGTGGAGAACAACGGCGTCTACGGCCTGACCAAGGGCCAGTTCTCCGCCACCGCCGACAAGGGCTCCAAGAGCAAGAAGGGCGTCACCAACTCGGACGAGGCCATCGACATGGTGTCGCTGGCGATCCAGATGGGCGCCAGCTTCGTGGCGCGCTCCTTCTCCGGCGACAAGCACCAGCTCGTGCCGCTGATCAAGGCCGCCATCTCGCATCCCGGCGCCGCCTTCATCGACTGCATCTCGCCCTGCATCGCCTTCAACAACCATGTCGGCTCGACCAAGAGCTTCGACTACGTGCGCGCCCACAACGACGCGGTCAACCGGCTCGACTTCATCACCGGCCGGGCCGAGATCACCACCGAGTACGCGCCGGGCACGGTGACCGAGGTGCAGCAGCACGACGGTTCCTGGCTGCGCCTGCGCAAGACGGCGGAGGACTACGATCCGCGCGACCGGCGCAACGTCATGTCCTATCTCGAGGAGCGTCGGGCGGCGGGCGAGATCGTCACCGGCCTGCTGTACCTGGCGCCGACCGAGAACGCCGACGACCTGCATGCGCGCATGAACACCATCGAGCGCCCGCTGAACCTGCTCGGCACCGCCGATCTGGTGCCCGGATCGAAGGCGCTGGACAAGCTCAACGCCTCGCTGCGCTGAAGCGCTTTCCATCCGAAGGCCGCGCCGCCGCAACCGGCCGCGCGGCCTTCGCCGTTTCGGAGGCCACGACCATGGGCGAACGGCCGATCTACGACAGGCTGGCGGACTACCGGTCCTATCCGGAGCCGGAGATGATCCGGCGCGCCGGCGAATTCCACGCCGATATGAGGCGGCGGCGCACCGTGCGCGACTTCTCCGACCGGCCGGTGCCGCGCGCCGTGATCGAATCCTGCCTGCTGGCGGCGGGAACCGCGCCGTCCGGCGCCAATCAGCAGCCCTGGCATTTCGCCGTGATCGCCGATCCCGCGCGCAAGACGCGCATCCGCCAGGCCGCCGAGGCCGAGGAGCGCGAGTTCTACGACGGCCGCGCCTCGGCCGAATGGCTCGAAGCGCTGGCGCCGCTGGGAACCGACGCCGACAAGCCGTTCCTGGAGACGGCGCCGGTGCTGATCGCCATATTCGGCCAGCGCTTCGCCCTCGGCCCCGACGGCCGGAAGATCAAGCACTACTATGTGCCGGAGTCGGTCGGCATCGCCACCGGCTTCCTGATCGCAGCATTGCATCATGCCGGCCTGGCGACGCTGACCCATACGCCCAGCCCGATGGGGTTCCTGAACGAGATCTGCCGCCGGCCCGCTTCGGAGAAACCCTATATTCTCCTCGTCGCGGGCTATCCCGCGCCGGACTGCCGCGTCCCGCGCCACGGCGGCATCAAGAAGCCGCTGGAACGCATTTCTTCCTGGTTGTGAGGCCGCCGATCGCGACCGCCGAGGCGATCCGCCGCGCGCATCCGTCGCCTCGTTGGGCAGTGCAGCACGGCCGTGCCTTGCGATTGTCGCATTCCCGGCGTAGCGTGCCGCCGTCCACCGCCAGAGGGAGCTTTCGCATGCGCCATTCTGCGGCATTCGTTTCGCGCCGGTCGCTGCTGCGCAGCGCCGGCTTCGGCATCGGCTCGCTGGCCTTCATGCGCGGGGCGTATGCGCATCACGGCTGGGGCAGCTACGACGCTTCCAAGACCATCACGCTGGCCGGCCCGATCAAGGAACTGAAGTATTCCAACCCGCATTGCCTGGTCTGGCTCGAGGTCGGCGGCAAGCAATGGGAATGCGTGCTGGCGCCGCCGTTCCGGATGCAGAACCGCGGCATACCCGAGGGGCTGATGAAGGCCGGCATGGACGTGACGGTGGTCGGCTACGCCAGTACGGCGCACGAGGGGGAGATGCGCGCGGAGCGGATCAGCCTGGAGGGCAAGACCGTCGAACTGCGCTGAAGCGGGAACGATAAAAAGGGGACGGCAGGGGAAATGGAATCCTTCGGCGCGGCGCTGATGGATCTGTTCGCGGCGCTGGAGCAGTCCTCGCTGGGCTATACCGTGCGCGCTTCGCCGCTGCTCTACCCGCTGGCCAATGTCGCGCACATCCTGGGCGTCGTCCTGCTGGTCGGGCCGATCCTGATGCTCGACCTGCGCCTGCTCGGCCTGTCGCGCCGCATTCCCCTGCGCCTGATGGTCCAGCATCTGCTGCCTTGGGCGATCTTGGGGCTGGCGGTCCTGCTGGTGTCGGGCTTCCTGCTGTTCGTGGCCGAGGCCACCGCCTATGCGGTGAACCCGGTGTTCCAGTTCAAGATGCTGCTCATTCTTGCCGGCATTTTGAATGCGGTAATCTTCGAATCGCTGGCCCGGCGGAACTGGCGCGCGTGGGAAAACTATTCGGTGCCGCTGTTTCCCCGGCTGCTGGCGCTGATATCGCTGCTGATCTGGCCGCTGGTGGCTATATCGGGCCGATTGGTCGCCTATTTCTAGAGCACCCGCCCGCCTGCAAATTTCGCCAAGGTCGTGTGCAACTGCGCCATGTGCGGCGCAGCATCGATAGGCTAAAGTCGCGCATCGAAATCGGAGAGTTCGCATGCCACAGGCCTCACACGCCCCGGGCGCCGTCCTGCATGCGCTGGGTTTGGCCCTGTTGCTCGCTCTGGCGCCGGTATCGCCGGCGCGCGCGCAGCAGGGGCCGCCGGCGGTCCCGGTCGCGGCCACCACGATCCAGGAGCGGTCCTGGGTTTCCACCGTCCCGGCCATCGGCCTGCTGGAATCGGTGCGCGGCGTCGATGTCAGCGCCGCCACCGCCGGGCTGGTCAGCGAGATCTCCTTCGAATCCGGGGCGACGGTCAAGGCCGGGGACGCGCTGGTCGAGCTCGACACTTCCGTCGAGCGGGCCGAACTGCGCAGCTCGGAGGCCGACCTGCCGCGGCTGCAGGCCGAATACGACCGGCAGCGCGACCTCGCCGCGCGCGGCTTCGCCGCCCAGGCCAAGCTGCAGGAGGCGCGGGCCAATTACGAGGCCCAGCTCGCCCGCATCGCCGCCTTGCGCGCCCTCATCGAACGGCGCGTCATCAACGCGCCGTTCGACGGCGTGCTGGGCATCCGGCTGGTCGACAAGGGACAGTACCTGCAGCCCGGCACGCGCATCGCCAATCTGCAGGACCTTTCCGCCATGCGCGTGCGCTTCATCGTGGCGCAGCGCGACCTGGCGAAGATCGAGGTCGGCCAGGAGCTGCGCGTCACGGTCGACGCCTATCCCGAGCAGACCTTCGCCGGCACCATCACCGCCATCGAGCCCCAGGTCAACGTGCAGAGCGGCGTGGTCGAAGTGCAGGCCGAGATCCCCAACGCCGACAGCCGGTTGCGGCCGGGCATGTTCGCCAAGCTGGAGATCGTGCTGCCGGGGCAGAGCTCGGTGCTGGCCGTGCCCAGCCACGCCATCAGCTATAATCTCTACGGCGAATCGCTCTACGTCGTGCGCGACGGCAAGGCCGGCGCCGACGGCAAGCCGACGCTGACCGTCGAGCGGGTCACGGTGAAGACCGGCGAGCAGCAGGACGGGATGGTGGTGATCCTCGAGGGGCTGAAACCGGGCGACCGGGTCGTCACGCTGGGCCAGCTCCGCCTGCAGAACGGCTCGGCCGTGACGCTGATCGAAGACGCCGCCATGCCGGCGCGGCCGACCCTGCCGCGCCACTGAAGCCTCGCCGCCATGCGCTTCACGGACATCTTCATCAAGCGACCGGTGCTGGCGACCTCGCTCAGCCTGCTGATCCTGCTGGTCGGCGTCGCGTCCTTCTTCAGCCTGCAGATCCGCCAGTATCCCAAGCTGACCAACACGGTGGTGACCGTGACCACCACCTATCCCGGCGCCAGCGCCGACCTGGTGCAGGGTTTCGTCACCCAGCCGCTGCAAAGCGCCATCGCCTCGGCCGAAGGCATCGACTACATGACCTCCGACAGCGGACCGGGGGTGAGCACCATCACGGTCACGATGCAGCTCAATTTCGATCCCAACGCGGCGCTGACCAATATCCTGACCCAGATCCAGAGCGTGCGCAGCCAGTTGCCGTCCGACATCGACGATCCGACGGTGGCGAAATCGGTCGGCGAGACCACGCAGATCCTCTATTTGTCGATGTCGAGCGACCGGCTGACCGCGCCGCAGCTCACCGACTACATCCAGCGCGTCGTCAAGCCCAAGCTGGCGACCGTGTCGGGCGTGGCCGGCGCGCTGATCTACGGCCAGCAGGACATCGCCATCCGCATCTGGCTCGACGCCGAGCGCCTGGCCTCCTACGGCCTGACCGCCGCCGACATCCGCCAGGCGGTCGAGGCCAACAACTACCAGTCCCTGCCCGGGCAGATCCGCGGCGCCTATACCGTGTTCAACGTCGAGGCCAAGACCGGACTGGAGCGGCCGGAAGAGTTCGAGCGCATGGTGGTGGCGACGCGGCAGAACGCGGTGGTGCGGCTGGGCGACGTCGCCGACGTCACCCGCGACGCCAAGAGCAAGGACGTGATCGTGCGCAGCAGCGGGCGCGAGGTGGTGATCATCGCCATCGACCCCACGCCGCAGGCCAATCCGCTGACCGTCGTGGCCGGCATCCGCCAGATCCTGCCCGACATGGTGCGCGACCTGCCCGAGGGCATCGCGCTCAACATAATCTACGACTCCACCACCTTCATCCAGCGCTCGATCGAGGAGGTGCGCAACACGCTGATCGAGGCGACGCTGATCGTCATCGTCGTGATCTTCCTGTTCCTCGCCAGCCTGCGCGCCACGCTCATTCCGGTGGTCACCATTCCCCTGTCGCTGGTCGGGGTGTGCATGATGCTGGCGCTGCTGGGTTTCAGCATCAATTTGCTGACCCTGCTGGCCATGGTGCTGGCCATCGGCCTGGTGGTCGACGACGCCATCGTCGTGGTGGAGAACGTCGACCGGCACCTGAAGCAGGGCAAGTCCTCGTTCCAGGCCGCCATCTACGGCACGCGCGAGATCGCCGTGCCGGTGATCTCGATGACCATCACCCTGGCGGCGGTCTATGCGCCGATCGCCTTCACCGGCGGGCTGACCGGGTCGCTGTTCCAGGAATTCGCCCTGACCCTGGCCGGCGCGGTGTTCGTCTCGGGCGTCGTCGCGCTGACCCTGTCGCCCATGATGTGCTCGCTGATCCTGAAGCCGGACACGCAGCCCAATCGCTTCCAGCGCGCCGTCGAGCATGCGCTGGAACGCACCAACCGGCTCTATCGCCGGGCGCTGGGCGGCATCTTGCATCTGCGCCTGGTCGTCGCCGCGTTCGCCGTCGCGGTGGTCGTCGCCCTGTTCTTCCTCTACCGGATGATTCCGGCGGAGCTGGCGCCGACCGAGGACCAGGGCGTGCTGCTGGTGGTCGCCAGCGCCCAGCCCAACGCGCATGTCGACTACACCGCCTTCTTCATGAAGCAGGCGGAGGACATCATGGCCAAGGTGCCGGAAAGCGAGACCGCCTTCACCTTTTCCGGCTACCCGACCATGAACCAGGGCATCGGCATCGTCACCTTCAAGCCCTGGGGCGATCGCCAGCGCACCCAGACCGAGATCAAGAACGCCATCCAGCCGCAGATGTTCGGCATCCTGGGCGTCAATGCGCCGGTGATCGAGCTGCCGTCGCTGCCGGGACCGGGGGCGGGCGGCCTGCCGGTGCAGTTCGTGGTCAACACCATCAACGACTACCGTTCGCTGGCCCTGGTGATGGAGCGGTTCCGCGGCGAGGCCTATGCCAGCGGCCTGTTCGCCTATGTCGACATCGACCTGAAGTTCGAGAACCCGACCATCGTGGTGCGCGTCAACCGCGACAAGGCCGGCGCCTACGGCGTCACCATGGCCTCGATCGGGGCGACGCTGGCCACCATGATGGGCGGCGGGCGCATCAACCGCACCAGCATCGACGGGCGCAGCTACGAAGTCATCCCGCAGGTGCCGCGCGCCGCCCGCCTGACGCCCGACGCCATCCGCCGCTTCTACGTCAAGGCCGGCGACGGCTCGGCCGTGCCGCTGTCCGACCTGATCACCGTCGAGACCGACATCCGCCCCGTGTCGCTGACCCAGTTCAACCAGCTCAACGCCGCCACCTTCGGCGCCCTGCTGATGCCGGGCGTGTCGATGGGGCAGGCGATCGAATGGCTGCAGCAGGCGGCGCTGCGGTCGCTGCCGCAGGGCTACAGCGTCGACTACAAGGGCGAATCGCGGCAATACGTGAAGGAGGGCTCCTCGCTGGTCGTCACCATGGGGCTGGCGCTGCTGGTGATCTTCCTGGTGCTGGCCTGCCAGTTCGAAAGCTTCCGCGATCCCTTCGTCATTCTCATCAGCGTGCCGCTGGCCGCCATCGGCGCGCTCGGCGTCATGGCGCTGGGCTTCTCGACCTGGAACATCTACAGCCAGATCGGCCTGATCACCCTGGTCGGGCTGATCACCAAGCACGGCATCCTGATCTGCGAAGTCGCCATGGAACAGCAGGAGAAGCACGGCCTGAACAAGGTCGAGGCGGTGACCGCGGCCGCCGCCCAGCGCCTGCGGCCCATCCTGATGACCACCGGCGCCATGGTGGCGGGCCTGGTGCCGCTGGTCATCGCCAGCGGCCCCGGCGCCGCCAGCCGCCAGTCGATCGGCGTGGTGATCGTCGCCGGCCTGGCGGTGGGCACGCTGTTCACGCTTTTCGTGCTGCCGGTGATCTATACCTTCCTGGCCTCCGATCACGCCGCCAAGGAGCGCGAGCGGCAGGCGCGCGCGGCGCAGATCGCGGCCGAAGCCTAGACGGAGGCGACCGCCTCCAGCCTGGGACTGCGCGCCGGCGGCAGGCTGGCGTAGAGATCGGCCACCATGTCCTGGCGCCGGCGGCGCTGGGCCGGCTCGTCCCACAGGTTGCGCCACTGGTGCGGATCGTCGCGCAGATCGTAGAGCTCGCCCTCGTTGCCGTCGTAGAGGCTGCTCTTCTCGTAGGCCGTACAGACGAAGCCGTCGCGGTAGATGCTGCGCAGATGCACCGAGACGCCCTTGAACTCGCTGTCCCATTCGGTCAGCACGCGCTCGCGCTTCTGCGCCGCCGCCTCGGCCGACGACAGCGGCAGGGGCTGGCCCTGCATCCAGTCCGGCACCGGCAGGCCGGCGATGCGGCAGAAGGTCGGCGCCAGGTCGACCTGGCCCACCGGCTCGGCGACGCGGCCGGGCGTGGCCTTGGCGCTGCGGGCCGGCCGCCAGATCATCGGCAGGCGCATCAGCGCGTCGACGTGATAGGGGCCCTTGAACAGCAGGCCGAAATCGCCCTGCAATTCGCCGTGGTCGGTGGTGAACACCACGTCGGTGTCGTCGGCCCAGCCGCGCGCTTCGATCGCGCTCCAGACCGAGGCGCAGGCCTCGTCGATCAGCTCGTTCTCGACATGGATCAGCGCCTGGATTTCGCGCAACTGGTCCGGCGTGACGCTGGCGGGCACGAAATCCGGCGGCGCCTCGAAATTCGTCACCAGCCGGCCGTCGTACCAGTCCAGCCAGTGCCGCGGCTTGCCGGCCAGGATGCGGCGCGCCGCCTCGGCGTCCGGCGGACAAGACTCGGGCAGGGCCAGCCCGCGCCAGTCGTGCCGGCCGATCTCCGATCGGGGCGGATCCCAGGGATGATGCGGGTCGGGGAAGCTGACCCAGAGGAAGAAATCGGCGTCCGGCGGCAGGCTGTCCAGCCAGGCCCGGGCGCGGGCGGCGACCCAGTCGGTGTGGTAGTGGGCGCGGGGGATCGGGTTGTGCTTGACCTGCACCGCGCCGGTGTCGCCGCTGCCATGGCTGTTCTGCTCCAGGTTCATCGAGATGAGCTGGTAGTAGTCGCCGATCTCGGCCGGATAATTGTCCGCCATCCATTTGGAATAGTGCAGGAAGCCGCGCGCCACGTGGCCCGCCAGCTCCATGTGCTCGAAGCCGCGATGCGGCCCGAACTCGCCCCGCTGCGCCATGCGGTTCTCGTAGAACTCGAACTTGCGGTCGATGAAGGGCTCGAAATGCGCCTTGCCGATCAGGGCGGTGCGATAGCCGCCGCGGTCGCGCAGATGGGCCGCGACCGAGGGCGCGTCGGCGGGCAGGGGAACGCCGTTCATCCACACCCCGTGGCTGCGCACGTACTGGCCGGTCACCATGGTCGAGCGCGCCGGCATGCAGACCACCGACTGGCAATGGGCGCGGTCGTACACCACGCCTTCCTTCGCCCAGGCGTCGATCGTGGGCGTGCGGGCGATCCGGCCGCCGTTGCAGCCCAGCGCGTCGTAGCGCTGCTGGTCGGTGGTGATGAACAGGATCTTGCGTCCCATGCGCTCCCCCGCTTCTTGCTTGCCGGCATGATGGGCGAAGCCGTGCGGGCGATCAAATTGTCCTGAGCACGGGTGCCAGCGATTGACCGGCGGGCCGGCCGGGCGCAAAAAGACGGCGATGACGGGATGGTTGCGACGCGGCTGGATGGCCGGTCCGGTATTGGCCCTGCTGGCGCTCGGCGCCTGCGACGCCAATCGGCGGCCGGTCAATTCGGTTGCCGGCATGCTGGCGCATTTCCAGTTGCCGCCGCCGCGTCCCGCCGAGTTCCAGGTCTGTCACGAGCATGGCTGCAAGGAGCGGACGCGGGTCTCGCTCAGCGACGGCGAGTGGGCGCAGGTGCGCCGCCTGATGTCGCCGCCGGCCGCCACCGCGGCGGAAGAGCGGGCGCGGATCGCCCGCGCCACCGGCCTGCTGGAGACGCTGGTGGGTCCCAAGGCCGGCACCGCGCGCGACGTCGGCGGCACGTTCAGCGGCGTCGGGCGCGGCCCGGGCCAGCTCGACTGCGAGGACGAGGCCGCCAACACCACGCAATATCTGGTGATGATGGCCGAGGACGGGCTGCTGAAGTTCCACCGCCCGATCGGCCGGCAATGGCGCGGCAATTTCCTCAACGGCTGGCCGCATACGACGGCGGTGGTGGTCGAGACGGCCACCGGCGCGGAATGGGCCATCGACACCTGGTTCGAGGACAATGGCCGGCCGGCGCATGTGGTGGAGGCGCAGCGCTGGCGCGCCGGCTGGTCGCCGGACAACAAGACCGGTCCGCAATTCGGCGGTGCGGCGCGCTGAAAACGCCGCCATCGGCGCCGGCGCGAGCGCAGGACGCACGCAATTTGCGCACGAATCGCCCGTGAATTGCGGCGGAATCAACGCTTGCCACCCCCTTTTTCGGTGGTTAAGTTTCGTTTGGGGACAGGGACGGTTTCGATAACGTCGAGAGCGTGGGCCTCTGGCGGCGAGACCAAAAAAATTGATCGTGTCGGACTGACGCGGCCGCGGAGGACAACGGAGCGCCTGGCGCCGATTCGTTGTTTTCGCGAAACCTATCGAGAAGGTCGAGGTTTTCGCCGGATGACGAACGAGGGGAGCAAACCTGGCCTGTTCGCACGCTGGAAAGAGGCGGCGCGGCACCGTTTTCCCGATCGCGAAGTCATCGTCCGCGCCAACGGCCAAGTCGCCTATCTGCAGATTTCCCATCGCCGCCAGGTGATGGCGCTGGGCGCCGTGACGGCGGTGGCGGCCTGGGCGCTCTATGCCTCGGTCTCCTACGTCGTGTTCGACCGGCGGCTGGCCGACAAGAACGTCGAGATCGAGCAGGCGGTCACCGCCTATCGCACGCTCAAGCACAACCTGACCGACGCGGAAACCAAGTTCGTCGAGATCGCGCGCAACCTGGAAGAGCGCAACGGGCAACTGCACTCGGTGCAGGACCAGAACGCGGCCCTGCGGCGCAATCTTTCCGCCATCGAGACCGTGCTCGATTCGGTCGTCGCCCAGCGCACCCGCATCGCCACCGAGCGCCAGTCGCTCGAGACGCGCAACGTCATGCTGGAAGCGCGGCTGAAGCAGATGCAGTCGGCCCAGGCCGACGTGCTGGGCCGGCTCGGCCAGCGCACCCTGGGCGAGCTGGCCGAGGTCGAGCGCGTGCTGGCCATGACCGGGCTCGACGCCGACACGATGCTCAACCGCTCCGGCGCCTCGCGCACCGGCCAGGGCGGCCCGTTCATTCCGGCCCTGGGCGGGCGGGATTTCGACGGGCTGGTCGAGCCGGTGAATTTCACCGCCGCCATTCTCGATGCGCATATCGATCGGCTCGAGGGCCTGCAGCGCCTGCTGCGGATCCTGCCGCTCACCGTTCCGGCCGACACCTACACGTTGAGCAGCGGCTTCGGCCTGCGCCGCGATCCGGTCAACGGCGCGCCGGCGATGCATTACGGGCTGGACTTCGCCGGCAATGCCGGCCAGTCGATCACCGCCACCGCGCCGGGCCGGGTGATCTTCGCCGAGCGCATGGGCTTCTACGGCAAGATGGTCGAGATCGACCACGGCATGGGCGTCACCACGCGCTACGGCCATCTCAAGACCATCCTGGCCGAGGAAGGCCAGATGGTGGCCGCCGGCGAGAAGATCGGCACCATGGGCAGCACCGGCCGCAGCACCGGCGTGCACGTGCATTACGAGATTCGAGTGGATGGTCAGCCGGTCAATCCCATGAAATTCATAAAGGCGGGTCGCTATGTTCTCAAAGCCCAGCAGTAGCAAGCCTCAGGCCCCAACCAAACCGACGGAGAAGCCAATGGCCTCGATTCCCGCGAGCAAGTCGGCGGTGCCCTCCATCATCAGCGCCAGCCTGCATGTGGTCGGCAACCTGGTCAGCGAGGGCGACATCCAGATCGACGGCGCCGTCGACGGCGACATCCGCACCACCATCGTCACGGTCGGCCAGTCGGCCGAGGTGAAGGGCGAAGTGGTGGCCGAAAGCGTCACCGTGCACGGCAGGGTCGAGGGCACGATCCGCGCCCGCACCGTCATCCTGGGCAAGACCGCCCGCGTCGACGGCGACATTTTCCAGGAGACGCTGGCGATCGAGGCCGGGGCGCAGTTCGAGGGCAATTGCCGCAAGCTGTCGAAGCAGACGGCGGTCGCCACCGGCCCGCGGCCGGTCGAGAACGTCGAGAAGCTGAACAGCGGCGACCAGCGCGCCGCCATGTGAGTTTCCCGCCCGCAGCGGACCCGGAAACGGCGCCAGAGGGCGCCGTTTTCGTTTCGATGCTATTGAGCAATCGCGGCGGCGAAGGTGGCGGCATCGGCATTGCCGCCGGAGCAGACCGCGACGGCGGTCTTGCCGGCGATCGGCAGTTTGCCGGTCAGGATGGCGGCCAGCGCCACCGCGCCGCCCGGCTCGACCACGATCTTGTATTCGCGCCAGGCGACTTCCATGGCCTGCCTGGCCTCCGCGTCGCTGACGGCGAAGCCGGAGGCGATCTTCTCGCGCGCGATGGCGAAGGTGATCTCGCCCGGCGAGGGCGCCAGCAGCGCATCGCAGATCGAGCCGGACAGGGCGGGATTGGTTTCCCGCCGCCCGCTTTGCAGCGAGCGCGCCATGTCGTCGAAGCCGGCCGGCTCGGCGGTGTGCATCCTGGTGGCCGGCGAGAGCTGCGCCAGGGCCAGCGCGATGCCGGTGGCCAGCCCGCCGCCGGAGCAGGGGGCGACGACGTGGTCGAGCGGCAGCCCGGTGGCGGCCTCGCAGATCTCGACGCCGACCGTGCCCTGGCCGGCGATGATCCAGGGATGGTCGAACGGCGGCATCGCCGCCGCGCCGCGCTCGGACGCGATCTTGCGCGCGATCTCCTCGCGGCTTTCCTTGACCCGGTCGTAGAGCAGGACCTCGGCGCCCGACGCCCTTGTGTTGGCGATCTTCAGTTGCGGGGCGTCGGCGGGCATGACGATGACGGCCGGCACGCCGCACAGCCGCGCCGCCTCCGCCGCGCCCTGGGCGTGGTTGCCCGACGACCAGGCGACCACGCCGCGCTTCTTCTGTTCGGCGTCGAGGAGCTGGATGAAGTTCAGCGCGCCGCGGAACTTGAACGAGCCGGTGCGCTGCAGCACCTCGGCCTTGACCAGCAGCCGCCCGCCGAGCTTGTCGTTGACGCGCTGGTTCTCCAGCAGCGGCGTGCGCCAGGCCAGCGGCCGGATGCGCAGATGGGCGGCGGCAACGTCGGCGAAATCGGGGGCGGCGAGGGCCATCGTCAGTCCTTTTGCGGTTGCAATCCGAGCAGGGCGGGCAGTTCCGACAGCGAGCGCAACTGCGCAGCGATCATGCCGGGGAGGGCTTCGGGTGGCTGGCCGCTGCGATTGGCCCAGGCGACCTGGAAACCGTAATCGGCCGCCGCATGCGCGTCCCAGCCATTCGACGACACGAAGCAAATCCGCCCCGGGGCCACGGACAGGCGGTCGCACGCCAGGCGGTAGACGGAGAAATCGGGCTTGAAGACGCCGACGTCGTCGACGCTGAGCACCGCATCGAGCAGCGGCCCCAGACGCGCGCTGTCAACCGCCGAGGCCAGCATCGCCTTGCTGCCGTTGGACAGAATGGCGGTCCTCAACCCGGCCGCTTTCAGGTGCCGCAGGCAGGGGGCCGCGTCGGGATAGGCATCGAGCGTCTGGTACAGATCCATCAGCCGCGCGCGCAGCACCGCGTCGTCGATGCCGGTCGCCGCCATGGCGAAATCCAGCGCCTGGCCGGTGATCTGCCAGAAATCGACGTGGCGGCGCATCAGGCTGCGCAGCCAGGAATACTGCAATTGCTTGCCGCGCCACAGTTCGGCCAGTCGGTCCGCCTCAGGGCCGATCTGGTCGCGGCAACGGGCGACGGCGGCGTTGACGTCGAACAGCGTGCCGTAGGCGTCGAAGACGCAGGCCGAGATGCCGGAAAACGCGGTCATGCGGGCGGCAGGATCGGATCGCTGCCGCGGCGAGTCAATCGCCGCCCCTGGGGAGCGGGCGCGCTTAGAGCAAATCATGTTTTGACGGAATCGCCCGCGATCCCGTCAAAACATGTGAATTTGCTCTAATCATTAAGGAATAGAGCGGATTCACACGATTGGACGGCAGCGTCTGCGCTTCCGTCCAATCGTGATCCGCTCTACCGCATGGCTGGGGAGACGGTGCGCCGGGCCGGGCCGGCCTGGAGCTGGCGATAGACGTTCACCCCCTCCATCACCCGCTGCACGTAGTTGCGCGTCTCGCGATAGGGGATCAGCTCGACCCAGTCGATCATGTCGACGCGCTCGCCGCGCGGATCGCCGTTCTCGTCCAGCCAGCGCGAGACGCGGTGCGGACCGGCATTGTAGGCCGCCAGCGCCAGCTCCAACGCGCCGAACTGCCCCAGCATGTCGGCCAGATAGGCGCTGCCCAGCCGCGCGTTGTAGCCGGCGTCCGAGGTCAGCCGCGCCTGCACGAAGGGCTGGCCGATGCTGCGGGCGACCTTCTGCGCCGTGGCCGGCATGAGCTGCATCAGCCCCAGCGCCCCGGCCGAGGACTGGGCGCGGTTGTCGAACTGGCTCTCCTGGCGCGCCAGGCCGAGCGCCACGGCCAGCTCGACCGGCAGGTCGCCCTCGATGCGCACGTTGGGGAAGGAGGCCTCGTGCAGCAGCGTGCCGCCCTCCACCGATTTCTTGGCCACCTGCAGGGAAATGTCGGGCCGGTTGAGCTGCAGCGCCAGGTCGCCGGCCAGCCGGCGCTCCACCTCGTCGCCGTCGATCGCCAGCCGCACCATGAACTGCCGCGCCCGCCGCTCTTCGCCGATCCCGGCCAAAAGGCGCATGAGCTGGACGAACTCGTGGCTCTCGAAGGCGCGGCGCTGCGCGGCCGTGACCGGCGGATCGGTCGGCAGGGTGAGCCGCTTGTCGCCCAGCTTCTCGGCCGCCTTCTGGCCGTAATAGGTGTCGCCGAACAGCGCGGCCTGCCGGTACCACTTGCCCGCCTCGGCGGCGTTGCCCATCGCCTCGTGGGCGCGGCCGGTCCAGTAGGCGCCGCGCGCCTTGGAGATCGGGAAGCTGACGCCCGCATGCAGGGCCTGGAAATGGCGCAGCGCCTCGGCCGGCTGCTTGAGGAAGCGCAGCGCGATCCAGCCGGACAGGAACTCCAGCTCGGCGAAACCCGCGCCGCGCGCGCCGTCATGGGCGCGGGCGATGCGGTAGGCGTCCTGATAGGCGCCCTGCTGCACCAGTTCGCGGGCATGGTAGCCGCGCTCGATCCACCACTGGTCGAGATTGGCCGCCTCGCTGCGCGAACCCAGCAGCACGGTCTGGGCCTCGCCGTCGCGGCCGGAGCGGCGCAGATACCGGGCCTGGTCGAACAGCAATCCGCCGTCGCCGCGCAGCGCGGCCGGAACGGCGGCCAGCCGCGATTCGGCGTCGCCCGCCCGGCCGGCCAGCGCCAGCCGCGCCTCGGCCCAGAGCAGCCGGTCGCCGTCCATCAGCGGCAGCATGCGCCGCGCCTCGTTGGTCCGTCCCGCCCACAGCAGCCGGTCCAGCCGCGCCACGTGGTCGGCGCGGCTAAGCATGCCGCCGACCGCCGCCAGGAACGCCTGCTGCGCCGGATCGTCGAATTCCAGCTCCAGCCAGTATTGCCGGGCCTTGTTGCGCGCCGCCTCCGGTCCGGCGGTGGCGGAGAGGACCTCGACATGGCGCACCGCGCCGGGGCCGCTGACCGCATCGGCGCCGGCGAAGAAGGCGGCGGCCCGGTCGAGCGGTACGTCGATGCCCAGGCGCTCCTCGGCCGAGCGCCGCACGCGGGCCATGTCGGGCCAGCCGGCGGCGGCGGCGACGAAATCCGCCACCTCGGCGAAGGTGAAGGGCATGCCGCCGTCGCGATACATCAGCCAGTCGACGTATTTGACGGCGACCGGCTGGCCGGTGCGCTGGGCGGCCAGGCGCGCCTCGGTCCACTGGCCGCGATCGGCCTGCTGCAGGGCGATCTGCAGGTCGCTGCCCTGGGCGGCGGTGACCGGCGGCGGGGCCGGCTTGGGCGCGGGTTTGGCTGCGGGCTTGGCCACCGGTTTTGCCGCCGGCTTGGTGGCGGTTGGCGCGGCGGCGGCCGGCGAGGCTGGCTTGGCTGTGGCGGGTTTGGGCGTGGGCTGCGGGGTCTGCGCCGAGGCGGGAACGGCCGCACCCAGCACGGCACTCAACGCTGCGATGCCGAGACGGTAGCCGATGGTGCGGGTATGCGCCTGATACGCCATCGCAGGTAATCCCGTTAACGCTTTGCCGAAGAGCAAGATAATCGCTTTCGCCCCGCCCGTCCATTTACCCCTGTGGATGGTGCCGGCAACTTGCCGTCCGGCGGCGGAGCCTTTATGGTCCGCCGCATCGGGACGGGGCAGCCCGTCCGGTGCAGGAGAAACGCAGATGTTCAAGGGATCGATCGTGGCGCTCATCACCCCGTTCAAGAATGGCGGCGTGGACGAGGCTGCGTTCAAATCCTTCTGCGACTGGCAGATCACGGAAGGCACGCACGGGCTGGTGCCCTGCGGCACCACCGGCGAATCGCCGACCCTGACCCATGACGAGCACCACCGCGTGGTCGAGATGTGCATCGAGGTGGCGAAGGGCCGCGTGCCGGTGATCGCCGGCACCGGATCGAACTCGACCGCCGAGGCCATCAGCCTGACCAAGCACGCCAAGAAGGCCGGCGCCGATGCCGCCCTGATCGTGACGCCGTACTACAACCGGCCCAGCCAGGAGGGCCTGTACCAGCACTACAAGGCGATCAACGACGCCGTCGAGCTGCCGATCGTCGTCTACAACATTCCCGGCCGCTCGGTGGTCGACATCTCGGTCGACACCATGGCGCGCATCGCCAAGCTCGCCAACGTGGTCGGCGTCAAGGAAGCGACCGGCGACGTCACCCGCTTCACCAAGCATCGCCGCGTCATCGGCAAGGACTTCGTGCAGCTCTCGGGCGACGACGCGCTGGCGCTGGCGCAGATGGCGCATGGCGGCGTCGGCTGCATCTCGGTGACGGCCAATGTCGCGCCGCGGCTGATGTCTGAGTTCCAGACCGCCTGCCTCGCCGGCAAGTTCGACAAGGCGCGCGAGATCCACGACCGCGTCGCGCCGCTGCACGAGGCGCTGTTCCTCGAGCCCAGCCCCGGCGGCGCCAAATACGGCGCCTCGCTGCTGGGCAAGTGCGACGCCAGGGTGCGCCCGCCGATCACCGAGCTCACCGACAACGCCAAGGCGGCGGTGCGCAGCGCCATGACCGGCGCGGGCCTGCTGAACTGAGATAGATCATGGCACGTCCTGAGGCGGCCGAGATCCTTCCGGTCGCCCAGAACCGCAAGGCTCGCTTCAACTACTTCATCGAGGACACGCTCGAGGCCGGCATCATGCTGACCGGCACCGAGGTGAAGTCGCTGCGTTCGGGCAAGAGCAACATCACCGACGCCCATGCCGGCGAGAGCAAGGGCGAGCTGTGGCTGTTCAACCTGAACATCCCCGAATACGGCCAGGGCAACCGCTTCAACCACGAGCCGCGCCGGCCGCGCAAGCTGCTGGTGCACAAGCGGCAGATGAACCGGCTGATCGGCGCCATCCAGCGCGAGGGCGTCACCATCGTGCCGCTGCAGATCTATTTCAACAAGCGCGGCATCGCCAAGGTCGAGCTGGGCCTGGCCACCGGCAAGAAGAAATACGACAAGCGCGAGACCGAAAAGACCCGCGACTGGAACCGCCAGAAGCAGCGGCTGATGCGCAACAAGGGGCGGGAATAGGCGATTTCGTCACCCCCGCTGGTTCGTCACCCCCGCGAAAGCGGGGGTCTGTTTGTGGCATAGACAATCGCCTGCAGTGTTCCATTTCATTTCTGCAAAAGACCCCCGCTTTCGCGGGGGTGACGGGTGGGACAGGAACCTGCCAAAATCCCGGCATGAGCGGCGAACCGACCCTGCTGGGCAGGATCAAGGACAAGCTGATCGCCAGCAAGCAGCAATGGGCCAGGGACGGCCGGCTGCTGACCGGCCACAGCGCGCCCGCCTCGCAGCGCCTGCCGCCGGGCCAGCGGCTGACCGAGTCCTGGCCGGTGCTGGATCTGGGCGTGCAGCCGGACGTGCCGAAGGCGGCCTGGCGGCTGGACGTCGACGGGCTGGTCGAGCATAGGCTGTCGCTGAACTGGGGCGAGTTCACCGACCTGCCGCGCGTCCATGTCCGGTCCGATATCCACTGCGTCACCGCCTGGTCGCGCTACGACAACGACTGGGAAGGCGTGGCCGCACTTGAGATTCTCGAGCGCGTCAAGCCGCTGCCGGAGGCCAGGCACGTCGTGTTCCACTCCTACGACGGCTACACCACCAACGTGGCGCTGGAGCATTTCGCGCAAGCCGACGTGCTGCTGGCCGACCATTGGATGGGGCAGGAGATCGGCCGCGAGCATGGCGGGCCGCTGCGCGTGGTGATCCCGCGCTTCTATTTCTGGAAGAGCGCCAAGTGGGTGCGGCGCATCGAGTTCGTCGCCATTGACAAGCCCGGCTTCTGGGAAGTGCGCGGCTACCACAATGTCGGCGATCCCTGGCTGGAGCAGCGCTACGACAGCGATGGAGGGTGAGATGGGCGCACAGGATTTCGAGTTCCGCGGCATCGACGGCGGCAGGCTGGCGATGAAGGACTATGCCGGCAAGGCGGTGCTGCTGGTCAACGTCGCCTCGGCCTGCGGCTTCACCCCGCAATATTCGGGCCTGCAGAAGCTGCACGAGAACTACGCCGCCAAGGGCCTGGTGGTGCTGGGCGTGCCGTGCAACGATTTCGGCGCCCAGGAGCCGGGCAGCGAGAAGGAGATCAAGACCTTCTGCGAAACCGGCTTCGGCGTGACTTTTCCCATGACCGCCAAGGAGCACGTCATCGGCGGCCAGGCGCATCCGCTCTACAAATGGATCGCGCAGGAACTGGGCGAGGGCCAGGCGCCGCGCTGGAACTTCCACAAATACCTGATCTCGAAGGACGGCGAGCTGTTGGGCGCCTTTCCCAGCAAGGTGGCGCCGCAATCGCCCGAGCTGGTGCGGGCGGTGGAAGAGGCGCTGACGTGAGCCACCATTCCACCGCGCTGATCGAGTCCTGGCACAGCCACGTCTATTTCGACGCCGCCTCGCGCGATGCGGCCTGGCTGCTGCGCGAGAAGCTGGTCGAGCATTTCGCCGGCCGCATGGAGATGGGCCGCTTCCACGAGCGCGCGGTCGGCCCACATCCGCGCTTTTCCTACCAGCTCGCCTACACGCCCGGGCATTTCGCCGAGATCATGGCGTGGCTGGCGCTCAATCGCGGCGACCTGGTCGTCTTCACCCATCCCAACACCGGCGATGCGCTGGTCGACCATCGCGACCGGGCGATCTGGATGGGCGCCACCCTGCCGCTGAAGCTCGAGGCGCTGGGTTGACGCTGGTCCGCACGCCGGTCCTCGACATCGCCTGCGAGGTTCACGGGCCGGAGCGCGGCGCGCCGGTCGTCCAGCTGCACGGCTTTCCTTACGATCCGCGCTGCTACGACGACACCATCGCGCCCCTGGTCGCGGCGGGGTGCCGGGTCTACGTGCCCTATCTGCGCGGCTACGGGCCGACGCGATTCCTGTCGGCCGCGACGCCGCGCTCGGGCGAGCAGGCGGCCCTGGGCAAGGACCTGCTCGACTTCATGGATGCGCTGGGCATCGAGACGGCGGTACTGGCCGGCTACGACTGGGGCGGCCGGGCGGCCTGCATCGTTTCGGCCTTGTGGCCGCAGCGCGTCCTCGGGCTGGTGACGGGTGGCGGCTACAACATCCAGGACATCGCCGCTGCGGCCAGGCCGGCCGCGGCCGACCAGGAGCATCGCTACTGGTACCAGTACTACTTCCACACCGAGCGCGGCCGCGCCGGGCTGGAAGCCAACCGTTACGAGCTTTGCAAGCTGCTGTGGCGCTTGTGGTCGCCGAACTGGCAGTTCGACGAAGCGACCTATGCGAGGTCGGCAGCGTCCTTCGACAATCCCGATTTCGTGCCGGTGGTGATCCAGTCCTACCGCCATCGCTACGGTTATGCCGAAGGCGATCCGGCGCTGCTCGGCATCGAGGCGCAGCTCGCCAAACAGCCGAAGATCGCCTTGCCGACGATCTGCCTGCACGGTGAGGGCGACGGGGTGGCGCCGCCACAGAGCTCGGCGGGACATGCCGGGATGTTCTCCGGCCCGTACGAGCGGCGCACCATTCCCGTCGCCGGCCACAACCTGCCGCAGGAAGCGCCGCGGGAGTGGGCGGCGGCGGTTCTCGATCTGGTGAAGCGCCGATAGGGCAACGGAGGCTGACATGGCGGGCAGGATCTATGTCGGTGTCGGCGGCTGGACCTTCGAGCCGTGGCGCGGCGCCTTCTATCCCGACGGCCTGCCGCACAAGCGCGAACTGGAATACGCCTCGCGCGCGCTGACCTCGATCGAGATCAACGGCACCTACTATTCGACCTTCAAGCCGGCGAGCTGGCGCAAGTGGCGCGAGGAGACGCCGGACGGTTTCGTCTTTTCGGTCAAGGCCTCGCGCTTCTGCACCAACCGCCGCGTGCTGGCCGAAGCCGGCCCGTCGATCGGGAAGTTCATGCAGCAGGGGCTGACCGAGCTCGGCCCCAAGCTGGGGCCGATCAACTGGCAGTTCATGGCCACCAAGAAATTCGACGCCGAGGATTTCGCCGCCTTCCTCGAGCTGCTGCCGAAGCAGCAGGACGGGCTGGCGTTGCGCCATGTCGTCGAAGTACGCAGCCCGACCTTCGCCACCAGATCGTTCTACGATCTCGCCAGGAAGCACGGCGTGGCGATCGTCTACGCCAGGGACGAGGAGTTTCCCGAGATCGACCAGCCCACCGCCGGCTTCACCTATGCGCGGCTGATGGCGACGCAGGAGAAGCTGAAGGCCGGCGTCAGCGACAAGGAGCTCGACGGCTTTGCTAAGCAGTTGAAGAAATGGGCCGGACGCGGCGACGTGTTCGCCTATTTCATCTCCGGCGCCAAGCTGCGCAACCCGGCCGCCGCCCAGGCGCTGATCGGGAAGCTGTCCTAGATCCCGTGTCCGCCTTCTGCGCCGCGCTTCAGATTGTCGCGCGCCTGCGCCTCGTAGCGTTCGCGGAACAGGGGGGTCGCGAAGATATGCGGCCGCTGCAGCATGGCGCGGTAGAAATTGCCGCGCGCGGTCCAGAATTTCTCCGGCGTTTCGTGCAGGACGCGGAACTCGCGTTCGATGGCATGGGCATGGCGGTCGAATTCGGGCCAGGGTGCGCCCAGGCGGTAGAGGTCGAGGTCGATCACGCGCGCGGCTTCTTCGCCCGGTTCGCCGGCATGGGTGGTTTCCAGGATGATGCGTTCGGCGGCCGCGAGAACCGATTGGTCGGTGGCGGCGAAGAAATCCGGGCCGTTGGCGGCGGTGGCCAGCATCAGCCTGGCCGACAGTTTCTCGTTCAGGCCCTTGTCGGCGCCGGGAACGTAGACGGCATCGTGCCACAGCACCGCCAGTTCCTCGGCCGGCGACAGGTCGAGTTCGAGCGCGCGCGCCAGCGCCATCATCTCCTGCACATGCGCGGCGTCGTGATAGAAGCGGTGCGGCTGGCGGTAATGGACCAGCGCCAGCTCGACCAGGGCGGCGCTGTCGAACGGCGAGGCCATGTCAGCCCAGCACCGTTAGCAGCTTCTCGAACACGGCTTCGAACATGGCCGTGGTCAGCACGCCAGTATTCGTGTTGTAGCGCGAGCAATGGTAGGAATCGGCCAGCAGTAGCCCGTTGGGCAGCGCGTGCTGCGCGCCATGGACGAACTTGTAGTCCTTGGCCGGCCTGGCGTTCAGCGCCCGCAGGATCTGGTCGTGCGCGCCCTTGCCCAGGGCCAGGATCGCCTTCAGGTTCCGCATCGCCGCGATCTCGCCGACCAGGAACGGGCGGCAATTGGCGAATTCCGCCGGTTCGGGCTTGTTCTGCGGCGGCACGCAGCGCACCGCGTTGGTGATGCGCGCGCCGAGCAGTTGCAGCCCGTCATCGGGCGATTGCGTGTAGGCGCCGCGCGCCAGGCCGAATTTCAGCAGCGTGCTATAGAGCAGCACGCCGGCATAGTCGCCGGTGAAGGGACGCGCCGTGCGGTTGGCGCCGCGCAGGCCGGGCGCCAGGCCGACAATCAGCAGCCTGGCGTCGAGGCCGCCGAAAGGCGGCACCGGCGCGTTGTGCCAGTCGGGGAACTTGGCGCGGTTCTCGAGCCGGAACGCCACCAGCCGCGGACAGAGCGGGCAGTCGCGAGCGGGCAGCGGCGGCTGCTGGCTCCGTGCCGCCAGCCCGGTCGCCATGGACGGTCAGGCCCGGCGCACCACGCCGTCGTCCTCCGCGTCGTCGTCCAGCTCGGGCTGGCGGTTGGTCAGCGGCCGGGCCGGACGCTCGCCCTGGCGGGCGATCATCGGCGCCAGATCGGCCAGCTCGACGAAATTGTCCGCCTGCCGGCGCAGCTCGTCGGCCACCATCGGCGGCGAGGACTTGATGGTGCTGATGACGGTGGCGCGCAGGCCGCGCCGCTGCACGGCTTCGACCAGGCGGCGGAAGTCGCCGTCGCCGGAGAACAGCACCACGTGATCCAGCACCGGCGTCATCTCGAGCATGTCGATCGCCAGCTCGATGTCCATGTTGCCCTTCACCTTGCGCCGGCCGGTGGCGTCGGTGAATTCCTTGATCGGCTTGGTGACGACCGAGAAGCCGTTGTAGTCCAGCCAGTCGACCAGCGGGCGGATGGGCGAGTACTCCTGGTCCTCGATCAGCGCCGTGTAGTAATAGGCGCGGATCAGCCGCCCGGTACCGCGGAACTGGCCCAGCAGGCGGCGATAGTCGATGTCGAAGCCGAGCGAGCGCGCGGCCGAGTAGAGATTGGCCCCGTCGATGAAAAGGCCAATCCTTTCACCGGCGTAAAACAGGTCCTTCATGTCGTTTCCTTTTCCGGGCGGCGGCGCTAAATAAGCGGGCCGCGACAAGCGATTGACCCACAAAACCACGAGATGTTGCGGCAAGTCCAGTCCGCAACCGCAGGGACGCCATGCAAATCGGCGCAGGCCAGCAGAATTCTGCGGAAAACCGCCAATATCTGATCGGCCTGGGGGCCAACCTGCCGTCCCCCCACGGCCCGCCGCTGGCGACGCTTGTGGCGGCGCTGGCGGCCCTGGAAGCCAGGAACGTCAGGGTCCTGGCGCGCTCGCCCTGGTTTGAGAGCGAGCCCGTGCCCAGGAGCGAGCAGGCCTGGTTCGTCAATGCGGCGGCTTTGGTTGGAACTTTAGAATCACCCCATAATTTATTGAAAATACTTCACGAAATAGAGATCGATTTTGGCCGGGCACGGTCTGTGCCGAATGCCGCCCGGCCCCTGGATCTGGACCTGCTCTTGGGCACGGGGCTGGTGCTGGATCGACCGCCTGACGACGGATCGGGAGGTGTCGATCTCAGCGGCCGGGCATTGGTACTGCCGCATCCGCGGTTGGCGGAGCGGGCCTTCGTGCTGCGCCCCTTGGCGGCCATTGCACCCGACTGGGTGCATCCGCGCACCGGCCGCTCGCTGGCGCGGATGGCGGCCGAACTGCCGGACGGGCCCATGGTGCGGCTGCTCGGTGCGTGAGGCAGGGCGGCTGCGACCCCATGGCAGAGCAATATCGTTGCGTTTTGCTGCGCCGCGCCTATATTCTGGGCGTTCAGCGGAATTGCTTAAGTATCTGACCAAGGTGAAGAAATGGCTCGCGTGACCGTCGAAGACTGCGTCCAGCAGATCCCCAACCGGTTCGACCTGGTGATGACCGCCGCGCAGCGTGCGCGCGACATCTCCGCCGGCGCCCAGCTCACGCTCGACCGCGACCGCGACAAGAATCCGGTCGTGGCGCTGCGCGAGATCGCCGAGCGCTCGGTATCGATCGAAGGCCTGAACGAATCGCTGATCAAGGGCATGCAGAAGCATGCCGAGGTCGACGAGCCGGACGAAGGCCAGGAATTGCTGGAGCTCGAGCAGCAGCTCGCGGCCACCCTGGCGGCGCAGCCGCCGGAGCCCGAGAAGGAGACGCTCGAGATCGACGACGAGAACGCCGCCGGCGGCGATCAGGTCTGAGCGAGAGACGTTTCGGCGGCCGCAAGGCGCGGCTGCCGGCAAGGTGCCTTCCCACTTTCCCGGCCACGCCGCCCGACGCCGCGAGTTCTGACGGCAGCGAGCAAGGAGCGTAGCGCGGGAAGATGATTCGCCAGTTCGAACTGGTCGAGCGCGTGAAGTCCTACGATCCCGGGGTGGACGAGGACACGCTCAACCGCGCCTATGTCTACACCATGAAGGCGCATGGCGGGCAGAAGCGCGCCTCGGGCGATCCCTATTTCTCGCATCCCGTCGAGGTCGCCGGCATCCTGACCGAGATGAAGCTGGACAGCGCCTCGATCGTGACGGCGCTGCTGCACGACACGGTCGAGGACACGGTCGCGACGCTGGACGACATCAGCCGGCTGTTCGGCAACGAGATCGCCCGCCTGGTCGACGGCGTCACCAAGCTGTCGCGGCTGGAGCTGCAGTCCGACCGCACCAAGCAGGCGGAGAATTTCCGCAAGCTGCTGCTGGCGATGTCGGAGGACATCCGCGTGCTGCTGGTCAAGCTGGCCGACCGGCTGCACAACATGCGCACGCTGCGCTTCATCAAGGATCCCGACAAGCGCCGGCGCATCGCGCGCGAGACGATGGAGATCTACGCCCCGCTCGCCGCCCGCATCGGCATGCAGGACATCAAGGACGAGATGGAAGACCTGGCCTTCGCCGAACTCCATCCCGAGGCGCACGATTCGCTGAAGAAGCGCCTGGAGTTCCTGCGCCAGGAAAGCGGCGCGGCCATCCCCGCCATCGTCGAGCGCCTGCGCACGACCCTGGCCGACCAGTGGGTCAAGGCCGAGGTGTCGGGGCGCGAGAAGACGCCTTACTCCATCTGGCGCAAGATGGAGACCAAGCACGTCGCGCTGGAGCAGCTCTCCGACATCATGGCCTTCCGCGTCATCGTCGACACCGTGCCCGAGTGCTACCAGGCGCTGGGCGTGATCCATGGCGGCTATCGCGTCGTGCCCGGCCGCTTCAAGGACTACATCTCCAACCCCAAGCCCAACGGCTACAAGTCGCTGCACACCGCGGTGTTCGGCCACGGCCAGCAGCGGCTGGAGATCCAGATCCGCACCCGCGAGATGCACGATTTCGCCGAGCGCGGCGTGGCGGCGCACTGGTCCTACAAGCAGGGCGTGCCGACCGACGGCAAGCAGTATCGCTGGCTGCGCGAATTGCTGGCGATCCTGGAGAACGCCTCCTCGCCGGAGGAATTCCTCGAGCACACCAAGCTCGAGATGTTCCAGGACCAGGTGTTCTGCTTCAGCCCCAAGGGCGATCTGATCAACCTGCCGCGGCGGGCGACGCCGGTCGATTTCGCCTATGCCGTGCACAGCCAGGTCGGCGACACCTGCATCGGCGCCAAGGTCAACGGCCGCATGGTGCCGCTGCGCACCGAATTGCAGAACGGCGACCAGGTCGAGATCATCACGTCGAAGGCGCATGCCCCGTCGCCGGCCTGGGAACGCTTCGTCGTCACCGGCAAGGCGCGGGCGGCGATCCGCCGCTTCGTGCGCATCCGCCAGCGCGAGCAATACGTGCAGCTCGGCCGCTCCATGCTGCAGCGCACCTTCAAGGAAGCGGGCTACGAGCTGACCGACAAGGGGCTGGAGGGGGCGGCCCCGGTGTTCAAGCAGCACACCGCTGACGACCTGGCGGCCGCGGTCGGCGCCGGGCTGATCTCCGACCGCGACGTGCTGGGCGCGGTCTATCCCGGCCAGAAGGAAGAGAAGAAGCGCGGGCCCCTGGCCGGGCTGTTCAAGAGCCGGCCCAAGGGCAACGGCCACGCGCCGGCCGGCGTCGAAATCCGCGGCCTCATCCCCGGCATGGCCGTGCACTACGCGCGCTGCTGCCATCCGCTGCCCGGCGACCGCATCGTCGGCATCGTCACCACCGGCAAGGGCGTGACCATCCACACCATCGACTGCGACACGCTGGAAAGCTTCGCCGAGGCGCCCGAGCGCTGGCTGGACGTGAGCTGGGACGCCGCCAGCGAGGCCTCCGGGCGCCATATCGGCCGGCTGCGCGTGACCCTGCTCAACGAGCCGGGCAGCCTGTCAAGCGTGGCCAACGTCATCGCCAAGGATCGCGGGAATATCAGCAATCTGAAAATCGTGAACCGGGGCGAGGACTTCTTCGACATGCTGATCGACATCGAGGTCTCGGACGTCAAGCATCTGAGCCATATCATCGCCGCGCTCAAGGCCGACAAGTCGATCAACGCCGTCGAGCGCACGCGGAGCTAGGGAGAAGGCCATGGGCGGCAAGCTGCGGCTGGGCGTCAACATCGACCACGTCGCCACCATCCGCAACGCGCGCGGCGGGCTGCATCCCGATCCGGTGCGCGCCGCAAGGCTGGCCGCCGCCGCCGGCGCCGACGGCATCACCGCCCATCTGCGCGAGGATCGCCGCCACATCTCCGATTTCGATATCGAGCGGCTGAGCCGCGAGATCGACCTGCCGCTGAATTTCGAGATGGCGGCGACGGAGGAGATGCTGGCCATCGCCTTGCGCGCCAAGCCGCATGCCGCCTGCATCGTGCCCGAGAAGCGCGAGGAGCGCACCACCGAGGGCGGGCTGGACGCGGCCGGCGGCCACAACCACCTGAAGCCGCTGATCGCCCGGCTCTCCGATGCGGGCATCCGCGTCTCGCTGTTCATCGAGGCCGATCCGCGCCAGCTCGACGCCGCCCGGGCGCTGGGCGCGCCGGTGGTCGAGATCCATACCGGCGCCTATTGCGAGGCGCAGGGCGAGGAGCGGGCGGCGCATCTGCAGCGCATCGTCGCGGCGGCGGCGCATGCCGAGGCGATCGGCCTGGAATGCCATGCCGGGCACGGGCTGAGCTACGACACGGTGGCGCCGATCGCCGCCATCCCCTCGATCATGGAACTGAACATCGGCCATTTCCTGGTCGGCGAGGCGATCTTCGTCGGGCTGGATGCCGCCATCCGCCGCATGCGCCAGGCGATGGACGAGGCGCGCGGCCTGGTCGGCAGCAAGGCAGGGGCGCGGTGATCATCGGACTGGGCTCCGACCTGATCGACATCCGCCGCGTCGAGAAGACGCTGGAGCGCTTCGGCACCCGTTTCCTCGACCGCGTCTTCACCGACATCGAGCGGCGCAAATCGGACCGCCGCGCCGCCCGCGCCGCCTCCTACGCCAAGCGCTTCGCCGCCAAGGAGGCGTGCGCCAAGGCGCTGGGTACCGGCTTGCGCCGCGGCGTGTTCTGGCGCGACATGGGCGTCGTCAACCTGCCTGGCGGCCAGCCCACCCTGCAGCTCGCCGGCGGGGCGCTGGCGCGGCTGCAGGCGATCACCCCGCCCGGCCTCACCCCGCGCATCCACCTCACCATCACCGACGACTTCCCCCTGGCGCAGGCCTTCGTGGTGATCGAGGCGGTGTAGCCCGCCGCCGATCAAGGTGGTGTCATCCCGGCCGAAGCCCGAAGGGCGCAGAGCCGGGACCCATAATGCCGGGTGTCATAGGTCCCGGATCTCGCTTCGCTCGTCCGGGATGACGGGAGGGGGAGCGATGATCGGACCCCAAGACAGGCCGGTTTTTTGCTGCTATATCCCGCCCGTTCCGGCCGGTGGGCGGTGGCGGCCGGCGATGAGCAGAAAGAGCGAGTACCTCGATGGCGATCGGCGGCAGGCAGAAGGAAGAGGGGTTCTGGGCATCGACCTGGGACACGATCAAGACCCTCGTCTACGCGGTGCTGATCGCCATGGTGTTCCGCACCGTGCTGATCGAGCCGTTCAGCATTCCCTCCGGTTCGATGAAGCCGACCCTGCTGGAAGGCGACTATCTCTTCGTCACCAAGTATTCCTACGGCTACAGCCGCTTCTCGATGCCGTTCTCGCCGCCCTTGTGGGAAGGCCGCATCCTCTACAACCCGCCCAAGCGCGGCGACGTCGTTGTCTTCCGCCTGCCGTCGGACAACAAGACCGACTACATCAAGCGCATCATCGGCCTGCCCGGCGACCGCATCCAGGTGACCGGCGGCGTGCTGCAGATCAACGGCGAGGCGGTGCGGCGCCTGCAGGGCACCGCCTGGATCGAGGGCATGCAGCGCTACGACCAGTACGTCGAGACCCTGCCGGGCGGGCGGCGCCACTCGGTGCTGGAGCGCAGCGACAACGAGGCCGGCGACAACACCCGCGTCTACGTCGTGCCGCCGGACCATTTCTTCGCCATGGGCGACAACCGCGACAACTCGCAGGACAGCCGCTTCCCCGATGTCGGGCCGGTCCCGGCCGAGAACCTGATCGGCCGCGCCGAATTCGTGTTCTTCTCGCATGACGGCACCGCCTCGTGGTGGCAGGCCTGGAAGTGGCCCGCCTCCATCCGCTGGGGCCGGATCTTCATGTCGATCGACTGAACCCCGTGCCGCGCCCGATTACCTCGCCCGAAACGCTCTGCAAGGCCATCGGCCATCGGTTCGCCGATGCCGCCCTGCTCGACGAGGCGCTGACCCATCGCAGCGCCGTCGACCGCAAGCGCCGCGCCAAGTTCGCGCACGGCAACGAGAGGCTGGAATTCCTCGGCGACCGGGTGCTGGCGCTGGTCGTCGCCGAAATGCTGCTGCAGCAGTTTCCCGCCGACAGCGAGGGCGAGCTGGCCAAGCGCCACGCCGCCCTGGTGCGCGCCAGCGTGCTGGCCGAGGTGGCGCGCGACGTCGGGCTGGGCGAGCATCTGCTGCTGGCTGACAACGAGCGCGCCAGCGGCGGCGCGGCCAAGCCGACCATCCTGGCCGACGCCTGCGAGGCGGTGCTGGGCGCGATCTATCGCGACGGCGGGCTGGCGGCGGCGGCCAAGTTCGTGCGCAGGCACTGGCAGGCGCGGCTGGAGGCGGCGGTCAAGCCGCCGGCCGACGCCAAGACGGCGCTGCAGGAATGGGCCCAGGGCCGCGGCCTGAAGCTGCCGGAGTATCGCGAGGTCGGCCGCGAAGGCCCCGCACATGCGCCGAAATTCGCCGTCGAGGTGGCGGTGCAGGACCGTGCGCCGGCCCGCGGCATCGGCCGCACCAAGCGCGAGGCGGAGCGCGACGCGGCCACCCGGCTGCTGGCGGAGCTGGAGCGGTGAGCGCGGCGGAGCAGACCGCGACGCGCTGCGGCTTCGTGGCGCTGCTGGGCGCGCCCAATGTCGGCAAGTCGACGCTGCTGAACGCGCTGGTCGGCGCCAAGGTGGCGATCGTCTCGCCCAAACCGCAGACCACGCGCAGCCGCATCGCCGGCATCGTCATGGAGGGCGAGGCGCAGATCGTGCTGGTCGACGTGCCCGGCATCTTCCAGCCGCGCCGGCGGCTGGACCGCGCCATGGTGGCGTCCGCCTGGCAGGGCGCCAAGGACGCCGACGCGGTGCTGCTGGTGGTCGACGCGCAGCGGCCGCAGGACGGCGAGACCTGGGCCATCGTCGAACGGCTGAAGGCCGAAGGCCGCCGGGCGATCCTGGTGCTGAACAAGGTCGACGCCGTTTCGCGCGAGACGCTGCTGCCGATCGCGCAGCGCTTCAACGAGCACGGCGATTTCCCCGAGACCTTCATGGTCTCGGCCCTGACCGGCAGCGGCGTCGCCGATCTGCGCGCGGCGCTGGCCGCGAAACTGCCGCCGGGGCCGCATCTCTTTCCGCCCGACCAGCTCACCGACCTGCCGCAGCGCCTGCTGGCGGCGGAGATCACGCGCGAGCAGGTCTATTTGCAACTGCACGAGGAAGTGCCCTATTCGACCGCGGTCGAGACCGAGAACTGGGTCGAGCGCGAGGACGGCTCGGTGCGCATCGACCAGGCGATCTACGTGCAGCGCGAGGGCCAGAAGGCGATCGTGCTGGGCAAGGGCGGCACGCGCATCAAGGCGCTGGGCCAGGCGGCGCGGCGCGAGCTGGAGGAGATCCTGGGCCGGCGCGTGCATCTCTTCCTGTTCGTCAAGGTGCGCGAGAACTGGATCGAGGACCCCGAGCGCTTCAGCGAATGGGGGCTGGACTACAATGCCTGACCTTTTCCGTCATGCTGAGCGCAGCGAAGCATCTTGTCTCCACGGGCACGCGCCATGCGATTGAGACGCGATCCTTCGCTGCGCTCAGGATGACGGAGATAAGAGCGCCGCTCGGCCCATGGAATGGACCGACGAGGCCATCGTGCTCGACAGCCGCAAGCACGGCGAAAGCGGCACGATCGTCACCCTGCTGACGCCGACGCATGGCCGGCACGCCGGCCTGGTCCATGGCGGCGCCGGCTCCAGGTCGCGCGGCCTCTACCAGCCCGGCAACCACATCCGCGCCACCTGGCGCGGCCGGCTGGCCGAGCATCTGGGCAGCTACACGGCCGAAATGGTCACGCCGCACGCCGCGCTTTTGCTGGATGATGCGCTGAAGCTGGAGGGCCTGCTGGCCGCCTGCGCCGTCGCCGAGGGCGCGCTGCCCGAGCGCGAGCCGCATGCGGCGGTGTTCGTCGGCTTCCAGGCTTTGCTGCTGGCGATGGATTCGCCGTGGTGGCCGGCGATCTACGTCAAGCTGGAGCTGGGCTTGCTGCGCGAACTGGGCTTCGGTCTCGATCTGGAAAGCTGCGCCATGACCGGCGAGACCGAGGGGCTGGCTTTCGTCTCGCCGCGCACCGGGCGGGCCGTCACCGCGGCCGCCGCCGCACCCTACAGGGAGAAGCTGCTGCGCCTGCCGCCCTTTCTGTGCAACGGCGCCTCGCTGGAGAACGTGCCGGTGGCGGACTGGCTCGACGGGCTGGCGCTGACCGCCCATTTCCTGGAGCGGCACGTGTTCTGGCCGCACGGCAAGCAGCTTCCCGCCTCGCGCACGCGATTCGTTGACCGGCTGGCGGGTTCGTCTGCTATATCTGGTAGTCCAACGGCATAACTCCTTTCGGTAAACATGGCGAAATCCGCGCAAGCCGCCGGCGGAGACATCAGCGGCGTCCCTTTGGCCGAGGCGCTGTCGGAGCGCTACCTCTCCTACGCGCTCAGCACCATCATGGCCCGCTCGCTGCCCGACGTGCGCGACGGGCTGAAGCCGGTGCATCGCCGGCTGCTCTACGCCATGATGCAGTTGCGGCTCGATCCGGGCAGCGGCTTCAAGAAATGCGCCCGCGTGGTCGGCGACGTCATCGGCAAGTACCATCCGCATGGCGACCAGGCGGTGTACGACGCGCTGGTGCGCCTGGCGCAGGACTTCGCCGTGCGCTACCCGCTGATCGACGGCCAGGGCAATTTCGGCAACATCGACGGCGATAACGCCGCCGCCATGCGCTACACCGAATCGCGCCTCACCGCCGTGGCGCAGCTTCTGCTGCAGGGCATCGCCGAGGACGCGGTCGACCTGCGCCCGACCTATGACGGCGAGGAGAGCGAGCCGGTGGTGCTGCCGGCGGCGTTTCCCAACCTCTTGGCCAACGGCGCCTCGGGCATCGCCGTCGGCATGGCGACCTCGATCCCGCCGCACAATGTCGGCGAGCTGTGCGATGCGCTGCTGCACCTGATCAAGTTCCCCAAGGCGACGGCCGACAAGCTGGTCGAGCTGGTGCCGGGGCCGGATTTCCCCACCGGCGGCGTGCTGGCCGAATCGCGCGAGGGCATCGTCGAGGCCTACCGCACCGGCCGCGGCTCCTTTCGCCTGCGGGCGCGCTGGAAGACGGAGAAGCTGTCGCAAGGCCAGTACGAGATCGTCGTCAGCGAGATTCCCTACCAGGTGCAGAAGGCGAAGCTGATCGAGAAGATCGCCGAGCTGATCACCGCCAAGAAGCTGCCGATCCTCGACGACGTGCGCGACGAATCGACCGACGACGTGCGCCTGGTGCTGGTGCCCAAGAGCCGCAACGTGCCGGCCGAGGTGCTGATGGAGCAGCTTTTCCGGCTGACCGACCTCGAAGTCCGCGTGCCGCTGAACCTCAACGTGCTGGATGCGAAGAACGTGCCGCGGGTGATGAGCCTGCGCGAGGCGCTGCAGGCCTGGCTCGACCACCGGCACGAGGTGCTGGTGCGCTCCTCCAGGCACCGGCTGGCCGAGATCGAGCGCCGGCTGGAGGTGCTGGACGGCTACCTGATCGCCTATCTCAACATCGACGAGCTGATCAGGATCATCCGCCGCGAGGACGAGCCCAAGCCGGTCATCGTCAAGCGCTTCAAGCTCACCGAGGTGCAGGCCGAGGCGATCCTGAACATGCGCCTGCGCGCCCTGCGCAGGCTGGAAGAGTTCGAGATCAAGGGCGAGCACAAGAAGCTCTCCGACGAGGGCAAGAGCCTGCGCTCGCTGCTGCGCGACGAGGCCAGGCGCTGGCAGTCGATCGCCGCCGAGGTCAAGGGGCTGAAGGAGAAGTTCGGCCCCAAGACGGCGCTGGGCAAGCGCCGCACCGAGCTGGCGGAGGCGCCCAGCGCGGTGGTGGTGCCGATCGACGCCTTCATCGAGCGCGAGCCGGTCACCGTCATCTGCTCGGAGAAGGGCTGGATCCGCGCCGCCAAGGGGCATCTGGCGCCCGATGCCGAGCTGAAGTTCAAGGAAGGCGATGCCGGCCGCTTCGCCCTGCACGCCATGAGCACCGACAAGCTCCTGGTGTTCGGCACCAATGGCCGCTTCTACACGCTGGCCATCGACCGGCTGCCGGGCGGGCGCGGGCAGGGCGAGCCGCTGCGGCTGATGATCGACCTGGGCAACGACCAGGACATCGTGGCGCTGCACGTCAACAAGGGCGGGCGCAAGTTCCTGGTGGCGTCCGATGCCGGCCGCGGTTTCGTGGTGCCCGAGGACGAGGTGGTGGCGCAGACCCGCAACGGCCGGCAGGTGCTCAACCTGGCCGACAAGGAGAAGGCGGCGGTGTGCCGCGAAGTGCCGGAAGGGGCGGATTTCGTCGCCGTGGTGGGCGAGAACCGCAAGCTGCTGATCTTCCCGCTGGCGGAAGTGCCGGAGATGGGCCGCGGCCGCGGCGTCATCCTGCAGAAATACAAGGATGGCGGCCTGTCGGATGCCAAGGCCTTCGCCCGCAAGGACGGCTTGAGCTGGTCGGCCGGCGACAACCGGGTGCGCACCGAGACCGAGCTGCGCGACTGGATCGGCCAGCGCGCCCAGGCCGGCCGCCTGCCGCCCAAGGGCTTCTCCAGCCGCAACAAGTTCTGACGGGAAACCAGATGGATGCGTGGACGCTGATCGAAGCCCTGGCGCTGGGAGCGATCGAGGGGTTGACCGAGTTCATTCCCGTCTCCTCCACCGGCCATCTCATCCTGTTCGCCGAGCTGTTCGGCTTCGACGGCCCGCCCGGGCGGGTGTTCGAGATCGTCATCCAGCTCGGCGCCATCCTCGCCGTCTGCTTCGTCTACCGCCGGCGCCTGATCGATACGCTGCTGGGCCTGGGCCGCGACGCCGGCGCCCGCCGTTTCGCCTTCAACGTCTTCGTCGCCTTCCTGCCGGCGGTGGTGGCCGGCGTGCTGCTGCACGGCTTCATCAAGTCGGTGCTGTTCAGCCCGTTCGTGGTCTGCGTCTCCTTGATCGTGGGCGGCGTGCTGATCCTGCTGGTCGAGCGGCATTTCACCTCCGACCGCGTGCCCGACGTCGACAGCATCGACTGGAAGCTGGCGCTGCAGATCGGCCTGTTCCAGATCCTGGCCATGATCCCCGGCGTCTCGCGCTCGGGCGCCACCATCATGGGCGCGCGCGTGATGGGCCTCCACCGCGCGGCGGCGACCGAGTTCTCCTTCTTCCTCGCCATCCCCACCATGCTGGCGGCGACGGCGTACGACGCCTACAAGAACGCCGGCGCGCTCACCGGCGACAACTGGCTGCTGATCGGCCTGGGCTTCGCCATGGCGTTCCTCACCGCCGCCCTGGTGGTCTCCCGCCTGGTCGCCTTCGTCAGCCGCAACGGCTTCGGCGTCTTCGCCTGGTATCGCATCGGCTTCGGCAGCCTGATGCTGGCGCTGCTGCTGCTGATGCGGTGATCCTCATCGTCATCCCGGGCGCCCTTCGACAGGCTCAGGGGCAGCGAGACCCGGGACCCATAATGTCGGCAGCTACAACAGAAGCTCTTCATACAGGTCCCGCCAGGCCGGATTGGCCTTTTCGATGAGCTGGATTTTCCACTCCCGGCGCCAGCGTTTGAGCCGTTTCTCGTGCTGTATCGCGGCCTCCGCGCTGTCGAAGGCTTCGAACCACACCAATCGCGTAACGCCGTATTTGCTGGTGAAACCTGAAACGGCCTTTTCGCGATGCTCGAACACGCGACGCGAAAGATCGTTGGTCACGCCAACATAGAGCGTGCCGTTGGTTTTGCTCGCCAGCATGTAGACGTAAAAGCGGCGATCCATATCGTGACTGAGACTATCATGGGTCCCGGCTCTGCGCCCCTGCGGGGCTTGGCTGGGATGACAGGCTTTGCGCCCGCCAATTTTCCATCTGCCAATCCTAGGTCATTGCCCCGCCTGCCGGCGTCGGCTAAAAAACACCGCATTTTGCGTCAAAAACCTGAAATCTTGCCTGGACAGGGAGCGGCGATGACATCCGAGAATGCCCCGCCGCAGGGGCCGCTGAACGGCATCACGGTGATCGACCTGACCCGCGTGCTGGCCGGTCCCTATTGCACCATGATGCTCCACGACCTGGGCGCGCGCGTCATCAAGGTCGAGACGCCCAAGGTGGGCGACGATTCGCGCCATATCGGCCCCTTCGTCAAGGGCAAGTCGGCCTATTTCATGTCGCTCAACCGCGGCAAGGAAAGCATCGCCCTCGACCTCAAGGCGCCGGCCGACCGCGAGATCTTCGAGGGGCTGCTGGCGAAGGCCGACGTGCTGGTCGAGAATTTCCGCCCCGGCACGATGGAGAAGCTGGGCTTCGGCTACGACAGCCTGCAGCGGAAGCATCCCCGGCTGATCTATGCCGCTTCCTCCGGCTTCGGCGACAGTGGGCCCTACCGCACCCGCGCCGCCTACGACATGGTGGTGCAGGGCATGGGCGGCATCATGAGCATCACCGGCCACCCCGACGGCCCGCCGACCCGGGTCGGCACCTCGGTCGGCGACATCACCGCCGGCCTGTTCACGGCGATCGGCGTCAACGCGGCACTCTACCATCGCGCCCAGACCGGGCAGGGGCAGAAGATCGACGTCGCCATGCTCGACTGCCAGATCGCCATCCTGGAGAACGCCATCGCCCGCTATTTCGCCACCGGCCAGATCCCGGGGCCGATCGGCGCCCGCCACCCCTCGATCACGCCGTTCGAGGCCTATCGCGCCGCCGACGGGCACGTGATCGTGGCGGCCGGCAACGAGGGGCTGTTCGCCAAGCTGTGCGCCTGCATCGGCGCGCCGCAACTGCCCGCCGATCCGCGCTTCGCCAGCAACGATCTGCGCACCCAGAACCACGAGGCGCTGAAGGTCGAGCTGGAGCGCGCCTTCGCCGCCGATACGGTGGCGCACTGGCTGTCGCGGCTGGACGCGGCCGGCGTGCCGTGCGGGCCGCTCAACAACATCGAGCAGGCGCTGAACGATCCGCAGGTGCTCTCGCGCAACATGGTGGTCAGCACGCAGGACCCGGTGGTCGGCGAGTTGAAGATGGCGGGCAATCCGATCAAGCTCTCCGCCTTCGCCGATCCCAGCACGCGCGGCCGCACGCCCGACCTCGACGCCGACCGCGCCGCCATCCTGGCCGAGCTGAAGGCGTGAGGATCCTGCGCTTCCTGCTGCGCACCCTGGGGCGCGCGCTGGTCGCGCTGGTTGTCGTTCTGGCGGTGCTGGCGGCGGGCGCCTATTTCCACATGCGCTCCTCGCTGCCCGATCACGCCGCCGACCAGACGGTGCAGGGCTTGCGCCAGCCGGTGCAGATCGTGCGCGACCGCAACGCCGTGCCGCACATCTTCGCCAACTCGCTGGAGGACGCGCTGTTCGGGCTGGGCTATGCGCACGCCCAGGACCGGCTGTGGCAGATGGAGCTGACCCGCCGGCTGGCCAGCGGGCGGCTGTCGGAGCTGATGCCGGCCTCGCTGCTGGGCGTGTCGCTGGGCACGCCGTTCCTTCCCACCGACCGCGCCATGCGCACGCTGGGCATCCGCAATCGCGCCGAGCAGAGCTACAAGGTGCTGTCCGACGGCACCAAGGCCTATCTCGCCGCCTATGCCGCCGGCGTCAACGCCTGGCTGGCCGGCAACAAGGCGGCGCTGCCGCCGGAATTCGTGCTGCTGCAGCATGCGCCCGAACCGTGGCAGCCGGTCGACTCGCTGCTGTGGGGCAAGCTGATGGCGCTGTCGCTGGACGGCAACTGGCGGCGGGAAATCCTGCGGGCCCGCGTCTTCAAGGCGTTGCCCGACAGGGCGCGCGATCTGTTCCCGGACTATCCCGAGGACGCCCACACCACGCTGGGCGCCGCCCAGCAGGCGCTGCGCGGACTGCCGCTGGAGGGGCTGTTCGCCGTCGCCGGGCTGCCGGGCATCGCCAAGACCATGGCGTCGAACGAATGGGTGCTGGCGGGGACCATGACGCAGACCGGCGCGCCCTTGCTGGCCAACGATCCGCATCTGTCGTTCGAAGCGCCCTCGACCTGGTACCTGGCGCGGCTGGTGGGGCCGGGCTTCGACATCAGGGGCGCGACCTCGCCGGGCACGCCGGGCATCGTGCTGGGCCATAACGGGCGCATCGGCTGGGGCTTCACCACAACCAACCTCGACAGCCAGGATCTTTTCATCGAGAAGGTCGATCCCACCAATCCCGACCGCTACGTCACGCCCGACGGCGTCGCCCCCTTCCGCATCCGCGAGGAGATCATCCGCGTGCGCGGCGGGCAGGAAGTGAAGCTGCGGGTGCGCGAGACGCGGCACGGGCCGGTGGTGTCCGATCTGATCGCGGCGCGGCCCGGCCAGGCCGGTGCGGCGCCCGAGATCGTCGAAAGCGGCCACGTGCTGGCGCTGCAGGCGGTGGCGCTGGACGCCGCCGACACCACGGCCGAGGCGCTGGTCGGCCTCAACCTGGCGCGCAACTGGGACGAGTTCCAGGCCGCGCTGCGCCGCTATGTCGGGCCGATGCAGAACATCGTCTATGCCGACATCGACGGCAATATCGGCTTCACCTCGCCCGGCCGCATTCCCATCCGGCGCAACGGCAGCGGCTCGGTGCCGGCGCCGGGCTGGAGCGGCGAATACGACTGGAGCGGCATCGTGCCGTTCGAGCAGTTGCCGCGGGCCTTCAATCCCGCCTCCGGCCGGATCGTCAACGCCAACGCCAGGGTGGCGGGGCCGGACTATCCCTATTTCATGTCGCGCGACTGGGCCGAGCCCTATCGCCAGCAGCGCGCCGCCAATCTCATCGCGCTGAACCGCCGCCATACGGCCAGCGACATGATCTCGATCCAGGCCGACGCGCTGTCGCCGGATTTCTTCGACGTGATGCAGTTCCTGCTGCGCGCCCAGCCGGCCGGCGCCCGGGAGCGGCAGGCGATCGACCGCCTGCAGCTCTGGGACGGGCGCATGCTGCGCGACCGGCCCGAACCGCTGATCTACACCGCCTGGGTGCGGGCGCTGCATCGTACCCTCTATGCCGACGAGCTGGGCGAGGCGCTGTTCGCCGACTTCTTCTACAGCGACGAGGTCAAGGTTCCCCTGCATTTGCTGCAGAACGCGCCGCACTGGTGCGACGACATGCGCACGACCGACCGCAAGGAGACCTGCGAGGAGATTACCGGCAAGGCCCTGGGCATGGCGCTGGACGATCTCGCCGCCCGCTACGGCGGTTCGCTCGAATCCTGGCGCTGGGGCGATGCGCATCCGGCGCTGTTCCGGCACCGCCTGTTCGACGCCATCCCGCCGCTGCGCTTCCTCGGCAACCGCAGCATCGCGGTCGATGGCGGCTTCCACACCCTCAACCGGGCCGCGCCGTCGGTCAACTTCGCGCGCGCCCCCTATGCGGCGCTGCACGGCGCCACCTTGCGCACCGTGCTGGATTTCTCCGACCTCGACCGCAGCCGCTTCATCGTCCCGCTGGGCCAGTCGGGCAATCCGCTGTCGCCCTGGTACGACAACGCTTTGGAGGACTGGGCCGACCTGCGCGCGCTCGCCATCGCCGGGCGCCGCGAGGACGTCCAGCGCCGGGCCGAGGCCAGCCAGTGGCTGCGCCCCTCGGCGAACCCGGCCCCCTGACCCCACTTGCAGGCCGGCCACCGCAATCCCATATCGCGGTGCAGGTCTTTTCCAGACAGGAGCATTGGCGTCGATGGCTGGTTCCGATCTTCCGGTTCCGTTCACCCTCAGGCTGGATTCCGCCGGCGCCACCCCCGATCCGATCAGCGAGCCGCAATACTACGAAGGCCTGCTGACGCGCCGCGTCGTCGCCTATTTTCTCGATCTGTTCCTGATCGTCGCGCTGTGGATGGGCGCCTTCGTGCTGGGCGTGCTGGTCAAGATCGTCACCTTCGGCCTGCTGGCGCCGCTGGTGGCGCTGGGCCTGGCCGTGCTGGCGCCGGCCTATCACGTGCTGACCGTGTCGAGCCCCGGCCGCGCCACGCTGGGCATGCGGGCGATGGGGCTGGAGGTGCGGACCTTCGATGGCGGCCGGCCGAGCTGGCTGCACGCGCTGGTCCAGATCGTGCTGTTCTACTTCACCGTGTCGCTCACCGGCGGGCTGGTGCTGCTGGCCGTGCTGTTCAATCGCCACCGCCGCACCCTGCACGACATTCTCTCGCACCTGGTGGTGCTGCGGCGCCTGCCGGCCGGCACCGTCACCGCCATGGCGCCGCCGCGATAGCGGTTTGCGGCGGCGGGGCTTTTTCCCCATAATGAATCCTGCCTTCTGGGCAGCGTGGTAGCGCCCGCCTGTTGCGGAGCGCCGTTTCGACGGGACCGGCGATGCTGATTCGCCAGCAAAACACGCCTCTGCGTTTCTTCCGCACGACGCCGTCGATGCGCTGCCCCTACCTGTCCGATCGCCTCGAGGTGAAGCTGCTCACCGAGCTGGGCGGGCAGGAGGCATTGAAGGACCACGACCGCTTCACCGATGCCGGGTTTCGCCGTAGCCACCAGTTCATCTACAAGCCGCTGTGCCCGGCCTGCGACGCCTGCGTGCCGGTGCGCATCCCGGTCGAGGAGTTCGTTCCCGGCCGCGCCCAGCGGCGCAACCTGCGCGACAACGAGAACCTGAGCGTTTCGGTGGTTCCCGCCGCGGTCACCGCCGAGCAGTTCCGCCTCTTCGCCGCCTACCTGCATGCCCGCCACGACGACGGCGACATGGCCGACATGGGCTTCGAGGACTACCGCGCCATGGTCGAGGACAGCCCGGTCGACACGCGGCTGGTCGAGGTCCGCCGCGGCGGTCCCGAAGGCCGCCTGGTGGCGTGCTGCCTGACCGACTGGCTGGGCAACGGCATCTCCGCCGTCTATTCCTTCTTCGAGCCGACCGCGGCGCGCGCCGGGCTGGGCACCTACGTCATCCTGCGCCTGGTCGAGGAGGCGCGGCGGCAGCGCCTGCCTTACGTCTATCTCGGCTACTGGATCGCCGGCTCGCGCAAGATGGAATACAAGCGCCGTTTCAGGCCGCTGGAAGCGCTGGGGCCGCATGGCTGGCGCCGCCAGGAGGCGCCCGAAACCTGATTTCGCGCCATATTGCCATCGGCCAGCCAGCAATATAGGGTCGCCTCGAAAAACGCGGCTAACCGGCCAAAAAAGCATAAGGGAGGCACGGGGCGTCGGGACGGGACGGAGCGCGGCTGTCGTGACGGCCCCGCGGCCGTTTTCGCGACCTCCTCCATTTCGCCATCCCTCGGGAAGCCGCGACGACAACGCTCGGGGAGTTTCTCGCATGGGGCTGCTGTTGCGGATCAGCCGGATCATCGACCGGCTGAACGAAGTGGTTGGCAAAGCCGTATTCTGGCTGGTGCTGGCGGCGGTTCTGGTCAGCGCCATCAATGCGGTGGTCCGCTACGGGTTGAATACCAGCTCGAACGCCTGGCTGGAGCTCCAGTGGTACTTCTTCGGCGCGATCTTCCTGCTGTGCTCGGGCTATACGCTGCTGCGCAACGAGCATATCCGCATCGACGTGGTCAATGCCCGCATGTCGCCCCGGACCCGCAACTGGATCGAGGTGGTGGGCGGCCTGTTCTTCCTGCTGCCGCTGGCCGTCGGCATGGTGTGGCTGTCCTGGCCGATCTTCATGAACGCCCTGGTGAGCGGCGAGCAGTCGAGCAACGCCGGCGGGCTTATCCGCTGGCCGGCGCGGCTGCTGATCCCCATCGGGTTCTTCCTGCTCGCCCTTCAGGCGATCTCCGAACTGATCAAGCGCGTCGCGGTGATGAAGGGATTGATTCGCGATCCCTATGAGAAGAAGGACGCCGTCCTGCCCATCACGCCGGTTTCGGAGTAGCGCCATGGCCTTCCTGATCGAGAACATGGCGCCGCTGATGTTCCTGGCGCTGGTCGTCTTCCTGCTGCTGGGCTATCCCGTGGCCTTCGCCCTGGCGGCCAACGGCCTGCTGTTCGGTTTCATCGGCATCGAACTGGGGCTGTTCAGCCCCAATTTCTTCCAGGCCATGCCGGAGCGCGTCTTCGGCATCATGGCCAACGACACGCTGCTGGCGATCCCGTTCTTCACCTTCATGGGGCTGATCCTGGAGCGGTCGGGCATGGCGGAAGACCTGCTCGACACGATCGGCCAGCTCTTCGGCCCGTTGCGCGGCGGCCTGGCCTACGCGGTGATCTTCGTCGGCGCCCTGCTGGCGGCGACCACCGGCGTCGTCGCCGCCTCGGTCATTTCGATGGGCCTGATCTCGCTCCCGATCATGCTGCGCTACGGCTACCACCGGCCGCTGGCCGCCGGCGTCATCGCCGCCTCGGGCACGCTGGCGCAGATCATCCCGCCCAGCCTGGTGCTGATCGTCATGGCCGACCAGCTCGGCCGCTCGGTCGGCGACATGTATGCCGGGGCGCTGATCCCGGGCCTGGTCCTGACCGCGCTCTATGCCGGCTATATCCTGCTGATCACCATCATCTTCCCCAACCGGGCGCCGGCGCTGCCGCTCGAGGCGCGCACTTTCCGCGAGGCCAGCGGGCGCAGCGGCATCATCTCGCTGCTGGTGGTGCTCGCCCTGGTGATCGCCATCGGCTACTTCGCCGAGGAGCTGTTCAAGGACCAGTTCGGCGCCAACGCCATCATCATGGGAACCGTGGTGGCGGTTCTGGCGGTGTTCGCGCTGGCCGGCGCCAATCGCTACATGAAGCTGGGCCTGCTCAGCCACATGGCCGAGAAGGTGGTGTTCGTGCTGGTGCCGCCGCTGGCGCTGATCTTCCTGGTGCTGGGCACGATCTTCCTCGGCATCGCCACCCCGACCGAAGGCGGCGCCATGGGCGCGACCGGCGCGCTGATCCTGGCGCTGCTGAACCGGCGGCTCAACCTCAACCTGATGCGCCAGGCGATGGACAGCACCGCCAAGCTGACCTCGTTCGTGGTCTTCATCCTGGTGGGATCGACGCTGTTCGGCCTGGTGTTCCGCGGCGCCGACGGCGATCTGTGGGTCGAGCACCTGCTGCTCGACCTGCCCGGCGGCGTGCTGGGCTTCCTGATCGTCGTCAACATCATGATCTTCCTGCTGGCGTTCTTCCTCGACTTTTTCGAACTGGCCTTCATCGTCGTGCCGCTGCTGGGGCCGGTGGCGGAGAAGCTGGGCATCGACCTGATCTGGTTCGGCGTGCTGCTGGGCGTGAACATGCAGACCTCGTTCATGCACCCGCCGTTCGGATTCGCGCTGTTCTATCTGCGCTCGGTGGCGCCGGACAAGGACTACATAGACAAGCTCACCGGCAAGCTGACCAAGGGCGTCACCACCATGCAGATCTACTGGGGGGCGGTGCCGTTCGTCTGCATCCAGATCATCATGGTCGGGCTGGTCATCGCCTTCCCCGGCATGGTGCTGCACAGTTTGGGCGGCGGCCCGAAAGTGGATCCCGCCACGATCAGGATCGAAATTCCGGCCGTGCCGGGATCGGACGGACCGCCGCCGCCGCCGCTGCAGTTCAAGTAGCCGCCGCCCGCCGACGGACTCCGCGTGCGATTCCTGCTCCTAATCAGTCGCGGCATCGACTGGTTCAACTACGGCATCGGTCGCGTCTGCAACGTGCTGGTCATGCTGGCCTGCCTGGTCAGCGCGGCGAACGCCATGATCCGCTACGCCTTCGATTCCAGCTCCAACGCCTGGCTCGAAGCGCAATGGTACATGTTCGCCATCATCGTCATGTTCGGCGCCGCCTACACTCTGCAGCGCAATGAGCACGTCCGGGTCGACATTTTCTACATGACGCTCAGCGAGCGCGGCAAACACTGGCTGGAGATCGCGGGCGGCTTCCTGTTCCTGCTTCCGGCCTGCCTGCTGTTCGCCTGGCTATCCTGGCCGTTCTTCATGCAGTCCTATTCCATCGGCGAGCATTCCGGCAATGCCGGCGGCCTGCTGCGCTGGCCGATCAAGTTCGTGCTGCCGGCCGGATTCGTCCTGCTCGCCCTGCAGGGCGTGTCGCAGATCATCAAGCACATCGCCGCGCTCAAAGGCTACGCGGTCGTCGATTCGAAATACGAGAGACCGGTTCAATGATCCCGCTCGAGTGGATGCCGCCGCTGATGTTCGGCGGCCTGGTCGTGTTCATGCTCATCGGCTATCCCGTGGCCTTCTCGCTGGCGGCGGTCGGGCTGTTCTTCGGCTTCATCTCCATCGGCATGGGCTTCTTCAGCCTGGCGTTCCTGCAGGCGGTGCCCGAGCGCGTGTTCGGCAGCATCCTGGCCAACGAGTTGCTGCTGGCGATCCCGTTCTTCACCATGATGGGCGCCATCCTGGAACGATGCGGACTGGCGGAGGACATGCTGGACGGCATGGGCCAGCTGTTCGGCCCGCTGCGCGGCGGCCTCGGCTATTCGGTGATCATCGTCGGTTTCATTCTCGGCGCCATCACCGGCACCGTGGCGGCCCAGGTCATCGCCATGGCGCTGATCTCGCTGCCGGTGATGATGCGCTACGGCTACAACCTGCGCTACGCGACCGGCGTCCTGGCGGCCTCGGGCACCATCACCCAGCTGGTGCCGCCCTCGCTGGTGCTGATCGTCCTGGCCGACCAGCTCGGCCGCTCGGTCGGCGACATGTACCTGGGCGCTTGGGGCCCGTCGGTGCTGCAGATCGCCCTGTTCGCCCTCTACACTTTCGCGCTCGCCGTCTTCAAGCCGGATGCGGTGCCCGGCGTGCCGATCGAGGCGCGGACCCTGCACGGCTGGCCGCTGGTGCGCAAATGCCTGTGGGGCATCGTCCCCTCCGGCGTCCTGATCTTCCTGGTGCTGGGGACCATGATGCTGGGCCTGGCGACGCCGACCGAGGCGGGCGCCATGGGCACCGTCGGCGCCCTGGTGCTGGCCGTGCTGCGCCATCCCGATCGCGGCCGCACCGTCAACTACGCCTTCTTCGCCGGCCTGCTCGCCCTGGGCATCGGCGTGGCGATCGGCCTGGTCGCCTTCAAGTCGATGCCGTTCCGCATCGCCTTTGCGGTGTTCTATCTGTGCATCGCCGTCATCTGCCTGCGCGCGGCGACGCTGCCCGAACTGCGCCGGCTGATCGTCGAGGCCTTCCAGTCCACCATGCGGCTGACCTCGATGGTGGCCTTCATCCTGATCGGCTCGACCTGTTTCTCGATCGTCTTCCAGGGCGTGGACGGCGGCCTGTGGGTCGAGCACCTGCTGTCGTCGCTGCCCGGCGGCGCCTGGGGCTTCCTGATCTTCATCAACATCTTCGTGTTCTTTCTGGCCTTCTTCCTGGATTTCTTCGAGATCGCCTTCATCATCGTGCCCATGCTGACGCCGGTGGCGGCCAAGCTGCTGACGCCGATCGTGGGGCCGGAAGCGGCCCTGATCTGGTTCGGCGTCATATTGTGCGTGAACATGCAGACCTCGTTCATGCACCCGCCCTTCGGCTTCGCGCTATTCTACCTGCGGGCGGTGGCGCCCAAATCGGTGAAGACCACCGACATCTACATGGGCGCGATCCCGTTCGTCCTTCTGCAACTGCTCCTGGTCGTCATCGTCATCGCCATCCCCGAATCGGTGACCATGTTCCTCGACCGGCCGTCGACCATCGACCCCAGCACCATAAAAATCGAGATTCCGGCGATACCGGACTCGGACGGACCGCCGCTGCCGCCGATCCAGTTCAAGTGATCAATCGGGGGCAGGCGCGGCGCGCGTTTCCTATACAGGCGCGCAGTGGCGGCTGGCGCCGTTTGGCGGTAGCTTTTTACCCCTAACCGGACGCGAGGTCCGGAACTGGAGGGGAATGCTATGATCGCAAAGCTTGCCGCTGAAGTCTTCGGAACGTTCTGGCTCGTGCTGGGAGGGTGCGGCAGCGCGGTGCTGGCCGCCGCCTTCCCGCAACTCGGCATCGGCCTGCTCGGCGTGTCGCTGGCCTTCGGCCTGACGGTGCTGACCATGGCCTATGCCGTGGGCGGCATTTCCGGCGGCCATTTCAATCCCGCCGTCTCGTTCGGCCTGGCGGTGGCCGGCCGGTTCTCCTGGCGCGACTTCATTCCCTACGTCATCGCCCAGACCGTCGGCGCCATCCTTGCCGGGCTGGTGCTCTATCTCATCGCTTCCGGCAAGGCGGATTTCGCCGGCACCGGCGGCTTCGCCTCCAACGGCTTCGGCGAGCATTCGCCGGGCAAATACTCGATGGGGTCGGCGGCGATCAGCGAGATCGTCATGACCGCGTTCTTCCTGATCGTCATCCTGGGCGCCACCAGCGCCAAGGCGCCGGCCGGCTTCGCGCCGCTGGCCATCGGCATGGCGCTGTGCCTCATCCACCTGATCTCGATCCCGGTCACCAACACCTCGGTCAATCCGGCGCGCTCGACCGGCGTGGCGCTGTTCGCCGAGCCCTGGGCGCTGGGCCAGCTCTGGTTCTTCTGGCTGACGCCGCTGGTCGGCGCGGCGATCGGCGGCGCCGTCTGGAAGTTCCTGCTCGAGGATGAAAAATAGCGGCCACAAAGAAAAGCCCCGCGTGAGCGGGGCTTTTCCGGCGCGCTGTTGCGAAACGCCTACTTCTTCCTGCTTTGCTCGGCGAGCTGTTCGGCGACGAAAGCGAAGTTGTCGTAGGTGTTCTCCGCCACGCGGAACCACAGGAACTGGTCGGCGCGGAACTTCTTCCACGGCTCGTAGACCTTCCTGAACTTCTCGTTCTTGGCCGCGATCTCGTCGTAGACCTCGACCGCCGCCTTGTAGCAGGCCAGCATGACGTCGCGGCTGAACGGCCGCAGCTCGGTGCCGGCCGCCACCAGGCGGCGCAGCGCCGCCGGGTTCTCGGCGTCGTACTTGGCGGTCATCTGCACCCCGGCGTCGGCGCAGGCGGTCTCGATCGCCGCCTTGTAGGAAGCCGGCAGCCTGTTCCACTGCTCGAGGTTGACCAGGAACGAGACCTGCGGCCCGCCTTCCCACCAGCCGGGGTAGTAGTAGTACTTGGCGACCTTGTTGAAGCCGAGCTTCTCGTCGTCGTAGGGGCCGACCCACTCGGCGGCGTCGATGGTGCCCTTCTCCAGCGACGGGTAGATGTCGCCGCCGGCGATCTGCTGCGGCACCACGCCCAGCCTGGCGACGATCTGCCCGGCCAGGCCGGCGATGCGGTACTTCAGGCCTTTCAGGTCCTCGACCGTCTTGATCTCCTTGCGGAACCAGCCGCCCATCTGCGCGCCGGTGTTGCCGGCGGGGAACTGGACGATGTTGTAGTCCTTGTAGAACTCGCGCATCAGCTCCAGCCCGCCGCCCTTGTTCATCCAGGCCGATTGCTGGCGGGCGTTGAAGCCGAACGGCATCGCCGCGTCGAAGGCGAAGGTCGGGTCCTTGCCGACATAGTAGTAGGAGACGGTATGGGCGCACTCGACGGTGTTCGCTTGCACCGCGTCCAGCGCCTGCAGGCCGGGGACGATCTCGCCGGCGGCGAAGACGCGGATCTGGAACTTGCCGTCGGTCAGCTCGGCGACGCGCCGGGCGATGGCTTCGCCGCCGCCATAGATGGTGTCGAGGCTCTTGGGGAAACTCGACGTCATGCGCCATTTGATTTCGGGCTGGGACTGCGCGATCGCCGGGGCGGCGAGGGCGGTGCCGGCCGCCGCGCCGAGGCCGGCGGTCTTGATGAAGCGACGACGATTCATGAACTACTCCACTACGCTGAGGGAACCGGGCGAGGGGTGGCCCCGCCGGCGCGGAGAATAGCGCCTCGTTGACGGCTGTCCATGCGGGCGGGCCCCGGCACGCATGCAGATTCGCCGCTGGCCCATCGCTTTCGCGCATGGAAAGCGGCAACAAAAAAGCCCCGCTGGCGCGGGGCTTTTCCGGAGGCGGTGCCAGGACCGCCTATTTCTTCTTGGCCTGTTCCGCCAGCTGCGCGGCGACGAAGGCGAAGTTGTCGTAGGTGTTTTCCGCGACGCGGAACCAGAGGAACTGGTCGTCGCGGAACTTGTTCCACGAATCGTAGACCTTCTTGAACTTCGGATTCTTGGCCGAGGTCTCGGCATAGAGCTGCTGGGCCGAATTGTAGCAGGCCAGCATCACGTCGCGGCTGAAGGCGCGCAGCTCGGTGCCGCTGGCCACCAGCTTGCGCAGGGCCGCCGGGTTCACCGCGTCGTACTTGGAGACCATCCACACGTTGGCTTCCGCCCCGGCGGCTTCCAGCACCGCCTTGTATTCCGGCGGCAGCGAGTTCCAGGCCGAGATGTTGAACATGGCCGAAAGCTGCGGCCCGCCTTCCCACCAGCCGGGGTAGTAGTAGTACTTGGCGACCTTGTTGAAGCCGAGCTTCTCGTCGTCGTACGGGCCGACCCATTCGGCGGCGTCGATGGTGCCCTTCTCCAGCGACGGATAGATGTCGCCGCCGGCGATCTGCTGCGGCACCACGCCCAGCTTGGTCAGCACCTGGCCGGCGAAGCCGCCGATGCGCATCTTCAGGCCCTGCAGGTCGGCGACCGCCTTGATCTCCTTGCGGTACCAGCCGCCCATCTGCGCGCCGGTGTTGCCGGCGGGAATGGCGTAGCAGTTGTAGTCCTTGAAGAACTCGTTCATCAGCTCGCGCCCGCCGCCATGGTACATCCAGGCGTTCTGCTGGCGCGCGTTGAGGCCGAACGGCACGGCGGTGTCGAAGGCGAAGGTCGGGTCCTTGCCGACGTAGTAGTAGTTGGCGGTGTGGCCGGCTTCGACCGTGCCCGCCTGGACGGCGTCCAGCACCTGCAGGCCGGGGACGATTTCGCCGGCGGCGAATATGCGGATCTGGAAGCGGTTGTTGGTCATTTCGGCGACGCGCTTGCACATGAAGTCGCCGGCGCCGAAGATCGTGTCCAGGCTCTTGGGGAAGCTCGACGCCATGCGCCACTTCACTTCCGGCATGCCTTGCGCGTTCACGATCGCCGGCGTTGCCAGCGTCGAGGCGGCAATGCCGACGCCCGCGCCTTTCAGAAACCCACGTCTTTTCATCATGATCCTCCCAAGATCGTCCAAAGGACTTCGTTTGCATCCGACCTGACCAGGGGCGGTTCTCTCGCCGCGGTCCTGCCCTGCCGGCGCGAATAGTTGCACGGAAGGTAGCGTTTTGGTAGGCGGAAATTTACCCCAACGGCTTCACCGGGCAGCGAAAAAACGCCGGTCGCGGCGACGATTTCGCATTTGCGAAGGCGCGCTGCGCGCGAGCGCCTGAAATTTGCGCAACCTCAGTCGCGCAGCGCCAGAAGCGAGTCGATTGACCGCCAAAGCGGCGCGACGTTCGACCAGCGGATGGCGTCGAACTCGACATGGCCGATGGCTTCGGGCAGATGCAGCTCGACCCGTGCCCCGCCGATCGCCGTCGCCAGCGCCACGCTCTGGCTGAACGGGATGATGCGGTCGTCGCGCCCGTGCAGGAGAATCACCGGGCAGGCCGCGAGGCGGCCGAGCGGCTGGCGGGCGGGATTGAGTTCCTCCATCTGCGCCAGCAGGGCCGGCGGCAAATTGGCGATCAGGCGGTCGACATGGCGCGGATCGGTGTTGGCGATCAGGTCGAAGATGCGCCGCCCGTCGCTGCCCAGTTGCCCGAACCAGTCGCCGATCAGCGCGTCGGGGTCCTGCAGGCGAGCCTGGGCGATGCGCAGCAGCAGCTCGCGATCGTGCGCGTTGTCGAGCCGGTAGGCGTTGGCGAAGACGAACAGCCACTTGCCGAATTCGTTGGGCTGCGCCTGGCGCCACTCGGCCTCGCCCGGCAGCCGGTAGGAGCCGGTAGTGAAGAAGCGCACCACCTCGCGCAGATCGTGGAAGCCGCCGATGCCGACGATGAAGCCCAGCCCGCCGCAGCCTTCCTGGCGCGCCGCGGCGATCAGGGTCGGGCCCAGCGCATAGGAGATCGCCATCACGCCCGGCCGGTGCGCGGGCGCCCGCCGGCCGAGCTCGGCGACCGCGTCGGTCACGGAAGCGATGTCGCCGGGGGAAGGGCGCAGATTGCGCAGATCGGCGATATCCGGCACCAGCACCACGAAGCCGGCGCGCGCCAGGGAGCGGGCGAAGGCGATCAGGCGGGGATCGTCGCGGCCGCCGGGCGCGGCGCCGGGCGAGAGCACCAGGGCGGCGCGGCTGGGATCGCCCGGGACGTAGAGATCGCCGGCGCGCGGCACGCCGTCGCTGGTCCAGGCGATGGGCCGGCGCGCCGGTTGCGGCGTGATCCATTGCCACGGCGTGTCGCGGCCGGCGGCGGCGATGTCGAGCATCAGCAGCGCCGCCTGGGTCCAGCGCCAGGGATGGCCGAACGCGGCCAGCGCCAGCAGCGCGAGCGCAACCAGGCCGAGAAGGAAGGCACGCCGTCTTGTCATGCCCGCCAGTGTGCCTGCGATTGTGGAAGCGGTGGGGCGTTCAGGCCGCCGCACCCCGGGCCGCCGGCCGGCGCGCGGCGCCGACCAGGGCGTTGGCGATCACCGCCGCCAGCACGATCAGCCCGCCGATCAGCGCCAGGGTGGCGGGCCGCTCGTCGAAGGCCAGCCAGACCCAGAACGGGCCCAGCACGATTTCGAGCAGGCCGATGATCACCGCCTGCGCGGCGGGCACGGTGCGGGCGCCGATGGTGAACAGCACCAGGCCCAGCCCGAGCTGGATCACGCCCAGGAACGCCAGCGCGCCGATCTCGCCCCAGTCGGCGTCGATCGGCAGGGCGAAGGGCGCGGCGGCGGCGGTGGAGAACAGCCCGGCGAGGAAGATGCCCGGCAGCATGGAGACCTGGCGGCGATGGCGCACGATGTTGGCGTTGATGGAGAAGCAGAACGCCACCAGGAAGGCCAGCACCGCGCCCCACAACCCGCCGGCCTGCAGCGAGTTCCACACCATCAGCGCGACGCCCAGCAGCGCCGCCGCCATGGCCAGCCAGGTGTGGCCGGCCACCGGCTCGTGGAAGAACAGCCGGCCGATCACCGCCGTCAGCAGCGGCGCGCAGGCCATGACGAACAGCGCGTTGGCGACGGTGGTGAGCGAGATCGCCAGGATGAAGAAGATGAAGGTGGCGGCCAGCAGCGCGCCGCTGACGATCATCGCCCAGCCCGAATGGCGCAGGTCGGCGCGCAGCCGCTGGCGCTGCCAGAACAGGATCGGCAGCATGGCCAGCGTCATGAAGGCCGAGCGCCAGAAGGTGATCTCCCACGGCCCCACCCCGACGCCGCGCACCACCAGGCCGGCCGTGCTCCAGCACAGCGCGGCGACGGCGATCAGCGCGATGCCCAGCGCGTAACCCTTGTGCGGCGCGGTCATGCGCGGCCAGTCATGGCGGAACGCTCACTTGTCCCTGCGGCGGGCAAGAGCGTAGGGTGACGCCGGCAAGGTCATGGACGCGGTTCCTGCGCAACGATGGTCGGTCTGGCGCGGACGGCGCGCGCCGCAGCGTTTAGCACGAAAGGATCGGGACGGAAAATGCGCGAACACATGGTGCCCTTTCTCGGTCCGCATGGCTTCAACCGCGTCGCCTGTTTCGAATGGGGCGATCCGCAGAACGAGCGGGTGCTGGTCTGCGTCCATGGCCTGACCCGCCGCGGCCGCGATTTCGACTTCCTGGCCCAGGCGGTGCAGGGCCGCTACCGGGTGATCTGCCCCGACATGCCCGGCCGCGGCCTGTCCGACTGGCTGGCCGACAAGAACGACTACGACTACGTCACCTACCTGGCGGCCGCGGCGGCGGTGATCGCCTGGTCCGGCGCGGCGCAGGTCGACTGGGTCGGCACCTCGATGGGCGGGCTGATCGGCATGATGGTGGCGGCGCAGCCCAACGCGCCGATCCGCAAGATGGTGATCAACGACGTCGGGCCGTTCCTGCCCAAGGCGGCGCTGGAGCGCATCGGCTCCTATGTCGGCACCGATCCGCGCTACCGCACCTTCGAGGAACTGGAGCAGGCGCTGCGCACCGTCTCTGCCCCGTTCGGGCCGCTGACCGACGTGCAATGGCGCTTCCTGGCCGAACATTACGCCAAGCGGCTCAGCGACGGCGGCTGGACCTCGCATTACGATCCCGGCATCGCCGTCAACCTGCGCAAGACGCAGCCGGCGCAGGACGTCGAATTGTGGCCGGTGTGGCAGCAGGTGAAATGCCCGGTGCTGGTGCTGCGCGGGGCGCAGTCCGATCTGCTGACGGCGGAGACGGCGCAACGGATGCAGGACCGGCCGCAGCCGACGCAGGTGGTGGAGATCGCCGGCGTCGGCCATGCCCCCGCACTGCTCGACGAGGCGCAGATCGGCATCGTGCGCGACTGGCTGTATAAGGCCTAAGTGCAGCTCAAGCCTTTTCGCCCCCGCTTTCCCTGGCTGACCGGCGATCTGCAGACCATCGCCAACCGCTTCGTGCCGCCGGCCAGCCTGGCCGGCCACGAAAGCGAGGAGCTGCACCTGCGCATGGCCGACGGCGACACGCTGCTGGCGACGCTCAACCGTCCGCGCGAGCGGGCGGGCAAGCCGCTGGCGATTCTCATTCACGGCCTGACCGGCTCGTCCGATAGCAACTACATGATCGACAGCGCCGCGCATCTGCTGTCGCTGGGCCACAAGGTGCTGCGCCTCAACCTGCGCGGCGCGGGCGCCAGCCGCGCCTTATGCAAGGGCCAGTACTATGCCGGCCGCTCGCAGGACCTGCGCGAGGTTCTGACGCTGCTGCCGTCCGCCCTGACTGCCGAGGGCATGATCGCCGTCGGCTATTCGCTGGGCGGCGCGATGCTGCTGAAGTATCTGGGCGAGGAGGGGGCGGCGGCCCCGTTCCTGGCGGCCGCCACCGTTTCGGCGCCGATCGATCTTTCCGTCACCTGCCAGTGGATGCAGCGCGCGCGCAACCAGATCTATCACGCGTATATCCTCGGCAACATGAAACGCGAAGCCACGGCATCCGGGGCCGCGCTGACGCCGGCCGAACGGGCGGCGATCCTACGCTCGCGCAGCGTCTGGGACTACGACGAATTCTTCATCGGCCCGCGCCACGGCTTCGCCGGAGCGGAAGACTATTACGCGAAGAACAAGCCGTTGCGCTTCATGCCGGGCATTCGCGTGCCAACGCTGCTGATCGCGGCGCAGGACGATCCGTGGATTCCGGCTTCGACCTATCGCGGCGTCGACTGGGCCGGCCATCCGGCGCTGACGCCGCTGCTGCCGGCGGGCGGCGGCCATGTCGGTTTCTACGCCGCCGACGAGCGGATCGCCTGGAGCGACCGGGCGATCGAGACGTTTCTGGCGGCGCGGCTTCAGTAACGCTGCTTGGCCAACAGCTTCGCCGCCTCGACCGCGCCATAGGTCAGCACGCCGTCGCAGCCGGCGCGCTTGAAGCCGGCGAGCGATTCCAGCAGCACCTTGTTCCAGTCCAGCCAGCCATTGTTGCCGGCGGCGCGCAGCATGGCGTATTCGCCCGACACCTGGTAGGCGAAGGTCGGCACGCCGAATTCGTCCTTCACCCGGCGCACCACGTCGAGATAGGGCATGCCGGGCTTGACCATCACCATGTCGGCGCCCTCGGCGATGTCGAAGGCGACCTCGCGCAGGGCCTCGTCGGAATTGGCGAAGTCCATCTGGTAGGTCTTCTTGTCGCCCTTGCCCAGCGCGCCCTTGCTGCCGATGGCGTCGCGGAACGGGCCGTAGAAGGCCGAGGCGTACTTGGCGGCGTAGGACATGATCTGCACGTGCTCGAAGCCGGCCTGGTCCAGCGCCTGGCGGAAGGCGGCGATGCGCCCGTCCATCATGTCGGACGGCGCCTGGATGTCGGCGCCGGCCTCCGACTGCACCAGCGCCTGGCGCGTCATGATCTCGACCGACTCGTCGTTGACGACGTAGCCGTCGCGCACGATGCCGTCCTGGCCCAGCGGGTTGAAGGGATCGAGCGCCACGTCGCAGATCACGCCGATATCGGGCACCGCCTTCTTCACCGCGCGGATGGCGCGGCACACCAGCCCGTCGGGATTGTAGGCCTCGGCGCAATCGGGCGTCTTCAGCTTCGGGTCGACCTCGGGGAAGACGGCGATGGCGGGAATGCCCAGGTCGCGCGCCTCGCGCACGGCGGCCACCAGATCGTCGAGACTGTAGCGGTACACGCCGGGCATGGAGGCGACGCGGCTCCTGCGCGTCCTGCCCTCCTGCACGAACACCGGCCAGATCAGGTCGTCGACCGACAGGCGCGTCTCGGCGACCAGGCGGCGCGACCAGGCATGGCGGCGCGGGCGGCGCAGGCGCGTGGCCGGAAATTCGCCCAGCGATGTGAAACGCGCCATGACCGATCTCCCGTTTTTCCGAAGCGGCGCGATCCTACGCCCCGACCTTTGCAGTGGCAATTCGACCGCTCTGCGACCTAACGGCCCGGGGATTTTCGCACCACGGCAGCGGCCGGACTGCGCGTTGACAGGCAGGGTGCTGACTCTATGATCGCCGGCCACGCTGCCGAACAAGAATAGTCGCCGGAAGCACCATGGATTTCGACCTGTCGGAAGATCAGCTCGCGTTCCGCGAAACGGCGCGCAATTTCGCGCAGAACACCATGCTGCCGCTGGCGCCGCAGTGGGATCGCGACGGCATCTTCCCGACCGAGACGCTGCGCGAGGCGGCGGCACTGGGCTTCGGCGGCATCTATATCGGCGAGGATGTCGGCGGCACCGGGCTGGGCCGGCTGGACGCCGCCCTGATCTTCGAGGAACTGGCCGCCGCTTGCCCCTCGACCGCCGCCTATATCTCCATCCACAACATGGCGGCGTGGATGATCGACCGCTTCGGCAACCAGGAACAGCGGCAGAGATTCCTGCCGAAGCTGTGCTCGATGGAGCATTTCGCCTCGTACTGCCTGACCGAGCCGGGTGCGGGTTCCGATGCCGCCAGCCTGCGCACCAAGGCGGTGCGCGAGGGCGATCACTACGTCGTCAATGGATCGAAGGCGTTCATCTCCGGCGGCACCGCCAGCAACGTCTACGTCACCATGGTGCGCACCGGCGGCGAGGGGCCCAAGGGCATCTCGACCCTGGTGATCGAGCGCGACGCGCCGGGCCTGAGCTTCGGCAAGCTGGAGCACAAGCTGGGCTGGAATTCGCAGCCCACCGCGGCGGTGATCTTCGAGAACTGCAAGGTGCCGGTCGCCAACCGCCTGGCCGAGGAAGGCGACGGCTTCAAGATCGCCATGAGCGGGCTGGATGGCGGGCGCATCAATATCGGCGCCTGCTCGCTGGGCGGCGCGCGCCAGTGCCTGGAGAGCGCGCAGCGCTACATGGGCGAGCGCAAGCAGTTCGGCCAGGCGCTGAGCGAGTTCCAGGCGCTGCAGTTCAAGCTGGCCGACATGGCGACCGAGCTGGACGCGGCGCGGCTGATGATCCATCGCGCCGCCTTCAAGCTCGACCAGAAATCCCCGGAAGCGACCATGGCCTGCGCCATGGCCAAGCGCTTGGCCACCGATACCGGTTTCAAGGTGGTCAACGAGGCGCTGCAGCTCCATGGCGGCTACGGCTACCTGAAGGACTATCCGATCGAGCGCTACCTGCGCGACCTGCGGGTGCACCAGATCCTGGAAGGGACCAACGAGATCATGCGCGTGATCATCGCGCGCAAACTGCTGTCGGGCGAATGGCCGGCCAATCGATAGGGAAGAGCGTATGTCGGATCAGGAAGTTCTGTTCGAGGTCAAGGGCGGCATCGGCCATATCGTCCTCAACCGGCCCAAGGCGCTCAATGCGCTGACCCTGCCCATGGTGCGGCTGATCGGGCCGCAGATGGAGGCCTGGGCCAAGGACAAGGCGGTGAAGGCGGTGGCGATCTCCGGCGCCGGCGACCGCGCTTTCTGCGCCGGCGGCGACGTGGCGGAAATCTACCGCCGCAAGATGGCCGGCGATCTGAGCCTGGGCCGCGACTTCTTCCGCGAGGAATACATCGTCAACCGCGGCATCTTCCGCTTCCCCAAGCCGTGGATCGCGCTGCTCGACGGCATCACCATGGGCGGCGGCGTCGGCCTCTCCGTACATGGCCGCTTCCGCATCGTCACCGAGAAGTTCCTGTTCGCCATGCCGGAGACCGGCATCGGCCTGTTCCCCGATGTCGGCGGCGGCCATTTCCTGCCGCGCCTGCCGGGCCAGCTCGGCATGTATTTGGCGCTGACCGGCCAGCGGCTGAAGGCGGCGGACGCGCTCTATTGCGGCGTCGCGACGCATTTCGTGTCGAGCGACCGCATCCCGGCCCTGAAGCAGGCGCTGGAGGCGATGGCGGGCGAGGGCGACGCCGCGGTGGAAGCGGTGCTGGAGAAATTCACCGGCGATGCCGGCGCCGCCACCCTGCCGCCGCACCGCACCATGATCGACCACCATTTCGGCCGTGATACGGTGGCCGATATCCTGGAGTCGCTGGCGCAGGACGGCAGCGACTGGGGGCGCAAGACCGCCGCTGCCCTGCACAGACTGTCGCCGACCAGCATGAAGATCACCTTCCGGCAGATCCGGCTGGGCGGCGAGATGTCGTTCGAGGACATCATGACCATGGAATACCGCATGTCGCAGGGCTGCATGGCGGGCCACGATTTCTACGAAGGCGTCCGCGCCGTGCTGATCGACAAGGACAACTCGCCGAAATGGAACCCGGCCGGCCTGGCCGAAGTCGGCGAGGATATCGTGGCGCGGCATTTCGCGCCCGTGAGCAACGATCTATTCTTCAAATAGAGCCGTCGGCAAGCGCGGCGAGGAGGAAGACATGGCGACCATCGCATTCATCGGCCTGGGCAACATGGGCGGACCGATGGCGAAGAATCTGGTCAAGGCCGGGCACGAGGTGCGCGGCTACGATCTGTCCGAGAAGGCCCTGGCCGACGCGGTCGCGGCCGGCATCAAGAAAGCCGGCAGCCCGACCGAGGCGGTGAAGGATGCCGACATCGTCGTCACCATGCTGCCCGCGGGCAAGCACGTGCGCGAGGCCTATGGCGGGCAGGGCGGGCTGATCGCCGGCACGAAAAAAGGCGCGCTGCTGATCGACTGCTCGACCATCGACGTGGACTCCGCCCGCGCCGTGGCGGCGGAAGCGGCCGACAAGGGCCTCGACATGGTCGACGCCCCGGTCTCGGGCGGCGTCGGCGGGGCAGCGGCGGGCACGCTGACCTTCATGGTCGGCGGCCCGGATGCGGCCTTCGCCAAGGCCAAGCCCATTCTGGAGAAGATGGGCAAGAACATCGTCCATTGCGGCGGCGCCGGCAACGGCCAGGCGGCCAAGATCTGCAACAACATGATCCTGGGCATCTCGATGATCGCGGTCAGCGAGGCCTTCATGCTGGGCAAGCGGCTGGGGCTGGACGCGCAGAGGCTGTTCGACGTCGCCTCGACCGCCTCGGGCCAGTGCTGGTCGCTGACCACCTATTGCCCGGTGCCGGGCCCGGTGCCGACCTCGCCCGCCAATCGCGACTACCAGGCGGGCTTCACCGCCGCCATGATGCTGAAGGACCTGCTGCTGGCGCAGCAGGCCGCCTCCGCTGCCGGCGCCGTCACGCCTTTGGGCGCGGAAGCGGCCCAGCTCTACAACCTCTTCGTCAATGGCGGGCGCGGGGCGATGGATTTCTCCGGCATCGTCAAGATGCTGGACGGCAAGTAGTCCATGGCCATCGTCCTCTACGATTTGAAGGGGCGCGACGGCCTGCGCTTCAGCCCCTATGGCTGGCGCATCCGCTATGCGTTGGCGCATAAGGGGCTGGAAGTCGAAGACGTCGCCGTCGGCTTCACGGAGAAGGAGAAGATCGCCTTCTCCGGGCAACAGCTCGTGCCGGTCATCGTCGACCGCGACAGGGGCGGCAAGGTCGTGTTCGATTCCTGGCAGATCGCCACCTATCTCGACGACGCCTATCCGCAGAAACCGCTGTTCGGCTCCGACGCGGCGCGCGGGGCGGCGCGTTTCATCAACAACTGGGTTGGCACGACGTTCTTTCCCGGCGTGGTCAGCCTGATCATGGCCGATCTCTATGGCCGGGTGGGGGACGAGGACCGGGCCTATTTCCGCGAAAATCGCGAGAAGCGTTTCGGCAAGACGCTGGAGGAGCTGCAGGCGGGGCGCGAGCAGCGCCTGCCCGCGTTCCGCGCCGCGCTCGAGCCGCTGCGCCTCCTGCTCAAGCAGCAGGCTTTCGTCTGCGGCGAGGCGCCGGCCTATGCCGATTATCTTCTCTTCGGCTCGTTCCAGTGGCCGGCCAATGCCTCCGACTTCGAGCTGCTGGCGGAAGACGATCCGATTTACGGCTGGCGCGCGCGCATGGCCGATCTCTACGACGGGCTGGCGCGACGGGCGAAGTACGGCCCGAAGGACTAGGGAGGTGCGAATGGTCGAGGTGATGGCGAGCCAGGACTACAAGGCGTCCGCCGACAAGGTGTGGCAGAAGATCAGGAGCTTCACCGGCCTGGCCGACTGGATGCCGGGGGTCAAGTGCGACGCCAGCGACGGCGGCAAGACGCGCAAGCTGACGCTGCCGACCGGCGCGGTGATCGTCGAGACGCTGGAGACCTTCGACGAGGCCAGCCGAACCTACGGCTACACCATCGTCACCGGCCCGCTGCCGGTGAAGGACTACCACTCCCAGATCAAGGTGATCCCGCGCAGTGAAGGCTGCACCGTCGAGTGGAGCGGCAAGTTCGAAGCGGTCGGCCCCGAAGCGGTGGCCAAGGGCATCGTCGAGGGCATCTATCGCGGCGGTTTGGCGGCGATCGGCGTGGCGGTGGGCGGCTAGGTTTCCGAGTTCGTCGTTCGGTTCGCCTGGGCGACCCACGCTCACCCCAGTGAGGCGGCGTGAATGGATCGGGCATGGGTGGCCCGGTCGCGCCGGGCCATGACGGAATAAAGAATCGTCAGGCAGGCTTACGGCTTCAGAATCACCCGCCCCACCACCTTGCCCGCCTTCAACTCCTCCAGCGCATCGTAAGCGCCTTCCAGCGGGCGCGTCGAATAGGGCAGCGGCGGCACGCGGCCTTCGCGCACCAGCGCCATCAGCTCGCGCAGATCCTCCAGCGAGCCGACGTAAGACCCTTGCAGCGTCAGCATGCGCAGCGGCAGGCCGGCGATGGAGAGCGGCGTGTCGCCGCCGAACAACCCGACCACGGTGACGCTGCCGCCGCGGCGCACCGCATCGACGGCGAATTGCAGCGAGGAGGGCGCGCCGACGAAGTCGATGGCGGCATCGACGCCGCCTTCGGCCACCAGCTTGGCGACCGCATCCGGCGCCTTGGGATTGACGATGCGGTCGGCGCCGGTGTCCTTGGCCGCCTTCAGCTTGCTCTCGTCGATGTCGGCGACGATGATCTCGGCATCGACCATGGCCCTGGCGACCGCGACGCCGGCCAGGCCGACGCCGCCGGCGCCGATCAGCAGCAGCTTCCTCAAGCCGCCGCGCGTGGCCTGCGCCTTCTTGATGGCGCTAAAGGCGGTGATGCCGGAGCAGGCATAGGTGCAGGCCAGCTCCTGCGGCACGTTGCCGTAATCGACCAGGTATTTGGGATGCGGCACCATCACGTGGTCGGCATAGCCGCCGTCGCGGCGGGTGCCGAGCTGGCGCGGCGTGGCGCAGAGCAGCTCGTCGCCGGCCAGGCAGACCTGGCAGGCGCCGCAGCCGATCCAGGGATAGACCACGAAGCGCTGGCCGACCCGCACGTCCTTGGCGTCCGGCCCGACCGCCGCCACTTCGCCGGCGATCTCGTGCCCCAGCGTGTGCGGCAGCTTCATGCCGCGGGTGATGACCTCCAGCCGCTTGCCCATGCCGAGATCGAAGAAGCCTTCCCAGATATGCAGGTCGGAATGGCACACGCCGCTGGAGCCGATACGCACCAGGACCTCGCTGCCCTGCGGCGCGGGATTGTCGTAGGTGTTGAGTTGCAGCGGCTTGCCGAATTCGACGATCTGCATGGCGCGCATTTTGGCGTCTCCCTTTCGAGCCTCGTTCCCTTATGCTTGGTTGAAAGAGTAATAGCGCCTTGCGCGGGAGGGGAAGGGCCATGAGCAGCCAGACGTTTCGGCCTGCGGACCACAGCTTCGGTCCGTCGCATTATTTCGAGGACCTGGCGGTGGGGCAGAAGTTCTACATCAACTCCCGCACCCAGACCGACGCCCTGTTCGCCGCCTTCCAGCTCGCCTCCGGCGACAACCATCCGATCCATTACGATCGCCAGTACTGCCAGGCGCGCGGCCATCGCGACATGCTGGCGCATGGCTTGCAGGTGGCGATCCAGGCGGCGGCCGGCGCGGGCATCTTCCCGCATCACCTGGGCGATGCGCTGATCGCCTTCACCGAGCAGTCCTCGCGCTTCCTCAAGCCGGTCTATGTCGGCGACACGCTCTATCCCATGCTGGAGATCGTCGAGCTGAAGCCCGGCCGCACCACTGGCCTCGTGGTCATGCGTGCCACGATCCACAACCAGGCCGGCGAGCTGGTGATGGACGGCGAGCACAGATACCTGGTGCGCAAGCGGCCCGCGTGATCCTGTGAACCGGCGTTTACAAGCTGCCGGTCGCTGGGCATGATCGGCGCAAAGGGGAGGCGACCGTGGCGGGGCTGAAAGGGAAAATCGCCTGGGTGACCGGCGCGGGCACCGGCATCGGTCGCGCCGGCGCCATCGATCTGGCGAAGGCGGGCGCGCATGTGGTGCTGTCCGGCCGCAGCCGGAACACGCTCGAGCAGACCGCAAGGCGCATCGCCCGGGCCAGGGGCAAATGCAGCGTGGTGCCGCTCGACGTGTCCGACCGCCAGGCGGTGGAGCGGGCGGCGGCCGAGATCCTGAAACGGCACAAGCGCATCGACATCCTGGTCAACAGCGCCGGGCTGAACGTGCCGCGGCGCGCCTTCGTCGACGTCTCGGCCGAAGGCTGGGACCAGGTGGTCGGCATCAACCTCAACGGCACCATGTACTGCGTCATGGCGGTGCTGCCGCAGATGCGCAAGCGCAAGGACGGGCTGATCGTCAACGTCTCGAGCTGGGCCGGCAAATACATCGGCAAGGTCACCGGCCCGGCCTACAACGCCTCCAAGTTCGGCGTCGTGGCGCTGACCGAAACCATCAACGCCGAGGAAGGCGCCAACGGCATCCGCGCCTGCTGCATCTGCCCCGGCGAGGTGGCGACGCCGATCATGGACCGGCGGCCGGTGCCGCCCAGCGCCAAGGAACGGGCGCGCATGCTGCAGGAGGAGGACCTGGGCGCCGCCATCGCCTTCGTCGCCTCGCTGCCGGCGCGCGCCTGCGTCAACGAGATCATCATCAGCCCGACCTGGAACCGCACCTATGTCGGCGGCTTCGAATCGAACCGGCCGGGCGGCCGCCAATAGACGTTTTCGCAGCGAGAGAGAAGGAGACCGACATGCTGGGCGTTATCGCCACCTTGCGCATCAAGCCGGGGGCCAACCAGGAATTCGAGGCCGCCATGGCCAAGCTCCAGGAGGCCGTGCGCGCCAACGAACCGGGCAACAAGCTTTACGCCCTGCACCGGACCGAGGATCCCACCGTCTACGTCATGCTGGAGCGCTATGTCGATCAGGCGGCGGTCGAAGCGCACCGCGCCTCGGCCCATTTCAAGACGCTGGGCGCCGCGCTCGGCCCGCACATGGCGGGGCGTCCGGAAGTCAAGGTGATGGAAGAGGTCGGCTGACCGCCGCAGCGAAAGGAGCGGCGGGTTCGCCCGCCGCTCCGGCATCCGGGGCGGTCAGTAGGTCTTGTAGGACAGGAACTTGCCGCTCATGACCAGCTTGACGCGATCGCCCTTCTGGTCGGGCAGACGTTCCATGGTCATGTCGAAGTCGATCGCCGACATGATGCCGTCGCCGAACTCTTCCTGGATCAGCTCCTTCCACGTCGTGCCGTAGACCTGGACCAGCTCGTAGAAGCGGTAGATCAGCGGATCGGTGGGCGGGCCCGCCGGCAGCGAGCCGCGATAGGGGATCTCCTGCAGCAGCGCGGCGGCCTCGGCGTCGAGGCCGAACAGTTTCTGCGCCTTGGCCGCCTGTTCCTTGGTCATCGTCATCTGGCCCAGGCAGGCGGCCGTGACGACGATGGGCGAGGCGCCGCCGATCTTCTTGCCGATCTCCTTCCAGGTCAGCTTCTTGGCGCGCTTGGCGCTGAGGATGGTCTGGGTCACGTCTTCGCGTTTCATCTTCTGTTCTCCTGCAGAACGGCGGGGCGCGGCCGCATTTGCTCCTCCGTCGGGCCGGTATCGACGGCCGCCACCGCCGGCTCGGCGTGGCCGGGATGGACCAGCGGCGGATGGCGGGGATCGTAGTTCCCGGCCTCGATCTCGCGGTCGAAATTGCGCGAGCGGTCGACCAGGAACTCGATCAGGTGGTTGCGGATGCGGTAGTAGTGCGGGTGCTTGTGCAGGTCGTGCCGGCTGCGGTCGCGCGGCAGGGTGTTGACCACGATCTCGGCGATCTTGGCATGCGGACCGTTGGTCATCAGCACGATGCGGTCGGCCAGCATGATGGCCTCGTCGATGTCGTGGGTGATCATGAACACGGTCTGCCGCGTCTCCGCGCACAGCCGCAGCACCTCGTCCTGCAGCGTGCCGCGGGTCAGCGCGTCGAGCGCGCTGAACGGCTCGTCCATCAGCAGGATCTTCGGGTCGATGGAGAGGGCGCGAGCGATGCCGACGCGCTGCTTCATGCCGCCCGAGAGCTGCGCCGGCTTCTTGCGCTCCGCCCCCGACAGCCCGACCAGCGCGATGAACTGGCGCGCCCGCTCGCGTATGCGCTCGCGCGACCAGTCCGGCCAGCGCGACTTGACGGCGAAGGCGACGTTGCTCTCCACCGTCATCCACGGCAGCAGCGCGTGGCTCTGGAAGATGACGGCGCGGTCGAGGCTGGGGCCGACGACTTCCTCGCCGCCGACGATGATGGTGCCGGCGCTGGGCGTTTCCAGCCCGGCGAGCGCGTTGAGGATCGTGGTCTTGCCGCAGCCGGAATGGCCGATGACGCAGACGAAATCACCGTGCTCGACCCCCAGCCAGACGTTCTCGAAGACGACGGTCGTGCCGCCGCCGGCCGCCGGGTAGGTTTTCGACAGGCCCTCGAGGCTGATCAGCGGTCTTCCGCTCACGCGTTCGCCTATTCGGGATAGGTGACCAGCCGCGCCAGCCGGGCCAGGCCCTGGTCCAGCGCCATGCCGATCAGCCCGATCAGCAGGATGGCGGTGATGATGTTGGCAATGGACAAGTTGTTCCATTCGTTCCACACGAAGTAGCCGATGCCGGTGCCGCCCACGAGCATTTCGGCCGCCACGATCACCAGCCAGGCGATGCCGATGGAGATGCGCATGCCGGTCATGATGGTGGGGGCGGCGGCGGGCAGGATGACGCTGAAGGCGCGCCGCAGCCAGCCGACCTCCAGCGTGCGCGCCACGTTCAGCCATTCGCGGCGCACGCTGGCGACGCCGAAGGCGGTGTTGATCAGCATCGGCCAGATCGAGCAGATGAAGATGACGAACACGGCCGAGATCGAGCTGTCCTTGATGGTGTAGAGCGCCAGCGGCATCCAGGCCAGCGGCGAGATCGGCTTCAGCACCTGGATGAAGGGATCGAGCGCGCGATAGACCAGCGGCGACATGCCGATCAGGAAACCCAGCGGTATGGCGACCAGCGCGGCCAGCAGGTAGCCCAGCAGCACGCGGCCCAGCGAATAGGCGAGCTGGATGCCGATGCCCTGGTCGTTGGTGCCGCGCACGTAGAACGGATCGATCAGGTGCTGCCACAGCTTGGCGCCGACCTCGACCGGGGTCGGCATCGCGCTCTGGCCGCCGCCCGCCGCCTGCGCCCCGACCAGCTTGGCGTATTCCGGGTCGACGTTGCCGCCGCCGCCGCCGGTCTGCGCGGCGAACTGCCAGAGCACCAGCAGGCCGGCGAGGATCAGCAGCGACAGCAGGCTGGCGCGCAGGACCGGGGAGGACTTCATCTCAGGTGCGCCCGATGGCGAAGCTCTTGAGGTAGGCGTCGGGCGCGGCGGGATCGAATTCCTTGCCCATGACCGTGAACTTCTTGCTGGTCGACTCGGGCGGGGTCAGTCCGGCCTCCTTCATCAGCCTGGTGGCGTCGGTGGCGAGGAAGACCTCGCGCGCGACGGCGGCGTAGTCGATGTCGCCCTGGATTTGCCCCCAGCGCTTCATCTGGGTCAGGATCCAGACGGCGAAGGATTCCCAGGGGAAGGGGTCGAAGGCGATGCGGTTGGGGTCCTTGCGCACGTTGCCCAGCCCGTCGGCGTAGGTGCCGGTCAGCACCTGCTCGACCACCGTCACCGGCTGGTTGAGGTAGTTCTGCGGCGCGATGGCCTCGGCGATCTGCTTGCGGTTCTCCGCCTTGGTGGCGAAGGCGGTGGCCTCGATGATGGCCTTCAGCAGCGCCTGGTAGGTGTTCGGCATCTGGGTGACGAACTCCTTGCTGGCGGCGAAGGCGCAGCAGGGATGGCCCTCCCAGATTTCCTTGGACAGGATATGGATGAATCCGACGCCGTCGAACACGGCGCGCTGGTTGACCGGATCGGGCGCCAGGAAGCCGTCGATGTTGTCGGCGCGCAGGTTGGCGACCATCTCCGGCGGCGGCACGGCGCGGATCTGCACGTCCTTGTCGGGATCGACGCCGGCCTCCGCCAGGTAGTAGCGCAGCAGGTAGTTGTGCATGGAGTAGTCGAACGGGACGGCGAACTTCATCCCCTTCCAGCTCTTGGGATCGCGGCGGTCCTTGTGCTTCATCGCCAGCGTGATGGCCTGGCCGTTGATGTTCTCGACCGCCGGCATGGTGTAGGGAATGGGCTTGGAGCCGGCGCCGATGCTGATCGCCAGCGGCATGGGCGAGAGCATGTGGGCGGCGTCGTATTCCTTGTTCAGCGTCTTGTCGCGGATCACCGCCCAGCCGGCGGTCTTCACCACCTCGACGTCGAGGCCCTGCTTGGCGTAGAAGCCCATCGGGTGCGCCATGATGATCGGCGTGGCGCAGGTGATGGGGATGAAGCCGACTTTCAGGCCCTTCTTCTCGATCGCGCCGCCGGACTGGGCGAACGCCTCCTTGGCGGCGCCGAGGGGGAAGAATTGCGACAGCGCCGCCAGCGCGGTGCCGGCGCCGACGGCGCGCAGGAAGCCGCGGCGGGTGACGTCGTCGGGGACGACCGCGCGCATCACCGCGCTCTCGACCACGCGCGCCAGGCGCAGATCCTCGTCCGCCGCTACCGTTGCCGTCCGTTCCGCCGCGTCGTGCTCGGCCGCGCTGGCGTGCCGGCCGCAGGCGCAACCCGAACCGAGCGCGCGCGTGCCGTCGAAGGGATCGTCGAAGGTGGACATGCAAGCTCCCCTGCTTTGCGGTTGGTTGGCGAATGCGGAGCAAGTCCCGTGCCAGAGCCGGCGGACCGGCGGCGCGGCGCGCCGCCTCGCGCCGCCGACGCCGAAGAAGCGTGCGGTCGATGCACGGTGAATTCCATGTTGCCCAAAAATCAAACACGACGGCGTCCGCCGCGCTTGTTGCCGACCGGGCATGTGATAAAACCCGGCGACGACGGAAAACGGGACGCGCTCGATGGAAACGCTGGCCAAACGCCATACGCCGCCGGGAACCGCGCCGGGCACGCTGGCCGGGCGCGAGCCGGGCGGCGACGAGGCGCTGCATTTCACCCTGGTCGAATACAACAAGGAGATGTGCGAGGTCTTCTACGAGGTCGCGGTCGACGAATGCCGTTTCCATCTGGCCAACCCCGACCTGACCTGGATCGACGTCTCGGGCAGGCCCAGTGCGGAGATGCTGAAGAGCCTGGGGGAGGAGTTCAGCCTGCACCCGCTGGCGCTGGAGGACGTGTTCCACGGCAACCAGCGCTCCAAGGTCGACGTCTTCGACCAGCAGGTGTTCGTGGTGATGAACGATCCGGCCTGGGTCGAGGGCCGCCTGAAACCGCGCCAGGTCAGCCTGTTCTTCGGCGCCAACTACGTCATCAGCTTCCACGAGCACAAGGACGACATCTTCGCCGCGGTGCGCGAGCGCATCCAGCAGGCCAATTCGCGCCTGCGCGCGCACGGCACCGACTATCTCGTCTACGCGCTGGTCGACCTGGTGATCGACCGCAAGTTTCCCCTGCTGCAGAAGTTCAGCGACGCCGTCGAGGAGCTGGAGGACGAGTCGCTGGCCGGGCCGACGCCGCAGACCCTGCACCAGATCCACGAGCTGCGCCGCAGCCTCTACACGTTCCATCGCGTGCAATGGGCCGAGCGCGAGACCGTCCATGCCATGATGCGGACCGAGGTGCCGCTGATCGGCGCCGAGACCCGCACCTACATGCGCGACTGCGTCGACCACAGCATCGCGGTCCTGGACCTGATCGAGAACTATCGCGAAATGTGCAACAGCCTGATGGAGCTCTACATGATGAGCACCTCCAACCGGCTGAACGAGGTGATGAAGGTGCTGGCCATCATCACCACCATCTTCATGCCCCTGAGTTTCATCGCCGCCATCTACGGCATGAATTTCAGCCCGGAGGCGGGGCCCTGGAACATGCCGGAACTGAACTGGGCCTTCGGCTATCCGGCGGTGCTGGGGATCATGGCGCTGGTGGTGGCCGGGATGATCCTCTGGTTCCGCCGCCGCGGCTGGTTCTGACCGGCCGGCCGCCGGCCCTATCCGTATTAAGCATTTGCTCCGGCAGACCTAAGATATTGAGCGATTGGCCCCAATCTGCTACTAATTGAAGTTGAATCGAATTCTGGGGGGCCGCGGACACATGAGCATTCCCGCTTCGTTGACGGCATCGCTGCACGGTTTTCTCCGCAGCGCGCCGACGCCGATCTTCCATGCCGGCGTCGATCGGGATGGGCGGCGGATCGTGCTGCACGTGACGGGCGACGCGCCGGTCAAGGCGCTGGTCGACGGCGCCACCAAGGCCCTGGCGGCAGGCGGATCGAGCGCCCAGGTCGTCGTCCGCCAGCATGACGCGCGGACCATCGCCGCCAGCCGCTCGCTGGAGGAATTGCTGCGGCCCTTCGATCACCAGGCGAATCTTTTCGATCCCACCGCCATCGTCGGGCGCGCCCAGGTCGTGGTCGGGGCGGTGTCCGAGGCGCGGGCCGAATTGCGCAAGGAGCTGAAGGGCGTCTTCCTCGATCCGGTGTCGCGCATCCTTTACGCCGTCATGGCGGCCGGCATCGACGCCGACCGGGCGGCGGAAACCATCCTGGCGGCGGTCGACCGGGCCACCGCCCGCACCGGCAGCCATTTCAACCGCCCGCCGCTGCGGGTGCTGATCGTCACCGAGCTGCCGTTCCGGCCGCTGGTGGCGGTCGATCGCGCCTCGCGCAAGCTGCGGCCGGTGACCGGCAAGGCCCGCACCGTGCGCAACGTGCTGGCGGGCGCGGCGGCGGCGCTGGGCGTCGGCGGCATGGCCACCGTGGCGGTGGCGCAGTCGGGCGGGCCGGCCGTGTCGGGCGTGAACGCCAAGATCGACGCGCGCGGCGGCTACTTCAAATCCGAGGCGGACAGCACCCGCAATTTCGCCGGCTTCGTCACCGGCGCCGTGACGATGCCGCTGGGCCAGCAATTCGGCTTCCAGGTCGATGGCGGCGCCGGCATCGCCGGCGGCGGCGATCTCTACTGGGGCGGCGGCGGCCACCTGTTCTGGCGCGATCCCACCGTCGGCCTGTTCGGGGTCTACGGCCAGTACGGCGAATACAAGAACGCCAGCGCCTCCCGCCTCGGCGTCGAGGGCGAGGCCTATTTCGGGCGCTTCACCCTGGGCGGCAACGTCGCCTACCAGTGGGGCAACGACTCCAACAAGGTGGCCGTCGATGACGGCGTCGTCGCCGGCGTGAACCTGAAGTTCTACGTGACCGACAATTTCATGCTCAAGGTAGGCGGCGGCGTCGATACCAGCGCCGGCTTCGCCCGCGGCGGCTTCGAGTTCCAGCCGGGCTTCGCGGCCCTGCCGGGCCTGTCGATCTTCGCCGACGCCGGCGGCGGCGGCAACGACCACTTCTATGCGCTGGCCGGCATCCGCTACTACTTCGGCGACAACAAGACGCTGATCCGGCGCCATCGCGAGGACGACCCCGACAGCGTCTCCGTCACCGACACGCCGACCTGGGAGAAGAAGGGCCGCAGCGGCGGCGTCGGCGGCTCCGGCGCCGGCCCGGCGCCCACCTAGGAGCGCGGTTCGAAAAAGCGAGGGCCGGCGGAACGTTCCGCCGGCCTTTTGCTTTAGGATGCCCCCCAGAGTCACGGAACCGGCCTCGATCCATGGCGCGCTATCTGATCGGTTGGGAGTTGGGCGCCAGCCCCGATCTGCAGCTCGATATCGCCGATCTGGCGCGCGGCCTGCTGCGCCGCGGGCACCAGGTGCATATCGCTTCCGGCGATCCCGTGACGCTGGCCACCCAGGTCGAGGAAGGCCTGGAACGGGCCATCCTGCCCGCGCCGGTGCCGCCGTTGCGGCCCGACCTGATCATGAGGCCGCCGAGGGAAGGCGGCTTCGCCGACAAGCTGCACGCCCAGGGCTTCGGCTCGCCGGCCGTGCTCGCCGCCCTGGCCAGCGCCTGGCGCAATCTCTGCCAGGCCGTGGCGGCCGATGTCGCGGTGTCCGTCGGCGCGCCGGTGCTGGCGCTGAGCGCGCGCGGACGCCTGCCGCTGCTGGTGGCCGGATCGGCCGAATCGCTGCCGCCGGTCGAGCTGCCCAATTGGCCGCGGCTGCACGCCAACATCGCGCCCGCCCAGCGCGACGAGAAGCTGGTGCTGCATGCCTCCCTCGCCGCCAGCGCCGTCGGCGCCGCGCCGGTCGCCGCGCCGACCGACGTGCTGCGCGGCGATGCGGTTCTCGTCTACGGCCTGCCGCAGATCGATCCCTACGCGGCGTTGCGGCGGGAGAAGGCGGGCGGACCGCTGCTGGCGCTGCCCGCACCCTGCGTGCCGCCGGGCAAGCCGGCCATGGTGGCGGTGCTCGACGTGCATCATCCCGACATCGAGACGCTGGTGCTGGCGCTGAGCGATTTCGGCAAGACGCCGGTGCACGTCCATATCCGCGGCATGACGGTGCCGATGTACAATTTCCTGTCGCAGGCGCCGGGCATCGCCATCCACACGACGCCGGCCGCCGCCCTGGCGACGCTGCCCGAAGCCAGCTTCGTCCTGCACCACGCCAACCCGCGCGTCGCCGCCCTGGCGATCGGCCTGGGCGTGCCGCAAAGCCTGCTGCCCTACACGGTGGAACAGAACGCCGTCGCCGACATGCTGCAGCGTTTCAATGCCGGGTACCGCCTGCAATCGGGCACCGATCCCCAGCCGGTCGCCGACCGCCTGACCTGGCTGTTCCGCGACTTGGACCAGGTGCAGAACGCGCAGCATTTCGCGCGGCAGGCGGCCTTGCAGCCGCCGCAACCGGCGCTGGAGACGCTGGTCAGCCTTGCCGAGGGGCTTGCCGCCCGTTAGTGCGGCGCGCGGCGTATCTCAGATAGGCGCGCAGCCGGCGGACGCGTTCGCGCAGGGAGTAGCTGCTGTTGCGCAGGGCGGCCATCGCCACCTGGCGTTCGCTGGCCAGGCCGAGCTGGTGCAGGTTGACCATGCGCCATTCGTTGCGGTCGAGGTCGATGCGCAGATCGATGCCGTGCCGGTGCAGGATCTGGCGCACGCAGAAGGCCCGCCACTCGACGCGCTTGACGTCGGCCAGCCGCAGTTCGGGCGTGCGGTCGTAGGTCTCGCGTCCGGTGGCGTAGAGATTGGCGCCATGCAGGCGGCGCAGCGCCAGGGCTTCGGGATGGGCGGCGATGCGCGACAGCAGGATGCCGCAATGCTCCAGCACCGAGTCGGCGCCTTCGCGGTTGGCGTAGGTCGGGATCGGCACGATCCGCAGCAGCAGTTCGCGCCGCAGCATCAGGGTCGACATCACCGAATGCCAGTAGGACCCGCCGCTGCGCAGATAGGCCTTGCGGAAATCGGCCGGCAGCAGCACCGGCGGTTCGGCGCCGGCCATCGGATGGCCGTGGATGTTGGTGTTGAGGTAGCGGTGATACAGCATCCCGGCGTCGGGACGGGCGCGGGCCAGGGCCACCATCTTCTCGACCTTGGTCGGCAGCCAGAAATCGTCGGCGTCGAGAAACGCCACGTAGTCGCCGGTGGCGGCCTGGGCCGCGAGGTTGACGGCATGCGCCTGGCCGCCGTTCTCCGTCAGGATCGGCTTCACCTTGTCGCCGAACGCGGCGATCACCTCGCGCGAATGGTCGGTCGAGCCGTCGTCGACCACGATCAGCTCGATGCGGTCGTAACTCTGGCGCAGCACGCTGCCGATGGCGTTGTGCAGATAGCGCGCGTAGTTGTAGTTGTTGACCACCGCCGTGACCAGCGGCCGCACCGCCGGCGTCGTGGTCGTGCGGAGCGCGATGGGCGCCATGGCGGCGGGAACGCCTACTCGGCGCTGAACGCCTGCAGCCCGGTCATGGCGCGGCCCAGGATCAGCGCGTGCACGTCGTGCGTGCCCTCGTAGGTGTTGACCGCCTCCAGGTTCATGACATGGCGGATGACGTGATATTCGTCGGAGATGCCGTTGCCGCCATGCATGTCGCGCGCGACGCGGGCGATCTCCAGCGCCTTGCCGCAATTGTTGCGCTTGATCAGCGAGATCATCTCCGGCTGGGCGCGATGCTCGTCGCGCAGGCGGCCGACCCGCAGGCAGGCCTGCAGGCCGAGCGCGATCTCGGTCTGCATGTCGGCCAGCTTCTTCTGGATGAGCTGGTTGGCGGCCAGCGGCCGGCCGAACTGCTTGCGGTCCAGCGTGTATTGCCGCGCCCGCGTCCAGCAGAACTCGGCCGCGCCCATCGAGCCCCAGGCGATGCCGAAGCGGGCCGAGTTGAGGCAGGAGAAGGGACCGCGCAGACCCGACACGTTGGGCAGGATATTGGCTTCCGGCACGAACACGTCGTCCATGGCGATCTCGCCGGTGACCGAGGCGCGCAAGGAGAACTTGCCCTCGATCTTGGGCGTGGTCAGCCCCTTCATGCCGCGCTCCAGGACGAAGCCGCGAATGGCGCCGCCGTCGAGCTTGGCCCATACCAGCAGCACGTCGGCGATGGGCGAGTTGGTGATCCACATCTTGGCGCCCGTCAGGCGGAAGCCGCCGGCTACCGTGGTGGCCCGCGTCTTCATGCCGCCCGGATCGGAACCGTGGTCCGGCTCGGTCAGGCCGAAGCAGCCGACCCATTCGCCGCTGGCCAGCTTGGGCAGGTATTTCAGGCGCTGCTCCTCGGTGCCGAACTCGTAGATCGGGTACATGACCAGCGAGGACTGCACGCTCATGGCCGAGCGGTAGCCGCTGTCGACGCGCTCGACCTCGCGCGCGATCAGGCCGTAGGAGACGTAGTTGGCCTCGGCGCAGCCGTACTTGGCCGGCAGGGTGGCGCCCAGCAGGCCCAGCGCGCCGAACTCGTTCATGATCTCGCGATGGAACTTCTCGTGCCGGTTCGCCTCCAGCACCCGGCCCATCAGCTTGTCCTGGCAGTAGTCGCGGGCGGTGTCGCGGATGGCGCGCTCCTCCTCGCTGAGCTGGTCGTCGAGCAGGAACGGGTCCTCCCAGTCGAAGCCGCGCGCGGCATGGCCGGCGGCGGAGGTCGAGGCAGGGGTCGGGGCGGGGGCGGCTTTGGCTTGGCTCACGGGCGCACTCTCCGGATCGGAACGCATTTCGGGCCGCGACGGCGGCCGGCGTGGTTTATCCCGAATTGGCCGCCAGGGCAAAGGCAAGGTCGCGGATTTGCAGGACAAATTGCCCTTGCCGGCGCATCGCAGCTTTGATCATATGACAAAAAATCGGCGGCGGCACGCAATCGCCGCCGATCCAGGACAGGCCGGCGATCGCGAGAACCCCATAGCGGGGGCAGGGGGCGTATGGAGTATTTTCTCCAGCAACTGATCAACGGGGTCACGCTCGGCGCAATCTACGGCCTGATCGCCATCGGCTACACGATGGTGTACGGCATCATCGGCATGATCAATTTCGCCCATGGCGAGATCTACATGATCGGCGCCTTCATCGCCGTCATCTGCTTCGCCCTGCTGGGCATGCTGGGGGTCACCTGGATCCCGCTGGCGCTGGCCATCGTGCTGCTGGTGGCGATGAGCCTGACCGCGCTTTACGGCTGGACCGTCGAGCGCATCGCCTACCGTCCGTTGCGCGGCTCCTCCCGCCTGGCGCCGCTGATCTCCGCCATCGGCATGTCGATCTTCCTGCAGAACTACGTGCAGATCGCGCAAGGGGCCAAGATCAAGCCGCTGCCGCCCATGGTGCGCGGCAGCTTCGAGGTGCTGCACGGGGAGAATTTCTCGGTCAACATTTCCTATCTGCAGATCATCATCGTGGTGATGACGGTGGTGCTGATGGGCGGCTTCACCTGGCTGATCGCCGCCACCCCGCTGGGCCGGGCCCAGCGCGCCTGCGAGCAGGACCGCATCATGGCCTCGCTGCTGGGCGTGCACACCGACCGCACCATCTCCCTGACCTTCGTCATGGGCGCCATCCTCGCCGCCGTGGCCGGCGTCATGGTGACGCTCTATTACGGCGTGGTCGATTTCTACATCGGCTTTCTCGCCGGGCTGAAGGCCTTCACCGCCGCCGTGCTGGGCGGCATCGGCAGCCTGCCGGGCGCCATGCTGGGCGGATTGCTGATCGGCCTGATCGAAGCCTTCTGGTCGGCCTATTTCAGCATCGAGTACAAGGACGTGGCGGTGTTCTCCATCCTGGTGATCGTGCTGATCTTCCGGCCCACCGGCCTGCTCGGCTCGCCTGACGTGGAGAAGGTCTGAGCATGAGCCCCGCCGCCCGCGTCAAGGATGCCGCCATAGCCGCGCTGGTGGCGGCGGTTCTCGCCCTGCCACTGCTGGGCTTCGCCACCATCGACACCGGCGGGCCGCTGGGCATCCGCACCCGCTTCGACTACGTGCTCTACGCCGCCTTGGCCGTGTTCTGCGGCCGGCTGGTCTTCATGGCGCTGATCGACCTGTGGCGCGAGAACCAGATCAGCCGCGCCCAGCATGCCGCGGCGATCCCCGGCCGGCCCGACCGCATGGCCCGCATCGGCAAGTTCGCCGATCGCTGGCTGCTGCCGGCGATGATCGGCTTCGGCATCATCCTGCCGTTCCTGCCCTTCGCCAACCGCACCGTCATCGACCTAGCGACCGTGGTGCTGATCTACGTCATGCTGGGCTGGGGCCTGAACATCGTGGTCGGCCTGGCCGGCCTGCTCGACCTGGGCTACGTCGCTTTCTACGCCGTCGGCGCCTACAGCTACGCGCTGCTGCAGATGCATTTCGGCTTCGGCTTCTGGGAGGCGCTGCCGGTGGCCGGCCTGTTCGCCGCCACCTTCGGCATCCTGCTCGGGTTTCCCGTGCTGCGCCTGCGCGGCGACTATCTCGCCATCGTCACGCTGGGCTTCGGCGAGATCATCCGCATCATCCTGCTGAACTGGCAGAAGGTGACCGGCGGGCCGTCGGGCATTTCCGGCATCCAGCGTCCGTCCTTCTTCGGCTTTCCCTTCACCGCCGATCCGCCGGAAGGCAAGACGGCGTTCCACGAGCTGTTCGGCCTGGAGTTCTCCTCCCTCCACCGCATCGTCTTCCTCTACTATCTCATCCTGGCGCTGGCGCTGGTCACCTCGCTGTTCACCGCCCGCATCCGCCGCCTGCCGGTGGGCCGCGCCTGGGAGGCGCTGCGCGAGGACGAGATCGCCTGCAAGGCGCTGGGCATCAACCCCACCAACACCAAGCTGACCGCTTTCGCCATCGGCGCCATGTTCGGCGGCTTCGCCGGCAGCTTCTTCGCCACCCGCCAGGGCTTCATCAGCCCCGAGAGCTTCACCTTCATCGAATCGGCGGTGATCCTGGCCATCGTGGTGCTGGGCGGCATGGGCAGCCAGGCGGGCATCGTGCTGGCCGCGGCGCTCTTGACCCTGCTGCCGGAACTGGCGCGCGAATTCGCGCTGTTCCGCATGCTGGCCTTCGGCCTGGCCATGGTGCTGATCATGGTGTGGCGCCCGCAAGGGCTGCTGGCGCATCGCGAGCCGACCATCAAGCTCAAGCCCAAGGGCGCGCCGTGAGCGCACCGCTGCTGCAGGTCGAGCACCTGACCATGCGGTTCGGCGGCCTGGTCGCCGTCGACGACGTGTCGTTCGACGCCGCGCACCGGCAGATCACCGCCATCATCGGCCCCAACGGCGCCGGCAAGACCACGGTGTTCAACTGCATCGCCGGCTTCTACAAGCCCAGCGTCGGGCGCCTGGTGCTGCGGCGCGACGGACGCCACTACCTGCTCGAGCGCATGCAGGGCCATCACATCGCCCATCACGCCCGCGTGGCGCGCACCTTCCAGAACATCCGCCTGTTCGCCAAGATGACCGTGCTGGAGAACCTGATCGTGGCCCAGCACAACCGCCTGATGCTGGCCTCCGGCTACACCGCGCTGGGGCTGTTCGGCTGGCCAAGCTACCGGCGGGCGGAGCGCGACGCGGTGGAGAGGGCCAGGTACTGGCTGGAGCGCATCGAGCTGGCCGGCGTCGCCGACATGCCGGCCGCCAGCCTGCCCTATGGCGGCCAGCGCCGGCTGGAGATCGCGCGCGCCATGTGCACCGAGCCGGTCCTGCTGTGCCTGGACGAACCGGCCGCCGGGCTCAATCCGCACGAATCGCACGCGCTCAACGAGCTGCTGATCTACATCCGCGACAGCCACGACTGCGGCGTGCTGCTGATCGAACACGATATGAGCGTGGTCATGCAGATTTCCGATCACATCGTCGTGCTGGACTACGGCCGCAAGATCGCCGACGGCACGCCGGCGCAGGTGCGCGCCGATCCCGCCGTCATCCGCGCCTATCTCGGCGACGACCTGGAGGCGGTCGAGCGCGAAATCGCGGGGGCCACCTGATGCTGGCCGTCGAGGGCGTGCAGACCTTCTACGGCGCGGTGCACGCGCTGAAGGGCGTCGACTTGAAGGTCGGCACCGGCGAGATCGTGGCGCTGATCGGCGCCAACGGCGCGGGCAAGTCGACGCTGCTGATGACCATCTGCGGCAATCCCCGGCCGCGCCACGGCCGCATCGTGCTGGACGGCGAGGACATCGTCGGCGTGCCGACGCACCTGCTGGTGCGGCGCGGGCTGGCGCATGTGCCCGAAGGCCGCCGCATCTTCCCGCGCATGAGCGTGCTGGAGAACCTGCGGCTGGGGGCGGTGGCCGCCGATCCGGCGCATTTCGACGGCGACCTGGAGCGCGTCTTCGGCCTGTTCCCGCGCCTGAAGGAGCGCCGCGAGCAGCGCGGCGGCACGCTGTCGGGCGGCGAGCAGCAGATGCTGGCGATCGCCCGCGCGCTGATGAGCCGGCCGCGCCTGCTGCTGCTGGACGAGCCGTCGCTGGGGCTGGCGCCGCTGGTGGTGAAGCAGATCTTCGCCATCATCCAGGAGATCAACAAGCGCGACGGCGTCACCGTGCTGCTGGTCGAGCAGAACGCCTTCCACGCCCTGCGGCTGGCCCATCGCGGCTACGTGCTGGTCAACGGCCAGATCGCCATGACCGGCACCGGCCAGGACCTGCTGGCCAACGAGCAGATCCGCTCGGCCTATCTGGAAGGGGGGCACGGGCGATGAACGAGATCCTGGGCGCCGAGGTCCCGGTCTTCATCGGCGTCATGGTGGTGCTGGCCGGCGGCTGCGGCTTTCTCATGGGCCAGGCCATCGCCGGCAACTGGCGGCCCTACTGGCAGGTCGTGCTCTATTCCGCGATGCTGGCGGCGGCCGGCCGCTTCCTGGAATACGCCCTGTTCGACGGCCAGCTCTTCGCCCTGGTGCCGTTCCTGGCCGGGTATGTCGTCATCCTGGCGCTGGCCTCGCTGGGCTACCGCCTGACCCTGGCCGACCTGATGGTCCGCCAGTACCCGTGGCTGTACGAGCGCGCCGATGTCTTTCGCTGGCGCGAAAAAGGCGGCGTCAGGGACGATCTTGCCGGACCTCCGGCAAGCAACTAGAGCCTGCGGACTTGCTCCATCTTGAAAAATACAGCGGATTCACGGGGTCGGATGGAAGGGCAGGCGCTTCCCTCCGACCCTGATCCGCTCTAGAGTCGTTTCACACGCATCAACAGGGAGATGCCTCAATGCGTAAGATAGCCCTCGGTCTGGCCACCCTCACGGCGGTCGGGCTCTTTGCCGGTGTCGCGTCGGCGCAGATCAAGATCTCGCTGAACGGGCCCATCACCGGCCAGCTCGCCAGCTTCGGCGAGCAGATGAAGCGCGGCGCCGAAATGGCCGTCGCCGACCTCAACGCCAAGGGCGGCGTCAACGGCCAGAAGATCGAACTGCTGATCGGCGACGACCAGTGCGACGCCAAGCAGGCGGTCTCGGTCGCCAACCGCGCGGTGCAGGACAAGGTGGCGGTGGTGATCGGCCATTTCTGCTCCGGCTCCTCGATCCCCGCCTCCGACGTCTACAAGGAAGAGAACATCCTGCAGATCTCGCCGGCCTCGACCAATCCCAAGTTCACCGATCGCGGCTACAAGAATGTCTTCCGCGTCTGCGGCCGCGACGACCAGCAGGGCCTGGTGGCCGGCGCCTACATCGCCGACAAGTTCAAGGGCAAGAAGGTCGCCATCCTGCACGACAAGACCGCCTATGGCCAGGGCCTGGCGGACGAGACCAAGAAGTCCCTGAACGCCAAGGGCGTGAAGGAGACCATGTACGAGGCCATCACCGCCGGCGAGAAGGACTATTCGGCGCTGATCTCGAAGATGAAGCAGGCCGGCATCGAGCTGATCTATCTCGGCGGCTACCACCCCGAAGCCGGGCTGATCGTGCGCCAGGCCAAGGAGCAGGGCCTGAACGCGCCGCTGATGGGCGGCGACGCGCTGGTCGACAAGCAGTTCTGGGCCATCGCCGGCGACGCCGGCGCGGGCACGCTGATGACCTTCGACGCCGATCCGCGCAAGAACCCGGCCGCCAAGCCGATCGTCGACAAGTTCAAGGCCGGCGGCTACGACCCCGAGGGCTACACCCTCTACACCTACGCCGCGATCCAGGTCTGGGCCCAGGCGGCCACGACGGCCAAGTCGGTCAAGACCGGCGACGTCGAGAAGGCGATCCGGGCGGGCAAGTTCGACACCGTCCTGAACCAGATCTCCTTCGACGCCAAGGGCGACCCCACCACCCCGGCCTACCAGGTCTATGTCTGGAAGGGCGGCGCCTACGACTACGTGAACTGATCCCGCCGACCGGCGGCACGGAAGAGGCCCGGTTTCGACCGGGCCTTTTTCATGTCCGGCGGGCAAAACCCGCGCTCTGTGGCCCGGAACGCCCCCTGATTCGCCCGCTCTCGGCACCCGCCATGTCTTGTAGGCCTGTAGCGAGGGGGGCCGAGATATGGTAAGTGATTGTTCTTGGGCGCGCGGGGGACACAAGGGCTTGAAATGGCGGCTGAAATCATCGCGATCGCGTCTGATCACGCCGGCTTCGAGTACAAGGACGCCCTCAAGCGCCAACTGGCCGAGTGGGGCTATGAGGCGCTCGATCTGGGCACCGAATCGACCGCCTCGGTCGACTATCCCGATTTCGGCAAACGGCTGGCCAAGGCCGTGGCCGAAGGAAAGGTGCGGCGCGGCGTGATCATCTGCGGGACCGGCATCGGCATTTCCATCGCCGCCAATCGCGAGCCGAAGGTGCGCGCGGCGCTGTGCCACGACGTGACCTCGGCGCGGCTGGCCCGCCGGCACAACGACGCCAACGTACTGGCGCTGGGCGCCCGCGTCACCGGCCTGGAAGTGGCGCGCGACACCTTGCGCGCCTTCCTGGACACCGAATTCGAGGGCGGGCGGCACCAGGGCCGCGTCGCCAAGCTGGGCGCCTGAGGGCGCGGAGGAGTGCGAGAGATGTCGAGCAGCAGCGCCGCCAGACCGGCCGTCACCCATGCCGGTTTCTTCGAGCGCAGCCTGGAGCAGGCCGACCGGGAAATCTTCGACGCCATCCGCCACGAGCTGGACCGGCAGCAGAACCAGATCGAGCTGATCGCCTCGGAGAACATCGTCAGCCGCGCCGTGCTCGAGGCGCAGGGCTCGGTGATGACCAACAAATACGCCGAAGGCTATCCCGGCCGGCGCTACTACAACGGCTGCGAGTTCGTCGACGTCGCCGAGACGCTGGCCATCGAGCGGGCCAAGAAGCTGTTCGGCTGCGGCTTCGCCAACGTGCAGCCCCATTCCGGCGCCCAGGCCAACCAGGCCGTGTTCATGGCCTGCCTGAAGCCGGGCGACACCTTCATGGGCCTCGACCTGGCGGCCGGCGGCCATCTCACCCACGGCTCGCCCGCCAACCAGTCGGGCAAGTGGTTCCACGTCGTCCCCTATACGGTGCGCAAGGACGACCACCGCATCGACATGGACGAGGTGGCGAAGCTGGCCGAGCAGCACAAGCCGAAGCTGATCATCGCCGGCGGCTCGGCCTATCCGCGCTTCTGGGATTTCGCCCGCTTCCGCCAGATCGCCGATTCGATCGGCGCCGTCTTCATGGTCGACATGGCGCATTTCGCCGGCCTCGTTGCCGGCGGCGTGCATCCCAGCCCGTTCCCGCATGCCCATATCGCCACCACCACCACGCACAAGACGCTGCGCGGCCCGCGCGGCGGCATGGTGCTGACCAACGACGAGGCGCTGGCCAAGAAGATCAATTCGGCGGTGTTCCCCGGCCTGCAGGGCGGGCCGCTGATGCACGTCATCGCCGCCAAGGCGGTCGCGTTCGGCGAGGCGCTGACGCCGGAGTTCCGCGCCTATGCCGCCGCCGTGGTCGAGAACGCCAAGGCCATGGCCGGGGCGCTGAAGGAGCGCGGCTACGACCTGGTCTCGGGCGGCACCGACAACCACCTGATGCTGGTCGACCTGCGGTCGAAGAAGCTGACCGGCAATATCTGCGTCGAGAGCCTGGAGCGGGCGCGCATCACCACCAACAAGAACGGCGTGCCGTTCGATCCGGAGAAGCCGACGGTGACCTCCGGCGTGCGGCTGGGCAGCCCCGCCGGCACCACCCGCGGCTTCGGCGCCGCCGAGTTCCGCCAGGTCGGCGGGCTGATCGCCGACGTGCTCGACGGGCTGGTCGGCAAGAACAACGACAATTCGGGGAACGAGAAGGCGGTCGCGGACAAGGTGCTGGCCCTGTGCGCGCGCTTTCCGATTTACGGCGCGCGCTGATCGCCGTCGCATTGGGGGACTGAAACATGCGCTGTCCGTTCTGCGGCAACGAAGACACCCAGGTGAAGGACTCGCGTCCCACCGAGGACAACTCCGCCATAAGGCGGCGGCGCTTCTGCCCGGCCTGCGGCTCGCGCTTCACCACCTTCGAGCGCGTGCAGTTGCGCGAGCTGACGGTGGTGAAGAAGAACAACCAGCGCGTTCCCTTCGACCGCGACAAGCTGGCGCGCTCGATCATCACCGCCTGCCGCAAGCGCCCGGTCGATCCCGAGCGCATCGAGCGCATCGTCAACGGCATCGTGCGCCGGCTGGAAAGCTCGGGCGAGAGCGAGATTCCCTCCAGCCATATCGGCGAGCTGGTGATGGACGCGCTGTCGGCGCTCGACCCGGTGGCCTATGTCCGCTTCGCCTCGGTCTATCGCAATTTCCGCGAAGCCAAGGATTTCGAGGATTTCCTCGGCAAGCTGGGCGGCGACACGCTCGAGGATTGAGGCGGGCGCCGATGCCCGCATCCGCCCATGCCTGACGATCCTCACTGGATGCTGGCGGCGCTGTCCCTGGCGCGGCGCAATCTCGGCCGCACCTGGCCCAACCCGTCGGTGGGCTGCGTGCTGGTGCGCGACGGGAGGCTGCTGGCCAATGGCTGGACCCAGCCCGGCGGCCGCCCGCATGCCGAGGTGCACGCCATCTCTCGCGCTGGCCAGCCGCTGCGCGGCGCGACCGCCTATGTCACGCTGGAGCCGTGCAGCCATCACGGCCGCACCCCGCCTTGCGCCGATGCCCTGGTCGATGCCGGCCTGGCGCGCGTCGTCGTCGCCACCGTCGATCCCGACGGCCGCGTCGCGGGCCAGGGCATCGAGCGGCTCAAGCGCGCCGGGCTCGACGTGACCATGGGCGTGTGCGGGGCGGAAGCGGAGGAGGTGGCGGCCGGCTTCCTGACCCGCATCCACCACGGCCGCCCGCTGGTGACGCTGAAGCTGGCCACCTCGCTCGACGGGCGCATCGCGCTGGCCAGCAACGAGAGCCGCTGGATCACCGGGCCGGCGGCGCGCGCGCACGGGCATTTCCTGCGCGCCACCAACGACGCCATCGCGGTCGGCATCGGCACGGTGCTGGCCGACGATCCGCTGCTGAACTGCCGCCTGCCCGGGCTGGAGCCGCGCGCGCCGCTGCGAATCGTTTTCGATGCCGGGGCGCGGCTGCCGCCCGCCGCCAAGCTGGCTGCCACGGCCCGGCAGCAGCGCACCATCGTGCTGACGGCGGATGCGGCGGCGGCGTTGCCCCTGCGGCAACTTGGCGTCGAGGCGATCGCCGTGCCGGCATCGCCTGCCGGAATCGACCCGGCCGCCGCGCTGAAGGCGCTGGGCGATCTCGGGTTGACCCGGCTGCTGGTCGAAGGCGGCGGCCGGCTGGCGGCGTCGCTGCTGGCGGCGCAACTGGTCGACCGCATCGCCTGGTATCGCGCGCCGATGGCGATCGGCGGCGACGGCGTGCCGGGGATCGGCGCGCTGGCGCTGGGCTCGCTGGTCGAGGCCCGCGCCTTCGTCAGGACTGGGCTGCAGCCCATCGGTCCGGACGTGCTGGAAACCTACCGTCGCAGCGCCTAGTTTGACCCCCATGTTCACCGGCATCATCACCGATATCGGACGCATCGCCGAGCGCGTCGACCGCGGCGCCTCGGGCGACCGGCTGTTCGTGATCGAGACGCGCTACGACATGGCAAGCGTCGACCTGGGCGCCTCGATCGCCTGCAGCGGCTGCTGCCTGACGGTGACGGAGAAGGGCCGCGACGGGCGCGCCCAGGGCGACTGGTTCGCCGTCGAGGCCTCGCAGGAAACCCTGTCCAGGACCACCCTGGGCGACTGGCAGGCCGGCACGCGCGTCAACCTGGAGCGCTCCCTGCGCCTGGGCGACGAACTGGGCGGGCACCTGGTCTATGGCCATGTCGACGGCGTCGGCCGCATCACCGCGCGCCGGCCCGAGGGCGGCAGCCTGCGCTTCACCGTCGAAGCCCCCGAAGCCCTGGCCAGATACGTCGCCTCCAAGGGTTCAGTGGCCATCGACGGGGTGTCCCTGACCGTCAACGAAGTTTCCGGCGGCGGCTTCGGCGTCAACATCATCGCCCATACCCAGCAGGAAACGACGTTCGGCGGGCTGCAGCCGGGCCAAAGGGTCAATCTTGAGGTGGATATGCTGGCGCGCTACGTTGCCCGCCTGTTGGGAAGGGATACCCTATGAGTACTGCCGAACCCTGGCGCGTGACGTTCCAGGAGCTGGTGTCGCCGGCCGAGGACATCATCGAGGAAGCCCGGCGCGGGCGCATGTTCATCCTGGTCGACGACGAGGACCGGGAGAACGAGGGCGACATCGTCATCCCGGCCCAGATGGCCACCCCCGAGACGATCAACTTCATGGCCCGCCACGCGCGCGGCCTGATTTGCCTGGCCATGACGCGCGAGCGCATCGAGGAGCTCGGCCTGCCGTTGATGGCCAACAAGAACGGCACCCGCATGCAGACCGCCTTCACCGTCTCGATCGAGGCGCGCGAGGGCGTCACCACCGGCATCTCCGCCGCCGACCGCGCCCGCACCGTCGCCGTCGCCATCGACCCATCCTGCGGGCCGCAGGACATCGTCACCCCCGGCCACGTCTTCCCGCTGATGGCGCGCGACGGCGGCGTGCTGGAGCGCACCGGCCATACCGAAGCGGCGGTCGACATCGCGCGCCTGGCCGGCCTGCAGCCGGCCGGCGTGATCTGCGAGATCATGAACGACGACGGCACCATGGCGCGCCGCGACGACCTGATCCGCTTCGCCCAGCTGCACGGGCTGAAGATCGGCACCATCGCCGACCTGATCGGCTATCGCCGCAAATACGATTCCATCGTCAAGCGCGCCGCCGAGCTGCCGCTCAACAGCCATTTCGGCGGCGATTTCCGCGCCATCGTCTACACCAACAAGTCGAGCCGGCAGCAGCACGTGGCGCTGGTCAAGGGCGACGTCGCCGGCGATAACCCGGTGCTGGTGCGCATGCACGCCATGAACATCTTCTCCGACGTGCTGGGCGAGATCCGTCCCGGCCGCGGCGGCGAGATCGAGCAGTGCATGCGGCTGATCGCGCAGGAGGGCCGGGGCGTCATCGTGCTGATCCGCGAATCGCTGGAGGTGGTGATGGCCGAACGCCAGCGCCGCGACGGGCAGCCGGTGCAGAAATCGGTCCTCAACGAACTGCGCGACTACGGCGTCGGCGCGCAGATCCTGCTCGACCTCGGCGTCCACAACATGGTGCTGCTGACCAACTCCAAGAAGAACATCGTCGGCCTCGAGGGCTTCGGCCTGGCCGTGGTCGGCCAGCGGCCGATCCCCTCCGTCCGCGGCGCGGACTGACCATGGCCGGCCCATCCTCCGGGACGCTGGAGCTGCCGCGTTTCACGCGCCCGCCGCACGTCATGATCGTCGAGGCGCGCTTCTACACCGACCTGGCCGACGAGCTGGCGCGCGGCGCCATTGCCGAGCTGGAAGCGGCCGGCGCCACCTACGAGCGTTTCGCCGTCGCCGGCGCCTTCGAACTGCCGGTCGCCATCCGCGTCGCCATCCAGGCGGCCGAGCGCGGCACTCTGAAGCGGCCGTTCGACGGCTTCGTGGCGCTGGGCTGCGTCATCCGCGGCGAGACCACGCATTACGACTATGTCTGCGGCGAGAGCGCGCGCGGCCTGCAGGACCTGGCGCTGGCGCATGGCGCGGCCATCGGCTATGGCGTGCTGACGGTCGAGAACGAGGCGCAGGCCTGGGCCCGCGCCCGCGTCACGGAGCAGAACAAGGGCGGCGACGTGGCGCGCGCCTGCCTGGGCGTCATCGGCCTGCGCCAGCGCTTCGGCCTGTTCCCGCGATGAGCCCGCAAGCCCTCGACGCCGCCGCCGGCCGCCGCCGCAGCGCGGCCCGCCTGGCGGCGGTGCAGGCGCTCTATTCCATCGGCCAAGGGGGCGGCAGCCCGAAGGAGGTGGTGGGCGAGTTCAACGACCATCGCTTCGCCACGTCCGACGAGGCGGGCACGCCGATCGAGCCCGACCGCGAGTTCTTCTCCGCCCTGGTCGCCGGCTCGAGCGCGCGCCGGCGCGAGATCGACACGCTGCTGAGCGCGTCGCTGGCGAAAAACTGGAGCCTGGAGCGCATCGAGAAGGTCGTCTACGCCATCCTGCAGGCGGGGGTGTTCGAGCTGATGGACCGTTCCGACGTGCCGGCCCGGGTCGCCATCAACGAATACGTCGACATCGCCCACGCCTTCTACGCCGACGGCGAGCCCGGCTTCGTCAATTCGGTGCTGGATCGCATCGCGCGCGAATTGCGGCCTGAGGAATTCGCCGCCGGCGCCCGGTCGCGCTGACGCGGCGATGAGCGGCGAGCGGCCCGGCGAATTCGAGCTGATCGCGCGCCATTTCGCGCCCCTGGCGCGCGGCTTTCCCGGCGCCCATGGCCTGAAGAACGACATCGCCGTGCTGGCGCCGCCGCCCGGCTACGAGCTGATCGTCAAAACCGATGCGGTCGTGGCCGGCGTGCATTTCCTGCCCGGCGATGCGCCGGACCTGGTGGCGCGCAAGGCGCTGCGGGTCAATCTCTCCGACATCGCCGCCGGCGGCGGCTCGCCCTACGCCTACCAGATGGCGCTGGCGCTGGCGCCGGACTGGACGGAAGACTGGGTGGCGCGGTTCTGCGCCGGGCTGGCCGCCGACCAGCGCGAGTTCAACATCCATCTGTGCGGCGGCGACACCGTCGCCACGCCCGGACCGGCGACGGTCTCGATCACCGCCTTCGGCCTGGTTCCCCGCGGCGCCGCCATGGCGAGGGAAGGGGCCAAGGCGGGCGACGACATCTGGGTCACCGGCACCATCGGGGACGCGGCGCTGGGCTTGCGCAGCCTGCGCGGCGCGCTGCCCGCACTCGACGAGGAGGAGAGCCGCTACCTTGCCGACCGCTACCGGCTGCCCCGCCCGCGGCTGGCGCTGGCGCCGATCCTGCGCGACGTGGCGCGGGCCAGCATCGACGTTTCCGACGGGCTGGTGGCGGATCTGGGCCATGTCTGCGCCGTCTCCGGCGTCGGCGCCGCCATCGAGGCGACGGCGGTGCCGCTGTCGCCGCCGGCCCGGCGCCTGGTCGGCTCCGATCCCGCGCTGCTGACCGAGCTGATGACGGCGGGCGACGACTACGAGATCCTGTTCACCGCGACCAACGACCGGCGCACCGGCCTCGAGGGGCTGGCGCGCCAGCTCGGCTTTCCCCTGACCCGCCTGGGCCGCATCGTCTCCGGCGGCAAGGTCTCGGTGCTGCGCTTCGGCCAGCCGCTGGCCATCGAGCATGCGGGCTTCCGCCATTTCTGACCGTCATGCGCCTGCCTGCGGGCAGCACTGCGCCGGCCGCGCTTGCCGCTGCGCCGCCGGCCGCTAAAGTCCGGGCCCTCATGTCTTTTGCAGCCTCCTGGGCGGCCAATCCGCATCGCAAGAAGATCACCCTGCTGGCGCTGTGCCAGGCGCTGGCGCTGTCCTGCACCAGCATGTCGATCGTGGCGACGCCGATCGCGGCCTATTCCATCGCCGACACCAAGTGGCTGTCGACCCTGCCCATCGCCCTGCAGCATCTGGGCGTGATGCTGTCGACGTTTCCCGCCTCGTTCCTGATGCGCCGCATCGGCCGCCAGCGCGGCTTCATGGTCGGGGCCTGCGTCGGCATGGCCGGCGCCGCCCTGGCGACGGTCGCCATGTTCCAGGCTTCCTTCGCGCTGCTCTGCGTCGGGATGTTCTTCGTCGGCTCCTTCCTGGGCCACGCCCAGTACTACCGTTTCGCCGCCGCCGAGGTGGCGCCCGACTCCTATCGCGCCAAGGCGATCTCCTGGGTGCTGGCGGGCGGCGTGCTGGCGGCGGTGATCGGCCCCAACCTGGCGAACGTCTCGCGCGACTGGCTAGCGCCGGTGCTGTTCGCCGGCACCTATCTCGCCATGATCGGCCTGCTGGTCGTCTCGGTCGCGGTGCTGGTCTTCCTGCAGGTGCCCAAGCCTTCCGAGGAGGACATGGCCGGGCCGCAGCGGCCGCTGCTGGAGATCATGAGCCAGCCGGTGTTCGTCGTCGCCGCCGGCGGCGCGGTGCTGTCCTATGCCGTCATGTCGCTGCTGATGACGGCGACGCCGTTCGCCATGGCCGCCTGCAACTATCCGTTCGCCGACACCGCCTTCGTCATCTCGGCGCACGTGCTGGGCATGTTCGTGCCCTCCTTCTTCTGCGGCTGGCTGATCACCCGGTTCGGCGTGCTCAACGTCATGCTGGCGGGGGTGGTGGTGCTCTTCGCCAGCGTCGCCGTCAACCTGCACGGCATCACGGTGCAGCATTTCTGGATCGGGCTGACGCTCTTGGGCGTGGGCTGGAATTTCCTGTTCACCGGCGGCACCACGCTGGTGACCTCCGCCTACACGTCGGCCGAACGCGCCAAGACCCAGGCGTTCAACGATTTCCTGGTTTTCGGCACCACCGGCCTGGCCAGCCTCTCGGCCGGGATCCTGCACGAACTGGTCGGCTGGGACCGCCTGAACGTGATCTCCATACCGCTGGTCGCCCTGGCGCTGCTGGCCGTCCTGTCGCTGCGCCTGCGCGCGCGCACCGCCGTGGCCTGAGGCGGATTTCGGCCGGCGAAAACCACCTATTGGCCCGATCCCGGGGCGAATCCCAAGGTGTTGCCTTGCCGTAGCCAATCTGGCATTTTCCGCCCGCAATCGCCGGGGGGAAACCTTGTCCCGCCTGGACAAGGGGTTTCGGCAAATCCGCCTAACGCGGCGCTGCGACGCCGAATAATGAGTTCGAAAACAATAGGATAGAAACAGATGTCCACCGCACTCTGGTTTGTCATCGGCTGCGGCGTCCTCGCCGTGCTGTATGGCATCGTCACCGCGCGTTCGGTGCTGTCGGCCGATGCCGGCACGCCGCGCATGCAGGAGATCGCCAAGGCCATTCAGGAAGGCGCCGGCGCCTATCTGAAGCGCCAATACGTCACCATCGCCGTGGTCGGCGTCGTGGTCCTCGTGGTGCTGTTCGTGCTTCTCGGCATCTGGTCGGCGGTCGGCTTCCTGATCGGCGCCGTGCTGTCCGGCGCCGCCGGCTTCATCGGCATGAACGTCTCGGTGCGCGCCAACGTGCGCACGGCGGTGGCGGCGCAGAAGAGCCTGGCCGCCGGTCTCGACATCTCCTTCAAGGCCGGCGCCATCACCGGCATGCTGGTCGCGGGCCTGGCGCTGCTGGGCGTCGCCGTCTACTACGGCGTGCTGCTGGCGGCCCAGGTCGACTCGCGCACGCTGATCGACGGCCTGGTGTCGCTGGGCTTCGGCGCCTCGCTGATCTCCATCTTCGCCCGCTTGGGCGGCGGCATCTTCACCAAGGGCGCCGATGTCGGCGCCGACCTGGTGGGCAAGGTCGAAGCCGGCATTCCCGAGGACGACCCCCGCAACCCGGCCGTGATCGCCGACAACGTCGGCGACAACGTCGGCGATTGCGCCGGCATGGCCGCCGACTTGTTCGAGACCTACGCCGTGACCGCGGTCGCCACCATGGTGCTGGCCTCGATCTTCTTCACCGGCGCGCAGGCCGCCAGCCTGATGATGTATCCGCTGGCCATCGGCGGCGCCTGCATCATCACCTCGATCGTCGGCATGTACTTCGTCCGTCTCGGCGCCAGCAACAACATCATGGCCGCCATGTACAAGGGCCTGATCGTGGCCGGCGTGCTGTCGATCCCGGCCTTCTACGCCGTCACCGAATGGATCGTCGGCAACGGCACGGCGCTGACCGTCGCCGGCAAGAGCTTCACCGGCATGTCGCTGTTCTGGTGCTCGCTGGTCGGCCTGGCCGTCACCGGCCTGATCGTGTGGGTCACCGAGTACTACACCGGCATCGGCTATCGTCCGGTGCGTTCGGTGGCGCAGGCCTCGGTCACCGGCCACGGCACCAACGTGATCCAGGGCCTGGCGGTGTCGATGGAAGCCACGGCGCTGCCGGCGCTGGTGATCTGCGCCGGCATCGTCGCCTGCTACCTGCTGGCCGGCCTGTTCGGCATCGCCATCGCCACCACCGCCATGCTGGCGCTGGCCGGCGTGATCGTGGCGCTCGACGCCTACGGCCCGGTCACCGACAACGCCGGCGGCATCGCCGAAATGTCGGGCCTGCCCAAGGAAGTGCGCAAGAACACCGACGCGCTCGACGCGGTCGGCAACACCACCAAGGCCGTCACCAAGGGCTACGCCATCGGCTCGGCCGGCCTCGGCGCGCTGGTGCTGTTCGCGGCCTATACCTCGGACCTCGAGTACTTCATCGCCCAGGGCAAGCTGGGCGTGAAAGCCGTCGAGTTCTCGCTGCAGAACCCGTACGTGGTCGTCGGCCTGCTGCTGGGCGGCCTGCTGCCCTACCTGTTCGGCGGCATCTCCATGACGGCGGTCGGCCGCGCCGCCGGCTCGGTGGTGATCGAAGTGCGCCGCCAGTTCAAGGAGATCCCCGGCATCATGGAAGGCACCGGCAAGCCCGATTACGGCCGCGCCGTCGACATGCTGACCAAGGCGGCGATCCGCGAGATGATCATCCCCTCGCTGCTGCCGGTGCTGTCGCCGATCGTGCTGTTCTTCGTGATCTCCTGGATCGCCGGCCGCGACAACGGCTTCGCGGCGCTGGGCGCCATGCTGCTGGGCGTGATCGTGACCGGCCTGTTCGTCGCCATCTCGATGACGGCCGGCGGCGGCGCCTGGGACAACGCCAAGAAGTCGTTCGAGGACGGCTTCGTCGACGAAGCGGGCGTCAAGCACCTGAAGGGTTCCGACGCGCACAAGGCGTCGGTGACCGGCGACACCGTCGGCGATCCGTACAAGGACACCTCGGGCCCGGCCGTCAACCCGATGATCAAGATCACCAACATCGTGGCGCTGCTGCTGCTGGCGGTTCTCGCCGGCCACTGAGCCGCGACCTTCGGTCGAACGAAAAACCCCGGAGCGCAGGCTCCGGGGTTTTTTCGTCCGATCGTGCGCCGGACTATCTGCCGAGGGAGGAGGGCGCGGTGTAGCCGCCGCTGCCGCCGCCGCCGAAGCGGCCGACATTGCCGAATATCTGTTCGATCACCGTCAGCTCCTTGCCGGAGGTCGGCGTCTTGCGGTCGACCATATCGATGGCGCGGCCGTCCTTCAGCGTGTAGGTGTTCATGTCCTTCAGCACGCCGGCCTTGTCGAATTTCAGCGCCGTCACCGTCTGGTCCTTCACGTCGGGCGCCAGGAAGGCCGTCGTCTCGACGCGCTGGCTGATGTAGTACCAGGTCTCGTCGTCGAAGGTGGCGGTGGTCGAGGGGCTGCCCAGCAGCTCCAGCACGTCGTTGCGCGTCTGCTGGCCGGGCTGCAGCTTCTCCATGGTGCCCGGCGTGGCGACATGGCCGCGCTGGTCGACGCGAGGTTCGCAGGCGGCCAGCGCCAGGGCGGCGGCACTCGCCAGCAGGAAGAGACGCAACGTCATCATGGCCCTCTGTTTTGCCTTTCCGCGATCGGCCGGTATGATCCCGCCACCGATCGGCGGCCAAGGTGCCGCCTGCCCCATCATCTGTCAATTGGGCCAGCGGGCCGTCCGAACCACAGCATATGCCGATACCGCTTCTGAAATCGCTTCTTCGCCGCGATCCCCACCGTCCCCTCGCGGCGCGCCTCTACGGCGCCCTGGCGCCGCAGGCGCGCCATCCCGCGTTCTACGGGCCGCGCTTCGGCGTGCCCGACACGCTGGAGGGCCGCTTCGATCTGCTGGTCCTGCATGCCTTCCTGGTCATGCAGCGGCTGCAGGACGAGGAGGACGGGCCGGCCATCAACCAGGCGCTGTTCGACGAGATGTTCCGCCATCTCGACCTGACCTTGCGCGAGATGGGGGTGCAGGATCTGGGCGTCGGCCGCCGCATCAAGGCGATGGCGGAAGCCTTCAACGGCCGCACCACCGCCTATCGCGCCGCCCTGGCGGGGCAGGGCGAGCCGCTGGCCGAGGCGATCCGCCGCAACGTCTATGGCGGCGCTGCGGCCGCCGGCGACGGGGCCGACCGGCTGGCGCGCTACTGCATGAGCGTGCTGACCGGGTTTCGCGGCCAGACCACCGCTTCTATCCTGGCGGGGCGGCTGGGATTTCCCGATCCCGCTACCATTTAACGGGAAACGGCCGGCGCCGTGCGGGCGCTGTCCGATGAGCATTTCTGGCCTCCCGCCGGCGGGATGGAGTTCGCGTCATGACCGGTACCCTGCAATTTGTCGTCCCCCTGAAGGAGCTGACCGGCGAGCCGGTGGGCTTCGACCTCAAGGCGACGGCGCCCGAGCGGGAGGAACTGCGCCGGCGCTTCGGCCTGGTCGGCCTGGAAGAGCTGGCGGCGGACGGCACCATCTATCCGCTGCGGGGTGGCCAGGGCCTGCGGCTGGAGGGCCGGCTGCGGGCGGCGGTGACGCAGAACTGCGTCGTCACCCTGGAGCCGGTGGTGCAGCGGATCGACGAGGCATTTGCCGTCGAATTCGGGGCGGCGGGCGAGGTGATCGAGGCCGCATCCGGCGAAATGGTGCTGCCGCCCGACCAGGAACAGCCCGAGCCCCTGCCGGAGAACGGCCTGGACCTCGGCGCCCTGGTGGCCGAGCAGCTTGCCCTGGCGATCGACCCCTATCCGCGCCGGGAGGGGGCCGATCTGGAGGAGGTTCTGCGCCGCCACGGGATCGACGCGCTGGCCGGCAAGCCGAATCCGTTTGCGGCCTTGGCAGCATTGAAATCAAAGGGTTAGTCTGGTTCCCATGGCGCCGGGAAAGCCCTTGCCCGTACTGGGCAATTTGAGTATTACAGGCGGCCGCCACGGGCGGCTTGATGGAGATTCCCATGGCAGTTCCAAAGAAAAAGACGTCCAAGTCGCGGCGCAACATGCGTCGGGCGCATCATGCGCTGACGCCCTCGGCTTACGTCGATTGCACCAGCTGCGGCGAGCTGAAGCGGCCGCACCATGTGTGCCCGGCCTGCGGCCACTACGACGGCCGCGAAGTGAAGCCGACCGTGGCCAACGCCTGACGGCGGCGCCGCCCCAGTGGCGGCCCATGATGAGCGTCCAGGCCCCCGCGTGAGCAAGAAGATCGTCATAGCGCTCGACGGCATGGGCGGCGACAACGCCCCCGCCATGGTCGTGAACGGGGCCGATATCGCCCACGAGCGCTATCCGCAAACCGAGTTCCTGCTGTTCGGCGACGAGGAGCGGCTGAAGCCGCTGCTGAACCGCCATCGCGCCCTGCGCAAGGTCACCACCATCCGCCATACCGACGGCGTCGTCAGCGGCGACGACAAGCCGTCGACGGCGCTGCGCAAGCGGCGCGACTCCAGCATGTGGCAGGCGATCGCCGCCGTCGAACAGGACGCGGCCAACTGCATCGTGTCGGCCGGCAATACCGGCGCGCTGATGGCCATGGCCAAGTTCGTGCTGCGCACCCTCCCGGGCATCGACCGGCCCGCCATCGCTTCGTTCCTGCCGACCATGCGCGGCGAGACCGTGATGCTCGACCTCGGCGCCAACATCGAGGTCGACGCCAACAACCTGGTCGAGTTCGCCGTCATGGGCGAGGTCTTCGCGCGCACCGTGCTGGGGCTGACCAATCCCAGCGTCGGCCTGCTCAACGTCGGCGCCGAGGACCTCAAGGGCCACGACGAGCTGCGCGACGCGCACGCCATGCTCAAGCGCGAGAACCTGCCGGTCAACTACCACGGCTTCGTCGAGGGCAACGATATCGGCGCCGGCACCGTCGACGTGGTGGTGACCGACGGTTTCACGGGCAACATCGCGCTCAAGACCATCGAGGGCACGGCCAAGCTCTATACCGGCTTCGTGCGCGACGCCTTCCGCACCTCCAGCTTCGCCAAGCTGGGCTATCTGCTGGCCAGCGGCGCCTGGCGCAAGCTGCGCAAGCGCGTCGACCCGCGCCGCTACAATGGCGGGGTGTTCCTCGGGCTGAACGGCATCTGCGTCAAGAGCCATGGCGGCACCGACGCGCTGGGCTTCGCCCATGCCGTGGGCGTGGCCGTCGACATGGTGCGCTACAATTTCAACGAGCTGGTGATCGAGGATTTCCGCCGCCTGCGCGAGGCCCTGAGCTACGCGCAGGAGCAGGGCGCCGTCGCCGCCGCGCAGGTCGCCGCCCCATGATCCGCAGCCAGATCGTCGGCTGCGGCGCCTATCTGCCAGGCAATCCGGTCAGCAACGAGGAGCTGGCGCGGCGCGTCGACACCAGCGACGAGTGGATCCAGCAGCGCACCGGCATCCGCCAGCGCTATCTGGCCGCCGACGGCGAGCTGACCTCCGACCTGGCGCTGCATGCCGCGCAGCGCGCGCTCGACCATGCCGGTGTGAAGGCCGGCGACCTCGACCTGATCGTGCTGGCGACGGCGACGCCGGACGAGACCTTTCCCGCCACCGCCACCAAGGTGCAGGCCGGCCTCGGCATGACGCGCGGCGCGGCCTTCGACGTGCAGGCGGTGTGCTCGGGCTTCGTCTACGGCCTGTCGGTCGCCGACAGCATGATCAAGAACGCCATGGCGCGGACCGCGCTGGTGATCGGCGCGGAGACCTTCTCCCGCATCCTGGACTGGAGCGACCGCACCACCTGCGTGCTGTTCGGCGACGGGGCCGGGGCGGCGGTGCTGCAGGCGGCGCCGGGGCAGGGCGGGCCGGCCGACCGGGGCATCCTGTCCAACGTCCTGCATTCGGACGGCCGCTACCACGACCTGCTCTATGTCGATGGCGGGCCGTCGACGACCCAGAAGGCGGGATTCCTGCGCATGCAGGGCAAGGAAGTCTTCAAGCACGCTGTGACCAATTTGGCCGAGGTGGTGGGCGAAAGTCTGGCGGCGGCCGGGCTGGGGACCGCCGATGTCGACTGGATCGTGCCGCACCAGGCCAACAAGCGGATTCTGGACGGGACCGCCCGCAAGCTTGGTATCCCACATGAGAAAATCGTCGTAACTGTCGATAAACACGCGAATACTTCGGCCGCCAGCATTCCCTTGGCCCTGGCCGAAGCGGTCGCCGACGGCCGTATCAGGCCGGGCCAGGTGGTTCTGATGGAGGCCATGGGCGGGGGCCTGACCTGGGGCGCCAGCGTCACACGATGGTAAACATCGCCCTGTTTATCGCCCGATAGCGGGACTCGAACTTAAACGTCTGCCGCCAATGCCCTGATATTGACGGCTTTCCTTGCCAGACGTACGATTGGTTTGGGACAGGGGAGCGTGGGCATGGAAAACCGCACGATCACACGGGCTGACCTCAGCGAGGCCGTGTATCAAGAGGTTGGGTTGTCGCGCAATGAGTCGGCGGCCTTGGTCGAAGTCGTCCTCGAGGAGATTTCGGCGGCGCTGACGCGTGGGGAATCGGTGAAAATCTCGTCGTTCGGCAGTTTCGCCGTGCGCGAGAAAGGCCAGCGTATCGGCCGCAATCCGAAGACCGGGCAGGAAGTACCGATCCTGCCGCGACGCGTTTTGGTTTTTCGCGCTTCGAACGTCCTTAAGTCGAAGATTAACAAGGCGTTAGGCGGCGAAACCAAAACGGCGTCTGAATAATGGCCACGAACCTTCAATCGGCGCCCGACCGGCGCAACGAAAAATCGGCCCAGGCCTTCCGCACGATCTCGGAAGTGGCGACGGAATTGGACGTCCCGCAGCACGTGCTGCGCTTCTGGGAGAGCAAATTCAACCAGGTCCGCCCGCTCAAGCGCGGCGGCGGCCGGCGCTATTACCGGCCCGAGGATGTCGACCTGCTGCGTAAGATCCGCGGCCTGCTCTACGAGGAGGGCTATACGATCAAGGGCGTGCAGCGCCTGCTGCGCGAGAATCGCGGCCGGCTGGGCGGGGCCGAACCGCCCTACAGCGAAGCGATCCGCGCCGACATGGTGCGCAATCCGGAGAGTGCGCCGGCGCCGCGCGCGGTAGCGCCCGCAGCGGCGGCACCCCAGCCCGATCCGGCCCAGCCGCGGCCGCAGCTGGTGCGGCCCGCGCCCGCCGCCGTCGAAACGCCGCGGCCGGAAGCGGTCGCCGGCGGCGCTCGTCCCTCGACCCTCGATCCCGCCCGGCGGCGGGAGCTGGAGGCGGTGATGAGCGATCTGCAGTCGGCGCTGAAGCTGCTGCGGGGCGAATAGGAACCGCAGCCCCCGCGCCACCGGGAGCGGACCTTGCGTCCGCTCTTTTCGTTTCCGGCCCACAGCGCTGGGGCCCGGCAGGAGGCGGTTGCCAGAGCCGGACCTCGCGTCTATTGTCCGCGCGCGCCGGCGGTTGCACCCCCAACCCTTGCAGAACCGGCGCACCACCCATCGGTCGGAGCGTAGCGCAGCCTGGTAGCGCATCAGTCTGGGGGACTGGGGGTCGTGGGTTCGAATCCCGCCGCTCCGACCATTTCTCTGTTCGGCCCAATTCGCGATGCGGGCGCTTCGGAGAGCGGCATGATCGAGATGCGCCTGGCCAAGATCGTCCTGGTTGGCGGGCTGGCGCTGTTCGCGCTGCTGGTCTGCGTCAACAACCTGGTCGATTACGGCTCCAATTTCGCCTTCGTGCGCCATGTACTGAGCATGGACACCACCTTCGCCGACAACGCCCTGCGCGGGCGGGCGATCGCCGAGCCGAGCCTGCACCATGTCGCTTACGGGCTGATCATTCTCGGCGAAGGGCTCACCGGCGCGCTGTTCGCGGCGGCGACGGCGATGCTGGCGCGCAATCTGCGCGCCCCGGCGGCCGCCTTCCACCGCGCCAAGCGGCTGGCGGTGCTGGGGGCGGCGTGCGGCTTCGTCGTCTGGTTCGTCGGCTTCATGGTGGTGGGCGGCGAATGGTTCGCCATGTGGCAGTCGCCGCAGTGGAACGGGCAGGAGGCCGCCTTCCGCTTCTACGTCACCATCCTGCTGGTGCTGATTTTCATTTCCCTGCGCGACGAGGAATTGCCGCGCTGAAGGCGGCGGCGCAATGCGGCAGCCCCATACCACTGGCGGCCGGAATGGCGGCGCGCAGGGCGCGATACCGGATAGCGATTTACTCCGGCGGTCCGCCGCTGCATGATCGGTCGAAAGGTCGGACATTGGGCATTTCGCAAGTGACTCTGCGCCGCCTGCTGCGTGGGCAGGCGATCGCCGTCGTGGGCGTGGCGATAGCGAGCGCGCTGCGCTACGGGCTGGAAATGGCTTGGCCCGGCCTGGTCGTGCCCTTCGCCACCTATTTTCCCGCCGTGGTGGTGATCGGCTATTTCGGCGGCGCCGCGGCCTGCGTCAGCGGCATCGTGCTCAGCATCCTGCTCGGCTGGTTCCTCTTTCTGCCGCCGGCCAACAGCTTCGCCCTCGGCTCGCAGGCCGATCTCGTCAACCTGATCCTGTTCGCGGTCGCCGCCGGCAGCATCGGCATCCTGGCGGTGCTGCTGAACTCGCGCATCGCGCTGGCGCGACGGGTCGAAGCGCGCCTGCATCGCGCCCACCTGGCCGGCGGCGCGGCCGACTGGGAGTGGGACGTGCAGAGCGATCGCGTGCAGTGGTCGCCCGCCCTCTACAGCCTGCACGGGCTGCCGGCCGGCGAGCCCAATCCCAGCCCCAATACCGTCTTCAAGGCGATGCACCCGGACGACCTGCCCGATATCCGCCGCCGGCTGGCGCAGGCGCGCGAAACCGGCGAGCCGCTGGCCATCGAATACCGGGTGGTGCATGCCGACGGCTCCGTCCACTGGCTGCTGTGCCGGGCCGAGGCGCTGCGCGATGCCGAAGGCCGGCCGCGCAAGCTGGTCGGCGTCAACGTCGACATCACCACGCGCAAGGAGGCCGAGCAGCACCGCGAGCTGCTGTTCCACGAGCTCAATCACCGGGTGAAGAACAATTTCCAGGTCGTCGCCAGCCTGCTGCGCATGCAGGCCGGACGGGTGGAGGATTCGGTCGCCCGCGAGCACCTGAACAACGCCATGCGCCGGGTCATCACCATGGCCGACGTCCATAGCTCGCTCTACAAGGCGGGCCATATCGACACGGTCGATTTCGCCGATTACATGCGCGATCTGTGCGAGAAGATCGCCAACTCGGTGCTGCTCAACAGCCGCGTGAAATGCCACGTGCGCGCCGAAACGGCGGTGCTGAAGGTCGACCGCGCCATTCCGCTGGGGCTGGTGATCAACGAGCTGGTGATGAACTCGATCAAGCACGCTTTCCCCGGCGGCGCCGAGGGCGAGATCCACGTCACCTTCGAGCCGCATCGCGAGCAGTTCCTGCTGGCCGTCACCGACAACGGCATCGGTTTGCCGCTCGAGCCGGCCGGCGGCGGCGAGGTGCAGGGTTTCGCCCGGGCGGCAGGGGCCGGCAGCGGATTGGGCATGCGCCTGATCGAGGCCTTCACCCAGCAGGCCGGCGGCGAGCTGAAGTTCGAACGCGGCCGCCGCGGCGCACGCTTCGAGATCTGGCTGCCGGGCAACCTGTTCGTCGCCTCCGACCTGAAGCCACCGGGCAAGCCCGCCGCCCGGGCCGCCAACGGAAGCTGAAACGCCCGCCCTATGGCGGCGAGGGTGGCGGCGCGCCGGCGAGGAAGGCGTCGATCCAGGCCAGCACGTCGGCCCGCACCTCTTGGCGATTGGTCTCGTTCAGCATCTCGTGGCGGCCGCCGGGATAGAGCCTGACCGCCACATGCGTCATGCCGTTGCCGCGATAGCCCTTGACCAGCTCCGACAGGTTCACGCCCACCGGGTCCTCGTCGCCGGAGAAGATCAGGAGCGGCAGCGCTTCGGGCACGCGGTCGCGATTCTTCTGGCGCGCCAGCTCCGGCAAGGCGTCGAGCAGGTCGATCCAGAACTGCGTCGTGCAAGCGAAGCCGCATAGCGGATCGGCGACATAGGCATCGACCTGCGCCGCATCGCGCGACAGCCAGTCGAACTCGGTGCGATTGGGCGCGAAGCGCTTGTTGAACGGCCCGAAAGACAGGCCGGTCAGCAGCTTGCTGCGGCCATGCTTGCCCAGGCGCAGCCGTTCCAGCCGCGCCACCAGCCGGCCGACGCTGGCCAGGCGCAACGGCTTGCCGTTGCTGCCCGACAGGATGGCGGCGTCGACCAGGCCGGGCGTCTCGTAGAGAATCTGCTGCGCGACGAAGGAGCCCATCGAATGGCCGAACAGCACGATCTTCAGATCGGGGTGGCGCTGGCGCGCCGCGGCCAGATGCTCCTTCACGTCGTCGACGACGCGCTGCCAGCCATTCTCCTCGGCGAAGAAGCCCAGCTCCTCCGCCGACCGCGCGGTGCGGCCATGGCCGCGATGGTCGTGCGCCTGCACCAGAATGCCGCGATCGGCCAGGGCAGCGGCGAATTCGCCGTAGCGCGCGGCATGCTCGGCCATGCCATGGGCGATGAAGAGCAGCGCGCGCGGCGCGCCATTGGGCCGCCAGCGATAGGCCGCCAGTTCGCGCCCGTCGCCGGCACGGAAACTGTCGCGCTCGACGCTCACCTCAGCCGCCGGCGGCGGCGCGTCCGGCTTCGGTCAGCTTGCACACCAGCCAGTCGGGTTTGAGCTTGTTGGCGAACCACGGCTCGGCCCAGCCGGCCTCGATGCAGGCGCGCACGATCTCGTCATCGACGCGCTGGCCGTCGAGATCGAACAGCGGCAGCTTGCCGCCTGCCTGGGCTAGTCCCCGGCGCAGATAGACGATTTGCGCGAGACTGGGCGTCGCGCGCAGCTTTGCAGGCGCTACCGACTCGGTCGGCAGCCTGACAACATTGCCCCTTGCCATTCCCACGTCCCCACGCAGAGTTGGCTTGTAACATTAACTTTATGTGAAAAACCGCTTGGCGTCAAAGGGATGGGGGATACTCTTCACGTTGCATTGCGGCACGGAGGAAGCGATGGACGACTACGTCTTCGTCTACATGACGACCGGCACGGTGGAGGAGGCGCGCGTCATCGGCCGTCGCCTGGTCGAGGAGCGCCTGGCGGCCTGCGCCAATATCCTGCCGGCCATGGAATCGATCTATCGCTGGCAGGGCGAGATCGAGACGGCGCGCGAGGCGGTGCTGGTCGCCAAGACCCGCGCCGTTCTGGCCGACCAGCTTGCCGCCAGGGTGCGCGAACTGCACTCCTACGACTGTCCCTGCGTCGTCGCCCTGCCGATCGTGGCCGGCAACCCGGCCTATCTGCGCTGGCTGGGCGAGCAGACCACCGACCCGCAGGGCAGCGCATTTGCCTGAGGGGCATGGCGACCCTGCGAGGGCTGCATTTGCCGCATGGCGGGGAGACTGACAGAATTGCCGCTTCTTTAGGCGATGGCGCGGATGGCGATGGCGACCCCTGGCATGACGACCTCCGACACGCTCTCGGGCAGGGCGGTGCTGATCTATTCCAGCGTCGGCCACCTGATGTTCCATTTCATGGGGGTGTTCTTCTTCACCATCGTGCTGGCGCTGCAGCCGGCCTGGGAGGCGCCCTATCACGAGCTGATCGCGCTGTGGACGCCGGCCATCATCCTGACCGCGGCGGCGGCGCTGCCCGCCGGCTGGCTGGGCGACCGCTGGAGCGCGCCGGGCATCATGGTGGTGTTCTTCATTGGCATGGGCCTGTCGGCCATCGCCGCCGGGCTGACGCCCGATCGCGACTATCTGTGGATGACGGTGGCGCTGGCCGGCATCGGCCTGTTCGGCTCGATCTACCATCCGGTCGGCATTCCCTGGGTGATGCGCACGGCCACGCGGCAGGGCGAATCGCTGGGCATCAACGGCATCTTCGGCAGCGCCGGCAACGCCGTCGCCGGCCTGGGCGTCGGCGGCCTGATCGCGCTCTACGACTGGCGCGCCGCCTTCATCGTTCCGGGCATTCTGTCGGTGCTGTTCGGGCTGGCCATGCTGTGGCACTGGCGGCGCGGCGTGGTCGGCGACCGGCCGATGCCGAAATCCGAGCAGGCGCCGCCCAGCAAGGGCGACATGGTCAAGGTGTTCTTCATCCTGATGGTCACCATGTTCATGGCCGGCGTGATCTACCAGGCGACGCAATTCGCCCTGCCCAAGCTGTTCGAGACGCGGCTGGAAAGCGACATCGCCTCGGTGCAGGCGTTCTTCGCGCGCGTCATGGACCGGCCGGGCGAGGCGGTGTTCTGGGTCGGCGTCGCCGTCACCGGCGTCTACACCGTGTCGGGCATCATGCAGTACGTCGCCGGCCGCCTGGCCGACCGCATGCCGCTGAAGCTGATCTATATCGGCTCCTTCGCGCTGCAGATCGCGGCCGTGGCGCTGATCGGCCTGCTGTGGAACGTCCCCGTCGTCATCGCCGCCATGCTGGCGGCGATGCTGATGGTCACTGCCCTGCCGGCGGAAACCATGATGATCGGCCGCTACACGCCGACGCAGCATCACGGCCTGGCGTTCGGCTCGAAGTTCGTGCTGTCCTTCGCCGCCGGTCCGGTGGCGATCTGGCTGATCTCGCAGGTCAACCAGGCGACCGGCGAACTGGCCTGGGTGTTCTACATCCTGGCCTTGCTGGCCGTCGTGGCGACGGTGGCGGCGATGCTGCTGCCCGGCAGCGTCAGCAACACGAGAGTGATCATGAAGGTGACGGTGCCGCCGCAGCCGACCGCGGCCGAGTAGCGTCACAAAGCCGGGGCTTGCGGCCCCGGCCTCTCCGGCGATTTCCGGAAAACGGCGTCAGCCCTTGCGCGCGGCGGAAGCGGCGGGGCGCGACTGGCAGCGGTCGAGCCAGGCCGAGAGGTTGGGCCAGCGCGACAGGTCCATCTTGCCGGCCTTGGCCCAGCCGATCACCGAGGCCAGGTTGACGTCGACGATGGTGAAGTCCTTGCCCAGCACGTAGTCGCGGCCGGCGAGCTGCCGGTCGAGCACGTCGAACGGCTTCTCCAGCGCCTTGCGGCCGGCTTCGGCGCCTTCCGGGTCCTTCTTCATGCCGAACGTGTCCATTAGGATGGTCAGCGCCGGCTTCTCGACCTCGGTCATGACCCAGAACGACCACTGATAGGCGCGGCCCTGATCGGCGATGTTCTGCGGCCACAGCCCGTTGCCGTATTTCTGCGCCAGGTAGAGATTGATCGCCATCGACTCGAACAGCGTCAGATCGCCGTCCTGCAACGCCGGGATCTTGGCGTTGGGATTGACCTTGGCGAAGTCCGGCGTCTTGTAGTCGCCGACCAGCTCGTAATCGACGCCCATTTCCTTGGCCGCCCACAGCGCGCGGAAGGCGCGCGATTGCGGGCTGCCGAAAATCCTGATCTTGCTCATCTTGCAGATTTCCCCTTGTCGTGCCGGGCATGAACGCCCGTTCAGCGGCGCGGAGTATGGCATAAAAAAGCCCGGCATAAGCCGGGCTTTGGCGCGGCGTTTTGCGTCAGCCGGCGGCCGCCTTGTTCAGCGCCTGGTCGAGATCGGCGATGATGTCGGCGGCGGTCTCGATGCCGATCGACACGCGGATCACGTCGGGTCCGGCGCCGGCGGCGGTCTGCTGCTGCTCGTTGAGCTGGCGGTGCGTGGTCGAGGCGGGGTGGATGATCAGGCTCTTGGCGTCGCCCAGATTGGCCAGATGCGAGAACAGCTCGACGTTCTCCACCACTTTCAGCCCCGCCTGGTAGCCGCCCTTGACGCCGAAGGTGAAGACCGAGCCGGCGCCCTTGGGCAAGTATTTCCGCGCCAGCTTGTAATACCTGTTCGACGGCAGGCCGGCATAGCTGACCCAGGCGACGGCAGGGTGCTTCTCCAGAAATTCCGCCACCTTCTGCGCGTTCTCGACGTGGCGCTCCATGCGCAGCGGCAAGGTCTCGATGCCCAGCATGGTGAGCCAGGCGTTGAACGGTGATTGCGACGGCCCCAGATCGCGCAGTCCGACGGCGTGGCTGTGGAAGGTGTAGGCCATGTCGCCGAAGGTCTCGTAGAAGCGCAGGCCGTGATAGCCGGGATCGGGCTCGCTGAGACCGGGGAACTTGCCGCCCTTGCTCCAGTCGAAGGTGCCGGAATCGACGATGGCGCCGCCGATGGCGGTGCCGTTGCCGGACAGGAACTTGGTGGTCGAATGCACCACCAGCGTGGCGCCGTAGTCGATCGGCTTGCACAGAAACGGCGTGGCCATGGTGTTGTCGACGATCAGCGGCACGCCGATGGCGTCGGCGACCTTGGCGATGGCCTCGATGTCGCTGATCACGCCGCCGGGATTGGCCAGGCTCTCGCAGAAGAAGGCCTTGGTCTTCGCATCGGCGGCCTGGCGGAAATTCTCCGGATCGTCGGCGTCGACGAACTTCACCTGCCAGCCGAACTTGGGATAGGAGTTCTTCATCTGCGCGATCGAGCCGCCATAGAGGCGGGTCGAGGCGACGATGTTGTCGCCCGGCGCCATCAGCGGGAAGAACGCCATGATCTGCGCCGAATGGCCCGAGGCGGTGACGGTGCAGCCGCGCCCGCCTTCCAGCGCCGCCAGCCGCGCCTCCAGCGCCGCCGTGGTCGGGTTGGTCAGGCGCGAATAGATGAAGCCCACGGTCTGCAGGTTGAACAGCGAGGCGGCGTGATCGGCGTCTTCGAACACGTAGGCCGTGGTCTGGTAGATCGGCAGCGCCCGCGCGCCGGTGACGGGATCGGGGGCGGCGCCGGCATGGATGGCGAGGGTCTCGAATCCCGGGGCGTTGGGCTTGCTCATTACAGTTTCCTCTTCTTGCTGCTGATCACGCCGGACGAAATCCCGTGCCATTCCAGCCGGCCGGTCAGGCGCGCGTGCTCGATCTTGGGGCAACGGTTCATCACCACGCGCAATCCCGCCGCCTCGGCGCGGCGCGCCGCCGCATCGTTGCGCACGCCGAGCTGCATCCATACCACCTTGGCGCCGAGCCGGATGGCATCGTCGGCGATCGGGCCGGCGGCTTCCGAGTTGCGGAAGATGTCGACCATGTCGATCGGCTCCGGCACCTCGTCCAGCGTGGCGTAGACCTTCTCGCCCAGGATCTCCTCGCCGGCCGCCACGGGATTGACCGGGACGACGCGGTAGCCTTTCTCCTGCAGATACTTCATGGCGAAGTAGGAGGGCCGGTTCCAGTTGGCCGAGGCGCCGACCATGGCGATGGTCTTCACCTCGCGCAGGATGGCGCGCAGGTAGGAATCGGGGTAGCGGTCGTGATCGACCGGCTCGGGGGCGGCGCTGTCCATCGCTGGCTACTTGCCGCGCCACTCCGGCTGCGGCTGCTTGTTGATCACCGCGTCGATGCCGTTGCGCGCGTCCTCCGCCAGCATGCCGCCGGCCATCACCGGCGAGGCATAGGCATAGGCCTGCTCCAGGTTCATCTCGCTGTGCTTGTGGTAGAGCTCCTTGCCCATGCGCAGCACCAGCGGCGACTTGGAGGCGATGTGATGCGCCAGCTTGAGCGCATCCTGATCGAGCGTCTCGGGGGAGGAGACGCGGCTGACCAGCCCGTAGGCCAGCGCGGTCTGCGCATCGATGGTGTCGCCGGTGAACAGCATGTCGAGCGCGTGCTTGGACGCCATGTTGCGCGCCAGCGCCACCGAGGGCGTGCCGCAGAACAGGCCGATATTGACGCCCGGCGTGCCGAAGCGCGCTTCGCTGGAAGCGATGGCCAGGTCGCAGGCGCCGACGAGCTGGCAGCCGGCGGCGGTGGCGATGCCCTGCACCTTGGCGACGACCGGCTGCGGCAGGCTGCGGATCGCCAGCATCATGCGGCTGCAGCGCGCCACCAGGTCGTCGAAGAACTTGTATTCCTCGCTCGAGCGCACCTCGCGCAGATCGTGGCCGGCGCAGAAGCCGCGCCCGGCGGCCTGCAGCAGCACCACGCTGATGCTCTCGTCCCGCGCCAGCCGGTCGAATTCCGCCTGCAGCGCGTCGATCAGCTCGCCCGACAGCGCGTTCATCGCCTTGGGCCGGTTGAGGGTGAGGATGGCGACCTTGCCGTCGTCCTGGCGCAGCAGCACCGGCTCGTTGGTTGGCGCGGACATGAGCATTCACTCCGTCGACTGGTGACTTGCGGCCAAGAATAGACCCCGCCCTGCCGCAGCGCTACAGGTTGAACGAGCGTTTACTCGCCGCTATGGTCGCGCCGCTCTCAGAGGATTCCGCCATGCCCGTGATGACCATCGCCGAACTGGAAGCATTCCGCGCCGAACACTTCGCGCAGTCCGATCCGCTCAACATGAAGATCGAGGCGCTGGACGGGCTGACCATGCGCATCCGCATGCCGGTGCGGCAGGATCACCTGCGTCCCGGCGGCACGGTGTCGGGCCCGACCCTGATGTTCCTGTGCGATGCCGGCTTCTACCTGCTGCTGCTGGCCCAGATCGGGCCGGTACCGCTGGCCGTCACCACCAATCTCAACATCAATTTCATGCGCCGCCCCAGCGCCACCGCCGACGTGATCGCCGAGATGCGGATTCTCAAGCTGGGCCAGAAGCTTGCGGTCGGCGACGTGCTGCTGTTCTCGGAGGGCGATGCGGAGCCGGTGGCGCATTGCCAGATGACCTACGCCATCCCGCCCAGCCACAAGAGGTAATATAATACCTCCAAGTTAGACCATTCATTTTCCAGAGAATTCGTGATTGACACCGGCCCGGCCGGGGCTTAGAACCGCGCCCGAACCGAGGCGCCGCTGGCGCCTTTTGCGATTTTGGGAAAGCACCGGGCGCGCCATGAAGACCACCGTATCGCTGAAGCCGGCCGACGTGCAGAAGAAATGGGTGCTGATCGACGCCGACGGCCTGGTGCTGGGCCGGCTGGCGACGGTCATCGCGACCCGTCTGCGCGGCAAGCATCGGCCGAATTTCACCCCGCACGTCGATTGCGGCGACAACATCATCGTCATCAACGCCGAGAAGGTGCGGCTGACGGGCAACAAGCTGCGCGACAAGAAGTTCTACTGGCACACCGGCTATCCCGGCGGCATCAAGGAAGCCACCATCGGCCAGCGGCTGGGCGGCAGCTATCCCGAGCGGGTGATCGTCAAGGCGGTCGAGCGGATGATCTCGCGCGGCCCCCTGCAGCGGCAGCAGATGAAGAACCTGAAGGTCTACAAGGGCTCGGCCCATCCGCACGAAGCGCAGCAGCCCGAGACGCTCGACGTCGGCGCGCTGAACCGCAAGAACAAGAGGACGGCCTGACCATGGCGACGCAGACGATCGAAACCCCGATGTCGGGCCTGGTGAAGGCCGCCGGCCTGAAGCAGCCGGCGGAGCCGGCCGCCGCTCCGGTGCGCGAGCGCCAGGTCGACGCCAAGGGCCGCGCCTACGCCACCGGCAAGCGCAAGAACGCCGTCGCCCGCGTTTGGGTGATGCGCGGCAACGGCAAGATCACCGTCAACGGCCGGCCGCTGGAAGTCTATTTCGCCCGGCCGACGCAGCGCATGATCATCGCCCAGGCCTTCGAGGTGACCAACCGGGTCGACCAGTTCGACGTCATGATCAGCGTCTCCGGCGGCGGCCTGTCGGGCCAGGCCGGTGCGGTGCGCCACGGCATCTCCAAGGCGCTGACGCTCTACGAACCGGAACTGCGCCCGGCGCTGAAGAAGGAAGGTTTCCTCACCCGCGACAGCCGCGTGGTGGAGCGCAAGAAGTACGGCAAGCCCGGCGCGCGCCGCAGCTTCCAGTTCTCGAAACGCTGATCGCGCCCCTCGCGGGGCACCGACCCCAAAGGGCGTCCCCGCGAGGGGACGCCCTTTTCGTTTTGTGGTAAAAGCAGCCATCAGGAGGCGACCATGGCCAAGCGGGTATTCATCGACGGCGAAGCGGGCACCACCGGCCTGGGGATCCGCGAGCGCCTGGCGCATGTGCCGGGCGTCGAGCTGGTCTCGATCGATCCCGACAAGCGCAAGGATCTCGACGCGCGGCTGAAGCTGATGCGCGAGGTCGACGTCGCCATCCTCTGCCTGCCCGACGAGGCGGCCAAGGAAGTAGCGCAGGCGGTGGGCGACAGCGGCGTGCGGCTGCTCGACGCCTCGACCGCCCATCGCGTGGCGCCGGGCTGGACCTACGGCTTCGCCGAGCTCCAGCGCGGCCAGGCCGAGAAGATCGCGCAAGCCAGGCGCGTCAGCAATCCCGGCTGCTATCCCACCGGCATGATCGCGCTGGTGCGGCCGCTGGTCGATGCCGGCATCCTGCCGGCGGACCAGCATGTCAGCGTCTTCGCGGTATCGGGCTATTCCGGCGGCGGCCGTGCGATGATCGAGGCGCACGAGGCGGGCACCGCGCCGGCGTTCGATCTCTACGGCCTGAACTTCGCGCACAAGCACGTGCCGGAGATGCAGCTCTACAGCAACCTGAAGCAGCGGCCGATCTTCATCCCGCAGGTCGGCAATTTCCGCCAGGGCATGCTGGTCAACGTGCCGCTGTTCCTCGACACGCTGAAGGGCGGGTTGGCCGAGATCAAGGCTGCGCTGCAGGCGCATTATCGCGGCGCGGCGCTGGTCTCGGTGGTCGAGGCCAAGGAGGCGCGGCTCGATCCGACGACGCTGAACGACACCGACCGGATGGAGCTGCGCGTCTATGGCGACGAGAAGCTGGGCCAGGTGCTGCTGGTGGCCCGCCTGGACAATCTCGGCAAGGGCGCCTCGGGCGCGGCGGTGCAGAACCTGCGCCTGATGCTGGGGCTGCCGCAGGCCTCGAGCCTGGCGGCCGAATAAGCCGGCAAATCGCCGACAGAACCCCGGAGGCGGAAGCGTCCGGGGTTTTTTCTTGACCGCGGGTCAAGGGCGGGCAAAGTCGGTCCATCCATCGTTGCGCAGAGAGTTGTCATGTCCGGCCTGCTCGTTCCCTTCCTCAACCACAAGCCCATCGTGCACCAAACCGCCTTCATCGCGCCCAACGCCACGCTGATCGGCGAGGTCGAGATCGGGGCGCATGCCAGCATCTGGTACAGTTGCGTGCTGCGCGGCGACGGGCCGGGGATCAAGATCGGCGAGAACACCAACATCCAGGACGGCACGGTGATCCACGTTTCCTCCGGCCGCCAGGGCACGGTGGTGGGCCGCAACGTCACCGTCGGCCACCTGGCCCTGCTGCATGCCTGCACGGTGCAGGACGACAGCTTCATCGGCATGCACTCGACGGTGCTGGACGGCGTGGTGGTCGAGACCGGCGCCATGGTGGCGGCCGGCGCGGTGGTGACGCCGGGCAAGGTGGTGCGCAAGGGCGAGCTGTGGGCCGGCAACCCGGCCAAGATGATCCGCGAGATCAGGGAGACCGACCTGCTGGTCTTCAGGGGCTCCTATCTGCACTACGTCGAGCTGGGCAAGGCCGGTCGCGGCGCGCCCAACATGTTCGACGGCTCCGGCCCGGTGCCGGAGTTCCTGAAGGGGCGGAAGTCGATCAACTGACCGGCGATCACTCGCCCGTTCGCACCTTCACGTAGGATCCCGGCGCGTCCTCGATCGCCGGCAGGCCGCCGCTGGCGGGATCGCGCGCCGGCACCTTGGGACCGGATTTCTCCGCCAGCCACTTGTCCCAGTCGTGCCACCAGGAGCCGGGATGCTCCTTGGCGCCGCGCAGCCAGTCCTCCGGCGTCGGCGGGTTGACCGTGGTTTCGTTCAGCCAGTGCTGGTACTTCTTCGCGTGCGGCGGGTTGACGACGCCGGCGATGTGGCCGGAGCCCGCCAGCATGAAGCGCACCGGCCCCTTGTAGAGCTGCGTCGCCTTGTAGACCGAGGGGTAGGGCGCGATGTGGTCCTCGCGCCCGGCCTGGATGTAGATCGGGATCGTCACCTTGCCGAGATCGATCGGCGTGCCGTTCAGGGTCAGGCCGTTGGGCTTGGCCAGCAGGTTCTCCTGGTACATCTTGCGCAGGTAGAAGCTGTGCATCGCCGCCGGCATGCGCGTGGCGTCGGAGTTCCAGAACAGCAGGTCGAAGGGGAAGGGGTCCTTGCCCATCAGGTAGTTGTTGACGACGAAGGACCAGATCAGGTCGTTGGCGCGCAGCATGTTGAAGGTCGTCGACATCTCGCCGCCGTCGAGATAGCCGCGCTTGCTCATCACGTCGTCGATGAAGTTGAGCTGCTCCTCGTCGATGAAGACGGACAGCTCGCCCGCTTCCGAGAAATCGACCTGGGCGGTGAAGAAGGTGCAGGCCTTGATGCGTTCGTCGCCCTTGGCCGCCATGTTCGCCAGGGTCGCGGCCATCAACGTGCCGCCCAGGCAATAGCCGATCGCCGTCGCCTCGCGCACGCCGGTCGCCCGCTCGATGGCGTCGAGCGCGGCCAGCGGGCCCTCGCGCATGTAGTCCTCGAAGGTCTTGTGCGCCAGCTTCTCGTCGGGATTGACCCACGACACCACGAACACGGTGTAGCCCTGCGCCACCGTCCACTTGATGAAGGAATTCTCCGGCTTGAGGTCGAGGATGTAGAACTTGTTGATCCAGGGCGGAACGATCAGCAGCGGCCGCTCGTAGACCTCTTCGGTGGAAGGCGAATACTGGATGAGCTGGATCAGGTCGTTCTGGTAGACCACCTTGCCCGGGCTGACCGCGACGTTGCGGCCGACCTCGAACGCCTTCATGTCGGTCATCGAGATGTTGAGCCGGCCCTTGCCGCGCTCCAGGTCGGCCAGCAGGTTCTCCAGCCCCTTGAACAGGTTCTCGCCGCCGCTGTCGAGCGTGGCCTTCAGCACCTGCGGGTTGGTCAGCGCGAAATTCGACGGCGCCAGCGCATCGACGAACTGGCGGGTGTAGAAATCGACCTTCTTGGCGGTCTTGGCGTCCAGCCCCTCGACGTCCTTGACCGTCGACTGCATCCAGCGCGCCGTCAGCAGGTAGGACTGCTTGATGTAGTCGAACAGCAGGCTCTCGGTCCACGACTTGTCGGCGAAGCGCTTGTCGGAGCGCGGCGTCTCGACCAGCGGCTTGGACTCCTTGCCCATGAAGCGGTCGGCGGTGTTCTGCCACAGCTTGAGATAGTCCTGCCAGAGTTGGACCTGCGCCTTCACCACCTTCTCGGGGTTGGCCATCATGCGCTGGGTCATCTCCATGAAGGCGCTGCCGATGTTCAGCGGATCGGGCTTCTGCGGCCCCTCCGCCGCCTGCTTGGCCAGGAAATCGGACACGACTTTCTGGCTGCGTTCGGCCAGCTTGGCCCATTCCTTGGCCAGCTTTTCGGGGTCGGGCAGTTTGGGGTCGGTGGCCGGTTGATCCGACATGGCAAAATCCTTTATAATCAAGGGACTTTGCGGCGGGTTCTGAGCCGGTAATTCAATCCCGTCGCGTAACCGTCCCAAGCGTCCGGCATCTTGTGTGCCGGTCGTCGAGGATCAAGCTATTGAGATTGGCGGCGGCCGTCAATTTGGCTATCGCTAGTGCCCCGGACGAGCAGCGAGGATCGCGCGTATGTGGAGTGAAGTCGGATCGTGGCCTTCCGTCGTGGCCGATGCCCTGCAGCGCAAGCTGCGTTCGGCGGGTTCGTCGCGCGGGGTTTCCGCCAGCCATGCCGCCATCGTCGTCGGCCTGGCCCTGACCCTCGCCGCCTGCAGCAGCATCGATTCCATGCTCGGCGACGAGCCGCCGCCGCCGACCGCGCGCACCAGCGGCGGCGCGGCGCCGGCCCAATCGGGTGCGCCGGCCGACAACAAGGACTATCCCCGGCTCTCGACCGTGCCCGAGCGGCCGCAGCGGCCGACGCCGCCGCCGCAGCAGGGGCTGGCCGCCGACCGCTCCGGCGCGCGCTATGCCGACAACGAAGTGCGGCCGGTGAACGAGGCGGCCGATGCGGTTGTCGGCCAGCGCCTCGCCGCCAGCGCGCCGCGCTCGAACGCCGCGCCCGCCGCCGGCGCCGCGCCGGGTCCTGCTTCGGAAAGCGCCCCGCCAGCCGCCGCCCCGGCGATGCCGGTGCAGTCCACGCCCCCCACGCCGATGCAGCAGCCGACGCCGCCGCAATCGGCGACGCAGCCTTCCGTGGACGTGCCGGCGCCTTCCGCCTCGGCCCAGGCTGCGCCGGCCCAGGCTGCGCCGGTCCAGGCCGCGCCAGTCCAGGCCGCGCCAGTCCAATCCGCCCCTGTCCAACCCGCTGCCCCCGCCGCCGCTGCGGCCCCGGTCGCGGCAGCGCCTGCCGCGGCTCCGGCTGCGGCCGCCATGCCGCCCGCGCCGGCCGCTGCGCCCGTGGCGACCACCCTGCCGCCGCCGCCGGCGCCCTCGCAGCAGGCGCTGATCCTGCCGCCGACCACCCGGCCGCCGGTCAGCGCCGTGACGTCCGGCCGCGCCCCGGCGTCGACCCAGGCGCCGGTCTCCTACGGCAACAACATCCAGGTGGCGGTGGTGCAGTTCGGCCGCGCCTCCTCGGGCCTGTCGAGCGACGACCTCGCCGTGCTGCGCGACGTGGCCGAGATCCAGAAGAAGCAGGGCGGGGTGGTGCGCGTGGTCGGCCATGCCAGCCAGGATTCCAGCGGGTCCGACGTGCAGCGCCTGCAGGAAGGCAATTACGCGGTGTCGCTGGCCCGCGCCAACGCCATCGCCAACCAGCTCGTGCGGTTCGGCGTGCCGCGCAACGCGATCGTGGCCGAGGCCGCCGGCGACCGCCAGCCGGAATACGATCCGGTGACGGAGGTGGCGGTCGCGTCCAACCGGCGGGCCGAGATTTTCCTCGCTTTTTAGGGGCCGGCCCCCTATCACGGGGCCCGCTTCGGGCGGCGCAAAACGCAGGCCGCGACCGCCCGAACCAAAGCCAAGCGCCTGCCAGGAACGGTCAACCAGCCATGGATCAGGAATTCCACCGCATCAAACGCCTGCCGCCTTACGTGTTCGCGGAAGTCAACGCGATGAAGGCCAAGGCGCGAGCTGCCGGCGAGGACGTGATCGATCTGGGCATGGGCAACCCCGACCTCGGCACGCCGCCGCACATCGTCGCCAAGCTGGTCGAGGCGGTGCAGGACCCGCGCACCCATCGCTATTCCAATTCGCGCGGCATTCCCGGCCTGCGCAAGGCGATCTCGGCCTACTACAAGCGCCGCTTCAACGTCGACGTCGATCCCGAGAGCGAGGCGATCGTCACCATCGGCTCCAAGGAAGGCCTGGCCAACCTGGCGCAGGCCATCACCTCGCCGGGCGACATCATCCTGGTGCCGAACCCGTCCTATCCCATCCATCCCTTCGGCTTCATCATCGCCGGCGCGGCGATCCGCTCGATCCCGATGACGGAGGGCACCGATTTCCTGGTGGCGCTGGAGCGGGCGGTGAAGCACTCGGTGCCCAAGCCGACCTGCCTGGTGCTGAACTATCCGTCCAACCCGACGGCGCAGGTGGTGGGGCTGGATTTCTACGGGCCGATCGTCGAGTTCTGCCGCCGGCACGAAATCTACATCGTCTCCGACCTGGCCTATGCCGAGATCTACTTCAACGACTTCCCGCCGCCCTCGATCCTGCAGGTGCCGGGCGCGCGCGATGTCGCCATCGAGTTCACCTCCATGAGCAAGACCTACTCGATGGCCGGCTGGCGCATCGGCTTCGGCGTCGGCAACAAGCGGCTGATCGCCGCCCTGGGCCGCATCAAGTCGTATCTCGACTACGGCGCCTTCACGCCGATCCAGGTGGCGGCGGCGGCGGCGCTGAACGGGCCGCAGGATTGCGTCGAGGACGTGCGCCGCATCTACCGCGAGCGGCGCGACGTGCTGATCGAGGGGCTGAACCAGGCCAACTGGCAGATCCCGGTGCCGGAGGCGACCATGTTCGCCTGGGCGCCGCTGCCCAAGCCCTATGCGCATCTGGGCTCGCTGGCCTTCTCCAAGCTGCTGCTGCAGCACGCCAAGGTGGCGGTGTCACCCGGCGTCGGCTTCGGCGAGTACGGCGACACGCATGTGCGCATCGCCATCGTCGAGAACAAGCAGCGCATCCGCCAGGCCACGCGCAGCATGAAGTCCTTCATCGCCAACGCCGACCGCGTTCTCGAGCAGCACGAGCGCGAGGCCACCGGCAACGTGACGCCGCTGAAAGCCGTCGCCTCCTGACATGTCAGGCCTTCGCATCGGCATCGCCGGGCTGGGCACGGTCGGCGGCGGCCTCGTTCGCCTGCTGGCCGAGCAGCGCGACGTGCTGTCGCTGCGCTGCGGGCGCGAGCTGAAGCTGGCCGCGGTGTCGGCGCGCCAGCGCGGCCGCCAGCGCGACGTCGACGTCTCCCAGGCCCAGTGGTTCAACGATCCGGTGGCGCTGGCGCGCAGCGCCGCGGTCGACGTCGTGGTCGAACTGATCGGCGGCAGCGACGGCGTCGCCCGCCAGGTGGTGGAAGCCGCCATCGCCGCCGGCAAGCCGGTGGTCACCGCCAACAAGGCGCTGCTGGCGCATCACGGCACCGCCTTGGCGGTCGCCGCCGAGAAGGCGGGCGTGGCGCTGGGCTACGAGGCGGCGGTGGCCGGCGGCATTCCCATCATCAAGGCGCTGCGCGAGGGGCTGGTCGGCAACCGCATCACCCGCCTCTACGGCATCCTCAACGGCACCTGCAACTACATCCTCTCAACCATGCGCGAGAGCGGCCGCGACTTCGCCGACGTGCTGGCCGAGGCGCAGGCGCATGGCTATGCCGAGGCCGATCCCAGCTTCGACATCGACGGCGTCGATGCCGCGCACAAGCTCGCCATCCTGACCAGCGTCGCCTTCGGCTGCCCGGTGAACTTCGCCGGCGTGCATGTCGAGGGCATCCGCAACATCACCGCGCTCGACATCGCCTATGCCGCCGAGCTGGGCTACCGCATCAAGCTGCTGGGCCTGGCGCGGCGGACCGAGCACGGCATCGAGCAGCGCGTGCATCCCTGCATGGTGCCGCTCGACGCGCCCATCGCCCATGTCGAGGGCGTGTTCAACGCCGTGGTGGCGGAAGGCGATTTCGTCGGCAAGACGCTGTTCCAGGGCCGCGGCGCCGGTGCCGGGCCGACCGCCAGCGCCGTCGCCGCCGATCTGGTCGACATCGCTCGCGGCGCGCGCCTGCCGGTATTCTCGGTTCCCGCCGCCCAGCTCGCTCGGCTGCCGGCGGCGCCGATGGAGCGCCACAACGGCGCCTATTACGTCCGCCTGATGGTGCTGGACCGGCCCGGCGTCATTGCCGGCGTCGCCGCCGCCTTGCGCGACGAGCAGGTGTCGATGGAATCCATGCTGCAGCGCGGCCGCAGCCACGATCCCGGCGCCTCGGTGCCGGTGGTGCTGACCACGCACGAGACGGAAGAAGCGGCCATGGCGCGGGCAGTGGCGCGGATCGCCAGACTGGATACGATCGTGGAGAAGCCCTGCGTTATCCGGGTCGAGCAGCTCTAGGATTCGAACTTTGGGAGAAGCGGACATGGCGCAGCAGAACGCCGAGGCGGCGAACGCTTTTGTATCGATGGACCGCAACCTGGCCCTCGAGGCGGTGCGCGTGACCGAGGCGGCCGCGCTGGCCGCTTCCAAGCTGATGGGCCGCGGCAACGAGAAGGCGGCCGACCAGGCTGCCGTCGACGCCATGCGCCGGGCGCTGAACAGTCTCGCCATCGACGGCACGGTGGTGATCGGCGAGGGCGAGCGCGACGAGGCGCCGATGCTCTATATCGGCGAGAAGGTCGGCGCCGGGCAGGGGCCGCGCATCGACATCGCGCTCGATCCGCTGGAGGGCACCACCATCACCGCCAAGGGCGGGCCTAACGCCATGGCCGTGATCGCCATGGCCGATCACGGCAACTTCCTGAACGCGCCCGACGTCTACATGGACAAGATCGCCGTCGGCGGCGGCCTGCCGCAGGGCGTGGTCGACATCGACGCCAGCCCGGCGGAGAACCTGAAGAACCTGGCCAAGGCCAAGAAGGTCGACATCTCCGACCTGGTGGCCTGCATCCTCGACCGGCCGCGCCACAGCGAGCTGATCGCCAAGGTGCGCGAGGCGGGCGCGCGCATCATGCTGATCTCCGACGGCGACGTCGCGGGCGTCATCGCCACCTCGACGCCGGAATCGGGCGTCGACATCTATCTCGGCAGCGGCGGCGCGCCCGAGGGCGTGTTGGCGGCGGCCGGCCTGCGCTGCATCGGCGGCCAGATGCAGGGCCGCCTGCTGTTCCGCAACGACGACGAGAAGGGCCGGGCGCAGCGGCTGGGCATCACCGATCTCAGCCGCAAATACGAGATGCTCGACCTGGCCAAGGGCGACGTGATGTTCGCCGCCACCGGCGTCACCTCCGGCTCCATGCTGCGCGGCGTGCGCCGCTTCCATGGCGGGGCCGAGACCCATTCGCTGGTGATGCGCTCGAAGACCGGCACGGTGCGCTACATCACCGGCACCCACAACTTCCACCGCAAGTCCGGCTTCGACCTCTGACGGCGCGATGAGCGACGCGGCGGCAGCCTTCCTGGGAATCGAAAGGTCGCTGACCGGCAAGCGCTGGTATGCGCGCCTGTGCGACGAACGCTTGAGCCTGGCGATCTGCCAGAGCCGCAACCTGCCCGAAATACTCGGCCGGGTCCTGTCGGGCCGCGCCGTGCCGCTGGACGGGCTGGACGACTACCTGCAGCCGACCCTGCGCCGCTTCCTGCCCGATCCCTCGCATCTGCTCGACATGGACCGCGCCGCCGAGCGGCTGGCGCAAGCGGTGCGCGCGGGCGAGGAGATCGCCGTGTTCGGCGACTACGACGTCGACGGCGCCACCTCGACGGCGCTGCTGCTGCGCTTCCTGCGCGCCGTGGGCGGCAAGGCCCGCTTCTATATCCCCGACCGCCAGAAAGAGGGCTACGGGCCCAATGCCGCCGCCCTGATCGGCCTGCGCCAGGCCGGCGTCGGCGTCGCCATTACCGTCGATTGCGGCATCACCGCCTTCGAGCCGCTGCAGGCGGCGCGGGAGGCCGGGCTCGACACGATCGTGGTCGACCATCACGTCGCCGAGCCGCGCCTGCCGCCGGCCCATGCCGTCATCAACCCCAACCGGCTGGACGAGACCAGCCCGCACCGCAACCTGGCCGCGGTCGGCGTCGCCTTCCTGCTGGCGGTGGCGACCAACCGCGCCCTGCGCCAGGCCGGCTGGTACGGCGCGGCGGTCGGCGAGCCGGACCTGATGCAGTGGCTGGACCTGGTGGCGCTGGGCACGATCTGCGACATGGTCCCGCTCACCGGGCTGAACCGGGCGCTGGTGGTGCAGGGGCTGAAGGTGATGGCGCAGCGGCGCAACCCGGGTCTGGCGGCGCTGGCCGACGCGGCGCGGGTGGCGGAACCGCCCGGCACGTTCCATGCCGGCTTCCTGTTCGGGCCGCGCGTCAATGCCGGCGGCCGCATCGGCGCTTCCGACCTGGGGACGCGGCTGCTGTCGACCGACGATGCCGCCGAGGCGGCGATGCTGGCGCAGAAGCTCGACCTGCTCAACGCCTAGCGGCGCGCCATCGAGGCGGCGGTGCTC
>JBFXDA010000011.1:0-123747 GCA_050181585.1 Reyranellaceae bacterium
GGAGCCAGATGCAACGAAACGGCGGGATGACACTCCCGCCGTTTCCGTTTCCACGCCCCGTTCCCCGGCCGACCGGCTCCTTCCTCTTGACTGTCGCGAGCCGTTTGCCGACGGTCACGATATCGATGTGATCTGTCCGTGCCCCGAAACGCGGGAGGAAACGAAACGCGATGTCCGCAACTGGATCGAGATTTGGCGACCTGCCCGGAGCGGCGGCACGGCGGTGGGGCGGGAAACCGGCGATCGCCTTCCGCGACACCCGGCTGACCTTCGGCGAATTGAGCGACGAAATCGACCGCGCGGCGTGCGCCAGGGCGACGTGGTCGGCCTGTGGGTGACCAACCGGATCGAGTTCACGGTCGCCTTCTACGCGACCCTGCGCATCGGCGCCATCGCCGCCCCGCTGAACACCCGCTATCGCGAGCACGACGTCGCCTACGCGCTCAAGCTGGCGGAGTGCAAGCTGCTGTTCGTCGTCGAGCGCTCGGGCCCGGTCGATTACGTCGGAATGCTTAAAGCCGTGCTGCCCGGCTTCGACGGCCAGCGCTTCGAGGGCGCGGCTTCCTTCCCGCATCTGAAGGACATCGTCGTCATCGGCGACGCGCCCGGCGACACGCCGCTGTCCTGGGAGCGGTTCCTCGACGACGCGCGGCGGGTTTCGGCCGATGAGCTGGAACGGGCCGCCGCCGAAGTGAAGATCGACGACATCGCGCTGATCGTCTTCACCTCCGGCACCACCGGCAATCCCAAGGGCGTGATGCACGACCACGCGCTGCTGCGCAACATCTGCGAGCGGCACGACAACTGGCCATTGAAGGAAGGCAGCGTCGTGCTGAACTTCCTGCCCATGTTCCATCTGTTCAGCATGTCGGAGATGGTGTTCGCCTGCATGCATACCGGCGCGCGCCAGGTGGTGATGGACGCCTGGGATCCGGAAGAAGCGGTGCGGCTGATCGAAAGCGAGCGGGTCAACGGGCTATATGGCTTCGAAACCCACTATGCCGACATCATGCGGGCCCAGGCGCAGCTCAAGGCCGACCTGTCGAGCCTGCGCTTCGGCGGGCTGCCGTCCGGCATGGAGAGCTCCAACGCCGTCGCCATGCAGGTGCAGAAGACGCTGTGCCCCACCGCGACCGGCTGGGGCATGTCGGAGGCCGGCTGCTATGTCTGCGTCGCCACGCTCGGCGACACGGAGGAGCAGCGTTGCACCACCTCCGGCCGCCCCGCGAGCGGGCTCGAAGTGAAGATCGTCGATCCGGCCACCGGCAAGAAACAACCTCCCGGCGTCGAAGGCGAGATCCTGTGGCGCGGCTATACGACGATGCGCGGCTATTTCCGCGACCCGGCGGCGACGGCCGCCACTATCAAGGACGGCTGGCTGCTCACCGGCGACCGCGGCTTCCTGCGGCCCGACGGACGGGTTCCTGCAATTCCTCGGGCGCTACAAGGAGATGCTGAAGGTCGGCGGCGAGAACGTCTCGCCCGCCGCGCTGGAGACCGAACTGCTGGCCCTGGTCCCCGCCATCGAGCAGGTGGCGGTGGTCGGCGTCCCCCATCCGCGGCTGGTCGAGGTGCCCTGCGCCTATGTGGTGCTGAAGCCGGGAACGGCCTGCACGGTCGAGGAGGTGAGGGCCCTCTGCAAGGGCAAGATCGCCAGCTTCAAGATCCCGCACCATGTCGTGCCGGTGGCAACCCTGCCGATGACCGCATCCGGCAAGGTCCAGCGCGTGCTGCTGCGCGATCGGGCGATCCGGGAGCTGGCCCTCGAGACCGAAAAAGACGCCGTAGCCTAGCGCTGACCGGACGCGGGGGCTGCGGAAGCTCAATTCCGCTCCGGTTGGCTCATTCGCGCCTCCCGCAAGCCCGGCGCCGCCAGACGGATCAGGCGATATGCCCCAGGAGATCGGCCTTGCCTTTCCCGCTGAGGTACCCACACTGGCTTCGCAGGCGCAGCATTTGCATGCGGCGGCCATGTGAGTTCAGCAAATGGGGCTGCCCATGACGACATCCCTGCGCAGGATGGCGCCGTTCATCGTTCTGGCGGTCGCGGTGGCGGGCGGCGGCTATTTTCTCTGGCAGAAGTTCGCCGGCGGCCAGCTTCCCGCCGGCATCGCCAGCGGCAACGGCCGCATCGAAGCCACCGAGATCGACGTGTCGACCAAGACGCCCGGCCGCATCCGCGAGATCCTGGTCGACGAGGGCGATTTCGTGGAAGCCGGCCAGGTGCTGGCGCGCATGGACACCGAGCAGCTCGAGGCGCAGCGGCGCCAGGCGCAGGCGCAGCACAGGCGCAGCGTCATCAGCGTCGACACCGCGCGCAGCCTGGTCAGCCAGCGCGAGGCCGAGCAGCGCGCCGCCCAGGCGGTGATCGCCCAGCGCGACGCGGAACTGGACTCGGCCGACCGCAAGTTCCAGCGCTCCGCGCAACTGTTCAGGAACAACACCGTCTCCGAGCAGGTCCACGATACCGACCGCGCCAATGCCGAGGCGGCGCGGGCGGCGGTCGCCGCAGCCCAAGCCCAGTTCGCCGCGACCCAGGCCGCGCTCAGCTCCGCCAAGGCCATGGTGGTGGACGCCGAGGCGGCGGTCGATGCCGCCGGCGCCGCCGTCGACGCCATCGCCGCCGACATCAACGATGCGACGCTGAGCGCGCCGCGCGCCGGGCGGGTGCAGTATCGCGTCGCCCAGCCGGGCGAGGTGCTGTCGGCCGGCGGCCGCGTGCTGAACCTGGTCGATCTCGGCGACGTCTACATGACTTTCTTCCTGCCCACCGCCCAGGCCGGCCGCATCGGCATCGGCACCGAGGTGCGGCTGGTGCTGGACGCCGCCCCCAAATACGTGATCCCGGCCAAGGCGGTGTTCGTGGCCGACGTGGCGCAGTTCACGCCCAAGACGGTGGAGACCGAGGAGGAGCGGCAGAAGCTGATGTTCCGCATCAAGGCGCGCATCGCGCCGGAGCTGCTGAAGAAATACGTCACCTACGTCAAGACCGGCCTGCCCGGCATGGCCTATGTGCGCCTCGACCCACAGGCCGAATGGCCGGCCCGCCTGCAGCAGGACCTGCTGCAATGACCGTCGCGCGCCTGGCCGGGGTCGGCCTGGCCTATGGCCGGACCCGGGCGCTGAGCGACATCACCCTCGACATCCCCGCCGGCCGCATGGTCGGGCTGATCGGCCCGGACGGCGTCGGCAAGTCCTCGCTGCTGTCGCTGGTGGCGGGCGCGCGGGCGATCCAGCAGGGCCAGGTCACGGTGCTGGGCGGCGACATGGCCGATGCCAGGCACCGGCGCGCCGCCTGCCCCAGGATCGCCTACATGCCGCAGGGCCTGGGCCGCAATCTCTATCCCACCCTGTCGGTGTTCGAGAACGTCGACTTCTTCGCCTGCCTGTTCGGCCAGGGCCGCCGCGAGCGCCACGCCCGCATCGGCGAATTGCTGCGCAGCACCGGCCTGGCCCCGTTCGCCGACCGGCCGGCCGGCAAGCTCTCCGGCGGCATGAAGCAGAAGCTGGGCCTGTGCTGCGCCCTGATCCACGATCCCGACCTGCTCATCCTCGACGAACCGACCACCGGCGTCGATCCGCTGTCGCGGCGGCAGTTCTGGGAGCTGATCGACGACATCCGCGGCCGGCGCGCCGGCATGAGCGTGCTGGTCGCCACCGCCTATATGGAGGAAGCCGCCCGCTTCGACCTGCTGGTGGCCATGGATGCCGGCCGCGTGCTGGCGACGGGCACGCCGGCAGAGCTGCTGCAACGGACCGGCGCTGCGACCCTCGACGCCGCTTTCATCGCCCTGCTGCCGGAGGAGAAGCGCCGCGGCCACCGCGAAGTGGCCATTCCGCCGCGCCCGCAAGGGGCCGACGGCGATCCCGCCATCGAGGCCGAGCACCTGACCATGCGCTTCGGCGATTTCACCGCCGTCGACGACGTCAGCTTCCGCATCGGGCGCGGCGAGATTTTCGGTTTCCTGGGCTCCAACGGCTGCGGCAAGACCACCACCATGAAGATGCTGACCGGCCTGCTGCCCTTCAGCGCGGGCACGGCGCGGCTGTTCGGACAGCAGGTCGATGCCGGCGACATGGCGGTGCGCCGGCGCGTGGGCTACATGAGCCAGGCCTTCTCGCTCTATTCCGAGCTGACGGTGGCGCAGAATCTCGACCTGCACGCGCGGCTGTTCGACATGCCGTCGGAGCGGATCGGCCCGCGCATCGCCGAGATGATCGAGCGCTTCGGCCTGGGCGAGGTCCAGGACGCGCTGCCCGAGGCGCTGCCGCTGGGCATCCGCCAGCGCCTGTCGCTGGCGGTGGCGATGATCCACGGCCCCGAGATCCTGATCCTCGACGAGCCCACCTCCGGCGTCGATCCGGTGGCGCGCGACGGGTTCTGGCGGATCCTTGCCGACCTGTCGCGGCGGGACAACGTCACCATCTTCGTCTCCACCCATTTCATGAACGAGGCGGAGTTCTGCGACCGCATCTCGCTGATGCATGCGGGCAAGGTGCTGGTGTCCGACACGCCGCAGGCCATCGTCGCCGCGCGCGGGGCGGAAAACCTGGAAGCCGCCTTCATCGCCTTCCTCGAAGACGCCATCGCGGCGCAGACCGTGCCCGATGCTCCAGCCGTCGCGCTGGAACGCAACGACACGACGCCGGCGGCCTTCGCCGGCCCGGCGTCCGGCGACCGGCGCGGCTTCGACCTGCGGCGCCTGCTGGCCTATAGCCGGCGCGAGGCGCTGGAACTGCGGCGCGACCCGATCCGCGCCACGCTGGCGATCCTGGGCAGCGTGCTGCTGATGTTCGTGCTGGGCTACGGCGTCAACATGGACGTGGAAAACCTGTCCTTCGCCGTGCTCGACCGCGACGACACCACCATCAGCCGCGACTACGCGCTGCAGATCGCCGGCTCGCGCTATTTCGACGAGCGCCCGCCGCTGGCCAGCCACGACGAGATCGACCGGCGCCTGCGCGCGGGCGAGATCAGCCTCGCCATCGAGATCCCGCCCGGCTTCGGCCGCGACCTGGCGCGCGGCCGGCCGGTACAGATCGCCGCCTGGATCGACGGCGCCATGCCCAGCCGCGCCGAGACGGTGAAGGGCTATGTCGAAGGCATCCACCTCAACTGGCTGACGCAGAAGGCGCGCGAGCTCCACGGCGAGGCCGCGACCGCAGGAAGTTTCCAGATCGCCGTTCGCTATCGCTACAACCCCGACGTCAAGAGCCTGCCGGCCATGGTGCCGGCCATCATCCCGCTGCTGCTGCTCATGATCCCGGCCATGCTGGCGGTGCTGAGCGTGGTGCGCGAGAAGGAACTGGGCTCGATCATCAATTTCTACGTCACGCCGGTGACGCGGCTGGAATTCCTGGTCGGCAAGCAACTCCCCTATGCCGCGCTGGGCATGCTGAACTTCCTGACGCTGGTGGGCATGGCGGTGTTCGTCTTCCAGGTGCCGATCTCCGGCAGCTTCGCCGCCCTGGCGCTGGCCGCCCTGCTCTACGTCGTCATCGCCACCGGCTTCGGCCTGGTGCTCTCCTCCTTCATGAAGAGCCAGATCGCCGCCATCTTCGGCACCGCCATCCTGACCATGATCCCCGCCACCCAGTTCTCGGGCATGATCGACCCGGTTTCCTCGCTGCAGGGCGTCGGCGCGCTGATCGGCGAGATCTATCCCACCACCTATTTCGTCACCATCTCGCGCGGCACTTTCTCCAAGGCGCTGGATTTCGCCGATCTGTGGTCCTCCTTCGCGCCGCTTCTGATCGCCATCCCGGTGCTGCTGGGACTGGGCGTGGCCCTGCTCCGCAAACAGGCGCGCTGAACCATGCGGGCGAAGCACATCTACCGGCTGGGCATCAAGGAGCTGCGCGGGCTGGGGCGCGATCCCATGCTGCTGGTGCTGATCGTCTACGCCTTCACGCTGTCGATATACACCGCCTCGCGCGCCATGCCCGAGACGCTGAACCGCGCCGCCATCGCCATCGTCGACGAGGACCAGTCGCCGGTCTCGGTGCGCATCTCCTCCGCCTTCTACCCGCCCTACTTCACCCCGCCGCAATTCATCGACCAGCACGAGATGGACGCGCGCATGGATGCCGGGCTGGACACCTTCGCCCTCGACATCCCGCCCAACTTCCAGCGCGACCTGCTGGCCGGCCGCAACCCCGCCATCCAGCTCAACATCGACGCCACCCGCATGTCGCAGGCCTTCGCCGGCGGCGGCCACGTGCAGAGCATCGTCGCCGGCGAGGTCAACGAATTCCTCGACCGCCACCGCGGCCCCAGCGTGGCGCCGGCCGAGCTGGTGCTGCGCGCCCGCTTCAACGAGCAACTGAACAAGGGCTGGTTCGGCGCCATCACCAACGTGATCTCGTCCATCACCATGCTGTCGATCGTGCTGACCGGCGCCGCCCTGATCCGCGAGCGCGAGCACGGCACCATCGAACACCTGCTGGTGATGCCGGTCAGCGCCACCGAGATCATGCTGTCCAAGATCTGGTCGATGGCGCTGGTGGTGCTGCTCGCCTCCGCCTTCTCGCTGGTCGTGGTGGTGCAGGGGCTGCTGGCGGTGCCGATCGAGGGCTCGCTGGCCCTGTTCCTGGTCGCCACGGCGCTGCAGCTTTTCGCCACCACCTCGCTCGGCATCTTCCTGGCCACCGTCGCCGGCTCCATGCCGCAGTTCGGCCTGCTGCTGATGATGGTGCTGCTGCCGCTGCAGGTGCTGTCCGGCGGCGTCACCCCGCGCGAGAGCATGCCGGAGATCATCCAGCTCATCATGAGCTTCGCGCCCAACACGCATTTCATCGTGCTGGCGCAGGCCATCCTGTTCCGCGGCGCCGGGCTGGCGGTGGTGTGGCCGCAGTTCCTGGTGCTGGCGGGGATCGCCGTCGCGCTGTTCTTCTTCTCCCTGCAGCGCTTCCGCGCCTTCCTGCGCTGACGCCGACCCGATCAGCCGTTGGTTTTTCCGCGTCGCTTCCACAGCGTCGTGCGCGAAATGCCAAGCTGCCGCGCCGCCTCGCCGACGCGGCCGCCCGAAGCGGCGAGCGCACGCTCGATCATTTCCGCCTCGGCCCGCTCCCGCGCTTCGGCGAGAGTTTCGGCAGCCGCGTCGCCGCCTAGCCGTATCTCGGGGAAAATATCGGCCACCTGCAACTCCTCGCCCTGGGCAAAGACGCTGGCCCGCTGCAGGCGGTTTCTCAGTTCGCGAATATTGCCCGGCCAGTCGTGACCCAGCAGCGCCTGCAAGGCGGTTTCGGACAGCGTGTGGGGACGATGCCCCTGTCCGGCAAAGCCGGCGAGGAACCGCCGCGCCAGCCCTTCGATCTCTTCGCGCCGGTCGCGCAAGGGAGGCACGGCAATCTCGATGACGGCGAGCCGGTAATAGAGATCGTCGCGGAACTGCCGTTGCGCCCGCATGGCCGCCAGATCGGCATTGGTCGCGGCAACGACGCGCCCGCGGAACGCCTTGTCCTTCTTCGATCCGACCGGCCGGAACCGGCCATCCTCCAGAACCCGCAGCAGCGCGCTCTGCAGGCGCGCGTCGAGCTCGCCTATCTCATCGAGAAACAGCGTTCCCTCGCCGGCTTCCTCGAAATAGCCGACATGCGACTGGGTGGCGCCGGTGAAGGCGCCGCGCTCGTGACCGAAGAACTGGCTTTCGAGCAGCTCGTGCGGAACGGCCGCGCAATTCACCGCAACGAACGGCGCGGCGGCGCGCGGCGAACCGGCGTGCAGATAACGCGCCGCGACCTCCTTGCCCACGCCCGTCTCGCCCGTCAGCAGCACCGGAACCGCGGTCCGGGCGGCGCGTTGGAGCAGGCCCGAGATGGGCCCGGTCGGCGGCAGAGGCACGCCCTCTTCCGTCCGATCCACAGCCACAGCGACGGAGCGGTCCGCCAGCCGCCGCCTTATCCGCTCGACCAGCTCGTCGACGTCGTAGGGTTTGGCCAAATAATCGTCGGCCCCCGCCTTGACCAGCCGGACCGCCTGATCGATCTCGCCAAAGGCGGTCGCGAAGAGGATCGGCGTGTCGCCGAGATAAGGCTGCGCCTGACGGAACACGTCCTCGCCCGAGCCGTCCGGCAATACGATGTCCGACAGCACGAAATCGGGCCGGCGGCGTCCCAGCGCGGCGATGGCTTCGGCGCAGCTCTTGACCCAGATCGGCTCGAAGCCTTCCAACTTGAGCCGCTGCGCCAGCGCGCCGCCCAGGATGGGGTCGTCCTCGATGATCATGACGGCGAGCTTGGGCCGGCTCATGTCGATGCTTCCCGGCTTTGCAGCGGAAACGTCAATGTGATGCGGGTGCCGGTGTCCGACCCGGACTCGATGGCGACCTTGCCGTGCAGGCGCTCGACCAGCCTGATGACCACGGCAACGCCCAGCCCTGGCCTGTCGGCCGCCATGGTGCCGCTTTCGATGGCGCTGGCAATGTCCCGGTCCAGCCCGCCGCCCTGGTCGCGGACGCCGATGACGAGATCGGCGCCCTGAAGGCCGGCGGTCAGATGCACCTTCCCGCCCCTTGCCGACGCCCGGACCGCATTCAGCAACAGGTTGAGCAGCACCTGGCGCACGTCCAGGGCGGCGACCGGCACCGTTTCGGGGATGTCGAGTTCCAGAACCACGCCGACATCGCGCGAGCGGCCATCGGCCTCGACCAGAAGACACAGATCCGCGAAATCCTGCCGCGACAGCGGCCGCCATTCGCGCCGGCCGCGATAGTTCTCCAGCGTCGCGTCGACGACGTGCTGCAGCGCGGCCACGCCGCGCTCGAGAAAATCGACCGCCTCGCGCCGCGGCTCTTCCCGATCGCCGAAGCGCCGGAGGGTGCTGACGGCCGTGCGCATGCCGCCCAGCGGATTGCGGACTTCATGCGCGATGGTCGCGGTGAGCCGGCCGAGATCGGCCTGGCGCTGCTGTTCGGTCATGTGCTGCAGCAGGCCTTCCCGCTCGCTGGTCGCATGCGCCATGGCGTTGAACGCATGGATCATGCGTTCGGCCTGGGCATCGCCCGCCGGCACGTCCTGCGGCCCTATCGGGCGCAGCATGCCGAGCGCGGCCTCGTAAAGATGCCGTGCGACGGTCGCAACCGGACGCTGGACGCGCCGGATCATGAAGAAACCGATGACCGCGCAGACGCCGCTGAAGAGCAGGTCGAACAGCAGCAGCAGCCAGCGCAGCACGCCCCGCTCGGCGTTGAAGGCGGAAATGTCGAGATTCGCCACCACCGTGCCGTAAGTACCGGTGCTGTCGGACAGCGGACGCCAGATCCACATCGTACCGTCATCGGCCCGGCGAACCCCCACCGCGCTGGCGCCGACCTGCGGCGGCAGAGCCCGTTCGGCGTCGTTCTCCGACCGCCAGGCCTCCATAGCCGTCCCGCCGCGCCGATCCAGGAAAGCCAGGCGGCGATCCACCACGCCTTCATGGAACGCCAGCGCCTGGCGCAGCGCCGCCGCGATGCCGTCGCCGTTCTGCGCGACGGCGTGGGGCAGCAGGGCCGTCGACAGACCGTCGAGATAGACCTGTCCCAGTGCCTCGACCTGGCGGTCAGCCTGCCTGCCCATGAAGAAGATCGCGGTCTGCGTCGAGGCGACGGCCGCAAGGAAGATCATCGTTGCGGCGATGAGCGGCAGCCTGACGGTGACGGGCAATCTGAATGCCCTGGCTTCCAAAGCTTCTCTCTCCCGGCGTTTCTCCGGCGAAAGGCTCGCAGCCGAGCCGCAAGAACTCAACCAAAAACCACGATCGGCACGTCGTCATGCCGCGGACGCAAGGGCGCGCGGAGGAATTCCATCCAGCCGGCATGCCCTTCATTGCCGAAAATCACCACCTGCGACCGCTCGAGGCGGACCGCATTGGCGTCGCCGGCGATTTCGACCGGTCGCAGCCGTCCCGACGCAAGGCGGCGCGCGGTTTCGAGGCTCTGCGGCCGGGCAGAGGCATCGGGTACCAGGTGGATCGAGGCATCGGGCCAAGGGTCGACGGCGACCAGCCATTGCAGCGCCCGGTCGCTATGGACCGAGCCGTCATGGACGAACACGATGCTGCGGACATCGCCCGGATCGGCCGCCACGCTGACGACGGGAAACACGCCACGCCGCACCAGATACCCCAGCGGGTCGCCGCGCCCGCCGCTGACGCCGTGGTCGAACCAGCCGTGGCGGCCGATCAGCAGCACGTCCTTCTCCTGCCGCTTTGCCTTCACGATCGTCGCCGGATCGCCCTCCTCCATGAGCAGCGAGAAGGCGACGCCGGCATCGCGGGCCACCCGCTCGAAGGTCTGGACCGCATCGGCAAGCCGGTGCCGCGCCTTCTCGATTCGGTTGTCGCGCATCCGCCCGGCATAGTAGTTGCCGCCCACCGGCACCGGCCCGACATTGCTCAGCATCCTGGTATCGACGATCGCCAGCCCGACCAGGGGAACCCGATGCCGGCGCGCCAGCTCGGCCGCCTGCCGGACCGCCTGCCCGATGCTGTCGCCATGGGTCAGCCCGACAAGGACCCGGGCCATGCCCGTCCGACGCCCTGCGGCACCGCCGACGCCGCCAGCCGGCCGGTCGAACAGGCCGCGCTCCAGCTCTTCCTTGAGCCGGTCCTCGCGCGTGCCGCTCCACAGCGGCACGCCGGCCACGTAACCGGCCCGCGCCAGCAGGTGGCCGGCGATCGGCGTGGTCAGCAGCAGGAACAGAATCGCGATGCCGACCTTCACCCACATGCCGGCCGACGGCGCGGCGAAAGCCACCCCGATCAGCACCAGGCCGGCGCCCGCCACGCCCGCCTTGGTGGCGGCGTGCATGCGCATGAAGAAATCCGGCAGGCGCAGCACGCCGATTGCCGCGATCAGGCAGATCCCGGCGCCGGCAACGAGAAAGATCGCCGAAAGAATCTGCATCATGGTTCGCGCTCCGCGTCGATCGAGCCGCGCTCTATGAAGCCGGCGAAGGCAACCGTGGCGAGGAAGCCGACCAGGGCGATGCCAACCGCGATGTCGATGAAGGCCGGCGAGTCCGACACGAGGACGGCGAGCCCGGTGGCGGCGACGCCCAGCAGGCCGATCATGTCGAGCGCGACCACGCGATCGGGTCCGCTGGGGCCACGCACGATGCGGATGGCCGCACACACCATCGCCGCCAGCAGCAACGCCACCGCCAGCGACAAGCCGGCGGCGTGGATCGTCTCCGGGTTCATGGCAGTACCTCCTTCACGCGGCGTTCGAAGCCCTGCTTGATCTGGTCCACGGTCTCGTCGGAAACGCTCATGACGTGGATGTAGAGCGTCGAGCGGTCCTCGCTGACATGCAGGCTGGTGGTGCCCGGCGTCAGGGTGATCATGTTGGCGAGCAGCGTGATGCCGCCGTCGCTCTTCAGGTCGAGCGGAACCGATGTGATGGCCGAGCGGATCGGCCGGCGCGGATTGAGGACGGTGACGGTCACGTCTTTCACCGACAGCGCCAGTTCGCGAAAAAACAGCACGACCAGCCGCAACCAGTCCAGAAGCACGGTCATCGCATCGCCTCCGCCTGCCGCACCGGCCCCAGAACGGCGTCGATATAGGCCGATTTGTCGAGAAGCTGGTTGGCCGCCCGCACCGAATAGTCGACGAACGGCTCGGCGTAGAGGCCAATGGTCAACGTCACCGCCGCCAACGACACGATCGGCAGCAGCATCAGCAGCCGCGCGCCGGCATCGGCGCGCCAGCGCAGCAGGAACGGCGCCGCCTGCTCCGGCGCGGCCTTCCAGAACGCCTCGTTCCAGATCTTCACCATCGAGTAGAGCGTCAGCAGGCCGACCACGAGACCGGCGGCGGCCAGTAGGACGTGGCCGGCATCGAGGCTGGCCTTGATGACGGTGAACTTCGACCAGAAGCCGGACAGCGGCGGCAGGCCGGCCAGCGACAAAGCGGGAACCAGGAACAGCACGCCCAGGAACGGCAGGCTGCGATAGAGCCCGCCCAGCCGCTTCAGGTGGAAGGAGCCGCCCACTCGCTCGATCGCGCCGGCGATCAGGAACAGGTTGGCCTTCACCACGATGTGATGAATGACGTAGAGGATCGAGCCGGCGACGGCCAGCGGCGTCGCCACGGCGATGCCGAACAGCATGTAGCCGATCTGGCTGACGATGTGGAAGGAGAGGATGCGGCGGATGTCGAAATGCGCCGCCGCCCCCAGCACGCCCGTCACCATCGTCAGCCCGGCGATGACGGCGACGATCGGCCCGGTGTAGCCGGCATCGCCGTCGAACAGCAGCGTGAAGGTGCGAATGATGGCGTAGACGCCGACCTTGGTCAGCAGCGCAGCGAAGATGGCGACGACCGGCGCCGACGCGGTGTGGTAGGCCGCCGGCAGCCAGAAGAACAGCGGGAAGATCGCCGCCTTGGCGCCGAAGGTGACGAGAAACAGCACCGCCAGCGTCGTCACCAGCCCCTGGTTCTCCAGCGTCGGCAGCACGCGCGCCAGATCGGCCATGTTCAGCGTGCCGGTCGCCCCATAGAGGAAGGCGACCGAGATCAGGAAGAAAGTCGTGCCGACCAGGTTAAGCGCCACGTACTTGACGCCGGCATCGAGCTGGGCCCGGCTGGCGCCGGAAGCCAGCAGCCCGAAGGACGAGATCAGCATGATCTCGAACCAGACATAGAGGTTGAAGATGTCGCCGGTGAGGAAGGCGCCGCAGACGCCCAGCAGCAGCCCCTGGTAGAGCGAATGGTAAAGCGCCGGCTGCCCGCCCCTGGCCTCGTCGGCCAGCCCGTAAATGCCGACCGCCACCGCCATCAGCCCGGTGATGAGCACCATTGCCGCGGCCAGCATGTCGGCGACGAAGGAGATGCCGAACGGCGCCGCCCAGGCGCCGAACTGGGTCGCCAGCACGGTGCCGTCATAAGTGGCGGCCAGCAGCGCAATCGACGACAGCAGCAGGCCGGCACTGGCAACCAGCCCGACCAGGCGTTGCGCCCGGGGCGACTGCCATAGCATCGCGCACAGCGCTACCCCCAACAGCGGGAACGCGATCGGAAGCGTGAGCAGGAGATGCGCGCTCATCGCGCCTGTTCCCGCGCTTCGCCGGCAACGACTTCTCCATCGTCCGGCGGTTCGGCCACGCGCATGGCATCGGTATCGAGCGTATGCAGACGCCGTTGCGCGCCTTCGAACAGGCAGATGGTGAAAGCCGCCAGCGAGAACGAAATGACGATCGCGGTTAGGATCAGCGCCTGCGGCAGCGGATTGGCGGAAACCGCGATCGCGGTCTGGCCCGGCGCCACCAGCGGCGGGACGGCCTCGTCCATGCGGCCGGCGATGAAGATGCACAGGTTGGCGGCGTTGCTGAGCACCAGCAGGCCCAGGACGATCCGCAGCATGTTGCGCGAGAGGATCAGATAGGCAGCAACGGCGATCATGCAGCCGAAGGCCAGGGCGAAGACGGGCTCCACCTCAATCCTCCAGATAGCAGGCAAGAAAGGTCAGCACCGCGCCGACCACGGCGAGGTAGACGCCGATGTCGAACACCAGCGTGGTGCCCAGGCCGAACTCGCCGAGGAAGGTCCATCGGTGGGTCAGGAACGGCTCGTCCAGCAGCAGCGCCGGCAGGCCCGAGACCAGCGCCGCCGCCAGCCCGGCGCCGGCGATGGCCTTGGGCGACAGGCGCAGCATCCGCAGCATGGCGGTGCGGCCGCGCGGCAGGGCGTGCACGGCAATGCCGGCGGCGGCGATCAGCCCGCCGATGAAACCGCCGCCGGGTTCGTTGTGGCCGCGCAGCAGCACATAGACCGAGAAGATCAGCGCCGCCGGCAGGATCAGCCGGCTGGTGGCAAGGAGAATGAGCGAATTCATGACGGCCCGCCTTTCACCCGCCGCACGCCCATCACGACGGCCGCCGCGGCGATCGCCGCCAGCGCCAGCACGGTGATCTCGCCCAGCGTGTCCAGCGCGCGGAAATCGACGATGATGACGTTGACGATGTTGCGTCCATGCGCCTCGGGCACGCTGGCGGCGCGGAAGTAGTCGGACAGCCGGCCGTCGAAGGGCTGCGCCAGCACCGACAACAGCACCAGCATCGATGCCAGCCCGACCGCCACCGCCAGGACCGCGTCGCGCCGCCGCTGCGGCCGCGTGCGATGGTCGAGCTCGCGGAACGGCATGCGGCCGACGATCGCCAGGAAAATCACGATCGCCAGCGCCTCGACCGAGAACTGCGTGAAAGCCAGGTCGGGCGCTCCCTGGAACAGGAACACCAGCGCGACGGCGAAGCCGACCATGCCCGCGGCCACGATCCCCGATACGAAGCCGGGAGCGCCGGCGACGGCCAGGGCAGCGACGACCAGGATCCCCGCCAGCACCAGCTCGGGCACGAATCCGGCGGGAAGAGCCGGCATCTCGAATCCGCCGCGCAACGCCAGCGTGGCGAGCGCCGCCACAGCAATGACCCCGAAGACACGCCCGAGATAGAGGCGCAGGCTGCCGATCTGGATCAGGTCGGTCTGCCAGCGCGCCAGCCCCTGCAATCCCACCATCAAGCGGTCGTAGGCGGCGTCCGGCCCCCACCGGTCGATCTGCCGGATGGCGGCCAGCCGCGTGCGCAGCCCGTCCCAGCGCAGGAAGGCGACCACGCCCAGCGCCAGGGTCAGCATGCTGAGCGCCAGCATCGGCGTCAGCCCGTGCCACAGCGCCAGCGTGTATTCGACCGGCGCGCCGGCGATCGCGCTGGCCGCCGGCACGATCAGGCTGCCGCCGACCAGCGACGGCGCCAGGCCGAACAGCAATCCCAGAAAAGCCAGCAGCCCGGGACCGGCGATCATGGCCAGGCCGGGATCATGCGGCTTATGCGGCGTCGGGGTCGGCGCGCCGGCGAAGCAGCGCACGGCCACGATGCCGGCCACCACCACCATGACCGCATTGGCGAACAGCGCCACCGCGATCAGGCCCCACGAGGCGGAGCCGGCCAGCCCGGTCTCGTATACCAGCTCCTTGGCGGCGAAGCCGATGAAGGGCGGCAGGCCGGCCATCGACAGGCCGCCCATGACGGCGACCGCCGCGGTGATCGGCATCGAACGCCGCAATCCGCCGAGGGCGGAGCTGTCGCGCGTGCCGGTCGCGTGATCGATCGCGCCGGCGACCAGAAACAGGCAGGCCTTGTAGAGCGCGTGCACGATCAGGAAGGTGACGACCGCCACCGCCGCCAGATCGCCCGGCGCGCCGATCAGCATGGTCAGCGTGCCCAGCGACACGATGGTCGAATAGGCCAATACGCGCTTCAGGTCGGTTTCGCGCAGCGCCAGCACCGCGCCGGCCAGCATGGTCGCGGCACCGAACGCGGTCAGCATGCCGACCCACAGGTATTGGCCGCCGAACACCGGATCGAGCCGCGCCAGCAGATAGACGCCCAGCTTCACCATGGTCGCCGAATGCAGGAAGGCGGAGACCGGCGTCGGCGCCACCATGGCGTTGGCCAGCCACGAATGCAGCGGCACCTGCGCCGACTTGGCGAAGGCGCCGATGGCGAGCAGCACCATGATGGCGGGCGCGGACGGATGGGCAGCGACGAGGTCGCCGCGCTCGAGAATCTGCGTGATCGAGAACGTGCCCGCCGCCGAGCCCAGCAGGATGACGCCGGCCAGCAATGCAAGCCCGCCCGCCACGGTGACCAGCAGCCCCTGCTGGGCGGAGCGGCGCGCAACCGCCTGCTCGGGCGAATAGCCGATCAACAGGAACGAGGTCAGGCTGGTCAGCTCCCAGAACACGACCAGCATCACCAGGTCGTCCGCCAGTACCGCACCCAGCATCGCGGCCATGAACAGCGTCAGCACGACGTAGAAACGGCCCAGCCGCTCCGCCCCGCGCAGGTAGGACGACGCATAGAGGAACACGATGGCGCCGATGCCCGTGATCAGCAGCGCGAAGACCAGCGACAGCCCGTCGAGCCGGAACGCGGCGTCGACGCCGAGGCCGGGGATCCAGCGATGGGTCTGGACGACGATCTCCCCGGCCGCGATCTCGGGCAGGAAGCGGCAGAAGGCGGCAAACAGCAGCAACGGCGCTGCCGCGACGATGGCGGACGAACGCCGGCCGGCGATCCAGGCAAACCCGGCACTGGCAAAGGCGAAAGCTGTGAGAACGAGGAGCATCAACCGCGGCTTTCCATTACGAAAGCCCTGTTGAAAATTCCGTGCCAGAACGGCTAAGCCGCGCCCCTGCCCGCCAAGCGACTGATTCTATGACAAAGCCGCGCTACGGACGGAAAAGGCGTGAATGTCCGGCGTCAACCAGACCGAACATCGTCCCCGGCCGATGTTCACTTTCCGAAACCTCGGCCCGATCTGGGGCGCGGCTCAGGATACGGGCTTGCCGGCGACGCTCCGCACCTTGCGCGGCCCGGCGATCCAGATCGCGGCGATGGAAACGAAGCACAGGGCGGTGGCGAGGACGAAGGCCCAGTAGTAGCTGCCGGTGGCGTCGTGAATGATGCCGGCGACGAACGGGCCGGCGGCGCCGCCGAAGGTGAGCACGAAGGTCAGCGCGCCGAAGATCGAGCCGTAATGCCGGCCCTCGAAAATCTCGGCCACGATCGGTCCCATCACCGAGGTCAGGGCATAGCCCATGAAGCCCTGCGAGAAGACCATCAGGTAAAGCAGGGTCGGCGACGGGGCGTATTCGAGGAAGATGAGGCTGACGTAGCAGATGACGAAACCCAGGCAGCCGATGGTCCACACCCATTCCCGTCCGATGCGGTCGGACAGGGCGCCGAAGCTGATCTGGCCGGGAATGCCGACCACCGCCACCATGCCCAGCGCCCAGGCCGCCAGCAGCGGCGAGAACCCGACCTCCTGCAGGTATTTGGTCTGGTGCACCTGCACCGGGTACCAGGCGAACAGCCCGCAGAAATAGGCCAGCGCCAACCACCAGAAGCGGCCGGTGCGCACCGCGCGCGACACGGTCCAGTCGATCGCCGCCCAGGCGGCGTCGACGATCTGCATCCCCCGCCCCGCGTCGGCCTGATCGCCCTGGCGGGCGCCATCGGGCAGCAGGCCAATATCGGCCGGCCGCTGCCACACCAGCAGGTTGAGCGGCCCCAGGATGACGATGGCCAGAATGCCCAGCAGCCAGCAGGCCGCACGCCAGCCATCGCCCTCGATGACGGCCTGCAGCAGCGGCAGCAGGGCGATGGCGCCGACGCCGGCGCCGGCGAAGGCGATGCTGATCGCCAGCCCGCGACGGCGCGAAAACCAGTTGGGCAGGTAGAGCGACTGGGCGGTGTAGCTCATCAGGTTGGAGCCGCCGCCCACCATCACGCCCAGCGTCGCGTAAAGCTGCCAAGGCGTTTCGATGAACGGCGCCAGCAGCAATCCGCCCGCCATGACGCAGACGCCGGTTTCGATCACCACGCGCGGACCGTAGCGGTCCATCAGCCGGCCGATGATCGGGCCCAGGAATGCCGAGACCAGAAACCCGAAGGAGAAGGCGCCCGCCGCCAGGCCGCGGTCCCAGCCGAACTCGTCGATCAGCGGCGGCATGAACAGCGAATAGGCCGTGCGCGAGGTGACGCCGATCGCCATCGTGACGAAAGCGATGCCGACCACGACCCAGCCATAGAAGAAGGGCAAACCGGCGATCCGGCGACGCAAGGGTTCGATCATGCGCCCGCCTTAAGTGGAAACATGGCCATTTTCAATTACCTTGAGCATAAAGATGCGATTGCGAATTATTATCAATTAAACTATCGTCGATTCATGCACGATATGCCCATTGGCCCCGCCCGGCGGGTGCGCCACGACCTGAAATTCCGCCGCCTCACCGTCAGGGCCGTCACCCAGCTCACGCCCGGCATGGTGCGCACGCACCTGGCCGGCGATCTGAGCGGCTTCGTCAGCCTGGGCTTCGACGACCATCTCAAGGTCCTGCTGCCGATGCCCGGGCAGGACGAGGTCTCCGCCCCGGTCTTCAGCGACACCGGCGCCAGCTTCCCCGACGGCCAGCGGCCCTATGCGCGCGACTACACGCCGCGCGCCTGGAACGTCGAGGCCGGCACGCTCGATCTCGATTTCGCCCTGCACGAGACCGGCCCGGCCACGAGCTGGGCCCGCAGCGCCAAGGCCGGCGACACGCTGGCCATTGCCGGCCCGCGCGGCTCGCTGATCGTGCCGGCGGATTACGACCATCACGTGCTGATCGGCGACGAAACCGCCCTGCCCGCCATCGGCCGCCGCCTGGAGGAACTGCCCTCCGGCGTGCGCGCCACCGCCATCGTCGAAATCGCCAACGCGGCCGAGGAACAGCCCTTGCAGACCTCCGCCAGGCTGGAGCTGACCTGGGCGCATCGCGGCGATGCCGAAGCCGGCGCCTCGCCGGTGCTGATCGAGGCGGCGCGCCGGGTAAAGCTCACCGGCGGCGACGTCTATGTCTGGACGGCCTGCGAATCGCTGAACGCCCGGGCCGTGCGCAAGGTGCTGATCGAGGAGCGCGGCCTGGACAAGAGCCAGATCCGCGCCGCCGGCTACTGGCGGCGCGGCGCCCAAGGCGTGCACGAACCGCAGCACGGGTGAGAGGCAACGGCGGTATGATGCCGCCATGGCGATCCGACGGGCACGCGAAGAAGACATCCCCGAGCTGATGCGCATCCGCGCCGCGGTGCGCGAGAATGTGCTGTCCGATCCGGCCAAGGTGCCGGCGTCGCTGGTGCTCGCGTTCATCCGCCATTCCGGCATCTGGCTGTGGGACGAGAACGGCCGCGCGCTGGGCTTCGCGTCCGCCGACACGCGCGACGGCAGCCTGTGGGCGCTGTTCGTCGAACCGGCGGCGGAAGGGCGCGGCATCGGCCGCGCGCTGCTGCCCAGGGCGCTCGACGATCTGCGGCGCGCAGGCTGGACGCAGGCGCGGCTGGCGACCCAGATCGGCTCGCGCGCCGAAACCTTCTACCGCAGCCAGGGCTGGCGCGAAGCTGGCGTATCGCAGGCGGGCGAGCGGATTTTCCGGCTCGACTTGTGACAGTATCGCCGCAGCAGTGCCGAACCCCGAGTGTTTGCCAATGACCCGCGACGACGTCGACCTGATCGAGCGCAAGGTGGCCTGGCAGGGCTATTACCGCATGGATGTCTACCGCCTGCGCTATCGCCGCTTCGACGGCCAATGGAGCGAGCCGATCGAGCGCGAGGTGTTCGAGCGTGGCCGCGCGGCCGCCGTGGTGCCCTACGATCCGCAGCGCGACGAGGTGGTGCTGATCCGCCAGTTCCGGCCTGGTGCCTATGCCGCCGGGCGCGACCCGTGGCTGTGGGAGATCGTGGCCGGGATCATCGAGCCGGGCGAAACGCCCGAAGCGGTGGTGACGCGGGAAGCCCAAGAGGAAGCGGCCCTGCAAATCCGCGACCTGATCCGCATCTGCGAATACCTGGTCAGCCCCGGCGGCACCTCGGAGACCTGCACCCTGTTCGCCGCCCGCACCGATGCCGCCCGAGCGGGCGGCTATCACGGGCTGGCCGCCGAGCACGAGGACATCGCCGTCGAGGCCATGGGCTTCGAGCGGGCCATGGCGCTGCTGCGCGAGGACGCCATCAACAACGCCAAGACCATCATCGGCCTGCAATGGCTGGCCTTGAACCGCGAGGCTCTGCGTCGGCGCTGGGGCTGAGTTGCCGCTCCTGCGCGCCGTGCCGGCTTGCGCCTGCCGGCAATATGCCGTTAGTTTTGTGAAAATCGAGGATTTCACACTATCATGGATACAAAAGACGGTTTCGTCGGCACTATCGGCAATACCCCTCTGATCAGGCTCAAGGCGGCGTCGGAGGCGACCGGCTGCGAGATCTACGGCAAGGCCGAGTTCCTGAACCCGGGCGGCTCGGTCAAGGACCGCGCCGCGATCGCCATCATCGCCGACGCCGAGAAGAAGGGGCTGTTGCGCCCCGGCGGCGTCATCGTCGAGGGCACGGCGGGCAATACCGGGATCGGCCTGGCGCTGGTCGCCGCTGCGCGCGGCTATCGCACCGTCATCGTGATGCCCGAGACGCAGAGCCAGGAGAAGAAGGACATGCTGCGCCTGTGCGGCGCCGATCTGCGCCTGGTGCCGGCCGTGCCCTACGCCAATCCCGGCAACTATGTGCGCTATTCCGGTCGGCTGGCCGAGGAAATGGCGCAGAGCGAGCCCAACGGCGCCATCTGGGCCAACCAGTTCGACAACGTCGCCAACCGGCAGGGCCATTACGAAACCACGGGCCCGGAGATCTGGGCCCAGACCGACGGCAAGGTCGACGGCTTCACCTGCTCGGTCGGCAGCGGCGGCACGCTGGGCGGCGTCGGCCTGGCGCTGAAAGAGCGCAACAAAGACGTCCGCATCGTGCTGTCCGATCCGATGGGATCGGCGCTCTACGGCCATTACAAGAACGGCGAGCTGAAGGCGACCGGCAACTCGATCACCGAAGGCATCGGCCAGGGCCGCATCACCAAGAACCTGGAGGGCGCGCCGGTCGACGATGCGTTCCAGATCAGCGACGAGGAAGCCCTGCCCATCCTCTACGACCTGTTGCAGCACGAGGGCCTGTGCCTGGGCGGCTCCTCGGCCATCAACGTCGCCGGCGCCATGCGGCTGGCGCGGCAGATGGGCAAGGGCAAGGTGATCGTCACCATGCTGTGCGACTCGGGCACCCGCTACCAGTCCAAGCTGTTCAACCCCGACTTCCTGCGCCAGAAGAACCTGCCCGTGCCGACCTGGCTGGGGTAAGCTTGCCGCCATGGCTACCGAAGAACTGTTCCGCGCCGATTCCTACCTGAAGGAATGCAGCGCCGTCGTGGTGCGGGCCGACGAGCGCGGCATCGTGCTCGACCGCACCGTGTTCTACCCCATGGGCGGCGGCCAGCCGGGCGATACCGGCACGCTCGTCCTGGCCGACGGAACGAGCGTGGCGATCGCCGACACGCAAAAGGGCGAGGACGGCATCCTGCACGTTCCCGCCGCCGGCCAGGTCCTGCCCGCTGCCGGCGCGGCGGTGACGGCCCGCATCGATTGGGAGCGGCGCTACCGGCACATGCGCATGCACTCCGCCTTGCACTTGCTGTGCGCGGTGGTGACGGGCGACGTCACCGGCGGCCAGATCGGCGCCGACAAGAGCCGGCTGGATTTCAACGTGCCGGGCGAGGCGCTGGACAAGGACCACATCAACCGCGAGCTGGCGCGGCTGGTGGGCGAGGACCATCCGGTGGCGCCGCGCTGGATCGACGACGCCGAGCTTGCGGCGCGGCCGGAACTGGTGCGCACCATGAGCGTGAAGCCGCCCTCCGGCCAGGGCAAGGTGCGCCTGCTTGACATCGCCGGCATCGACATGCAGCCCTGCGGCGGCACGCATGTGGCGCACACCGCCGAGATCGGCGCCATCGAAGTCGCCAAGATCGAGAACAAGGGCCGCCAGAACCGGCGCGTCAACCTGCGTTTCGTCGAATAGCGGAAAAACCTCCATGCCGTACGCCAACCCCGAAGCCCTGGTCAGCACCGAATGGCTGGCCGCGCATCTCGACTCGCCCGACGTGCGCGTGGTCGACGCCTCCTGGTACCTGCCGGCGATGAACCGCGACCCCAGGGCGGAATACGCCGCCGGCCACATCCCCGGCGCGGTGTTCTTCGACATCGACGAGATTTCCGACGACGCCTCGCCCTACCCGCACATGCTGCCGTCCTCGATCAAGTTCACCTCGCGGGTGCAGAAGCTGGGACTGGGCGACGGCAACCGCATCGTGGTCTATGACGGCTACCCCATGCTGTCCGCGCCGCGCGTGTGGTGGATGTTCCGCCATTTCGGCCACAAGGACGTGGCCGTGCTCGATGGCGGGCTGAACAAATGGAAGGCCGAGGGCCGGCCGCTGGAGGACCTGCCGCCGATGCCGCGGCAGCGCCATTTCTCCGCCCGGCTGGACACCACGCTGGTGCGCGACACCGAGCAGGTGAAGGAGGCGCTGTCGGGCAAGGCGCAGGTGGTCGACGTGCGCGCCGCCAACCGCTTCTCGGGCGAGGCGCCCGAACCGCGGCCGGGCCTGCGCGCCGGCCACATGCCGGGCGCGCTCAACCTGCCGTGGGAGACCCTGGTCGACCCGCAGCGCGGCACCATGCTGCCGGCCGAGACGCTGAAGGACAGGATCGGCAAGGCCGGCATCGACCCCGACCGCCCGGTGGTCGCCTCCTGCGGCTCGGGGATCAGCGCCTGCATCCTGGCGCTGGGCCTGCACCTGATCGGCGCGCGCAACGTGGCGGTCTATGACGGGTCGTGGGCCGAATGGGGCAGCCGTCCCGACACGCCGGTGGTCACGGGCCCGAAGTGAGCGCGTCCGCCGATCGCAAGCTGCGCACCACGATCAGCTATCTGGAGATGGCGCAGCCGCCGGCCGATCCCGCCCCGGCCGACCCGCCCGGGCTTCGCCTCGAACGCGCCGCCGGCATCACCGTCGCCTTCTATCGCTACCTCTACAACGAGGTCGGCAGGCAATGGCTGTGGTACGAGCGGCGCGCCAGGGACGACGCCTCTTTGGCGGCGCTGCTGCACGGCCCGTCGGTCGAGGTGCATGTCGCCTATGCCCGGGGCGTGCCGGCCGGCTTCTTCGAGCTCGACCGGCGGCACCCGACCGATATCGACCTGGCCTATTTCGGCCTGCTGCCCGATTTCATCGGCCAGGGCCTGGGCCACTGGTTCCTGCGCCGGGCGGTGGATGCAGCCTGGGCGCAGCAGCCGCGGCGGCTGACGGTCAACACCAACAGTTTCGACCACCCCCGGGCCCTGGCGAACTACCGGCGCGCCGGTTTCGTGCTGGTACGGCAGGTGGAGCACAGCTTCGACGACCCGCGTTTGACGGGGCTGATCTGACCCGTCTGCAATTGGCACCGGCGCGGCCCGGTGCCAAGATGGCCGCCCGCGCAACCCTCATCCGCAGCAGGCCATGGCTTCCGACAAGAACCTCTCGACCAAGATCGACACCATCCTGACCGTGGCGGGACGCGATCCGGCCGGCAATCACGGCGTGGTCAATCCACCCGTCTACCACGCCTCGACCATCATCTTCCCCTCGCTGGCGGCGCAGGAGGAAGCCTCGCGCGATCCGCTCAACCACATCACCTACGGCCGCAGCGGCACGCCCACCCAGCACGCGCTGGAAGAGACCATGTCGCAGCTCGAGGGCGCCTGGCGCACCGTCGCCGTGCCGTCCGGGCTGGCCGCCATCACCGGCGCCATCACGCCCTTCGTCTCGGCCGGCGACCACATGCTGGTCAGCGACAGCGCCTATGGCCCGACGCGCCGCTTCGCGCTGAACGTGCTGAAGCGCTTCGGCGTGGAGACCACCTTCTTCGATCCGATGCTGGGCGAGGACGTCGAGCGGCTGGTGCGGCCCAACACCAAACTGTTCTACCTCGAGGCGCCGGGCTCGCTGACCTTCGAGGTGCAGGACATTCCCGCCCTGGCGAAAGTGGCGCACCGGCACGGCGCCCTGGTGGTCGCCGACAACACCTGGGCGACGCCGCTCTACTGCCAGCCGATCCGGCTGGGCGCCGACATCGTGGTGCATGCCGGCACCAAATACGTGGTCGGCCATTCCGACGCCATGATGGGGCTGATCTGCTGCTCGGAGGCGACCTACGCGCCGGTCAAGAACACCTCCTCGATGCTGGGCTTCCACGCCGCGCCCGACGATTCCTACCTGGCGCTGCGCGGCCTGCGCACGCTGGCGGTGCGCCTGCGCCGGCACGAGCAGAGCGCTCTGGAGATCGCGCGCTGGCTGAAGACGCGGCCCGAGGTGGCGCAGGTGCTGCATCCGGCCCTGCCCGACTGTCCCGGCCACGAGATCTGGAAACGCGACTTCACCGGCTCCTCCGGCCTCTTCGCTTTCGTGCTGAGGGACGGGTATTCCAAGCCCGCCATCGCCGCCCTGGTCGACCACATGAAGCTGTTCGGCATCGGCTATAGCTGGGGCGGCTACGAGAGCCTGATGATCCACGCCCATCCCGAGATGTTCCGCAGCGCCGTGCCGTGGCCGACGGAGAAGACGGTGATCCGGGTCCATATCGGCCTGGACGACGTCGAGGACATCAAGGCCGACCTGGCGGCCGGCTTCGAGCGGATGAAGCAAGCGGCGAAGACGGCGGCCGAATAGGAACGTCCAATTGCGTCATCCCCGCGCAAGCGGGGACCTCGGGCGGACGAGCCTGAGCCGTCGATGGCGGACCTCGATCGACACCGAAACAGTGCCTGAGAAAGATCCCCGCTGGCGCGGGGATGACGTTTTCTACTCCGCCGCCGCGCGGCGGCAGTTGGGGCAGATGCCGGTGACTTCGACCGTGGCGTGCTGGACCGCGAAGCCGCGGTCGCCGGCGGCGTTGCCGATGGCGCGGCCGATGCGGGCGTCGTCGATCTCGACCGCGTTGCGGCAGGACTTGCAGATCAGGAACAGGCCGCGATGGGCGTCGCCGGGATGGGCGCAGCCGACGAAGGCGTTCAGCGACTCGATGCGGTGCACCAGCCCGTTCTCGAGTAGGAACTCCAGCGCGCGATAGACGGTGGGCGGGGCGGAGGCCAGCTCCTCCTTGCGCAGCGCGTCGAGCAGCGCATAGGCGCCGATCGGCTGGTGGCTGCCCCAGACCAGTTCCAGCACCCGCCGGCGCAGCGCCGTCAGCCGCGTGCCCTTGGCCTGGCACAGCGCATCGGCCGCCGCGACGGCGTCGGCGACGCAGCTTTGGTGGTTGTGCCCGGGCTTGGCGAAGCCGGCCTGGGTCCTGGCGCCGGTCGGCAAGGAGAACCCCTACTTGGCTGGCGGCGGCGGCGCCAGGGCGACGCGGCAGTTGCAGACCGGACAGGCGATCTGTTCGGGAGCCTTCTCGCCCTTCAGCGCCAGCAGGCTGCGCACTTCCGCGGCCAATTGCTCGTGATACTGGACCGAGCCGCAGGCGCTGTGGAAAGCCTGCGCGATGGGGGCATCGGCATCGACGATGGAGAAGGCGAAGGCGCGGGGCCCCAGCGCGATCAGGCCGCCGGCCGCCACCAGGCCGCCCAGGCCGATGGCGATCGCCTGCCGGCGCGTCACGGGAGCCGCTACGGCGCTGGATTCGCTGGAGAACCTAGAAAGCGGCGGCATCGACTGGATCCTTGACCGGTTGACCACTCCCCTTGCCAGCAAATATAGAGCCATCCACGGCGGCAGACCAGTGCGCCGCAACGAGGGTTTTCATGACCAGCGAGTATCGGGCGCCCGCCGCCGCGACCATCGAGGCGGCCCTGCGCGGCATCAGCTTCAACGCCGACGGCCTAGTGGCCGCCATCGCCCAGCAGCACGACACCGGCGAGGTGCTGATGCTGGCGTGGATGAACGCCGACGCGGTGCGCCAGACGCTGCAGACCGGCCGCGTCTGCTACTGGTCGCGCTCGCGCAACGCGTTCTGGCGCAAGGGCGACACCTCGGGCCACATCCAGACGCTGAAGGAAATGCGCATCGACTGCGACGGCGACACGCTGCTGATGCTGGTCGACCAGGTCGGCGTCGCCTGCCACACCGGGCGGCACAACTGCTTCTTCACCGCCATCCGCGACGATGCGCTGCAGGTGATCGCCCCGGTGGCGATCGATCCCAAGACCGTCTACGAGGAATAGTCAGGCTTCCGGCACCAGCCAGCCGCGATAGCGCACCAGCCGTCCCAGCAGCGGCGCTTTCAGCTCGACGTCGAAATGGAAGCGGCCGTCCTGCTCGTACTCGAAGGCCTCGCCGCCGGGCGACAGCAAGCGCGGCATGGCAATGCCGAACAGCGACCAGCGGCGCACGATCAGACGCAGGCGACCGCCCTCTATCACGCAGGCCAACGCTACGCCGATGGCACCGAAGCGCTCCTCGATCAGGTGCTGCGACCGGCCCCTGCCCTCGGTCTGGATGCTTGAGAAACTTCGGCCTCCGAAATCGCGTCGCCAGATCTCGCCGCCTTCGATGGGGGCGAAGGTGACGCGCACGGCGATGCGCTCGCCCGCCCGGGGAAACCGCATCAGGTCGGCGGCCAGGCGCGCCAGGGGATTGCGGCCGCGCTCCACCGTGGCTTCGCCGGCGGATATGCGGCCGGCGACCGACGCATGCATGGCCTGAAGCGCGGGCGGCAGCTCGTCCCAGGCCGCGTCCAGCACCCGGCGGTAGAGCGAAAGATCGGGGCGAGGCTGGCGGAAGCCGCAGGCGATGCGCCGGCCGGCGAACCAGGGCAGGTACTGCGCCAGTTCCAAAGCCTCGCTCGCCGCCCGCGCCCCGGCTGCCGGCGGCCTGCTCTCGAGCAGCAGGCCGACGATGGCCGCCGCCGCCATGGCCGGCACGAACGGCCCGTCATCGCCTTCCGCCGTCAGGTGCCAGGATTTCTCGACCCGGCGGCCGGCAAGATCACGCCCACGCGCGGCGATGAACATGCCGCTGCGATGCTCGCCCCAGCCCAGCAGCCGCGTCGCGCCATGGAACAGCCCGGCCAGCGGCGCCAGCGAGGGCAGCAGGCGCAGCCGCACCAGCCAGGCGAGCAGGACGAAGCCGCGGAACAGCGGCGCCGGCGCCGGCCCGGCGCCCATCCAGATCGACCGCAGATCGGGCCAGAGCTGGGGGATCAGGCGCAAATCGGGCACGTCGATCAGCGCGAAGAGGCGGCTGCGCAGCGGCAGGCCGCCCGGCGGCGCGACGGTGCGGCGGCGGGTGCGGGTCAGCGCATAGTCCCATTGCAGCCGCCCGTCCTGCAGGCGCGCCACCGGCTTGCCGGCATAGAGGGCGGTGGCGCGGATCACGCTGCGGCCCAGGCCGGCCCGTGGCGACGGCGCGATGCCGCCTTCGACCTCCTCGATCTGCAGGCCCTCGGCCGCCATGGCGCGCAGCACCGCCGCGCTCAGCACGGGGAAAGTGCTGGCGCCCGCCAGCACGAACACGCCGGCGGCGCGCGCCGCGTCGTCGAAGGCGCTAATGCCGGCGACGAAGGCCGCGCCATCGGCGAGATCGATGTAATGGATGGCCTGGCCGATGCAGGCTTCGACCAGGCGATAGGGTTGCGCGCCATAGGCCTGGAACGGGCCGGAGGCATCGACCAGTACGTGCGGCTTCAACGCCGCGATCTGCGCCGCGACGTCGCCGTCGCGGTCGAACGCGGCCGCTTCGCGGCCGGCGCCCGGTTGCAGCGCGGCGCAGAATTTCGTCGCCGCCGACAGCGAACGGCCGGCCACGATCAGATGCAGGCGGGGATTTCCGGCCAGCAGCCGCGCCAGGCGGCCGCCAAACGTGCCGTAGCCGCCAACGATCAGAACGCGAAGCGCCGAGGCGGCCATTGCAGATCATCCTTCGATGGCCTGGGAATGATTGCGCTGCGCCCGCTGGGCAGCCAGCCGGCAAATCGCCGCATCGAATTTCGTCCGGCACGAGAGCCCCGTCGCTACGTTACACTGCGCACCTGATCGGAAACCACGCCCATGCCGCAGCACCGCCCGCCTGGAACCTATGTCGAGGAGACGAGGCCGACGCCGCCGATCGAGCCGGCGCCCACCGGCGTGACCGCCTTTGTCGGCCACACGCTCGGCGGGCCGGTCAACCGGCTCGTGCCGGTGCGCTCCTATACCGACTACGCCAAGAATTTCGGCGGGCTGGCGGCCAGCAGCGAGGTCTCCTACGCCGTGCTGCAGTTCTTCCGCAATGGCGGCGAAAAAGCGCTGATCGTGCGCGTGCCGGAAACCGAGACCGGCCTGCCCGATCTCGGCATGATCGCCGGCGCCAGCACCTCCTTTCCCATGGGGCTGGGCTGCCTCGAGGACGACGAGGAATTCGACCTGCTCTGCCTGCCCGATGCCACCCGCCCGCGTACGCCGGGCGGAACGATGCCCGAATTCAAAGTCGAACGGATGGTCGAGCTGTGGCGCGCGGCGGCCGATCTGTGCCGGCGCAAGCGGGCGCTGGCGCTGATCGATCCGCCCGCGACTGCCGCCACGACGCCCGACCTGCAGGCCTTTGCCGCTGCGCTGCCGCGCGAAAGCGGCGCCTTCGCCGCCTGCTATGCGCCCTGGATCGTCATCGACGACCCCTTGCATCAGGGCCAGCAGCGGCACTGCGCGCCGGCCGGCACCATGGCCGGGCTGCATGCGCGGTTCGACAAGGCGATGGGCGTGTGGAAAGCGCCGGCCGGCGTCGATGCCGGGCCCAGCGGCGTGAAGGCCCTGGCCAGGCGCTTCACCGACACCGAACAGAACATCCTGAACCCGCTGGGCATCAACCTGCTGCGCGATTTTCCCCAGCACGGCATCGTGGCCTGGGGAGCCAGAACGCTGAGCCTGGCGGACGAATGGCGCTTCGTGCCGGTGCGGCGGCTGGCCAGCCACATCGAACGCTCCATCGTGCGCGGCCTGGGCTGGGCCGCCTTGGAGCCGAACGGCGAGGCCCTGTGGGCGCGGCTGCGCCAGGATGCCGGCGACTTCCTGCACGCGCTCTTCAAGCGCGGCGCGTTCGCCGGCAGCGCTGCGGGGGACGCCTATTTCGTGAAATGCGACGCCTCGACCATGACGCCGGCCGATATCGCGCAGGGCAATTGCCTGATCGAGATCGGCTTCGCGCCCCTGACCCCGGCCGAGTTCGCAATCGTGCGGATCGCGCTCAGGACGCGGCCGCCCCCCGCCTGAACGGCGTGCCATTGGGCCGCAGGCGCACGCCCTCGCGCAGGCGCGTGAACGGCATCTCGGTCGGGTCGGTGGTGTGGGCGCCCGGCGAATGCACGATCAGGATGGTCTCGGCGATGGGCTGGAAATCGGCGCGGAAATGCACGGTCGATTTCAGTCCCAGGATCGGCGTGCGCGACGGCTCGACGCCGACATGGCGGAACATCTCCTGGTCCGCCGCCTGCACCCGCCGGCAGGCCAGCACGGCCGAGACGCCGCTGTCCTCGTCGGTCACCAGCGCCATCGGCCCCAGATGCATCTTGGCGCCGCCGTAGAACGGGCCGGTGGCGGTGAAATTGCCGGAGGCGATTTTCGTCACCCGCCAGCGCGCCAGCGCCGGCGTCTCGCCGCCGACCCCGACCACAGCGCCGATGCCGCGCTCCATGACGTTGCCCTCGCCGGCATCGTGCGCCGCCTGCGCCGCACCGGGATCGACCACCATGCCGATCACCGCGCCCCTGGCCTTGTGGCGCATCATCGCTTTCAGCAGCCCCACCGTGTCGGAGGTGCCGCCCGCGCCGGGGTTGTCCTGCACGTCGGCCAGCACGATCGGCGTCTTCGCCGTCTGCGCCAGCGCCATCGCCTTCTGCACCGCCGCGTCGGGATCGAACACCTCGCCGTCGAACAGGCTCTCGCGGCTGTTCAGCGCCGCCGCCAGCGCGTCGGCGGCGGCATCGGCCGACGCCTGGTCCCAGGCATAGGCGACCAGGGCGGGGCCGCAATGGGTGATGTCGGCCGGTGGGAAGCCCGGCGTGATGGTGGCGCTGACGATGTTGAAATTGTGCTTCGGCGTGACCTTGGCCGTGCCGCCCTGCTCCATCTCCCCGATCAGGTCGAACAGGCCCTTGGACGGCTCGTTCAAGGTGCATTGCCAGACCAGCGGGATCAGGAAATCGAACTGCCGCCACGCCTTGTGGAGGCGGCGCTTCTCGCGCAGCAGCCGGTCGAGCAGCCGTGCCGCCTTCTCGCCCGTCGCCGCCATGTCGATATGCGGATAGGTGCGGTAGCCGACCAGGGCGGTCGCCAGCTCCGCCATCTGCGGCGTCAGGTTGGCGTGGTAGTCGAGGCTGGAAACGATCGGCAGGTCCGGCCCGACCAGTTTGCGGATGCGCGCCAGCAATTCGCCCTCGCCGTCCTCGTAATCGTCGGCGACCATGGCGCCGTGCAGGTCGAGATAGATCGCATCGACCGGCAGCGCCTGCCGCAAATCCTCCAGGATCATGCCGGCGATGCGTTCGTAGGCTTCGCGCTCGACATAGGAACAGGGCGGGGCGGCGGCCCACGCCAGCGGCACCAGCTCGTGGCCCAGCTCGCCCAGCCCCTTGACCGCACCGGCAATGGGGATATTGAAACCGCGCACGCCCTCGATCATCTCCGCCCCGCGCAGCAAAGGCGGCCAGGCATCGGCGCGGACGAAATCGTCCCAGGTGGCTTTTTGCGGGGCGAAAGTATTGGTTTCGTGCTGAAAACCGGCGACGGCGATACGGGCCATTGTCCCCTCAAACGATCAACGCGGCACTGTCGGCATGCTATCATGCATCGGCCGCACGCCAGCCCGGAAGCCGAATTCGGACCCCGGGCAGGAACAGCGCCGACCTGCGTAGGTTACGTTGTCGAGGTTGACCGTCATGCGTCCATACATGCAATTGCCGGCTCTCGCCCTGGTTCTGGCGCTGGCGGCCTGCGCGCAGACCACGCGATGGGAACGGCCGCAAACCGGCGAAGAGGCGACCGCCGCCGATTTCGACGAGTGCCGCGTGCAAGCGCGCGAGGAAACCTGGCGCATCGTCGGGTTCTACCCGCTGGGGTATCCTTACTATGGCTTGTCGCCCTATTTTTACGGACCGTCGCCCTATCGGGGATGGCGCTACGAGCACGAGGCGCGGTTCCGCCAGGACCAATGGCTCACCGAATCGCGCCTGGCCTCCTTCTGCATGCGCAACAAAGGATACGAACGTGTGGTGGTCGAAACTCCCAAGTCTTAGCGCGCTGGCGCTTGCCGGCATGGCGCTGTCGGCGCCGCTGGCGGCGCAGCAGCGCGCCCCGACGACCGGCATGCCGGACACGCCCGAGGCGCGGCCGCGCAGCGAAACCGAATGCCGCGCTTTCGCCATCCAGCGATCCAACGAAGAGTATTTGGCGCAGGACAGCTCGGTGCGGCGCAACGCGCCGTTCCAGAGCGGGCCGCCCGGCATCCGCGATCCCTTCACCGACAGCCAGCGCCAGGATCTGAACATCGATCGCGCGGGGCGCGAGCAGCAATTGTACGACGCCTGCGTCGAGTGGCTTAGACAGCAGCGCTAGAATCATTCAACCGATCGGTTGACAATCCATCGGCGCGCCGCTATATTCAACCGTATGGTTGAACTTTCGCCGCCGCCGCTCGACACCGTGTTCCACGCCCTGGCCGATCCCACCCGCCGCGCCATGCTGCGGCGGCTGAGCCAGTCGCCGGCCAGCGTCGGCGAGCTCGCCGCCCCCTTCATGGCGGCGCGCAACGCCATGTCGCTGGCCGCCGCCTCCAAGCACATCAAGGTGCTGGAACAGGCCGGGCTGGTCGACCGCATCGTGCAGGGCCGCATCCATTGCTGCCGGCTCAACCCCGCGCCGCTGTCGCAGGCCACGGAATGGCTGCGCTACTACGAGCGTTTCTGGGCCGCGCGGCTGGACGATCTCGAACGCGCCTTGCGCGCCGACGCCAAACCCAAACCGAAGAGGAAGAGACCATGAACCAGTATGCCCAGCCGCTCGATGCCAACACGGTCCGCTTCGAACGCATCCTGCCCGCCGCGCCCGAGCGCGTCTGGGAATACCTGGTCGATTCCGACAAGCGCGCCAAATGGCTGGCCAGCGGCGTCATGGAGCAGCGGCCCAGCGGCAAGGTCACGCTGGTGTTCCGCAACACCGAGCTTCCCGCGACGAGGGAGCCGGCGCCGGAGAAGCACAAGGACAAGGAGGGATCGGGTTTCGCCGCCACCGTCCTGGAATGCGACAAGCCGCGCCTGCTGCGCATCACCTGGGGCGTGGCCTCGGAAGTCACCTTCGAGCTGTCGCCGCAGGGCAAGGACACCAGGCTGGTGCTGACGCATCGCAAGCTGCCCGGCCGCACCGACAAGGTCAATGTCAGCGGCGGCTGGCACACGCATCTGGCGATCCTGCGGGAAGTGCTGGCCGGCGAACCGGTCGGCCCGTTCTGGAGCCGCTTCGAGAAGCTGCACGCCGAATACGAGCGGCGGCTGGACTAAACCGGCTTCATCTCGTTCAGCACCGTGGGGATCAGCTCCGACACGGTGGGATGGATCGGAACGGCCCATCGCAGTTCGTCGAAGGGCCGGTCCGCGTTCATCATGTCGAGAATGCCGTGGATGGCTTCGTCGCCGCCGGTGCCGAGAATGGCCGCGCCCAGGATGCGCTTGCTGCCGGCATCGGCGACGATCTTCATCAAGCCCTGCGTCTCGCCCTTCTCGATGGCGCGGCCCACCCGCGTCATGGGCCGGGTGCCGACCAGCAGCGACTTGGTCGCCGCCCGCGCCTGCGCCTCGGTCAGGCCGACGCGGCCCAGCGGCGGATCGATGTAGAGCGCATAGCCCTGCAGCCGGTCGCTCACCTTGCGCGCGCCGCCGTCCAGGATGTTGGCCGCGACGATCTCGAAATCGTTGTAGCTGGTGTGGGTGAAGGCGCCGCGCCCGTTGCAGTCGCCCAGCGCCCAGATGCCCGGCACGCTGGTCTGCAGGCCGTCGTCGACGGTTATGTAGCCGCGCGCATCGACCGCCACCCCGGCCCTGTCGAGTCCCAGATCGTCGGTATTGGGCCGGCGACCGACGGCCAGCAGCACGTGGCTGCCGATCTCCTCCGGCGCGCCGTTCCGGCAATCGACCCGCACCGCCACCCCGTCGGGCACGCGGCGGAAGGCGATGCATTCGGCGCCGGTGCGAATGGCGATGCCCTCCGCTTGCAGAATGGCGCGGATGGCGTCGGACACGTCGGGATCCTCGCGCGCGATCAGGCGCGGTCCCTTCTCCACCACCGCGACCTCGGCGCCGAAGCGGCGGAACATCTGGGCGAATTCCAGGCCGATATAGGAGCCGCCGACGATCACCAGCCGCCGCGGCAGGCGGTCGAGCGCCAGGATCGAGGTGTTGGTCAGATAGTCGATGTCGGCGACGCCGGGCATATCGGGCACCTGGGCGCGGCCGCCGACATTGAGGAAGATGCGCGGCGCTTCCAGCACCTCGTCCCCGACCCGAATGGCGCGCGGTGCGGTGAAGCGGGCATGGCCGCGAATGACGGTCAGGCCCGCCATGCCGCCCAGCCAGGCCTCGATATTGGCGCGCGCGTCGGTCGACACCTTCATCGCCCGCGCCTGCACCCGCTTCATGTCGACGCCGACCGCGCCGCCGATGGTGACGCCGTAGTCGGCGGCCCGGCGCGCCAGATGCGCGGCATAGGCGCTGGCGACCAGCGCCTTGGTCGGCATGCAGCCGGTATTGACGCAGGTGCCGCCGAAGAGATGGCGCTCGACCAGCGCCACCCGCATGCCGGCCTGGGTCAGCCGTCCCGCCAGCGAGGGACCAGCCTGGCCGGCGCCGATGACGATGGCGTCGAAGTTCATGTCAGCGCGATGACGGCCAGAACCGCGCCGCCGATGGCGACGGCATCCTCGATCAGCGCCGCCGGCGTGTCCTTGCCGAACGCCGCCGCCATGCGGGCGCGCGCCGCCGCGCCGGCCAATGTCCCGACGATCGCTCCGGCTATTCCCGCGATGACCCCACCGACGAGCTGGCCGGCCGCGATCCCGATCGTGGCGCCGCACAAGGCGCCGCTGACGATGCGGCCGGCGAACTGGTACGGCACCTTGCGGCTTGGCGTCGAGGGCAACTGGTCGACGACCAGCTCGCCGACCGCCAGCGCCGTCAGGATCCAGGGCGTGAGGGGATGGGCCATGAAGCCCAGCCAGGTGCCGGATACGCCAATGACGCCGAGATAGGCGGCCCAGCTTGCCACCGCCGGCGCGGTGGCCGTGCGCAGGCCGGCGACGATTCCGAGGGCGAGCGCAAGAAGATAGAGCGACACGACCATCGTCCTCCAAAGCGGGTACCGCTACGGAAGGACAATACAGCCGCCCATGGTCCTGGGCTACCATCGGCTTCCCCCCTGCCATTGAAAGGACGCGCCATGCCATTCGTCAGCGCCAAGGACGGAACGCAGATTTTCTACAAGGACTGGGGCAGCGGCCAACCCGTGGTGTTCTCCCACGGCTGGCCGCTCACCGGCGACGCCTGGGACAACCAGATGATGTTCCTCGGCCAGCGCGGGTTTCGCGTCGTCGCGCACGACCGGCGCGGCCATGGCCGCTCGCAACAGACCTGGCACGGCAATCACATGGACACCTATGCCGACGACCTGGCGGCGGTGATGGACCATCTCGACCTCAAGAACGCGGTGATGGTCGGCCACTCCACCGGCGGCGGCGAAGTCACCCGCTATCTCGGCCGGCACGGTACGGGCCGCGTCGCCAAGGCGGTGCTGCTCGGCGCCATCCCGCCGCTGATGCTGAAGACGCCGGACAATCCCCACGGCACCCCGAAGCAGGCATTCGACGATATCCGCGCCAACACGCTCGCCAACCGGGCGCAATTCTTCAAGGACCTGACGGTGCCGTTCTACGGCTTCAACCGTTCCGGCGCCAAGGTGTCGGAAGGCCTGCGCGAGAGCTTCTGGCTGCAGGGCATGATGGGCGGCATCAAGCCGGTCTACGACTGCATCGAGCAGTTTTCCGAGACCGACTTCACCCAAGACCTGAAGAAGATCGGCATCCCCGTGCTGGTCGCCCATGGCGACGACGACCAGATCGTGCCGATCGAGGCGTCGGCCAAGCTGACGGCCAAGCTGCTGTCGAAGGCGACGCTGAAAATCTATCCCGGCGGCAGCCACGGCCTGGCGCAGACGCATCCGGACCTGTTCAACGCCGATCTGCTGGCCTTCATCAAATCCTGAGGTCAGGCCAGCGCCGCCGACGGCACCACTTGCGTCCCGGGCCGGGCGGCCACCGTCGCCTCGACCAGCACGCGGGCGATGGTCGGCGCCGGGTTGAGGCGCCAGCCGCGCGGCAGCAGCGGATTGACCGCGCCGAGGGCGGCGAGAAAGGCGCGCTCGGCGGGCCGCCGCTCCTGCCGCTCGCCACCGATGAAGTTGGGCCGCACGATGGTCAGCGAGGGAAAACCCAGCGCCTCGACCGCCTGCTCCGCCTGGCCCTTGACGCGCAGATAGAAGACCCGCGAGCGCGGATTGGCGCCCAGCGCCGACACCAGCGCGAAGCTGGCCGCGCCGTGCCGCCGCGCTAGCCTGGCGCTGTTCACCACATAGTCGTGATCGACCTTGAAGAAGGCCGGGCGCGAGCCCGCCTTGCGCATGGTCGTGCCCAGGGCGCAGATCGCCCCGTCGCAGCCCCACCAATCGGCCTGTCCCGGCAGGGCATCGAAATCGACCAGCGGGTTTTCCAGCCTGGCATGCGCCTGGCCGAGTACTGGGCCGAGCGGTTTGCGGGTCGGCGCCACGATGCGCTCGACGCGCCCGTCGGCCAGCGCGCGCGCCAGCACTTCGCGGCCCACCAGCCCGGTGGCGCCCAGGAGCAGAAGGGTGGTCATGGCCGAACCTTCGCAGGAAGTCGTCCCGACGCCAATTCGAAATGCTTGGGCCGTCCGTCAGCGCCGCCCTCAGCGTCGTCGGCCGGCCCGGGACGCCATGCCGCCGGCCATCGCCCCGATCCCCGTCGCCAGCAGGGCGGCGAGCTTGACGGCTTCGCCGACGGCATAGGCGGCGTGATGGAAGGTCGCGGGCTGGGGATTGCCGGCGATCACCGCCGCGATGCGGGCGTCGAGGATCGGCAGCAGCCATGTCGCCTGGGCCACCACCAGCACGACCGCAACAAGCACCGCCAGCCATAGCAGCCGCAGGCCGGCCAGCGCCGCCAGAACCACCAGCGCCAGCGCCAGCCCCCATTCGACCTGGCTGAACAGTCCGAACGTGACGCGGCCGACATCCAGCGCCACCGGCAGGGTCAGCGACGGGGCGGCGAACTTCACCGGCGTGGCCAGCCCCGAGACCCCGACCACCATGCCCGCCCAGACCAGCGCCAGCACCGCCAGCAGCAGAGCGCCCAGGCCGCCCCTTCCGAATCGACCGCTATCCACCTTAGTCCCTCCCCGCCGCGGCAGGTCGCCGCATTGGCCCGTTAAAAGAGGTATATAATATACCTCTTATCAAAAGGAACGCCATGCGCCTGACCTTGCATACCGACCATGCGCTGCGCCTGCTGACGCTGCTGGCGCTGGAGCCCGACCGTCGGCACACGATCGAGGAGATGGCGCGCCGCTACGGCATCTCGCGCAACCACACGATGAAGATTGTGCAGACCCTGGTGGCGGCGGGATTCGTCGAAAGCGTGCGCGGCCGCCATGGCGGGCTGCGGCTGGCCGGCGATGCCGGGAAGATCCGGCTCGGCGCGGTGGTGCGCGCCACCGAAGACGGTTTCGCCCTGGTCGAATGCTTCGACCAGGCGCGCAATGCCTGCGTCATCTCCCCCGCCTGCGGGCTGCGCGGCGTGCTGGACGAGGCGCTGCAGGCCTTTCTCGCCGTGCTCGACCGCTACACCCTGGCCGACCTGACGGCAGCGCCCGGCCCGGCCCGGCGCATGCGGCTGCTGCTGAAGGATCTGCCGGCGATGGAGGCGCGGCCATGAACAATCCCGATTCCCTGCTCGACGACCGGCGCGCGCAGATCGCCCGCGCCATCCGCGAGGAGACCGGCATCGACGAGGCGATGATCGAACGGCTGGTGCGCGGCTTCTATGCCCGCGTGCGCCAGGACGCGCTGATCGGCCCCGTCTTCGAAGCCCGCATCGCCGACTGGGAGCCGCATCTGCAGCGCATGATCGCCTTCTGGTCGTCGGTCGCGCTGATGAGCGGCACCTATCACGGCCAGCCGATGCGCAAGCACGTGCCGCTGCCGATCGACGGCCGCCATTTCGACCGCTGGCTGGCGCTGTTTGAGGCCACGGCGCGCGAGCTGTGTCCGCCGCCGGCCGCCGACCACTTCATCGACCGCGCCCGGCGCATCGCCGAGAGCCTGGAACTGGGCATGGCCGTGACCCAGGGCGTCCTGCTGCGCAAGGGCGAAAGGCTGCGGCGGCCGGAGCTGGACGCCGCCGGATGACGGACCGGCTGCCGGCCGACGTCAAGGCGTACAAGCGCACGCCGGTCTTCGACCAGGACACGCTGCCGGCCGGGCTGCGCCGCGCGCATCGCACCAAGCCAGGCGTCTGGGGGCTGATCCATGTCCTGGAAGGCCGCCTGCTCTATCGCGTCCTCGACCCGCCCGGCGAGAGGATACTGACGCCGCAGACCCAGGGGCTGGTCCGGCCGGAGCAGCCGCACGAGGTCGAGCCGCTGGGTCCGATGCGGATGTATGTCGAGTTCCACGCCGCCGAGCCCGGCGGCTGAACCCGGCTTTTCCCCCTTCTCGCACCCCCGATGCGCTTGTCGCTTTCCCGGCGGCGCGCTAGCGTCATGCCGGCTGGGGGTGACGATGGCTTACGAGCTGACTGCCCTGCGCGAAGCGCGCACCGCGGCACGGACGTTGCGGGCGTCCGGCGTGGCGGACAAGGATATTCCCGACCAACTGCGCCGCAGCGGCGTCGACCCCGCCCTGGCGCCGATCGTGCTGCGCCAGCTGGACGTCGAGAAAGCCGGGCTGCTCGCCGACAACGGCCGGCGCGACATCCATTACGGCCTGCTGACGGCGGGAAGCGCGCTGGTCATCGCCGTGATCTCGTCCGCCATCCCCTTCCTGACCATCGTCTTCGGTGCCGCCATCCTGATCGGCCTGGCCTGGATGGGCCGCGGCTTCTTCTTCCGCTGGCGGGCGGAGCGCATCGCGCCGGGCATCTACAAGGGCACCTTCCGCGAACTGTTCGGCGGCTATGCCGGCGACATGATCAAGCAGCCCGACGAGGTCCTGGAAGATCGCGCCGCCTTCGCCGTCAGCATCAAGCGGGCGCGCAAGAACGCCAACTATTTCTCCTTTTTCCTGGCCGGCGTGGTGTTCGTGACGCTGTTCCTGCCGATGTCGACGGTCGACGACCCCTACGCTTTCTTCTACCTGATCATGATCACCTTCGCGGTCCTCTTCGCCGCTTTCTTCGCCAGCTACGAGCTGCTGTTCCGCGCCGAGAACCTGCCGCCGCCCCGCCCCTTCGCCAAGAAGGTGGAGCGCCAGACCGACGAGCCGGTGCAGCGCTACGCAGCACCGCATTTCAGCGCCGCGCCCGTCGGCGGCGACGACGCCGTGCTGTTCGCCGCCGCCCACAACCACCTGCCGGCGCAAAGCGCTGCCATCCGGTACAAGGAGGAAATGGTCTTCGGCGTGCTCTACGCCACCACCCAGGGCATCGCCTTCCTGCCCGACATACCGCTCGACAATAACGAGCTGCGCACCATCGGCCGCGTCGCCGTCGACCTCGCCGCCAGCGCCCATCCGGTGCTGGAGACGATCCGTGACGCCGTCATGGAGAAGGTCGACGCGCCGGAAACCCTGCCGCAATGGCTCGAGAAGGCGCGCGAGCACCCGGTCCATTTCGTCATCGCCTGGGCCGACCTGGTCGAAACCGGCCACGATCCCAAGACCCACTCGACGACGCTGGTCAAGGACACCGGCAGCGGTTCGCCCGAGACCTATGCGCTGATCGGCCTGGGCAATCTGATGGCGCCCTATCTCTTCAATTTGAAGCTCCGCCACGAACGCCACAAGGTGCTCTACGACGTGGTGCTGCAGCCCAAATACGCGCAGTTCCACGACGAACTGATGCCGCACTTCGAGCAGATCTACGGCGAGGCGTGGCGGCAGCACATCGGCGAACTGGACCAGGCGATCAACGCGCGCCTGGCGACGGTCAAGACCATCGAGCCGGCCGAACAGGCCGAGATCGAACGCCGCCTGCAGCCGCTGATGCCCGCCATGGAGGCGACGCCGCTCCTCGTCATCCGGGACGGCAGCATCCAGCTCGACACCGGGGAGCCGGAGCCGCCCGCTTCCGACTCCGGCCCGCCGCCGACCGCGGCAAAGGCGGCCGGTAGCTGACCAAACGCGCCGCTGGCGCTAGAGCAAATCATGTTTTGACGGGATCGCTTGCGATCCCGTCAAAACATGTGAATTTGCTCTAATCATTAAAAGATAGAGCGGATTCACACGATCAGACGGAAGCGTCTGCGCTTCCGTCTGATCGTGATCCGCTCTAGTTCTTCGCCAGGCGGGCGCGATAGCACTGGCCGATCCAGTCCCACTCCGCCTTGTTGTCCCAGCCTTCCTGGCGCCGCTGGCGCAGGTTCTTCAGGCCGCCCAGCGCCTCGATGAGGTCCCAGTATCTCCTCATCCTGGGCTTGTGGATCAGGTAGCGGCGGCGCATCTGCTCCAGATACTCGGCGTCGGGCTCGGTCGCGGTCGCCCTAGCCCAGCCGGTCAGGAACTCCTCGCCCACCGCCATGCCGCTCGGCGAGGTCGGGCTTTCGCCGCGCGCCACCGCTTCCTTGGCCTTGGCCAGGAGCGAATCCTGCACGCCCTGCCAGATCTTCATGTCCAGCCCGCGCATGTTGGTGTCCTTGGCGTTCTCGCGCAGGCTTTCGACGAAAGCCTCGTCGGTCATCAGCCGCTGCAGCTCGACCCAGGCGTCGACCTGCTCGCCGGTCGGCTCTTCCGGCAGGTCGAGCTCGCTCATCTCCAGCATCCAGCCTTTCCACTTGGCCGGAATGCGCGGATCGTCCGCCACTTTGTCGAAGAACCGCTCCAGAACCGCGCGGTGCTCGACGGTCGACAGGTTTGCCATGGTCCACACTCTCCTCAGATCGTCGTTGGTGGGTTCGGGCGAACGCAAGGCCAGGCGCAGCGCCGACGCCAGCCGGCGCTGAGCGGCGATCTGCAGGTCGATCTCCCGCAGCCGCAGCTCGAGCACGTCGCGGATCGAGGATTTCTCGGCCAGCACCGAGCGGATCGCCTCCAGCCCGATGCCCGCGTCCCGCAGGGCGCGGATCACGCCGATGCGAACCAGATCCTCGTCGGAGAAGACGCGATAGCCGCCTTCCGTTCGCCCGGCAGGGGGCAACAGACCTTCGTCGGCATAGAACCGCAGCCGCCGCACCGAGATGCCGGAGAGACGCGAGACCTGCCCGATCGTGTAGCTTCGCCCTGCCATGGCCCCTTAACTAAGGTCTCCAGCCGGTGGAGGGTCAAGCGGCTTCCGTGCCGTCGGCCCCAAGGCGCTGCAAGCGGCGTTGCCCTGATGGGGCGGCAGGCAACAAGCCGATGGGCGTCTATTGCGGCAGTCCCGCCACCCAGGCAGCGACCTGCCCGACGGCGCCGCCGATCGCGCCGCCATGGTCGCCGGCAACGGCGAGATATTTGCTGTAGGGGTGCTTGGCGGCGGGCCGGTAGATGCTGCCCTCCGTGATCGAAGCCGCAGGATCGGAATCGCCCATCAGGACCAGGACGGGAATGCGCGCCGACAGCAAGGGCGCCTGATTCGCCATGTTGGCGGCGCGGCGCGGCGACATCCAGCTCTGATAGATCTCCGCCGTGGTCGAGACGTCGAACTTGCGCCCCTGGTTGTTGTCCGGGCCGGTGAAGGCTTGCGCCCCCTGCCCGCTTTGCACCAGCGCCGCCGCCTTCTCCAGCGCGGCGACGTAATCGGGCATGGTGCGCGCCGAGAAGCTGGGCGAATGGCCGGGCGAGATCATCACGATGGCCGCCACGTCGGGGCGGGCGACGGCATAGGACAGGGCCACGTTGGCGCCGATGCTGTGGCCGGCGACGACGATGCGGCGCGCGCCCCGGGCGCGAAGCTGGGAGACCTGGGCATCGATCAGCGCATGCGCGCCTTCGACCGTGACGTCGATCTTCTGCCAGCTCCCGGAAGCCCACGGCATTTGCGGACTGACAACCTTGGCGCCGTGCCGCTGCAGCTCGCTCTCGAGCTGGGCCATGCCCGGCGGCTGGCCGGGCATGGCCTGCTTGCCGTGCATCAGGACCACGCCGATATCGCTTTGCGCCGCCGCCAGGCGCGGCCCGGCCAGCCCGACCGCGATCGCCAGCAGCGTCAGCAGACGCATCAACCGTCTTGGCATCGTCTTCCCCCCGAATGCGAACCATCGGCCCGCGCGCAATTCTAGCACCGGGACGAGGAACCGGACAATTCCAGGTCAGGACGCCAGAAACCGCGCCGGAACCCGTTCCCGGAACGGAAACAGCGCCAGATAGGGCTGCGCTTCCTTGAGCACGCGCGCCACGGCAGGCCGCTGCACCAGCCGCTCGAAATAGCCCGCCAGCTCGCGCTGTCCGGCCTCGAACGGCACCAGCATGGAGGCGTAGAACAGCGCCGGCGCCGCCGCGCAATCGGCCAGGGTGAACGGCGCGCCGACGGCCCATTGCCTGCCGGCAAGCTGGCGTTCGATCACGGCATAGGCCGTCCGCAGCATCGCCTCCGCCTCCGCGGCGCCGGCCGGATCGCGCTGGCCTTCGGGCCTGATGCGCTGCTGCACGATCTTCTGCATCGGCACGCTGACATGGAGATCGAAGATGCGATCCCACAGCCGCGCCTGCAGGCAAAGATCCGCATCCTCCGGCAGTAGCCGCACCGGACCGGGATAATGCTGCTGCAGATACTCGACGATGATGCTGGTCTCGGGAATGACCTCGTCGCCGTCGGCCAGCACCGGAATTTTCGCCAGCGGCCAAAGCGCGCGAAACTTCCCGTTCGACTCCGGATCGCCGAAATCGACGATCCGCGGCTCGAACGGCGTGCCGTTCTCGTACAGCGCGATTAGCACCTTGTGGCAGAAGGACGAGAGCGGATGGAAATGCAGGATCGGATTCATGCCTGTCGGGATCAGTTCATCTTTTGCGCAGCGTTTCAACAGAAGATTCGATCCTGTCGCCTGCCGATGGCCGACCCGGATCAAAGACGCTCGTTGCGCAACCGTTCGGCCAGCAGGTCGACGAACGCGCGCGTCTTGGCGATCGGCATGCGCGTCGGCGGAAAGACCGCATTGACGGGCAGCTTCGGGGCCTCGAATTCCTCGAGGACCAGCTCGACCAGGCCCTGATCGAGCAGGCCGCGAACCTGCCACAGAGGCGCCAGTCCCAGGCCCAGACCGCGCTGCACGGCCGTCGCCGTCGCAGCGACGCTGTCGGTGCGGAAGCGTCCGTTGACCTGCACCAGCTTGCGCCGGCCGCCGATCTGGAATTGCCAGGGCTCGGGGCGCCGATCGACGACGCGGACGATGCATTCGTGCCGGGCGAGATCGAGAGGGTGTCCCGGCCGGCCGTGCCGAGCGAAATAGGCCGGTGCGCCGAACGCGACGATGCGCAGTTCCCCCAGCCGCCGGACCTTCAAGGTCGAGTCCGCCAGCTCCCTGACCCGTATCGCCACGTCGAGGTCGTCGTCGACCGGATCGACTTCGCGATCGGACGGCCGCAACTCGACCTCGACCCGCGGATGGCGTTCCATGAAGTCGCACACCGCTGGCGCCACCTGGGCGGCGGCGAACTGAATGGGCGCGCCAATGCGGATGAGGCCCGAGAAATCGACGCGCTTGTCGGCGGCTTCCTGCCTGGCATCGGCAATCTCCGCCAAAGCGGGCTTGATCCGCCGGTAGAACGCAAGGCCGGCTTCGGTCGGACTCGACTGGCGCGTGGTGCGCCGCACCAGCTCGACCCCGACGCTCTGCTCCAGCGCCATCAGCGAACGATTGACCGATTGCAGAGGCCGGCCGAGGTGGCGAGCCGCGGCCGTCTGGCCGCCCTTCTCGACGACGGCGATGAAAGTGGCGAGATCGTCCAGCCAGTCCATTCACTCTCCCGAATAATGGGATAGTCTATCGCTTTTTAGCGCGATTGTCTCGCGGAGGAAGACGCCCAACCTGCCTTGGCAAGGTCGGATGGCAGGCCGACGGCCTCCGACCGAACCCAATTCACCAGGAGGACACGGAAATGGGCGCTCCCTCCCCCGATCTCTGCAATCTCTGGCTCGCGCGTGCCTTCAATGCGCAGGACGTGGATGCCGCGGCAGCGATGTATCACCCCGAGGCTTCCGTCGTTCAGGTCGACGAGGTCCATGGCGGCGCCAGCGTCACGCGCGGCGCGGCCGGCATCCGCCGGATGATGGCGGCCTATGTCGGATTGAAGCCGCACATGGATGTCGTGACCCATCACACGACGGTCGCCGGCGATTTCGCGCTGACGCGATCGCAATGGCTGATCAAGGGCACCGACAACAACGGCAAGCCTGTCGAGGTGCACCACCACGGCATGGAAGTCCACCGCCGGCTGCCCGACGGAAGCTGGGTGTTCTTCGTCGACCACCCGTCCGGTGCCGATCCGGGCTGGGCCGTCGCAGCCCCGCCGCACACCGAATAGCAAGGGATGCGCCCTGGAGGCTTTCATGGACTCCCAGCGCCGAAGGATCCTGCTCGCCGGCCTCGTTGCAGCGATAGGCGGCGCCGGCGCCAGCAGCGCCAAAGCAGAAGGTTCGCCCATGGCCCAATCCGCAAAAGAGACGTGGCCGCCGATGGATGGCAGGCTGCGCCTCGACCGCGAAGCGCGCGCGGCTGCCGCGCAGGACTTCGGACATCTCGTGCACCGGATGCCGGCGGGCGTTCTCTATCCCGAATCGGATCGGGATGTCGCAACCATGATCCGCCGGGCCGCCGATCTGCGCCGCAAGATCGCGCCGCGCGGACAAGGCCACTCGGCCTATGGCCGGGCGCAGGTCGGCGACGGCATCGTGATCGACATGACGCGGCTGCGCGCCATTCACCAGATCGGCGATGATCGGATCGTGGTCGACGCCGGGGCGACATGGAGCGCGGTGCTGGCCGCCACTCTGCCGCGCGGCCTGACGCCGCCCGTGCTCACCGACTATCTCGAACTGTCAGTCGGCGGCACCCTGGCGGTCGGTGGCGTCGGCGGCACGACCTGCCGCTACGGGATGCTAACCGACAACGTCCTCGAACTGGATGTCGTCACCGGCCGGGGCGAGAAGATCACCTGTTCGCCGTCCAGCAACGCCGAGCTGTTCGACGCGGTGCGCGCGGGACTGGGGCAAGTCGGCGTCATCACCCGGGCGACCCTCAAGCTCATTCCGGCGCCGCAGCAAGTGCGCCGGTACCTCCTCGCCTACCCGGATCTGGCGACGCTGCTGGCGGACGAACGGCTGCTTGCCGCCGACGACCGGTTCGACGTCGTTCAAGGTGCGATCCTGCCCACGCCGACCGGCTGGACCTTCAGGCTCGACGCGGCGCGCTACTTTTCCGCCGACGCGCCACCCGACGACGCGGCACTTCTCGCCGGCCTGTCCGACGAGCGATCCGCCGCCCAGCTCGGCACGCTGGGATACCTGGAATATCTCGGCCGGCTCGCCGCGCTAGAACGGCTTCTGCGCGCCAACGGCCAGTGGTTTAACCCGCATCCCTGGCTCATGACATTCGTCGGCGACTCGACGGTCGAGTCGCTGGTCGGCGTCGAACTGGAGCGGCTGACGCCGGCGGACCTGGGAGAGTTCGGCCAGATCGCGCTCTCCGCTTTCCACCGGCCGGTGGCCGCCAGCCCGCTGCTGCGGCTGCCGGCGGACGAGTTGCTCTATGCGTTCAACCTGGTGCGCATTCCGACAACGGATGCCAGGAGCGAAGCCGACCGGCTGGTGGAGGCCAACCGGGCCATTTACGAGCGCGTCCGCGCCGCCGGCGGCACGCTGTATCCGGTCAGCGCTTTGCCGATGTCGGCCGAGGACTGGCGCCGCCACTTCGGCCCGGCCTGGACCGCCTTCCGCCAGGCCAAGCGAACCTTCGATCCGGGCCACGTCCTGACGCCCGGCTACGAGATTTTCCCCGCCGACAAGCTTTGAATTCCATCGCCATGGAGGCCTCGCCCGCAGTCCCTCGCGGGCTTGTTGCGCGGCCTTTCGCTCCGGTATCCTTGGACGATGAAGCTCAGTCAGAGCATACGGTTCTGCACTTCCGCCGACGGCACCCGCATCGCCGTCGCCTCGTGCGGGAAGGGACCGGTGATCCTGCGCGCGGCGCACTGGCTGAGCCATGTCGACTACGATCTCGAAAGCCCGGTCTGGCGCCCGTGGCTTCAGGCGCTCTCGGCCCGCAATCGGTTCGTGCGGTACGACCCGCGCGGCAGCGGCCTGTCGGATCGGGATGCCGCCGATCTGTCGATCGAGGCATGGAACGCGGATCTGGATGCCGTGGCCGCGTCGATCGACGAGCCGCGCTTCGTTCTTCTCGGTCTTTCGCAAGGCGGCGCCCTTGCCGTCGCATATGCACTGCGGCACCCCGAGCGCGTATCGCATCTGGTGCTCCTCAATGCCTACGGCCAGGGCGGGCGAGCACGCGCACAGACGGAGGCCGAGCGACTGGAGGCCGAAACTCTCGTCAACTTCATTCGCATCGGCTGGGGGCGGGACAACCCGGCGTTCTGCCAGTTCTTCACCAACCTCTTCATACCCGACGGAACGCCCGAACAGCACCGCTGGTGGGGCGATCTCGAGCGAGTGACGGCAACCCCCGACGTTGCAGCGCAACTGCTTTGGCACATGCAGGGGTTCGACGTGCTCGACCTTGCGACGCAGCTTCGCGTCCCGACCTTGGTGGTCCATAGCCGCGAGGACATGCGCGTACCGTTCAGCGAGGGCTGCAAGCTCGCGGCCGCGATTCCGGGCGCGCGCTTCGTGCCGCTCGAGAGCAAGAACCATGTGCTCTTGCCGGACGAACCGGCCTGGGCGGTATTCCACGCCGAACTTGCCGCCTTCCTCGGGCAGGATCGGCCCGCGCCGCCGCGCGCAATCCGCGAAGCCGGCCTGACACCCGCCGAGGCGGCGATCCTGAACCTCGTCGCGGAGGGGCTCGACAACCGGGCCATCGCGGCACGCCTTGGCAAGAGCGTCAAGACCGTGCGCAACCAGCTATCCACGATCTTCAGCAAGCTCGGCGTGCGCAGCCGGTCGCAGGCGATCGTCGTGATGCTGTCCGGCAGGGAGCGGCCGCCTCAGGCGGATTGACGCCATCGCCAGCCTGGCAAGCGGGACATCTGTCCCCTCCATCGCCGGATTTTATTGCCGGCGCGGGACTGCCGCCTCATGCCCGAGACCACGGCAGGCCTCATCCTTGGACTGATGGAGCGGCAGGACGCCCTCCGACGCAAGGAGGGCTTCCGGGAAAAAGCCCATCAAGAGGAGGTCGCACCATGCCGACACCCACTCCGACTTTCCATCCCTCTGCGCGCATGGCCATGAAGGCGGCACCGTGATCGAGGACCTGCGGGGGCGCGTCGACTACGACGAATGCGGGCAAGGTCCGACCATCGTTTTCCTGCCGGGATCGTGCAGCACGGGCGCCGCGTGGCGTCCGGTCATAGCCGCCTTGAACGGCCGCTTCCGGTGCGTCACCACGAGCCTGCTGGGATATGGCGGAACCCAAGAGCGCCGCAGCGCCAGCGACCCGTCCATGGCCCACGAGCTCGACGTGGCGGAACTGGTCATACGCAAGGCGGGCGGCCCGGTCCATCTCGTCGGCCATTCCTTCGGCGGCCTGGTGGCGCTGGCGGTGGCGCTGCGCCATCGAGTCCCCCTGGCAAGCCTCGCGGTGCTGGAAGCGCCGCTGGTCGAGTTGCTGGGCGGGAACGGCGAGCATCTGCACTACGCCGCGTTCCGCCGGATGACGGACGGCTATTTCGCCGACTTTGCCGGCGGAAATGCGGCGGCGATCGGGACGATGATCGATTTCTACGGCGGCGACGGCACCTTCGCCGCCTGGCCGCCGCGGGTGCGCGCCTACGCCATGGAAACGACCGCGGTCAACATCCGCGACTGGCAAAGCATCTATCGCTTTCCGCTTGCCACGGCCGCGCTCGCCGCCGTCGAAATCCCCACGCTGGTTGCCTGGGGCGGCGCCAGCCATCCGGCGGTGCGGCGCGCCAATGCGCTGCTCGGCGAGTCGTTGCCCCGCGCCGTGGTTGCTCCCCTCGACGGTGCGGCGCATTTCATGATCTCGACGCATGCCGAGCAAGTCGGGCATTTGATCGCCGCGCATATTGGCGCGGCCGACGCGGCCGGCCCGTCCGAAACGCCCATGCGGGCCGCGTCGTGACCATGCCGGCCGCCACCGCGACCTGAACGGGAGGGCGGCGATGGCCTGGTATGCCGTAGGAGCTGCCGCCGCGATGCTCGCGGTCGTCATGGGAATGCTGGTCAACGGGCTGACGGCGTTCTTCGTGCCGATGGAAGTGTCAGAAGGATGGGCGCGCGCGGACATCGCCGCCGTCAATTCCTTCGGATTGATCGGCCTCGCATTCGGCAGCGTGGCCATGGGGTATGTCGCAGATCGGCTGCCCATGCGCGGCATCTGCCTGCTCGCCGCCTCGGCGATGGGCGCCTGCCTGATCCTCGCGTCGCAGGCCGGCTCGCCCTGGATGCTGTACGTGCTCTTCTTTCTGGCCGGCGTGCTGGGCGGCGGCACGCTATTCGCGCCGATCTTCGCCTATGTCGGCAACTGGTTCCCCAAGGCGGCCGGCCTGGCGATCGGCGTCGCCGCCGCCGGGCAGGCGGTGGGACAGGGCGGCGTGCCCTTCCTGGCGGCCTATCTCATCGAATCGTTGGGCTGGCGCGGCGCGATGTTCGCGCTCGGCTGCGGCACCCTCGCCGTTCTCCTGCCGCTGGCTGTGGGCATGCGCCAGGAGCCCGCCCCCGCCGCCGTGTCCGCCGGCAAAGCGCAGCTCTCGCCCGCCGTGGCGGTGCCTCTTCTCGCGGGGGCGGTCTTCTTCTGCTGCACCTGCATGGCGGTGCCGCTCATGCATCTCATGCCGCTGATCCAGAGCCTCTGCATATCGTCCACGGATGCCGGCGGCGTCATGTTCGCCATGCTGCTGGCCGCCATCGCAGGGCGCGTCGCATACGGAAAGCTGTGCGATCTGATCGGCGCCACCCGCTCCTGGCTGGTCGCCTCGGCCCTGCAGACCATGGGCGTGCTCGCCTTCACGCAGTTCGGCAGCCTGCGGGAGTTCTTCCTGTTTGCGGTCGTCTACGGCTTCGCCTATGCCGGCGTCATGACCTCGCTCCTGGTCGCCACCCGCGCGCTGACGCCGGCGCGCAACAAGGCGACCTGGATGGGGATCGTGCTCTCCTTCGCCTGGCTGGGCCACGCCTTCGGCGGCTTCCAGGGCGCCTTCAGCTACGATCTCACCGCCGGCTACGGCGCCGGCTTCGCGGCCGGGGCGCTGGCCGGTACGGGCAATCTCGTCCTGGTCGGTATTCTCATCTGGCTGACGCGGCCCAAACCACGTCCCCCGGCCTTCGCGGTCTAGACGACGGGCCAAAAGCGACCGAAGCGGCAAAATCCATCGGTCCAGATCGCCCTTTGCGTCTTACGGCTTGCGGCCGATCACGGCGCCGTTGGCGGCGGGGGCGTCGAACCAGACCGTCTCGATGTGCCGGAATCCGGCTTCCTCGAGCCACGCCGAGTATTCGGCCGGCGTGTAGTTTCGCCCTTCCGTCTCGATCAGCATGTTGAGGCTCATCAGCGCCGCCGGCGCCGGCCCGGTCTTTTCGTCATTGACGAGAAGCTCGCTGATGACGACCGCGCCGCCGCTCGGCAAAGCCTCGAAGGACCGGCGCAGCAGGGCGCGGTCCTTCGCCTCGTCCCAATCGTGCAGGATCATCGACAGGAGATGCACGTCGTGATCCGCCGGAAGCCGATCGAAGAAGCTGCCGCCCTCGGTCGCGATGCGGTCGGTCAAGCCGGCTTCGGCGATCTTTCCCGCGGCGATCGCCGCCACATGCGGCAGATCGAACACGGTCGCGTGCAGCCCCGCATGCTGCTTGCAAAGCTCGATGTCGCAGGCGCCCGATCCGCCGCCGATGTCCAGAAGGCGGCGGAACTGACTGAAGTCCACCGCCTCGCCGAGCTTGCGCGCGGTCATGGTGGAGAGCGAATGCATCGCCTCCCAGAACAGCGCCAGCATCGTCGGATCCTCGCCGTCGAAGATCGAAGATTGCACCGCCGGATCCCACGTGGTTGGCCGGTTGGTGCGCAGCGCCTCCGCAAGCCTTCCCCAGCCTGTGTAGAGCCGCTTGTCGGCCATCTGCACGAAGCCGCCGAAGTAATACGGTTTGCCGCGCACCAGATAGGCTTCGCTCAACGGCGTATTGCGATAACGGCCGTCCCTCTTCTCCAGAAGCCCGAGTGCGGCGCAGCCGGTCAGCAGCATCTCGGCGGGGCGCGGATGCAGGCCGAGCGTTTCGGCCAGCCCGGCAACCGTGATGCCGGCGCCGCCCGCGAGGCGGCTGAAGAGGTCCAGCTCGTTTGCGGCGGCCAGGGTCTTGAAGGCCCAGAAACCGGTCGAAAGCGCCATCAGCGGGACGGCGGAAGGAAGCTCCGGCGTGGCGGCCGTCGGCCGATCGGCCGCGCGCCGCTTTGTTTCGCCCGGGATCGAAGCGGGCTGGCGGGCAAGCGTCGTCGTGCGCGCAGCAGCGCGCTGGGGATGGTTGGACATGGCGCATTCCTCAGTGTTGACGGTCAATTCGCGGCTTCAAGCCGCGCTGCGTTTCGGGCGATACCGGTTCCGCACACTGCCGCAAGCGTGGAGGCGACCAGTGTTGCCGACTTCAAGAGCGTTCAAGTGTTGGCCAAGGCGGTGCAGCCAGTTGCCTGCTTCGACGGTCCTGGCGCTTGCCGTCGGACCCTTCGGCGCCCGCGCCCGTCGCGCGCCGCCACCGCCCTTTCCCGGCACATTGCCCGCATCGTAAGAAAGCGCCGGACCGGTGGAAGTGCCAATTCATGGATTCTTTGCCGGTCCAATTTTCCGCTGGTACCGCAAGGCCCCAAAAGGACTGGTCGATTGGAACGGTTCTTACTTTTGCCGCCTTGCCAATCTTGACTGCCGCGCATGACGGGTTTTCACGTCAGCCTGGTCGGGCGCAAGGACCTCAGCGGCGAGATCTATCGTCAGATCCGGCGCGCCGTCCTGGATCGTCGGCTGCGGCCCGGCGACCCTCTGCCGCCCGGCCGTGAACTGGCGCGGACGCTGGCCGTGTCGCGCGCCACCGTGACGGTGGCCTATGAACGACTGGCCGCGGAAGGGTTCGTGACGGCCCGGCAGGGGTCCGGGACATTCGTCAGCCAATCGGTGGCGCCGACCGGGCGCGAGAAGACGGGACGCCGCTTCGCCGGCGCGCTTCGGCCGCGCCCGATCTGGGCAGCGATGAACCCGCCACCCACCTTCGAGCCGGCCAGGTTCAACTTCCGCACCGGGCTTTGCGATGCTTCGCTGTTTCCCCACCGTTCATGGCGGCGGTCGGTGACCTGGGCGCTGCGCGCGGGCGAAGCGACGGCCGGAATCTACGAACAGCCCGCCGGGCATCCCGGCCTCAGGGCCGCGATCGCGCGGCATATCGGCGTCTCCCGCGGGGTCAAGGCTTCGGCGGACGACATCATCGTCACCAACGGCACGCAGCAGGCGCTCGACATCCTGGCGCGCGTCCTGCTGGCGCCGGGCGATGGCATTGCCGTAGAGGATCCATGTTACGGCCCTCCGGTGCGGTTGTTCAGGGCGTTGGGCCTGCGCGTGGTCGGCGTGCCCGTGGATCGCCAGGGACTGGTCGTCGATGCGCTGCCGCGCGGCATCCGGGTGGTCTATGTCACGCCTTCCCACCAGTTTCCGCTCTCCGTGACGATGACGCTGTCGCGCCGGCAGGCGCTGCTGGCCTGGGCCGAGCGGAACAACGCGGCCATCGTCGAAGACGACTATGACAGCGAGTTCCGTTTCGGCGGCCGTCCCCTCGAGCCGTTGCAGACGCTCGACGCAACGGGCCGGGTCATCTATGTCGGCTCCTTCTCGAAGACGATGCTGCCGACGCTTCGGCTGGGCTTCCTGGTCGCGCCGCCATCGCTGCAATCGGCGCTGCACAAGGCGAAATTCGTCGGCGACTGGCATTCATCGACGCTGGCGCAAGGCGCGCTGGCGCGCTTCATCGACGAGGGCGCTTTCGCCCGTCACGTCCGGCGGATGAGCGCGATCTACCGGGAACGGCACCGGATGCTGGCGGACGCCGTCACCCGCGATTTTGTCGAGCACCTCGAGTTCATCCCGTCGACGACGGGGCTGCATCTCACCGCCCTTGCCCGCAACATGGCGGCGGACGCGACCATCGAGATCGCCCGCCGTGCCGTCGATCGCGGCGTCGCCGTCCAGGACCTGTCGCGGTCGGCCGTCAGCGCGGCCCCTCGAGCCGGATTCATGCTGGGATATGGCGCCATTCCCACCGCCCGCATCGAAGAAGGCCTGGGTTTGCTGCGCGCCTGTTTCGACAATGAACCACGATGAAGAATCGGAGAAGATTCGATTGGCGCGCCCGGCTGGATTCGAACCGGCGACCTACCGCTTAGGAGGCAGCCATGCCGAGCTGTTCAGGCTGCAGGCGGCAGGGTTTCAGTGAACGCCTAGGTCCGGTCTTTATGAAATCAATATCGTCGTCGAATCCGCCAAGGCGGACCAGCGGGCAAAATGGTATATGCTCGCGCATGACCAGATCGGGAATTCAGGAAATGCCAGCGAAGATCCAGCCAGGGGCAACGTTCAAGGAAAATCTGCAGCAATTGCAATCTGTCGACACCGTGCAACGCATCGACCTGATCGACGGCAACGGAACCGTCGTTGCCTCCATCGAAAATCAGCCGGGCAAACAAGGCTCGCTGGCCGTCTACCATTATCTGAAGCAGGTCTTCGACAGGCTGGATGCGCAAGCGGCCGAACATGGGCTGGTCGTGTTCGCCGAGCACACGGCGGACGCGCGCAACCGCCCCGGCGCGCATCCGAATGTCGACCGCCTACTGGCAATCGTCGCTGGCGCAGCTCCGCTGAAAATCGAAGTCGTCGCCGCCAGCAAGTGACCGCAGGGAAGAAATCACAGACTGAAGTGGCGCGCCCGGCTGGATTCGAACCAGCGACCTACCGCTTAGAAGGCGGTTGCTCTAGTCCAACTGAGCTACGGGCGCCCCGTGGGAACGGGAAACGATGATGCCATGGCGAGGCCGTCCGGCGCTATTGCCCGGACCGGCCGGTTCTCCGCCGAACGCCGAACCCCGGAAGGCTCAATGCGTCCAGCGGCCGATTCTGTTGAACGCGAAATTGTCGGCGTAGGCCTTGGGCTTGACGGTGCGGTCGTGCGGCTCGATCACCGTGTAGAGGATGCCGTGCTTCTCGGCATAGGCGATCGCCTCCTCCCGGGTGTCGAAGCTGAGACGCAGTTGCGCGCGCGTGTCCTTCGAGCCGACCCAGCCCATCAGCGGATCGGTGGTGCGCCGCGGCGGTTCGTATTCCAGCAGCCAGTCCTTGGTCTTGGCCGTGCCCTGCTGCATGGCCGTCTTGGCCGGTTTGTAGATGCGTGCCTGCATGTCCCGCCACACTCCGAATTCGCCCGCCGATCCAGGCTGCCGCGCCGGCTTTGGTCGGGGCGGAGGGATTTGAACCCCCGACATCCTGCTCCCAAAGCAGGCGCGCTACCGGGCTGCGCTACGCCCCGCCCGTGCCGGCCCAGACCGGTCCCGAAAGGCCCCCTTACCTATCCGAACCGGCGTTTCCGGGCAAGCGCGGCAGGTCTGCGCTCCGGTGCCGGCCGGCGGCCTTGGAGCGCCGCCGCCGCTGTTGCAAGATGCGCGCCTCCTGCCGTTTCCGAGAGTACCGACCATGGCGCGCACGCCGACCCTGAACAACGAGAAGCTCTACCAGTACACGCTGGCCACCTGGCTGCGCGATTCCGACCTGAAGCGGCGGCTGCGCGAGGAGACGCGAAAGCTCGCCGCCGGCGGCATGCAGATCGGGCCCGACCAGGGCCAGCTCATGGCGCTGCTGGCGCGGGCCATCGGCGCCCGCCGCGTGGTCGAGATCGGCACCTTCACCGGCTATTCCGCCCTCTGCCTGGCCGAGGCCCTGCCCGGGGACGGCCGCATCGTCGCCTGCGACGCCAGCCGGGAATGGACCGACATCGCCCGCCGCTACTGGCAGGAAGCGGGCGTGGCGGAGAAGATCGAGCTGCGCCTGGGCGAGGCCATCGACACGCTCTACCAGCTCATCGGCGACGGCCAGGCCGGAGCGTTCGACCTGGCCTTCATCGACGCCGACAAGGCCAATTACGAGCGCTACTACGAGGCCTGCCTGCTGCTGGTGCGCAAGGGCGGGCTGATCCTGATCGACAACGTGCTGTGGGGCGGCTCGGTGGTCAATCCCGACAAGACCGACGACGACACCGTCGCCATTCGCGCCCTCAACGCCAAGCTGCGCGACGACGACCGCGTCGAGCTGGCGCTGATCCCGGTCGGCGACGGGCTGACGGCGGCGCTGAAGCGGTGAGCGCCATGCATGCCCTGACCGTCCGCAAGGCGACCGCCGCCGACCTGCCGGCGATCGTCGCACTGCTGGCCGACGACGAGCTCGGCCTCACCCACGAGAACGCCGGCCGGCCGCTCGACGCCGCCTATGTCGCCGCTTTCGCGGCGATCGAGGCCGACGCCAACCAGTTCATGGCGGTGGCCGAAATGGGCGGCGACATCGTCGGCTGCCTGCAGCTCAGCTTCATCCCGGGCCTCAGCCGGTCCGGCATGTGGCGCGGGCAGGTCGAGAGCGTGCGCGTCGCGGGCGCCCGGCGCGGCGCCGGCATCGGCCACGAACTGTTCCAATGGGTGATCGAGGAATGCCGCAAGCGCGGCTGCGGGTTGGTGCAACTGACCACCCACAAAGCGCGCCGCGACGCGCGCCGCTTCTACGAAGACCTGGGATTCGCCGCCAGCCACGAAGGCATGAAACTCAGCCTCTGAGCGCGCCGTCGCCGCCGCAGCGCAGCTACTTCGCCGTACCGAAGACGCGGTGCAGCACGACGTCGCCCGGCTTGATGCCGAGCAGCCTTGCGGTGCCGCCGGCGATCTCCAGCACGCCCTTGGCCGGACCGGCCGACAGGATGGTGGCGGTCGACATCGGCGTGGTGTTGGCGGCGATGTTGACGATGCGGCCGTCGGCGGCGATGAACACCATGTCGAGCGGGATCAGCGTGTTCATCATCCACATGCTGACGATGCGCGGCGTGCCGAAATCGAACAGCATGCCGGTGTAGGGCTCCAGCTTCTCGCGGAACATCAGCCCGCGCTGCTGCTGGGCCGGCGTCGCCGCCAGCTCGACGCGGAACTTCACCTCGCCGCTGGCGGTGCGGATCGCCAGCTCGTCCTGGTCGAACTGCATGGGCGGGGGTTGCTGCGCGCCAACGCTCGCCGCCCCCAGCAGCAGCCCCAGCGCCACGGCCAGCGCCCTCGCTCCCGTCCCCAACCACGCCCACGCCATTTTCCCGGCCTCCACGGATTGCACCTTGGCAGCACACTTGGCCGAAATCGCGGCGGGACGCAACGCTTGCCAGCGGCCGCCGCCAGGGCCATGATCGCGCCGCTTCACTGGGGGGAGCCGCCGCGCGGCTGAGAGGTTCCATACGGGAACGACCCTCTGAACCTGAACCGGTTAGGACCGGCGGAGGGACGGGTGAATTCGGCCAGCGACGCATCTCTTTCTCCGGCGGCACATCTGCGAGCGGCCGAATTGCGCTTCGACGGCATCCCCCTGTTCGGCGGGCTCGATTTCGACCTGCCCGGCGGGCGCTGGACCTGCCTGCTGGGGCCCAGCGGCGTGGGCAAATCCTCGCTGCTGCGGCTGCTGGCCGGGCTGCTGCCGCTGGCGCCGCCGGCCAGGCTGGAATGGAGCGCCAGGCCGGGGCGGATCGCCCTGCTGGCGCAGCAGGACATGCTGCTGCCCTGGCTGACGGTGCTGGAGAACGCGCTCTTGGGCCCGCGCCTGCGTGGCGAAAGCGACATGGCTTCGCAGCGCCGGCGCGCGCGGGACCTGCTGGCCCGCATCGGCCTGGGCGAGGCGCTGGACAAGCGTCCGGCCGCGCTCTCCGGCGGCATGCGCCAGCGCGCCGCCCTGGCGCGCGTCTTCGTCGAGGACGCGCCGGTGGTGCTGATGGACGAGCCCTTCTCGCAGCTCGACGCCATCACGCGGCACGAGCTGCAGACCCTGGCCGCCCAGCTTTTCGCCGGCCGCACCGTACTGCTGGTGACGCACGACCCGCTGGAAGCGCTGCGGCTGGGCCACCGGATCGCCGTCATGGCCGGCAGTCCGGCGCGGATCTCGACCGTGCTCGACCTCGCCCACGCCCCGCCGCGCGATATCAGCGAGCCCGAGATCGCCCAGCTCCATGCCGGCCTGATGCACAGGCTGCAGCAGGCCAAGGCGGGGCAGGCATGAGAATGCTGCGCCTGCTGCTGATCGCCGCCGCGCTTCTCGCCTTTTGGGAAGCGGGCACCTGGCTGGGCGATGTCCCGTTCTACATGCTGCCGCCGCCCTCGCGCGTGGCCGGCGCCCTGTTCGACAATGCCGGCCTGCTGCTGTCGCATGCGGCCGCCACCCTGGCCGAGATCGTGCTGGGCCTGGTCGTGGGCACGCTGCTGGGCTGCCTCTCCGGCCTGGCGCTGGCGCGGTTCGCGGCCGCGCGAAAACTGCTGCTGCCGGTGCTGGTGGTCAGCCAGGCCATCCCGGTCTTCGCGCTGGCGCCGATCCTGGTGCTGTGGCTGGGCTTCGGGCTGGCCTCCAAGATCGCCATGGCGGCGCTGGTGATCTATTTCCCCATCGCCAGCGCCTTCTACGACGGGCTGCGCCGCACCGAGCCTGGCTGGCTGGAACTGGCGCGCACCATGTCGGCTTCCCCGGCCGCGATCCTGCTGCAAATCCGCCTCCCCGCCGCCCTGCCCGCGCTGGCCTCCGGCCTGCGCGTGGCCGCCGCCGTGGCGCCGATCGGCGCGGTGATCGGCGAATGGGTCGGCGCGGCGTCCGGGCTGGGCTACCTGATGACGCTGTCGATGGGACGCGGCCAGACGGACATGGCCTTCGCCGCGCTCTTCGTTCTTGCCGTGTTGGGGCTGACCCTGTTCTACGCCGTCGATGCCGGCCTGCGCCGGCTGGTTCCCTGGCAACGCGAAAGCGTTGCGCTGTCCGACTGAAGGAGTACGCGATGAAACCGATCCGACCCGTCCTGCTGGCCCTGGCGCTGATGCTGGCCAGCGTCCCCTCCCAGGCCGCCGACCGGATCACCGTGCTGCTGGACTGGTTCGTCAATCCCGATCACGCCGCGCTGATCGTCGCCCGCGACAAGGGCTACTTCGCCCGGCACGGCCTCGACGTGACGCTGGTGGCGCCGGCCGATCCCAACGCTCCGCCCAAGCTGGTCGCGGCCGGACAGGCGGAGCTGGCGGTCTCCTACCAGCCGCAGCTCCATTTGCTGGCCGGCGAGGGCCTGCCGCTGGTGCGGGTCGGCGCGCTGGTGGCGCAGCCGCTGAACACGCTGATCGCGCTCGCGGACGGGCCGGTGAAATCCATCGCCGACCTGAAGGGCCGCAAGATCGGCTTTTCCGTCGGCGGTTTCGAGGAGGCGCTGCTCGCCACCATGCTCGAGGGCGCCGGCCTGGCGCTGAAGGACGTGACGCTGATCAACGTCAACTTCAATCTCTCGACCGCGCTGATGAGCGGGCGCGTCGATGCCGTGGTCGGCGGCTTCCGCAATTTCGAGCTGAACCAACTCGCCATCGAGAAACGCCCGGGCCGGGCCTTCCTGCCCGAGCAGCATGGCGTTCCAGCCTACGACGAGCTGGTTCTGCTGGCCCATCGCGACAGGGTCGATGCCGGCAAGGTCGGGCGCGTGCTGGCGGCGCTGCGCGAGGCGACCGCCTGGATCAAGGCCAATCCGGACGAGGCCTGGGCGGTATTCGTGAAGTCGGGCAAGGAGCTGGACAACGAGCTCAACCGGCGCGCCTGGCGCGATACGGTGCCGCTGCTGGCCGCCGATCCAGCCGAACTCGACACGGCGCGCTATGTCGGCTTCGCCGCTTTCCTCCGGCAAAAAGGCGTGCTTAAGCAACCGGTGCCGGTGGACCGGTATACGCGCGAAATCCGGTGAGTCTCAGCTCATCCGGATGTCGGTCACCTGGAGGCCTTTAGGTCCTTCGCCGATGCGGATGCGCACAGCCTGACCGGGCTGCAACGCTTCCACTCCATTGCGACGCAGCACGGCGGCATGGACGAACACGTCCTTGTCGACTTCCTGCGGGCAGATGAAACCGTAGCCGCGCTCGTTGTTGAACCACTTCACGACGCCCGGGACGAATCCCGGGCCTTCCTCGGCCGCTGGGGCGGCGAGTTCGAGATCGTGGCCGTTGCGCGCGGTCTGTGGCGACGGCGTCTCGACGCTGGTGGAGAGATCGAGATCGACGATCCTCAGCACCTGCAGGCCCTTCGGCCCGCGCGCCGCTTCGCACGTTACGGTAGCACCAGGCTTGATGTCCTCGCGACCGACCTGACGCAACACCGTCACGTGCAGGAACGCATCGCGCGAGCCATCGTCGGGCGTGAGAAACCCGTAGCCCTTTACTGCGTTGAACCACTTCACGACTCCGCGCATTTGCGTCGTCGTGAGACCTCCCTGTACTTCATTTTCCTGGGTCGTCATTCGCGATCCCAATTTTTTGCTTTCGACAAGCGAAAAACATTACCACCTATTACAGTCCAAGAAAATAACCCTTACAGCAAAAGGGGCTGCCCGTGATCGCATCCGTTCGCACAGCAAAACCATTGATGTTGTTGGCGGATTTCGCTTGTCTTCGCCACCGACGGTCACGAAGGTAGCGCCCGGGCGCGCCGCCGCGGCGGCGGAACTGGGAGCGGGACATGTTTCGAACCGATCTGTTCAAGGGCAAGAAATTCCTGGTGACCGGCGGCGGCACCGGCCTGGGCAAGACGATGACGGAGAAATTCGTCGAACTGGGCGCCGAGGTGGTGATCATCGGCCGGCGCAAGGAGATGCTGGAACAGGCCGCCGCCGAGATCGCCGGGAAGCACGGCGGCAAGGTCACGCCGATCCCCTGCGACATCCGCGTCGCGGAGGCGATCGAGGAACTGGTCGAGGACGTCTGGCGCGCCGGCCCGCTGGACGGGCTGGTCAACAACGCCGCCGGCAACTTCATCTCGCAGACCAAGGATCTGAGCCCGCGCGCCTTCGACGCCATCGCCAACATCGTCTTCCACGGCACGTTCTACATGACCAACGCGGTCGGCCGGCGCTGGATCGCCGAGGGCCGCAAGGGCTCGGTGCTCTCCATCCTCACCACCTGGGTATGGACCGGCAGCCCCTTCGTCGTGCCCTCGGCCATGTCCAAGGCCGGCGTCGCGGTGATGACGCAGAGCCTGGCGGTCGAGTGGGGCCATTACGGCATCCGGCTCAACGCCATCGCCCCCGGCCCCTTCCCCACCGAAGGCGCCTGGGCCCGGCTCAATCCCAACGGCAACGACCGCGAATGGGCCGCGCGCATCCCGATGGGCCGCGTCGGCAAGCACAGCGAGCTGGCCAACATGGCCGCCTTCCTGATGGCGGACGAGGTCGAGTACATCACCGGCGAGGTGATCGCCATCGACGGCGCCCAGGGCATCATGGGCAGCGGCACCTTCTCCAACCTGCTGAAGATGACGGAAAGCGACTGGCAGAAGGCGCGCGAGGCGATCAAGCGGACCAACGAAGCCGACAAGGCCAAGCGGACGGTTTAGCCCGTTCCGCCGGGCAGGCGGCGTATCCAGGCCCCCAGCACCACGCCCAGCGCCACGCCGCCCAGATTGGCCAGCAGATCGTCATAGCCGAACGAGCGGCCGGGCACGTAGCTCTGGCCGATCTCGTAGGCCAGCGCCGCCAGCAGCGCGACGCCGATGCCGGCGGTCCGCGCCCGGCGGCTGGCCAGCGCCAGCATGGGAATGCCGGCCAGCCCGCCATAGGCGATGACGTGAAACACCTTGTCCAGCGACAGCTCGACCTCCCACACCCCGGTCGGCGGCGCGGTGCCCGGCAGCAGGCTGAGCGGCGCCAGGGCGACCAGGCCCGCCAGCCACAGCAGCATGAAGCCCATGGCATAGCGCGCCACGAGGTCGCGCAGCAGCGCCAGCCAGTGCAGCGGGCCGATCGGCCGCGCCGCGGCGGTCCGCGCCTCAGTCACGGAAATTCACGTATTGCAGCGGCTGCTCGATCTTCAATCCGCGCACCAGGGCGATGGCCTCCTGCAGGTCGTCGCGCTTCTTGCCGGTGACGCGCAGTTCGTCGCCCTGGATCGAGGTCTGCACCTTGAGCTTGGAATCCTTGAGCGCCTTGACGATGGTCTTGGCCAGCTCGCGGTCGATGCCCTGCTTCACGGTCACGACCTGGCGCACCATGTCGCCGCCGGCGCGCTCCTCGTCCTTGAACTCCAGCGCCCCGGGGTCGATCTTGCGGCGCACGAAGTAGCCCTTCACCAGCTCCTGGATCTGGCGCAGCTTCATCTGGTCGTCGGCCAGGATGGTGATGGCCTGGCCCTCGCGCGTGATGGTGCTCTTGGTGCCCTTGAAGTCGAAGCGCGTGCCCATTTCGCGCTTCACGCCGTCGAGCGCGTTGTCGACTTCCGCCAGCTCGGTCTTGGAAACGATGTCGAAGGAGGGCATGGCCTGATCCGCTAGGTTTTCGCGCGCCACCATGCCGCCGCCGCCGCGCCGGCGCAACCGCCTAGTGCGGGCGCACGCAGTCGAGATAGGAGCCCAGCTGCTCGACGCGGCGGGCGATGATGCGGCTGCGGCTCGACACGTAGGGGCCGGGCCGGCCGGCGCTCCATTCGCGCGGATTGGGCAGCGTCGCGGCCAGCAGCGCCGCCTGGCCCGGGGTCAGGTCGCCGGCCTGGCGCTTGAAATGGTGGCGCGAGGCCGCCTCGGCGCCGTAGACGCCGTTGTCCCATTCCACGATGTTGAGATAGACCTCCATGATGCGCCGCTTCGACCAGATCAGGTCGAGATAATGGGCGAAATAGATCTCGATGCCCTTGCGCAGCGTGTCGCGGCCGGGCCACAGGATCAGGTTCTTCACCGTCTGCATGGTGATGGTGCTGGCGCCGCGCACCTCCTCGCCGGCCTGGTAGCGCTCGATCTGCTCGGTCAGCTCTTCCCAGTCGACGCCGCCATGATGGCAGAAGCGGTTGTCCTCGGCGGCGATCACCGCATAGGCGAGATAGGGCTGGATCTCGCCCAGGCCGACCCAGTCCTTGTCCAGCCCCTCGCCCTGGGCCAGGCGCAGCACCATCAGGGGCGTGATCGGCGGCGGCAGGACGGCGTAGACCAGCAGCAGCACATGCGGGGCGGCGGCGGCGATCAACGCCCATTTCAGCGCCCGCCGCCACAGCGGCCGGACGCTGCCGGCTGCCGTACTCCGCCTTCCCCAGGACAATAGCTTCACGCCGTTCCGCTCCCGTCCGCCGGCATTGACGCCCGGCGCGGCAGGGAGGCAGAGTCCCTTGGCGAAATTGTGGCTTTCCCTCCCTGCAAGGCTCCCTCCGCATGCAACCGCACCAGGTCCGCACCGCCGCCGATGCGCGCAAGATCGTTCTGGAACGCGATCTCGCCTATGTAAAGGTCGGGGTCTTCGACATCGACGGCGTCTTGCGCGGCAAGTATATCAGCCGCGACAAGTTCTTCTCGGCCCTCGACGGCGGTTTCGGCTTCTGCGACGTGGTGCTGGGCTGGGATTCGGGCGACGTGCTCTACGACAACGTCGCCTATACCGGCTGGCACACCGCCTATCCCGACGCGCCGGTCCGCCTCCTGCCCGAGACCTGCCGCGCCCTGCCGGGCGAGATGGACGGCAAGGGCCTGTTCTTCCTCGGCGAGTTCGCCGAGCCGGCCGACAGCGTCTGCCCCCGCGCCGTGCTGCGGCGGGTGATCGAGCGGGCGCGCAAGATGGGCTTCGAGGCGACGGCGGCCGTCGAATACGAGTTCTTCCTGTTTGACGAGACGCCGCATTCGATCCGCGACAAGGGTTATCGCAACCTGAAGCCGATCACGCCCGACATGTTCGGTTACTCGGTGCTGCGCGCCTCGGTGTGGTCCTCCTTCTACGAGGACCTGCTGAGAATGTGCGCCGAGATGGACATGCCGATCGAGGGCCTGCACACCGAGACCGGGCCGGGCGTGCTGGAGGCGGCCATTGCCTATTCCGAGGCGCTGAAGGCGGCCGATCGCGGCGCGCTGTTCAAGACCTTCACCAAGATCCTGGCGCAGCGCCACAAGCTGATGGCCACCTTCATGGCCAAGTGGTCGCGCGACTATCCCGGCCAGTCCGGCCACATCCATCTGTCGCTGAAGAAGGGCGGCAAGTCGGCCTTCTACGACGCCAGGGGCGAGCACCGCATGTCGGCCACCATGCGCCAGTTCGTGGCCGGCCAGCAGGCGCTGATGCCGCATTTGCTGGCCATGGTGGCGCCGACGGTGAACTCCTATACGCGCCTGATCCCCGGCTTCTGGGCGCCGACCAACTCGGCCTGGGGGGTGGAGAACCGCACCTGCGCGCTGCGCGTCATCCCGGGCTCGGAGAAATCGCAGCGCGTCGAGTACCGGGTGGCCGCCGCCGACGGCAATCCCTATCTCGCCATTGCCGCCGCCCTGGCCTCCGGCCTGCACGGCATCGAGAAGAAGCTGGAGCTGAACAAGCCCATTGCCGGCAACGCCTACGAGGCCAAGCTGCCGAAAGAGAGCAAGCTGCCGGAAACCCTGTGGGACGCGGCGCAGCGGCTGAAAGCCTCGAAAGTGGCGCGCGACTGGTTCGGCGACGCCTTCGTCGACCACTTCGCCGCCACCCGCGAATGGGAAGAGCGCGAGGCGCGCAAGCAGATCACCGACTGGCAGCTCGCCCGCTATTTCGAGATCATCTAGCCATCGCCAGAGACGCCATGACCGACCTCTCCCGCTTCACCGTCAACTGGAACTACCCCACCCTGGTGCGCTTCGGCATCGGCCGCATCCGCGACCTGGCCGATGCCTGCAAGAGCCTGGGCATGAAGCGGCCGTTGCTGGTCACCGATCCCGGCCTGGCCGGCCTGCCGATGGTCGCCAGCGCCATCGCGGCCAACGCCAAGGCCGGCCTGCCCACCGGCCTGTTCAGCGACATCCAGCCCAACCCGGTCGAGAAGAACGTCACCGACGGCGTCGCCGCCTTCCGCGCCGGCGGCCATGACGGGGTGATCGCCTTCGGCGGCGGCAGCGCGCTCGACAGCGGCAAGGCCATCGCCATGATGGTCGGGCAGACCCGGTCGATCTTCGATTTCGAGGACCGCGAGGACTGGCACACCCGCGTCGACGTCGCCGGCATGGCGCCGGTGGTGGCGGTGCCCACCACCTCGGGCACCGGCTCGGAGGTCGGCCGCTCGTCGGTCGTCACCGACCTGCGCGACCACCTGAAGAAGATCATCTTCCACGCCCGGATGATGCCGGCGATCGTGGTGGCCGATCCCGAGCTGACGGTCGGCCTGCCGCCGCACATCACCGCCGCCGTCGGCATGGATGCGCTGTCGCACAATCTGGAAGCCTATTGCGCCAGCTTCTATCACCCGATGGCCGACGGCATCGCGCTGCAGGGCATGAAGCTTATCTGGGAGTGGCTGCCCAGCGCGGTCGCGGACGGCAAGGACCTGGAGGCCCGCGCCCACATGATGGTCGCCTCGATGATGGGCGCCACCGCCTTCCAGAAGGGGCTGGGCGCCATGCACGCGCTCTCCCACCCCTGCTCGGCGGTGCTGAACACCCATCACGGCCTGACCAACGGCGTGGTCATGCCCTATGTGCTGGCCTTCAACCGGCCGGCCATCGCCGACCGCATGGCCGCACTGGCGCGCTACCTGAACCTCAAGGACGCGAGCTTCGCCGGGGTGCTCGATGCCGTCCTGAAGCTGCGCCAAGACATTGGAATTCCTCACTCTCTGGCCGAGCTCGGGGTCACGCCCGACCACATCGCCCGCTTCGCGCCGATGGCGGCCATCGACCTGACCGCCGCCTCCAACCCGGTGCCGATGGGAGAGCAGGAGATGGCCGCGCTCTACCGGGCGTCGGTGAGCGGGCAATTGCCGGGGTGAATTGCCGCGATTTCGGCTTGATCGGACCTTAATGGAGCCATTCCGGCCTGGTTGACTGCCGGCATGAGCTTCCCGAGCTATTCCCAGACCCGCCTGCTGCCGCGCTGGCGGCGGCTGCATCTGGGCTGGATCGCCATGCCGCTGGCCGTGCTCTTCGCCGTCAGCCTGCTGGCGGCGACGCTTTTCGCGCCCGAGGAGGCCCATTCCGTCCCGACCCGCCAGTGGCGCGGCCTCCAGGACGGCGGCAGCCTCGAGCAGGTCCTGGTGGTGCGCAGCCACGAGCACTGGCAGGCGCTGTGGCACGGCCTGGGACGCACCCCTCCCGCCGTTTTCGATCCAAGGCGCCAGGTGGCGGTCTATGTCTCCCTCGGCGCCAAGCCCAGCGCCGGCTACGGCGCCCGCCTGGTCTCCGCCACCGAGCACGACGAGCGGCTGTTCATCGTCTGGGAAGCCGTCGAACCGGCTCCCGGCCAGGTTGCGGCCCAGATGCTGACCCAGCCCTGGCTGATGGTGGTGGTGAACCGCGGCAACCTCTCGCCGGTCATCGAACAGCGCCTGCGCTGAGCCCCCGTTTCATTTCAGCGTGCCGATCACCTGCTGCGGGTAGACGTACATCGGCATCTCGCCATGCGTGTCGAGCAGCCGGAACTTCACGTAGCGCGCCGTGGTCGGCGGCAGCGCGAATTCCTGGTACGGCGTGCGCTGCAGGCGCAGGTTCTGCGTCTGGAACAGCCCCAGCGAGCGGAACTCGCCGGAGATGTCGTCGCCCGCCAGCACCTCGAAGCGCTTGACGTTGCGGCCATAGGCCGACGGTATGAGGATGCGCACGGCGGTGATCTCCGCCGGCTTCTCGTCCTTGAAAGCGTAGATCAGCTCGAGCGGCAGCCGGTGCGTGTACTGCGACCCATCCGGCCTGGTGTCTTCCGGATTGCGCTGGGTCAGTTTCTCCCAGCCCGCGTCGGGTCCCACCAGCATCGCGCCGCCGCGGCTGGCGTGGATCAGGTCGACGCCCGCGGCCGGCGCCGGCGTCGCGGCCGCTGCCGCCACCTGGGCGCCGCCCTCGGCCGGCTTGCCAAACAGCTTGATCGGATAGAGATAGAGCGGACGGCCGCCATGGGTCTCGACCAGGCGCACCTTGAGGTAGCGTGCCGTGGTCTCGGGCAGGGCGAATTCCTGGTAGGGCGAGGCCTTGAAGCGGATGTTCTGCGTCTCGAACAGCCCCAGCGAGCGGAACTCGCCGCCCAGATCGTCGCCGGCCAGGATCTCGATGCGCCGCGGATTGCGGTCGTAGCTCTGCGGCACCAGGATCGCGAACTTGTCGAAGGTCGCCGCCCGATCGCCGCGGAAACCGAACACCGCCTCGCTCGGCACCTGATGCGTGTAGTCGACGGAATCGATGCCGACATATTCCTCGGGCCGCTCGATCACTTTCTCCCAGCCCGCGAAGGGTGCTGCCAGCAGCGCCCCGCCATTGGCCTTGCTCAAGAGATTGATCTGGCCCGGCTTGGGGCCCGGGGCGGTGGCCGCCTGGCCCGCCGCGCCCAGCGTGCCGTAGAGCTTCACCGGATAGATGTAGAGCGGCTTCTCGCCGTGAACGTCGATCAGGCGCAGCTTGACGAAGCGCGCCGTGGTCGGCGGCAGGTCGAACTCCTGGTAGGGCGAAGCGAATATCCGCGTGTTGCGGGTGGTGAACTGCCCCAGCGAGCGGAACTCGCCGCCCAGTTCGTCGGCGGCCAGCAACTCGAGCGTCTTGGGATTGCGGCCATAGGTCTGCGGCACCAGGATCGCAAGCTTGTCGAAGGTGGCCGCCCGGCCGTCCTTGAAGCTCAGTATCGCCTCCGAAGGCAGGTTGTGGGTATAGGTCACGCTGTCGGTGCCGGTATAGGTCTCCGGCACCGAGACGATCTTCTCCCATTCGGGAAACGGCGAGGCCACCACCGCGCCGCCCTGGGCGGCGGCCAGCAGATTGACCTGGCCGGGCTTGGGCCCGATCGGCGCGGCCGGCACCGGCTTGCCGTCGAGCTTGCCCAGCAATTGCACGGCGTAGAGATAGAGCGGCCGGCCGCCATGGGTCGAGACGACGCGGAACTTGACGAAGCGCGCCGTCGTCTCGGGCACGGCGAATTCCTGATAGGGCTGCCGCAGCAGGCGCACGTTCTTGGTCTCGAAGCGGCCCAGCGAGCGGAACTCGCCGAACGGCTCGTCGGCGGCCAGGAGCTCGAACTCCTTCAGGTTCCGGTCGTAGACCTTGGGGATGTAGACGGTGAAGCGGTCGAAGGTCGCCGCCTGCCCGTCCTTGAAGCCGAACACCACCTCGCTGGGCAGGGCGTGGGTGTAGAGCACCTCGCGGTCGCCCTTGGGCGGCTCCTCCTTGGCGATCAGCGCACCCCAGGAGATATCCGGTCCCCAGACCACGCGGCCGCCATTGCGCTCGTGCAGCAGATTGCCCGGCGGCGCCAGCGGCTGCGCCGGGGGCGGCGGCGGCGCCTGCGACACTTCCTGGCGCACCTCGGCCAGCGCCCGGCCCAGCCCGGCCGAATCGCGCGCATCGAGCATGCGCCCGCCGGTCTCGTTGGCGATGCACTGCACGGCCTTGACCTTGGCGTCGTCCAGCGCGAAGCCGACGACGTGCACTTTCAGGTCGAGCCCGGCGGCCTTGATGTCGCGCGCCGCCTTGCACGGATCGCCGCGGCATTCCTCGATGCCGTCGGTGATCAGCACGATGCGGTTGGTCTGGCCCTTCAGGGCGGCGAAATTGCGCGCCGCCTGGGTCAACGCCTCGGCGATCGGCGTCTCGCCGCGCGGCTGCGTCGCCTGGATGGTGCGGTCGATCTTGGCCGCATCGTCGGCGCCGATCGGCGCCACCAGCTCGATGTCGGAGCAGTCGCGGGCGCGGCGGTGGCCGTACATCAGCAAGCCCAGCCGCGTCGAGGACGGCATGTCCTTCAGGGCCTGGCTCATGGCCCGCTTGGCAATGTCGATGCGCGGCTGGCCGCCGACGGCGACCTTCATCGAGCCCGAGGCGTCGAAGATGAAGAGGACGTTGGACTGCGCGGAGGCCAGGCCGGGAACGGCCAGCGTCCCGAGCGCGAGCAGCAGCACGATCAAGAACTTCGAGCACATGATTTCCCCCTCCGCTTGCATCCGTCCTCAACGCGCCGCTTCGCGCCTCAGCGTGTCTTTCTGCGTCACCGCCTCGGCGATCTTGCAGCCGGCATCGAGCTGCCGGTCCTCCCACTCGCCCGCCAGCACCCCGGCCGGATCGAGCGTATAGCGGCCCGGACTCCAATAGCCACCGGCGCTGGCCGGGCATTTGCCCCGCCATTCCTTGTCGTAGCGCGCCAGCAGTTCGACCTGGGCAGTGCGGTTGCGACCGATGCTGCCGCGCATGACGGTCTCGCCGGCGGCGAAGCCGCGCTCGCTGCGGCCTGGCTCGCCGGCCGTCTCGACCACGCCGGTGAGATCGTAGTGCCGGCGGGTGATGCGGATGCGGGTATTGCCTCGCGTCCAGATGCCGGTCCAGGGATCGCGCACCACGATCTTGTGGTGCCGGTCGGGCCCGGCATCGAGCGCGATCCATTCCAGCTTGGTGGCGTCCGCGCCCGGCGTGGCGGTGCGCGGATCGGGCCGGGCCGGCGTCGCCGGATCGGAATCCAGCGTCGGAAAGGGCCCGGTTCCCGGCGCCAATTCCACCACCAGCGGCACCGAGGCGGCATCGGCCGGCAATTGCGCCCGCTTCAGGGTCGCCTTCCACAGCGCCGCGCCTTCGGCACCGGGCTGCTGCGCCTGCAGGTCCAGCGCGATCCCCGCCGCCGTCGCCTTCGGCGCCTTGTCGATCGCCGCCGAGAAGCGCAGCAGCACGACGAGATCGGCGGCAGGGTCGACGTCGTCGGGATCGTCGGTGACGTCGAGCTCGCGCGGGCTGCCGAGCAGCGCCAGGTAGGTGTCGATCTCCGCCCGCAGGCGGCGCGCCTCTTTCAGGTCGTCCTCGAGCTTGCGCCCGGCCTCCTGCAGCCTGGTCAGCAGATTCTGCTCCACCGTCATCGCGGCATAGAGCTCGTAGGCAAGCCGGCCGGCGGCCTCTTCCTGCGCGCCGTAATGGGCCGTGATCATCGCCTTGGCGCCGGTGGTGGCCAGCCCCACCAGGTTGCCACGCGCCGTGCCCTTCATGGCGTCCTTGAACTTGGCCAGATCGACGCCACCCTTGAGGAACTCCTTGGAGCCGGACGCGATCTGGCGCCAGTTCGAGGCATTCGCCGCCGCCGCCTGGCGCAAGCCCTCGAGCCCGGCGCGACCGGCATCGGGCGCGACGCTGATGGCGTAGCTGAGGCCGCGGGCGATGCCCTGCTCGTAGATGTCGCCCATGACCACGCTCTTGACGTCGGCCGCGACGTTGCTGGAGCCCGAGGCGGCGTCGGGAGCGGACAGGCGCCCGATCGGATCGCCGCCGGCGCCGCCGCTGTGCAGCAGGTCGGCCAAAGCTCCGCCGCCCTTCTTGCCGGCCGCCGCCTGCAGGAGCGGCTCCAGCACGATGACGGCCCGCTCGCCCAGCAGCCGGCGCGCCAGGCCCACCGCTTCGGCACGGATGGCGGGATCGGTGTCGGCCAGACCCTTCAGGGCCCGCTGCAATTGCCGCCTGGCGTCGATGGTGGCCACGTCCAGCGCCTCGCCGGTGCGCTGCACGCGCCGCGCCGCCGCTTCCACCGCCAGGCGCTCGGCCTCGGCATAGGCGGTGCGGACCTGGCGGGCGAAAGCCTGTTCGCTGCGCAGCGCCAGCCGGGCCGCGGCCTCGCTCGCTTCCTCGGCCAGCGGCGCGGAGTTGCGCAGCAGTTTCTGCGCCGCCAATTCCGCCACTTTCTCTTCCGTGATCTCGCCGGCCTTGCGCACGGCGGTGGCGACGCCGCCGGTCAGCGCCACCTCGACGATGGTGCCGCCCATTTCGGCCAGGGCGGCAAACGCGATCTTCTTGAACTGCGCGTCGTAGCGACGCTCCTCGGCCGCCACGAAGCGCAGCGCCTTGCCGTGCATCGACTCGGCGATTTCGAGCCGGTGCTGGCGGGCTTCGTCGGCTTCGCGCTGGCGCTCGGTTATCGTTCCGTCAAGCTCGTCGCGGGCCGCACGCAGGGCGGCGATGCGCGCCGCGTCGTCTTCGTTGCCTTCCTTCCGGCGCTGCCAGACGCCGCGATAGACGGTGCGGATGCCGATATCGGCGGTGACGGCTTCGAGATAGGGCGGCCGCGCCGGCCCGAGCTTGGCCAGATAGCGGTCGAAGGCGGCGGTCAGCGCCCGCTCCGCCGCGGCCAGATCGCGCCGGGCGATGGCAACGTCGATGCCGGCCTCGAGCCAGGCGCGCATCAGGGTCTGGTTCAGCGGCACCACCGGCTGGGCGAACTCCGCCTCGATCGCCAGCACCTGCCGCTGCTTGGCCTCGATCTCCTTGTCGACCGCCGCGATCCTCGGCCGCGCCGCCTCGACCGCCCGGGTCGCGGCCAGGGCCGTCTCCGAGGCTCGTCGCTCGATCGCCTTCCATTCGGGATAGTCGGAGAGCTGCTGCGTGCGGGCGACGATCAGGTAGATCGGCTGCGCCTGGTCGTAGGCGCGCCGCGCCTCGGCGGCGAGGTCGCGGACGCCGGCGACCTCCAGTTCGATTTCGGCGCGCCGCTCCAGCAGCGCCAGCAGCTCGCGCTCGGCCGCCTGCTTGCGCTGCTCGATCGCCTGCGCCTTGGCCAGTTCCTCGCGCGCCGCCTGCGCCACCTTGGCCTCGGCCGCCGCGGCCGCCGCCGCCGCCCGATCCAGCCGCTCGTGCGCCGCCTTCTCCTCCTGCTTGGCCGCGACATAGGCTTCCTTGGCCGCGACGAGTTCCTCCTGCAACCCCGCCGTCGCTGAGGACGCGCAGGCCAGGACGGCGGCGAAAACGGCGGCCGCCGGCCAGGCTGCTGCCCGCCGCCTCATGGCAAGGCCGCCATGCCGCGGCCCGAGGCGCGGCGCTGCAATGTCAGGCGCAATTCGTACGGGTCGTGCACGTTGCTGATGGTCTGGAAGCTCGGCGAATAGGTGACGTGCTGCGACTGCCAGGTGCCCGACAGGGTCGGCTCGCCGGGGCAGGCATCGAGCCTGACCACGAAATAGAGCGTGGGGTTCCAGCCCGCCAGTCCCGCGCGCACCCAGCCAGGCAGGCTGCCGTCCATGGCTTCCGGCGAACGGATGGCGTGCCGCGCCTCGATCCGGCCCAGCCTGACCGTCCCGACATACTCCAACGTCGCCCGCTTGCCGGCATGGCGCAGCACGATGCGCTCGCCTTCGCCCTGCACGCTCCAGGCCTCGCCTGCGCCATCGACCCAGTCGCCGTTGAGGCCGGCGCGCATCTGCGCCGCCTGGGCGGCGTTGACGGTGCAGGCCGTGCGCAGCGCCAGCCGCTGTTCGAGATCGGTGCCGCGCGCGTTCGGCACCGACGATTGTTCGCCGACGAACACCGTTCGCGTCGCCTGGCCGGCGGCGTCGCGGGTCGTGACGTCGACCGTGAACAGGCCGGCGCGCCTGGCGTCGGTGATCTCTACCGCATGGCCGGGCTTGTCGAACCGGCGACGCACCGATTCCGCCGGCCCTTCGCTGGCCACCGCACCGCCGACCCCGTCGATCAGCCTGTCCAGCGCCGCGCCGGTCGGCCGCTGGCGGCCGGCGGCTTCATAGACGTCGCCGATCGCCGTGCCGATTTCCTGCCGGTCGCGCCGCAGCACCGCGTCGCGAACCTTGCCGATCTGGGGAAGGAATTGCGGGCCGCGATTGCCCAGCAGCAGGGCGCGCGCGTACTGGTCGACGATGCCGGGATCGACGGTCGCCACACGCTGCGCCGGCAGCAGACGCTCCGCCCGCAGCGCCGCCCGCGCCGCCTCGACGGCGGCGGGATCGGCGCCGGCCGGCAGGCGCGTGCCGGGTGCGGCCACGTCGTGCAGGAAGGCGAGCGTGCGGGCATCGACGTCCTCCGCCGATGCCGACGAGGCGCCGGCGACAGCCAGCCCCAGCACGCCGCCGATCAGAAGCCGCAGACCCTGTCTGGAAGAAGCAATTGCCGCCATCTGTCGCTCCGCCGGGAAGACGACACGGACGACGGTATTCTATTGCCACCACGCTTTGGTTGAAAGCCCTATCGCCGCGCAACAATGTTACGAATGTCAGCGCTGTCGCGCCCGCACCTGCTCGCGGTGGAAAATATAGAGGCCGCTGCCGACCAGCAGGGCGATGCCGATCCAGGCCAGCAGGTTGGGCACGTCGCCCCAGACGAAATAGCCCAGCAGCAGGGCCCACAGGATGGCGGTGTAGCGGAACGGCGCCACCACCGACAATTCCCCGTGCCGCATGCACTCGATCACCAGGTAATACCCGCCCGACAGGAAGGCGGAGGCCAGCACCAGCAGGCCCAGTTGCCGCCACGACAAGGGCTGCCAGCCTTCGATCGCCGAAACCGCCGCGGCGGCGACGGTGACGACGATGGCGGTGCTGAGCGTGACGATGAGCGAGGGAATGCCGGTCCTGATCCGCCGCGTCACCAGATCGCGCGCCGCGTGCGCGCCGGTCGCCGTCAGCGCCACCAGCGCATACCAGTTGAAGCCGGATGCCGTCGGCTGCACCACCAGCAGCACGCCCAGCAGCCCCGCCAGCACCGCGCTCCACCGCCGCCATCCGACTTGCTCGTGCAGCAGGAAGGCGGCGCATATCGTCAGGATAAGCGGCACGGAGAGATTGACGGCCGTCACGTTGGCGAGCGGCATGTTGAACAGCGCCAGCAGGTAGAGGAACGTGCCGACCGAATCGATGCCGGCGCGCAGCAGGACCGGGCGATCGAACACCGCCGGCATGTGCCGCCAGGCGCCCATGCCGACGGCCAGCGCGCCGATCAGGATCGTGGCCGACAGGCCGCGCAGGAAAATGATCTGGCCGCTGGCCAGGCTTTCGCTGACATGCTTGATCAGCGCGTCGTTGCATATGAACAGCATCATGCCGGCCACCATGCCGGCAATGCCGCGGCGGTTCTCGCTTGTCGGATCGGTGGCCATTCGCTCCCCTGCCCTTGGGCGGCGCGATCTAAGCCATGCGGCCGGAAAGGCAGCAAGTGGGGGAACGGCAGGGCTGACCTGCGCGTTGCGGCGGGGGGACGGAGACGGTCATGTTGCGATTTCTTCTGGGCATGGCAGCGTGCGGCGTGGCGGGAGCCCTGCCCGCCATCGTCCCGGCCGCGCTGGGGCAGACGCAGACGCCGCCGACCGCGGCGGAAACGCCGCCGGTCGACGGGCCGAAGCCGACCGCCTATGCCTGCGCCGGCGAACAGACGTTTCTGGTGGTCTACAAGGCGGGCGAGGCAGCCGACCTGGTGCTGGGCACCAGGACCTTCACCCTGAAGCAGGTGCCGGCCGGATCGGGTTTCAGATACACCGACGGCACGCTGACGCTGGTCGGCAAGGGCCGGGAGGCGATCCTCGAGGGCGCGCCCGGCGGCGCCTTGCGCGAGTGCATTATGCGCGACAAACCCTAGCAGCGACGCTAGAATCGCCGTCCAATCCCGTCTCACCGCCTCCGGGCCGCGGCGGTCTGCATAACGGGGATTTTTCGATGACCGTCAACAGCCAGGCTCTGGAAACCGCCATCGCGCGGATGAAGCAGATCGACCGCATGCTCGAGGAGATCGGCACCGCCCTGCCCGAGGCCGCGCCGATCGACCCGCAGAGCGTGGCGCCGCTGCTCGAACAGCTTCTCGGCGAAGCCAATGCCGCGCATGGGCGTTTCCACCGCGTCGCCAAGCAGATGATGGACCTGCAGAAGGCCCTGGCGCCGCCGGCGCCGGTCGAAGGCTGATCCCGCCTGGCCTGACACTCACCGCAGGATCGACGCCAGCCCGTCGGCGGCGGCGCCGGCGACGAAAGTGCCGTCCGGCAGCGCCAGCAGGCGGTCGCGCTTGCGCTGGTACTGCTCGGCCGTGACGCTTCGGAAGAACGCCGCCAGCTCCTCTTCGTAGGGCGCCTCGAAGGTCCAGCCGCAATCGTTTTCCTCGATGGCGCGGCCGACCTCGAAGCCGCGCGCCGCCAGGCAGGGAACGCCGAACCAACCCGCTTCGTAGAAGCGGCACGGCATCAGCCAGCGCGAGTTGCCGGCGATGTTCTCCAGATCCAGCGCCCAGGCGAAATCGACGCTGCCGTAGAGCCGGGGCAGATCGGCCGGATTGGCGTACTGGCCCTCGTAGAAGATGTTGTCGTTGTCGTCGACGACCTGCCGGAAGCGGGTCGGGTCGACCGAGGTCGCGATCCCCGCGAAGCGGAACGTCACGCGACCGCGCAGCCGGCGGGCCAGGCGCTCGATCAGGTCGAGCGTCGCGTCGCCGCGGATGAGGCCGAAATATCCAACGGCGATGCCGCCCGCGAACGGCGCGCGCGCCGCCGCCTGCGGCCGCCGGGCGGCGGCGCGGAAAGCCAGGGGCAGCTTGTTCTCGAGCAGGAACCAGCGCCCCTGATAGCGCTGCACCGGCAGGTAGAAATTGGCATGGAACCCGCCCGACGACAGGATCAGCAGCCGCACCCGCTTCAGGCATGCCCGTTCGATCAGCCTGACCAGGCGCGAGGCCAGCCCGTCGCCGACGAAGATCGGCTGGATGTCGAGGACCTCGTAGAAGATCGGCGCCTTCACGCCGAGCAGGAAGCGGCAGAACAGCGCCAGGATCAGTTGGTCGATGTTGCGCGCGTAGACCGCCTCGACCTGGCGCAACGTCCGGCGGATGGAGACCAGGCGCGGCAAGGCGCCTACGAGCGCCGCCAGCCGCTGGCTGTAGCAGCCGTCGGCGGTGCGGCCGAGGCAGACATGCGGGCCGCCGTCCGGGTCCGGCCGCTTGTAGCGGCCGCGCCGGAAGCCGACGACGATCAGCTCGTGGCCGGCTTCGCGGAACGCCTCGACGCGGTTGCACGTGACGATGTCGGCGATATCGGGCACCAGAAGGAGAACGCGCTTCCTGCCGCCGGCGACGTCAAATGGCATGGCCTCGATCCTGCCCCGCTCTGCAAAGCTGCAGCCGCAAGCTTCGTCCCGGGACCGGGCATCGGGCTCGTGACCAATCCGGGGCGGCGCGGAAAGACCAAATAAAACTGCACGTTGGCAGTCACACCTTGATCACTGGCGCGCCCGCACCCGGACGGTTCTGATGCCGTTTGCCAGTCCCAGGGTACCGGCTGGGACGACCGGAGGCCGATGCAGGCGCTGCAACATGTGGAGACCGAGGCTGGCGTCAGCCATGCGCGGCGTTTCGACCGCGTGGCCCTCTGCAGCATCTGGGGCGACCCGTCCGACGCCAGGGTCTGGTCGGCCGCGCCGTTCAATCTGGGCAACGCGCTGGAGCGGCAGGGCATCGACGTCGTGCGCCTGAGTTGCGCGCCGGAGCCGGCCGCACTGGGGATGCTGGCGCTGGGCTATGCCATGCACGGATACGGCATCCCGCCCTCGCGCGAGGCGATCCTGCGCTCCGCCGCCGCCCGGCGCCTGGCTTCCGGCCGCCTGCAGCGCGAACTGCGCGCCCGCGGCGTTGGCCATGTCCTCCACACCGGCCTGCTGGACGTTCCCTTGCAACACATGTCCGGAAACATCCGCCACTATCTCTATTGCGACGACGACTGGGCGCTGTCCTTCGCCTACCGGCCGGACCGGGAGCGCTATCCGCCGGCCTGCGTCGAGGCTTTCGCCGCACTCGACCGGCAGGCGATGGCCAATGTCGCGCATGTCTTCACCTTCAGCCGCAACCTGCGCCGCCACATGATGGCGCATTACCGCCTGCCGCCCGACCGGGTGACGGCGGTCGGTTGCGGCATGGGCCGGATCGAGCCCTATTACGGCGCCAAGCATTACGGCAGCGGCCGCATCCTGTTCGTCGCCAAGCACCTCTTCGCGCAGAAAGGCGGCCTGCTGCTGCTCGAGGCCTTCCGCCTCGCCCGCCTGAAACTGCCGTACCTGACCCTGACCATCGTCGGCGACAGCCGCAGCCGCGCGCTGGTCGGCGACGCCGCCGGCGTCGAACTGCGCGACCATCTGCCGTGGGAGGAACTGCAGGAGCTCTATCGCCAGTCGGCCCTGCTGGCCCAGCCCATGCTCAACGATCCCTGGGGCCAGGTCTATGTCGAGGCGCTGGCCTCGCGCACGCCGGTGCTGGGCCTGGAGCGCAACGGCCTGCCGGAAATCCTGGAAGACGGCCGCCACGGCTTCCTGGTGCGCGAGGCCACGCCCGACGCCATCGCCGCAGCGCTGGTCGCCGCCATGGGCGATCCGGCGCGGCTGGGCCGCATGGGCCAGTCCGGACAGAAGCACGTTCTGAAAACCTATACCTGGGAGGAAGTCGCCCGGCGCATCGCCCATGTCGAGCCATGCTCGGGCGTCGCGCCGGCCAGAGCCGGGATTTTCCGCGCCACAGTCAACGAATAGGACCTATCGCATGACCGACAATGTCGCATTGATCACCGGCGTGACCGGACAGGACGGCGCCTACCTGGCGGAGCTGCTGCTGGAGAAGGGCTACATCGTCCACGGGCTGAAGCGGCGGTCGTCCTCCATCAACACCAGGCGCGTCGACCATCTCTACCGCGATCCGCACGAGGACGGCGTGCGCTTCTTCCTGCATCACGGCGACATGACCGATTCCAGCTCGCTGATCCGCATCATCCAGGAAACCCAGCCGACCGAGATCTACAATCTCGCCGCCCAGAGCCACGTCCAGGTCAGCTTCGAGACGCCGGAATACACCGCCAACACCGACGCCATGGGCACGCTGCGCCTGCTGGAGGCGATCCGCATCCTGAAGATGGAGGACAAGGTCCGCTTCTACCAGGCCTCGACCTCAGAGCTGTTCGGCAAGGTGCAGGAAACGCCGCAGCGCGAGACCACCCCGTTCTATCCCCGCAGCCCCTACGCGGCGGCCAAGCTCTACGCCTACTGGATCACGGTGAACTACCGCGAAGCCTACGGCATGCACGCCTCCAACGGCATCCTGTTCAACCACGAATCGCCGCTGCGCGGCGAGACCTTCGTCACCCGCAAGATCACGCGGGCGGTGGCGGCGATCGAGCACGGCTTGCAGAAATGCCTCTATCTCGGCAATCTCGATTCCAAGCGCGACTGGGGCCATGCGCGCGACTACGTCGAGGGCATGTGGCGGGTGCTGCAGCAGGATGCCGCCGACGACTACGTGCTGGCCACCGGAGAGGTGCATTCCGTGCGCGAATTCGTCGAGAAGGCCTTCCAGTACATCGGCCGCCCGATCGAGTGGGACGGCAAGGACGAGCACGAGCGCGGCCACTGCCGGCGCAGCGGCGAGATCCTGGTCGCCGTCGATCCGCGCTACTATCGTCCCACCGAGGTGGATTTCCTGCTCGGCGATCCGACCAAGGCGCGGCTGAAGCTCGACTGGCGCCATTCGGTCGGCTTCGAGGCGCTGGTCGCCGAAATGGTCGAGACCGACCGCACCGACCTGCGCCTGCGCCGCTACTCCAATGCGTAACCTCGAATACGGCTTGGCGGGCAAGCGCGTCTGGGTCGCCGGCCATCGCGGCCTGGTCGGCTCCGCGCTGGTGCGCGCCCTGGAGAAGGAGGACTGCACCACCCTCACCGCGCCGCGTGCGGAGGTCGATCTGCGCGAGCGCGCCCAGGTCGATCGCTGGATGCGCGAGAACCGGCCGCAGGCGGTCTTCCTGGCCGCCGCCAAGGTCGGCGGCATCCTGGCCAATGACAGCCGGCCGGCGGAGTTCCTGTACGAGAACCTGCTGATCCAGAACAACGTCATCGATGCCGCCCGCCGGCACGAGGTGGAGAAGCTGGTGTTCCTCGGCTCCTCCTGCATCTATCCCCGCCTGGCCGAGCAGCCGATCAGCGAGGACGCGCTGCTGACCGGGCCGCTGGAGCCGACCAACCAGTGGTACGCCATCGCCAAGATCGCCGGCATCAAGCTGTGCCAGGCCTATCGTCGGCAGTATGGCTGCGACTTCATCAGCGTCATGCCGACCAATCTCTACGGGCCCAACGACAATTTCGATCCGCTGGGCAGCCATGTGGTGCCGGCGCTGATCCGCAAGGTGCATGCCGCCAAGGAGAGCAACGCCGAGACCTTCGAGATCTGGGGCACCGGTTCGCCGCTGCGCGACCTGCTCTATGTCGACGACGCCGCCGACGGCATGGTATTCCTGCTGAAGAAGTATTCGGGCGAGGACATCGTCAATCTCGGCAGCGCCTCGGAGATCACCATCCTGGCGCTGGCCGAGAAGATCGCCGAGGTGGCCGGCTACAACGGCCGCATCCGCTTCGACCGCACCAAGCCGGACGGCACGCCGCGCAAGATCGTCGACGTCTCCCGGCTCGCCGCCCTGGGCTGGCGGGCCAAGGTGCCGCTGGAGGAAGGGCTGCGCCGCAGCTACGCCTGGTACGTCGAGAACTATGCCGAGGCCCGGCTGGACCGGGCCAGCGGCGCCTGAACGGCTTTCAACTCCGCATGCCCACGGCCTGGCCGTCGCGATCCGATTGCGGCGGCCCTTTCTTGGTCCGCAGCGCGCCGGTTTCGTCGACCCACAGCACGTAGTCGCCCAGTTGCAGCCGGTGGCGACCGTCCCAGCGATCGGAGAAGCGCACGCCGCCCTGATCGGCGCTGCCGATGTCGAGCAGTTCGAAGCCGTTCTCGCAGCGTATGTCGCCGCTGCAGCCCATCGCCACCGCCTGCGCCTTCTTCTGGCCGCGCAGCCGCGCCAGATAGGCGTCCTTCGCCGCCCCGCCGCCGCTGCCGGTGCAGCCGATCATCACCAGCCGGCCGGAGACGAAGCCGTCGAGCAGCGCCTGCTGCTTGAACCGGGAATAGGCGGTGCAGCCGATCAGCGTGCCGAAATTGTTCAGCTTCAGCCCCGCCCCGCCGCCGCGGAAATCGGCCGCCGCCTGGTGGTTGTTCTCGAAGCCGCAATGCGACAGCAAGGTGCAGCCGTTCGACGCCGCCAGCCCATAGCGGCCGTTGAGCAGGAAATAGCAGCCGTGGAAGCCGACGTCGTAGCAGTTGTTGACCATCGCGCCGCCGTCCTGGCCGTTCTCGCCGAAGACGCTGGCCATGACGTGGATGGCCGACAGGATGCCGGAGCGGTTGCCGTGGCCGAAAGTGATGCCGTTGCCTTTGTTGTTGCGCATGTAGCAATTGTAGAGCTGGCCCTCGAAGACGTTGCCCAGCAGGCGGCAGCCGTCGCCGCCGCAGCCCTGCACCACCACGTCGCGCAGGGAGAAATTGTACAGGTACTTGCCGCCTTCCTGGCATTCCAGCACCAGCCCCGCCCCTTCCTTGCCGTTGCCGCGGATCTCCAGCCCGTGGATCTGCAGGAAGCGGAAGGTGCTGCGGCTCGCCACTTCCAGCACGGTGCCGCCATCGGCGATGGTGGAGTGCAGCCGCGCGCCATGGGCCAGGATGCCGGCCGAGCGCGTCATGTGCTGCGGCGGGGAGAGGCGCAGCGGCCGGTCGACGCGATAGATGCCGGGCGGGATCGTCAGGAAAGTGCCGTCATTGGCCTTGAAGGTTTCGTCCAGGGCGCGTTGCAGCGCCGGCGCATCGTCGCTGGCGCCATCGCCCTTGGCGCCGAAACTGGCCAGCGACAGGGTGCGGCCGCCGGCCGGCGGCGCGCTCTGCGCCATCGCCTTGGGCATGCCGGCCAGCGCGCCGCCCAGCATGCCGCCGAGCCCGGCCAAGGCGAGCGCGTCGCGCCGCCTCATGCGTGCCGCCGGTTGCGGTAATACGGCAACTGCACCAGCCCGCTTTCGCTCATCACCGGCGCGGCCGCGAACGGCGCCGGCGCGGTGGCGCGAACCGGGCGGCGCATGGTGTGGACCAGCCCCGCCACCAGCATCATCACGATCCAGGTCTTGGGGCCCACATAGGCGCCGGAAGCCTGGCCGAACAGCACCCAGACGATCCAGCAATAGGCCAGTGCGGCGACCCCGAGGCTGCGCAGCCACAGGGTGACGGCGGCGACCATCAGCACGCCGAACACCGGGCCGAGATAGATCCAGTGCAGCCAGAAGTAATTGGTGAGGACGCTGGAGAACTTGTCGAAGCGCCAGCTCGACGAGTAGTTCGGCGACTGCACGAAGACGTTCATGGCCAGGTCGGCGGCGAAGTCCTCCGACGTCAGGCCGACGCCGGTGAGCGGGTGCTCGACCACGACTTCCAGGGCCAGCAGCGCCGGGCCGATGACGCGATAGAAGAAGCTGGGATCGCGGCCGGTCAGGATCGAATCGATCCGCTCGGCATAGAGATGGCTGGCCGCGATGGCCAGCGCGACGATCGCCAGCCCCGCCACCACCACCAGCAGCGGCCGGTTGACCTTGCGCTCGCCCGGACGCGACGGCAGCAGGAAATAGGCCAGGCCGCCGGCCACCCCGCCGATCAGGGTCGTCGGACCCGGGATGATGAGCTGGCTGGCGGCCACCAGGCCGGCGAAGACGAGCAGCCGGTACCGGCTGTCGCTGGCCAGGAACCAGGCGAGCGAGAAGAGCGAGAACGCGAAGGTCACCGCCGAGGGCTCGGAGGTGAAGAATTTCGGCCGCACCTTGCCGTAGAAGATCAGGTCGCGCAGATCGGATTCGTAGATGCCGGAGCGGTAGAGGACATGGCGCGCGCCGTCGCTGATGGCGCGCACGGCGGGGATTTCCTCGAGCCGCGCCCCGATCAGGATCGCCAGGCTGATCGCCAGGAACAGCCCGGCGATCACCCGCCGTTCCGCCCGCGCCAGCGTCAGGAACAGCGCAAACGCGATGACCAGGGAATAGGCGATCTGGACCAGCCCGGTGGTCCGCTTGGGCAGGTAGCGCCAGTCGGGCGCGGCAATGCACGATACCGCCAGGACCAGCAGCACGCCCATGAAGGCGGCGAGCTGGCGCGCGGTGAAATCGTCCCGCCGGCGCCACATCAGCACCAGGCCGGCGGCGCCGGCCAGCACGGAGGGAATCGGTACGGTCGGCGACAGATAGACCGCCACTTCCAGGTAGATGCCCAGGCAGACCAGGAAGACCAGCCCGTAGTCGACCCAGGTGATGGTGCGCTCGGTCCCGCCCGTCATTCAGGCCGCCAGCACCAGCTCGCGCAACTCCTCGCCGCGGCGGCGCCAGTGGAAGCGGTCGCGGCAGGTATCGAAGGCGCTGTTGTGGATCCGGTTGAGCTGCTCGAAATCGTCGATCACCCGCAGAACGCCGCGCGCCAGCGCCAGGGGATCGCGAAAATAGAGGATGCTCTGGCGGTCGGTCAGCGGCATGCCCGCGACGGAGCCGCCGATCGCCAGGATCGGCATGCGGCCGAAGACGTAGTCAAGCACCTTGAGCTTGAAGCCGCCGCCATGGCGCTCGGGCACCAGCGCCAGGCGCGACTGGCGCATGAAGGCGAAGATGTCCTTGACCGTGCCGGTGAACTCGGTGGCCAGCACGTCGCGGCGCATGCGCTGGATGAAGGCCGGATCGCCCTTGCCCACCACCTGGAGCTGGGCGCCGGCGGCGGCGAACAGCGGGTCGGCGATGGCGATGAACTCCGACAGGTTGAGCTGCTTGGCGATCCATTCGAAGCTGCCCACGATCACCGCACGGCGCGGCAGGGTGCGGTCGATCAGGCGATGCTCGATGCGCGGCCCCGCATAGCCCGGCGGCAGGACCGCGACCTGCAGGTCGGGCCGATCCGCGAGATACAGCTCCCGGTCCTCCGCCGTGATGGCGGTGGTCAGGTCGGCATAGCCGGTCAGGCGGCGCTCCAGCGCCGCCACTTTCATCGTATCGAGGCGCAGCGCGGCGCGCAGCGGGCGCACCGGATGGTTGCGCGCCACCTCGTCGCGAACGCTGCACTCGTGATTGTGCGAAACGTAGACGATCTTCGGCCGCGCCGCCGCGCCGCGGTAGCGCCGCTGCACCGCATCCAGCGCCCAGCCGGCGGAGATGCCGTCGAACACGATGGCGTCCCAGTGCTCTTCTTCCAGGCGCTGCCGCAGGATGCGGTCGAGCGCCCGCGATCGGGCGCGGCTGGCCATGTGCGGCAGCGCGGAGGCGAAGCTGGCGGCGCGCGAGCGCAGCTCGCCGCCGGCCAGCCACCACACGCAATTGTCGGCGCCTTCGCCCAGGGGCCGCGAGCGGCCCGGCCGGGCGTGTCCCACGACATGCACTTCCATGCCCGCTTCGGCCGCGCCGCCGATCAGCCCGCCGGAATAGACGAGCTGCCCGTTATGGCGCGGCTCGGGATCGATCAGCGTCAGCCACAGGCAGCGCATGGGCAGCGCTCAGTAGGCCTGGCGGCCGCCGAAACCACCCGTGATCGTGCGCAGCACGATCTTCAGATCGAGCAGAAGCGACCAGTTGTCGATGTAGTGGAAATCGTGCGCCACGCGCTGCTCGATCTGCTCCGGCGTGCTGGTCTCGCCGCGCCAGCCGTTGATCTGCGCCCAGCCGGTGATGCCCGGCTTGACGCGATGGCGGGTGGCGTAGTCGCGCACGATCTCGTCGTATTGCAGCACGCCGGCCTTGGCGGCCAGCGCATGCGGGCGCGGGCCGACCACCGACATCTCGCCGCGCAGCACGTTGAAGAACTGCGGCAGCTCGTCGAGGCTGGTGCGGCGCAGGAAGGCGCCGACCCGCGTCACCCGGCTGTCGTTGCGCGTGACGAGCTGCTCGGCGTTGGTGTCCGACTGGCAGACATGCAGCGTGCGGAACTTCCAGATCTCGATCAACCGGTTGTTCAGGCCGTAGCGCTTCTGCCGGAAGATGACCGGGCCCGGGCTGTCGAGCCGGATCAGGAGGGCGATGGCCAGCAGCAGCGGCGAAATGGCGAGCAGGATTCCCGCCGCCAGGACGCGGTCCTCGACCGCCTTCAGCAGCACCTCGCGCCGGCCGAGCGGGCGCCGCTCCAGCAGCCGGACCGGAAGACGGGCCAGCGCGGTGTCGGCCGGCGGCGTTTCGTCGGCATCGTCGCTGTAGAGATAGACGTCGACGGCGATGCGCCGCAACTGCGCCACCACGTTCTCGATCCGCCGCCGCGCCGTGGCCGGGATCGCCAGGACGATGGCGTCGATCTCGCGCGTCTGCGCCAGGGCCAGCAGGTTGTCCAGGCTGCCGCCGGCCGGACAGCCCAGGCAATAGCCCGGCGCCTGGGTTTCCTCGCCGTCGGCGAACAGCCCCAGGATTTCCAGGCCGCGGCTCGACTGCTGCAGGCAGCGCCAGACGACCTGCCGCGACAGCGGTCCGACGCCGACGATGGCGACGCTGGTGCGGCGGGTGGCGAGGCGCCCGCGGCGGTCGTCGCGCGGCAGGACGGCGGCGGATTTGCGGTTTCTGGCTCGGGGACGGACATAGCCGGCGAGCGCGTCGCCGATATCGGTTGCGATACTCATGCGCCTCCTTCGCGGTTGATGGCTGAAGGCCGCGCCGCTGCAAGTACAGACGCAGCAGCAATCCGATTAACACACAGGAAACAGGTCAGGTCCTGTGACCAAGCTGAGCCGCCTCTCAGACGCTTTTGAGAATCCCGGCGGCGAAGGAATGGGGCGAGCGCTCGCGGATGAAGGTGCGCGCCAGGGCGGCATCGAAATGCCGTTCCGGGCCTTCGACGATCAGCCGCTCGATGGCCTCGGCCAGTTGCTTGGCGTCCGAGGTGTCGGCGGTCAGGCCCAGGCGGTAATCCTGGGCCAGCCGGTGCAACAAACCGTAATTCTGCGTCAGCACCGGCTTGCCCGCGCTGGCCGCCCAGATCAGCACGCCACTGGAGCCGACGAAGCGCTGATAAGGCGCCAGTACCACATCGCAACGCTCGACCTCGCCCTTCAGCTCGGCATCCGACAGCCGCCGCTCCATGACGGTCAGCCTGACGGTCGGCTGCAGCACCTGCAGGTCGCTGACGGCATGGCGCAGGCGGTCGCGAATCTCGGGATCGACGCTGCCGGCGATCACCAGGGAAAGCCGCGACGCCACGGCCGGCGGCAGGAAGGCGATGGCGGCCAGCAGCGCCAGGATGCCCTTGCGCTCCGCCAGGTAGCCGAACATCAGGAAGCGGACCCGCCCGTTTTCTCCGGCCCGCGCCGGCGCGCCCTCGAACGCCGCCGGCGGCTGTTGCGCGGGATCGGGCACGGTGCGCACCTTGGCGCCGCCGCGGTAGCTGCTCAGCGCGTAGCGGGCGAAGAACGGGTCGAGCGTCAGCACCGATTCGACCGAGCGGTTGAGCAGCATCAGCCGGTACAGCACCGATTTGCGCAGGTCGCGCACCCGCTCCCGCCAGTCGGGCGAATAGGGCCCGATCTGCTGGTAATGGACCGAAGGCCGGAACAGGATGCCGTCGAGCAGCTTGCCGTTGGCCCCCAGCCCCAGCGCCAGCGGCAGCGAGAGATGGTCCAGCGCCAGGAAATGGCCGCGCCTGGCGCCATAGCGGCGCAAATAGCGGCGCATGATCCACCAGCGGGCAAAGCCGCTGACCACCAGCCATTTGTGCAGGCAGAAGCGCTGTTCCTGCGCGCTCAGGGCGGCGATCTCGATGCGGTCGCCGGCATCCTCGGGCACCAGCGCCGCCAGCTCGGCATGAAGCTGCGGCGCCACCACCAGCCGCAGCGGCTCCGACAGCCGGTCGGCCAGCGCGAAGCGCACGATATGCGCCAGCCATTCCTGCGGGTGGCCCTCGTGCGAGGGCTCCAGCACCACGATCCCCGCACCGAGATCGGCCGGCTCGCTGACGCCTTCCAGCAGCCGCAGGAACTGCGGCAGCACGCGCTGGCGGCTGTGATGGGCCTCGACATGCGCCCGGCCCGCCGCCCCCAGCCGTTGCCGTAGCGCTGGATCGTGCAGCAGCTCCAGCACGGCGTTGGCGAAGGCGGCAGGGTCGTCCGGCGGCACGCACAGGAACGCGCCGGTCTCGCGCTGGACGCGCCACAGCGCGCTGCCCGGCCCGGCCGTGGCGACGAAGGCGCGGCCCGCCGCCATGATGTTGAAGGTCTTGGACGGCATGGCGAAATCGGCCGCCTGCGGATTCTGCGGCACCAGGTGCACCGCCCCTTCGGCCAGGCCGCGATTGAGCTCGGACTCGGGCAGCAGCGCCTCGATGCGAATGTTGCCAACGTCCGCGGCGGCGATCGCCTGGCGCAGGGTGGCGGCCTGGTTGCCGCTGCCGCGCACGATCACCGTCACGGCGGGGGCGCGCTGCTGCAATTCGCGCGCCAGGGCGACGATCTGCTCCAGACCCTGCTTGCGGCCGAGATTGCCGCTGTAGAGTACCGCCGGCGGCGAAGCCTCCGGCAGCGGCACGATGGCTTCGGTGTCGACCCAGAGCGGCACCACCTCGATGCGGGTGAAGACCCCCAGCGCGCGCAGGCTGGCCGCCATCTCGGGCGTCAGCACCGCGATGCCGTCGACGCGGTTCAGCACGAAACGCTCGATGGCGCGCATGGCGCGCAGCACCAGCTTGCTGCGCACCATGCCCAGCCCACCGGCCAGCCCCGACTGGATGTCGTGGATCAGCGTCACGTGCCGGCCGCCGCGCCGGCGGGCGGCGATGCCCAGGGCGACGCAGAAGATCGAGGGCGACAGCGACAGCACCAGGCTGCTGCGCCGCAGGCGGCCGCTCAGCAGCGCCAGCAGGCCGCGCATGAGGAATCCCAGCTCCGAGACGATGCGCGCCCGCACCGAGCGGCCGGCCGGACCGTCGGCCTTGAGGCGACGGATGCGCACGCCGCCGTCCTGCTCGGTGGCGGGCCGGGCCTGGCGATGGGCGGCGTAGAGCGCGGGATCGGGATAATGCGGCTGGCCGGTCGCGACCTCGACCGCGAAGCCGGCCTCGACCAGCCAGCGCGCCAGATCGACGCAATAGGGCGCCGAGCCGATCCGCTCGGGCGCGTAGTACTGGGTGAGAAAAAGAACCCGTTCGGCTCGCGCCATCGACACTAGCCTATCCGCGTCAGCAGCGGCCGGCTGTACTGGTAGGACATGGGCACGCCGGCATAGCGGCTGAAGCCTCTGGTGTCGACGCGCGACAGCACCGTGCCGGCGACGTCGGCGCCGGCCTCGAGCAGTTGCTTCAGCGCCTCCAGCGACGCCTGCCGCGGCGTGCTGCCCCAGCGCGAGATGAACGCCACCTTGTCGACCATGCGGGCGATGCTCAGCACCTCGGCGCCGATCAGGACCGGCGGCGTGTCGAGCAGGACGAAATCGTAGTCGTCGGCCAGGCCCTGCAGAATGGCGCGGAAACGCTCGCTGGTGAGCATGCGCACGCCGGCGGGCGAGACTTCGCCGGTGGTGAGGATGTCGACGCCCGACAGCGGGTCGGTGCGGATCAGCCGGCTCGACTGGTCGGCATGCTCGTCCAGCACGGCCGCCAGCCCGCCTTCGTTGGGGATGCGGAACAGCGAATGCAGCGCCGGCCGCCGCCAGTCGCAGTCGATCAGCAGGACGCGCCGGCCATGGGCGGCCAGCATGCGGCCCAGCGAGCCGACGATAACCGATTTGCCCTCGTCCGGCACGGCGGAGCAGAACATGATCAGCCGCGGCGAATAGGCCGCCTCGGACAGCTCGAGCGCCGTGTGCAGCTTGCGCAGCGATTCGGTATAGGGCGAGATCGGCTTGCGCAGCACGTGCTGCAAGGGGCCCATGCGATCCTTGACCTGCGGCACCACGGCCAGCACCGGCAGCCCGGTCGCCGCTTCCAGTTGCCGGCTGCGCCGGAAGGTGCGGTCCATGCTCTCGCGCAGCAGCGCCCAGATGCAGGCCAGCAGGGCGCCGGCGAGGGCGCCGAACAGCACGATCAGCGGCTTGGGCGGGAACGCCGGCGAACTGGGCACGTCGGCGCGCGAGATCAGCTTGGCGTTGGGGCGCTGCAACTGCTGCTGGCCGACGACTTCCTTGGCGCGGCCCAGCATCTGCTCCAGCAGGTGGCGATTGACGTTGGCGTCGCGCTCCAGCGCATCCAAGGTGATCTGCTGTTCGTTGACGCCGCCCATCGTCACCTTCAGCCGTTCGAACGAGGCCTTGATGTCCTCGTAGCGGGCATTGGCCGCCTTGGCCTCGCGCCGCAGCCCTTCCACGGTGCGCGACACTTCGGCGCCGATCTTGCCGCGCACGTCGGCCACTTCCGCCTGCGCCGCCCGGCGCTGCGGATGGCGCGGACCCAGCCGCGAGGTCACGTCGGCCAGCTTCTGCTCCGCCATGGCCGCCTGCGCCTTCAGCGTCTGGATCAGCGGCGATTTCAGGACCTCGGGCACGGCGTTGGCGTCGGCCAGCTTGCCGCCCAGGCTCTGCGCCTCGAGCAGGCGCGAATCGGCCTCGGCCTTGGCGGTCTGGGCCGCGATCAGCTGGGTGTTCAGTTCCGTGAGCTGCTGCGAGGTGATGCCGGCGCTGGCCCCCTTGAACAGGCCGTGCTTGCGCCGGTAGTCCTCAACCGCCTGGTCGGATTTCGCCACCTGCTGGCGCAGCTCCTCGATGCGCGTGGTCAGGAAGCGGTCGGCCTCGTCGCTGGCCTGGACCTTCTCCTGGCGCTGCTGGTTGAGGTATTCCTCCGCGAAAGAATTGCCCAGGGCGGCCGAGCGTTCGGGATCCTGCGAACGGACCTTGATGCCCAGCACGTGCGAGCGGCCGAGCTGCGCCACGTCGGTCTGCGCCAGCAGCGCGTCGATCACGGCGCGCTGCACCTCGTCCGAACTCGGCGCCGGCGCCGGCTCCGACTTCAGCAGCGCGGCCAGCGGGCGGCGCACGTTCCGGTTCCACCAGGAGGGCTCGGGGTCGTCGAGGAACGGATTGAATTCGGGCACCGCGGCCAGGCGGTGCCTGGCGGCGACCGCGGCGGCCAGCTCGCGCGACTGCAGGACATAGGCTTCGTTCTGGATGCGATCGGCGTCGGGATTCTGGTCCGACAGGATCGACTGGATGTCGAGAACCTTCAGCGGCGGCACGCCGACCAGCACTCGGGATTCGGCCGCGTAGTAGGTCGGCGTCAGCTTGGCCACGGCGACGGCGATGCCGGCGAACGCCAGCGTCACCACCACGATCAGCCCGCGGTGGCGCCACAGTTTCTGCAGCGTCTCCGCGAAGCTTTCCGTCTCCGGCTGCGGTGCGTAGAGACGGGTGATTTCCTGCGGCGGCTGGCCGTAGACAACCGGTTGCGCCGCGCCGCTGGCGGGAATGAGGCGCATCAGAAATATCGCTCGCGCACGGTGACGATGTCGCCGGGCAACAGCGGCGTGTCGGCGGTGGCGGCAAGCTGCGTCACCCGCCCCTCGCCCGACGGCCGGCGCACGATGAAGTTGTTCTCGCGCGCGCGATAGGTATAGCCGCCGCCGATCGCGACCGCGTTCAGCACCGTCATGCCGGGAACGTAGGAATAGCTGCCCGGGACCTTGACCTCGCCGACGATGTAGAACGGCCGGAAGGTCAGCAGCTCGACGCTGACGGCGGCGTTGCGGACGTAGTTGGGATCGAGCTTGTCGACCAGCGCCTCCTCCAGCGCGCCCGGCGTCATGCCGCGGGCGTTGAAGGTGCCGACCAGCGGGAAGGCCAGCCGGCCGGCGCCGTCGATCTGGTACTCGCGCGACATCTCGGGCTGGCCGAACACGGTGATGCGCAGCCGGTCGCCGGACGCCAGGCGGTACTCCTCGGTTCCCGCCAGCCAGGTCTCGGCATCGGCACCGGAGTACTGCAAGGGCTGCGACAACTGGCTGTCGCCGCAGGCTGCCGCGGTCGCCGCCAGGCAGGCCGCCCCGACCAGCCGCAGGACGCGGCCGCGAACTCGGCTGATGATGTTTCCGATCGGCATCGCCATTCTCCCGTCTTGCGCGGCGGCGGGGAGTCGCTTGGAGGCGATCGCACCCGCTCGATCCCGCGGTTTCCCGAGCCTGTTGTAGCCGGGCGGGAGACGAAGCTGTTGTGACCTTTAGAGGCCTACGAAGGGATTAGAAAAGTGCCCGCGCCACGCGCCGGCCCCTTACAGGCGGCCGACCAGCCGCAGCATGATCAGGTTCTCGTTGTAGTCGGTGTTCGGCGCGTTGCTGTTGCGGGCGCGGAAGGTGTAGCCGGCCTCGGCGGAGAAATGGCGGTCGAACAGGTAGCGGCCGCTGACACCCAGCAGGTAGCCGTTGTCGTCCCGGTCGATGCCTTTGTAATTGTCCCGCTGATAGGCCGCGAAGCCGCTCAGGATGGCGTTGCGCAGCAGCTCGTGATCGACCCGCAGCTCGGCCTTGGTCGAGAAGTAGGAGGAAGCGTTGGTCAGCGTCGTTTCCTCGATCTCGCGCGAGACCTTGCCGGTGACGGTGGTCAGCCGGGTGACGTTCCAGATCAGGCTGAGGCCGCCGGAGGGGCCGCGCGCGGTCTTCAGGCTTCCGTCCTCGTAGTTCTGCTGGCTGTATCCCAGGTAGAAATCGAGGAAAGTCACGCCCGACAGGTCGTAGCGCAGGCCCGCCGCCAGTTCGAACCCGCGCGAGTCGCGATCGAAGCCGGCATTGTCGCGCGCATCGTCGTAGTTGCGCCGGTTGACGCTGGCGAGGAAATAGAGCTCGCGCAGGGGCGTGAACTCGTAGCCGCCGCGCAGCCGCAGCGTCGTCTCGTTGCGGTCGCGGTCGCTCTGGTCGATGTCGCCGCCGCCGACGGCGGGCGTGTCGCGATACTTGTAGCGGTCGAAATTGCCGTCGACGCGAAACACCAGGCGGTTGAACCGCTGCTGCACGCCCAGCCCGGCCGAGGCGATCGAGTATCGCGTCGGCTCGCGGCCGCCGGCGTCGTCGGGCGAGCTGCGCTCCTCGTGCAGGTAGCGATAGCCGGCGCCGGCGAAGACCTGCGTCATGCTGGTGACGTCCAGCCGCCCGGCGGTCGAGACGTTGAAGTCGTTGTAGTTCTCCGACGTCTCGTCCCAATAGCGCCCGATCGCGGCATCGGCGTGGAAGCTCAGCGAATGGTTGTTCCAGTTCGAGCGCAGGTCGAGCGACGGCTCGGCCACGGTGATGAAATCGCTCACCGTGCCGCTGTCGGTGGCGTAGACGTTGCTGGTGAAGAGCTGGCGGACCGCGAAAGCCGGATAGAGCAGGAAACCGCCGAGCCTGACGCCGAGCGGGTCGTAGTCGGGCCGCGGCCGGCCCATGACGGTCTCCCCGCGCGGCACCTCGTCGGGAGGAATGTCGCGCCGCTCGAGGGGGGCATTCTGCCCGCTGGGGGTTTGCTGCCCGGGCGGCTGCTGCGCCAGGGCGGGGACGACGGCCGCAGCAACGGCCAGCGCCGGCAAGAAGGCTTTCATTGTCACTGTCACTGACTGGCGCGGCTCCCCAATTCGCAACGGGGATATTTTATTTCACGCCGCGTTGATGCACCACGCCTTTCTGTGCCAGGCCCAGGCGGTAGCGATGATCGTTTCCACGTCGGAACGCACCGGTTTCCAACCGAGCTGGCGCTGGGCTCGCCGGGGATTGGCCAGCAGCACTGCCGGATCGCCCGGCCGGCGCGCGCCGAACGTGACCGGTACCGGGCGATTGGCCAGCCGTCCCGCCGCTTCGATGATTTCCCGCACCGTGGCGCCCTCGCCGCTGCCCAGATTGAAGGCATGGGCCCCCTTCTGCTGCTGTTCTTCCAGGAATTTGACGGCCAGCACATGGGCGTCCGCCAGATCGCCGACATGGATGTAGTCCCGTACGCAGGTACCGTCGCGGGTGTCGTAGTCGGTGCCGTGCACCGAGATGCTCTTGCGCCGGCCGGCCAGCGCCTCCAGGACCAGCGGGACGAGATGGGTCTCGGTCGGGTGCGCCTCGCCGATCTCGCCGTCCGGATCCGCCCCGGCGGCATTGAAGTACCGTAGCGCCACGGACGTCACCCCGTAGGGACCGGCATAGTCGCGCAGGATGCGTTCGACCATCATCTTGGAGGCGCCATAGGGCGACAGCGGCGCGCATGGATGCGCCTCGTCGATGGGCGCATAGGCCGGCTCGCCGTAGACGGCGGCGCTGGAGGAGAAGATCAGGGACGCGACGCCGGCCTGCCGCATGGCATCGAGCAGGGTCATCGAGGCGACGACGTTGTGCAGGTAGTAGCGGCCCGGATCGGCAACCGATTCGGCGGTGTCGATCAGGCCCGCCAGATGAACGACGGCCGCCGGCCGCCAGCGCTCCAGGGCGGCGCGGATGCGCGGGCCGTCGCGCAGATCGCCCACCTCCAGCGGCCCCCAGCGCACGGCATGGCGATGGCCGCCGGCCAGGCTGTCGAAGGTAACCGGCAAGTAGCCGGCGATCGCGGCGGCCTTGCAGACATGGCTGCCGATATAGCCCGCACCCCCGGTGACCAGCAGCGTGCCCGCAGCCTCACGTGCGGCCATAATTGTCCGCCAGCCGCACGATATCGTCCTCGCCGAGATAGGCGCCCGACTGCACCTCGATCAGGTGCAGCGGCACTTTGCCGGGATTCTCCAGCCGGTGCGGCGTGCCGATCGGTATGTGGACCGATTCGTTTTCGCTGACCAGCATGACGTCGTCGCCGCGCTGCACCAGCGCCGTGCCGCAAACCACGACCCAGTGCTCGGCGCGATGGAAATGCTTCTGCAGGCTCAGCCGCGCGCCGGGCTTGACCATCAGCCGCTTGACCTGGAAGCGCTCGCCCATGTCGACCGAGCGGTAATAGCCCCAGGGGCGATGGATGGTGCGGTGCTGCAGCCGTTCGGGCCGGTTGCTCTCGCGCAGGCGCTCGACGACGGCGCCGACCTTGTCGGCATGGCTCGCGGCCGCCACCAGGACCGCATCGTCGGTGGAGACCACCACCAGGTTGTCGACGCCGATCACCGCGATCAGCTTGTCGTCGCTGCGCAGGTAGGAGTTGGTGACGTCCTGGGCGATCACGTCGCCGACGCAGACATTGCCGGCCTCGTCGCAGGCATTGGCCTGGTGCAGGGCATGCCAGGAGCCGAGATCGCTCCACTCCATGTCGACCGGCACGACGACGGCGCGGCCGGTCAGCTCCATCACCGTGCGGTCGACCGACAGCGAGGGCGCCTCGGCGAAGGCGGCGGCTTGCAGGCGGAAGAAGCCCAGATCGGGCGATCCGCCGACGACCGCGCGGCGGCAGGCCTCCAGCATCGCCGGGTTGAGCTGCTCCAGCTCCTCCAGATAGTGGCGCACCGAGAAGAGGAAGATGCCGCTGTTCCAGTAATAGGCGCCGCTGTCGACGAACCGCCGCGCCGTCGCCTCGTCCGGCTTCTCGACGAAGCGGTCGACATGGCGCGCCCGGCCGACCGCGTCGAGCGCCGCGCCGCCCTTGATGTAGCCGTAGCCGGTCTCGGGCCGGCTGGGCGCGATGCCGAAGGTCACCATGTTGCCGACCATCGCCGCCGGCAGCCCGGCGCGGATGGCGGCATGGTACTGCTCGGCCGAGCCGATGCGGTGATCGGCCGGCTGCACCAGCATGATCGCTTCCGGCTCCCGTTCCGCCAGCGCCAGCGCCGCGGCGGTGATCGCCGGGCCGGTGTTGCGGCCCTGCGGCTCCAGGATGATCTGCTGCGGCTCCATGCCGATCTCGCGCAACTGCTCCTGGATGAGGAAGCGATGCTCCTCGTTGCACACCAGCAGCGGCGCGTCGAAGCCGATATCGGCGCGATTGCGTTGCGCGGTCTCCTGCAGCAGGGTGCGGTCGGAAGTCAGCGGCAGGAGCTGCTTCGGATAGACGGCGCGCGACAGCGGCCACAGCCGCGTGCCCGAGCCGCCGGCCAGAATGACAGGATGTATCTTGTAGCTTGGCGCCTGAACGGCCGAACCGTTGGCGAGCCCTGGCGCGTATCCGGTATCCATACTCGTACCTCGCTACAACCCAACCTCGAGCGGATTGTGGCGAAGCGCCGATGCCTCACACAGTGATCAAACTGTGGTCTCAGTCCGTCAACGGCAGCAGGATCTCGACGCTGAGGCCGCCGCCGATCCGGTTCCTGGCCGCGATGCTGCCCCCCATGCTCTGCACGTTCTGCCGCGCGATCCAAAGCCCCAGTCCGGCATGGCAATTGTCGGCCGACGCGGCATGGCCGGCGGGCCGCGACGACACCGAGCGCTCGAAGATGCGGCCGATCAGCCCCGGCTCCACCCCCGGCCCTTCGTCATCGATCCGCAACATGATGTCGGCTTCCCGCTTCTTCAGCGTGACGGAGATCGTGCTGCCCGGCGGCGCGAAGCTCAGCGCGTTGTCGAGCACGCATTCCAGCGACACCTCGATCGCTCCTTCCGCGCCGGTGGCGAACGCATGCTCGTCGAGCTTGCGCACCAGGGCGATGTTCTTCTCGGCCGCCAGGTCGCGATAGTACAGCAGCAATTCGGCCACGACCGAGGTGAGTTCGACCCGCCGGCGCGGCGCTTCGAGCAGGCTGGCCTTGGTGAAATCGAGGCGCAGCGAGGTGCTGATCTGCGCCTGCAGGCGCTCCAGCGAGGACTTGATGATCTGCAGCGAGCGCGCCGCTTTCTGCTCGGTCTCGGGGACGACCTGGCGCAGGGCCGGCAGCGCCATGTCGATCGACGACACGTGGCCTTTCAGCGTGTGGGCGTTCTCCTCGGCGTTGAGGCGGATGTCCTCGGCCGTGCGGCGCAGATCCTCGACCAGGCTGTCGAGATCGGCCGCCACCGGCGCCAATTCGGGCACGGCGTTGCGCTCGGAGAATTGCCGCCGCGGATCGCGGCCATGGCGTATCTCGCGCGCCACGCGGCGGAAGCGGTTGAGGCTCTGCCACATGCTGCCGACGATCAGCAGCCCCACGATCAGGGCGGCGAAATAGAAAATGCCGGCCGCCTGCATTTCCGGCGTGCGCCAGTAGGGCTTGTCGATCGACATGTTGAGGAAGGCGGCCGTGGGCTGGGCCGAGATCAGCACCCAGCAGCCGCCCGGCGACATGATCGGCACCACCGAGGTCAGCACCTCTTCGTTGTTGATCGAGCGCCGGCTGAGATCGACCACCGTGCCGTCGGCGCAGGTCTGGCGCAGCCGCTCCAGCACGCCCAGCTCCTCCAGCCGCGCCAGTTCGGCTTCGGGCTGCGGCGAGGTCGCCGCTGGCGCGGCCGCCACGTACAGGAAGGCGTTCTCGTGGCCGGCATTGGCGGGGCGGAACAGCAGCTTGAGGATGGTGGCGCCGCCGGCGAACCGCTCCAGCCGCTCGTTGAGCTGGGTGAAGTCGCGCGGCGCGATGTCCTGCAGCACCGGCCGCAGGATTTCGCTGATCAGCACGTTGCGGTGCTGGATGCCGCGAACGATCAGTTCCTTGCGCTGCTGCTCGGCCGTCTCGAACTGGCTGTAGAGCGCCACCGGCAAGGCGACGAAGATGATGAGGAGCGCCGCTCCCTTGAGCTTGAGCGACGCTCCCAGCCGTTTCAGCCAGAGCCTATTGCCGGCGGCTTCCCGATGGGCTTCCGCTCCAGCGATAGCCAAAGGCGGGGAAGTTTTCAATCTCGTTGAAGGCATCGTCGATCGCCCGGAACTTGTTGCGGATTCGCTTCATGGACGATCGCACGTTGGTGCGATAGCCATCCTCTCCGCTGCCGGCGATGAATCCGGCGCTGTGCACGCAATCGTATATTGCGCGGTAGCTGACGTATTCGCCCGCGCTCGAGCCCAGCGCCATGACGATGCGGAACTCGGTCACCGTCAGGTTGACGTCGGTGCCGTCCCAGTAGGCGCGGCAGACCTGCGGCCGCAGGCGCAGGCGGCCGACCCGCACCTCCTCCTCGACCGCGCTGCCGTCCGGGCTCTTGCCCGACTCGATGATGAGCCGGATGCGGCGGGCGAGAATGTCGACCCCGCGCGACTTGTCGACGAAGTCGGCCGCGCCGCTGTCGAGCGCCACGGTTTCGTAGTCGGTGGCCGGCAGGCCGGTGAAGAAGACGGCCGGCGTCGTGAAGCCGCGCCGGCGCGCCCGCATCAGCACGTCCAGTCCCGAGCCGCGGTCCAGGCGCCAGTCCAGCACCATGCAGTCGGCCTTGCCGCCTTCGTCGAAGTACTCGAGCAATGCCGGCCCGTTGTTGAAGGTGACCACGCCGAAGCCGTGCTCGCCCAGGCCGTCGCTCAACTGAGCGAGGTAGGCATTGTCGTCGTCCAGCAGCGCGATCTTGGTATCAGCGTCGATCGTAGGACGCCGGCTGAAGGTTTGACTTTGGGAGCTCTGCCATGCAGGCGCTCCTTCCCCCTGCTGAGTTGTCATGGTTCGTCACCTCATAGGATAAGACCCGGTAAGCGCGCGACTGGATATCGAGATACATGGAAACATCGAGCACACATCGCGAGTTCCAGTACCGCCACACCTTCCCAGGTGCTCTTTCGGTTTCGGCCATTGGTGGCCCCAGGATCCTGGCGACTTGCGCCTGTTCCAGACCCACCAGGTTCGGGGTTGCAGCCTCAGCTCGGGATTCGTTTTCCTCCTTGGTCGGGTCGGAAGGCTTGGCGCCCTCCTGGTTCTTGTCGTCGGTCGCGGCCCCCGCCGCAGTGGCGGCGCGCGGCTTCTTGGCGACCGCCGGCGGCCGCTTGGGCGGCGGTTTGGCGGCGACGTTCTTCTGCGACGCCGCGGAAGTCTCGGTCGAGACGGAATTGGATTCTTCGGTCACGCCGCAGCCACCCAGGGAAAGCGCGAGCCCTGCAGCGACAGCCAGTTTCCATAGCGGCATGAACATCAGACACCATCGATCGCGCCTTCGGGTTCAAACGGACGGAATTCTCCACCGCCTGTATCGCGCCCGCCGCGCCCCCTGCGCGTTCGAGCAAATTCCCCCAAAAGGCCACTACCGCCGCGCGGTCAATGGCTAAAAGCGAAGCCTAGTCGTTCGCTCCGACGAAATACTGCATAAGCGAAGGAGAAAGGTAAAGGACAAACCGAGCGCCGATACCCCGGTTATCCTAAAGAACCACTACGGTACGACGATGAGGCGACGAAGCGGTTCCCGACCCCGCAATTGTCACAGCGCAAGCGGGGCACCGGAACCAATGATCAATAAAGCATCAACCCAGCGGGCATCGGCACCAAATGATCTCTCCGGCATATCCCGCCAGCGACGGCAGCCGGCTGGGTTTGCCGTCGCGCCAGCCGATGCGATGGGGGATCAGGCCCCAGCCGAGCAGCAGCTCCGCCAGCTCCTCGGCGGCGCCGTAGCGGCTTCGATGCGCCGGCTCGAATTCGGTTTGCAACAGGATGTCCGGATTGCGCCGCACCAGATCTGCGGCGCCGCGCAGCACCATGGTTTCGTAGCCCTCGACGTCCAGCTTGATGTAGTCGACGCGCGCCAGGCCGCGCCGCGCGCTGTATTCGTCCAGCGACACGACCGGCACGACCTCGCCCGCCTCATCGTCCAGCGCGACGCGCGTCTCGCCCGGATTGCGCGCGTTGAACGCCAGCCGGACGCGGCCGGAAGACTGGCCGACGGCGACGTTCTCGATCGCGACGTTGCCCGGGCTGTTGCGCGCCAGGTTCTCGGCCAGGAAATGGCACAGCAGCGGATGCGCCTCGAAGGCGACGACGCTGCCCGACGGCCCGAGATGGATGCTGGCCGGCACCGAATAGAGTCCGATATTGGCGCCGACGTCGAAGAACACCGAGCCGCGCGGCAGGGCGCGCCGCCAGAAGCGGACGATGTTCAGGTCGCGTTCGTCGAACACGGCGGCGATGAAGGAGGAGACGTTGTTGCGCGGCGTGCGGAAAGTTCTTCCGCCGCAGGCCTTGAAGACCAGCGTCTCGCCGGAGCTCGCCTGCTCGCGCAACGTGAACATCAGCGAGCGCGCGACGAACCGCGTCGGCGATTCGGCGAAGGCCGGGTAGTCGCGTATCCAGCGCAGCCGGCCGATGAACGGTCTGGGATCGAGTTGCATGCGTCACTTCCAAATTCCGCCGCGGTCGCGCCGCAATTGCCTTCATGCCGGGCGGCACCGCATGTTTAGCAAACGCAGCGGCATGCAACGCTGTGATCTTTCGCGGACATCGCCGTCCCCCTACCTTCGCTCACTATTCACGAAAGCGGGATCGCCCGTAGTGTAGCGGCCGCAAGGGGGACGTTGGGACACCCGTTAGCTGGAGTAGCGCGCAGATGAGTCGTGGTCTTGCATCCAAGCCGCCTTTGTCCCCTCTTCCCATGCCGGCCGTCCCGCGATGAAGGTTCTCCATCTGAGCACTTTCGACATCGGCTCGGGCGCCGCCCGCGGATCGCAATGGCTGCACGAGGCGCTGCGCCGCCGCGGCATCGAATCGACCGTGATGGTCGCGTCGAAGGCGAGCGCGGACGATACCGTCCGCCTCGTTCCCGGCGCCGTGCCGCAGCTCGCAGCCAAGCTGCGCATGCAGTTCGATAGTTTGCCGCTGCGCTTCTACCGCCGCACCGAGGAGTCGTTCTGGTCGCTGGGCTGGCTGCCCTGCCGCTTCGATCGCCTGATCGAGGCGGTCGATCCCGACATCATCCACCTGCACTGGGTCGGCGCCGGCTATCTGCCGGTCGCGTCGCTGAAGCATTTCTCGCGCCCCATCGTGTGGACGCTGCGCGACATGTGGAGCTTCACCGGCGGCTGCCACTACACCGCCGGCTGCGAACGCTATCGCGACGGCTGCGGCGCCTGCCCGCAACTGCGCTCCTCCAACGCCGAGGACCTCAGCCGCGTCCTGTGGCGGCACAAGGAGAAGAGCTGGCGCGGCCTCGACCTGTGGCTGGTGCCGATCAGCCGCTGGCTCGGCGAGTGCGTCGCCGCCAGCTCCATTCTCGGCCGCTATCCCAGCGAGATCATTCCCAACGGGCTCGACGTGTCGACCTTCGCCCCGACCGCCAAGGCGCTGGCGCGAGAGCGATGGAAGCTGCCGCTCGATCGGCCGGTGGCCGTCTACGGCGCCATCAACGCCACGCGCGATCCGCGCAAGGGCTTCGCCGAGCTGCTGGGCGCGCTGCGCATCCTGGGCCGCAGCGAGCGCACGCGCAACATGCTGCTGGTGGTGTTCGGCGACCTGCAGCACGGCGACGTGCCCGATTGCGGCATCGAGACCCGCTATGTCGGCTACGTCGGCGACAACGGCCGCCTGGCCGAGCTCTACGCCAGCGCCGACGTCGCCGTGATGCCCTCGCTGCAGGAGGCGTTCGGCAAGACCATCATCGAGGCCATGGCCTGCGGCACGCCGGTGGTGGCGTTCAACTCGGGCGGGCCGCGCGACATCGTCAGCCATGGCGTCGACGGCTACCTGGCCAAGCCGTTCCTGCCGGAAGATCTGGCGAACGGGCTGGTCTGGTGCCTCGAGCGGATCGCCGCCGGCGACAATCTGGGCCTCGCCGCCCGCGCCAAGGTCATGGCCAAGTTCGACATCGAGGTCGTCGCCGACCGTTACGAGGCGCTCTACGAGGCGGTGCTGGCGGGCGACGCGGCGGCCGCGGCGGGCCGTGCCAAGCTTGCCGCGGCGGCGGCCGACTATCAGGATTCGCGCACCGCCTGACGCGCCGCGCGCGCCTCCTCGATCAGCTTTCTCGCCTGCCTGGCATTGGAGGACAGGATCACCACCAGATCGCCGCGATCGGCCTGGCCCAGCACCGAGCGGATCGCCGCCGCCTCCGATCCGGCCTGCGCCACCGTCGCGGGATCGACGCCCGCCGACGCCAGCCCATCGGCCAGCAGGGCGCTGACCTCTTCGGCGGTGCGCGGGCGCGGCTGGGCCGTGGCGCAGACATAGCGGTCGAAATGCCCCGCCGCCTCGGCGGCGACGTTGCGGAAATGCGAATCCTGCCGGTTGCCGTAGCTCGTCAGCACCAGCCATCGCCGCCCCGGCACGGATTCGGTGGCGACGAACCGGCACAGCGCGGCGATGCCGTCGGGATTGTGCGCATAGTCGACCAGAATGCGGAAAGCCATGTCCTCGACGAAATTGCAGCGGCCCGAGGACAGGGCGACGCTGGGCTCGAACGTCTGCAGCGCGGCGGCGACGGTCTCGGACGGCAGCCCCAGCCCCAGGCCGATGGCGGCGGCGGCCATGGCGTTGGCGACGTTGAAGTCGGCGCGGCCGGCGAAGGTGCAGGGAATGTCGGCGACCTGCAGCAGCTCGCAGTTCCCTCCTCCCTGCCACAGGACCAGGCGTTCCGCTTCCGGCCGGCCCGCCAGCGTCACCGCGCTGCCGCCGGCGGCGACGTGCTGGCGCACCACCTCGTTGTCCGACCGCCGCGCGAACCACCACAGCTCGCCGGCCTGGCGCTGCGAGGCCATGGCGACGCAAAGCGGATCGTCCGCATTCAGCACCGCCGCGCGTCGGCCCGCTTGCAGCACGACGGCTTTCACCGCCGCCATCTGGTCGCGGCTGTCGATGCCGTCCAGGCCGATGTGATCGTCGGTCACGTTGAGCACGGCCGATACGTCGCACAGGTCGAAGCCCAAGCCGTTGCGGATCAGCCCGCCGCGCGCCGTTTCGAGCACGGCCGCGGTCACGGCGGGATCGGCGAGGACCGCGCCGGCGCCCGACGCGCCGGCCAGGTCGCCGCGCGCGGCTTCGATGCCGCCGATATGGACGCCGTCGGTGGTCGCCAGGCCGACGCAATGGCCGGCCCGCTCCAGCATGGCGGCGACCAGTCGCGACGTCGTCGTCTTGCCGTTGGTTCCGGTGATGGCCGCGATCGGGATGCGGCCGTCGTCGCCGTCGGCGAACATCCGCCCGACGATCGGCCCCGTCACGTCGGGCGAGCCGGGTGCGGCGACATGGGCGCGCAAGCCGGGAATGCCGTTTATCTCGCAGATCGCGCCGCCGATCTCCCGGTAGGAGCGGCCGATGTCGGGGGTGATGAAGTCGACGCCCGCCAGCTCCAGCCCGGCGATCCGCGCCGCCCGGACCATGGCGTCGCGGTTCTCCGGATGGACCAGGCGCGTCACGTCGCGGGGCACGCCGCCCACCGAAAGATTGCTGGCGCCGTGCAGGCGCACGACGACGCCGGCGGCCGGCACGCTGTCGAGGCCCAGTCCCTGCAGGGCAAGCTGGTCATGCATGTCCTGGTCGACCGCGATCTTCTGCAGCAGATTGGCGATGTAGCCGCTGACGCGATGCGGCCGGGCGTTCTCCTGGTCGACGAGCTGGCGCACCGTCCTGCGGCCGTCGCCCGCCACATGGGCCGGCAGCCGCTGGGCAGCCGCGATCATCCGGTCGCCCAGGACCAGGATGCGATGGTCGTGGCCGGCGATCATCTGCTCGACCAGCACCGGCCCATGCGCCTGCGCATCGGCAAAGGCCCGCCGCAGCGCGGCTTCGTCCCCGACATTGACGTGGACCGCCACGCCGCGATCGGTCAGGGCGGGCTTGACCACGACCGGGTATCCGATCAGCCGGGCGGCCTCCAGCGCGGCGCCGACATCGTTGGCGCGCATCTGCCGGGGCACCGGCACGCCCGTCGACGCGAACAGCAGGTGGGTCCGCCGCTTGTCGCGCGCCAGGTCGACGGCGAACTTGCTCTGCGTATCGAGCAGGGTTTCGCGCAGCCGGCGCTGGCGGTGCCCCTGGCCCAGAATCACCGCCATGTCGTCGGGGCTGATCCGGCGCCAGGGAATGTTGCGGCGCATGGCCTCGGCGATCAGGAACTTGGCGTTGGCGCCCACATTGCACGCTCGCACCGCCGCGGCGAATTCCGCGATCGCCTGGCTCGGAGTCGGCACCCGGTTTGGCCCTCCCCCCAGTACCGCCAGGTGCAGCCCCACCCAGCCGGCGGCATGATGGGCGCAAGCCAGGCCAAGCAGCGGATCGCCATAGGCCATGACGACGCGGAACCGGCCTGCCGGGCCGGTTGCAACCGCGTCCACCCAGTGCCTGGTCGGAAAGGCTAGGCGATGCAGCGCCAGGCCCGTCTCGCCCACCAGCCGCGCCAGTCCCAGTCCGCCCCACGCGGCGGCAAGACCCTGCCGCGGCCGGCTCAGAACGGCCGCCAGGAAATCGAGCAGGCCGGGAACCGAGGCGGCCGTCACGCCATCGTCGCCGGCAATCTCCAGGTCGAGCCGGATGGCCGGGCACGGCGCATGCAGGCTGGGGCCGGCATAGGCCCTGAGCATTTCCATGCGCAAGCCGGAACCCGCATCCATCGCCATCGCCCCCAACGTCAGATCGGCAAATCGCCCGGCGCGAGTGTGCACGGAGGACGAGAGAGCTCAAAGCGGCAAGGCCCGGCCTCTCGAATCAGAAAATTACCTTTATAAAACAGTCTATTACCTGTAGGTTCCTAGGGCGCGCGCTTGACGGTTGCCGCTGCTGCTTCGCCATCGATCCGGGATGGAGGACCCGGAGACAGGCCATGAAGCGACGGCGACCGCGAGAATCGGCGGCGTCCGCCGACAGGCTTTCCCGAGCGTCTTGGCGATGCCATAACATTCCAAACAACAGGTCCGCTTAGACGCCCATGCACTTCAGTTCCGACGTTCCCAGCCATTATTTCCCCGGCATTCCAGAACCGCGCGCCGCCAGGATGTTCGCCGTCGCCTCGCAGCTCGAATGGTCCTCGCGCATGCCCGCGGCGCAGTTCAACACGCTGCAATACAGGCAGCTCCACGCCCTGTTCGTCCATGCCGAACGGCGGTCGAGATTCTGGCGCGAGCGCTTGCGCGCCGCGGGCTTCGACCCGGCCGCCAAGACGTTCGACATCGCCACGCTGAGCCGGCTGCCGCCGCTCACCCGGCAGGACATGCAGACCGCTTACGAGGAGATGCGCGCCTATCCCGCGCCGGCGAAATGGGGCGACGTCTCCATATTCCAGACCTCGGGCTCGACCGGGCAGTGGGTGCGGGTGGAGAAGCCGGAAATCAACACCATCCTGTTCGATGCGGTGACTTTCGTCGACCACATGTGGCACCGGCGCGATTTCACCGGCAAGCTCGCGGTCATCAGAAAGGAAGTGGGCAAGGGCGCCGGCGGTCCGTTCTGGAGCCGGGAGACGGTCAACCTCGTCGAGACCGGACCGCGCGTCGAGTTCAACCCCGTCGGCAAGGACATGACGGAGGTGCTGGCCTGGCTGGAGAAGGAACGGCCCGACTACGTGACGACCTGGCCCAGCATCGCCAGGCAGCTCGCCTACCTGAAGATCCAGAACGGCGGCGCGCCCCTGCGCATCCGCCAGTTCCTGACCTTCGGCGAGATGGTCACGCCCGAGATCCACGAGGTGCTGGGCAAGGCGTTCGGGGCCACGGTCGCCGACCGCTATTCGACCGAGGAGGCCGGCTACATCGCCCTGCAATGCGGCCACGGAAACTACCACGCCGTGCCGCTGGCGATCGTCGAGATCGTCGACGACCAGTATCGTCCCGTCCCGCCCGGGACCATCGGCCGGGTGCTCATCACCCTGCCGCACAGCTTCGTGATGCCGCTGATCCGCTACGAGGTCGGCGACTACGCGATCGCCGGAACGAAATGCGGCTGCGGCCGGACCTGGCCGATCATCGAGAAGATCATGGGACGCGAGCGGTCGATCGTGCAGTTCCCCGACGGCTCGCGGCAGTTCGTGCCGATCGACGGGCTGGACTGGACGGAGATCGGCCCCATCCGGCAATGGCAGTTCCGCCAGGTGGCGGCCGACCGCATCGACCTGCTGGTGACGCCGTCGCGGCCGCTGACCGAGGCCGAGCGCAGCCGCCTGGACGCCGAGGCGACCCGGCTGTTCCGCAACGAGTTCCGGATCGACCTGCAGGAGGTTGCGGCCATCGAAAGCCTGCCGAGCGGCAAGCGGCCGGAGTTCGTCAGGGCCTTCTGAAATCCCGGCGCAGCGAGCGGGCGCGGATCACGATCCGGCGCGAGCGTCCGGCTGCCGTCAAACCGTCTGCCTTCGCCCGCCAGGAAACGGAGGGCACTCGCCCGTTCTGGCGACATCGCTGGAATCAATCGCGTTTCCACGGGATCGCCAGCGATTCCGTCAAACCATGATTGGCTCTGGCGATGCGGCCGCAGCGTATTTGCCGCCGCCTCACCGGCCCGCGGTCAGGCGCCGGTAGGCGTCGGCGAAGCCGGCCAGCGGCAGGGTGGTGGACAGGGTCTGCCCCTCGGCGGAGATCACCGACACCTTGACCTCGGCCGCTTTGCTGAAACTTGCCACGAGCTGGTCCGACAGGCCGAGCATGGCCTCGCAGCCGCTGGGCTGGCAGCTCAACAGAGGAGTGCGCAGCGCCGCACCGCCATCGACCTGGAGGACGACGCCGGCCTGAACGGAAATGCCCCAGGGCGGCATGATCTCGAGCTGGGCAGGCTTGCCCTGGCTGCCCGGATGCACGATCAGGGCAAGCTGCGGCTGGCCGTGGTCGTCGCGCAGAACCTGTTCGGCCCGGCAGGTTTCCTGGCTCCGGATGTTGAGCGCGCAGCGCACGCGCCAATGGCCATAGGCCTCGGCCAGCGGCTGCGGGATCGGCGCCGGCGGGCGCGACTGGGCCGCCGGGCTCTGGCTGATGGGAATCTGGACCTGGCTGGGTATGCGCGCCCGCGCCTCAGGCCGCCGCTCCGCCGGCGGCGGCGACAGGGCCGGCGGCTCGCCGGTCGACCGCAGGGCCGAGGGCGAGGTGACGGGCGGCGCCTCCTCGCCGTCGCCGGCGAACAGCGTCAGGTAAAGGCCAGCCGCGACCGCGACTGCAATTGCGGCAGCCACTGCGGCGGCAGTAAATGACCACGAACGTCCCATTGCTCAAACAGCAGGCCGAGGGCGGCTTTCCGGGGTCCGCCGGAATGGTCGCCGAGGGGCGGTCTCGGCGTCCCTATTCCGGGCCCGCCCGGTCGCCCTCAACGCTTCGATTTCTCCAGCAGCCGCGCATAGGCCTTCGGGTAGCCGGCCAGCGGCACCTCGATCGTCAGCGACTGGCCGTCGGCGGCAGCCATGGTGAGCTTCAGGGTAGTCCCCTTCTGCCACTGGTTGTTGAGCGATTCGATGAGCGAGAAATCCGCCAGGCAGCCGGTCGGCAGGCAGGTGCGGATCGGCACCCGGACTGCCGGCTGGGTATCGACCTGCAGGTCGATGCCGCGCGCGAGCAGAACGCCCCAGGGCGGCGTCACGGTGGCGACCGCCGGCTGATCGGCCGCCGCCGGCGGGCGCACCACGACCGCAAGCTGCGGCCGGTTGTTCTGTTCCCGGACGACAGTCTCGATGCGGCAGGCCTGGTTGCCCTTGGCATCCTGGAAGCAGCGCAGGGTCCATTTCTCGAAATTCTCGGGTACCGGCTGCGGCACGGTCGCCGGCCGGGGCTGGGCCGCGGGCTGCTGTGCCGGCGCCTGCTGCGCGGGCGGCTGCTGCGCCGGGCGCTGCTGCTGGGCTTGCGCCATGCCGGCGCCCCAGGCGACCGCCAGTGCGCCAGTGCCCGCCACCAAAACCGATACGATCCTCGACGCCATTCGCTTTTCTGAAAACACGTGCTTGTCCTTCACTTTGCCTACGACCTGGGCTTCAGCAGGCCCCTTTTGTAGCACGAGGCGGTCCAATGGACCGCCTCGTTTTTTCGTTTGCAGCTTTGGTGTGCAGATCGGCTAGAGCAGGATCTCCACGCGCCGGTTCTGCGGCTCGCGCACCCCGTCCGCCGTCGGCACCAGCGGCTGGCTTTCGCCGCGGGCGATGATGGCGATCGAGTTGGCCGGGATACCGCGGGCAACCAGCTCGCGCTTGACCGCCTCGCCGCGGCGCATCGACAGCGCCATGTTGTACTGCTCGCTGCCGGCGCGGTCGGTATGCGCCGTCAACTGGATGCGCGCGACGTTGCCGGTCTTGGCCGTGGTCGCCGCCTCGTCGATCACCCTGGCGGCGTCCGCCGTGATGTTCGAGCGGTCGAAGTCGAAGAAGACCAGGAAGTTCTTCCTCGGCGCCGGCGGCGGCGTCGGCGCGGCAGCCGCCGGAGCGACCGCCGGCGAGGAACCGCCCAGCTTGACCTTCACGCCCAACCCGCCGGCCAGACCGTCGACCTGGCCGCCGAAGTTGTACTCGATGTGGCCGTACAGCCCGACGTTGTCGAAGTCGACCGTGAAGCCGGCGCCGGCGTTGAACCAGGTGCCGCCCATGTCGTTGTTGAACTTCGTGCCGCCGACCGTCGTGTCGTTGTCGCCCATGAACTCATGCAGGACGTTGCCGATCACGTAGGGCGAGAACTGCGTGCCGCCCGACGTCACCCAGGTGTTCTGCAACTGCAGACCGGCGCGGCCGCGGAGCGACTGGCTCTTGTCGCGCTCGACCTGGAGCGGGATGCCCGGGCTCGACTCCTTGAACTTCTCCTTGCTGGTCTGCATGTAGGTCAACTGGCCCTGCGGCTGGATGATGAAGTTGCCGCCCAACCCGATGCCGTAGCCGATCTCCATCGACGCGCCCCAGGCGAAGTCGTCGCTGTCCGCGCTGGTGTTGCGGCTCGAGGAGTCGTACTTGGAGTCGAGGAAGTTGAACTTCAGCACCGCGTCGGCATACAGGCCCTGGCCCTTCTTCGCCGTATCGAAATACGTCGCGTACAGACCCAGAGTGTAGCCGTCCGTCTTGCCGTCGGAGTCGCCGGACGCCCCCTGGACGTTGTCCAGCTTGGTCCAGCCGTAGCCGCCGAAGCCGCCCAGGTGCAGTCGGGACTGCGGGGCGATCCAGTTGCGGATGGCGTAGTCGCCGCCGATCATGAAGCCCTTGGTCGTCATGTCGAAATCGAACCCGTTGTCGGGGTTGATCTCGAGATCGGCGCCGTAGGCCCGGGCCCAGAACTCGAAGAACGAGGTATTCGCCTTCGAGCCGTAATCCGCGTGCCGCAGCTCGCCCATGCGCTGGTAGAGCGTGCCCAGCTCGACATAGAAGTGCTGCTGGATCGCGGAGGTCATGACCGTGTAGGCCGGGACCTGGTCGAGGAGTTGCGACTGCAGGTAGAAGCTGCGGCCGTCGGCCCCGCCCTGCTGCAGGTCGTAGACGAAGGCGCCGACCTGCATTTCGGGTTCGGGGAAGTTGACCGGATCGGCCCAGTTCCAGCCCGACGTGTTGCCGAGCACGAAGGCCGCGCCGACCACCGCCGGATCCTGCAGGTTGTTGACGTCGACCAGCAGGATGCCGTCCGTCGGCCCACGGCCCGTGAGGGCGCCCTGGCCGAAGGCGTTGGTGTTGTTGACCCAGATCGTCGTCAGGCCGGCGACGTCGCCGTTGATGACCACGGTGTCGCTGGCCGACCCGGTCTTGAACACGAAGGCGTCGACGATGATGTCGCTGCCGGCCGTGTAGTTGCCGTTGATCGTCAGCACGTCGCCCGCCGCACTGGTCGGATCGAGCGCCCAGCTTCCGGTCGTGGCCCAGAACTGCTGCTCGGCGGGAGAGTCGAACGACGTCGCGCCGTCGCCCGCCAGCCCGTTCGGGTCGGTGCCGCGCAGGGCGCTCAGCACCTTCGACAGGGTGATCGTGCCGAAGTTGTAGACCTCGGCGTTGATCGTGTAGACGCCGGCGCCGTTGTTCTCGGCCTTCAGGATGCTGTCGTCGAGGCCCGGACCCGGGGTCTTGACGCCCGCCACGCCGCCGATGGTGAGGACGGCGGTGTCGAGCTGCAGCGCGCCGACCGGCGCGCCGGAGGCGATCGGGAACGGCGGCGGCGAGCCGCCGTCGCCGAACGACAGGATCGAGCTGTAGTTGACGTTGACCTCGTCCTGCACCGCGTAGATGTACGGCAGCGGGTTGGTCAGGATCACGTTCGAGCCGTTGGTGACGTTGAACAGCTCGAAGTTGTCGAGGTTCGACACGAAGATCTTGGCGTTGCCGAACGTGATCACGTCCTGGCCGTCGACCTCGTTGTCGCCGCCGTCGAAGCCGTTGACCACTTCCATCTGGAAGTCGGTGTCGCGGACATAGACGGTGTCGTTGCCGCCGCCGACGGCGACGCCGTACGGGTTGGCCCCTTCAGCGGCGCCGATGAAGACGCTGCCGGCCAGTTCGACGTAGTCGCCGATCTGGACCGGATCGGGAATGACCGGAACCACCCCGTTCAGGGAGCCGCTTTGCGACGCCCACTGGCTGTTGAGCGCGTCGCCGGTCAGCACCGAGCCGCCGATATAGACGCCGCGCGTCGTGCCGTCGTTGGTCAGATCGACGCCGGCGATGACGATGCTGGAGACCAGATCGTTGGTCGCCTGGACGTTGCCGCCGATATAGACGCCATGCGAACCCGACGAGGTCGCCCCCACCGTGCCGCTGATGGTGCCGATATTGGCGGCCTCGATGACCTGCAGCACCGACGAGACGCCGTCTCCGGTCATGGAGAGAGATATGCTCGAACTGACCGAGCCGCCGAACTCGACGTTGCCGCCGATATAGACGCCGGTCGAGTCGATGGCCGACACGCCGCTGCCGACATCGCCGGTGATGCTGACGATGTTGTACATCGTGCCGGTGCCGGTCGAGGTGATGGTCGTGCCGGCGGCCGCGTCCGAGCTGTTGCTGAGGCTGAGGCCGAGCCCGCCGACGAAGACGTTGCCGCCGACATGGATGCCGGTGCTGCCTTCGCCGTTGGAAGCGACGCTGCCGTTCAGTTCGACCACGTTCTGCGCCACGGCGACCGCGGTGCCGGTTCCGGTGGCGGCGCCGTTGGTGACGACGTCGGTCGTGGCGCTGGCAGCGGCGTCCACCGCCGTCACGTCGCCGCCAATCCACACGCCCGTGGTGTTGCTGTGCAGTTCGCCGACCGACCCGGTGATGCCGACCACGTTCTGCGCCACCGCCGACGAGCTGGCGCTCGCCGTGCTGCCGGCCGGGCCGTTGGCCGAGGCAAAAGCGAAGGAAGTCGCCTGCGCGTTCGACGCGTTCACGAAGGCCGGGTCGATGCCGAAGGCGTTCCAGGTGTTGGAGCCGACCTCGCCGACCAGGCCCACGATATTGCTGGCCGTGACGACGTCGCCGGCCGTGGCGGTGGCGATGCCCTCGCCCACGCCGACGCGCGAGGCTTCGGCGAAGGCACTGCCCTCGGCGAAGGCCACGCTGGCGCTGATGCCGCCCTCGCCACCGACGATGACGCCATCCGAGCCGTCGTTGATCTCGTTGCCGACGATGCCGGAGACGGAGATGACGTTGGTGGCCCCGGTGGTGTTGCTCGCGGTCGCGATGGCGCTGCCGTCGCCGTCGCCGTCGCTGCTGGCGGTGGCGGTGCTCGCGCCTTCGGCGAAGGCCAGCGTAGCGGTTACGCCGCCTTCGGAGATGTAGACGCCGACGCTGTCATTCGCGTCGGTATCGCCGCCGACAAGGGCCGAAATCGACACGCTGTTCACCGCGACCGCGCTGTTGGTCGCCGTGGCGAATGCCGAGCCGTCCGCGGCGCCGTTGTTGGTGGCAAAGGCATAGGCCCTGCCCTCGGCCAGCGCGAACGCCGCCGTCACGCCTTCGCCGATGTAGACGCCGCCGGAGTCGTCGACGTGGGACCCGATCGTGCCGCCGATGACGATGCTATTGATAGCGGAAGTCGTCAGCGAGGTGCTGGCGGTGGCATCGCCGGTGGCGGCCACGTCGCTGCTGCGGTAGGCGTCGGAATAGGCGTGGCCCAGCGCCACGGCGCCCAGCGCTACGACGGGACCATCCGTATAGACACCGGACGAGCCTTCGCCGTTAGCGGCGCCTTCGGCCGAAGAGCCGGCCGTAACGGAGCCCGAAATGACCACCACGTTGGCGGCACTGACCGAGCCGAAGACGGTGGCGGAAGCCGCGCCGGAGCCGTCGCCGTCGCGGTAGGCGTTGGTTCCGAAGCTGCCTTCGGCCAGCGCGCCGATCGCGCCGATGCCTTCGCCGACATAGACGCCGGTGTTGGACTGGCTGCCGCCGCCTTCGCCGTTGATGCCCGAAACCAGGCCGGTGATGCTGACCGCATTTACGGCGACGACCGATGCCGCCGCGCCCTCGGCGCCGATGCTGGCGGTGGCGTTGCCGGACTGCACGCCCTGGCGGGTGGCCTGGGCATAGAAATCGCCCACGCCTTCCGCCAGGCCGGCGCCAGCGGGACCTTCGCCGATCCAAACGCCGGTGGTGCCATAGCTGGCGTCGCCCACCGTCCCGACGATGATGACGGCATTGGTGGCCGCCACGGAGCCGCCGGCCGAGGCCGTGGCATTGCCGGGATTGGCGTCGTCCTTGCTCGCATAGGCCAGCGAACTGCCGAGCGCTTCGGCGAAAGCCGCGATCACCGCACCGTCTTCGAAGCCTACGCCCAGCACGTCGCTGGCATCGGCGCCGACGCTGCCCGAGATCGTGACGACGTTGGCGGCGGTGACGTTGTTGACGGCCGTGGCCTCGGCGGAGCCGGTGCCGCCGGAGACGTTGGCATCGGCAAAGGCCGAGCCTTCGGCGAAAGCGTTCATTGCCGCCGCGCCAGCCGGGATCGCGCCCATGAAGAAGGGCGCGAAGACGAAATTGACGCCGCCGACGTAGACGCCGCCGCTGCCTTCGGCGCCGGTGCCGACCGCGCCGACGATGGAGACCAGATTCTGGGCCGCAACCACGTTGGTGGCGTTGGCGGTCGCATTGCCGGCGAGAGTGCCGCTGATAACGTCGGCATCCGCGTTCGCGTAGCCTTCCGCGAAGGCCGCCGTCGCGGTCACGCCTTCGCCGATGTACACGCCGTCGGGGTAGATGAAGTTCGACCACTGCGGGTTGTTGCCCAGCGAGCCGGTGACGCTGGCGATATTGGCGGTCGAGACGGAGTTGGTAGCCGTGGCCAGGGCATCGCCGCCCGAAGCGCTGTTATAGGCTTCGGCCCTGGCATTGCCCTCGGCGAAAGCCGAGAAGGCATCGACGCCGCCGTCGATCCAGACGCCGACGCTGCCCAGGGCATCTTCTCCGACCAGCCCCTGGACAACGGCCAGGTTGCTGGCCGAAAGATTGTTGGTGGCCGTCGAGGTGGCATCGGAGTCGCCGCCGCCGTCGATGGTGGAGAAGGCATAGGCGTTGCCGGCGGCCTCGGCGAAGGCCGCGCCGACGCTGCCTTCGCTCAGATAGACGCCGAAGCTGCCTTCGGCGGCATTGCCCAGCACCCCGGCGGCCACCGCGACGTTGCTGGCGGTACCGCTGTTGGTGGCCGTGGCCGAGGAGTCGCCATCGGCCTGGCCGGTGATCACGTAGCTATAGGCACTGGCGGAACTGTCGACGCCGCTGTAAAGCGCGACGACGCCGCCCTCGGCGATCGAGACGCCGGTCGAATTCAGGGCGTTGTCGCCCAGCGTGGCGCCCACGGAAGCGGTATTGCTGGCCGCGACGGTATTGTCGGCCGACGCAGTGGCGCTGCCGGAGTTGCCGGAGACAAACGCGTACGAGCTGGCGCCTCCTTGGCCATAGGCTTCGTTGGCATCGACGCCTTCGCCGATGTACACGCCATAGCTGTCGACGGCGTTGACGCCCAGAATGCCGGCGACGCTCGCCAGGTTCTCCGCCGCCACAGAGCCTTCCGCCGTCGCCAGGGCATCGGCCACCGCGCCGCCAATGACCGTCGCCGAGGCGGAAGCGCCGCCATAGGCGTTGGCATAGTCGGCATCGACGTCGATGTCGATATCGACACCCGACGAACCGGTCACGCTGTCGCCCAGGATGCCGACGACCAACGCGTCGTTCGTCGCCGCAAGGGAGTTCAGGGCGATCGCCGTCGCCCCGGTCGTGGCCAGGGTATCGCTATTGGTCTGGCTGGCGCTCGCCGTCACGCCGCCATAGGCCCAGGCGTCTTGCGCCTCGACCTCGCCGAGGACGATCACGCCGGTCGAACCGGACACCAGATCGCCGATCGTGCCGGTCACCGACGCGAGGTTGCTCGCCAGGCCGGTTCCGACGCCGTTGGCCGTCGCGCCCAGGCCGTCGACCGACGTGGCCGACACGGACACGGTGTGATTGGAATACGCGTCCTCCGCGAAGACGTCGATCGGATCGACGCCGAACGCGTTGGTCAGGCTGGCAGCGACGACGCCGATGACCGAGGCCGAATTGGACGCGAGGGCCGTGACGGTCGAGCTGGCGACGACGGCAACCGGGCCGCCTTCACCGATCGTGCTGAGATTGCCGAACGCATCGGCGCGCGCATCGGCTTCGGCGCCCTCGGCATACACGCTGCCGCCGATCTCCACGCCGGTGCTGTTGGAGACGCCCGTCGAGCCGAGCACCACCACGCCATTCGTCGCCTGAGCGGTGGCATTGGCGGCGACGTTGGGGTCGTCATCGAGATTGGTCCAGTTGGCGCCGGCATAGCCCTCGGCCAGCGCGCCCTCGGCGTAAACGCTGCCGGCAATGGTCACGCCGACGCCGCCGCCGGTCGTGACCGCGCCGGTCACGCCCACCGCGTTGCTGGCGACCACCAGGATATCGGCCGCAGTAGTGGTGCCGCCTTCGCCGTAGAAATCGGCATAGCGCGCAATAGCGCGGCCCTCGGAAAACGCACCTTCGGCGTAGACGCTGCCGCCGACCTGCACGCCGATCGCCGGGCCGGTCACGCCGCCCACCGTACCGACGATCGATACCGTGTTCTGGGCGATGATCTGCGCCGCAGCCGAGGAAATCTCCGTCTGGTCGCCGTCGGACAGCGCCTCGCCGGCCGCCCAGGCGCCCTCGGCATAGACCGAGCCGCCGACATAGACGCCGATTCCGGCATTGGCGCCGTCGCCGACGATGGCGCCGCCGACGCCCACCGAGTTGCTCGCCAGCGCCTGCAGCGAGGCGCGGCCGGTGGTGTAGACCGAAGCGCCGGAGATGCTGAAGGGATACTGGGGAATGGTGAAGGACGATTCGCCGTCGCTGTGGATTTCGGCGCTCTCGGCGAACACGTCGCCGCCGACGTAGAAGCCGACCGACCCGTCGGCCGCGCCCTCGCCGCCGACCACGCCCGAGATGCTGACGATGTTGTGCGCCTGCGCGTCGCCGATGGCCAGGTTGGTGGCATCGAAGAAATTGTCGATGTTCAGTCCGGCATCGGCGAAGGACGCATGGACGTCGCCATCGACCTGTACGCCTGTGCTGTTCGTGGCCGAGCCGGCGACGCTGCCCGTCGCGGCGATGATGTTGCGGGCGATGGCCGTGCTGGAATCGTTGCCGCCGCCGCTGCTTTCCACGGCCGCCGTAGCGTCTCGGGCCTGGATGTCGTCAGCCACCAGCACGCCGAAGGAACCCGAGCCGGGGGCGAAGTCGGGGTTCAATATCCCGCCGGCGATCGCTCCGTTCACGATCGCCCGGTTCTCCGCCAGTGCGCCGGAGTTCTGCGCGAGGAAGACGCTCGTGGCGCCGGAGGCTTCGATGTCCCAGCCGGTGATTTCGACGCCGATGGCGTTCAGATGGTTCGAGGCAGCCGTGCCCTGAACGATGCCTTCCACCTGGACTTCGTTGCTGGGGTCGCTCGATTCGGCTTCAACCGAAACGCGCGAGGTGATGGTGATGTTCTGATTGAGACCGGGGATCGCCGTCCCGCTTGCCGAATCAGTGTCGGCCAGAGCGGGAACCGAAAGTCCCGCCAGCGCCGCCGTCAGCGCAACGCCAGACACCGAATTCAAAAAGCGATTTCTTCTGGACATCGTCTACTCCCCCCAAGGGCAAAAGAAAGCCGGGGGTATTAGACCCCCCTACTAGATACGGTCGGAAAATACCCTGCTGGCACAAAATTCATCAAGGGCATTCAACCCAAGTTAATCACAGGTTGCGAAAGCACCTGTCCGAAGTTGCAACAACACCACAGTACCGAAAGAAAACTGATTAAAAAGCCCAAATTTTATTCTTTAGTTACCCGATTCGTTTCAGGTGTATTGCTACCGCACCTGCGAAGTAGCGGCGGCCGGACGCTTTTTCGACGTCTTGCCCGGCGCCGCGGGACGTTTTGCCGATCCAGGCTTGGTCGCCTTGGCCCTCGCGCGCTCGTGCAAGAGCTTGTTGAAGTGCCCGGCAACCTGCCCGATCGCGGCGACGGTGAAGGGGCCGCGAACCGGATGCCGGCTGGCCGGCAGCATGTTCATCACCGCGTTCACTTCGAAGATCGCCAGGCGTCCATCCTGCAGCGGCGCGCAGTCGATGCCGAAATAGTCGAGCCCGACGCGGCTCTTGATGCGCGTTATCAGCTCGGCGCCCTTGGGCGGCAGGATCTTGAGCGGGTCCGCCGCGGCCGCCGCTTCGTAGTCGAGCAGATCGCGCCGGCTCTCCATGAACTTCTGCGAAGCGGCATGGACCAGCCATTCGTCGGAGAACAGATGATGGCGCATCAGCACCTTGTCGTGGCACACGACCAGACGCATCTTGCGATAGAGGCCGTCCTTGTGCCGGCAATCGACGAACTCGGTGACGTAGGCGGGCTTGGTCACGGCGCCGCGTTCGAAGGCGGCGTCGAGATGGGACGGCTCTTCGAGACGCAGCAGGCCGACGCCGGTATGGCTTCCCGCGCTGCGCGCCAGCAGCGGATATTTCAGGCCGTGTTCGGCCACGACCGCGGACGGCGTGCGATCGTCGCTCAGGCGAACGGTCTTGGGCACCACCAGCCCGTCGAGCCCCGCCAGCATGCCGGCGACGATGTCGCGGCGCGTGCGGATGATGTGGCGCGGCTCGTTGACGATCGGCGTCGTCACCCCGGCCAGGGCGGAGATCACCATCAGCAGGCTCGAGGCATGGATGTCGGGATCGGCGAGGCTGTTGAAGATCACGTCGAAGCGGCCGAAATCGTAGCGCCAGTCGCGCGACAGGTATTCCGGCGTCACCAGCAGGGGAACGATGTCGGCAACGCGCGCGTCGATCAGCCGCGGCACGTCGTTGTGGCCCTTGAGGTTGAGGCTCAAGCCGGCGAAGCCTTCGCCGCTCTCCGGCAGATGCGCCGTGTCGGAGCCGTAGATCACGCCAATCGTCAGTTTCTCGCTCACGCCTTTTCCTCCTGCATGCGCCGGCGCATGCGCTGGGCGCCGATCAGGTCGGCATGCTTATCCAGCCTGCGGCGCAGTTACAAGCGCGACTCTCACAGCACGGCCGGCGGCAGTTGCCGCGCGACCTTCTCCGCCAGCTCGCGCCGCACCACCTTGCCCATCGCGTTGCGCGGAAACGCCGTCTCGAAGACGATCGCCAGCGGCGCCCGCGCTCCCAGGCGCTGGCTGCAATGCGCCAGCAGCTCCTGGCCCGAGACCGGGGCCTTGAGCACGACCGCCGCCGCCGGCAGGTGCTGGTGGCGGCTCGACGCCACCGGAAACGCCACCGCGTCCGCCACGGCCGGATGGGCCAGCAGCACCTCTTCTATGTCGGCCGGCATGATCTTGATGCCGTCGTAGTTCATCATGTCGTCGGCCCTGCCCCGGATGAAGAGCATGCCGGCCTCGTTCAGCACGCCGATGTCGCCGGGATAGATCCAGCCGCTGCGGAACGTGCGGTTGCCGCCTGGCGGGGCGTTGACGTAGCCCTCCGGCATCCACGGCGTGCGCGTCCGCACGTGGCCGGCCGTGCCGGCGGCGACGGGGCGGTCCTGGTCGTCGACGATCTCGAGCTCGACCCCGGGCAGCGCCCGGCCCACCGTCTCGGGATATTTCTCCTGCATCTCGGCGTCGGCGCCGGTCAGGTAGGCCGCCTCGTTGGTGGCGTAGAGGACGAGCAGCCCGCGGCTGAGCCGGCGGCGGATTTCCGCCCGCACCGTCTCGGCCATGGCCATGCCGGTGATCGCGATCTGCCGCAGCGACGGCGCGCGGCAGCCATCGGTCGGCAGCACGGGCAGCAGGGCGGCGAAAAAGTTCGGCGTCAGCGAGACATGGGTTACGGCGTGGCGGTCGATGTAGTCGAGGAACTGCTTCTCGCCGATCGGCAGCGAGGGAAGCACGATGCAGCCGCCGCCGAACAGCGTCCGCTCGCAGGCGGTCATGCCGAAGGAAGTGTCGAGGCTGACCACCGAGAGCACGCGATCGTCCGGACCGTAGAACACCCCCATCTGCGCCCGGCAACGGGCCAGCAGCGCCCGGTGCGTCACCGCGATGCCCTTGGCTTCGCTGGTGGTGCCGGAGGTGCGGCGGATGTTCCACGGCCGCTCGCCGCCATCGGAGCGGATGTCCGCCGGGACCGTCGCCGGCGCGCCCTTCAGCCTGTCGGCCGTCAGCACCACGGTCGGGATGCCGGCGGGGCCGGCGCCGTCGCCGGCGGCGACCACCCACTTCACCCCGAAGCGGCGCGCGAAGCTTTCCCGCACCGGCGCGGGATCGCTCAGCGGCAGCGCGGTGCTGACGGCGCCGATCCGAGCCAAGGCGTAGATCGCGATCACGTACAGCGACGAATGCGGCAGCGCCATGCCGACGACGTCGCCCGGCGCGATGCCGGACTGCCGAAGCCGCCACGCCGTCAGCCATATCAGGCGTTCCAGCATTTCGTAGTGGATCGCCACGCCGTTCTCTATGATCGCCACCGCCCACGGCCGTTCCTCGGCATGCCGCGTGACAACGTCCGCAATATTGGCCGTTCCTGCATCCATCGCTGTTTCCCTGTCCGTCATTTGAAAGGCGAACCGCCGGCCAGCGCCGCGCCGGCTAGGCGGTTCGCGCGAAGATTTCGGCCAGGCGCCGCCGCAACACCTTGCCCATGGCGTTCTTCGGCAGTTCCGGCACGACATGGACGATGCGCGGCGCGCGCACGCCCAGACGCTCGTCGCAGAAGGCGATGAGCGCCTGCGGCGCGACCGGGGCACTGCCCGGCCGCAGGACCACCGCCGCCGCCGGCAGATCCTGGAAACGCTCGGAAGGCAGGCGGAAGGCGACCGCCTCGAGGACCGAGGGATGCTGCAGAAGGCGCGCCTCGATATCGACCGGATAGAGTTTGACGCCGTCGAAGTTGATCATGTCGTCGGCGCGGCCCATGAAATAGATCTCGCCGTCGGCGCCTTCGCGCGCCAGGTCGCCGGGCGCGAACCAGCCGTCCTGGAAAGCCGCCGCGGTGGCCTGCGGATTGTCCAGGTAGGCGGCGGGAAACGACTCGCCCCGGAAGCGTATCCTGCCGACCTCGCCCGCCGGCACGCGCCCCCCGTCCTCGTCGACGATCTCGTACGCGGTCCCGGCCACCGGACGGCCGAGCACGTCGGGATAGGCCGCCTGAAGCTGCGGCGAGGCGCTGAGGACGTAGCCGATCTCGTTGCTGCCGTACTTCACGTAGAGGTTGGGCGACAGGCTGCTTCGGATCTGCTGGCGCAGTCTTTCCGGCATGATCGCGCCGCTCACCGACAGGTAGCGCAGGCCGGGGCAGCGCGGGCGGCCCGCCGGCAGATGCGGAACCAGGTCCATGAGCTGGCGCGGCGTCGCCGCCAAATGGGTCACCGCATAGACGTCGATTTCCCTCAACAGGGATTGGGCGTCGACGGCGCTGGCCAGCACGACGCCGGCGCCGTCGCCGAGCGCCTGCAGGTGGAGCCGCAGCCCGTAGGAGAAATTCATGTCGATCAGCGACAGCAGCCTGCCGCCCGGTCCGAACGCGACGTCGGGACGGCCCCGGCTCTGCCAGCCGGCCTCGATCCCGTGCGTGGCGAGGACCGCTTTCGGATCGGCCGTCGTGCCGGAAGACAGCACGATCTTCCACGGCGTGTCCGGATGGGTCGGCGCCAGCACCGGCGGCGTGGCGGCGGCGCCGGCTTGCAGCCAGGCGGGATCGACCCGCAGCGAGCGCCATTGCGGCAGCGAATGCCGGGGCTCGTCGGTGACGACCGCCCAGAGGCCGAAGCGGCGGGCCAGGGCGACGCGCGCCGCCGGGGAATCGCCGATCGGCAGCGTCAGATGCGCCACGCCTAGCCGGGCGAGGGCGTAGACCGTCACCAGGTGCAGCGCCGATGCCAGAAGCGAGATGCCGACCGCCAAGGGCGGCGCCACGCCCTGCGCCTGCAGTCCGCCCGCCATCCGGTCGATGGCCCGGTCGAAATCGCGATAGCTGACGGTTCCGCTTCTGGCGACGATCGCCACCGCGTAAGGCGTTTCGCGCGCACGCCTGGCGACCAGATCGGCAACGTTCATCACGATCGAAACCGGCCCCTGGCTCGACGGCCTGACAGGAGTGATGCCGAATCCAACGACAGGCGTGCGTTGCCGGCGACGGGCCGGCCGTTCGCTCGCCCGAAGCGGATCGCGCGCTTCGACGGTATCGCGGGCGATTCCGGCGAAACGCGATTTGCTCTGGTTGCCCGACCGGCTAACCCAGGCGCCGCAGCGTCAGGCCCAGCCGGGCATAGTCGACGCGCAGATAGCCGTCGTCGCCGGTCACAACCGCATCCGGCCGCACCTGCAGCACGTCCTGCGCCATCACGCCCTCGTAGCGGCCTTCGCCGCCGCGATAGCGGAACGTGTAGAGCGGCAAGCCATTGTCCGCCCTGCCCGCCGGGCAGATGTCTTCCTTGAGGCGGACGTCGGAAGGCTGCACCGGCGGTCCTTCGCCCTGCATCGCCTTAAATGGGCCGAACGGGCCAAACGGCCCGGCAGGACCGCGTTGCATGCCGCCGGTCGGGCCGGACAAGGATGTCGCGCCGGTGGGACCGAGCGCCTCGCGCACACTGGTCTCGCCAAGTGCCGGCGTCTGCCAGGTCTTCTTCGATGTCGTCATGCAGCCTTCTCCTCGCCGAACGGATGCCACCGATGAACTCGAACCCTGCGCCGCGGCACTCGGGCGACCCGCGTTTCGGTCGAAAAATGATAGATCAAACCCGGCGGCAATTATATGCCGTTTCGCTTCCAGCCGGCCCGTCCAGGCCCGAATTTCCTTTTGCAACTTTAAGTATAGGGGTCGTCACGCCCCCGGCACAAGCCGGAGGAGCCCGCGCGACAGCAGACGATGGAGAAAATCGGCGGTTTGCTCCGCGCATGTCTGGCGATCGATCTCGAATTCGTCCACGAGCTGGTCGACCAGGGTTTCGAGCGTCAGCGGCGCCGCCGTGCTCTGCCAGATGCGGATGCTGACGGCGCCGGTCAGCGTGTAGTAGATGCCGCCGGCGATATCGAGCAGCACGATTTCCTCGTCGCCGACCGCGACTTCGGGCGGCGCCAGCGCCCGCTCTATCTTTGCGTTCGATCCCAGGTCCATGGTGGCCCACCCTTGGTAAAGTAACATCAGCACAAACCAGTCTGACGGCAAAGCCGTCGGAGGAAACCATGGCGGCCCTGTCGTCGCAGTCGCCGGCCCCGCATCTGGCGATCGAGAACTTCATCGGCGAGGAGGCCGCGGAAACCCTCCTGCGCTACTGCGTCAGCCATGAAGACGCGTTTTCCGCCGCGGCGGTGGGCGACGGCACGCAGAGCCTGGTCGATGGCCAGATCAGGCGATCGCGCAGCCTCGCCCGGTCCGACGAATTCATCGACGCCGTGCACGCCTCGTTCCGCCGCAAGCTGTCCGACCTGCTGCCGCGGATCGTCGCGGCGCTGGGACTGTCGCCCTTCGCGCCCAGCGCCTTCGAACTGGAACTGGTGGCGCATAACGACGGCGCCTTCTTCGCCCGCCACATCGATACCTTCACCGGCGCCGGCCCGTTGCCGCCGCATCAACGGATGGTGAGCGCGGTCTATTATTTCTATGCCCGCCCCCAGGCCTTCACCGGTGGGGAGCTGCGTCTGCATCCGCTGCTGGGCGGCGATGGCGGCATCTGGCTGAACATCGAACCGGCGCGCGATACGCTGGTCTGCTTCCCCGCTTTCGCGCCGCACGAGGTGCTGCCCATAGCCTGCCCGTCCGGCGCCTTCGCCGATTCGCGCTTCGCCATCACCGTCTGGATCTGTCGCGACGCGCCCGGCGCGGGCGGCTGACGCCAGGCCATTCAGGCCATCGCCGGAAAATCGGCCAGGGCGGCGATATCGGCGGGCAGGTCCGTACCCAGCCCGTGGACCGCGGCGATCGCGACCAGCAGCGACCGGCAGGCCTCGCGCTGGCGCCAGCCCAGCGCGGGCGACAGGCCAGGCGGCAATCCCAGCCGACGCATGGCGCCGCCGCCGTCGATCGTCACTGCCGGCGCGCCGTTCTGCTCGGCCAGCGACACGATGACGTCATGGGGCCGGCGCGGCACCCGAGTGGACGCCGACGAGTCGATGGCAATCCAGAAGATCGGCGTCTCGCCGTCGCCGGCGATCGCCAGAGCGGCCCGGGGATCGTCGATATCGATCACGATCGACCGCTCGGCCGCGGCCAACAGCACCGCCGCGCCTTCGCTTTCCCGCGCCGAGCAGGACGACGGCACCTGGCCCGGCTCGGCGTCCGGGAGCAGCACGATGCCCACGTCGCAGCGCTCCAGGCCCAGGCCATGGTCGACGACCATGCCGGCGCTCATCTGGACCAGCGCGGCGGTGGCGCGGGGGTGGCGCAACACCGATCGCATGCGCTCGAACTGGCTCACCGCGCCGCGCCGCACGGGCCGGCCGCCGACGGCCTGGCGCGACTCGGCGGCAATGCCGGGCCGGTGCCCGGCAAGCGTCAGCAGGCGCTCGACCGCCGCGGCGATCCCCGCCGCGCCGCGCTCGCCCAGCATCGCCGCCACCGGCACCCGGCCGGTTTCCCGGCCGGGAAACATCGCCTCGAGAAGCATGGGATAGGCTGCGGTGCCGCTGCGTTGCACGCCGGCCAGGGCCGGCATGGGATTGACCTCGGTGATGGCGCCGCCGGTTTCGTAATAGGGCCGCGTGATGTCGGTCGTGATGTAGTCGACCCCCGCCAGGTCGAGCCCGATGGTTTCGGCCGCCAGCAAGGCGATGTCGACGTTTTCGGGATGGGCCTGCTCGGTGACGTTCTCCAGCACGTGGTCGAACCTGTTGCGCCACCAGCGCCGCAACTGGATCGTCTTTTCCGCCGGCAGGATATCGTCCATGCCGTAGCCGGCAGCCCGGATCCGCTCGCGTACCTCGTCGTCCACGATGATTTCGCGCGCCGCCAGCGTCGCCGTCTTGGCCGGCTTGGCCGCCAGCAATTCGCGCACGGTCCGCCTGCCGTCGCCGCGCAATGCCGGCGGGCTGGTGCGCAGCACGCTGACCAGGCGGCCCTGCATGAACGTGAAGCGATGGTCGAGTCCCTGCAGATGGGTTTCGACCTGCAGCGGGCCATGCCGGCGGGAGTCGCGAAAGGCCGCGCGCAGCTCGCTCTCGTTGGCGATGCCGATCCTGACGCCGACGCCCATGTCCTGCCCGACCGGCTTCACCACCACCGGATAGCCGAGCCTGTTGGCGACGGCGACCGCGGCGTCCTCGGTTTCCGCCGTGTCCTGGCGCGGCATGGGAATGCCGACCTGCTGCAGGACATGCGCCGCCAACGGCTTGAACGAGGCGATCCTGTAGGCGTTGTCGCCGGTGCGATCCGTCATCGAGTTGCGGAATCTCTTGCGCCGAAACCCCTGCCCGAGCTGGACGATGGGAATGTTCTCGGCCAGCCGGAACCAGGGGATGCCGCGGCGGTCGGCCTCCTCCAGCAGCAGCCGCGTCTCGATCGAGGGGAGCTGCCTGGTGGCGCTGGCGTTGAGCTCCTCGACCAGCGCCGCCAGGGCGGCCGGGCGGTTCTCGCCGGGCTCCAGCGCCGCCTCGAACAGCTTCAGCGCGGAGCGCGCCGCGCTCCGCCCGAAGAACGGATATCGCGTCTCGCACGCGATGGCGACATGGCCGGCCTCGGCCAGCGGCCGCACCGTCGAGCGGGCGGCCGTGCAGCCGAACTGGCGGAGCAACACCCGGACGAGCTCGGCGATCCGCTTCGCCGTCGGCTCCAGGCCGGCCGCTTCGGGTGCTTGCCCCTCGTCCAGCCGGATCGGCTCGAAAGGATTCTCGATCGGCCGCATCGCCAGGTTGATCGCCCGTGCCATGCGCGCAAGACCGGCGCTGTCGGGAAAGCGCTCGGACGCGGCCGCGGCCAGGACGAAGACGAGCGACGAAACCGGCAGATAGGGATTGGCTCCCTCGAAAAAACGCTCGACGACGATCTTCATTCGGCCAGCCCCCGAGCCGCCGGCTCGCTCGCACGGGCGCTATTACGGGCAACCGGCCGGTCCGGCGCAAGCCCCGTGCGGCTGACGGGCAAGCGATTTTCTGCTATAGGTTTCTTTTACCGACTTTGCGGCGGCCCTGTTTTCCGACAGGAGAGCGCATCCGGGTGCGTCGGTCGTTGCAGGCGGTTGCCGTTGTGGCCTAAAACCGGTCCCGGCAGGCGACGCAGCCGGCTATTGGGGGAGAAGCAGAACATGGTACGTCACGCTCCGTCGAGACGAGCGGTGCTGGGTGGCGGCATCGCCATGGGCGTCGCCGCGCTGGCGCGGCCCACGCTGAGCCAGACCAAGGAAAAGTGGCGCCACGGCATGGTCCAGGCCAAGGGCGATTCCGGCTTCTTCTACATGGCGCAGAAGAAAGGCATGCTGGAGCGCCGTGGCATCGAGCTGGAGATGCTCGAATTCAAGGGCGGCAAGGACGTCATGCGCGGCTTGCTGGCGAGCGAGTTGGACAGCGCCGACATGCAGGCCGTCGAAACCCTGCAGGCGGTCGAAAAAGGGGCGAAGCTGCGCTTCATCGGCTCCAGCATCATCGGCTATCCCTATGCGCTCTACGTGCGGCCCGAGATCGCGAGCTGGCAGGAGCTGGCCGACAAGCGGTTCGGCATCTCCGCGCCGGGCTCCACGCCGCACGTCATGGCGCTGGCCATGCTGCACGCCAAAGGCGTCAGCGCCGAGAAGGTCCAGTTCATGAATGCCGGCGGCAGCGCCAGCCGGATCAAGGCGCTCGCCGCGGGCCGGCTGGACGCCGTGCCGGCCTCCAGCGAATTCATCCCCATGGCCCAGGACCTGGGCGTGAAGGTGATGATCCATTCGCGCGACATCGTCCCGCAATTCCCGCGCTTCTTCGTGGTCGCCGGCGCCGAGGTCCTGGCCAAGCGCCCCGATGCGGCCGCCCGGTTCCTGGCCGGATACATGGAAGGCCTGCGCTTCTGCGCCGACAACCGGCAGGAGGCGATCGATCTGTCCTCCACCATCGACGGCGGATCGGAGGGCGACCGTTACGCCTATATCTACGACGAAGTGATGAGCAACAAGCTGCTGTCGCTCAACATGGAGATTCCGGCCGACCGCATCCTGTGGGTGCGGGACATGATGATCGAGCTCGGCGAACTGAAGGAAAAGATCGCCATCGAGCCGCTGATCGACGGCAAACACCGGGAAGCCGCACTGAAACTGGCTGGACCGCGCCAGAGCTAGCGCCAGACGAACGCAATTCGTGCAGCATTCAGTTTCCCGGCCGGCGGTGCGCGTTCAGAATCTGAGCATGCACTATACGCTTCCCGACGGCTCGGCCCGGCCGGTGCTGAGGGACATTTCGTTCGACGTCGCGCCGGGCCAGTTCGTGGCGGTGATCGGCCAGAGCGGCTGCGGCAAGACCACCCTGCTGCGCCTGCTGATGGGGCTGGCGCGGCCGACCGCGGGCACGATCGAAATCCTGGGCAGCGCCGCCGGTGCGGGCGACCGAAGCTGCGCCATGGTGTTCCAGCACGCCGACCTGCTGCCGTGGCGAACCGCCCAGGGCAACGTCGAGTTCGGGCTGGAGGTCGCCGGCGTCGCGGCGGGCGAGCGGCGGCGGGTGGCCGAGCGGATGCTGGCGCAGGTCGGCCTGGCCGGGGCCGCCAGGCTGCGGCCGCACCAGCTTTCGGGCGGCATGCGCCAGCGCGTCGGCCTGGCCCGCGCGCTGGCCACCGACCCGGGCATATTGCTGATGGACGAGCCGTTCGGCGCGCTCGATGCGTTCACGCGCGGCGGCCTGCAGGCCGAGCTCAACCAGCTTCACGAGCAGACCGGCAAGACCGTCATCTTCGTCACCCACGACGTCGACGAAGCCGCCGTTCTGGCGGACCGGATCGTGCTGCTGACGCCGACCGGAGCGATGGGAAGCGACATCGCCACCGGCCTGCCGCGCCCGCGCGGCGATCTCGAACGCCTGCGCACCCTGGCGGCGTTCGCCGACGTGCGCTACCAGGCGGCGCAGCTGCTGCGGCCGCAAGCGGCCGGCCCGGCGGGCGCGCGATGAGCCGCCGCCTGCGCCCTGCCCTTCGACGCTGGCAGCTCGCCGCCCTGTCGCTGGCGCTGGCGCTGGGCCTGTGGGAGCTGCTGGGGCGCGGCGGCGATCCGATCATGTCGTCCTACCCGACCGCCGTGCTGGCCGCGATCGGCCGCGACATCGCCAGCGGACACTTGCTGCGCGCCATCGTCGAGAGCCTGCCGCCGCTGGTGATCGGCTATTCGATCGCCGTGTGCCTGGGCATCCCGCTCGGCATCCTGCTGGGACGCTCGAAGCGGGCCGAGGCGATGCTGGGGTTCTATTTCGTCGGACTGGACGCCTCGCCGATCATCGCCTTCGTGCCGCTGTTCATCCTGTGGTTCGGGCTGGGCACGACGGTGAAGATCGCCATGGTGGTGGTGTTCTGCATCACGCCGGTGGTCATCAACTGCTGGCGCGGCGTGCGCGGCGTGCCCAGTTCGCTGGTCGAGGTCGGCAAGAGCTTCGGCGCCAGCCGCGGCCAGATCGCGGTCAAGATCGTGCTGCCCGCCGCCCTGCCCTCGATCCTGACCGGCCTGCGGCTGGCGATCGGGCGGGCCATCATCGCCACCGCCGTGGCCGAGATTTTCACCGCCCTGAGCGGGCTGGGCGGTCTGTTGCTGCGCCGGTCGGAAAGCTACGATACCGCCGGATCGCTGGTTCCCGCCCTGGTCCTGATGGCCATGGGAATCGGCTTCACCAGCGCGCTCGGCGCGCTCGAGAAACGCCTCCTCTCCTGGTTCTACGACCAGGCCGAACACCAGCCCTAGCGGAGCCCAGGCCGATGAACGTGGCGGATCTCCTGGCCATGCGGGCGGCGGAAATTCCCGATGCGACCGCCGTCATGGAGGGCGAGCGGTCGCTGGCACTGGGCGCGCTCGACGCGGCGGTGTGGGGCCTGGCGGCCCTGCTGCGCCGGGAAGGCGTGCGGCCGGGCGACGTCGTAGGCCTGCAGACCAAGGGATCGCTGCTGCATCTGACGGCGAGCTTCGCACTGGCGCGGATCGGCGCCGTCCAGCTCGCCATATCGGCCGACGCCGCGGCGGCGCAACGGAACGACGCGCTGCTCAAGCGCGCCAACGCCAGCGCCGTCGTCACCGACCGGCCCGATGCGCTTTCGCCGGCATGGAGCCGCATCCCTCTCGACCCCGAGGGCCCCTTCTCGCTCGCCGGCCGGCCCGATGCCGCCCTGCGCCACCCAGGCGGAAACTGGCCGTTGATGTACAAGTCCTCGTCGGGAACGACGGGCACGCCCAAGCTGATCGGCGCCACGCATGAGGGCATGATCGCCTCGATCCGCCGCGAACAGGTTGTCGTCGGGTATCCCGTCGGCGAGCGCTACATGACGCCGGTCGACCTGCAGTTCGATGCCCCCAAGCGACGCTATTTCGCCTGCATCGCCGCGGGCGGCACCGCAGTGATGTCGCCGCAGGGGCTGGAAATCGACGGGTTTTGCGACGCGCTCGACCGCTACGGGATCCGGCATTTCTCCTGCGTGCCGCGGCAGGCCTCCGATATCGCCAACTTCCTGCCGCCCGGCCGCCAGCGATTCGCGGCCATGCGCTGCTTCCGGCTCAGCGCGGCGCCGGCCGGACGCCATACGCTCGAACTGCTGCGCGAACGGATCTGCTCCAACATCGTGCTGAGCTACGGCTGTTCCGAACTGGGGCCGATGACCTTCGCCGGGCCGGCCGTGGTCAGAACCGCGCCGCAGTCGGTCGGCCGCGCCATGCCGGGGATAAGCATCGAGATCGTGTCGAACGAGGATGCGCCGCTGGCGCCGGCGACGACGGGGATCGTCAGGGTCCGGGCCGAAGGCATGCCGGCCTCCTATGTCGACGACCCGCAGGCCACCGCCAGGCATTTCCGCCACGGCTGGTTCTATCCCGGAGACTTGGGTTCGCTGTCGCCGGACGGCATGCTGACGCTGATGGGCCGTTCGGACGACATGATGATCTTCGACGGCATGAACATCGCGCCGATGGAGATCGAGACCGTGTTGCAGGAACACCCGGCGGTCCTGGAAACCGCCGCATTCCCGCTGCGGTCGAGGGAATCCTATCAACTGCCGGTCGCCGCCGTGGTCCTGCGGCACGAGGTCGACATGACGGACCTGATGCGCTTCGCCAGGAATCGGCTGGGCGGTCGCGCGCCGCTCTTCATCGTCAGCGTGAACGCGCTGCCGCGAAACCAGGGCGGCAAGGTACTGAAGAACGATCTTGCCGCGGCGGTGGAGAACCATCTCAACAGCCGTTCCGGGTCCAGGAAGTAGCGAGCGAGCGGAACGAGGCCCCGACATGCAGCACCTCGACTATTTCGGATGCCCCCATCCGATACTCGCGGTGGCGATGAACCGGGTCTCGGACGTGAACCTGGCCGTCGCCGTCCTGCAGGCCGGCGCGTTCCCCAGCATTTCCTCGTTCAACTACTATCGGAACGGAGCGCTGGACTACCGGTGGTTCGGCGAAGAGCTGGACCGCTTCCGCCAGCTCGCCGGCGGCTCGACGCAGGTTCTGGTCAGCCTCGCCACCGAGGACTTCCTGTCCTCCAGGCTGCAGACGCTGCTGATCGACCGCGGCTTCCGCTTCGTGGAGCTGTTCAACTGGGAGCCGGACGCGGCATTGTGGCGTCGCCTGAAGACGCAGATTTCCTACCTGCAGACCTGGTACGGCCTCAAGGTCGTCTTCAAGATCCACCGCGCCCAGGACGCCATCGAGCTTGGACTGTCCACCGTGGTGTTCAAGGGCAACGAGGGCGCCGGCCGGACCGTGCCGGAAGCCGGCTCCCTCGAGGAGAATTTCCGCCATCTCCGGCAAGCCATGCCGTCCCTCGCCATCATTCCCAGCGGCGGCATCGCCACGCCGGAGCAGGTGAAGCATTTCATCGACCGGGGCGCCCTGGCGGTCGGCATCGGCACGCTGTTCGCCGCGGCGGAGGAGAGCTGCGTGTCGCGCCAGACCAAGCTCAGGATGATCGAGGCCGGCGCGGCCGACATAGCGAAATTCGGCAAGCTCAATCATCGCGGCCTCGTCTTCGGCAATGTCGGGCCGGACGACAGCAACAACACGCGGTCGCTGCTGATGTTCTTTGCGGATCCCACC
>JBFXDA010000012.1:0-113017 GCA_050181585.1 Reyranellaceae bacterium
ATCACGATACAATTGTCTCTCAATATAGCGTTTGGGCCGTCGTTGAGAATTCCAATCTCAATATTAAAAACCTTGGTGTTAAGTATAAGGACATTGAGAGTAAGCCCACGAATGTTCGCGCATGGATGCTGCGCCTATTGGGCTCAAATCCTGAAAATTTAAGTGCACATATGGAGTATTTCCGTCTTGGGATGGAAGACCCTATGTTAGATGCTCGGATTGGTTTGGCGAAGGGTCTCAAAAATACATATCTCGATGGAATAGATTCGTTAACGCTTCACTGGTTTGACACGGAAGTTGAGAGTGAAGTCCGCTCAAGCCTGCTTGATCATTTTGCGTCACAAGGCGAAAGATCGTCCAATTATGAGAGACTTGTCCTACAGATTTACGAAGAAGAAGCACCTGAGTCGCCGACTCGATTGAGAATCGAGGCAAATGCAGCCCGAACTTCACTCTATCCAAAGTTGAGTCAAATTAAATATAATGGAACACTAAGGCTCTTCGGGGAGGGTACGACGGTGGTCAAGAATAAGACGGTCATCAATAGCATCGAGAACGTTGGGGCGCTATCGATTGGTGGTAATGCTGACAATCGAGGCTCTTTAAACACTCAATACAACTCCGAACAACTTACAGAAATCTGTTTGAGGCTTGCAGAACTGGAGTCTTATTTACTGCAACATCGCGAACTCTTGTCGGACCATTCGCGGTTGCTCGATCAAATCCGTGATGCTCGGACTGCCCCTACCGAAAGCAAGTTACGAGGAATTTCAGATTATCTGAAAGGTCTAGGACGAAAGGCCAAGAGTAGCCTCGATGTGACATCGGCTCTTGTAACTATCGGGACAGCATTAGGAAAAGCAGCGGGATTGGGCTGAGACGCCATGTATGGATCTTCTTACAATGTCTTGTTTACATCGTCTCCCTTGAGAAAGACATGATAATTGTATCGGATTTTAAAGTATCAACATTTCGATTTCTCCGCGCATCACCGGCACGCAGCCGCCGCCGATGAAGCAGTCGTAGCTGCCGCCCGCGCGCACCGCCTCTGCTTGCAGCAGGGAGGGGCGGCCCATGTCGACACCCTGGCCGATGCGCAGTTCCAACCGCTCCTTGCCGGCGCAGGAGGCCAGCAGGCCGACCAGCGCCACGTTGGCTGAGCCGGTGGCGGGATCTTCCGGCACGCCGTAGAGCGGGGCGAACATGCGCGACTGCAGGTCGACGCCGTCATCGTCGGTGCGCGCGTAAAGGTGGATGCCGATGGTCCTGTCCATCGGGAAGTGGCGGGCGAAGGCGTCCGCGGCGTACATGGCCCGCTGCAGCGCCGCGCGCGTCTTCACCTCGGCGAAGACGAACCAGTTGCCGCAGCCGGCCAGGCGCGGCGCATGCGTCGTCGTGTCGATGTCCTCGGGCGCAAGGCCGCAGGCGATCGCGACCTGCTCGGCCGGCACCGTGTCGCCGAGATTGAGCGGCTGCGGCGCCTCCAGCCGCGCGCCATGGACCTCGCCGTCGCGCGCCAGCAGTTCCATCGCCACCAGGCCGGCGGTCTCCTCGAACACCAGCCGGTCGCCCTTGATCGCCTTGCCCAAAATTGCGCCAGCCCGCGCCAGCACCCAGGCGGTGCCGACATTGGGGTGGCCGGCGAAGGGCATCTCGGCCTTGGGCGTGAAGATGCGCACCCGCGCGTCATTGGCGGCGTCCTGCGGCGGCAGCACGAACGTCGTTTCGGCCAGATTGAATTCGGCGGCGATGGCCTGCATCTGCTCGCCGGTCAGGCCGCGCGCGTCGGGGATGACGGCCAGCGGGTTGCCGCCGAAGCGGCGGTCGGTGAACACGTCGACGGTCTGGAAACCTATTCTCATTGATCGGACGCTCCGGAGCCGAAGACCCGAGCATGGCCGCGCCGGCGGCGCTGCGGGTTGCAAACTTCGCAGGGCGGCGGCCGGCTGCGGTCATGCCGGGCAAGCGACCCATCCGCGACAAAACCGGCGCCGGATACAACCCTATGGCGGCGGTCACGGGCAATCCATTAGTCTTCCCACATGTTCGAACTGGGAAAAATCCTCTGGACGGTCTTCGCGCCGGCCAATCTGCTGGTTATTGGCCTGTGCCTAGCCTGGTTCTTCATGGGACGCCGCGACCGGCGCGCCTGGGGATGGCCCCGCCTGCTGCTGGGCTCGATGACCATCGTATGCCTGCTGATCGCCGTGACGCCGCTCAGCCACCTGCCGATGCAGCTGCTGGAGAACCGGTTCTCGCGTCCCGCCATCATGCCGGCCAAGGTCGACGGCATCATCGTGCTGGGCGGCGGCATGATGCCGCTGCTCAGCATCTCGCGCGACGAGCCGGTGATGCTGGCCAGCGGCAACGTGCGGCTGGCCGCTTTCGTCGATCTGGCGCGCCGCTATCCCGACGCGCGGCTGATCTTCGCCGGCGGCTCGGGCAGCCTGTTCTCGCCGGCGCCCAGCGAGGCGTCGATCGCGCGGGTGGCGCTGGAGCGTATGGGGCTGGAGATCGAACGCGCCCGTTTCGAGGACCGTTCGCGCAACACCGAGGAGAACGCGCTGTTCTCCAAGGAGATGATGAAGCCGAAAAAGGGCGAGACCTGGTTCCTGATCACCTCCGCCAGCCACATGCCGCGCGCCATCGGCGTCTTTCGGGCGCAGGACTGGGACGTGACGCCCTATCCGGTGGGCTACATCACCAGCGGCGACCCGCTGGACGGATTCGGTTTCGACTTCCTGGGCGGTCTCGCCGCCCTGCAGACCGGCGTGCGCGAATGGATCGGCATGATCGGGTACTACGCCTACGGCTACACCAACGAGATCTTTCCCGCGCCATGACGCGCGACCGGTGCCTGCGCGTCCTGCTGGCCCTGACCGCTGCGATCGTCCTGGCGGGCCAGGCCTCGGCCAATCCGTCCTTCGAGGCCTGGGTGCGCCAGCTTCGGCCGGAGGCGACCGCGCAGGGCGTGTCGGCGGCGACCTTCGACGCCGCCTTTGCCGGCCTGCAGCCGCTGCCGCGCGTGATCGAGCTCTACGAGCGGCAGCCGGAAGTGAAGCTGAGCTTCGACGAGTACCTGGCGCGCGTCGTGCCGCCGACGCGGATCGAGCGCGGCCGGCAGCTCCTGAAGGAGAACCGGCCGCTGCTCGACCAGATCGGCGCCCAGTACGGCGTGCCGTCGCGCCTCATCGTGGCGCTGTGGGGCGTCGAAAGCGACTACGGCAACCGGCAGGGCGACTACAACGTGATCGCCGCCCTGGCGACGCTGTCCTGGTCCGGCAAGCGCGCGGCCTTCTTCAAGCAGGAGCTGATCGCGGCGCTGAAGATCGTCGACCAGGGACACGCCACGGCGCCGACCCTGCTGGGGTCGTGGGCCGGCGCGCTGGGCCAGTGCCAGTTCATGCCGTCCAATTTCCTGCGGCTGACCGTCGATCACGACGGCGACGGAAGGCGCGACATCTGGCGCAGCCGTCCCGACGTCTTCGCCTCGATCGCCAACTATATGAACAAGGTCCACTGGCGGACCGGCCAGAGCTGGGGCAGGGAAGTGCGCCTGCCCGCCAGGTTCCCCGTCAAGGCGCATGCCAATGCCCGGCGCAAGCTGGACGAGTGGCAGAAGCTGGGCCTGCGGCGGCAGGATGGCGGCGACCTGCCGACCGCGGCTTTCACCGCGCAACTGGTGCTGCCGCAGGGCAGCGAGCGGGCCTTTCTGGTCTACGACAATCACCGCGCCATCCTGGCCTGGAACCGCTCGACTTTCTTCGCCCTGGCGGTCGGTCAGTTGATGGATGCGCTTGAAGATTGATTTTCAACAAGATATGTGATTTAACTCATGCATAACTACAACATTTGGTTGACGCGATGCGACGAGGTTTCCGCATCTTCTGGATGGCTGGCAGCAGCGCCGCCCTGGCGCTGGCGTTGTCGGCCTGCGGCTCGGGTCCGCAAGGCAAGCCGACCGCCCGCAGCCCCGACGACGGGCGCGGCAGCTACAAGGTCGGCAAACCCTATGTCATCGACGGCAAGACCTATTACCCGGGCGAGAACTGGGTCTATGACGAGGTCGGCGTCGCGTCCTGGTACGGGCCCGGTTTCCACGGCCGGCCGACCGCCAGCGGCGAGCTTTACGACCAGCACGCGACCTCGGCGGCCCACCCGACCCTGCCGCTGCCCTCCATCGTGCGCGTGACCAATCTCGACAACGGCAAGCAGGTGGTGGCGCGCGTCAACGACCGCGGGCCTTTCGCCCATGGCCGTATCATCGACCTGTCCAAGGGCGCGGCGCGGCAGATCGGGCTGGATATCTCCGGCACCGCCAAGGTGCGCGTGCAGCTTCTGACGCGCGAGAGCGAGGTCATCAAGCAGGTGGCGATCCAGGGCGGCGGGCGCGACGCGCAGATGGCCGCCATCGTCAATCTGGACAGCGGCACCAGCGACGCCACGCCGCCGACCATGACGGCGGCGGTGCCGGCAGACGACCGCACCGTCACGGTGCAGCAGATTCCCGCGCCGCAAGGCCCGACCATCGCCGAGCAGATCGCCGCCCGCGAGGCGGCCGAGCGCGCCGCGCAACAGCAGGCCGCGGCGCGCCCGGCGCCCGTGGCCCAGCCCGCCGCCCAGCCGGTTCCCATGCCGGCCCCGAGCCAGACCTCGAACGCAGTCCTTACGCAGGCCGCTCCCGCCTATGCCCCGCCGCTGAGCGCCGCCAGCCTCGGCAACGCCATCTACGTGCAGGCCGGCGCTTTCTCGCAGCCCGAGAACGCCGAGCGGCTGCGCGCGCAGCTCGCCAGCCTGGGTGCGGCGCACGTGATGCAGACCTGGGTGAGCGGCCGCGATTTCTACCGCGTGCGCATCGGGCCCATGGCCACCCTCGATGCCGCCGATCAGCTCCGCGCGCGCGTCACCGCGGCGGGCTACGGCGAGGCGCGCGTCGTCAGCGAATAGCGGCGGCGAATTGCGGCCGAATTGCTTGGGGTGCCGATGACCATGAAGCTCTTGCCGACTCTGCGCAGCGTTTTCCTGTGCGCCGCCGTCGCGGCTTTCGCCGCTTCGAGCGTGCCGCTTCCCGTCCAGGCGCAGCAACAGCAGCGCGGCAAGCCCGCCCGGCCCGCGGCCAAGCCGGCGCCCGCGCCGCAGACCCAGAAGAAGGAGCCGCCGGCCGAGCCGATGATGCCGTCGCAGATCGGCGTCGAGACCTTCGCCAAGCAGGCCTATCTCGTCGACGCGACGACCGGGACCGTGCTGCTGGCCAAGGATGCCGACCAGCAGATGCTGCCGTCCTCGATGGCGAAGATGATGACCATCTACCTGCTGTGGGAGGAGATGAAGGCCGGCCGCGTGCGGCTGGACACCGAGTTCCGCGCCTCCGAGCGCGCCTGGCGGCTGCAGGGCTCCAAGATGTTCGTCGCCATCGACAGCATGGTGGCGGTGAAGGACCTGATCCCGGGCATCATCGTGCATTCGGGCAACGACGCCACCGTGGTGGTGGCGGAAGGGATTTCGGGCAGCGAGGACGCCTTCGCCGAGCGCATGACCAAGCGCGGCCGGGAAATCGGCATGACCGACACGGTGTTCAAGAACGCCAGCGGCTGGCCGGCGGAAGGGCAGCACACCACCGCCCACGACCTGGCGATCCTGGCCAAGCGCACCATCGAGGACTTCCCCGACTACTACAAGCGCTACTACGCGGAAACCGCCTTCAAGTACCAGAACTACGACACGCAATATAACCGCAACCCGCTGCTGGGCCGCGTGTCGGGCGCCGACGGCCTGAAGACCGGCCATACCGAGGAGGCGGGCTACGGGCTGACCGCCTCGGTGCAGCGCGGCGAGCGGCGCGTCGTGCTGGTGGTCAACGGGCTTGCCTCCATGCGCCAGCGCCAGCAGGAGACCGAGCGGCTGGTGGAATGGGCGTTCCGCGAGTTCAACAACCTGACCGCGTTCAAGGCCGGCGAAATCGTCGGCAGCGCCCAGGTGTGGATGGGGCAGCAGGCTTCCGTGCCGCTGACGGTCGAGAAGAACGTCGTCATGACCCTGCCGCGCACCGCCAAGGCCACCATGAAGGCCGGCATCGTCTATGACGGCCCGGTGCAGGCGCCGATCGCCAAGGGCCAGCGCATCGGCAAGGTGGTGGTGGTGCCGGCGGAAAATGCCGGCACCATCGAAGTGCCGCTGGTGGCCGCGGCCGCGGTCGAGAAGCTGGGCTTCATGGGCCGCATCGTGGCCGCAATGAAGTATTATCTGCTAGGCTCGGCCGGCTGAGGCGGCCCAGCTGAGGCGGGGGCGTCGATTTCCGCCGCGCCGGACGGAAACGAGGCGGTATTGAGCGGCAAATTCATCACCATCGAAGGCGGCGAGGGCGCCGGCAAGTCGACCCAGATCAGGCTTCTGGCCGAATGGCTGAGCGAACGGGGTATCCCGATCGTGGCCACGCGCGAGCCCGGCGGCTCGCCCGGCGCCGAAGCCATCCGCAAGCTGCTGGTCGAGGGCAGCGCCGACAAATGGGACGGGCTGACCGAGGCGCTGCTGCATTGCGCCGCCCGGCGCGATCACCTGGTACGCACGGTGTGGCCGGCGCTGGCGCGCGGCGAGTGGGTGATCTCCGACCGCTTCGCCGATTCGACCCGGGCCTATCAGGGCTATGGCCATGGCCTGCCGCTGCCGACCGTCGACCGGCTCTACGAGCTGACGGTGGGCGATTTCAAGCCGGACCTGACGGTGCTCCTCGACCTGCCGGCGGAGGAGGGGCTGAAACGGGCGGCCAAGCGCAAGGGCGGCGAACGGCGCTACGAAAGCATGGACATCGAATTCCACCGCCGCCTGCGCGACGGCTTTCTGGAGATCGCCCGCGCCGAGCCGCAGCGCTGCGTCGTGATCGATGCCTCCGGCACCCTCGAGGCGGTGCACATGGCGCTGCTGATGGCGGTGATCCAGCGCCTGAGGCCGCCGTCGTGAGCGGCGCCGAGATCGAGATTCCGCTGCCGCGCGCGCGCACGCGCCTGGTCGGGCACCGGGAGGCGGAGCAGACGCTGCTGCAGGCCTTCCAGTCCGGCCGCCTGCCGCATGCCTGGCTGATCTCCGGCCCGCGCGGCATCGGCAAGGCGACGCTGGCCTATCGCTTCGCCCGCTTCCTGCTGAGCGGCGGCGGCGAAGGCGGGCTGTTCGGCGGCCCGTCCGATCTTTCGGTGCCGGAGGAGGGCAATGTCTTCCGCCGCGTGCTGGCGCAGGCGCATCCCGACCTGCGCGTGGTCGAACGCTCGCTCAACGAGCGCACCGGCAAGCTCAGGACCGAGATCGTGGTCGACGACGTGCGCGATCTGTCGCATTTCCTGCGGCTGACGCCGTCCGATGGCGGCTGGCGCATCGCCATCGTCGACGCCGCCGACGAGATGAACCGCAACGCCGCCAACGCGCTGCTGAAGATCCTGGAGGAGCCGCCGGACAATTCGGTGCTGCTGGTGGTCAGCCATGCGCCGGGCCGGCTGCTGCCGACCATCCGCTCGCGCTGCCGCAAGCTGCTGCTGAAACCGCTTTCCGACCGGGATACCGGCGAGCTGCTGGCCGAACTGTTGCCCTCCCTGTCCGTCGAGGAGCGCCAGGCGCTGGTCGGCCTGGCCGAGGGCAGCCCCGGCCGCGCCATCGAATTGGCCGCGGCGGGCAGCCTCGAGCTCTACCGTGCCGTCGCCGAGCTGCTGTCGGGCCTGCCGGCGCTGGATCTGTCGCGCCTGCACGCGCTGGCCGACCGTGCCGCGCGGGCCGGCGCGGAGAGCGATTTCCGCACCATCGGCTTCCTGCTCGGCTGGTGGATCGAAAGCCTGGTGCACGAGGGCGCGCGCGGCCAGGCGAGCGCCTCGGTGCTGCCCGGCGATGCTGCCCTGCGCCAGCGCCTGGCGCAGGCCGCCAGCCTTGATCGCTGGGTGGATGTGTGGGAAAAGAACGCCCAACTTTTCGCTCGCGCCGACGCCGTAAATCTGGACCGCAAGCAGGTTGTCCTCGGCAGCTTCCTTGCGCTCGAGGCCGCCGCCCGACCCTGATCGCCGCCTCGGACCCGGGCGGGAAAGCGAAAAAGGACCATGTCGGGCGACAAGCGTTTCTACATCACCACGGCGATCTCCTACGTCAACGGCGCGCCGCATCTGGGCCATGCCTACGAGTCGATCTCCTGCGACGTGATCGCCCGCTTCATGCGGCTGGACGGCTACGACGTGATGTTCCTGACCGGCACCGACGAGCATGGCCAGAAGGTCGAGAAGACGGCGCACGCCGCCGGCAAGGAGCCGAAGCAGTTCTGCGACGAGATCGCCGCCTTGTTCCAGGACATGACGCGCCTGCTGAACATCTCCAACGACGACTTCATCCGCACCACGGAGGAACGCCACATCCGCTCCAGCCAGGCGATCTGGAAGCGGCTGGAGGCCAACGGCGACATCTATCTCGGCAAATACGCCGGCTGGTACTCGGTGCGCGACGAGGCCTTCTTCGCCGAGGACGAACTGACCAAGGGCGAGGGCGGCAAGCTCCTGGCGCCGTCGGGCGCGGAAGTGGAGTGGGTGGAGGAGCCGTCGTATTTCTTCAAGCTCTCGGCCTATACCGAGAAGCTCTTGAAGCACTACGACGACAACCCCGATTTCATCCTGCCGCATTACCGGCGCAACGAGGTGGTGAACTTCGTCAGGCAGGGGCTGACCGATCTGTCGATCTCGCGCACCTCGTTCAAGTGGGGCATTCCGGTGCCGGGCGACGAGAAGCACATCATGTATGTGTGGCTCGACGCGCTGACCAACTACATCACCGCCGTCGGCTATCCCGACACGGGCAGCGCCTCGTTCAAGAAGTTCTGGCCCGCCGACATCCATGTCATCGGCAAGGACATCATCCGCTTCCACACCGTGTACTGGCCGGCCTTCCTGATGTCGGCCGGCATCGCGCTGCCGCGCCGCGTCTTCGGCCATGGCTTCCTCAACATCGAGGGCCAGAAAATGTCCAAGTCGCTGGGCAACGTCATCACGCCCAAGGCAATGGTGGACGAGTTCGGGCTCGACCAGGTGCGCTATTTCCTGATGCGCGAGGTGCCCTACGGCAACGACGGCTCGTTCTCCAAGGAGTCGATGGTCAACCGCATCAACTCCGACCTGGCCAACGATTTCGGCAACCTGGCCCAGCGCGTGCTGTCGATGATCGCCAAGAACTGCGACGGCAAGCTGCCGCAGCCCGGGACGCTGACCGACGCCGACAAGGCGCTGGTCGAGACGGCCAAGGCGGCGCTGCCCGAGATGCGCGAGGCGATGAAGACGCAGCAGATCCACCGCATGCTGGAGGCGGTGTGGAAGGTGGTGGCCGAGGCCAACCGCTACGTCGATGCGCAGGCGCCCTGGGTGCTGCGCAAGAGCGATCCCGCCCGCATGGGCACCGTGCTCTACGTGGCGGCCGACGTCATCCGCATCCTGGCGATCTACGCCCAGTCGGTGACGCCGGGCGCGGCGGAGAAGCTGCTGGCGCAGCTCGCGGCGCCCGAGGACAAGCGCAAATTCGCCGATATCGGCACGCCGCTGGCGGGCGGCACGGCGCTGCCGGCGCCGTCGGGCGTGTTCCCGCGCTACGTCGAGGCCGAAGCCTGATGCTGGTGGACAGCCACTGCCATCTCGATTTCCCCGAGTTCGCGCCCGAGCTCGACGCCGTGGTCGAGCGGGCGCGCTCGGCGGGCGTCGGCGCCATGCTGACCATCGGCACCAGCCTGGAGCGCTTTCCCGGCGTGCGGGCGGTGGCCGAGCGCTTCCCGGACGTCTGGTGCAGCGTCGGCGTGCATCCGCACGAGGCGGAGAAGGAGGGGCAGAACGCCCCCGACCGGCTGATCGCGCTGGCCGCCCATCCCAAGGTGGTCGGCATCGGCGAGACCGGGCTGGACTATTACTACGAGCACTCGCCGCGTCAGCAGCAGCGGGAGAGCTTCCGCGCCCATATCGCCGCCGCTCGCGCCACCGGCCTGCCGCTGATCGTCCACACAAGGGATGCCGACCAGGAAACCGCGTCGATCCTGAAGGAGGAGCAGGGCAAGGGCGCCTTCCCCGGCCTCATCCATTGCTTTAGCTCCGGACGATTAGTCTCTGATACTGCTATGGAATTGGGGATGTATATCTCCATTTCCGGCATCGTGACCTTCAAGGCTGCGGAGGAGCTGCGCCAGATCGTGCGCGACATTCCGCTCGAACGGCTGCTGGTCGAGACCGACGCGCCCTATCTCGCCCCTGTCCCGAAGCGCGGCAAGCGCAACGAGCCGGCCTTCGTGGCCCATACGGCAGCCAAGGTGGCGGAGCTCAAGGGCATCGGCATGGCCGAACTCATGGACGCGACGACCGATAATTTTTTCAGGCTTTTCAGTAAGGTGTCGGCTAAAGCCGATAAAACGGTTTAACGGTGCGGGTAACCATTCTCGGCTCCGGCACGTCCGGCGGCGTGCCGCGAATCGGCGGCAGGGACGGGGCGGGCGACTGGGGCGCCTGCGATCCGGCCAATCCCAAGAATCGGCGCCGGCGCTGCTCGATCCTGGTCGAGAACGGGCCGACCAGGGTGCTGGTCGATACCTCGCCCGACTGCCGCGAGCAGCTCATCGACGCCCGCGTGAACCGGCTGGATGCGGTGATCTGGACCCACGAACATGCCGACCAACTCCATGGCGTGGACGATCCCCGCGCGCTGGCGCTGCGCCAGGGGCCGATCGACGGCTGGGCCGACGAGCGCACCTGGGAGATCCTGCGCCACCGCTTCGGCTACTGCTTCAGCAGCGAGGAGGCGGGCTGGTACAATCCGATCTACCGCCCGCATACCATCGCCGGACCGTTCCGCATCGGGCAGATCGAGGCGACGCCGTTCCGCCAGGACCACGGCACCATCCCGACGCTGGGGCTGCGCTTCGGCCCCATCGCCTACGTCAACGACGTGGTGCGGCTCGAGGAGGAGGCGTTCCAGGCCCTGGCCGGGGTCGACACCATGATCGTCGACGCCATGCGCTACACCCCGCACCCGACCCATGCCCATGTCGAACTGGCGCTAAGCTGGATCGCCAGGGTCAAGCCGCGCCGCGGCGTGCTGACCAACCTGCATGTCGATCTCGATTACGACCGGCTGGCGGCGGAATTGCCGGCCGGCGTCGAGCCGGCCTACGATGGCATGGTCATCGAGGCCTGACCGGGCGCGAAACGGAGTCGATTCAATGCGCTGGACCGGTTTATTGACGCTGCTTCTGGGTCTGGCGGCGATGCCGCCGGCCTGGGCGCAGGACACCCTGACCCTGCCGGTCGGCAACTATGCCGATTTCGCCACCGCCTCGGACGAGAAGTCCCTGATGGACCAGGACGATCCGGTGATGCGCAAATGGGTCGACAACAACATCGAGAACATCGTCCGGGTGGTGTCGGTCGACCGTGCCGGCGCCAAGGCGATCGTCACCTTCGCCTCGGCCCGCATGACGCTGCCGATCCCGCTGGGCTGGTACGCCATGGACGACGGCGAGCGGGGCGCTGCCTTCACCGCCGACGAGGACGTGCGCCTCATCTCCCGCCAGCTCGACCTGGAATTCGAGGGCGTGAAGAGCATCGAGGACTATGCCGGCGTCAAGCGCGCCATCCAGCAGCAGCGCGCGCCGCGGGCCAGGATCGAGGTCAAGCGGCTGGCCGGCGGGCAGGTGGTCAACGTCTACGAGAACGTGCCGCCGCGCGCCAACGACCGCGGCCCGCGCACGATCTACGAGGTGCTGACCGCGCATCCGACCGACGCCAAGCGCGGCCACCAGATCCTGCTGGGCGTCCCGGACGGCCAGGGCGAGAAATATCTGCCCTTGCTGGGCTTGATCATGCAGGATCGTAAGATCGACTGGTAGGGATTTGATATCTAATTTAATATATTATTTTCCATAATATATATTATACGACTTTTAGAACTGGGTGGTAGGCCGGTTATCGGCCCAGCCTTGCCCTCAGCCCGACCGGAAACAGCGGCACTCCATCCCGGCCCAGCGCCTCCAGGTCGAACCAGCGCGCGACGCATTCGACGCCATTGTCCTCGCGGAACGCGATCGTGGGCCCTGGATGGCTGCCCTCGGGAAACCGGACCTCGGCGACGAACACGACCTCATGGCCGGCGCTGCCTTCGTGCTCGTAGATGTTCTCCAGGACCAGCGGCGTGTCCTCAACCAGCTCGACCTCGATGCCAAGCTCCTCCCGGAACTCCCGCCGCAGTGCCGCCTCCCAGGTTTCGCCGAACTCGATCCCGCCGCCGGGCGGCCGCACGCCCTTGAGGCGGCCGGAATCGTCCCGGACCTCGGCCGCCAGCAGCCGGCCGTCGCGCCAGTGCAGGCCGATCGCTTTCACCCTGATTCCCGGTTTCGGCCGCCAAATCGTCATGGCCGCACCATAGACCGGCCCCGGCCGCCCTGGCAGCGCCTCATGGCGCCCTGCCCGCCATCGCCCTATGATCCCGCCCGGGCACCGTCCCGGCATCGGCAACAAGCCGCCCGGCGCGAACGAACCGGCACCGACCGGCTCCCGCGCCGCCGGCCAGCGAAGAGACTGCGCCATGAACGACGCTGCCCCCAGCGCCCTCCGTTTCGGCCGCATCGCGGCCATGCTGCCGGTCCAGGACATACAGCGGGCCCACGATTTCTACGTGAAGGTCCTGGGCTTCACCAAGACCTTCGAGAACGGCAATCCGGTCGGCTTCATGATCCTGGAACGCGACCGGGCCGAATTGCACCTGACGCTGCAGCCGCAGCACCGGCCGCCGCCCTTCAACGTCGCCCACATGATGGTGCAGAACGTCGATGCGCTGCATGCCCTCTGCCAGGCGCAGGGCCTGCGCATCGTCAAGCGCCTGCAGAACAAGGATTACGGCCTGCGCGCCTTCGTGTTCGAGGACACCGAGGGCAACCGCATCGACGTCGGCGAGCCGATCTAGGCTTGCGCCACGCTTTCGACGGTCAGCACCTGGGTGCGGCCGTCGACGGTGCGCCAGTCGATCGACTGGCCCGGCGCCAGCCCGATCAGGGCCGCGCCGATCGGCGTCAGGATGGAGATGCGGCCGGCGTCGATATCGGCTTCCGGCGGATAGACGAGCTGCACCGCCCGGCTCCCGCCGGCGTCGGTCCGGTAGCGCAGTTTCGAGCCCATGCGGACCACCGACGGCGCCAGCTCGCCATCGGGCACGACGCGGGCGCGGTCGAGCTCGGCAAACAGGATGTCGGCGACGGCCGGATTGCCGGCGCTGGAGCGCTCGGCGAGCTGGCTGAGGCGGTCGTGATCGGATTCGCAGATCGCGATGGACGGCTTGTTCTGGGAAGCCATGGCTGATCCTCCAACGGTTGGAAAGCCGCCAGCGGCAGGCCTCACAGCGCCGCGGCGGACGGAAATCGGTCGGTTATCTGGTTTGATGGCGGCGTCCGGGGTGCGGATCGCCTGCCCTTGCCCCGCGGTCGGGGCATAAGGCGCCTGACCGGGGGTTACTGTCCCAGGATGGGATGGACCCGTACGAATATGCGCAAAAGGCGGCCGGTGGCGTTCATGGGCCAATAGTTGAGGTCGATACCGCCAAAGTCAAGGTTCGGCGGGTTTTCCGCAGCGCCAAGCCGGCCATCCCGCGCTATGGTCGGCGCCTCGTTTCCAGCCCGTTTTCGGCCCGTCCGCCATGAGCAAAGTCCCGCCGCCCGATCCCCGCCGCCCCGGTATCGACCGCCTGCGCGAGGTGATGATGCGCCTGCGGGACCGGGACAATGGCTGCCCCTGGGACCTGGAGCAGGATTTCGCCTCCATCGCCCCCTACACCATCGAGGAAGCCTACGAGGTGGCCGACGCCATCGAGCGGCGGGACATGGCGGCGCTGAAGGAGGAGCTGGGCGATCTGCTGCTGCAGGTGGTCTATCACGCCCAGATGGCCAGCGAGCGGACGCCAGCCGAGGGCAGCTTCGATTTCGAGGCCGTGGCCCAGGGCATCGCGGACAAGATGGTCTCGCGCCACCCGCATGTGTTCGGCGACGGCCGGACCGATACGGCGGATTTGCAGACCCGCAACTGGGAGAAGTTCAAGGCCGCCGAACGCGCCGCCAAGGCGCAGCGCTCGGGCCAGGCCGGCAGCGTGCTGGACGGGGTGGCGCTGGCCCTGCCCGCGCTGATGCGGGCGGAGAAGCTGCAGCAACGGGCGGCCAGGGTCGGTTTCGAATGGAGCGACGTGCTGCTGGTGTTCGACAAGATCGCCGAGGAAGTGGGCGAGCTGCGCGCCGAGGTCGAAGGCGCGCGCGACCCGGCGCGGCTGACCGACGAGATCGGCGACGTGCTGTTCGTCATGGCCAACCTGGCGCGCCAGCTCGGCATCGACCCCGAAGTGGCGCTGCGGCACGCCAACGCCAAGTTCGAGCGCCGTTTCGGCCATGTCGAAAAGCGGCTGCGCGAGACCGGCCGCCCGATCGAACAGGCTTCGCTCGACGACATGGAAGCGCTGTGGCAGGAGGCCAAGCGGCTGGAGCGGCAAGGCGGCTGAGCGACGGCTTGGCAGTGGACCTTGGGCAGCGGACCTTGGCAGCGGACGCCGGGCGGGCATAATCGCGGGACAAGACCCTGGGAGGCGACATGAGCGGCAAGAAGATCGTGTTCATCACCGGCGCCACGGCCGGGTTCGGCGAGGCCATGGCGCGCCGCTTCGCGGCCGCCGGCCACTCGCTGGTGCTGACCGGCCGCCGCGCCGACCGGCTGGCCAAGCTGAAGGGCGAGCTGAAGGCGCCGGTGCACACCATTGTGTTCGACGTGCAGGACCGCGCCGCCGTCGAAAAAGCCGTCGCCGCCCTGCCCGATCAATTCAAGGCCGTCGACATCCTGGTCAACAATGCCGGGCTGGCGCTGGGACTGGAGCCCGCCCACAAGGTCGCGCTGAGCGACTGGGAGCAGATGGTCGACACCAACATCAAGGGCCTGCTCTACGTCACCCGCGCCCTGCTGCCGGGCATGGTCGAGCGCGACCGCGGCCACGTGGTCAATCTCGGCTCGGTCGCCGGCACCTATCCCTATCCCGGCGGCAACGTCTATGGCGGCACCAAGGCCTTCGTGCACCAGTTCTCGCTCAACCTGCGCGCCGACCTGATCGGCAGCCGGGTGCGCGTCACCTGCATCGAGCCGGGCATGGCGGAGACCGAATTCTCGGTGGTCCGCTTCAAGGGCGACGCCGGAAAGGCGGGCGACGTCTACAAGGGCATGCAGCCGATGACGCCGGACGACATCGCCCGGACCATCGAATTCATCACCACCATCCTGCCCGACCACGTCAACATCAACACCATCGAGATGATGCCGGTGATGCAGGCTTTCGGCCCCTTCGTGGTCAAGCGCCAGGGCTGATTTCCTTCCCCCGCCCGCTCCTTCTGCAGCCATGCAGCGCGTACTGGTGATCGGCTGTTCCGGGGCGGGCAAGACGCATCTGGCACAGGCGCTGGCGGCGCGCACCGGCCTGCCGGTGGTGCATCTCGATGCGCATTTCTGGCGGCCGGGCTGGGTCGAGCCGGCCAAGGCCGAGTGGGAGGCGCAGCTTGCCGTCCTGCTGGCCGAACCGGCCTGGATCATGGACGGCAATTACGGCGGCTCGCTGGTACAGCGGCTGCCGCGTGCCGATACGGCGATCCTGCTCGACTATCCGACCTGGCTCTGCCTGTGGCGGGTCCTGAAACGTACGCTGCGCCACCGGGGCCGCAATCGGCCGGATATCGGCGCCGGCTGCGTCGAGCGCTTCGACTGGAGCTTCCTGCGCTATGTCCTGGCCTACCGGCGCCAGCATCGCCCGCGCGCGCTGGCGAAGCTGGCGGGCTTCTCCGGCGACTTCTTGGTCCTGAAATCGCCGCGCGAGACGGACCGCTATCTGGCCGGACTAAAGACGCGACCGTCCGCGCCGGCATAGGCTCGCGTGCGCCCGCCGGTTGTGGACGTGCGCTTCCCGCACGGCGGCAATTTCCTCGGCAGCGCAGGGGTTTTTCTTTTGCAGGGAACCCTTGCTCGGATGTCATTGTGAGCGCCGCCACCCTCCCCCATACTCGCCGCCGACAACCGGAGGTCTCGCCCATGCAATCCAGCTCCTATCCCAACACGCAGCTTTTCATCGACGGCGCCTGGACGCCGGGCCAGGGCGGCAAGACGCTCGATGTCGCCAATCCCGCCACCGGCGAGACCATCGGCACGGTGGCGCATGCCTCGAAGGCCGATCTCGACCGCGCCCTGCAGGCGGCCGCAAGAGGCTTCCAGGCGTGGAAGAAGGTGTCGGCTTTCGAGCGCGCGAAAGTGCTACGCAAGGCGGCCGACATCATCCGCACCCGCGCCGACGAGATCGGCCGGATCATGACCATGGAGCAGGGCAAGCCGGTCGTGGAGGCCAAGATGGAGGCGCTGGCGGCCGGCGACCTGATCGACTGGTTCGCCGAGGAGGCGCGCCGCACCTATGGCCGCGTCATTCCCGCCCGCGCCGACGGCGTCTACCAGCTCGTGGTCAAGGAACCGGTGGGACCGGTCGCCGCCTTCACGCCGTGGAATTTCCCCATCAACCAGGCGGTGCGCAAATGCTCCGCCGCGCTGGCCGCCGGCTGCTCGATCATCCTCAAGGGCCCGGAAGAGACGCCGGCAAGCTGCGCCGAGCTGGTCAAGTGCTACGAGGAAGCCGGCGTGCCGCCCGGCGTGGTCAACCTGGTGTTCGGCGTGCCGGCGGAGATTTCCGAGTACCTGATCCCCCACCCCACCATCCGCAAGGTGACCTTCACCGGCTCGACGCCGGTCGGCAAGCACCTGGCGATGCTGGCGGGCCAGCACATGAAGCGCATCACCATGGAGCTGGGCGGGCACGCGCCGGCCATCGTCTTTGAAGATGCCGACGTCGACAAGGCGGTGAAGCTCCTGAGCGGCGCCAAGTTCCGCAACGCCGGCCAGGTCTGCGTCTCGCCCACCCGCTTCCTGGTGCACGAGAAGATCTACGACCAGTTCGTCGACGGCTTCGTCGCCGCGGCCAAATCGGTGAAGGTCGGCAGCGGGCTGGAGAAGGACACGGCGATGGGGCCGCTGGCCAATCCGCGCCGCGTCGATGCCATGCAGAACTTCGTCGCCGACGCGGTGTCCAAGGGCGCCACCTTGCGCACCGGCGGCAAGCGCATCGGCAACAAGGGCAATTTCTTCGAGCCCACGGTGCTGACCGACGTGCCGATGCAGGCGCGCATCATGAGCGAGGAGCCGTTCGGCCCCATCGCCCCCATCGCCCGCTTCCGCGAGTTCGACGAGGTGGTGCAGGAGGCCAACCGCCTGCCCTACGGCCTGGCCGCCTACGCCTACACCAAGTCGGCCAAGACGGCGGGCGCCATCGGTGCCGCCTTCGAGAGCGGCATGGTGTCGATCAACCATCACGGCCTGGCGCTGCCGGAAGTGCCGTTCGGCGGCGTCAAGGATTCCGGCTTCGGCTCGGAAGGCGGTTCGGAGGCGATCGAGGCCTACCTGAACACCAAGTTCATCACCCAGGCGCCGCTTTAGGCTGGGTGCCCGGGATCGATATCCGCCAGCGGCGCGCCTGGAACGGGGCGCCGCTGGTCTTCGTCGTCGGGCCGGGAGGGGCCGGGAAAACCACGGTCTGCCGGCTGCTGGCGCCGATCCTGGGCCGCGATCTGATCGACCTCGACGAAACGTTCTGCAGTCGCGTCGGGCAGATCGACCAGTACATCCGCTCGGCCGGGTATGCCGCCTACAAGCAGGCCAACGGCCGGCTTGCGCGCCTTCTGGCGAATGAGGCTTCGCGTCCGGCCATCATGGCCACCTCGTCGGGTTTTCTCTCGCTCGACAATCCGCCCGAGACGCTGATGCAAAACGGCAATCTGGTGGCGCAAGGCTATAGCATCTGCCTGCTGCCCGATGCCGATCCCGACCTCGCCAGCGACATCATCGTCGCACGGCAGCTCGACCGCGGTTTCTCGCGCGATGCGGCGCGCGAGCGCCGGACGATCGGCGAGCGCTTCCCGGTCTACAAGGCGGCAGGCGACATGATCGTGTTTTCGGCCGCGCCGGCGGCGCAGATCGCGGCGGCCATTGCCGGGCGGCTCGGTTAATCGGACGCTTACTTGTCCGCCGTCATGTCGAGCAGCGGCAGTTGCTCGGCCAGGAACAGGCGGTGCAGTTCCGCCCAGCTTGCCGGATCGGTGGCCGAGAGCACGCCGCCCTGGTGCACGGTCGGGCGGTAGTCGTCGCCGTTGAAATGGGCGGCGCGGCCGCCCGCCTCCTCGACCATCAGCGCGCCGGCCGCATGGTCCCAGGGCTTCACGAAGCGGTAGAGGTTGAAGTGGCTGTTGCCGGCCAGCATCTCGATGTATTCCAGCCCGGCGCAGAACAGGCTGCTCATCCCTTTCACCAGTTTCAGCCGCTCGGGATTGCTCTTCTCGAGGAACTGGCGCTTGAACTTGTAGCCGACATAGCCGGACATGGCGCCCAGCGGCAGGGTGGCGGGAAAGCGGATCTTCTCGCCGTCGAGCCAGGCGCCGCCGCCCAGCGTCGCCGAAGCGGCGCGTTGGCCCAGCGGATCGTAGATCCAGCCGCCGACGGCGCGGCCCTTTTCCACCAGCGCCGCGATCACGGCGAAACGCGGCTTGCCGGCGGCGAAATTGGAGGTGCCGTCGAGCGGATCGACGACCCAGGCCCGTTTCTCGCTGGCGATCGCCTTGATCAGGTCGAGATCGGCGGAGACCGCTTCCTCGCCCACCACGACGGTGCCGGGCAGGATACGGTTGAGGCCTTCGGTGAGGCGCCGTTCGGAGGCGATGTCGGCGACCGTAACCAGGTCGCCGGGCTTCTTCTCGCGTACGTCGGAGCGGGCCAGCTTGCCGAAGCGCGGCAGCAGCTCGGCTTCGGCCGTCTGCCGCATCAGCGCCAGCACCTGGGCGCTGATGTCGGCCGGCAAGGCGATCGAGGCAGCGGGGCTCGCGCTCAGACCAGCACGCCCATGATGTCGGTCTCCGACAGGATGACCAGGTCCTCGCCGTCGACCTTGACCTCGGTGCCCGACCACTTGCCGTAGAGCACCTTGTTGCCGACCTTGACGTCGATCGGCAGCAGCTTGCCGTCGCCGCCGCGCTTGCCGGGGCCAGCCGCCACGACCTTGCCCTGCTGCGGCTTTTCCTGCGCCGTTTCGGGGATGATGATGCCGCCTTTGGTCTTGGTCTCGGCCTTTTCGGGCTTGACCAGGATACGATCGTGCAGCGGACGGAAACCCATGTGCTTTCTCCTGAAGAGGCGTCGGGCCCGGTTATAGGGACTGCCCGGCGGCCTCGTCAATCGGCGTCGCGGGCGGGGAAAAACCCTGCCGGATCAGGCCGGTCGGGCCTGCTGGCGGCGGGCGTCGAGCCGCGCCCGGGCGGCGGCGTCGAGCATGACCCGCAAATGCGTGATGCCCTCCCCGTCCTGCCGGTGCAGGACCCGGCCATGGCGGTAGAGCCAGGCCAGCAGGGCGCCGTCGCTTTGCGGCACATCCAGCTCGACGGCCTGCTCGTCGCCGGCCAGGGCGGTATCGATAGCGTGCAGCAGGTCCTCGACGCCCTCGCCGGTCAGGGCCGAGATCGGCACCCGCGCCCCCGCCGCGCTGGGGCTGCTGCCCAGCAGGCGCTGTCGCGCCACGTCGTCGATCAGGTCGATCTTGTTCAGCGCCTCGATCAGCTCGCCGGCCACGATGCGCTCGTGCAGCCCGATATCGGAGAGCACGGCCTCGACATCCTCGCGCTGCGCCTCGCTGTCGGGATGGGCGACGTCGCGCACATGGACGATGACGTCGGCCTCGATCACCTCCTCCAGCGTGGCGCGGAAGGCGGCCACCAGGTCGGTCGGCAGGTCGGCGATGAAGCCGACCGTGTCCGACAGCACGACGCTGCGGCCCGACGGCAGCCGCACCGCGCGCATGGTGGGATCGAGCGTGGCGAACAGCAGGTCCTTGGCGAAGACCTCGGAGGCGGTCAGCCGGTTGAACAGGGTGGATTTGCCGGCGTTGGTGTAGCCGACCAGCGCCACCACCGGCAGGTCGGCGCGCTTGCGTCCCTTGCGCTGCAGGTCGCGGGTGCGGCGCACCTCCTCCAGCTCGCGCTTCAGGCGCACGATGCGGTCGCCGATCAGGCGGCGGTCGATCTCGAGCTGCGATTCGCCGGGGCCGCCGAGAAAGCCGAAGCCGCCGCGCTGGCGCTCCAGGTGGGTCCAGGACCGCACCAGCCGCGAGCGCTGGTAGCTGAGCGCCGCCAGCTCGACTTGCAGGCGGCCTTCATGGGTGCGGGCGCGGGCGCCGAAAATCTCCAGGATCAGGCCGGTGCGGTCGATGACCTTGACGTTCAGCCCGCGCTCCAGGTTGCGCTGCTGCACGGGGCTGAGCTTGCAGTCGAAGATCGCCACGCTCGCTTGCAGATCCTCCAAAGCGCCTTTCAGCCGCTCCAGCGCGCCCGAGCCGATGAAGGTATTGGGGCGCACGCGATTGACCGGCAGGATCTCGCTCAGCACCACGTCGAGGTCGATCGCCGCGGCAAGTCCCACCGCCTCCTCGAGGCTGGATTGCTCGTCGCGCTGGTCGAACCTGTTGCCGGGGATGCGCGGGCGGATCACGGCGGCCCGCGTCGCAGCCGCCCCGGTTTCGATCGATCCGTCGCCGTTGCCTGGTTTGCTCAAATTCTATTCGTCGCCGGCCTTGTCGCCGTCAAAAAGCTGCACCGGGGTGACCGGCATGATGGTCGAGATCGCATGCTTGTACACAAGCTGCGAGTGACCGTCGCGGCGCAGCAGCACGGAAAAATTGTCGAACCAGGTCACGATGCCCTGCAGTTTCACGCCATTGACCAGGAAAATCGTCACCGGGGTCTTGTTCTTGCGCAGGTAGTTGAGAAAAACGTCCTGCACGTTTTGCGACTTGTCGCTCATGTTCTTGGTCCCTCGTTCTAGGGCCTGCGCCCATTTGGCCATCAGGCGTGCCCAGGAACAGGGGCCGCCTTCGACATTGCACTGCACAATAATATAAGGGGTCAGGTTGAATTCACCAGTGCTTTCAGTTCGGAAAGATTGCGGACATGGATCGCCGGCGGAAAGGCAGCGAATTCACCGGGTTGCGGCGGATTGTCTCGCACCAGCACCGGCACGCAGCCGGTGTGGTGGGCGCATTCCAGGTCGATTTCCGTGTCGCCCGCGAACCAGACCTCAGGACCCGCGCCGATCCCGGTACCGTCCAGGGACAGATGCACCGGATCGGGGGCCGGCTTGTCGCGGGCGGCATCGGTGGCTCCCACCAGCCGGTGGAAATGGCCCGACCAGCCCAGATGATCGGCCTCGCGCCGCAAATGCCCGCCGGTCTTGTTGCTCACCACGGTCAGGGCGATGCCCGTTTCCCGCAGATGGCCGAGAAGCGGGCGGGCGCCCGGCAGCGCGCGCAGTTCGCGCAGGTGGACCTCCTCGAAGCGGCGGTAGAAGACGTCCCGCGCCTCCTGCCAGCGGTCGCCGAACATCACCGGAAACACGTCGCGCAGGGACTGCCGCACCTTGATGTGCGCCTCCTCCAGCGTCCAGGGCTGCACGCCCATGGCGATCTGGGCGGCGTTCAGCGCGGCATGGATGGTGGGGAAAGTGTCGACCAGGGTGTTGTCCCAGTCGAACACGATGGCTCTGGGGCGATGCCGAACCACTATTCCGCCTCGGCCGCGACCTGCTCCAGCCAGTCGGTGTAGTACTCGCGCAGCCGGGTGGCGAAGCGGCCTGGTTCGCCTTCGCCGACCTCCTTGCCGTCGATCTTGACGATCGGCAGGACAAAGGAGGTGGTGCTGGTCAGGAAGGCCTCGGCGGCGTTCTGCGCCTCCTCCACGGTGAAGGGCCGTTCGACGATCCTCATCTGCGCCTCCTTGGCCAGGCGGATGACGGCCAGCCGGGTGATGCCGTTGAGGATGGCGTTGGAGGCGTCGCGGGTGACGATCTCGCCGTCCCTGGTCACGATCCAGGCGTTGGTCGAGCTGCCCTCGGTGACGAAGCCGTCCTCGTCCACCTGCCAGGCCTCGTAGGCGCCCATTTCCTTGGCCTGCTGCTTGGCCAGCACGTTGGGCAGCAGCGCTATCGCCTTGATGTCGCGCCGCTGCCAGCGGATGTCGGGCACGGTGACGATGTCGACTCCGGTCTTCGCCTTGGGATGCTCCAGCGACTGGTGCCGGGCGGTGATGACCAGCGCCGGGCGGGCGGCGACGGGAAACGCATGCTCGCGGCGCGACACGCCGCGCGTTATCTGCAGGTAGACGATGCCGTTGCGGATGCGGTTGCGGGCGATCACCTCGCGCATCAGCACCGGCAGCACCGAGGGCGCCACCGGCCACTGGATGCGCAGCTCGCGCAGCGAGCGGTCGAGGCGGACGAGATGCCCCTCCTCGTCCACCAGCCGGCCGCGATAGACCGCGATCACCTCGTAGACGCCGTCGGCGAACTGGTAGCCGCGATCCTCGATATGCACCGAGGCGCCGCGATGCGGCAGGTAGCGGCCGTTGACATAGGCGATGCGCGACATGGCCCGGCTTCCTAGAAATACTCGAGGCGGACGGCGAACAGGCGCTCCACCTTCTTGATGGCCGGCGGCAGGGCGAAGATGACCACCCGGTCGCCCAGCTTGATCACCGTATCGCCGCGCGGCATCACGATGTCGGCGTCCCGCACCACGGCGCCGATGATGCTGCCTTCGGGCAGGTCGATCTCGCGCAGCGGCTTGCCGATCAGGCCGGAAGTCTGCAGCGCCTCGCCCTCGATGATCTCGCCGCAATCGTTGCGCAGGGAATGGACGCCGCGGATGCGGCCGCGCCGCACGTGCTCGAGGATGGTCGATACCGTGGTGGCGCGCGGGCTGATCACCGTGTCGATGCCGAGATTGGGCACCAGCGGCTCGTAGACCGGCTTGTTGACCAGCGTGACGGCGCGGCCGGCCCCGATCCGCTTGGCCAGCAGCGAGGCCAGGATGTTGGTTTCGTCGTCGTTGGTGACGGCGACCACCGCCTCGGCCAGCTTCACGCCGGCCTCCTCGAGGATCTCCGTGTCCAGCCCGTCGCCCTGGATGACCACGGTCCGCTTCAGCGCCCCGGCGACGGCCTTGGCCCGCTCGGGGTCGTATTCGATCAGCTTGATGTTGGCGCCGGAAAGATCGGTCTCCAACTCGCGGACCAGGGACAGGCCGATATTGCCGCCGCCGACCACCACGATGCGGCGCGCCTCCCGCTCCTCGTGGCCGAAAGCGGCCAGCGCGCGGGCGACCTTGGCGGTGGGCGCGACGAAATAGACGTCGTCGCCGGCCACCAGGTGGTCGTCGGCCGACGGCACGAAGCCCTTGCCGTTGCGCACCACCAGGGTGACGACGATGTTCAGCTCGGGAAACAGCGAGGTGAGCTGGCGCAGCGGCGTGTCGACCACCGGGCAGTCCTGGTTGCAGCGCACGCCCACGGCCTGCGCCTGCCCTTCCGCCAGCGGAATGACGTCGAACGCACCGGGCACGCGCAAGCCCCGCCGCACCGCCTGCGCCACCTCGATTTCCGGCGAGATCACCACGTCGATGCCGAGATTGTTGCTGGTGAAGATGTCGGCGTAGATCGGGTCGAGATAGGTCTGGTTGCGCACCCGCGCGATCTTCTTGGGCACGTTGAACAGGGCGCCGGCCACCTGGCAGGCGACCATGTTGACCTCGTCGGCGTAGGTGACGGCGATCAGCATGTCGGCATCGCCCGTGCCTGCCCGTTCCAGCACGTCGGGATAGGAGGCGAAACCGGTGATGGCCTGGACGTCGAGCGTGTCGGAGATCTTGCGGATCAGGTCCTCCGACTTGTCGATGACCACCACGTCGTTGCGTTCGCGCGCCAGCGCCTTGGCGATGTTGAAGCCGACCTGGCCGGCTCCGCAGATGACGACCTTCATGGGACCGTTCTCTCTCGCCCGTCCCTATTCGCTGACGGCGCCGTTGGCGCTGCCGTTGCCGCGGTCGTCGCCGTGGACGCCCAGGGACTTGAGCTTGCGATGCAGCGCCGAACGCTCCATGCCGACGAAGCTGGCGGTGCGCGAGATGTTGCCGCCGAAGCGGGTGACCTGGGCGATCAGGTACTCGCGCTCGAAGACTTCCCGCGCATCGCGCAGCGGCAGGCGCATGATCTCCCCGCCGCGCTCCCAGCGCAGCACCGAGGGGGTGGAGGCCGCCACGTCGCTGGGCAGCATGTCGGCGCGGATCGGCTGGCCGGGATCGCCCGGCGCCATGATCAGCAGCCGCTCGATGACGTTGCGCAACTGGCGCACGTTGCCGGGCCAGTCGTAGCCCTGCAGCGCGGTGATCGCATCGTCGCCCAGGCTGCGGACCGGCAGGCCGGAACTGTCGGCGACCTGGCGCATCAGTTCGACGATCAGGGCGGGAATGTCCTCGCGCCGCTCGCGCAGCGGCGGCACGCGGATCGGCACCACGTTCAGCCGGTAATACAGGTCTTCGCGGAAGCGGCCGGCGGCGATCTCGGACGGCAGGTCGCGGTTGGTCGAGGCGACGACGCGCACGTCGACCTCGACGCGGGTCTTGCCGCCGACGCGGAAGAAGGTCTGCTCCTGCAGGCCGCGCACGATCTTGCCCTGGGTCTCCAGCGGCATGTCGGCGACCTCGTCCAGCAGCAGCGTGCCGCCATGGGCCTGCTCGAACAGGCCGGTGATGCGTCCGCCCTCGGGAGCGCTGGCCTCGCCTTCCTCGACGCCGAACAGCTCGATCTCCAGCCGCTCGGGCGCCATGGTGGCGCAATTCAGCACCACGAAGGGACCGCCGGCGCGCTTGGAATTGGTGTGCAGCATGCGCGCCACCACTTCCTTGCCCGCGCCGGCCGGGCCGGTGATCAGCACGCGGCTGCCGGTCGGCGCCACGCGCTCGATGCCGACCCGCAAATGGGTGATTTGCGAGGAGCCGCCGGTGAGGCTGGTGGCGCCGCCGATGCGCGCCTTGAGCTGGGCGTTCTCGCGCCGCAGCCGCGTGGCCTCGATGGCGCGCTGCACCACCAGCAGCAGCCGGTCGGCCTTGAACGGCTTTTCGATGAAATCGTAGGCCCCCGCCTTGATGGCGGCCACCGCGGTATCGATGGTGCCGTGGCCGGAGATCATCACCACCGGGGTCGGCGGATGGTCGCTCTTCATCATCTCCAGCAATTGCAGCCCGTCCATCTCGCTGCCCTGCAGCCAGACGTCGAGGATGACCAGCGTCGGCCGCCGATGGCGGATGGCTTCGATCGCCTCGCCGCTGGAATGGGCGGCGCGGCAGGTATAGCCCTCGTCCTGCAGGATGCCGCCTATCAGCATGCAGATATCGGCTTCGTCGTCGACGATCAGAATGTCGTGCGCCATCTCTTATGCGATCTTCTTCGGCGTGGACGAACTTTCGCCGGACGTCCGCAATGCCTCCGCTTGGGTGCGGCGGAACACCAGCGACACGCGCGCCCCGCCCCCTTCGCGATCATCAAGTACCAGATAACCGCCGTGGTCTTCCATGATCTTTTTGACGATCGCCAGGCCCAGGCCGGTGCCCTTGGCGCGCGTCGTGACATAGGGTTCGGTCAGGCGCGCCCGGTGCTCCACCGGCAGGCCGCGGCCATTGTCCTCCACCACCACGGTGACGTTGTCGCCCTGCTCGAACAGCCTGACGGTGATCGCGCCCGGCGGCAGCGCCTGCCCGGGCGCCGCGTCCCGGCCGTCGATGGCCTCGGCGGCGTTCTTCAGCAGGTTGGTCAGCGCCTGGCCGATCTGGCGCCTGTCGATGGGAAGCGTCAGGCCGTGCTCGGGAAGCTGGGCGACGTACTCGATCTGCGGCTGGGCATTGCGTTGCAGGAACACGGCCTGCAGGCAGATCTCCTTGATGTCCTCGTTCTGCAGCACCGGCCTGGGCATGCGGGCGAAGGAGGAGAACTCGTCGACCATGCGGCCGATATCGCCGACCTGGCGGATGATGGTGTCGGTGCAGACCGCGAAGGTTTCGGGGTCCTCGACAATCTGCCGGCTGTACTTGCGCTTCAGCCGCTCGGCCGACAGCTGGATCGGCGTCAGCGGGTTCTTGATCTCGTGCGCGATGCGGCGGGCGACGTCGGCCCAGGCCGCCTTGCGCTGCGCCGACAGCAGCTCGGTGATGTCGTCGAAGGTGACGACGAAGCCCTCGATGCGCTCGGGCCCGTCCTCGCCGGAAAGCTTCTCGACCGCGACCCGGGCCAGCAGCGTCATGGTCTCGCCGCGGCGGCGGAATTCGATCTCCTCCTGGACCACGCGGGTCGGCCGCAGCCGCCCCAGTTCGAGCATGCCGCCGATCTGCGGCAGCCGCTCGAGCAGGGAACTGCCCACCAGGGCCTGCTGCTGCACGTCGAGCAGGTCGAGCGCGGCGCGGTTGGCCAGCTCCACCCTGCCCTCGCCGTCGAGGCTGACGACCGCGGCGGAGACGCCCGACAGCACCGCTTCGATCAGCCGCCGGCGTTCGTCGATCTGGGCGTTGGCGTCGGTCAGTTCGCGCCGCTGGTCGCCGAGCTGCGCCGTCATGCGGTTGAAGGAGCGGGTCAGCACGCCTATTTCGTTCTCCGATTCGGGCTCGCGGACGCGGACGCTGAGGTCGCCGCCGCGCACCCGCTCGGCGGCGCCGACCAGGTCGGTGATGGGGCGCGACAGCCGCTCGGCATAGACCATGCCGATCCAGATCGCCACCAGCAGCAGCACCAGGACGATGATCAGGAAGATGCTGGCGACGCGGATCTGCGCGTCGGTCTGCTGGCTCTCGAGCTGGGTATAGTACTGGCTCATCGACCGGACTTCGTTCAGCCGGGCCAGCACGTAGGGGTCGACCCGCTGGCTGACGTAGAGAAAGATGCTCTCGGACGGATAGAGCAGGACCAGGGCGCTGATCCGGTCCTGGCGCGTCCTGGGATCCATGGTCGGAACGCCGGTCATCGCCTTGCTCAGCGCGTCGAAGGAGGGCCGCACGAATTCCGGGTCGACGTTGACGGACCGCCCGCGGGCGATCGGCGTCCCCCACCGGTCGACCAGCGCGATCTCGCTCAGGTTCGACTGCGCGGCGAACAGGTTCAGCAACTGGCCGATCCGGTCGAGCGCCAGCAGCAGTTCGGGACCTTCGCGCTGCAGCTCGAAGACCAGCGGCCCGATGGCGAGCTGGAAGTTGCGCTGGCGCTCCAGCAGATAGGCGTCGGCGACCGTCTGCGTGCCCTCGAGCGAGGAGCGCACCCGGCTGTTGAACCAGTCCTGCAGGCTGGCATTGATGGAATAGCCGGCGAAGGTCGCCACAAGCACGGTCGGGCCCACCGCCATAGCGACGAAGAGCAGGACCAGGCGCACATGCAGGCGGGCCCCGGCGATGCCCCGGCGCCGCGCCGCAATGGCGCCGGCCAGGCGCGCGGCGATCAGCCCCATCAGGGCCAGCACGATGGCGACGTCGAGCCAGAGCAGGATGGGCAGCGCGGTCGAGCGGTTGATCCAGTCGGGCAGCAGCCCGGTCAGGACCGCCAGCGTGGCGCCGCCGGCTAGCAGCGCCAGCACGCCAAACGCCACGGCGCCGGCCGGCCCGAAGCCGGCCCGCAGCACCCTGCGCAGGAAGAGATACGCCGGCGTCTCCGGCGCAACCGTGGACATGGAAAAGCCACTCCAAACCCGCATCGGGGCCGGACTACGGCAAGCCAGCGATGCTGCGGCGCAGTCTATCGAATTCCGCGCACGACCTGAATATCGAGTTCGCGGATCTTTTTGCGCAGGGTATTGCGGTTCAAACCCAGCAATTCCGCCGCTTTGACCTGATTCCCCCGCGTCGCGGCCAGGGTGATGCTGAGCAGCGGCCGTTCGATTTCGTGCAGGACGCGGTCGTAGAGTCCGTTGGGCGGCAGCCGGTCCTGGTGGGCGGCGAAGTAGTCGCGGATATGGCGGTCGACCGATTCGGCCAGGGATTCGCGCTCGGGCGCGGCGGCGGGCGTCTCCTTGGGTGCCGCCTCGGCCAGTTCGGCCTCGATCACGTCGGCGCTGATCGTCTCCTGGGAATAGAGCGCCGCCAGACGGCGGACCAGGTTCTCCAACTCCCGCACGTTGCCCGGCCAGCGGTGCTGCTTCAGCCGTTCGATGGCGTCGGGGTCCAGGACCTTGTGCGGCAGCCCCTCCTCCGCCGCCTCGGCCAGGAAATGGTTGGCCAGTTCGGGAATGTCCTCGGGCCGCTCGCGCAAGGGCGGCAGGCGGATCGGCACCACGTTGAGACGGTAGAACAGGTCCTCGCGGAACATGCCGCTCTGGATCAGCCGGCGCAGGTCGCGATGGGTGGCGGCCACGATGCGCACGTCGGCGCGGATCGGCGTGCGGCCGCCGACCGTGGTGTACTCGCCCTCCTGCAGCACGCGCAGCAGGCGGGTCTGCGCCTCCAGCGGCATGTCGCCGATCTCGTCGAGGAACAGCGTGCCGCCGGCGGCCTGCTCGAAGCGGCCGGCCGAGCGTTGGGTGGCGCCGGTGAAGGCGCCGCGCTCGTGGCCGAACAGCTCGCTCTCGATCAGCTCGCGCGGAATGGCGGCCATGTTGATGGCCACGAACGGCCCGTTGCGGCGCTTGCCGTAGTCGTGCAGGGCGCGCGCCACCAGCTCCTTGCCGGTGCCCGATTCGCCGGCGATCATGACGCTGAGGTCGGTGCTCATCAGCCGCGCCAGGGTGCGGTAGATTTCCTGCATCGCCGGCGAGCGGCCGATCAGCGGCAGGCGCTCCTCGCGCTCGCCGTTGCCCTCGCCGGCGGCCGCTGCGCTGCGCGATGTCTGCGCCGCCAGCGCCCGGTTGACGATGTTGACCAGCGCGTTGAGGTCGAACGGCTTGGGCAGGTACTCGAAGGCGCCGCGCTCGGTCGCCTTCACCGCCGTCAGCAGCGTGGTTTGCGCGCTCATGACGATGATGCGCAGGTCGGGCCGCAGCTTGCGGATGCGCGGCACCAGGTCCAGCCCGTTCTCGTCCGGCATCACCACGTCGGTGATGACCAGGTCGCCCTCCCCGTCCTGCACCCAGCGCCACAGCGTGGCGGCATTGCCGGTGGTGCGCACGTCGTGGCCCAGCCGGCCCAGCGCCTGGCTGAGCACGGTGCGGATGGCGCGGTCGTCGTCGGCGACCAGTATCTTGGCGGCGTTACTCATGGGCACCCATCGCGTCGGCGGAAACGCGCGTGCGCCGGGCCGATTCGGAGTAGACCGGCAGCATCACGTTGAAGACGGTTCGGCGGGGTTCGCTGTCGAATTCGATGACGCCGCCATGGTCGTTGACGATCTTGGCCACCAGCGCCAGGCCCAGGCCGCGGCCGTTGGGCTTGCTGGTGATGAAGGCGTCGAACAGATGCGGCCGCAATTCCTCGGCAATGCCCGGCCCGTTGTCGGTGACCTGGACCGACAGCGGCAGGTGCACGCGCTGGCGGGTGCCGGGCAGCGCCAGGCGCACGCCCTGCTTGTAGGCGGTCGACAGCACGATCTCGGCGCCGGGGTCGGGATTGGCTTCGCAGGCGTTCTTGACCAGGTTGAGGAACACCTGGACGAGCTGGTCGCGGTTGCCGAACACGGCCGGCAGCGAGGGATCGTAGGTCTCGATGAAGCGCACGTGCCGGCCGAAGCCGTTCTGCGCCACCTTGCGCACATGGCCCAGCACCTGGTGGATGTTCACCGGCTCGCGCTCGATCGGGCGGCCATCGGCGAACTCCTCCATGCGGTCGACCAGGGCGCAGATGCGGTCGGTCTCCTCGCAGATGAGCTGGGTCAGCTCGCGATCGGCGTCGGGCACGTACTGCTCCAGCAGCTGCGCCGCGCCGCGGATGCCGGAAAGCGGGTTCTTGACCTCGTGCGCCAGCATGGCGGCCATGGCGGTGACCGAACGGGCGGCGTTGCGGTGGAAGAGCTGCTGGTCGATCTTGCGCGCGATCGAGGATTCGCGCAGCACGACGGCGACGTCGCCGTCGCTGTCCGGAATCGGGCACAGATGCAGCGAGGCGAAGCGATTGCCGATGCGCGGCGAGGACAGCGTCACGCCGTTCTCGGCCACCGTGGCGCCGGTCTGGCCGACCTGCTCCAGCAGCGCGAACAGCGGCGAGTCGGCCGGCACGAACTCGCGCAGGTCGCGGCCGACCATCAGCGCCAGGCTGGTGCCGAAGAACTGCTCCGCCGCCGGATTGGAATAGTCGATGACGCCGGTGCGGTCGACGACGATCACGGCATCGGCCAGGGCGGCCAGTATGGAAGTCGCCTGCGGCGCCTTTGCCTGCGGGGCAATGGCTGCGGCGCGCGCCATCTCAGGCCGCCTGCTTCTCGATGACCGGCAGGAAGAAGCGCGCCAGATGCTCGCGCACGAGCTGCGGGTCGGACAGGCGGTTGACCGTGGCGCGGAACTCGGCGGCGTTCTCCAGCCCCTTCGAGTACCAGCCCAGATGCTTGCGCGCCATGCGCACGCCGGTCTCGGTGCCGTAATGCGACAGCATGTCCTCGTAATGCGCCAGCACGGTGGCGTACTGGCGCTGCAGCGGCGGATCGGGCAGCCGCTCGCCGCTGCGCAGGAAACGCGCCACCTGATGCAGGAACCACGGCCGGCCATAGGCGCCGCGCCCCACCATCACGCCGTCGGCGCCGGACTGGCGCAGCGCCTCGGCCGCGTCGTCGACCGTGGCGATGTCGCCGTTGACGATCACCGGCAGCTTCACCGCCTCCTTGACCTGGCGCACGAACGCCCAGTCGGCGCGGCCCTCGTAGAACTGGCAGCGGGTGCGGCCGTGGATGGTGATCATGCGGATGCCCGCCTGCTCGGCGACGCGGGCCAAGCTGGGGGCGTTGCGGTTCTTATCGTCCCAGCCGGTGCGCATCTTCAGCGTCACCGGAATTTTAACGGCGTTCACCGTCGCCTCGAGGATGCGCGCGGCATGCGTCTCGTCGCGCATCAGCGCCGAGCCGGCATGGCCGTTGACCACCTTCTTCACCGGGCAGCCGAAATTGATGTCGATGATGGCCGCGCCGCGGTCCTCGTTGAGCCGCGCCGCCTCGGCCATCACCTGCGGCTCGCAGCCGGCGAGCTGCACCGACATGGGAAATTCCTCGGCGCAGTTGGAGGCCATCTTCATGGTGCGCCTTGTGGCGCGGATCATGGCTTCGCTGGCGATCATCTCGGACACGACGAGGCCCGCACCGGCCTGCTTCACCAGGCGGCGGAAGGGCATGTCGGTCACGCCCGACATGGGCGCGAGAATGACCGGTTCGGCGATGCCAACCGGACCAATCGCAATGCTGTTTTCTTGTGCAGTTTTCATGATGCCCAAAACTTGTTCATTTATGACCGATTTTTCACTGACCTGCAAAGCAAATGTTGCACTGCATCCAAATGGTGGCTTGGCCGGCCGTTTGCACTGATTTTCAAGGCATTTCGCCGGGGCCGTGGTAAACCCGGCCGACACCACGACATTGCCCCCGATGCCCAGAATCGCTGCCCTGATCGTCGCCGCCGGCTCCGGTAGCCGGGCGGGCAGCACGTTGCCCAAGCAATACAGGCCGGTCGCCGGCAAATCGATACTGCGCTGGGCGCTCGATCATACATTGGCGACCGGCCTGTTCGACCACATCCAGTGCGTGATCGGCTCCGAGCAGGAGGAGTCGTACCGGGCAGCCATTGCCGGCCTGTCCCTGGCGCCCGCGGTTCGCGGCGGCGCCACCCGCCGCGCCAGCGTGCTGAACGGCCTTGAGGCGCTCGCCGATCTGCAGCCCGATCTGGTGTCGATCCAGGACGCCGCGCGGCCGCTGGTCGACGGCGGCGAAGTCCGCGCCCTGCTCGAACGCATCGAGCAGGGATTCGACGGCGCCATCGCCGCCCTGCCGGTGGTCGACACGCTGAAGCGCGGCGAGGACGCGATCGCGCAGACGGTGCCGCGCGAGGGCCTGTGGCAGGCCCAGACGCCGCAGATATTCGACTACCGGTCGATCCTGGCGGCCCATCGCGACGCTGCTTCCCTGCCGGAAGCGCAGCGGGAGGCGCTGACCGACGATGCGGCGGTGGCCGAACGCGGCGGACTGCGGGTTGCGCTGGTGCGGGGCCGCGCCGACAATTTCAAGGTGACGACGCCCGCCGACATGACCCGCCTGGAGGCGCTGCTGAGCGCCACGCGCGAGACGCGCATCGGCACCGGCTTCGATGTGCACGCTTTCGGCCCCGGCGACCATGTGATGCTGGGCGGGGTGAAGATCCCGCATGGCCAGGGTCTGGTCGGCCATTCCGATGCCGACGCCGCCCTGCACGCCCTCACCGACGCCCTGCTGGGCGCCATCGGTGCGGGCGATATCGGCCAGCACTTCCCGCCCTCCGACCCGCAATGGCGCGGCGCCGCCTCGAGCCGTTTCCTGCGCCACGCCGCCGATCTGCTGGGCCAGCGCGGCGGCCGGCTGGTCAATGCCGACCTGACGGTGATCTGCGAGCGGCCCCGGATCGGCCCGCACCGGGACGCGATGGCGCGGACCATCGCGGCAATTCTCGGCGTTGCGCCCGGGCGCGTCAGCGTGAAGGCCACGACGACGGAAAAGCTGGGCTTCACCGGGCGCGGCGAAGGTATTGCCGTCCAGGCCATGGTTTCTGTTACCCTGCCGGCGGGGGACTAGACCATGGATCACGTTCAGGACGCGGCCGTCGTGCACGAGACCTTGCGCGAACTCGTCGGCGAATTGCTGGCCGCCTGCCGCCAGCGCAAGCTGATGCTGACCACCGCCGAATCCTGCACCGGCGGCCTGGTCGCCGCGGCGCTGACGGCCGTTCCCGGCTCGTCCAGCGTCTACGAGCGCGGCTTCGTCACCTACTCCAACGAGGCCAAGACGGAAATCCTGGGCGTGCCCAAGGCGCTTCTGGACCGGCACGGCGCGGTCAGCGAACCGGTGGCGCGCGCCATGGCCGAGGGCGCGATCGCCCATTCGCGCGCCGATATCGCCGTCTCGATCACCGGCATCGCCGGGCCCGATGGCGGATCGGCGGAAAAGCCGGTGGGGCTGGTGCATTTCGCCACCGCCCGGCGCGAGGGGAAAACGCTGGCGGAAAAGCGCGTCTTCCCGGGCGACCGCGACGCCATCCGGCTGGCCGCGGTGGCGGTGGCGCTGCGGCTGATCGTCGGCCGGCTGGCCTGATCAGATCCCGCCGGTGGCGCTGCGATCGACGATCACGGCGCGGTCGTTGCCCTTGTTGCGCAGGATTTCCGCCGCCTGCCTGTTCAGCTCGTGGGTCGCCGACCATTCGCCGTCGCAGACGAAACGGCCTTTCTCGTCATACGCCTTGTGCGAATAGAGGCCGTTGTTCAGCCGCACCATGACGATGCGGACGATCTCGTTGGCGTGCGCGGTGATGGTGCACTCGTCCAGTTCGCCGCCGGAGCGGCGGGTCTGCGCCACGGCAGACGTCGCCAGCAGGGCGGCCAGCAGCGTGGCCGCCATGGGAAGATTGGCCTTCACGGAAATTCCCCCAAGACTTCTCGTTGCCCGACTATAGCGTCGCCAGGACGCGCGCCACAACCGATGACGGCGGTTCGTCTACCGGGTCTGCGGCGCGGCCGCGGGCGGCTGTCCGTAGAGCGCGTGGGCGCGCGTCTCGAAGGAATGCACCATGCGCTTGACGGCTTCGTTGAACAGCACCTCGATCGCCTTCTGCAGCAGGCGGGAGCGGAACTCGAAATCGACGTAGAAATCGATCTCGCAGCCTTGCGGGTGCGGGCGGAAGATCCAGTGGTTGTCGAGATACTTGAACGGTCCGTCGGCATAGGCCACGTCGATGCGCGGGCCTTCCGGCTCGTCCGGCTTCAAGGTCACGCGCGAGGTGAAGCGCTCGCGGAACATGCGGAAGCCGACCATCAGGTCGGCGACCACCAGGTTGTCGCGCCGCTCGCGGACCCGGGCGCCCACGCACCAGGGCAGGAAATCGGGATAGCGCTCGATGTCCGCCACCAGCGCGTAGAGCTGCTGCGGCGAATAGGGCAGGATGCGCCGCTCGGCGTGCGTAGGCATCGACCGCGATTTCCGGCTAGCGCGCGGCGGAGAGCTTGGCCTGGCGCGCCGCCCGCAGACGCTGGAAATCCTCGCCGGCATGGTAGGACGAGCGCGTCATCGGCGAGGCCGACACCATCAGGAAGCCCTTGGCGCGCGCCACGGCGGCGTAGGACTCGAATTCGGCCGGGGTGACGAAACGGTCGACCGGCGCGTGCTTGGGCGTCGGCTGCAGGTACTGGCCGATGGTCAGGAAATCGACGTCGGCGGCGCGCAGGTCGTCCATCACCTGATGCACCTCCTCGCGGCTCTCGCCCAGGCCCACCATGATGCCGGACTTGGTGAAGAGCGCGGGGTCGACCTCCTTCACGTTTTGCAGCAGGCGCAGCGACGTGAAATAGCGCGCGCCGGGGCGGATGGTGGGATAGAGCCGCGGCACGGTCTCCAGGTTGTGGTTGAACACGTCCGGCTTGGCCCGGGCGACGGTTTCGACCGCGCCCGGCTTGCGCAGGAAATCGGGCGTCAGGATCTCGACCGTGGTGCCCGGCGCCAGCAGGCGCAGGGCGGCGATGACGGCGGCGAAATGGTCGGCGCCGCCGTCCTTCAGGTCGTCGCGGTCGACCGAGGTAATGACGACGTGGCGCAGGCCGAGCTTGCCGACCGCCTCGGCGACGTTCATCGGCTCGTGCGGATTCAGCGCGCCGGGCAGGCCGGTCTTCACGTTGCAGAAGGCGCAGGCCCGCGTGCAGGTGTCGCCCATGATCATGAAGGTGGCGTGCTTCTGCTTCCAGCACTCGCCGATATTGGGGCAGGCCGCTTCCTCGCAAACGGTGTTCAGGCCGAACTCGCGCACCAGCCGTTTCGTCTCGGCATACTCGGGCGAATTGGGCGCCTTGACCCGGATCCATTCCGGCTTGCGCGCGACCGGGTTGTCGGGCCGGTGGGCCTTCTCCGGATGGCGCGCCGCGCGGGCGACCGGCGGCTTGTCGAGGGCGTTCATGGTCCGCCTAGAAGTGGAGCGCGCGGCCGTAGGCGTCAAGCACCGATTCGTGCATCATCTCGGAGAGCGTCGGATGCGGGAACACGCTCTGCATCAGCTCCGCTTCGGTGGTTTCCAGGGTCTTGGCGATCGAGTAGCCCTGGATCAGCTCGGTGACTTCCGCCCCGATCATATGGGCGCCCAGCAATTCGCCGGTCTTGGCGTCGAACACCGTCTTGACGAAGCCTTCCGGCTCGCCCAGCGCTATGGCCTTGCCGTTGCCGATGAAGGGGAATTTGCCGACCTTGACCTGGTACCCCTTCTCCTTGGCCGCCGCCTCGGTCAAACCGACGCTGGCGACCTGCGGCGTGCAGTAGGTGCAGCCGGGGATCTTGCTGGTGTCCATGGCGTGGACATCGGGCAGCTCTGCGATCTTCTCGACGCAGATCACGCCCTCGTGCATGGCTTTGTGCGCCAGCCAGGGCGGGCCGGCCAGGTCGCCGATGGCGTAGACGCCGGGCTCGTCGGTGCGGCCGTACCGGTCGATCACGACATGGGTTTTCTCGACCTTGACCTTGGTCTTTTCCAGGCCGATGTTCTCGACATTGCCGACGATGCCGACGGCCAGGATCACGCGCTCGACGGTGATGTCCTCGGTCTTGCCGTCCGGCGCTTTCAAGGTGGCGGTGACGCTGTCGGCGCCCTTCTTCAGCGCCGTGACGCCGGTGCCGGTGCGGATCTTCATGCCCTGCTTCTCGAACGCCTTGCGGGCGAAGGCGGAGACTTCCGCATCCTCCACGGGAAGCACGCGGTCCATGATCTCGACCACGGTGACCTCGGCGCCCAGCGTGCGATAGAAGCTGGCGAACTCGATGCCGATGGCGCCCGAGCCGATCACCAGCAGCGATTTTGGCATCTTCTCCGGCACCATGGCCTCGCGATAGGTCCACACCAGCTTGCCGTCCGGCTCCAGGCCGGGCAGCGCGCGGGCGCGCGCGCCGGTGGCCAGCACGATGTGCTTGGCCGCGAGCGTCGCCAGCGGCTTGCCGTCCTTGCCGGTGACGGCGAGCTGGCCCTTGCCGGCCAGCGCGGCGCTGCCGTCGAACACCACGATCTTGTGCTTCTTCATCAGGAACTTGACCCCGGTGGTGAGCTGGTTCGCCACCTTGCGCGAGCGTTCGATGATCTTCCTGAAGTCGATCGAAACGCTGCCCTCGATCTTGAAGCCGAAAGCGTCGGCATGCTTGATCAGCCCGTAGACTTCGGCCGAGCGCAGCAGCGCCTTGGTCGGGATGCAGCCCCAGTTCAGGCAGATGCCGCCCAAATTCTCGCGCTCGACCACCGCCGTCTTCATGCCGAGCTGCGCGGCGCGGATGGCCGCGACATAGCCGCCCGGCCCGCCGCCGACCACGATCAGATCGAAATTGGTCTCGCTCATTGCCTGACGCTTTCTAGAGGTACTGCAGATCGGCGACGGTGCGCTCGTTGACGACGTTGCCGGTATTGAGGGTCGTATCCGGCTCGACCAGCATGATTTCGGTTTCACCCTCGGCCACCGGCAGATGCTCGACGCCATGCGGCACGATGATGAATTCGCCCGGATTGACGATCTGCTCGCCGTCGCGGAACTTCATGCGCAACCGGCCTTTGATCACGAAGAACATTTCGTCCTCCGTATCGTGACGGTGCCAGACGAACTCGCCGCTCAGCTTCACCAGCTTGATGGCGCAGCCATTGACCTGGCCCACCAGCTTGGGCGACCAGTGATCGGAGAAACGGGCGAATTTTTCGGCGAGATTGACGGTCTGCATGGCGCGCCTCCTAGAGGAGCATGGTGGCCGGACGCTCGATATAGTCCTTGAAACTGCGCAGCCACTCCGCCCCGCGCGCGCCGTCGACGACGCGGTGGTCGACCGCCAGCGTCACGCTCATCATGTTGGCCACGACCATCTGGCCCTTGACGACGACGACGCGCTCCTCGCCGGCGCCGACCGCCAGGATGCAGGATTGCGGCGGGTTGATGATGGCGGCGAACTCCTTGATGCCGTACATGCCCAGATTGGACACGGTCATCGAGCCGCCCTGGAACTCCTCCAGCTTCAGCTTGCCCTCGCGGGCGCGCTTGGCCAGGTCGCGCATCTCGGCGGAAATCTGCGCCAGGCCTTTCATGTCGGCGTCCTTGACGATCGGCGTGATCAGGCCGCGCTCGGTCGCGACGGCCACCGACACGTCGATGCCGCTATGCATCACCATGCCCTCGTCCGACCACGAGGCGTTGACGTCGGGATAGTCGCGCAGCGCGACGCCGGCCGCCTTGATGATCAGGTCGTTGACCGAGACCCGGATCTTCTCCGACTTGCCGTTGAGCTGGCGGCGCGCTTCCAGCAGCGCGTCGATGCGGCAATCCACCGTCAGGTAGAAATGCGGGATGGTCTGTTTGGATTCGGTCATGCGCTTGGCGATGACCTTGCGCACGCCGGTATGCGGCACCAGCGTGTCCTCGCGCGACCGCGCGATCGGCGGCGCGCTGGGGCGGGTGGCGGGCGATGGCACGGCCTTGGCCTGGCCGCCCTTGGCCGCCGCCTCGATATCGGTCTTCACGATGCGCCCGTTGGGTCCGCTGCCCTTGATGCGGGCCAGGTCCAGTCCCGCCTGCTCCGCCATGCGCCGCGCCAGCGGGCTGGCGAAGATGCGCCCACCATCGGCCGTCTTCGGCGCGGCCGGCGCAGGCGCCTGTTTCGGCGGGGATGTTTGCGGCTTGGCTTCCGCCTGGGGCGCTTCGGCCTTGGCCGGTTCGGGCCTGGGCGCTTCCGCTTTCGGCGCCGGTTTCTCGGCCGGTTTGGCGGCAGGCGCGCCGCCGGCATCCTTGACGGCCGAAGCGTCCTCGCCCTCCTCCAGCAGGATGGCGATGGGGGTGTTGACCGCCACGTTCTCGGTGCCCTCGGCGACCAGCAGCTTGCCGATGGTGCCCTCGTCGACCGCCTCGACCTCCATGGTCGCCTTGTCGGTCTCGATCTCGCAGATCACCTGGCCGGCCTTGACGGCATCGCCTTCCTTGACGTGCCACTTGGCCAGCTTGCCCTCGGTCATCGTCGGCGACAGCGCCGGCATCAGGATCGATATGGTCATGGCCTTGTCCGATCAGCGATTGAGCGCCGCCCGGGCGGCGGCTTCGATGTCGGCCGCCTGCGGCAGCGCCATCTTCTCGAGATTGGCCGCGTAAGGCAGCGGCACGTCCTTGTGCGTCACGCGCACGACCGGCGCATCGAGCCAGTCGAAGGCGTGCTCCATCATCAGCGCCGCCAGCTCCGCGCCGATGCCGGCAAAGGCCCAGCCCTCCTCGGCGCTGACCAGGCGGTTGGTCTTCTTGACCGACGCCACGATGGTGTCGACGTCGAGCGGGCGGATGCTGCGCAGGTTGATGACCTCCGCCTCGATGCCCTCGGCCGCCAGCGCTTCGGCCGCCGCCAGCGCCTTGCCGACCATGATCGAGAAGGCGACGATGGTGACGTCCTTGCCTTGGCGCTCGATCTTGGCCCGGCCGATGGGCAGGACGAAATCGGGATCCTGCGGCACCTCGAAGCTCTGGCCGTACATCAGCTCGTTCTCGAGGAAGATGACCGGGTTGGGGTCGCGGATGGCGGCCTTGAGCAGGCCCTTGGCGTCGGAAGCCGACCACGGCGCCAGCACCTTCAGGCCGGGGCAATGGGCGTACCACGACGCGAAGCATTGCGAGTGCTGCGCGGCGACGCGCGAGGCCGCGCCGTTGGGGCCGCGGAACACGATCGGGCTGCCCATCTGGCCGCCCGACATGTAGAGCGTCTTGGCGGCGGAATTGATGATCTGGTCGATCGCCTGCATGGAGAAGTTGAAGGTCATGAACTCGACGATCGGCCGCAAGCCGCCGAAAGCGGCGCCGACGCCCAGGCCGGCGAAGCCGTGCTCGGTGATCGGCGTGTCGATGACGCGGCGGGCGCCGAACTCCTCCAGCAGGCCCTGGCTGACCTTGTAGGCGCCCTGGTACTGCGCCACCTCCTCGCCCATCAGGAAGACGCGCTCGTCGCGGCGCATCTCCTCGGCCATGGCGTCGCGCAGCGCCTCGCGCACGGTCAGCTTCACCGTGGGACCGTCGTAATCCTTCTCCGGCGCCGCCTTCATCGCGGGCGGCGGCGGCGCGCCGGTGGCCGCCTTCTTCGCCGCCTCGTCCTGCTTGGGCGGCTCGGCTGGCGGGGCCGGCTTCGCGGCGCCCTCCTCCTTCGGCGCCGCGGTCTTCTCCTGCTTGGAACCGGCGGCGGGGGCGGCGCCCGCCGCTTCGCCTTCCTCCAGCAAGGTCATGATCGGCGTGTTGACGGCGACGTTCTCGGTGCCTTCGGCCACCAGCAGTTCGCCGACCGTGCCCTCGTCGACCGCCTCGACCTCCATGGTCGCCTTGTCGGTCTCGATCTCGCAGATGACCTGGCCCGCCTTCACCGCATCGCCCGGCTTGACGTGCCATTTGGCCAGCTTGCCTTCGGTCATGGTCGGCGACAGCGCCGGCATTAGCACCTGAATCGGCATTTCTTTCCCCGTCTGCTTTTTCGCGCCGGCCGCTCAGGCCTCGATCAGAACGTCGGTGTAGAGCTCGCCGGGATCCGGCTCGGGGCTGTGCTGGGCGAACTCGGCCGCCTCGGCCACCACCGTCTTCACCTCGCGGTCGATCTCCTTCAGCGCCGCCTCGTCGATATGCTTGCCGTCCAGCAGCAGCCGGCGGGCCTGCTCGATGGGATCGTGCTCGGTGCGCATGCGCTCGACCTCGTCCTTGGTCCGGTACTTGCCCGGATCGGACATGGAATGGCCGCGATAGCGGTAGGTCTTCATCTCCAGCACATAGGGGCCCTTGCCCGAGCGCACGTAGTCGACCGCCTTGTCGCCCGCCTCGCGCACCGCCAGCACGTCCATGCCGTCGACCTGCTCACCGGGGATGCCGAAGGCCTCGCCGTGCTTGTAGAGATCGACGATGGCGGTGGCGCGCTCGATCGAGGTGCCCATGGCGTATTTGTTGTTCTCGATGATGTAGATCACCGGCAGTTTCCACAGCGCCGCCATGTTGAAGGCCTCGTAGACCTGGCCCTGGTTGGCGCTGCCGTCGCCGAAATAGGTCAGGGTGAGGTTGCCGGTGCCGCTGTATTTCTGGGCGAAAGCCAGGCCGGTGCCGATCGGCACCTGGGCGCCGACGATGCCGTGGCCGCCGAAGAATTTCTTCTCGCGGCTGAACATGTGCATGGAGCCGCCCTTGCCCTTGGAGTAGCCGCCGCGCCGTCCGGTCAGCTCGGCCATCACGCCCTTGGGATCCATGCCGCAGGCCAGCATGTGGCCGTGGTCGCGGTAGGAGGTGATGACGGCGTCGTCCTTGTCGATCGCCGCCTGCATGCCGACCACGACGGCTTCCTGGCCGATATAGAGGTGGCAGAAGCCGCCGATCAGCCCCATGCCGTACATCTGGCCGGCCCGCTCCTCGAAGCGGCGGATCAGCAGCATGTCGCGGTAATACTGTCGAAGCCGGGCGCCGTCGATCTTGCTGCGATTGTCCGTCGTCGCCTTGGCGGCGGTCTCGGATCGGGCAGGTTTGGCGGCAGGTTTTGCCATCGCGAACTCCCACGCTTCCAGCGTCTTGCCGGACTATAGGCGGCTTCTCATTCTCGGCAATAAACCCCTGTGCGGCCAATCGAATTTTGTTCTGCTTTCATGACCGAACGAGAGCGGTACGCAAGGAAGTTTCTTTCCTTGCGCATGATCCGATCAAAAATTAAGTCGCTGCGGTGCGGCGCGTGGCGGAAGGAATTTTCGCGCCCGGATCCCGGCCATGGCGGAAGCGCTGCCAGGCGAACAGCCCGGCGCCCAGCAGCAGGCCGACGACGTCGGTAATGCCTTCGGGGATCATCAGGCACAACGCGGCGGCGAAAGCGACCAGGCGCAGCGGAACAAGCAGCGGCCCGTTGAGCCAGCCCTCGGTCGAGCAGGCCAGCAGGGTCACGCCGAGTGCGGCGGTGCAGAAGACCTGCGCGATGTCGGTCCACTCTCCCTCGCCCAGCAGCGCCGGGGCGTAGAAGAACATGAACGGGACGATCAGCGTGCCCAGTCCGAGCTTGACGGCGATCCACGACGTCTTCCACGGATCGGCCTGCGCCATGCCGGCGGCGGCCAGCGAAGCGACCGCGACCGGCGGGGTGATCGCCGACATCACCGCGTAGTAGAAGATGAACATGTGCGCCACCAGCTTCGGGACCCCCATGCTGGCCAGGCCGGGCGCCATGACGGCGGCGCCGATGGCGTAGGCGGCGGTGGTTGGCATGCCCATGCCGAGCAGGATCACCACGCACATGGTGAAGACCAGCGCCAGCGGCGTGCTTTCGCCGGCCAGGAACATGAGCACGCCGGCGAAGCGGCCGCCGATGCCGGTCAGCGCGATGACGCCGACGATGACGCCGGCCACGGCGCAGACCGCGACGAGCTGGATGCAGTCGCGCGCCGCCGTCTCCAGCGCCTCGGCCGTGGCGCGGAAGCCCATCACGCCATCGTTCCAGCGCCAGACCAGCCCGCCGCCGGACGTTCGCATGAAACCGTTGAGCCAGCTCACCACGATGCCGGCGATCATGCCCAGCGTCGCGGCGAGGAAGCCCGATTTGCCGTCGATGAATGCCCAGACCAGCACCACGATCGGCGCCAGCATATAGAGCCGCGTCATCATGTTGGCCAGGTGCGGCAGCTCGGCGCGCGAAATGCCGCGCAGGCCGCTGCGCACCGCATGCAGGTCGCAATGCGCGTAGCAGGCGATGTAGAACAGCAGGCAGGGAATGACCGCCGACAGCGCGATGTCCTGGTAGGGAATGCCGGTGACCTCGGCCATGATGAAGGCGCCAGCGCCCATCACCGGCGGCGTGAGCTGGCCGCCGGTCGAGGACGTCGCTTCGACCGCGCCGGCGGTGGCGCGGTCGTAGCCGACGCGGCGCATCATCGGGATGGTGATGGTGCCCGACGCCACCACGTTGGCGACCGAGGAGCCGCTGATCGAGCCGAACATGACGCCGGAGATGACGGCCGCCTTGGCCGGGCCGCCGCGCGCCCAGCCGACCAGCGCCACCGACAGGTCGTTGAAGTAGTCGCCCGCCTTCGAGCGCTGCAGGAAGGCGGCGAAGGCGGTGAACATGATGATGAAGGTGGAGGAGACCTCCAGCGTGCTGCCCATCACGCCGAGGTTGGAATAGAGATAGGGGAAGATGTAGCCCAGGTCGCGCACCGCCTTGTCGTGGTAGAGCACGCCGGGCAGGTAGTGGCCGAACAGCGCATAGGCCATGAACACGCCGGCGATCAGCGTCAGCGCCATGCCCGCGGTGCGGCGGGTGAACTCGAACAGCAGCGCCAGCCCGACCAGCGCGTAGAGGAAGTCCCAGCTGCTGTAGATCGGGCTGCCGGCGTTCATCTGCAGGTCGTCGAAATTCAGATAGGCGTAGACGGCGCAACCTACCGAGGCGACGATCAGCAGCCAGTCGTACCAGGCGATCCCGTCCTTGCCGTGGCGCGTCGTCGCCGCATAGAGGGCGAAGCCGAGCACCGCTCCGCCAGCCAGATGGATGATGCGGAACAGCTCCTGGTCCATGTTGATGAGCTGCACCAGGGACGGATCGATCAGCCGCAGGCCGACCGGGCCGACCAGGATCAGGATGTGGAAGGCGGTATAGGCGGCCGCCAGCCAGAACAGGATCCGGCGCATCGCCGGGCCAAGTTCGCGCCGGCTGCTCGAATATTCCAGCCGATCCAGTTCGTCGTTGCTGGGGGCGGCGGTTTCGCCGGCCGCGGCGTTGGGCGTCGTGCTCATGAGGCCATCCGTCTGCCAGTCACCTGGGCGGGAAGATTCGGTATCTCAAATAGCCGAACGCCCGTTCCGCACGCGGCGGAACGGGCGTTCCCGTTGCATCGGACTCTGCCTACTTGGGCATCACCTTGTCGGCGAGCGCGATGCCCTTCTCCTTGTAGTACTTCACCGCGCCGGGGTGGAACGGCAGGAAGCCGTTGCGGCCGACATTGTCGATGATCGTTTCCTTGGCGGCGGCATGGCCGGAAACCATGCGGGCGTTGTTCTCCAGCACGGCCTTGACGACGTTGTAGGCGACCTCGTCCGGCAGGTCCTTGCCGGCGATGGCGAAGTTGTAGAGACCGACCGTCTTCTGGTCGCGGCCCTGCGACTTGTAGGTCGTGCCGGGGATCACCGCGTCCGACAGTTCCGGCATCTTCTGCTTCAGCGTCGCGATCTCCGCATCGGTGAAGGTGAAGAATACCGACTCGTTGGAGGTCTCGATCTGGGTGAAGGCGGCGATCGGCAGGCCGGCGGCGAAGCAGAAGGCGTCGATGATGCCGTCGCCGAGCTGGCCGGCCATGTCGTTGGCCTGGCCGTAGCGCACCGTGACCTTGACGTTCAGCGCTTCCAGCATCAGCGGATAGTAGGTGCCCGGCGTGCCGGCCTTGGGACCGACGCCGATGGTCTTGCCGTTGAGGTCGGCGACCTTGGTGACGCCCGCCTTCTTCAGCGCGATGCACTGGAACGGCGTGTCGTACATCGGGAACAGGGCGCGAATTTTGTTGTACTTCGTGCCCTTGGTCCACTCGCCCTTGCCTTCCCAGGCCTGCAGCGCCACGCCCATGGTGGTCATGCCCAGCTCGATCTGGCCGGCCTCGATCAGCTGCACGTTCTGGTTCGGGCCCTGGGTCTGCTGCGTCGAGACGGTGACGCCCAGCTTCTCGGTCAGCAGGCTGGCGACGACGCCGCCGTAGATGAAGTAGGTACCGCCCTGCGAGGCGGTGCCTAAGGTCAGGCCCTTCGGCTGGGCCACCACATAGCTGGCGGCGACGGACAGCCCGGCGGCGAGCGCGATGCCGGCGAATTTGGTGAAACGCATACTTTTTCCTCCCGGGATTTCATCGTTGGTAGCCGTGGAACACGGCAACTTGGGCCGACTATAGGCAGCCGGAGCGGGTTCCGGCAAGCGGGCAACACAACCGGAAATGCCTGAAAAATCAGCGACTCGGAATGGGAACGACGATCTCGCCGGGCCGGCCGGCGTTGAGGATCAGCCGCGCCCGCTCGTCGAGCAGATCGGGATCGATGCTGGCGCTGCGCAGCAATTCCACCCGCCGCTCCCAGGCCTGCCGCGTGGCGTCGGTCTCGGCCAGCGCCTCCTCGGCGCGGACGATCTCCTGTTTCAGGTGGATGTAGGCGAAGACGCCGCGGTCGCCGTGCATGACGTGATAGGCGAGATAGCCGAACACCACGGCAAAGAAGAGCGGCAGCAGCATATGCCGCTGTCTTTTGCGGATTTCGACCAGAATCCCCATGCCCCAGAGGGAATCACAGCCGGGCCCGCACAGTCAAGAGAATCCGTCTTAACGATCTCAGCTATCTAACTCGGAAAAAAGGGCTTTTCCAGTTATCCACCGTTGGAACGCAGGATTGATCGGCCGGCATAGCGGGCCGCGCCGCCGAGCTGCTCCTCGATGCGCAGGAGCTGGTTGTACTTGGCCAGCCGGTCCGAGCGCGACAGCGAGCCGGTCTTGATCTGTCCGCAATTGCTGGCCACCGCCAGGTCGGCGATGGTGGTGTCCTCGGTCTCGCCCGACCGGTGCGACATCACCGCGGTATAGGCGGCGCGCTGCGCCATCGACACCGCTTCCATGGTTTCGCTCAACGAGCCGATCTGGTTGACCTTGACCAGGATCGAGTTGGCCGTGCCGGTGGCGATGCCCCGGGCCAGCCGCGTGGGGTTGGTGACGAACAGATCGTCGCCGACCAATTGGATGCGCCTGCCCAGCGATTCGGTCAGCGCCTTCCAGCCGTCCCAGTCGTCCTCGGCCATGCCGTCCTCGATCGAGACGATGGGGAAGCGCTGGCAGAGATTGGCCAGGTAGTCGACCATGCCGTCGCTGTCGAGCGTCTCGCCCTCGCCTTCGAGGTGGTAGCGGCCCTGCTTGTAGAACTCGGTCGAGGCGGCATCCAGCGCCAGCGCCACGTCCTGCTCCGGCCGGTAGCCCGCCGTCTCGATGGCCTGCATGATGAAGCCCAGCGCCTCGTCGGCCGAGGCGAGATTGGGCGCGAAGCCGCCCTCGTCGCCGACATTGGTGCTGTGGCCGGCATCGTGCAGCTTCTTCTTCAGCGCGTGGAACACTTCGGCGCCCATGCGCAGGCCCTCGGCGAAGCTGGGCGCGCCGACCGGCATGATCATGAATTCCTGGATGTCGATGGGATTGTCGGCGTGGGCGCCGCCATTGATGATGTTCATCTGCGGCACCGGCAGCATGGCGGCCTGGCTGCCGCCGACATAGCGGTAGAGCGGCAACCCGGCATCGGCCGCCGCCGCCTTGGCCACCGCCAGCGAGATGCCGAGGATGGCGTTGGCGCCCAGCCGGCCCTTGTTGGCCGTGCCGTCGAGATCGATCATCAGCCGGTCGATATGGAGCTGGTCGCGCGCGTCCTGGCCGGAGAGCGCGTCGAACAGCTCGCCGTTCACCGCCGCCACCGCCTTCAGGACGCCCTTGCCGCCGAAGCGCGACTTGTCGCCGTCGCGCAGCTCGACCGCCTCGTGCGCGCCGGTCGAAGCGCCGGACGGCACCGCCGCGCGGCCGACGACGCCGCTTTCCAGGGTGACATCGACCTCGACGGTGGGATTGCCGCGGCTGTCGAGAATTTCGCGGGCGACGATATCGACGATGGCGCTCATGGGACTCCCTCGCTTGGCGCGGGTTTCTTAGCCCCCGCACCCTGCCCTTGCAAGGCCGGCTGGCGAGATCGGCGCGCAATGCTATTTTCCGCCGCCGCCGACGCGGGGTGATTTTTCGGGGACCGGCATGGACACGACGATCGAACCGGCGCGGCCGGAGGAGAAGCCGGCGCTGGAACGGCTGCTGCAGCTCTATCTGCACGATTTCTCCAGCCTGGCGCCGCAGGAGTCGCGGTTCGGCCATATCGGCGAGGACGGACGCATCGCCGACGACACGCTGGAGCGTTACTGGCGGCCCGGCCGGCAGGCATTCTCGATCCGCGCCGACGGGCATCGCGCCGGCTTCGCGCTGGTCAACGACTGGGCGCCGTCGGGCGGGAAACCGGACCAGGTCCTGGCGGAATTCTTCGTGGCGCGGAAATACCGGCGCTGCGGCGTCGGCCGTGCGGCTGCCCACGCGCTGTTCCGGCAACTGGACGGCACCTGGGAGCTGGCGGTCACTACGTATAACGCGCCGGCACTGCTATTCTGGCGGCGGACGCTGGCCAGCCTGCAGGACTATGCCGTCGTGGAATCGGCGGGCGATGGGCAGCGCTGGAAGGGGCCGATCTTCCGGCTGACGCCGGTCAGATAGAAACCGGCTTCGCCTTGGCCAGCCGGTCGAATTCCAGCAGCGTCTCGAGCAGCGCCGGCAACTGCTTCAGCGGCACCATGTTGGGGCCGTCGGATGGCGCCTTGTCGGGATCCTGGTGCGTCTCCATGAACACGGCGGCGACGCCGACGGCGATGGCGGCGCGCGCCAGCACCGGCACGAATTCGCGCTGGCCGCCGGACGTCGTGCCCTGCCCGCCCGGCTGCTGCACCGAATGGGTGGCGTCGAACACCACCGGATAGCCGCTCTGCGCCATGATCGGCAGGCCGCGCATGTCCGACACCAGCGTGTTGTAGCCGAAGGAGACGCCGCGCTCGGTCTGCAGCACGTTGTGGTTGCCGGTCGAGGCGATCTTGGCGACCACGTTCTTCATGTCCCAGGGGGCGAGGAACTGACCCTTCTTGACGTTGATGGCGCGGCCGGTCTTGCCCGCCGCCAGCAGCAGGTCGGTCTGGCGGCACAGGAAGGCGGGGATCTGCAGTACGTCGACGGCCTGCGCCGCCCGCGCGCATTGCTCCGCTTCGTGCACGTCGGTCAGGGTGGGCAGGCCGGTCTTCTCGCGCACTTCGGCCAGCACTTCCAGGCCGAGATCGAGGCCCAGGCCGCGCGCGGTGCTGACCGAGGTGCGGTTGGCCTTGTCGAAGCTCGACTTGTAGATCAGCCCGAAACCGAGCTTTTGCGAAATCTCCTTCAGCGCTGACGCCATTTCCAGCGCATGCGCCTTGCTCTCGATCTGGCACGGGCCGGCGATCAGCGACAGCGGCCTGTCGTTGGCGATGTCGACCTTGCCGACGGTGACGGTGCGCGCGTTGGACATGGCCTAATCCTATACCAGACGGCTCTGCTCGATCGCCGCTTTCACGAAGGAGGTGAAAAGCGGGTGCGGATCGAAGGGCTTGGACTTCAGTTCGGGGTGGAACTGCACGCCGATGAACCAGGGATGGCCCGGTATCTCGACGATTTCCGGCAGCACCCCGTCGGGCGACATGCCGGAGAACAGCAGGCCGGCCTTTTCCAGATCGTCCTTGAAGTTGATGTTGACCTCGTAGCGGTGCCGGTGGCGCTCGCTGATCGCGGTCGAGCCGTAGATCTCGTGCACCTTGGAGCCCGGCTTCAGCACCGCCTCGTAGGCGCCCAGCCGCATCGTGCCGCCCAGATTGCCCGCCGCACTGCGCCGCTCCAGCATGTTGCCGCGCAGCCATTCCGTCATCAGGCCGACCACGGGAACCTCGCAGGGGCCGAACTCGCTCGACGAGGCGCCCTTCAGGCCCAGCAGGTTGCGGGCCGCCTCGATCACCGCCATCTGCATGCCGAAGCAGATGCCGAAATAGGGCACGTTGCGCTCGCGCGCGAAGCGGGCCGCCTCGATCTTGCCTTCCGAGCCGCGCTCGCCGAAGCCGCCGGGCACCAGGATGGCGTTGACGTGGTCGAGATGGGCGACGGCGTCCTCGCGCTCGAAAATCTCCGAATCGATCCACTCGATACCGACCTGCACGTTGTTGGCGATGCCGCCATGCACCAGCGCCTCGCCCAGCGACTTGTAGGCGTCGCGCAGGATCGTGTACTTGCCGACAATGGCGATCGACACCTTGCCTTCGGGCTCGCGCACGCGGCGGACGATCGTTTCCCAGGTCTCCAGCGCCGGCTCGGTCTCGTGCGGCAGGCCGAAATGCCGGCACACCTGGCGGTCGAAGCCCTCGGCGTGGTAGGCGGCCGGCACGGCGTAGATCGTGTCGACGTCCAGCGCCTGGATGACGTTCTCCGGCGCCACGTTGCAGAACAGCGCGATCTTGCGCCGCTCGTTGGCCGGGATCTCGCGGTCGGAGCGGCACAGCAGCAGGTCGGGCTGGATGCCGACGCTGAGCAGCTCCTTGACCGAGTGCTGGGTCGGCTTGGTCTTGAGTTCCCCGGCGGTCGGCACGTAGGGCAGCAGCGTCAGGTGCACGAACATGGTGCGCTGGCGGCCCAGCTCGTTGCCGAGCTGGCGGATGGCCTCCAGGAACGGCAGGCCCTCGATGTCGCCGACCGTGCCGCCGATCTCGCACAGCACGAAATCCTCGTCCTTCACGTCGGCCAGCACGAACTCCTTGATGGCGTCGGTGACGTGGGGAATGACCTGCACCGTGGCGCCGAGATAGTCGCCGCGGCGCTCGCGCTGGATGACGTTGGAATAGATGCGGCCGGTGGTGACGTTGTCGCTCTGGCGCGCATTGACGCCGGTGAAGCGCTCGTAATGGCCCAAGTCGAGATCGGTTTCCGCCCCGTCGTCGGTGACGAAGACCTCGCCGTGCTGGTACGGGCTCATGGTGCCCGGATCGACGTTGAGATAGGGGTCGAGCTTGCGCAGGCGGACCTTGTAGCCGCGCGCCTGCAGCAGCGCGCCGAGCGCCGCCGAGGAGAGACCTTTGCCGAGGGAGGAAACCACGCCGCCGGTGATGAAAATGAACCGCGCCATGGGAGGACTATCTAACCGAAAGCGCTGTGCAAAAGAAACCCCGCACTTCCGCAGCCAAGCCATGCGCTGGCACGGCGGCCCTGGGGAGGGGCGCCGGGTTTGCGGGGTGCAGGGGCATCAGCGCGTCGGCGCGCTGGGAGCGGCTGGAGCGGGCGCCGGGGCGCTGGGCGCCGCGCCCGGGGCGGTACCGGCCGGCGGCGGCGCGGTCGGCTGGGTCGCTGCCGGCGGCGTGGCCGCGGGCTGCTGGTCGAAGATCGAGCCGCCGCCGCTGGTGCGGCCGGCCAGGATCGCCAAACCGAGGCTGGTGAGGAAAAAAGCGGTCGCCAGCACGGCAGTGGCGCGGGTCAGGAGATTGGCGGTGCCGCGCGTGGTCAGCAGGCTCGATTCGCTGCGCGCCATGCCCAGCCCGCCGCCTTCGCTGCGCTGAAGCAGAATGACGCCGATCATGGCGATGGCGAGAAGCACATGGATGATGAGCAGAACGTTCTGCATTTCGCCTCTTTGGCGGCAGCGAGCAGCCAAAACCACCCGAATTCGCCGGAAATCGCGTGCCGCAACCCTTTGCGGCCGCCGGGTATTTAGTCCTTTTGAACCGGTTTGGCTAGTACCTGGACGGGATCAGTGGGTGGCCGTGGCGATGGCCCAGAAATCGGCCGATTTCAGGCTGGCGCCGCCCACCAGCGCGCCGTCGACATCCTCCAGCCCGAGCAGGACGGCGGCGTTCTCCGGTTTCACCGAACCGCCATAGAGGATGCGGGTCTCGGCCGCCTTGTCGACCCGTTGCGCCAGCGTCTTGCGGATATGGGCATGGGCGGCGGCGACATCGTCGCCGGACGGGGTCCGTCCGGTGCCGATGGCCCATACCGGCTCGTACGCCACCACCAGCCCCGAGGCGCGCGAGGCTTCCGGCACGCTGCCCAGCACCTGCGCCTCCAGCACCGCCAGCGTCTGGCCGGCGTCGCGCTGCGCCAGCGTCTCGCCGATGCAGACGATCGCCGTCAGCCCGGCCCGCCGGGCGGCGGCCGCCTTGGCGCGAACCGTCTCGTCGCTTTCGCCGTGCAGGGTACGCCGCTCGGAATGGCCCACGATCACCGCACTGGCGCCGGCCTCCTTGAGCATTTCGGCGCTGATATCGCCGGTATAGGCGCCCTTGACCTCGGCATGGCAGTCCTGGCCGCCCAGCCGCAGCACGCTGCCGCGCGCGGCGGTCGCCAGGGTGGCCAGCAGCGTCGCCGGCGGACAGACCAGCATGTCGAACGGGTGCGGCCCCCGGTTCAGCAGCGCCATCAGCTCGGCCGTCAGCGCCCTGCCCTCGGCCAGCGATCCGTTCATTTTCCAGTTGCCGGCGATCAGCGGACGGCGTGCGGCGGCCATTCGTCTACTCCCTCGAGATCCCGGTCTTCCCTACCATCCGGCAGCCCTTTCCGGCCAGCGCCGCGGCGCCTCCGGGCGGCGGGATTCGCGGGTTGCCGCAGGGTTTGCGCCGGTGCTAGTTAAGGCGGCCGGAAGCCCTATTTCCGGAGATTTGGCGGAGAATTCCATGCTGCAAGCGATGCGCAATTCATCGAAATCGGTGATTGCGGTCATCATGTTCATGGTCCTGATCGTGACTTTCGCGGTCTGGGGCATCGGCGACATTTTCCGCAACACGGCGGTCGATCCGGTCGCGGCGACGGTGGGCGACGTCAATGTCCATTCCCGCCAGGTGCGTGAGCTTTTCAACCAGGATCTCGAGCAACGCCAGCGCACCGGCCAGCCGCTGACCTTCGAGCAGGCGGTCCAGGTCGGCCTGCCCAATCTGGCGCTGGAATCGCTGATCGGCGAGGCGCTGCGCGGCAAGCTGGCCGCCGAGAAAGGCTTCGTCATCACCGACGATTACCTGCGCTCGGTGATCACCAGCGAGCCGATGTTCCGCAACGAGCTGGGCGCCTTCGACCGCCAGCGCTACGGCTATTTCCTGCAGCAGCAGCGGATGAACGAGGCCATGCACCTGGCCGAGCTGCGGCGCGATTTCGGTACCAGCCAGTTCTTCACCACGCTGCAGGCGGGCGTCGCGGTCCCGCCGGACTATCTCGACGCCATCTACCGCTTCCGCTTCGAGCGGCGCCAGGCCCAGATCGCGCTGCTGCCCTTCGGCAGCGTGCGCCAGACTCCGGCGGCGACGGACGAGGCGCTGAAGACGTTCTACGAGGCCCACAAGAACGCGTTCGCGCAGCCGGAATACCGCAAGCTCGCCTATGTCTACGTGAAGGCCGAGGACGTGCTGGCGGAGATCAAGGTCTCCGAGCAGAGGATCAGGGAAGAATACGACACGCGCCGCAACGAATTCACCAAGCCCGAAGCCCGCGCCGTCGACCAGGTCCTGCTCGACAGCGAGGACAAGGCGCGGCAGCTCGCCGAGCTGCTGGCCAAGGGCACCGCCTGGGACGAGGCGGCCAGGCAGGTGCTGGGCCGCGACGGCGGCGTCATCAGCCTGGGCGAAGTCGTCAAGGCCGACCTGCCGCCCGGCCTGGCCGACCCCGCCTTCGAACTGCCGCTGAACGGCACCACCCAGCCGGTCCGTTCGCCGCTGGGATGGCACGTGCTGCGGGTGACCAAGATCACGCCGGCGGACGTCAAGCCGATCGAGGAGATGCGCGAGCAGATCGCCGAGATCGTCAAGCGCAGCCAGGCGCCGGAGATCCTGGTGCAGCGCGCCAACGACCTGGAGCGCCAGCTCAACCGCGGCACGTCGCTGGCGGACGCCGCGCGCAGCATCGGCGCGGAAGTCAAGACCGTCGAGGCCATCGATGCCAACGGCGTCGGGCGCGACGGGCTGCCGGCGACCGACATCGCCAACGTGCGCGAGCTGACGCGCCGCGCCTTCAACGCGCGCAAGGGCGACGAGAGCGGCCTCACCGAGCTGCCGAGCGGCGATTTCTTCGTGTTCCAGGTGATCGACGTGATGCCGGCGCGCGTGCCGGAGCTGGCGGAGGTCAAGGACCGGGTGACGGACGCCTGGCAGCAGGCCGAAATCGCCAAGCTGGCCGAAGCGCAGGCCAAGACCATCGCCGACAAGGCCAATGCCGGCGAGGACCTGGCGGCGCTGCTGAAGGCGGAAGGCATCGAACTCGGCGCGCCGCAACCGCTGGCGCGCAGCGCCAACCGTCCGGAAGAGAACCTGCCGCGCGCGCTGGTGCAGGCGGTGTTCGCCGCCGCGCCGGGCAAGGTCGTCTATGCCCAGGCGCCGAACGGCATCGCCATCGCCCGGCTGCAGGAAATCCAGCCCGCCGACCCGGCCAAGGACGGCGCCGGGGTCGACGCGACGCGCGCCCAGATCCTGGGATCGCTGCAGGAATCGGTGGCCTTCGCCCTCGACGCGGCCCTGCGCGAACGCTATCCGGTCAATGTCGACAATGCCGTGATGACCCAGACCTTCGCCGTCGAGCGCTGATCGTGCAGACCTCGCCCGCGCCGGAGGATTTCGCCGCCGTCTACGACGCGGGCAAGCCCGGCGTGGTCTGGACGCGGCTGGTGACCGACATGGAGACGCCGGTTTCGGCCATGCTGAAGCTGGCCGAGGGCCTGCCCTATTCGTTCCTGCTCGAATCGGTGGAAGGCGGCGCCATCCGCGGCCGCTATTCGCTGATCGGCTTCAAGCCGGACGTGATCTGGCGCTGCGACCGCGGCAAGGCGGAGATCAACCGCCAGGCGCGGCAGAACCCGGCCGCCTTCGAGCCGATCGCGGGCAAGGCGATGGATTCGCTGCGCGCCCTGATCCACGAATGCCGCATCGACATGCCGGCCGAACTGCCGCCGATGGCCTCGGGCCTGTTCGGCTACATGGGCTACGACATGGTGCGCCTGATGGAGCGCATCCCCGACAACAACCCCGATCCGCTGGGCGTGCCCGACAGCATCTTCATGCGCCCGACGGTCATGGTGGTGTTCGACCGGCTGGAGGACGCCGCGCTGATCATCACCCCGGTCTGGCCGCAGGCCGGCATGGACGCCCGCACCGCCTACGCCCAGGCGCAGGAGCGGCTGGCCAACGTGCTGGCCGATTTCCGCCGCTCCCTGCCCTATCGCCGCGAGCGCAGCGGCACGGTCGGTTCGGTGGCGGACGCCAAGTCCAACGTGACCAAGCAGCAGTTCATGGACATGGTGGTGAAGGCCAAGGAATACATCGCCGCCGGCGATGCCTTCCAGATCGTGCCCTCGCAGCGCTACGCCGTGCCCTTCGCCCTGCCGCCCTTCGCGCTCTACCGCACGCTGCGGCGCATCAATCCCTCGCCGTTCCTGTTCTATTTCAACTACGGCGACTTCTCGATCGTGGGCTCCAGCCCGGAAATCCTGGTCCGCCTGCGCGACGACTGGGTGACGGTGCGGCCGCTGGCCGGCACCCGCCCGCGCGGCGCCACGCCGGTCGAGGACAAGAAGATGGCCGACGAATTGCTGGCCGATCCCAAGGAGCGGGCCGAGCACCTGATGCTGCTCGACCTGGCGCGCAACGACGTCGGCCGCGTCGCCAAGATCGGCTCGGTGCGGGTGACCGAGCAGTTCGTGGTCGAGCGCTACAGCCACGTCATGCATATCAGCTCCAACGTCGACGGCATCATCGACCCGAAATACGAGGCGCTGGACGCGCTGATCGCCGGCTTCCCCGCCGGTACGCTGTCGGGCGCGCCCAAGGTGCGGGCGATGGAGATCATCGACGAGCTGGAGCCGGAGCGGCGCGGCATCTATGGCGGCTGCGCCGGCTACTTCGCCGCCAACGGCACCATGGACACCTGCATCTGCCTGCGCACCGCCCTGATCAAGGACGGCGTCATGTACGTGCAGTCTGGCGTCGGCGTGGTGGCCGATTCCGATCCGGAAGCCGAGTACCAGGAGAGCGTCAACAAGGCCAAGGCCCTGATGCGCGCCGCCGAGGAAGCCTTCAAGCAGGCGATGGCGGAGTAAGAATCAGAAGCTCACCTTCTCCGCCGGCACCAGCTCGGCGAAGCGTCCGCCCCAGATCGAGTGGTGATGGGCGATGATCTGCGGGGCGGTCAGGATTTCCGTGTCGTAGGTGGTGTGGCCGTCTTCGATCGCCGTCAGCCGATAGCCCAGCGTGACCGCGTTGCGAATCGTCGACTCGACGCAAAACTGCGTCTGCATGCCGCAGATCACCAGATGATCGACGCCGGCTTCCTGCAGGCGGGCATGGAAATCGGTGTCGTGGAAGGCGCTGGAGCGGCGCTTGTCGATGATGGTCTCGCCTGCCTTCGGCGCCACCCCGGGATGATGGAACCAGCCGGGCGTGTCGCGCTCGAAACCGCCGCCGCTTTCGTGCCGCACATGGAAGATAGGACCGCCCCGGGCGCGGGCGCGGTCGAGCACTTTGCCCAGCCGCCGCACGACTTCCTCGCCCCGGTGCAGCTTTTGCGGCAATTCGAACATGCCCCGCTGCACGTCGATGACGACCAGCGCTTTCACCATGGCAACCCCCGCAGATCGATCATGCCGCCGCGCGGCGCGCGCCGGCCCTGGTCCCGCACCATGACCTTCGACAAGGTCCATTGCAGGCTCTTGCCATCCTGCTGGTAGATCATGGTGCCGGGAAAGACCCGCCAGCCCTGCTTTTCATAGAAGCCAACGTTCTTTTCCTCGCAGATCAGCAGGCAGAAACCGGCATGAAGCTCGACGGCCTTGTCGAGCGCGGCCCGCAGCAGCCGCTGCGCATAGCCGTTGCCCTGCATCGCCGGATGGGTCATCACGCCGCCAATGCCCGCGATGCGCACGGGACGGCCATTGGCCAGGCCTTCGCGGACGTGCAAGGCGACGTGGCTGACGGGCTCGCCCCGGCGCGACAGCACGAAGCGATGATCCGCATCGGCCCATTGCACGCCGGCCCAGACCTTGGTGATGGGATTGTCCGGCGGATAGACCAGCGGATGGATATGGACGACCTTGCTCCAGCCCGCTTCGTCCAGGATCTCGATCGCGATGTCGCTGCCGTTCACGGCGCATTCTCCCCGGGCCGGCCCGGAATCTAATGAACGGTTGTTTACGACCGTTTGGTTGGCTAGGCTCGGCGCGGCATCCTAGTTGGGAGAAACGCCATGAGCGAGTGGCAGAAGAAATACCGGCGCATGCTGTTCGACCGGCCGCATCCGCGCGTGCTGCGGGTGACGTTGAACCGGCCCGAGCGGCTCAACGCCACCGACGATATCCTGCACCGCGAGTTGGCCGAGGTCTGGCGCGACATCGATGCCGACGCCAGCGTCAACGCGGTGATCCTGACCGGCGCCGGTCGGGCCTTCTCCGCCGGCGGCGATTTCGAGGTGGTCGAGAAGATGATCCAGGACTTCGACGCCCGCGCCCGGATGTGGAAGGAAGCGCGCGACATCGTCTACAACGTCATCAACTGCTCCAAGCCGGTGGTCAGCGCCATACGCGGCCCGGCGGTGGGCGCCGGCCTGGTGGCGGGCATCCTGGCCGACGTGTCGATCGTCGCCAAGAAGGCGCGCCTGATCGACGGCCACACCCGCCTGGGCGTCGCCGCCGGCGACCATTCGGTCATCGTCTGGCCCCTGCTCTGCGGCATGGCCAAGGCCAAGTACTATCTGCTGCTGTGCGACGCGGTCAGCGGCGAGGAGGCCGAGCGCATCGGCCTGGTGTCGCTGGCGGTCGAGGACGAGGAGCTCGACGGCAAGGCGGTCGAGATCGCCACGCGGCTGGCCGAGGGCGCGCAGAGCGCCATACGCTGGACCAAATACGCGCTCAACAACTGGTTCCGCATGGCCGGCCCCTCCTTCGACGCCTCGCTGGCGCTGGAGTTCATGGGGTTCACCGGCCCTGAAGTGAAGGAAGGCCTGGCCTCGCACAAGGAGAAGCGGGCGCCGAAATTCCCGCCCTCGTCCCCTCTCTGATCTCTTACTGGTGGAGCAACGCATCATGCGCGGACTTGAAGGAAAAACCGTCATCGTCACCGGCGGCGGCGGCTCGATCGGCCGGGCGATCTGCCAGCGCTACGGCGAATATGGCTGCCGCGTCGGCATCTTCGACATCAATGCCGAACGGGCGCTGGAAACCGCCAAGGCGGTCGAGCAGGCCGGCGGCAAGGGCTACCCGGTCGAGGCCGACATCACCGACCATGCGACGGTCAAGAAGGCGGTGGCCGGCTTCGAGAAGGCGGCGGGGCCGACCGACATCCTGGTCAACAATGCCGGCTGGGACAAGCTGATCAACTTCGTCCAGACCGATCCGGAGTTCTGGAACAAGATCATCGCCATCAACCTGCACGGCCCGCTCAATTTGTGCCACGCGGTGCTGCCGGGCATGCTGGAGCGCGGCCACGGGCGCATCGTCAACATCGCCTCCGATGCCGGCCGCGTCGGCTCCTCGGGCGAAGGCGTCTATTCGGCCTGCAAGGGCGGTCTGATCGCCTTCACCAAGACGGTGGCGCGCGAAGTGGCGCGCAAGGGCGTGACGCTGAATTCGGTCTGCCCCGGCCCGACCGAGACCAACCTGCTGGCCGAGATCGCCGGCGACGGCGCCATGGGCGACAAGATCCGCACCGCGCTGATCAACGCCGTGCCGATGAAGCGCGTCGGCAAGCCGGAGGACATTCCCGGCGCGGTGCTGTTCCTGTCCAGCGACGATGCCGCCTTCATCACCGGCCAGACCATCTCGGTCTCGGGCGGCCTGACCATGGCGGGCTGATCGCCGACCGGGCGGGCCTTGCAGGCGCTGCCCGCTCAGGCCGCCTGGGCGCGCCGGTTCCACGGCATCAGCGCCAGAAGCCGCGCCATGCCGCAGAAGCCGGTCAGGCCGGCCATCATCAGGCCGGCGCCGACAAAGGCCGACAGCGCATAGAAGCCGGGCGCGACGAACCAGCCGAGCGCGGCGCCCAACACCACCAGCCCGCCGGCGGCGATCTGCACCTGGCGCATCAGCTCGATCGGCTGGCGCCGGTCCAGCGCCACCGGCAGGCCGGCCTTCTTCCAGGCATCGATGCCGCCTTCGAGGATATAGGCCTCGCAGCCGCCCGCCGCCGCGGACAGCCGTGCGGCATTGCCCTGGGTGCGCGCGCCGGAGCGGCAATGGAAGATGGCGACCTTGCCGGCCAGGCCGGAGAAATCCTGCGTCTCCAGCCGGCTCAGCGGCCGCAAGGCGGCGCCGGGGATCTTCTCGCGCGCATGCTCGTCGGCCTCGCGGATATCGACCAGCACCGCGCCCTGCTTGAGCAGCGCGGCGGCCTTGGCGGGCGAAATGGTCTGCAAGACGGTCATTGGGTGGCTCCTCGGTAGGACGGAAATCAGGGACAGTAGAGATTCTTCAGCAGGGTCAGGACGCGGCGCACCCTCGTGTCGCCGATCCGGTAGAACACGGTCGTGCCCTCCCGCCGCGTCGCCACCAGGCCCTCCCGGCGCATCCGGGCCAGATGCTGCGACAGCGCCGACTGGCTGAGGCCGACCCCGGCCGCCAGCGCGCCGACCGGCATTTCCCGCTCCATGGCAAGCTGGCACAGGATCAGCAGCCGGTTCTCGTTGGCCAGCAGGCGCAGCATCTCGGCGGCTTCGCCGGCGCTTTCCTGCAATCTGCTAATATCGGCGGCAACCTGCATCGGGGGGCTTCGGGGCTTTCAGTTTATTAGGTATTGCTAAATTAGTAATGACTAATATATATGTCAAGACACGACACGGGAGCGGCACATGGCCATCGGCATCAAGGCGTTTTTCGACGAACCGACCAACACCGTCACCTATCTCGTCTCCGATCCGGGGACCGGCAAGGCGGCGATCATCGATCCGGTGATGGATTTCGACCAGCGTTCGGGCAAGGCCTCCTACGGTTCGGCGCGCAAAGTGCTGGACGCGGCCAAGGCCGACGGGCTGACCGTCGAATGGGTGCTGGAGACCCATGCCCATGCCGACCATCTTTCGGCCGCCCCCTATGTCAAGGCGCAGACCGGCGCCCGGATCGGCATCGGCGAGAACATCCGCACGGTGCAGAGCGTGTTCGGCACGCTGTTCAACGCCGCCGACGTCTCCCGCACCGGCATCGAGTTCGACCGGCTGTTCGCCGACGGCGAAAAGTTCAAGCTGGGCAATGCCGAGGTCGAGGTGATGCACACGCCCGGCCACACGCCGGCCTGCGTGTCGTACCGCATCGAGGACGCGGTGTTCGTCGGCGACACGCTGTTCATGCCCGACTACGGCACGGCGCGCTGCGATTTCCCCGGCGGCGACGCGCGCACGCTCTACCGCTCGATCCGCCGCCTGCTGGCGCTGCCGCCGCAGACGCGGCTGTTCATGTGCCACGACTACCACACCGCCACGCGCAAGACCTACCAGTGGGAAACCACGGTGGCGGCCGAGCGGGCGGAGAACATCCATGTCCGCGACGGCGTATCGGAAGAGGAGTTCGTCGCCATGCGCACCAAGCGCGACGCCACGCTCTCGGCGCCGGCGCTGCTGCTGCCCTCGGTGCAGGTCAATATCCGCGCCGGCCAGTTGCCGCCGCCGGAGGGCAACGGCGTGTCCTACCTGAAGCTGCCGGTGACGGTGGAAAAGCAGGCTTGAGCGGGCCTGCTCTTCCCGCTGCGCGGACTACAGGCCCAGCATCACCTTGGCCAGGATGTTGCGCTGGACCTCGCTGGAGCCGCCGTAGATCGTCATCTTGCGGGCGTTGAAGTATTTCGGCGCCAGCACGTCGGCGTTCTCCGGGCCGATCGGCTCGACGTTGGAATTGGCGGGCTTCAGGTCGGAGAACGGGTTGGCGTAGTAGTCGACCGCCTCCACCGCCATCTCGGTGATGCGCTGCATCACCTCCGTGCCTCGCAGCTTGATGACGGAGGATTGCGGGCCCGGCGCCTCGCCGCTCTTCAGCGTCTGATAGAAACGCAGCTCGTTCATCTCGACCGAAATCGTCTCGATTTCGAGCTGCGCCATCTTCTCGCGCCAGGCCTCGTCCTGCATCAGCGACTGGCCGGCGCCGTCGGGCTGGCTGGCCGCCAGCCTCTGCAAGCCCTCGAACGCCGCCTTCAGCCGCGGCGCATAGGCCTGGCCGCCGCGCTCGAACTCGAGCAGGTACTTGGCGCAGGTCCAGCCGCGGTTCTCCTGCCCCACCAGATTCTCCACCGGCACCTTCACGTCGGTAAAGAACACCTGGTTGACCTCGTGCCGGTCGTTGGCGCGGGTGTTGTCGGCGGTGATGATCGGCTCGACCCGGATGCCGGGGCTCTTCATGTCGATCAGCAGGAAGGAAATGCCGTCCTGCGACTTGCCCTCGGTGCCGGTGCGCACCAGGCAGAAGATCCAGTCGGCGTACTGCGCCAGCGTGGTCCAGATCTTCTGGCCGTTGACGACGTAGTGATCGCCCTGCCGCACGGCGCGGGTTTTCAGCGACGCCAGGTCGGAACCCGAGCCCGGCTCGGAATAGCCCTGGCACCAGATTTCCTCGCTCGACAGGATCTTGGGCAGGAAGCGCTGCTTCTGCTCCTCGGTGCCGAACGCCATGATCACCGGCGCTACCATTTTCAGGCCGAAGGGCGAGATATAGGGCGAGTTGGCGCGCGCCAGCTCCATCTCGAAAATGTATTTCTGCGTCGAGGTGAAGCCCGGCCCGCCGTATTCCTTCGGCCAGTTGGGCGCGATCCAGCCGCGCTGGTAGAGCCGCTTCTGCCAATCGACCATCTGCTCCTTGGAGATATGGCCGTTGCGGCTGGTCTTCACCGCCTGCGCCGTCTCGCGCGGATAGTTCTTCTCGATGAAGTCGCGCACCTCGTCGCGGAACTTCAGGTCTTCGGCGGTGAAATTGATGTCCATGGTCGCTTCCCGCAGGCTCGTTTGGCCGACAGCGTATGGGCCGGGCGACAGGGGCGCAACGGGACTTTGCAGACCGCCATCCGCCGTGCGGAATGGATCGCGCGTGCCCGTTCCCGCCGCCACCCGTGCGGAGGGCGTGAAGGCGTTCGAGTTCTTTTTTTCCAAGCCGAAGAAATAGCTATTCGACCGCCGGCAGCGTCTTGCGCAGCTCGTTCTTGCTGATCTTCTCCAGGGTCGAGCGCGGGAAATCCTCGACCAGCAGCACCTGGCGCGGCACCTTGAAGTCGGCCAGATTCTTGCGGCAGGCGTCGATCACGGCGGCCGGCAATTCGTTGTTGCCCTTGACCGGGATGCCCGGCCCCGGCCGCACGAAGGCCACCGGCACCTCGTCCAGCATGCGGTGCTTCTGCGCCACCACCGCGCATTCGTAGACGCCGGGGACGGCGGCGATGATCGCCTCGATCTCCGATGCCGCGACGTTCTCGCCGCCGACTTTCAGCATGTCCTTGTCGCGGTCGGAGAAGGTGATGCTGCCATCCGCCTCCAGCCGCACGCGGTCGCCGGTCAGGAACCAACCCTGTTCGTCGAAACTGTCGGCGGTGGCCTGCGGATTGTTGAGATACTCGGCGAAGATCGACACGCCGGGCACGCCCTGGAAGCGCAGATGGCCGATCTCGCCCGGCTCCACCGGCGTCACGCCGTCGTCGCGCACGATCTTCACGCCGTATTCGGGCGCCGGCCGGCCGGTGGTCATGTCGCGGCTGGGCGAGACGAGATCGGAAACGATGCCCTGGCTGACGGTTTCCGTCATGCCCCACCAGCTCACCATGCCGACGCCGAAATGCTTCTGCACCGCCTCCGCCACGATGGCGAAGCCCCAGGTGCGGAAATGGTGCTTGGGCACTTCCTGGTCCATCACCGCCTTGGCGAAGAACGGCAGGGTCGACATCCAGGTGCATCTGTTGCGCAGCGCCACCTCCCAGAAGCGGCTGGCCGAGAAGCGCGGCTGCAGCACCACTGTGCCGCCGGCCCACAGGGTGGGCAGGATCGAGTAGGTGCGCGCATTGGTGTGGAAGGCCGGCATCACCGTCAGGTGGACGTCGTCGGGGCGCAGGCCCTGATGCACCGCCGAGGTGCGCGCGCCCCACAGCGCATTGCCCTGGGTCCACAGCACGCCCTTGGGCCGCGAGGTGGTGCCGGAGGTGTACTGCACCGAGCCGGGCCGCCAGGGATCGGCGTCCAGCCCGGGCAGGTCGGCGGGATCGCCGTCGAGCTGCGCGAAGGAAAGCGCCTTCTCCGGCCGCAGCGCGGCATCGGCCGGGGCGCCATCGGCGGTGTTTTCCGTCACCGCCAGCCATCGGATGTTCTTGGCGTGCCGTGCGACCATCTCCGCCAGCTCGGGCTGGGTGATGGCGGCGACCGCGCCGCAATGATCGGCGAAGTACTCGAGCTCCGGACCGGCCGAACGCGTGTTGGTCGTCACCACGACGGCGCCGATGCGGGCGCAGGCGAACCAGACGAATTCCAGCTCCGGGCAATTGTCCAGATGCGCCAGCACGAAATCGCCCGGCTTGATGCCGCGCTTGTGCAGGCCGGCGGCGACGCGCAGCACCCTGTCGCGGAACTGGCCGTAGCTCCACAGCCTGCGTTCGCCGGCGAACGGCTCCCACACCAGGCAGGGATGGTCGCGCCGCGTTTCGGCGCGCCAGTCGAGCAGCCAGTTGATGTCGCGTCCGGCGAAGGGATTGACGATGCTGCGGTCGAGCCGGCGCGGCGTGGCCATGATGTTTCTTCCCTGAACGCTCGTTTATGGATGCGAGCGTAGTCGTTCCCTCGTCTCCCGGGCAACCAATGCGCATGTGTCCTTGCCCAGAACGGTTTTGCATCGAGGCGTCGAGGGGAAATCGACCCGAAGGGCGGGGAGGATCGCCCGCAGGTGCCCTTTTCCCAATTTCACAATTTGCGAATAGTTCTTAATAGCGATATAAAGGATTGGCTCAAAGGCTTGGCAGGAGCCCCGTATGGCCGACGATGGCAGTCCGATGATTCGCAGCCTCCTGGCGCGCCTGCTGATGGCGGCGGGACTGGCCTTTCTGATCGTCACCTTTGTCGGCGCCGGGTTGCGCTGGCAGGAGAATGGCTGGCACGGGCTGGTCTGGCTGGCGACCACCCTAGTGATGATGGCCATCCGCCTGCCGCATTCGCTGCGCAACCGCGCCAATGTCGTGGTCGAGGCGCGCAAGGGCACCGACGAGAAGCTGCTGCTGGCCGCCATGTTCCTGACCATGATGGTCCTGCCCTTGCTCCAGCTCGCCACCGGCCTGTTCGACTTCGCCAATTATCCGCTGCCGCAATGGGCGGCCATGGCCGGCGCGGTGCTGCAACTGCCGTTCCTGCTGCTGTTCTGGCGCAGCCATGCCGATCTGGGGCGCAACTGGAGTCCGGGGCTGGAGGTGCGCCGCGAGCACAGCCTGGTGACCAACGGCGTCTACCGCCATATCCGCCATCCCATGTATGCGGCGATCTGGATCGCAGCCCTCACCCAGCCGCTGCTGATCCACAACTGGATCGCCGGCGTGGCGGTGATCCCCGCTTTCGCCGCCATGTGGCTGCTGCGCGTGCCGAACGAGGAAGCGCTGATGCGGGCGCAGTTCGGCGCCGCCTACGACGCCTATGCCGCGCGCACCGGGCGGATCCTGCCGCGGCTGACGGCCCGGCGCGCCGCCTCGACCTGAAGCCGGCCTAACCGCCCTGCCGCTGCCGCACGATGGCGGTGAGCGGCACCAGCACCAGGCCCTTCTCGCGCAGGCCCGGCAGCCAGCGCGCCAAAGCCTCGATCGTGTTGTCGTGCGGATGGCCGATGGCGATGGCGTAGCCGTTGCGCCTGGCCGCCTTCTCCACTTCGCCGAGCTGGTGCCAGACATTGTCGGACGACAGCACGTCGTCGAGGAAGACGTGGCGCGAGGCGTTGGGCACGCCGGCGGCGGTTGCCAATTCCGCGCCGACCGACTGGGCGGAGGTGCGCGAATCGAGGAACAGCAGCCCCCGCTTCTTCATCTCGTCGATGACGATCTCCATGCCCGGACGCCAGGTCGTGAACTTGCTGCCCATGTGGTTGTTGACGCCGACATAGGACTCGAAATGCGCCAGGTTGGCGGCAATGCGCCGCCGCAGCTCGCCCGCGTCGAGATCGGTCTTCAGCGCCTCCGGCCCGGGATCGGCGCTGCCGCTGGGCTCCATCGGCAGGTGCACCATCAGCTCGTGGCCCTTGAACCGGGCCAGCGCCGTCTGGCCCGGCAGGTCCTTGCCATAGGGCAGGTAGCTCAAGGTCAGGGGCGCCGGCAGGTCCACCGTCCGCATGGAGCGCGGCCGGTCCAACCCCATGTCGTCGATGACGACCGCCACCATCGCCAGCCCGTGCGTGGCCGGCGCGGCGACGGCGTTGCGCAGCCAGGCGGGCTGTCGCAGGTCGGCCGGGGGGCTGGGCGGGCGCGGCAATGCCGCTTGCTGCGTCGGCGGCCGAGACTGGGATGCGGCTGGCGGCCGGGCGGGCGTCGCCGTCTGGGCGGGCGCGGCGGGCTTGGGCCGGTCGAGCTGCTGCGCCAGCACGAAAGCCAGTGCCGCGACGCTGGCCGCCGCCAATCCCAGCGCGCCGACCATGGCCGCCCGCTGCATGCGCGGCGTCAGGCGCGCCAGCGCTCGACGCCAGTACCGCGTCAGCGCATTGGCCTTGCGGCTGTTGCGTTTGCTGGATCTGCGTCGAACGGCCATGGATGGCGCATGGTATCACAGCGGCAGATTCATCAGCAGCAATCCCGCCACGATGATCGCCGCTGCGATGATGCGCCGCCATCCCAGGGTTTCGCCCAGCAGGAACGTGCCCATCAGCGCGGCGAACAGCACCGACGTCTCGCGCAGCGCCGCCACATGCGCCATCGCGCCCAGGCTGAGCGCCCAGATGGCGATGCCGTAGCCGAGGGCGGCCACGACGCCGCCGATGGCGCTGCGCCAGCCATGGGCGACGACGTGCCGCCAGGCCGGCGCGAAGCCGCGCCGCCAGAAGCCGATCGCCAGCACCCAGGGCGCTTCCAGGATATTGAGCCAGGCGATATAGCCCAGCGCGCTGCCCGAGGCGCGCGCGCCCAGGCCGTCGACGATGGTGTAGCCCGCGATGGTCAGGCCGGTGAGGACGGCGAACACGGTGCCCCAGCCCTGCCTGAAGGCCTGTGCCCAGCCGCCGGCGAAGGAGAGCCCGACGATACCGCAGGAGATCAGGACGACGCCGACCGCTTCGGTGAAATGCAGGGTCTCGCCCAGCAGCGAGCCGGACAACAGGGCGACCAGCAGCGGGCCCAGGCCGCGGGCGATGGGATAGACGTGGCCCAGATCGCCATGGGCATAGGCGCGCAGCAGGAAGAAATAATAGAAATTGTGAATAATCACCGAGGCGATCATGTAGGGCCACGCCTTCAGGTCGGGCAGCGGCACCAGCGCGGCCATGACCACGCCCAGCACGCCGCCCGCCAGCATCACCACGCCCATCGACAGCAGCCGGTCGCGGTCGGACTTGACCACCGCGTTCCACGAGGCGTGCATCAGGGCCGCAAGCAGCACCAGGCCAATGACTTCGGGGTCCAGACGCACGGGTCCAACGGAGGGGTCAGAGGGCGGAAGCGGCGCACTCTAAGCCCTGCTCGCCCCAACTGTCATATGATTGTAGTGCAAGGCTGGGGGGCTTTAAGTGCCGCGAAACGCGAAGAAAATTGCTTTGCGGCGACGAATTGGCGAAACTCGGCGCCATTGGGGATCCGATGGCTGCCGACAACCCGTCTGACAATGCCCGCACCCGCGTGGTCGAAAGCGGTGCGCCGCTGGCATTGTCGATCGGTACCTTGCTCGGCCGCTACCGCATCGACGGCGTCCTCGGCCAGGGCGGCTTCGGCATCACCTACAGGGCCGCCGATACGGCCCTGAACCGGTCCGTCGCCATCAAGGAATACCTGCCGGCCGACGTCGCCATCCGCATCGACGGCACCACGGTGATCCCCCGCTCGCGCACCGATGCGGAGGACTACGACTGGGGGCTGCGCCGCTTCCTCGACGAGGCCAAGACGCTGGCCCAGCACGAGGCCGTCCCCAACGTGGTGCGCGTCTACGATTTCGTGGAAGCCAACGGTACGGCCTACATGGTCATGGCGTTGGTCGAGGGCGACAACCTGTCGACCATACTGCGCCAGCGCGGAACCCTGGACGAACGGGAACTGCGCGCCATCGCCCTGCCGCTGCTGAACGGGCTCGAGCAACTGCACGAGGCCGGCGTGATCCATCGCGACATCAAGCCCGCGAACATCATCCTGCGCGGCGGCCGCGAGCCGACCCTGATCGATTTCGGCGCCGCCCGCGAAGGATTGGGACGCAAGTCGCGATCCGTCACCTCCATCCTGACGCCCGGCTACGCGCCGTTCGAGCAGTATGGCAGCGCCGGCGACCAGGGTCCGTGGACCGACATCTACGCGCTGGCCGCCACGCTCTATCACGGCATTGCCGGCAAGCCGCCGCCCGATTCGGTCGATCGCATCCGGCGCGATCCGATGGTGCCGGCGACGCAGGCCGGCGCCGGGCGCTACGGCGCCGATCTCCTCAACGCCATCGATGCCGGCCTGAAAGTCGATGAGCGCGAGCGCCCGCAATCCGTGGCCCAGTGGCGCGCCATGTTCGGCGCCGCTGCCGTGACCGCCCCGCCCTTCCCGACGGCGCCGTCGACCCAGCCGACCTTGCAGCAGCCGGTATCGCAGCCGTCTGGTCGTTCCGCGCCTGTCGAGCCGCCGCCCCCGCCGTCATTCATGGCCGCGCCGCCCTCGACGCGGGGCTCGCGCAAGGTGGCGCTGGCCGTCGGCATCGTCGCCCTGCTGGTCGCCGGCGGCGGCGCCATCGCGCTGACGCTGGGCTCCGGCGGCAGCCCCGAGACGGCCGCGGCCAGGCCGGACCCGGCGGCGCTGCAGCTTGCCGCAGCGGAGAAGAAACGCACCGCCGAACTGGAGGCGCGGCTGGCGGAAGAAGCGGCCAACCGCAAGAAGCTGGAACAGCAGATCGCCGAGACCGAGGCGCGGCGCAAGGCCGACGAAGAAGCGCGACGCCAGGCGGCGGAGGACGCACGCCTCAAGGCCGAAGAGCAGGCGCGGCTGAAGGCTGAAACCGAGGCGCGCGAGAAAGCCGAGGCCGAGACCCGCCGGCGCATCGAGGAAGAGGCGCGCCGGAAAGTCGAAGCGGAATACAAGGCCAGGGCCGAAGAGGAAGCCCGGCGCCAAGCGGAAGAGGCGCGCTTGGCCGCCGAAGAGGCCCGCCGCAAGGCGGCCGAGGAAGCGCGATTGAAAGCCGAAGCCGAGGCGCGCGAAAAGGCCGAGGCGGAGAACCGCCGCCGCATCGAGGAAGACGCGCGCAAAAAAGTCGAAGCCGAGTACAGGGCCAAGGCGGAGGAAGAAGCGCGCAGGCGCCAGGCCGAGGAAGCCAAGAAGAAGGCTGAAGACGAGGCCAAGAAGAAAGCGGAGAACGAAGCCAGGAAAAAGGCCGAGGACGAGGCTAGGAAAAAGGCCGAGCAGCAGAAACCTGCCGGGACTCAGGTCGCGGCCGCCACACCGCAGGCGCAACAGCAAACCGCTGCCGCCGCTCCGGTCGCCGATCCGGAATCGTACGTCGCGCAGCATTGGCCCACGGCGCTGCGGCCCAAGGTCGAAGCGGCCCTGAAGCAGCGCGGGGTCGTTACCGACACGGTTTCGGGCACGCCCATGCGATTCGACCAGATCTACAGCTACCGCCTGGTGCGGGTGACCCCGGCACAGGTCGTGCTGACCGTGACCTACCGCAACGTGCGCGCCGTGCCCGGCGGCGGCAACATGACCGGCACCAGCGCCGACATGGCCGAGACGGCGATTTTCCAGAACCAGCCGCCCGATTTCCCGCTGGCCAGCCTGAAATAGCGCAGTTGCCGTTTGCGCCGATTTGGCGACAATGGCGAGGCCTTGCGTATTTCGGGTGCCCCATGCTGCTGCTGATCGACAATTACGACAGTTTCACTTTCAACCTCTACCACTTCCTGGGCGATCTGGGCGTCGTGGCCGAAGTCAGGCGCAACGATGCGCTGACGGTGCAGGACGCCATGGCGATGCAGCCCAAGGCCATCGTGCTCTCGCCCGGCCCCTGCGATCCCGACAAGGCCGGCATCTGCCTGGGCCTGATCGGCGCGGCGGCGCAAGCGCGCACGCCGCTGCTGGGCGTCTGCCTGGGCGAACAGGCGCTGGGCCAGGCCATGGGCGGCAAGGTGGTGCGCGCGCCGGTGCCCATGCACGGCAAGCTCTCGCACGTCACCCATGACGGCACCGGCATCTTCAAGGGCGTGCCCTCGCCGATCGAGGCCACGCGCTACCATTCCCTGATCGTCGATCGCGCCACCCTGCCCGCAAGCCTGCGCATCACGGCGCAGAGCGAGGACGGGCTGATCATGGGGCTGGAGCACCGCGAGCTGCCGCTCCACGGCGTGCAGTTCCATCCCGAGAGCATCGCCTCGCAGCACGGCCACGACATCCTGGCCAATTTCCTGCGCCTGGCCGGCTACGACGTCGCGCCGCGGCAAGCCAAGGCGGCGTGAGCCGCCAGGGAGAGAGAGACATGGCCGAAACGCAACCCGCCCTTTCCCTCCTCGACGAAGTCAGGCTGCAAGCCACGGTGCTGGTGCCGCTGATCCGCGCCCTGCGCGAAAGGCTGGGCAAGGCCGAGGCCGACCGGCTGGTCGAAGATTCGCTGCGCGAATGGTCGCGCGATCTCTATCGCCGCATCGGCGCCGAGAAAGGCGGCGGCGCGCGCCAGCAATGGGACGCGATCTGGGCCGATTTGCGGCCGCGTATCGGCGACGCCATCGACCGCGAGTTCCTCAAGGACGACGGCGTGGTGCGCGAATACAACGTCACCCGCTGCTCCTACGCCGAATTCTTCAAGGCGCTGGGCGAGCCGGAGCTGGGGCGTTTCCTGCTCTGCGACCTCGATCACGACGTGGCCGAGGTCGGCGCGCCCGACGTGGAGTTCAAGCGCACTCAGACCATCATGCAGGGCGCGCCCTATTGTGATTTCCGCTACCGTTTCCGCCAGGGCTGACGGGAAGCGTCGTTCAGGAGGTTTCATGCGTCTGTTGCTGGCATCCTTCGCAGCGTCGTTCGCCGCCATCGCGGCCGCGCAGGCGGCCGACAAATACGTCTGGGACGGCTACGGCACGGGCAGCTACAGCAACTGCTTCGTCTACGGCATGCACATCGAATTCACGGTCGAGAACGGGCGCGCGGTCGGCTGGTGGCAGCAGAAGGACCGCGTGGTGCGCAATTTCGACCTCCCGCTCGGCTCCGACGGAAGCTTCACCGGCAAGGTCAATCTCGGACCCGCCGACATGAACATCAAAGGCAATGTCGGCAGCAGCCCGGAGATCAGGCTCACCGGCTACTGCAATTTCGGCGGGCCGCTAAAGAAGCTCTGAGCCGCCGTTTGTTCCGCTAGACGAACCGCAGAGGCCAGCATAACCGACTGGCGGCTTGCGCATCCTCGTGCGCCAAGGTCAAATGCGACCAGCGTCGCGCAAGGCCGCCAACCAGAACAAACGGTCGGCCGCCGGCGTCAGGGAGCAGATGACACGCCTACTGACCAAGGATTTCCTGGCCGGCCTGCTTTTCGTCGCCTTCGGCGCAGCGTTTCTCTGGCTGGGCTCCGATCTTCGCCTCGGCACGCCGCGCAGCATGGGGCCGGGCTTCGTCCCGCGCCTGCTGTCGATCGCGCTGATGGGCATTGGCGGCTTCGTTGCGCTGCGCGCGCTGATCGCAAGAGCAGAGCCGGTCGAGCTGCACAATCCCCGGCCGCTGCTGCTGGTCATCGCCTCGGTGGCGCTGTTCACCTTCGCCTTCGAACGTTTCGGCCTGGTTCCCGCCGCGACCGGGCTGATCGTGCTGGCCGCCTGGGCGCGGCCCGACTGGCGCCGCGTCGAGACCCTGGCCACGGTCGCGGTGCTGCTCGCCATCGCCATCGCGATCTTCAAGGAAGGGCTGGGCATGACCTTCCCCGTGCTGCGCGGGGTGTGGTGAGATGGAGCTGCTCGACAACGTGGCGCTGGGCTTCTCGGTCGCGCTCTCGCTCCAGCACCTGCTCTACTGCCTGATCGGCGTGGTGGTCGGCACCCTGATCGGCGTGCTGCCGGGCATCGGCCCGGTGGCGACGATCAGCATGCTGCTGCCCATCACCTACCATCTCGACGCCACCGAATCGCTGATCATGCTGGCCGGCATCTATTACGGCGCGCAATACGGCGGCTCGACCACCGCCATCCTGGTCAACCTGCCCGGCGAAGCCTCCTCCGTGGTCACCTGCCTCGACGGCTATCGCATGGCCCAGAAGGGCAAGGGCGGCACGGCGCTGGCGGTGGCCGCGCTCGGCTCGCTGTTCGCCGGCACGGTGGGCACGGCGATGATCATGCTGGCCGGTCCGTCGCTGGCCAAGGTCGGGCTGAGCTTCGGGCCCGCCGAGTACACCGCGCTGATGGCGCTGGGGCTGATCGCTGCCGTGGTGCTGGCCAGCGGCTCGGTGATCAAGGCCGTGGCCATGGTCATTCTCGGCCTGCTGATCGGGCTGGTGGGCATCGACGTCAACGACGGCACGCAGCGTTTCACCTGGGGCATCCTGGAGCTGAGCGACGGCATCGACTTCGTGCCCATCGCCATGGGGCTGTTCGGCATCGCCGAAGTCATCGCCCAGCTCGAGCGCCGGGCCAGGCAGTCGATCGGCAGCCTGCCCGTCAACTCGCTGGTGCCGAGCAGAGAGGATTTCCGGCGCATGCTGGCGCCTATGCTGCGCGGCACGGCGCTGGGCTCGGTGCTGGGCATCCTGCCCGGCGGCGGGCCGGTGCTCGCCTCCTTCGCCTCCTACACGGTCGAGAAGAAGATCTCGCGCACGCCCGAGCAGTTCGGCACCGGCATGATCGAAGGCGTGGCGGCGCCGGAATCGGCCAACAACGCCGCGGCGCAGACCTCGTTCATCCCCATGCTGACGCTCGGCATCCCGTCCAACGCGGTGATGGCGCTGATGATCGGCGCCATGATCATCGCCGGCATCCAGCCCGGGCCCAACGTCATGACCACCAAGCCCGATCTGTTCTGGGGCGTCGTCGCCTCGATGTGGATCGGCAATCTCTTCCTGGTGATCATCAACCTGCCCCTGATCGGCATCTGGGTGAGGCTGCTGACGGTGCCCTACCGCTTCCTCTATCCGGCGATCCTGCTGTTCTGCTGCATCGGCGCCTATTCCATCCAGAACAGCTCCTTCCACCTGGTGCTGCTGGTCGGCTCCGGGGTGCTGGGCTACGTCTTCCTCAAGCTGGGCTGCGAGCCCGCGCCGTTCCTGCTCGGCATGGTGCTGGGACCGCAGATGGAGGAGTATTTCCGCCGCGCCATGCGCGTGTCCGGCGGCGATCCCAGCGTCTTCATCGAACGGCCGGTCAGCGCCGCGCTGCTGGGCATCGCCGTGTTGCTGCTGGCGATCGTGATCGTGCCGGCCATCGGCCGGGCGCGGACGACCACTTTCCAGGAATGAAAAAGGGGCGCCGCCGGCGCCCCTCCTCGCTTCGCTGCGGCTGGATCAATCGAGCGTGACGCCCAGTTCCTTGGCCAGGCCGACCCATTGCGGGCCGACCTTCTTCTGCACTTCCTCGAACTCGACATTGGTCCACGGCCGCTGCGGGATGCCGAAGTTCTCGTGGATCTTCTGGATCTTTTCGGTCTTGAAGCCTTCCTGGATCCAGTCGGAGAGCTGCTTGGCGATGGCCGGCGACGTGCCGGCCGGCGCGAACATGCCCAGCCAGCCCTCGATCGCGAACACCGGTTCGCTGAAGCCCTGCTCGACGAAAGTCGGCGTGTCGGGCAGCCGGGGCGAGCGGTTGGCCGTCGGCTGGCCGATGGCGCGCACGTTGCCGGCCTGCACATGCGGCAGCATGGCCTGCACCGAGCCGATGGCCGCCGTGATGGTGCCGGCCGCCACGTCCTGCCACATCGGCGCCTCACCGCGATAGGGCACCGATTCGATGTTGAGGCCGTAGAGCTTGTTGAGCTGCTGCGCCACCATCTGCGGATAGGAGCCGGGCGAGTAGTTGCCCATGGTAAGCTTCTGGCCCTTCTTGCCCAGCTCGATGAACTCCTTGAGGTTGGTCGCCTTGACGTCCTTGTGCACGCCCATGGGCAACTGCCCGGCGCTGAAGCCGGAGACGTAGACGAAGTCCTTGGCCGGATCGTAGGGCAGCTTCTTGTAGAGGATGGTGTTCTGGTTCCACGCCGTGGAGATGGTGAACAGGAAGGTGGTGCCGTCCGGCGCGGATTTCGCCACCTGCTCGGCGGCGATGGCCGAGCCGGCGCCGGCCTTGTTCTCGACCACCACGCTCTGGCCGGATTTCTGCTGGATGAATTCGCCATAGGCCCGGGCCCAGGCGTCGGTCAGACCGCCGGCGGGGAAGCCGACGATGATCTTCATCGGCTTGTCGGGCCAGGCCGCGCGCGCATCGCGCACGCCCAGCCCGGGGATCAGCGGCACGGCGGCAGCGCCGGCCAATACGCCCTGAACGAATTGACGCCTCGTCGGTTTGTGCATTCAAGCCTCCCATTGCGTTTCTTGATGACGCAAGGGAAGGCTAACAAAACCTCGAAGCCGCGCTATCGGAATTTCGCAACGCCAGACGGCGTACCGCAGTGCAGAACGACAGGCGCTACAGATCGCCTTCGCCCATGGCGATGGTGGCTTTCTCGCCGGCCTTGAGCGTGAAGGTCTTTCCCATCGGCCCGCCGCGCACCACCTTGCCCTGCGATCCCGCCTCCTCCCACTCGACGCGCGTGCCGACGCCCCACCTGCCATGCGGCAGATGGCGGAACAGGAAGCGTCCGTTGGTGTCGCAGGTCGTGGTGCGCCGGTAGCGCGCATAGCGCGGATCGCGCTCGATACGGCTGTACTGGCGGGTCTTGGCGGCGGCGGAGGCTTCGCGCGTATAGGCGTTGTCGGCGGTCAGCGCCACCAATTCGCCGGCGCAAGTCCGCACCCGCCCGTCGCTGCCCTTGAGCATCGCCCTGCCCTCGACCGACGCCGTGCCCTGGTTCATCGACCAGGCGAAATCGGCGGGATTGAACGCCGTCTGAACGGTATAGACGCCCTTCTCCGGCGGCGACGGCGCAAAGGGCGCGCAGGCGACCGGCAGCAGCAGGAGCACCAGCGGAACCAGTTTCTTCATCCCGACCTCCCCAGCCAGCTTGGCCTGCGACTGGGGAAACATTGCGGCAGGCAAGGCGGCCGCTCAGGATCCGCCGCCGATCCCGGCGGCCTCCTGTGGCGGCGACGGCGTCGATCCGCCCAGAAGGCGCGGCAATCGCAGCAGGAAGGTCAGCAGGTCGCGCGCGAACAGCGCGATGCCCAGGCCATAGGCGACGATGCCCGTCGCCACGGCCAGGGCGACGACGGCGGCATTGTCGATCCTGCCTTCGATTTGCCAGAGCAACGTCGCCACCGTCGCGGCCATCAGGACGCTGGCGAGCATGGGCGCCATGACCGGCTTGAGAATCCGTAACAGCGGCACCTGCAGAATGCGTTTCAGCAGGACGATCTGTACCGGCAGCAGGAGGAACGTCCGTGCCACCCATCCCAGAACGGCGATCTCCAGCCCCAAGGGCGCCAGCGCCACGACCGCGGCGATCCCGGCCAGGGCGTAGACGATCGACAGCGCCAGCGTCAGCCCAGGCCGTCCCAGGGCGCGGAAACAGGGGGCGAAGAAGATCACGTAGAATCCCGGCAGCATCTCCAGCGCCAGCAGAACCATCAGCGGCTCGCCGGCCAGCCAGCGCGCGCCGAACAGCAGCACGATGATCGGTCCGGCCAATAGCGCGATGCCGGCGCCGATGGGGAAGCCGAACAGGCAGGCGAAGCGGGTCGACTGCAGCACCGCCGCCGCCAGCGCCTGCCGGTCGGCCTGCAGGCGCGAGAAGGCGCTGAAGCCGACGTGATAGACCGCACTGCCGACCAGGGCGCGGATGAGTTGCACCACGCGCCAGGCGATGGTGAAGAAGCCGAGCTGCGTCGTGCCGAACAGCACGCCGACGGCGAAGGTGACGGCCTGCTCGGCCAGCCCGTTGATCACCTGGGCGGCCGAGACATGCAGGCCGAAGCCGGCCAGGTCGCGCAGCCGGCGGAAGGAGAAGCGCAGGCGCGGCCGCCAGGGCGAGCGGATGGCCAGCGCCAGGTTGGTCACCGCGACGCCGACCAGCTGCTGGCCGACCAGGCTCCAGACGCCGAAGCCGGCCAGCGCCATGCCGACGCCCACCGCAGCGCCGGCCAGGCGGCCAGAGATGGAGCGGACGGCGATGGTGCGGAACTGCAAGGCGCGGCGGAACAACGCCGTCTGCACGGTGCCTATGGCGTTGAGCGGCATGCTGAGCGCCAGCCACGGCAGCACCTTTTCCAGTTCCGGCTCGCCCAGCCCGTCGGCGGCGATCCCGGCCAGCGCGAAGCTGGCGCCGGCCAGCAGCAGCGACAGGACGATGGTGGTCCAGAACGCGGCGTCGCTATGGCCGGGCTTCAGCGCGGCGCGCTGCACCAGCGCGTCGGCGAAGCTGGTGCCAATGATCAGGTTGAAGGTGAACACGAAGACGCCGGCCAGCGCCACGACGCCGAAATCCTCCGGCTGCAGCAGCCGCGCCAGCAGCACGAAGACCGCCAGCGACAGCAGGCCCAGCCCGAAGCTTTCGCCGGCGCTCCAGAAGAAGGCCTTGATGCTGAGTTTCTTGACCTGCTCGATCACGGCCGGAATACGATATGCACTCAAGGGGCCGGCTGCCCCGTCGCACGGGAAGCCGGAGACGTTCCCAGACTAGGCTTTGCCGCCTGACCGGCGCAGTGACCTTCCCGTGACCCGGCGGCCGGCCTTTGAAAAGCCGTGGCTTGTCTGCCGCCGACGGTGACGCTAACAATGCGCCGCCGGCAAGTTCCGGATGGGTGGCCGAGCAGTTTAAGGCACCGGTCTTGAAATGTGTTTGGCCGTGTGTATCCGCGTGTAATCCAGCGCGCGAAGTTCAAATAAAACCAGCAAAATCAGTACTTCTCCGCCTCCTTAATGTCGCCCTGTGTAACGGTGCGTCATGGAGAGCGGTAGCAATTCCGGTAGCAACCGGAGTCCGCCTGCCGTCCGGCTGACGGCATAACGGCCGATGCAGACGCAGACACGCTCGCACCGGTCTAACCCAAATGAGGAATGACTATGCTGAAATCCGAAACGGAGAATACACGAAATACCAAATGCGGGCATGCGCCTGCCGTAGCAGCATTGAAAGACCAAGTGTTACCGTGCGATGTCTGGGTGGAGGCCGTGATTAACGTCGCCCTGCCGCACGTTAAGGACGCGGGGCGCGGCAGCGAAGTTTGCGACTACCCAGCGCTTGCTGTCGCACTGCGTCCCAAGATCGGCCCGGTTAGTATTCAGGAGGCGGTGCGGGCGCACGCCTTCTTGACCGCTGCTGTTGACCACTGGGCAGGGCCCGACATGGAAGACGCCCGCTACGCGACGCTAAACTGCGCCCGATCCTGTTTGCGCGCTTTCATCTTCAGCGCTAAGGCGCTCACAGGAATCGACGCGGAAGCCCGGTTGTGGTTCTTCGCGGAAGAAATCAAGGTGGGCTGCTTCGATGATGCTCTCGTTCACTTCGCAATGCTGGCCGTCACTAAAGATATGAACTTCCTGTCCGGTGAGTCGTCTAATAGGCATGAGAATGAGGCGCCCGCACACTTTAACTTGTGGGCCTACCACAATCCACGCGACGGAATCTATAACCCCCGCCTCACTACCGCGATTCAATAAAGGGAGGCAAGAGAATGACTAAGAAAAACTCCAACATACAACTCGCTCGTCGATCCAGTTCAAAACCGAATTTCGATGCGATGGAATGGAAATCCTTGTTTAATAAAAGCCAAATGGAAGTGGCAGAAAAAAGGGAGCGGGCCGATAAGTGGGGAGTCTCTCGCCGCATTACCATGGCGTTTCTCACACTTAGCAGCCGCCAGGCGCGCAAAGGTTTCGGAAGCGATAACCCCGACCAAGAAGAAGTAACGCTGGCTGCATTTGAGCAGATGCTGGAATACCAGAAATATCTTAAGGCACGGTTAGAGCTGACGGAAACCGCCATCGGCCGACTCATTGTCGCCAGTGGCTGCGCCGATATTTTGGAAAAGCCAAACAGAAAACAGTCGTCCAACAGCTAACCCACACAGCGCAAGCAATAGAGGGCAGGCTAACCACCTGCCCTTTTTCGTGATTTACCTCTTATAAAACTGTTGATTGAGCGGCCAGCGAATCGACCGCGGCGTGTTAGCTGCCCAGTCTCTTCATCCGATATCGAACTGGTCGATTAGTGTGACTCGAATAGACGCATAGATAGGCCGCCCAATTTTCAGAAAGCAGTTTTTCTACACCCTCATCACGCTTAGCCTGCCCAGTCCATTGCGTTCCCGCAGTTAGCAGATAGGGAAGCTCTTGGCCTGTCATCGCCCCTGGCAGTTTGACTAGCGCCCCTCCAGTTGATTTCCGCAAGAGCCATTTCCAAGGAGTCTTGTAGAATTCAAACGCCATGATGCGTAATGTAGTGGGCAACGCGCCTATGTTCGTAACCGTAGCGGAAATATAGGTGTTCGGATCTTGAAGCCCGACGCCAAACATCTGAGCCTTCTCCATAACCCGAAGGCGTAAGCGTGGACCAGATTCGATCCACCTCCGAATCTCTAGAAATAAAGCGCCGGTAGCGACAATCGCCGCATAGGCCGCAATTACTTCCGTCCAGCCAATCTTCATATTGTCCAATTCTTTCATTAGAGGGGATTACCTATTCCATCCCCTACTGCACCCCCTCGCCCGCCAGCCCTTCCTCGAACTGGTCGAACAACCAATGAGTGTAAAATAGGTTCTGTTACGAAACCAGCCGCCGGATGGCACGGGCGTCGGAGGCTGAAACCTCGCCGGCCGCAAGCGCGCTGATCCCGGTGGCAGCATCCTTCATCGCTCCGAAGGTTGGCCCCATCAGCGCATCAACCGTGTTTCTGGCCGCCTAGCGCGACATGGGTTGTCCGCCCGTCAGCCGACGCAAGCCAACTTCCCCGGCCGTGGCCTTCCAGATCGATGCGTTGCTGAAGGCAAGCAAGGCCAAAGAATGAAGCGCGAACGCATCCGGTTGCAATCCGGTAGCAAGTCGGGCTATCACCCGGCACCGCTGCCGCTTAAGCGATTGGAAACATTACCCGGATGGGTGGCCGAGCGGTTTAAGGCACCGGTCTTGAAAACCGGCATGCCCGCAAGGGTATCGTGGGTTCGAATCCCACCCCATCCGCCACCCGCTGGAAAACCTAGTTAAAACTCAACTCACTACCCGTGTTTTTGGCTAACCTTTTGCGAAGGTTTGCCAACAGATGTTCCCGTTTCGACCTTCGCGTGCGCCTGGTCGGCCAACCGCCGGCGATTGGCCGCCCGGGTGTATCGCTCCACTTCCTTCAGCGTCTTGTGCCCGCTCACCGCCGCCAGCATGTGCGTCGTCGCGCCGTTCTCAGCCTTGATCCGCATGCTGGCCTTGCGCAAGCCGTGCACCGACAGTCCTTTCGGCAGACCGGCTTCCGCGCAGCACTCGCGAAACCAGTTGGTGAAGCCGGCCGGGGAGAACGGTTTGCCATCCTTCGTCACCAGAAAGGTCAAATGGTTGTTCGGCAGCGCCTCGATCGCCTCGACCAGTTCGGCATGCAGCGGCTGGTCGACTTCCTCGCCCGTTTTCTGCTGCACCGTGACAATGCGAGTGCCGCCGCGAATATGCTGCCGCCCCATCAGCACCAGATCGCCGCGCCGCTGCGTGGTGTGAAGCGCCAGACAAAGCGCCAGCCGTGCGCGCGTACCCAACGGCCAGCGCGCTTTGAACATTTCGATATGGTCGTCCGACCAGGTGGCGAAGCCGTTGCTTCTGACCCGCACGTTCTCAATGCCGATGGTCGGATCGTCGCAGCGCAGGTTCTGCTTGATAGCATAGCGCATCAGCAGCCGTACCATGCGCAGCCAGTTGTTGGCCGCTGCCGCCGTCGCCGCACGCTTGTCGAGACCTTTGCGGATATTCTCGCTCTTCAACGTCTGCACGGGCTTGTCGCCACGCTCCTCGCGCCAGCGCTCGATGATGCCGCGATAGGTCGCCTGGGTCGACTTCGCGAGCGTTTTGAACTCATGGCTCTCGAAATACGAGGCGACCAGCGCGCCAATAGTTCCGGGTTTCGACTTGGCCGCGCCGATCGGTCGGAGCGGCGCCGTCTCGCCAGCCAACGCGGCCTGGTATGCGGCCATGAATTCTTCGCTGCCAGGCAGTCCAGGCAGAGCGATGCGATTGCAGCCAGGGCGCCGGAAGTAGTGCCGGATCTTGCCGTGGCGATCCTTGAAACGATGGATGTAGGCGAGCCGGAACTTGGTCATGCGTCATCCCAATCGGACTCGTCAGCGTCGCCCCCCAACGCCTCGAAAGCCTTGTCGAGTGCCCGCCGATCCCACAGCTTGCGCGTGCCGATTTTCACCGCCTCCGGCATCTTGCCCTCGCGCACCAGCTCGTCGAATTTTCCTTCGCTGATACCGATGTATTGCGCTGCCGCCTCGCGGCACAGGCCGCGCGGCGGGAGATTCGGCGGCAGGGCGTCGTGGCGGGGCATTACTTCTTCGCCTTCCCCTTTACCCTTGTCTTCCCCTTGGGCAGCGCCGCGCGGCGTTCCGTGGTTACCCGCTTCGACCATTCCAAATCCTCATCGATGGAATCGATGCGCCGCTGGATCTCCGCGATGTTCACGATCCCGATGGTTGCGGCCGGCGCATCCGTGCGATGCCACGCGCGGCCGGTGATACCCACTTTTTCGGGGAACACCCTGGTCAAATTCTGATAGTCGAGGGCATACGCATGGCCGCACAGATAACGATCTTTGGTGTTCAAGTTCACGGCCCACGCACCCGGCTGGCCGCGCGACTGCGAGGACGGCGCCCGCAGTTCCTCCAGCCACTCGGCGACGATCGGCACGGCTTCCCGCGGCATGATGCCGAACAGACTGAGCTGTTTCATGCCGGCCAGCGCGATCGCCGCGTCGCGAGTCAAGAACGTCTTCCCGCCGGGCTCCCCGGCGGGAATCATTTCGGGCCACGCCTTGTGATAGGCATTGCGCTGAGAGTGGGTGATGGAGAAGAGCGCCATTACCGCCGGCTGGGGATAGGTTTTCAAGCGACCGCCCTCGTTTGCAAAATACTTCTTTGAAAGAAGTATATGTCGAAGGCGGCCGCCCTGAGAAGCCCTATTTGGTTACGGGGTCCGGCCCCGGCGCCATGCCGTCGCCGGTATCCCGTCGGGCGTATTTTTCCAACAAGGGGTGCCCAGGCGGCGGGCGCCAGAAAATCTCGATTTCTAACTGCCCAAGTTGAGCCGGAAACGGAATGACGGTTGCCGGTTGTGCTGCTGGGAGGCTACCTTGGCAGCGCTCACGAGGAAAAGGGATGATCTCCGCCGATGGCCCCGGCTCGGGCACGTAACGCCACCTCATGTCATTCCTCGTACACATTTACGGAGGTTTGCAATGGGGTTCTCTCCAACGCCAAGATGGCCTTTCTCAGCAAGTTGAGTACGGGTCCCTTGCCAAAGGGCCTCCCCGGCCCCCTTTCTCGTTCCTCCAGTATGTCGATTGCGACGCTAAGCATTGCCAATAACCCGCGTACGGTTTTCGGCTCACATGTCAACATAAGCTTTTGCATCTCATCGACAGTTATCATTTCCTGACTAGGGGCAATCAAGAGATCGATGTCATCGATGCGACCGAACAAACTATTATGATCAGTTTTGGCCCAAGTCAGCCGTGCGCTTTGCCGTGCAACCTTCCAACGCCCAACGATCGCTAGCAAAGTGTCATCGCTGGTATTGGGAATATCGCCATCCTCTTCGTCATAATTCTCCTGTGTCACCGCGTGAAGACCAGGCTTCAAAGCGTTGAATATTGCTTCCCCTTTTGGCGTAAACTGAACAACGTCATTTTCGACGATGCCTACCACCGGGACTTTTTTCGCTTGAGATCGAGTATCTTGGGCTCGCCTGCTCGGGCGGTTCTTTGTTGCCAAAGTTTTCATGATCATGCTCCGATTGCCTGTTTGGCGCGTCGGCGATCGGCGCCGACACCGGGAGCTGATAACGGCCTATGGACCGCGGGCTTCTTCCCCTTTCGGGTATTGTATCCGCCGCACTCCCGGCACAATCGCGGGCATGGAAAAGCCGCCAGCTTCGGGGGCAGCTTCCGCCATAGGTTTCAACGGTGTTATCAGCACCATCTTCACGATGCGCATGACCGGCGAGAAAGTCAACCTTCGGCGTTACCAAAAGCATCACCTGTTTCACGTGCAACACGTGTTAGCTAAGCAACACGTGTTTCACGCGCACCCGATGCCGCCGCCGCGCATCAGCGCGAGGTCAGACTGGGCCTGGCGCCGAAAGTGTCCTGCAGGGCGCGGTTGAGCTGCGCGCCCGGGTGCCGCAGGCTGCGATCGACCTCACCGATGATGATGCGCAGTATCTGCTGCCCGTCGGGGCCGCTGCTACGCTCCTGGCGTACCCCGTCACCGGTGTTGTTCACGACGTTTACCACCACGTCGCCACCGCGGCGGCCGGCCTGGCCCGGCGTGCGCACGTCGACCAGCTCGCCAGGCGTGGCGTTGAAGGCGACCATCTGCGAATCGGTGCCGCCGACGCCACCGACGCGGAACGAGCCGCCGCGGGCGAAGTCGTGCAATCCAGCGAAGAGCCCCGCACCGCCGCTGGCGCCGATGCCAGGAGACACGCTGTTAGGGCCGCTGCCGACGCCGAAGGCGGCGGCGAGCGTTCGCATGACGATCAACCGCAGAATGATCTGGATCACCTGTTTCAGCAGCCCCTTCAGCACGTCCTCGAATTTCTGCGCGCCGCTGACGCCGGCATTGAAGGCCGTTTGCAGAGCGCTGCCCAGTTCGGCCTGGATCTCGGTCAGCCCCGAGGCCTGCGCCTGCGCCTGCTGGTAGGTTTCGAGGGCCTTCTGCCGTGCCCGGTTGGCCGCTTCGGCCGCTTCCGGGTAGGCCCGCTCGATCTCGTCGATCCGGGCCAGCGTGTCGGCATACTGCTCGGCCGGGGTGCGCGTCTGCTCGTAGAGCTGCCGCGCCTCCGCCACGAGCTGGTTCCGGTGCTGCAGCGCCTCGCCGTTGCGCTGCGCGGCCTCGACGTCCGCGACGATCTGCGCTCGCTCGTCGTCGCGCAGCGCGCGGCCTTCGCGGCGGGCGATGTTCTCGGCCCGCAACACCGCTTCCAGCTGTTGCCTGGCATTGGCCTCCATGCCCGCGAGCTGGGCCGACTGCCGCAGGCCGGCGAGGTATTCCTCCATCTCCCGCGCCGCCTGGCCGCGCGCCGAAGACGCGGTCGCCGGCAGGGGGTTTCCGACGCCGGGCGCCACCACGGCCGGCAGCTTGTGGCGGCGGGCATCGGTTTCGTCCTGCTCGAAGCCGCTCTGCGCCATCTGCGCCCGCAGCCGCTCGACCCTGGCCCGCGCCGCTTCCAGATCGGCCAGGAATTTCGGCGACAGCGTCAGATCCCGCCCCCAGGCGGCGGCCGACTTCATGAGATTTTCCATATCGGCGAGTTCCTTCACCGCCTTCTCCAGTTCGGTGCCGCCGAACAGGGAGCCGTCTTTCAGGCTCCTGGTGACCCGGCCGATCAGCTCGATCTCGTTGCGCGTGTTGCGCAGGACATCGGCCAGGTAGCCGCTGCCGTTGATTTCCTTGCCGCCCACGAAATCCAGCAACAGCTGCAGATCGTCGAACAGCGCCGGCGCGAAGGATTGCGCCAGCTTCTGGATTTCGAGCTGCAGCCCCGCCAGTCGGTCGGAAAGCAAGTCCGCGTCGCGGATGGCGCTGCTGTCGAGGATCAGCCCCAGCTGCGCCGCTTCGTCGCGAAAGCGCTGCAGGCCGGCCGCGCCGCCCGAGAGCAGGGGCAGCAGCTTCTGCCCCGATTTGCCGAAGAGATCGGCGGCGCGCGCTGCGCGAATCGCCGGGCTTTCGATCTTCATCAGGGCCTCGGCAACCTCCGACATGATGACCTCGGAGTCGCGCGTCTTGCCGCTGGCATCGAGAATCTTCACGCCCAGCGCTTCGAAGGCGTCGATCGCCGGCTTGCTGCCGTCGGCCGCCTCGCCGATGGTGCGAGTGAACTTGGCGATCGAGGTTTCCAGCGTTTCGGCGCTGATGCCCGCCTGCGTGGCGGCATACTGGAAAGCCTGCAATCCGTCCGTCGATATGCCCAGCTGCTCGGCCTTCTCGCCCAGACTGCCGATCGAATCGAGCAGGCGCTGGATCCCCGCCATGGCGGCGCCGCCGGCCAGGACGGCAAACGCGGCGCGAAGGCTGAACACCGGTCCCATGACGTTCATCACGCTGCGATCGAGCGAATTGAAGGATTTCTGCATCGCCGCCAAGGTGCGGTTCATCTTCGCCTGGGTCGACGACAGCGCCATGTCGGCGCGCTTGAGGGATTTCTCCAGCTCCGTCGAATCGCCGCTGATCGTGGCGTGGATGCCGCCGACCTTGACCGTGCCGCCCATTACCTTTGCCATGCTTTGCTCCCTACTTGCGGCTGCGCACGCCGAGGGTGCGGCGCGCCGTGCCGTATTTGCCCGCCAGCTGGCGGGCGGTGCGGGCCAGCGAGCGCGCGATGGCGCCCAGCATCATGCCCATGTAGCGGTTGGCGTTGTTGTCCCAGGTCGGCCGGAACACCGGGCGCGGCGGCTGGCGGCTGTTGCCGAACTCGTACCACTGCGACCAGAAAGCATCCTTGGTGAAGACGACGATGCCGCGAAAGCCGCGCGGCGCCTTCACGCGGATATTGTCGATCATGTGACCGTACTGCTGCGATTTCGGCGAGCGCTTGTCTTCCGAGCTGCGCGGCACGACCGCCTCGAAATCCTTTTCCACCTCGCGCCCGACCTGGCGCGTGGCGGCCTGCAACACCTTGGTCTCGACCTCGGGCGGCAACGCCTTCAGCAGCCGCCGCAGTTCGGCGGTGCCTTCGAGTTTGGTCTTGATGCGGATCATGGGGAAATCCGCCCGCCGGCAATTTCAGGACGCGCCGGCGGGCGGCGGGCGATGCTGTCGATAGGAGTCGGAAACAACATCACCACAAGGCAACGATGTTGGTGGCCGTCGACGATGCCAGGACATGCGTTACCCGGATCGGCAGCACGTCGCCAGCCGCCACCACGAAGCTGACGGTGGAACCGTCTTTCATGGTGACGTCGAGGCCGCCGCCGCCGCCGCAGCGGATGGCGCGGCTGACCTTCACCAGCTCGACGTCATCGGCCGGGCTGCCAAACTCGACGTTTAATGCATTGTCGGCCGGCGCGACGATCGAACTGACATGGGGATAATCGTCAGGAACAGACATCTAAACCTCTCTTGTTGGAAGCGGGCGGCCGTCGCCGCCCGCTCGGTGTCAGGGATGGCGGATCGCGCTAGCCGGTGAGATTGCCGTAGATCACGGCGTCCGGCCGGAAGACCGTCTGCGCACCGCGGTTCTCCGCCAAGATCCGCGTCATGTTCTGGATGAAATCCTTCTCGGCGAAGCCGAACTGGATGAGGATCTGGCTGCGCTGCCAGAACGCCGTCGCCTGCTGCAGGTTGGCGACCACGAACTTGCCGCTCGCCAGCTTCGGCGTGGTGTAGACCGGCCGCCGCCAGAGATTGGACAGGGCGGCGCCGATCGGGTCGCCGACCAAGTAACGGTTCTCGCTGTCCTTCAGCAGTTCGATACCGCCCCAATCGAGCGGGTTCAGGATGGTGATGTCGGCCTCGTAGCCGGCCACTTCCAGCTGAGTGATGGCGCGGCGCACCACGTCGACGGCCTGATGGCCCGCGCCATAGCCGCCGTTGTAGGGCGTGTGATTGCCGGCCTTCAGCAACCCCTCCATGTCGCCGGTGCCGCCGGTGCCGTTGAGAAGCTGATTCTCGATCTCCATTTCGAGGCCATAGATCAGCCCGGCCTCGATCATCTGCACGAACGAGGGAATGTCGGAGATCGCCTGGCGCGATGCCCGGACCCAGTGCGCGAAGGTGCCGATCTTCACCTCGGTCGGGGTCCAGCTGAAATCCGACTCGGGCTTGTCCGCCCCTTCGAAGGTCGCGACCGGCGACTCCGCGCCGCGCTGGGGCCCGGCATTGCTGATGAAGGTCTCGCGCACGAACTCGATGCTGCCGCGATCGGTTGGCGGCGACGGCATCCGCTGGCGCAGAAACACGCGCCGGCGCGGCTGGGTGATGACCTCGGCCACCCGTTCGGGCACCAGCGGATAATCGTCGCTGATGATCGACTTGCGCAGCATGTCGCCCGCGTCGACGATGATGCGGGCGTTCGGAGCCTTACCTTCCTTGAAGGTGATGAAGGCTTCCGATTCGAACACCTTCTTCGCCAGGGCGCCCTGGCTGCCGCTCCCACCGCCCAGATTGGGGCGACCGGCCTTCTTTTCCTGCTCTAGCCGCCAGTCGGCGAGTTCCTTCATGCCCGACTTCAGCTCGACGAGCATCGCGCTGGTCTGGTCGGCATGCTGCTTGAACGCGGCGATGAGCTGCGTCATGTCCATGTGCTAGATCTCCTTCAGTTGTTGTGTGGCGGCTCGGATGATTCGCTCGAGATCCGCCGCCGCCTCGACGTCATCCGAGTTGGAAAGGCCCTTGAAACCCTGGGCCATGAAGCTGCGCGCCTGGCTCTTGCTGAAGCCGTTGGCGCGGAGGATGGATTCGACCTCGCGCGGGTCGGTGAAGCTGCGCACCTCGGTGATGCGGGCGTTGCTGTTGGCGGGAACGGCGACGAGGCTGATTTCCAGCAGGTCGACATCCACCAGTTCGCGATGATCGGCGTGGTATTTGACGCCGTTCTTGGCTGGGAAATATCCGATCGACAGCCCGGTAACGGCGCCGTCCGCAAGCAGCTCGTAGGCCTCGCGACCGCGCCGGGTGCCCAAGGTCAGCTTGCCTACGACCTTCAGTCCCTTGGAGTCTTCCTTGATGGAGTTGAATACGCCGATTGGCTCGGAGGGCTCGTGCGCCCACAGCAACGCCGGCCTCGTCCCGGCGCGGTCGTGCTCGTTCAACGACCGGATGAACGCGCCTTTGGCGATGATGTCGCCGTACATGTCCGGCTTGCCGCCGAACGTGCTCGCGTAACCCTCGAAGATGCCGGATTCCGCGAGTTTCGCTTCAAACTTGAAAGGGGAAGTCGTCCGCATCGTCACCTCGAAGACCACAAGCGAATTCTCACCGCTCAGCACGGTGAGTTTTCACTCGGGGCCCCAGCATCTCACCGGGCTTTTCCGAGGTGTCGGATCGATCAGCCAATGCAGCGTCGCACCGATTGGCTTCCGAAAGACGAGTTAAGATTACCATCGCTTTGCCGATGGAACAAGCGCGCGGCTCGAAATAGACGCCCGGTCGCTGCCATTTCAGGGCGCGCTTGCCGAACTGAAGATATTTTTTCTTTCCCCTTTTCGCGCGCTCCGCGATGCGCCCGTCCAGATAGCGATTGCGCCAGCCCATGGCTAACCGTCCCGCCGCGCGGCGCGGTCGTACTTCTGATCGAAGCTCGCGATCACCTTTTCGGCGTCGGCGATGATCGCCAGTTCGGGCCTGGGCTTCAGCAGCGACCCATGCTGGAAGGTGAGCTGGTCGCCCATGGCCTGCGTCGCCCGCCGGTGCCGGCTCAGCGCCTGGCAGCGCACCTCCAGGTGGGTCGGGTCAACGTCCTGGTCGGCCAGCCTGTCGGCCAGCCGCCGCCATTCCTCGGCGGCGATGGCGTCCAAGTGTGCGGGCGGCGCGCCCAGCCGATCACCGCCCATCGTCCGCCCCCGTGCTCTGAGACGCCGCAGCGCCCAGCAGGATGGCTTCCGACACCGCCAGGGAGTGCCTGGCCGCATAGGCCAGCACGGCATCGGCGGCGCACATGAGGATCACCACCGGCGGCGCGCCGGTGTTGCCCAGTTCTTCCAGGAAGGCGCCGACGGCGGCCGTGCCGTTCGCCTTCATGCGTTCGAGAGCAGCCGCCAACCGCGCATCCGACTCGCGGATTCGAGCATCGATGTTTTCGTTAACCGCTTGCATTCATTAACCTTTTCGTTGTTCCAGCCAGGTTTTTGTTTTCTCGAATAACGCGGCGATACGCGAAACGATTGGGCGCGGTCCGGGGGGTGGGGGGCTTTTAGAGATTTGACCCCCCCTACCCCCTGCGGCCGCGCATGCCGATGTGACCGCCGGCGACCTGCTTTGCCGTGTGGCGATCGTGGCAAGCCTTCGACATCGAGCGGAAATTGGTCGGATCGAGCCGCCGCTCCGGCGCCACGCTGATCGGGACGATGTGGTCAACGACGCTGGCCGCCGTCACCTGGAGCTCGCCCTCCCTGCAGTCGTCGCATTGGCAAAGCGGATGGACAGCGAGCCAGGCAGCGCGTGTCCTCTCCCAGTCCCCGTCATAGCCACGCTTGCGCGCCGAGCCGCGCTCGCGGTCCTTCTGGGCCCGATCCTTGTAGTGGGCCGGCCGGTGCTTGGGCGGTGCTATCGGCATGTGTTCCTCCTTGCCCGGCGCGTCATGCTGCCTTCGCCTCCGATGCTGGCTTGGCCAACGGCAACTCGCGGCGGCTGGCGTCGACCCAGGCCCAGCCGAGTTCGTTGCCGATCGTCTCGATCTGCGCTCGCCACTGATCGGCGGTGACGAGGTGCAACGGTCCGAACCGCTTGACGCGCAGCTGGCTGACCAGGCAGCGCATCATCGCGTCGAATCGCGGCTTGCCGAACGGCGGCAGCCGCGGCGCCTTGGGATCCTGGCGAACCGCGTCGAATGCCAGCGCCGCAACTGCCGCCTTGATTTCGAGCTGCACCAGCTCGCATTGCGGTTCCCATCGCTCCCGATGCGTCTCGTGCCAGTGCTTCACCAGCGCGTTCACCTGCGCCCGCCGTTCGTAGAACCGCGCCATTTCCCGTTGGCTGGCCTTGCGTTGCGCCGTCATGATGCGACCGACAGGTCGGAGGGAAACCAGCCGAGCCGGTGCTGTTTCGAGTACTTGACGCATAGCCGCACGGCTTCGGCGTGTTCGGGCGCTTTCGGATCGCGTGCCGCCATCACCAAGACCCAGGCGGCTTTCTCGGTCATGCCGCCTTGAGTGGCGAGGACCCGCATCAGATCGTGGTCGGCCCGGTCTTGGTTCTTCAGCCCTGGCGGCCTGAGGCCGATGCCGGCGAACCGCTGTGCGCCGCCTGGCACCCGCTGCATTCGCACTTGGCAAGCATTCTTCGCGCGCGCGGTTTCGGAGTCTGATCTCTCAGAAAGAGATTCAGATTCTTGTAGTTGTAGTTGGTTGCCCTCCCGTTGGGCCTCCCGTTCCAGTTCCGTTGACCGTTCCGTTGCAACGCTCGTTGCCTCCCCGTTGGAACGGTCGTTGCCCTCCCGTTGCAACGGCTGCTGGCCGCCCGCGCCCCCGCCGTGCCGTCGCCGCGCCGCAGAAGCCTTCCCCGCCCGTGAGCGTTGCGCCAAGCGGTCGGCGGCTTCCCGCAGTTCTTCGTCCAGGCGCTCATGCCGCCAAACGCCATCCCCGACGATGAAGAAGCGAGCGAGCTTCAGCGCCGCCTTGCGGAACGCCTGAAGCGGCATGCGGGTGATGGTGGCCAGTTCCTCTTCGTCATCGGGCAAAGGCCCGCCGGCCGAGAAATAGGCCATCTGCAGCAACAGGTAGGCGCCTTGCTGCTCGGTGTTCAGCGCCTGGGTTTCGGCCAGATGCTCGGCAACGTAGACCGGCATCCAGAGAGGCTTGATATCTGCCATCGCAACCGCCGTTCGAAGCGGTTTGCCAAAGGGCTAAATCGGCGTTGAATTTCAATGGACCGAGGAATCTAGGTTAGCCTCTACAATCCATTGAATTCACATGGGAGGTTTATTTCCACCCCATCCGCCATTTCAGTCCCCGAGCGGGCGCCGAGTTTGCATTGCCGTTCGCCGCCAGCGAAAACCGAAGGGGATACGGCCGTTCACGTCAGCATCTCCAGAAGCTTTCGCACCGTATCCTGAATCCCCAGCGCGAGCAGTGCCACGGGGGCCATCGGCAGGGCGGCCGGCAGCACGATCCCCGCCAGGACCCATCTGTTGATCGGCACGATGGGTATCCGCTGAGCAATGAGATAGGACGCGTTGAGATCGGTAAGCGACCCGTAGTCGCCGCCGAGTTCGTCGAGCGGCCCGGCCCGCACCTTCTCCACGAGGCCGGCAGCATCGCCGCGGGCGCCGAGCCATTTGGCGTCGAAGGCGAGCATATAGGCGTTGCCGAGCGCCCCATAAGCGAGGATGCCGCGGCGCTTCAGTCTGACCAAGGTCGGCGTCAGCACCAGCAGCGGCACGCAGAGCACGAACGTCGCGCAGGCGATATAAGCCGCGAGCACCCAGCCGGCATCGCTCAGCGGCATCTCGCCGTAGACGATCTCGTTTGCCGCCGCGCCGGCGAAGATCACCCCGCCGGCGAAGGCGCATCTGGAGAAGCGCTGCTGCATCGCCGGCACGAAGCCGAGGCCGCCGACCCCGTCCGGATGGGCGGCATGCAAGGCGAGGTCGAGCCGGCAGATGCGCGCCAGCATCAGGGCCCACAGCGCGAGCCGCCAGACCCAGAGCAACGCGATCAGCAGCCAGAGCGGCTTGGCGACGAAGTCGAACCAGATGCCTGCCGGGCTGAGCCCGCCATCGGCAAGCCGCCAGCCCGGCAAGGGCGGCAGCAACGGCGCCTGCTCCAGGGCCATCAGCGCCGGCACGAAGGCCCCAGCGACCAGGATCAGCTCCGGCCAGGTCGCGTCCCGCAGCCGCAAAGCGTCGCGCAGGATGCCGGCGAAGGCCGGACGATCGGCCCGGCGCACGATCCCCGCCGTCACGAAATGCGAGAGAACGAGCCGCAACAGCCTGTCGCTGTCCGGCGCAATCAGAACCAGGGCCGGCAACCCGATGAGGAAACGTCCGAGCGCCCCGAAGTCGCCGCTCAGCGGCACGCCAGCCATCGGACCGGACAAGGTGCCGGCGAAGCCGGTCAGGACCACGAGCGGAACGAGGCAGAAACCGGCCAGGACGGCGGAGAGGATGATCGCGCCGCGCAGGCCGGTTGGGGCGAGACCGACGGCGTTCAGAAGCCGGTAGATCGGCCCGCCCCTGACCAGGGAAAAGCCGGACAGCTCGCCATCTCCCGTCGGATCGGTTCCATCGATTCGACCGCCTTCGGCGCCGACGCCGCTCATCCACTCGCCTCCCGCTCGCCCTCGCTCAGCACCTCGCGCTGATCCCGCTCGAGGAAATAATTGAGGAAGGTGCGGATGACGGCGATGGCGCCGAGCTTGCCGACGTCTTCCCAGGTCGGCGCGGCCGAGGTCGCGATGATGTCCGCCGCGAGCTGGAAGGTCAGACCCCCGATCAGCCAGCGCGAATAGCGCAACCATATCGGCCTGAACAGGTCGCGCCCTGCCCCGCCCCCGGCGAACACGGCGCCGAGCGTCTTCGCGAAGGCTTCGATGGTGCCGATGGCGATGATGAGGAGCGCCATGATCTCGATCGCGGGCACGACGACCTCGACCAGCGCCGTCAGCACCTCATGCAGAGGGGGCATGCTCGTTTCCTTGTCCGGCCCGCAGGATGCAGCGGAAACCGAGATGCGAAATGGAGGTGTCCATGGGTTGCGCCATGCGTGCGGCGGGGCGGTAGCGACGGCAGTAGTTCGGCGCGCACAGATGCGAGCCGCCCTTCGTCACCTTGCGCGGAATGGAATGCTGCGGCTGCTGCGGATCGACGCTTGCCTCGCGCGCGGGACCGCGCGGATTGAGTGCCGTGCAGCAGGAGCTGAGGATGCGGGCGTGGTCTTGATACCAGTCCTGCGTCCATTGCCAGACATTGCCGGCCATGTCGTAGAGTCCATAGCCGTTCGGCGGGAACGAGCCCACCGGCGCGGTGTACTCGTAGCCGTCCTCCTGCGAATTCCGATAGGGGAAGTCGCCCTGCCAGGTGTTGGCCATATGGCGTCCGCCGGGCGTGAGCTCGTCGCCCCAGACGAATTCCGCGTCCTCCAGCCCGCCCCGGGCGGCGAACTCCCATTCGGCCTCGGTCGGCAGTTCCTTCCCGGCCCAGCGCGCATAGGCTTGGACGTCCTCCCAGGCGACATGCACGACCGGATGGTCCAAAAGCTTGCGGATCGAGCTCGACGGGCCACGCGGATGGCGCCAGTTCGCGCCCGGCACATAGGCCCACCAGTTGTAATGGTCGGTCATGTCAACCGGGCCGTTGGGCCGGCGGAACATCGTCGAGGATGGCGCCAGCATCTCGGGTTTCGCGCCGGGATAGTCCTCGGGATTCGCCGGTCGTTCCGCCAAGGTGACGTAACCGGTCGCGGCGGTGAAGGCCTCGAAGTCACGGTTGGTGACGGTGAAGCGGTCCATCCAGAAGCCGTCGACCCTGACGCGGTGGGCCGGCGCCTCCTCCGGATAGTGACGATCGGATCCCATGGTGAATTCCCCGCCGACAATCCAGACCATGCCGGGCGGCGCGGCCGAGCGGACCGGTTCCGTTTCGGCTCCGGAGGGATTCCGGTTCGCGCTCATGGGCGCGTTCCCGCCCCGACCTGCCGGGCGGCCTCCGCGCGTTTGCGGCTCCATTTCACGTAAGGGATCGAAACCAGCGCGCCGATCACGAGGTGATAGAGCACGACGGCAAGCGCCGCCTTCTCGTCGGGAAAGTTCGCGCTGGCAATGGCGATCGCGACGCCAGGGTGGCGCGTGCCGGTTGCAAGCGCCAGCACGGCCCGACTCTCGGGCTCCGGACCGCCCAGGCAATGCCCGATGGCGAGCCCGATCAGGGCAAACGCGACCAGGGCGAGCACCACGCCGTTGCCGACGAGCGTCCAGATTGCCGTGGTGGCGGTGAACAGTACCGGCAGCGCAGCGGCGACCAGCAGTGCCGTGCCGATGACGGACGCCGGGCGGGCAATCCGCGCTGCAAATTCGGGCAAGCAAATGCGAACGGCGATGCCGGCGACCAACGGCGCCAGTACGGTTACCAACACGATCCTGGCAACCGCTCCCGAGGAAATACCGGTCTGCCGGCCGAACCAGGCCCCGATGACCTCGACGGCGAACGGCGCCAGCACGATGGCCGCCAGCGATGCGAAGGCCAGCAGACTGACAGCGTAGGAGGCGGAGCCGCCAGCCTTCCGCTGCTTCGTGGGAAGGATCGGCGGGACAGGCGAGATGGCGAGTGCGATGAGGGTGAGTTCGACTGCGAAGGGAAGCTCGAGCAGCTTCGCCAAGGTGGCGGTGACCGCCGCCATGATGACGTTCATCGACAGGATGGAGCGGACAAGCAGCCAGGGGCGCGAGAGCAAGTAGACCGTGTCGCCCCTCTCGGTTTTCAGCCCGAGGGAGAAGACGATGAGGATGATGCTGATATTGATCAGCAGCGGGATCAGTTGCGCCAGCGACATCGCGAGCCTGTCCACCCGGATTTGGAAGAATGGGCGGCGCATGGAGCGCCGCCGCAAGGTTCAGTCGGGCCGCGTCGGAACGGAACTCCGCCCGATCAATGGCCGCCGCCGCCTCCCGCTTCCTGCAGCGTGTGCAGTACCGCGTCGAGGTTGAAGGAGGCCGGCTTCTGCCGCGGCGGGAACTTCTTAAAGCTCTCGATCTGCTGCCCCACGATCGCCTGCATGCCGTAGAGGAAGTAGATGTGCGTGATGACCCAATCCCAATAGGTGTTCGAACTTTCGTCGGCCCGCTCGAACGGATCGCGCCGAAGGTTGAAAATCTTGGGGAAACGCAGCCGCACGAAGGGCTCGCCCCAGCACAGCAACTGCTTGGCCCTCTGCTCCATCAGCACCAGCTTCCAGTCCCTCATCCGGATGGCCAGCACGTCGCCGTCGTCGCTGATGTAGAAGAAGGACTCGCGTGGGCTCTCCGTTGCCTGCCCGGTCAGGTAGGGCAGCATGTTGTGGCCGTCGATATGGACCTTGAAGGTCTTGTTGCCGGCCTTGTGGCCGTCCATCAGCTTTTGCTTGATGTCGGGTTCGCCCGCCGCGGCGAGCAGGGTCGGTAGCCAGTCCTGATGCGAGACGATGCCGTTCAGCACGGTGCCGGGCTTGATCTTGCCCGGCCAGCGGACGAATGCCGGCACGCGCCAGGCGCCTTCCCAGTTCGTGTTCTTCTCGCTGCGGAACGGCGTGATGCCCGCATCCGGCCAGGTGTTGAAATGCGGCCCGTTGTCGGTCGAGTACATGACGATGGTGTTATCGGCGATGCCGAGCTCGTCGAGCTTGGCCAACAACTCGCCGATGTGCTCGTCGTGCGCGACCATGGCGTCGTTATAGAAGCCCTGGCCGCTCTTGCCCTCGTGCTTCTTGGCGGTGTGCGTGCGGAAATGCATCCCCGTGGTATTGAACCAGAGGAAGAACGGCTTGCCTTCCTTGTGCGCCTTGTCGATGAAGGCGCACGCGTGCTTGGAGACTTCCTCGTCGACGGTCTCCATGCGCTTTTTGGTCAGCGGCCCGGTATCCTCGATTTTCTGGCCGCCCTTGCCGTCGGCCCAGGTATGCAGGACGCCGCGCGGGCCGAAGCGCTTCTTGAATTCGGGATCCTTCGGATAGTCCACGTCCTCGGGCTCTTCCTCGGCATTGAGGTGGTAGAGATTGCCGAAGAACTCGTCGAAGCCATGGTTGGTCGGCAGGAACTCGTCCTTGTCGCCGAGGTGGTTCTTGCCGAACTGGCCCGTGGCGTAGCCAAGCGGCTTGAGCAGCTCGGCGATGGTTGGATCTTCCCCGCTCAGGCCGACATCGGCGCCGGGCATGCCGACCTTGGTAAGCCCGGTGCGGACCGGATTCTGGCCGGTGATGAAGGCGGCGCGGCCGGCCGTACAGCTCTGCTGGGCGTAATAGTCCGTGAAAGCGACGCCCTCGTTGCCGACCCGGTCGATATTGGGGGTGCGATAGCCCATCTGGCCGCGGTTGTTGTAGCTGATGTTCCACCAGCCAATATCGTCGCCCCATAGGATAAGAATGTTCGGCTTGTTCGTCTTGGCCATCACCATGTCTCCTTTCAGGTTTCAGAATTGAGAGGGGTATTCGGGCTATCCGGCGCGGCGCTCGGAACGCGCGTTCAAAGCGCTCGCATGAGGACGGCTACGAATGCGAAGAGCCCGATGAAAATCAGGACAATGGAAGCCGCGTAGGTCGGCGTCTGGAGCGGCTCGTCGTCGACGCCGGCGAGAGGAGCGAAGGCGCCGCCGCGCAGATAGCGGATGATTTGCCGGTACTGCCACAGCGAGATCAGGAGCACGACCACGCCAGTCGCTATCAGGGTCAGGCCCAGGTAGCGGGGCGCTTGCGGACGGGCGGCCTCGGCGATTCCTTCCATGCCGCTCAGGCGTTCGAAGAACTGGACGATCGTGAAGCCAAAGCCGATCAGCGAGACGGCCGTGCGGATCCACGACATCAAGGTCCGCTCCATGCTCATCCGCGTGCGCAGCCAGGAAAAATGGCTATCCGCCGTGGTGTTCACCGTAAAGCGACTATGCTCCTGCGCCATGTCGTGGCCTCTATCGAAGCGGTTGAATCAGTTCCGGGCGCCGTGACGATTGCCGGCCAAGCGATTCCGCCGGTCTCCCGTCGCTCGCATGCGTCCCCGGGGAAAGCTGCGCTGGGGAACGGCGACTTATACGTCCGTACAGGTCGTGCTCGTCGGCCCGAGCGGCATCAACTCAGTCGTGGAAGATTTCGATTGGTCGCGCGGGATCATGACTTGGTTCACCTCGCAGGCGGCGGTCTGGTAATGTCGTCGACCTGCTTGAACGCTATGCGAGCCGCCGCCGGGCTGCTGTCCCAAGACAGGAACCAATTAGCCCGATTCTGCGAAAAACTTCGGGAGAAATGAGATAATGGATGGAGAGCGGGCCTCTCCTCATCCATGAGGCGGGGCCGCCGGCAAGGCATGCCGCCAGTGTCTTTGCGGGGTGATCGGAATGTCAGAAATCGCCTTTCTGCGACGTTTTCCAGCGCTTCGAACCGGCAATCCCGATCAGGTGCGTGATTGGCTCAAGCCCGCTTTCGCAATCCGCGAATTCGACATGCCGCGCAGCGAACGTCGTTTCGAAAGCAGGATCAACCATCGTGAATTCGACAGTCTCAGCCTGACCTACGCCAGATACGGCGCTTCGTTCACGGCTCGCCTGGTCCAGAACGATTTCTTCGTCCAGGGTTTTCCGGTTACGGGATCCGGCGAGATTCGCTGGAACCGATACACCGTATCGGTCTCCACGGCATCCGGCGGCGTCGTCGGGGGACCGGGTGCAGAAGCCCGCCTTTCCTACGACGGGAGCTTTTCCCATCTGATCGTGAAATTTTCGCCAGCCGTGCTGACGCAGAAGCTGTCGGCGCTGATAGGCCGACCTATCGATCCGCCGCTGCAGATGGAGGGAGAGGCCACCGGCAACCCGAACCACCTCGCAGGGCAGGCACGGCTAGTCCGGTTCCTGGCAGAGGAACACGACCGGCAGACCGGCCCCCTGCCGTCGGCGGCGCTGGCGGAAATCGAGCAGGCGATCATCATAGCCTATCTTGTCGCGCACCCGCACAATTACAGCGCCTGGCTGCAAGGCACGCCCTCCACGGTCGCCCCCTGGCAAGTACGTTTGGCCGCGGATTACATAGAACAGAACTGGGACCAGCCGATAACGATCGAGGCGCTGTCCCACGTCGCCCAGACGAGCGCCCGCAGCCTGTTTCTCCTTTTCAAGCGCACTTACGGCGTCTCGCCGATGGTATTCGTCAGGCAGATCCGGCTTCGGCATGCGAGAGCGGCGCTCTCCAACCCGGCGCCGGACACCAGCGTCACCTCCGTCGGCTACCTGTGCGGATTCAGCAAGCTCAGCAACTTTGCCCGATTCTACTACGAGGCGTTCGGAGAGCTGCCGTCGGACACGCTGAGGTCCCACCGATAGAAGCCGTCCAGACCGATTGACCCGACTCCCGGCCTGCCGTCGTTCGGCTTCCGCGGCCCGATCGACGTTTTATTGCAGGAACAGGTCAACGGCTTTCATTCCCGGGGTAGCACCCTATCCGCGCTGGCCTAGCCTGAGCATCGAGGCAATCGACGCGACCCTGAAGGCCGAGAAGCGGAATAGCGCATGAATCCGGTTTCGCTCCAATCTCGCGGGCCGGCACGTCGGGAGTTCCTGGTGGGCACGGCGGCCGCGCTCCTCGCCGGGACGCTGGCCGGCGTGCCAGGCATCGCTGCCGCACAGGCGGATCGCCTCCCCTCCTGGAACGAAGGAGAGGCCAAGGAGGCGATCCTGTCCTTCGCCCAGCGGGTCGGCAGGGCCGGGAGTTCGGACTTCGTGCCCGAGAGCGAACGTATAGCCGTGTTCGACAACGACGGTACGCTCTGGTCGGAGCAACCGTTCTATTTCCAGCTCGCCTTCGCGCTCGACCGCATCCGTTCCCTGGCCGGCGCCGATCGGTCATTGGCCAGTCGCGAGCCCTACGCCTCCGCCCTTTCGGGCGATCCGAAACGGATCGCCGCGCTTGGCGAAAGCGGCTTGCTGAATCTGGTTGGCCTCAGCCATGGCGGCGTCTCGACGGAAGCGTTCGAGCAGGAGGTCCTCGCCTGGCTGAAGACGGCCCGGCATCCACGCTTCGACCGACCTTACACCGAACTGGTTTTCCAGCCGATGCTGGAACTGCTCGCCTATCTGCGCGGCAGCGGCTTCAAGATCTTCATCGTTTCGGGCGGAGGCGTCGACTTCCTCCGGCCATGGGCGGAGGAGGTTTATGGCATCCCGCGCGAGCAGATCGTCGGCTCCAGCCTGCGCAGCGTCTTCCGGCTGAACGGAGACCGAACCGAGATCTACAAACTGCCCGAGCTCGAATTCATCGACGACGGCCCAGGCAAGCCGGTCGGCATCCATCGCTTCATCGGTCGCCGCCCGATCTTCGCGGCGGGCAACTCCGATGGCGATCTGGAAATGCTGCAATGGACCACACTCGCCGATGGCGCGCGCTTCGGCCTGATCGTGCACCACACGGATGCGGAGCGCGAATGGGCCTATGACCGCGAATCTTCCGTCGGCCGCTTGTCGCGGGCTCTCGACGAAGCTCCCCGGCGGGGCTGGACGGTGGTCGACATGAAGAAGGACTGGAAGCGCGTCTACCCGTTCCAGTGACGTGCAACGAGAAGACCCGCGACGCGATTGCGGCGATCGGAGAGAGCGATGCGCAAATCAATTCTGGCCATGCTTGCCGGCGGAGCGGCATTCCTGGGCGCCGGCGCCGTGCAGGCGGCCGAGCTGCAAACGCCCGTCGCGCCGGCGGTCGCGCAGGCGGAGGTCGGCGGCTGGCAGTTCATGGTGAGTCCCTACCTGTGGGCGGCCGGCTTGTCGGGCAATCTGGCGCAATTCGGCGCGCGGACCATCCATGTCAGCCCGAGCTTTGGCGACGTCCTGCGCAATCTCGACTTCGCCGCGATGGTGATCGGCGAAGCGCGCCACGAGCGCCTCAGCCTGTTCGCCGATCTGATGTACACCAAGCTGTCGATCGGCTCCGCTACGCCGCGCGGCATCCTCGCCGAGCGCGTCCGCGTGACCTCTAAGACGATGGCGGGGCTGTTCGGCGTGGGCTATGCCGTGCTGCAGGACGAGCGTGGCCATCTCGACCTCGCTGTCGGCGTCCGCGCCTGGAAAGTGTCGACGGATCTCTCGTTCAGCGGCGGGGTGCTCAACGGCGCCGCCTCCAAGGACAGCGCGAGCTGGGTGAATGCCATGGCTGGCGTTCGCGGCCGCTACGGCCTCGCGGATAACCTCTTCCTGACCGGCTGGGGGATGATCGGCGCTGGCGGCGCCAGGCTCGACTGGGACGTGGCGGCCGGGCTCGGCTACCAGTTCAACGAGCATATCTCGGCCGTCGCCGGCTATCGCGCTCTTGGCGTGGATTACCGCGACAACGGCTTTGTGTTCGACGTCGTCCAGCGCGGCCCCATCCTCGGGTTGGCCGTGCGCTTCTGAATCCGGAGAGCAGGGCAATGAATCACCCGCCTGCCGCCGGTTGCCCCAGCTACCATCCGCGCCCGCCCGTCGTCCGGCCTCCCGGGAGGCCAGTCGCAGTCGCGTCTCATGGGTAAAGACCGACGTCTGACCACGGAGATGATGGTTCTGCATCTTAATGGCGCCGTTTCGACGCGGGATGTCGTTGCGCTGTTCGAAAGTCTGCCGTTTCCTATGCGGGGAACCAATAGCATCCGCGTCCTGTTCGATTGGCGCGCGCTGACGGAATGGTCGCTGGAGGACTGGGGGATCCTGAGAGAAGCGCGATGGAGCGAGATTGCATGCCCCGTCTCGCAGATCGCGATGGTCCATCATCCGATTTGGAAGCGGCAAGCCGCGATGTTTGCGGCGATCCTTCGCCGGGAGAATGTCCTGGTCCGTTCCTGGAAGCCCGAGCAAATCGAGGAGGCTTTCGCATGGCTCGCGAAAACGCTCCATGGGAAGGAGGCGAGATGACGAAGCTGGCGGGGCGCGCGAGCGACTCGGTCACCGGAATCGCGGAGGCGGTGCGCAGCTTCTACGAACGCCACCCCTATCCCGGCCCGGTCGAGGAATTCGGCGGTGCGCAAGCCGAGGGGCGCGCCGAGCGGGAACGCCTGAGCGAGCACCACCTGTTCTGGCCTTCCAAACCGTTTCGCGCCGATCGAACGATCCTGATCGCGGGCTGCGGCACGATCCAAGCCGCCAGGCATGCGCGCCAATGGCCGCGATCGCGGGTCGTCGGCATAGACGTCAGCGAGGCCAGCATTCGCGAAACGGCGACGCTCAAGGAGAAATATGGCCTCGCCAATCTCGAACTCAGGCATCTGGCCGTCGAGGAGGCCGGACAGCTCGGCGAGAGCTTCGACCAGATCGTCTGCACCGGGGTCTTGCACCACTTGCCCGAACCCGAGGCCGGCCTGAACGCGCTGCGCGAGGTTCTCGCACCGCGAGGGGCGATGCATCTCATGGTCTATGCGCCCTATGGCAGGGCCGGGATCTACCTTCTCCAGGAATACGGCCGCCTGCTCGGCCTCGGCACGACCTCGGCCGAAATCCGCGATCTCGTGGCGGCGCTGAAGATGCTCCCGAAGGGGCATCCGCTGTGGCCACTGCTCAGGAACTCTCCCGATTTCCGGTACGATGCCGGTCTTGCGGATGCCCTGCTGCATCCTCGGGACCGCCCCTATTCGGTCCCGCAGTTGCTGGCCCTGATCGAACGAAGCGGCCTGCGTTTCGGGCGATGGCTGCGGCAAGCGCCGTACCTGCCAAGCTGCGGCGCGGCATCCGCCACGCCGCATTACCCGCGCATGGCCCGCCTCGATATCGCGCAACAATGCGCGGCGATGGAGCTTTATCGGGGGACAATGCTGCGCCACAGCGCCATCCTGTATCGCGATGATGACGCCGGCGATGGCTGGGCGATCGACTTCGACGGCTCCTCATGGCCTGGCTATGTGCCGATCCGGCTGCCCGAGACGATCTGCGTCGAGGAAAGATTGCCCGTTGGAAAGGCGGGGGTCCTCATCAACCCGCACCATACGGACGCGGACATCTACCTTCCCATAACGGCGGCCGAGAAGAAGCTGGTCGATGCGATCGACGGCAAGCTCTCCATCGCGGCGCTGACGGCCGGCGAGGCCACGCCGGCGTCGGGGGCCGACCTGTTCAAACGCCTTTGGAAGTTCGACCAGATCGTCGTCGACACGTCGCGAGCGCATACTTCGTAGTTCGATATTCTTCTCAAACAGCTATGTTCAGCACAACAAGAGGCCGATGGCCTGATAGGATCCTGGGCTATCCGACGGAAGTATCAATGCGCAGTCGTTCGTGCCGGAGGACATCGCCGGCAATTTCAGCGGCCTTCAGGGCAACAGCGCTCGGCCGCTTCCCGGAAATCCTTCAAGCATCGGCGGGGAACGCTGGAGGGCGCGCGCGCATTCCATAGTCGTGGCGTAGGGTCAAGGAAGACCGAAATTGCGCCGAAATTAGTTGCGGAAGGACAAGCAATGGCCATTGCCAAGAACACGATCTGCCTGTGGTACGACAAGGACGCCGAGGCGGCGGCCCGCTTCTACACCGGGATTTTTCCGAACAGCTCGATGGGCGCCGTGCATCGCGCGCCCGGCGACTACCCGTCGGGCAAGGCGGGCGACGTGCTGACGGTCGAATTCACCGTCGCCGGCATTCCCTGCCTCGGCCTCAATGGCGGGCCCACGTTCAAGCACAACGAAGCCTTCTCGTTCCAGATCGCCACCGACGACCAAGAAGAGACCGACCGCTACTGGAACGCCATCGTCGGCAATGGCGGCCAGGAAAGCGCCTGCGGCTGGTGCAAGGACAAATGGGGCGTCTCCTGGCAGATCACGCCGCGCGTGCTGAGCGAGGCGCTGGCGGTCGGCGGCGAGGAAGCAAAACGCGCCTTCGCCGCGATGATGGATATGGGGAAGATCGACGTCGCGGCGATCGAGGCGGCGCGGCGCGGCTGACCGGTCCGGGCAATCCGCCCAGGCCACCGCCTCGGGTCAGCGCCTCGGGTCAGCGCGTTTCCGCCTTGATGTGCGCTACGAGCTGGTCGACCACCGTGTTCCAGCCGTCGTGGAAGCCCATCTCCTCGTGCGACTTGCGCGTTTCCTCGTTGCCGTGGATGGCGATGGCGGTGTAGCGCGTGCCTTTCGCCGTCGGCTCCAGCAGCAGGGCGGCGGTGAAGAACGGCTTGGGCGACGGGCGGAAGCCGGGCAGCAGCGTGTCGGTGAAGATCAGCCGCCGGTTGGGCACGACTTCGAGATAGCAGCCGAGATTGGGAAACTCCTGGCCCTCGGGCGAGCGCATGGTGGTGCTGAAGATGCCGCCCGGGCGCAGGTCGATCTCGCACTGCGTCACCGACCACGGCTTCGGACAGAACCAGTGCTTGATGCTCTCCGGCGTCGTCCAAGCGTGCCACACCAAGTCGACGGGCACGTCGATCTCGCGTTCCAGCACCAGGTCGAGCTTGGGATCGGGCTTCAAGAGCGGCGATTTCATTTCGACTTCTCCTTCTTCATCGACATCAGATAGGCATCGAGCCGGTCAAGCCGCGCCTCCCACACCGCGCGCTGCCGGTCGAGCCAGGTTTCGGCAATGGCCAGCCGCTCGGGCGCCAGTTCGCAGGTCCGCACCCGCCCGACCTTGCGCGAGCGCACCAGGCCCGCGCCCTCGAGCACCTTCAGATGCTCAAGGAAAGATGGCAGCGCCATGTCATGCGCCGCCGCCAGTTCGCCGACCGAGGACGGACCGGCGCTGAGTTGGGCGATGACGTTGCGCCGCGTCGGATCGGCCAGAGCGCGGAATACCGCATCGACCACGGCGGGGGACGGCGCGGCAGTGCGAGACCGCGGGCGGATCATCCCAACTCTCCGGGGTCCGCCGATTCTATTGCCTTAATCCGCCAGTTCATGACAACAAGCTTAGCGTCGGCTAATAGTTAGGTCAAAACCTAAGCTTTAAGACGATGCGCTCCTGACGAAGACTAGCCTTTCGCTTTGCGCCGTATCGTTTTGCTTCAGGGAGTCCGTCCGCTGACCGCTACACGCCCAGGAACTGCCGCAGCTCGGGCGTCTGCGGATTGGCGAAGACCTGCTCGGGCGGGCCGATCTCGTGCACGCGGCCCTGGTGCATGAAGACCACGCGCGAGCAGACGTCGCGGGCGAATTTCATCTCGTGCGTGACCATCAGCAAGGTCATGCCGTCGGCCGCCAACTCGCGCACCACGGCCAGCACTTCGGCCACCAGCTCGGGATCGAGCGCCGAGGTGATCTCGTCGCACAGCAGCGCGATCGGCTGCATCGCCAGGGCCCGGGCGATGGCGACGCGCTGCTGCTGGCCGCCGGAGAGCTGGTCGGGATAGGCGTCGAACCGATGCCCCAGCCCGACCCGGTCGAGCATCTTGCGCGCCATGGCCTCGGCTTCCGCCTTCGGCGTCTTCTTGACCACGCGTTGCGCCAGCATGACGTTGCCGCCCGCCGTCAAATGCGGGAACAGGTTGAACTGCTGGAAGATCATGCCGACCTTCAGCCGCAGCGCCTTCAGGTGCAGCTCGTCCGGCGCCAGATGCGCGCCCGCCACCAGGATCGAGCCTTCGTCGATCGTCTCCAGCCCGTTGATACAGCGCAGGAGAGTCGACTTGCCCGAGCCCGACTTGCCGATGATGGCGATCACCTCGCCCGGCGCGACGTCGAGCGTGATGCCCTTCAGCACCTCGTTGTCGCCGAAGCGCTTCTTCACCTCAGTGATGGCGATGAGCGACATTGAGCTTCCTTTCCAGCACCCGGCTGGCCTGCGACAGCGGCCAGCACAGCGCGAAATAGATCAGCGCCACCAGGCCGTAGACGGTGAATGGCTGGAACGTGGCGTTGGTTACCGCCGAGCCCGCTTTCGACAGCTCGACGAAGCCGATGATCGAGGTCAGCGCCGTGCCCTTCACCACCTGCACCGAGAAACCGACGGTGGGCGGCACGGCGATGCGCAGCGCCTGGGGCAGGATCACGTGGCGCATCTGCTGCACGTAGCCCATGCCCAGCGAGGCCGAGGCCTCCCACTGGCCGCGCGCGATGGCCTCGACGCAGCCGCGCCAGATCTCCGCCAGGAAGGCGGCCGTCCACAGGATCAGGGCGATACCGGCGGCCAGCCAGGCCGGCACGTCGATGCCGAACAGGCCCAGCCCGAAGAAAGCGAGGAAAAGCTGCATCAGCAGCGGCGTGCCCTGGAACAGCTCGACATGCGCCTTGGCGGCCAGCCGCGCCAGGCGACGGCCGCCGATGCGCATGAACAGCACCAGCATGCCGACCAGCCCGCCGCCGACGAAGGAGACCAGCGACAGCACGATGGTCCACTGGGTGGCGATCAACAGGTTGCGCAGAATGTCCCACAGGGTGAACTCGACCATCAGCGTCCTCCCCCCATCAGCGCACCGGGCGCGCGAACAGCGCCCGTCCCAGCAGCGCCAGCGCCTGGCGCAGCAGGATGGCCAGGAGCAGGTAGATCACGGTCGAGACGATGTAAGTCTCGAAGGCGCGGAAGTTGCGCGACTGGATGAAATTGGCGGCGAAGGTCAGGTCCTCGGCGGCGATCTGCGACACCACCGCCGAGCCCAGCATGACGATGACGATCTGCGACGACAGCGCCGGCCAGATGCGCTGCAGGGAGGGCAGCAGCACCACGGTGCGGAAAGTCTGGAACGGCGTCATGGCCAGGCTGGCGCCGGCCTCGAACTGGCCGCGCGGCGTGGCCTGGATGCCGGCGCGGATGATCTCGCAGCTATAAGCGCCGAGATTGACCACCATCGCCAGATTGGCGGCGGTCAGCTCCGACATCTGCACGCCCGCCGAGGGCAGGCCGAAGAAGATGAAGAAGAGCTGGATCAGGAACGGCGTGTTCCTGATCAGCTCGACATAGGCCGCCACCGCCGGCCGCAGCCAGACCGGACCCAGCGCCCGCACCCAGGCGCAGGCCGTGCCCAGCAGCACGCCGAGCACCGCCCCGACCAGGATCAGTTCCAGCGTGATGCCGATCCCCTTCAGCAGCACCGGCAGGTAGTCCACCAGCCAGCCGAAGTCGAAGCGATAGCCCATTGCCGGCCGCGCGCCGCCGCAGCGAGCGCGCCGCTACATCGTCGCCGGCAGGTCGGTCTTCAGCCATTTCTGCGAAATGGCGTTGAGGCTGCCGTCGGTCTTGGCCTTGGCGATGATGTCGTTGACCGCCGCCAGCAAAGCCGGCTGGTTCTTGTTCAGGCCGACATAGCAGGGCGAGTTCTTGATCAGGAATTTCAGTTCCGGCCGCTTGGGCGGATTGCGCGCCAGGATGGCGGCGGCGACCACGTTGCCCGTGGCCACCACCTCGACCTGGCCCGAGAGGAAGGCGGAGATGGTGCCGTTATTGTCCTCGTAGCGCTTGATGGTGGCGCTGGCGGGCGCGATCTTGGTCAGCTCCAGGTCCTCGATGGCGCCGCGCGTGACGCCGATCGACTTGCCGGCCAGATCCTCGGCCTTGGCCACGGCGACGCCGGCCGGCGCGAAGACGCCGTTGAAGAACGGCGCATAGGCGGCCGAGAAGTCGATCACCGCCTCGCGCTCCGGATTCTTGCCCAGGCTGGAGATCACCAGGTCGACTTTGTTGGTCTGCAGGAAGGGAATGCGGTTGGCGCTGGTCACCGGCACGATCTCCGCCTTCACGCCCAGTTTCTGGGCGATCAGTTGCGCCATGTCGATGTCGTAGCCTTGCGGCTTCATGTCGGTGCCGACCGTGCCGAAGGGCGGGAAATCCTGCGGCACGGCGATGCGGATGGCCCCGCGCGCCTTGATGTCGGCAAGAGCGTCCGCTTGCGCGGGAGCGGCGACCAGCACCGGGACAGCCAAGGCGGCGAAAAGGGTCAGGACGGCGGTAAAGCTTCGGCGGTTCATGGCGATCCTCCTGCAATGGCCAGACAGCGTGCTCACGAAGAAAGCAAGCCTCGTGCCAGCACTCCCGAGCGCTGCAGGATCGACGTTCTCTTCCAGTCGCGCGATCGGAGAGAAACGACCGCGACGCCCAGAACTCCTCTCCGCCTATTTTCTGGGCAAAGAAAAACCCCGGCCTCGCAGGCCGGGGTTTGGAGGGAAATCGCGACGCCCGTTGCCGGGCGCCGCCGCTACAGGTTTTACGGACCGACGTCGCCGGACAGGATGGTCGGCGTCGCCGTGCCAGCCACGCCGTTGGCCGCCGCCGCACCCGCCGCACCGGCGCTGCCGTTAATGCCGCCGCCGCCGGCCGCGCCATTGGCGCCGGCGACGAGGCCATTGGTGCCGTCCGCACCGGGCAGGCCGTTGACGTTGCCGGTGCCGCCCGCACCGCCCGCGCCGAACGTGCCGACGGCCGTGCCGGTACCGCCGGCCGCGGCCGGGGTCGCCGTACCGCCGGCCGCGCCGCCGGCATCCGCCGTTCCGGCCGTGCCGACCACGACGGAGACGATGGCCGAGCCGATCGCCGTCGGCGCGACGAAGCCGGGCGCGACGAAGGTGATGCCGATCGGGCTGCTGATGTTGTAGGCCAGCGAGTTCGCCGTGGCGTTGCCGGTATTGCCGCCGGCGCCCGCCGCACCGCCAGCGCCGCCGTCGCCGGCGATGCCGCCGCTGCCGCCATCGCCGCCATCGGCGCCGTTGCCGCCATTGCCGCCGGTCCCGCCGGCGCCGCCGTTGCCGGCAACCGTGCCGGTGCCGCCATCGCCGCCAATACCGCCGGCCGCGCCGTTGCCGGCCGCGCCGGCATCGCCGGCCGCGCCGCCGGTCGAGTTGCCGCCCGCCGCGCCAGCGCCGCCGTCGCCGCCATCGCCGGCCGCACCGGAAGAGGCATTGCCGTTGGTGGAAACGCCGCTGAAGCTGCTGGCATTGTCGATGGTCACGCCGCTCGACGCCACGGTGGTGTCGTTGTAGACGCCGCTGGCCAGGGCATTGCCCAGCGCGTTGCCGCTGGAGCCGCCGACGCCGCCCGCGCCACCCGCGCCGCCATTGCCGGCGATGCCGGTGGCGCCATCGCCGCCCGCGCCGCCATCGCCGCCATTGCCGCCCGAGCCGCCCGACGCGCCGGAACCGCCGATGCCGGTGGTGCCGTCGCCGCCGTCGCCGCCATTGCCGCCGGCGCCGCCGTTGCCGGCCGCACCGCCATTGCCGCCGGCGCCGCCGACCGCATTGCCGCCAATGGCGCCGTTGCCGCCGTTGCCGGCCGCACCGCCCGCACCCGATGCGGCCGCGGTCGTGCTGGCGACGCCCGCGACGTCGAGGTTGACGAAGGCGGCCGTCGTGACGCCGCTCAGGCTGACGCCGGAGGCAATGCCGTTGGCCACCGCATCGCCGCCGGTGCCGCCATTGCCGCCCGCGCCACCGGTGCCGCCCGTGCCGGCGATGACACTGCCGCCGGCACCGCCGGCGCCACCGGCACCGCCGTTGCCGCCACTGCCGCCGCTGGCGCCAGGCGCGCCGTTCGGAGCCGTATCGGCGCCGTTGCCGCCATTGCCGCCGACCCCGCCGACGACGCCCGCGCCGCCATCGCCGCCGTTGCCGCCGGTCGCGTTGCCGCCCACGCCGCCATTGCCGCCCAGACCGCCGGTGTTGCCAGCGCCGCCGGCCGCCCCGGAAAGGGTGGCGACGGTCGTCACCGAGATATTGGTCGCGACGACATTGGTGACGCCCGACAGCGCAATGCCGCTGGCGATGGCGTTGGCGACCGCGTCGCCACCGTCGCCGCCATTGCCGCCGGCGCCGCCGGCACCGCCAGCGCCGCCGATGCCGCCCTGGCCAGTGCCGCCCGCGCCGCCACTGCCGCCGTTGCTGGCATTGCCGCCGACCACCGCGCCGGTCGTGGACGTGCCGTCGGCGCCCGTCGCGCCGGGCGTAGCCGCAACGCCCGAACCGCCGTTGCCGCCATCGACGCCGGTGAAGACGCCGCCGGCGCCGCCATTGCCGCCCGTCCCGCCGGTGCCGCCGGCGCCGCCGGTCGCGCTGGCGATCGCGCCGATGTTGGTCACCACGATATCGGTCAGGGTGACATTCGAGGAGCTGGCGATATTGATGCCGATGGCCGTCGCATTGGCCGTCGCATTGCCGCCCGCCGGCGAGCCGCCGGCCTGGCCGGGCGCTCCGCTGGTAGCGGCGGAAACGGCGCTGCCGTTGGAGCCCGCCGCACCCGTGCCGGCGCCGCCATCGACCGGGACGACGGATACGTTGGCCGCACCTGCCGCGCCATTGCCGCCGGTGGCGCCCGCGCCGCCGGCGCCGCCCGTGGCGGTCGCCGTAGCGCCGACGCCGGCAACGCTCACGTTGATCAGGGTCACGCCCGTGGCGTTCTGGATGTCGATGCCATAGGCGGCGGACGTCGCAACGACCGATTCGCCCGCCGTGTCGGCGCCGCCAGCCGCGCCCGTGGCGGTGATGCCGGCCACGTTGTTGATGTTGGAGATGGCCACATCCTGCACCAGGATGTTGGTCACCCCGTTGTAGCGGATGCCGGCGAGATCGGCGCCGGTCGCGCCGGTGCCGTCGATCGCCAGTCCCTTGATCTGGGTGTTGCTGCCGGCGGTGATGATCGGCGCCGTCATGGCGCCCGGCGCCACGGTGATCGTGCCGCCGGGGCCGCCAGTGCCGGTCGGCGCCGTGTAGACGGCGGTGTTGCCGGTGAAGGTGCCGGTCAGGCCGACCTGCGCGCCGCCGCCCAGCAGCACCTGGCTGTCGGACAGCACGATGCCGTCGGCGTCGGTCTGCAGGCCGGTGCCGGCGCCGTCGTTGCGGACGTTGACGATCGCCGCCTGGCCGCCGGCCCGCGCGATCGCCTGCTCGATGGTGGTGGGCGCCGCCTCGCTGCCCGCCGCGCCGCCCGTGCCCGTGGTCGAGGCGTACTGCACCGACTGGATCACGCTCTGGCTGGCGTCGAGCGTGGCGTAGACGGTTTCGACCTGGACCGAGGAGCCGATCGAGCGCTCGGCGAAGAAGATGCGGTCGCGATGCACCGGATCCGACATGCGGCGGCTGGCGTCCATGGCGCTGCTGCCCTGGCGGCTGCCCAGCGCGAAGGCGACGCGCACCGAGGCAAAGGCGTCGAAATCCTCCTGCTTGTCGTAGCGGCCCTCGCCGCGCAGCGTCAGGGACATGCCGGGCATGGAAGTGGAGAGGTCGCTGAAACGCACCTCGACGCCGCCCTTGGCGCCCCAGATGTTGTCGTAATTGTCGCCGTTATGCCGGAACGGCGTGCCGCGATAGTCCTTGTCGATGTTGTTGGACGGGAAATAGCCGTAGCCGCCGGCGAAGATGCGCAACTCGCTGCTGCGGGCGGCGTTCAGGCCGATGTAATGGCCGATTTCCGCCTCGAAGCCGGGCGCGGCGCGCTCCCACTTCTCGCCCGCGACCGGCACGGTCAGGCCGATCGTGTTGGGCGTCGGCTGGGCGATGACGCCGGCCGGCACGTTGGGCGCGCTCTGTCCGCCCTTGCGGCGCTGGTCCTTCTTCTCGACGAGATAGCCGGTGAGCAGGAAATCCCAGTTCAGGCTCTTGGCCTCGATGCCCACCGCGCCGCGCCAGGCGTTGTTGTTGTCGTCCGACCAGCCCATGCCGAAGGAGGCGTTGATGCCCAGCATCAAGTTCGGCCCGGTGAGGAAGCGATAGCCGAAGCCGGCGTCGACGTCCGAGTTCTGGGTGGTGGCGATGCCGCGGGCGAAACCGTAGACAACCGAGTTGCCGCTGCCGACGAAGGGCACCCAGATATCGGCGCCGCCGCCGAAGCCGCGCGTCCCGGCCTCGCCGCTCAGCCCGATCCAGGGGCTGTAGCCCGTCCCCTGCGCCATCGCCGCCTGGCCATAAAGCAGCGCAAGAGCCGATGTCGTGCCCAGCAGAATGAAACGGGCACGGGCATTGAAACGGGACGCGGGCTTGGACTGTGCGACGCTCGACATGGTTTCCCCCGGGGAATGGTCAAAAGACAATCAGCGAGCGGATAACATGCCTGAGTTGAGAAACCCAAGGCAAGCGCAAGAACCCGCCAGTAACAAAATCTGGTGTATGTTGCATAATCGCCACGAACCGGATTTCCGCCCAGGACGATTCGGGCAGCGAACTTAGAGTGGGAAGAATTTCCGCTTACGAGCTATATACATAAAACGTTTTGATTACATACCATAGTAGTATGGATCGAGTGCGCCTATCCGGATTGTACCTGCGCGCCATCAGAAAACGACGGTACCTAGATACTAAATATGGTAACAGGTTGCCGGAATATTCATGTTTCCCATTTTCTATCTACAGTAGTATGTGATACATCTTATGCTCTCTTTTTGTTTAGCGATTGTTTTATTTGTGTTTTTTCCGGCCTGCCGGCGGGCCGTCTTCGCACCCTGTTTCGGTGCCTCGATCGCGCCAAAGGCGGCGGTATAGTCGATTTCCCTCACCTCGGAGTACCGCATGGGCAATCGACCGGATGTTCTGCCTATCGAGGCGCTCGAAACGCCCTGCCTGCTGCTGGACCGCGCCGTGCTCCAGCGCAACCTCGCCGCCATGAGCGCCCGCATGAAGCGCCACGGCGTCGCCCTGCGCCCGCATCTGAAGACCGCCAAGTCGGCCGAGGTCGCCCGCCTGGCAACTGCGGGCGAAGCCGGCGGCATCACGGTCTCGACCCTGGCCGAGGCCCGCTATTTCGCCCGCCACGGCTTCACCGACATCCTCTATGCCGTCGGCATCGTGCCCGCCCGCCTCGACCAGGTCGCCGAGTTGTGCGCCCGGGGCGTGGACCTGAAGATCATCACCGATTCCCTCGACGCGGCCCGCGCCATCGCCAGCCATGGTGGCGCGTTCTCCGTCCTGATCGAGATCGACAGCGGCGCCCATCGCGCCGGGCTCGAGCCCGCCTCGCCGCTGCTGCTGGAGATCGGCCGCATCCTGCATGACGCGCCGCGAACGGAACTGCTGGGCGTCATGACCCATGCCGGACACTCCTATCACTGCCGTTCGGTGGCAGAGATTGCCGCCACTGCCGAGGCCGAGCGCCTGGCCGCCGTCACCGCCGCCGAGCGCCTGCATGCCGCCGGCATTCCCTGCCCGGCGGTCAGCGTCGGCTCGACGCCGACAGCCGTGCATGCCCGCTCCCTGGCCGGCGTCAGCGAGATGCGGCCGGGGGTCTACATGTTCAACGACCTGGACCAGTTGGCGTTGGGCTCGTGCGGCCCGCAGGACCTGGCGTTGTCGGTGCTGGCCTCGGTGATCGGACAATATCCCGAGCGCAACCAGGTGCTGATCGATGCCGGCGCGCTGGCCCTGTCCAAGGACCTCAGCGCCGGCGAGTTCATGCCGGAGGCCGGTTTCGGCACGATCCTCGGCCACCAAGGCTTGAGCGTCGGCGACGTGAACCAGGAGCATGGTTTCGTCGGCAGCCCCCGGCCTTTGCCGCTCGACAGGCTGGCGCTGGGGACCAGGCTGCGGGTGCTGCCCAATCATGCCTGTATCACAGCGGCCGCCTATGGCCGCTACCATGTCATCGACGGCGAGTTCGACGGCGGCAGGACCGTCGTCGACGTGTGGGACCGGGTGAACGGCTGGTAGCTACATCGAGTTCGACGAGTGGCCGCCATCGACCACGATGTTGGAGCCGGTCATGTAGCGCGAGGCGTCGGACGCCAGCAGCAGCAGCGCGCCGTCGAGATCGGACGGCACGCCGATCTGCTTTTGCGGCACGCGCTCGATCAGCCGCTTGCCGCCGGAAGTGGACCAGAAGCTGCGGTTGAGATCGGTTTCGATATAGCCGGGCGAGATGGCGTTGACCTGGATGCCGTAGCGCGCCCATTCCATGGCCAGCACCGTGTTCAGGTGAATGAGCGCGGCCTTGGCGGCGGCGTAGGCGGCGATATGGCCGATGGCGTGCAGGCCGGTGATCGAGGCGATGTTGATGATGCGGCCGGGCTTCTTCGCCGCCACCAGCGTCCTGGCCGCGGTCTGCGCCACCAGCCAGGCGCCGCGCAGGTTGGTGTCGATGACTTCGTCCCAATCCGCTTCCGTCGTCTCCAGCGGCGGGCTGACCTTGGAGATGCCGGCATTGTTGACCACCACGTCGGGCGTCCCCAGCGCCTGCTCCGCCGCGGCGAAGCCGGCGCGGATCGACTCGCCTTCCGCCACGTCCATGCCGACGGCGAAGGCCTTGCCGCCGCCCGCTTCGATGGATTGCACCAGCTCGCGCAGCCGGTCGGTGCGGCGCGCGGTCACGGCGACCGTCGCGCCATGCCTGGCCAGCACCTGGGCGAAGTGATGGCCCAGCCCGGCCGAGGCGCCGGTGACCAGTGCGACGCGGCCTGTCAGATCGAACATGGCATTCCTTCCCGCTTCCCGTTTTCGACCGGCAAGGTTGCACATAAGGGGTTTTCCGCTCAAGGTTCCGGCCCCCGATGAACGCCCCAGCCGCGATGCGAACTTCCTGGCCGGATGTCTGGCTCTTCACCCTGGCCGGCATCGTGGCGGCGTTCCATATCGGCAAGGTGCCGCCGGCCCTGCCGCTGATCCGCGCCGAGCTCGATTTCGGCCTGGCCGCCGCCGGCTGGGTATTGTCGGCCATCAACCTGATCGGGATGACGCTGGGCATGGTGGCGGGCCTGCTGGCCGATCGCCTCGGGCCGCGCCGCGCCATGCTGGGCGGCCTGGCGGTGCTGGCCGCCGCCGACCTCGCCGGCAGCCTGGCCTCGTCGGTCGAGGCCGTTCTGCTCGGACGCTTCGTCGAAGGCATCGGCCTGTTCGCGGTCGTGGTCTCCGCCCCGCCGCTCATCCTGCGCGCCACCAGGCCGGCGGACCAGAAAACGACGATGGGCCTGTGGGGCTGCTACATGCCGGCGGGAACCGCCGTCATGATGATGCTGGCGCCGGTCCTGCTGACCCAGCTCGGCTGGCGCGGCTTGTGGATCGCCAATGGCGGGCTGGCGCTGGCCTGCCTGCTGGCCCTGGCCCTGCGTGGCAGCGGCGGCGATCGCGCCGCCGGCCCGCCGCAGCCGCTGTGGGACTCCGTTCGCCTGACCTTCGCCTCGCGCGGGCCGCTGCTGCTGGCGGCCTGCTTCGGCACCTACGCCTTCGCCTATCTGGCGCTGGTCGGATTTCTGCCGACCTACATGATCGAACAGCGCGGCATCGATCCCGCCGCGGCCGGATCGCTGACGGCCCTGGTGGTGGCGGCGAACGTGATCGGCAATCTGGCCAGCAGCCCGCTGCAGGCGCGCGGCGCGGCGCGCTGGGCCTTGATCGCCACCGCCGCCGCCGTCATGGCGGCCAGCTCGCTGCTGATATTCGACGCGAGCGCCGCCGATCTCTGGCGCTATGCCGCGTGCCTGGTCTTCTCCGCCGCGGGCGGACTGGCGCCGGGGGCGCTGTTCGCCTCGGTGCCGCACAATGCGCCGCGCGCCTCGCTGGTCGCCACGACCAGCGGACTGATGATGCAGGGATCCAATACCGGCAGCACGCTGGGGCCGCCGGCGCTGGCGCTGCTGGTGACCTGGAGCGGCGGCTGGGACGCGGGCGCATGGCTGCTCTGCGGCATGCTAATGCTTTGCGCCACCGCCGCTTTCTCGCTCAATCGCAGCGAACGCCGGCGGCAGGTGTCGTAACGGCGGGTTGGGCCCTCGGGCGGATTGGCCTATAATATCGATATGTACGTCGACATCGTTTCCGACACGATCTGCCCGTGGTGCTTCATCGGCAAGCGCCGCTTCGAGAAGGCCATGGCGCTGTCAGGCCGCAACGACATCATGATCGCGTGGCGGCCGTTCCAGCTCAATCCCGACATGCCGGCCGAGGGCATGGCGCGCGACGCCTATCTGACCGCCAAGTTCGGCAATACCGAGCGCATGCAGAAGATCTACGGCGCCATCACCGAGACCGGCCAGGGCGAAGGCATCGATTTCCGCTTCGACCGCATCGGCCGCACGCCCAACACGCTGGCTTCGCACCGCCTGGTGAAATATGCCGCCAAGCAGGGCCATCAGGACGAGATCGTGGAGGGGCTGTTCCGCGCCTATTTCATGGATGGCCGCGACGTCGGCAGCCTCGAGGCGCTGGCCGACATCGCCGACGAGATCGGCCTCGACCGCGACGCGGTCGCCAGCTATCTGGCCAGTGCGGAGGATCGCGACGAGGTGATGGCCGCCGACGTCTATGCGCGCCGCCTGGGCATCAACGGCGTGCCCTGCTTCATCGTCAATCGCAAATACGCCGTCTCGGGCGCGCAGCCGCCGGAAGCCTTCCTGCAGGTGTTCCAGCTCGCCGACCAGGACGAGAAGGAAGAGGCCCAGCAGGCCACGCCGGCCTGAGCCGGACGGCTTGATGCAGCCGCCAAGCGCCGCCAAGATTGGCGGCGTTTTCGTTGTGGGAGGATGCAATGCCGTTGCCCGCCGTGCTGCAAGGCCGCCTGTCGATCCCGGTGGTCGGCTCGCCGATGTTCATCGTGTCGACGCCGGAGCTGGTGATCGCCCAGTGCAACGCGGGCGTGGTCGGCGCTTTCCCGTCGCTGAACGCGCGGCCGGTTTCGCTGCTGGACGAATGGCTGGCGCGCATCCGCGAGGAGACGGAAGCCTTCGCCAAGGCCAATCCCGGCCGGCCGGTGGCGCCCTTCGCCTGCAACCAGATCATCCACAAGTCGAACTCGCGGCTGGAGCAGGATTTGCCGCTTTGCGTCAAGCACAAGGTGCCGATCGTCATCACCTCGGTCGGCAACCCGGCCGACATCGTCAAGGAAGTGCACAAGTACGGCGGCGTGGTGTTCCACGACACCACCACCATCCGCCACACCGAGAAGGCGATCGAGGCCGGGGTCGACGGCGTCATCCTGGTCTGCGCCGGTGCGGGCGGCCATGCCGGCATCCTGTCGCCCTTCGCCCTGGTGCCGCAGGTACGCAAATTCTGGAAAGGCACGCTGCTGGTGGGCGGCGCCATCTCCGACGGCGCGGCGGTGCGCGCCGCCCAGGTGCTGGGCGCCGACCTGGCCTATGTCGGCAGCCGCTTCATCGCCACCAAGGAAGCCAATGCCGTGCCTGCGTACAAGCAGATGCTGATCGACAGTGGTGCGAAGGACATCACCTACACCCCCGCCTTCTCCGGCGTGCCGGCCAACTTCCTGACCCGGTCGATCGTCAATGCCGGCCTCGACCCCAACGACCTCAAGCCCAAGGGCCATGTCGACATGGATCTGGGCACGCGCCCCGACGAGGGCGGCAAGAATCTCAAGGCGTGGAAAGACCTGTGGTCGGCCGGCCACGGCGTCGGCTCGATCGACGACATTCCTTCCGTCGCCGAACTGGTCGAGCGCATGACGCGCGAGTACCGGGCCGCGGTCGAGGCGGACCGCGCCGTGGCGGCGGAGTAGCGCCCATGTCGCCGAAAAACGTTTCGCTGCAGTCGGTCTCGCCGATCCTGCAGGTGCCCGAGATGCTGGCGGCGCTGGAATTCTACCGCACCGTGCTGGGCTTCGAGGTCGCCTGGACCTGGGGCGATCCGCTGAATCATGCCGCGGTGTGCCGCGACAAGGTCGAGATCATGCTGGCGCTGGCCATGCAGGAGCCGCAACCGATTTCTTCTATCTATGTCGTGATGAGCGGCATCGACGACTACCACGCCAGCATCGTCAAGGCCGGCGGCAACGTCACCGTGCCGCTGGCCGAGCGCCCTTACGGCATGCGCGATTTCCGCGTCGTCGATCCCGGCGGCAACCAGCTTTCCTTCGGCGAGGCGATGGTCGGCGGCGGCTAACGCCGGAACGGTCGCGATCGCGGCGGCGGCGGTTTGGCAAAGCTGGGCTTGGCGGCCGGCTTCGGCGCCGGCTTGGCGGCAGCGGTGGCCGGCGGTGGCGCGGGCGGCGCCTGCGCCATCTCGACCAGCAGCTTCACGATGGCGTCGATAGCATCGAGGCTGCCCTGCTCCTCACGCCAGGTGGCAGGCACCACGATCTTCTGGTCGGGGCGCAGGCGGAAGGGCGCGTCGGGCCGGCCGGCGGCGGCGATCAGGGCGAAGGGATTCTTGAACTCGTTGCGGCGGAAGGAAAGCACGGCGCCTTTCGGCCCGACATCGATCTTCTCCAGGTTGGCGGCGCGGCATTGCAGCTTCAGCGCCACGGTGCGCACCAGGTTCTGCACCTCCGCCGGCAGCGGCCCGAAGCGGTCGATCATCTCGGCGGCGAAGGCGTCGATCTCCGCCGGCGCCTGCAGCCCGGAGATGCGCCGGTAGAGCGCCAGCCGCACGCCGAGATCGGCGACGTAACTGTCGGGGATCAGCACTTCCATGCCGAGATTGAGCTGCGGCGACCAGTCCTCCGCCTGCTCGACCTTGGCGCCGCCCTGCCGGGCGGCCGCCACGGCTTCCTCGAGAAGCTGCTGGTAGAGCTCGATGCCGACTTCGCGGATATGGCCCGACTGCTCCTCGCCCAGGAGGTTGCCGGCGCCGCGGATGTCGAGGTCGTGGCTGGCCAGCATGAAGCCCGCCCCCAGCGTGTCCAGCGTCTGCATCACCTCCAGCCGCTTCTCCGCCGTGGTCGAGAGCGCGCGGTTGGGCGGCACGGTGAGATAGGCATAGGCGCGGGTCTTCGACCGGCCGATGCGGCCGCGCAACT
>JBFXDA010000013.1:0-112468 GCA_050181585.1 Reyranellaceae bacterium
TCCTTGCTTTCGGTTCTCTGGCATCGCTTCCAGAAACTCCTCGACCGCAAGCCCCGAATAACTCAAGCCAATTGGTGCCCCTGCATCGGTTGCCAATTTTCTCTGTAATAGCAATGGTTTATGGCGGACCCGGCGAGATTCGAACTCACGACCTCTGCCTTCGGAGGGCAGCGCTCTATCCAGCTGAGCTACGGGTCCGGCGGGCGGACAATAGGGCAAGCGCGGGGTTTTCGCAAACCGGCCGGACGGCGGCGCAAGCCCTTGGGCTGACGGGGTTTTCCCTCGCTGCCGGGCGGCCGCATTCGTTGCTATAGTCGCCCGCCACCAGCGGGATGGAGACATCATGGCCACGAGCACCAAGGTCGCCGTCGTTCAAGCCGCCTCCGTCGCCTTCGATCTGCAGCGCTGCCTGCAGAAGACCGCCGATCTGGCCGCCGACGCCGCGCGCAAGGGCGCGAAGATCGCGGTGTTCCCCGAGGCCTTCCTCTCCGGCTACCCCAAGGGCTCCGCTTTCGGCGCCGTGGTCGGGGCGCGCAGCGAGGCCGGCCGCGAGGAATACCGGCTCTATTGGGAGAGCGCGCTCGACGTGCCGGGGCCCGGCGTCGATGCGCTCTCGCGCATCGCGCGCGAGAACGCCCTCTATCTGGTGATCGGCGTCATCGAGCGCGACCGCGGCACGCTCTATTGCACGGTGCTGCATTTCGCGCCCGACGGCAGCTTCCTGGGCAAGCACCGCAAGCTGATGCCGACCGCGGCCGAGCGGCTGATCTGGGGCTTCGGCGACGGCTCGACCCTGCCGGTCTACGACACGCCGCACGGCCGGCTGGGCTCGGTGATCTGCTGGGAGAACTACATGCCGCTCCTGCGCACGGCCATGTACGCCAAGGGCATCGAGATCTGGTGCGCGCCGACGGCGGACGGGCGCGACAGCTGGATACCCTCCATGCAGCACATCGCCTTCGAAGGCCGCTGCTTCGTGCTGTCCTGCAACCAGTTCTCGCGCCGCGCCGATTTCCCCGCCGATTTCCCCTGCAGCCTGGGCGACGATCCCGCCACCATCGTCTCGCGCGGCGGCTCGTGCATCGTCGATCCGTTCGGCGTCCTGCTGGCCGGCCCCTATTACGACGGCGAGACGATCCTCACCGCCGAGATCGATCGCGGCCAGATCGCGCGCGGCAAATACGATTTCGACGTGGTCGGCCACTACGCGCGGCCCGACGTGTTCCAGCTCGCCGTCGACGAGCGGCCCAAGCCGCCGGTCGTCACCCTGCGCAACGCGCTGGGCGCGGAACGGCTGTCGGAAGAGACCTAATCCGCCGCGACGCCCAGCGCCTTGCGCAGGCGCTCGCGCAGGATCACGCCGTCCTTGGGCGGCAGCACCAGGGGCAGCTCCTCGAACCGCACCTTGGCGACGCAGAACAGCGGGCCTTTCCCGGTCCGCAGGATTTCCAGCGCATCGTGGGCGGCTTGCGCATCGCGCACGGTCCAGCTGCGTTCGATGCCCGCCGCCCGGGCCATGGCGGCAAGGTCGGTACCGCGCGCGGTGTTGGTCGGCTGCCCGCCGGTCTCGCCATAGGTCTCGTTGTCCAGCACCAGCACCGCCAGATTCTGCGGCGCCAGGGCGGCGACGGTGGTGAGCGCGGTGATGCCCATCAGCATCTCGCCGTCGCCGGTGATCACGACGACGCGCCGCCCCGGCTGCGCCAGCGCGATGCCGAGCCCGACCGACACTGCCCCACCCATCGCGCCCCAGAGCGGAAAGTTCAGATCGCGGTCGCCGGCGGCGGTGATGTCCCAGGCGGAAGAGCCGAGCCCGGCGACGACGAGCAGGTCGGGCGCATCGTTCAGCAGCGCGGCGACCAGCGGACGGCGACGCAGTTCATGCTGGGACATTCCGCAAGCTTAGATCAAATCGCGCCGTGACGGAATCGCAGGCGATGCCGTCGGATTCCGCCACCGCGCCGCGCAGTTCCCCGGCGCAGAACGTCTTTTGCGTCGCAAAAATAATTTTTTCCGGCCGCCGGGGAATAATCCGCCTGCAACGACGGAATCAAACCCGCCGCCATCGTTTGGTTGTTTCGCGCCGGTAACCGAAGCCGCAGCCCTCATGTTGCTGCGCAGAATGGCTTGAAAAGAGGCAGCCAATCCAAGCGCGCACGTTGCGGGTGGAACGAGGCGATGCAATAGTTTGCCGCAACTTCCGGCTGCCAGGCCGGGGCACAGACGCCTCATAGGGCGCCCTTCAAAAAACGATCCACGGGAGGATCTTACGCCATGACGAAAGCAGACAAGCGCAAGAAGTCCGGGCCCAACGCCAGCCGCCGCAAATTCCTCGGCGTCGCTGGGCTGGCCGCCGGCGCCGGCGTCGCCACGCTCGCCATGCCCAACGTGTCGCGCGCCCAGACCGTGACCCTGAAGATGCAGGGCTCGTGGGGCGCCAAGGACGTGTTCAACGAATTCGCCGAAGACTACGTCAAGCGCGTCAACGACCTAGGCGGCGGTCGCCTGAAGATCGACTACCTGGTCGGCGGCGCGGTGGTGCATCCCTTCCAGGTGCTGGACGGCGTGCATGGCGGGCAGATCGACGCGGCGCATACCGTCACCGTCTACTGGTACGGCAAGCACAAGGCCGCCTCGCTGTTCGGCACCGGCCCGGTGTTCGGCTTCAACGCCAACGAGGGCTTGGGCTGGATCCACAACGGCGGCGGCAAGGAGCTGTTCGAGGAGCTGCAGACCCAGATCATGAAGATCGACGTCAAGAGCTTCTTCGTCATGCCGATGCCGACCCAGCCGCTGGGCTGGTTCAAGAAACCGGTGACCTCGATGGCCGACATGCGCGGGCTGAAGTACCGCACCGTCGGCCTCGCCGCCGACCTGATGCAGGCCATGGGCCTGGCGGTGGCGCAGCTGCCGGGCGGCGAGATCGTGCCGGCCATGGAGCGCGGCGTGATCGACGCTTTCGAGTTCAACAATCCGACCTCCGACCGCCGCTTCGGCGCCCAGGACGTGGCCAAGAACTACCTGATGGGCAGCCATCACCAGGCCACCGAGTACTTCGAGATCATGTTCAATCGCACCAAGTTCAACGGCCTGCCCAAGGAACAGCAGTCCATCCTGCAGACCTGCGCCGAGGCGGTGTCGTCGGCCAACGAGTGGAAGGCGATGGACTACTACTCCAAGGACCTGGTGGAGCTGGTCGAGAAGGACAAGGTCAACGTCATCCGCACGCCCAAGGACGTGTTCGACGCCCAGATCAAGGCGTGGGACGGGCTGATCGCGGAACTGGCCAAGGATGCCTTCATGAAGAAGGTGATGGATTCGCAGAAGGCCTGGGCCCGGCGCGTGGTCTACTACGGCATGAACAACGCCACCGACTATCGCGGCGCCTTCGAGCATCACTTCCCGGGCGTGCTCAAGGGCTAGGCAAAGAGGCATCGGTGAACGATCCAAAGGGCGGCGTGCAACCCACGCCGCCCTCGCTTTGCATCACGACGAATCCGGCCTGAACGGTTCCCGAGTCCGCCCATGACCAAATTCCTCTACTTCATCGATTCGATCAGCACCTGGGTCGGAAAGGCCTTCGCCTGGATGATCATGGTCCTGACGCTCGCCGTCACCTACGAGGTGCTGGTGCGCTACGTCTTCCGCGCGCCCACCACCTGGGCCTTCGACATCTCCTACATCAGCTACGGCGCGCTGTTCCTGATGGCCGGCGCCTACGCGCTGGTGCGCAACGGCCACGTGCGCGCCGACGTGTTCTACCGCTTCTGGCAGCCGCGCACCCAGGCGACGATGGACCTGATCCTCTACATCATCTTCTTCCTGCCCGGCGTGTCGGCGCTGATCTATTCCGGCTGGACCTACGCCGCCCGCTCGGTGCAGTTCAAGGAAGTCAGCATCTTCAGCCCCGCCGGCATCCCGATCTATCCGCTGAAGGTGCTGATCCCGCTGACCGGCTTCTTCCTGCTGCTGCAGGGCATCGCCGAGATCATCCGCTGCCTGATCTGCATCCGCACCGGCCAGTGGCCGCAGCGCATGCACGACGTGGAGGAGACCGAAAGCATCATCATGCGCGAGCAGGAACTGCACCGGGACGACCCGCAGACGCACGCCAGCGGCAAAGGAGCCGGCCAATGAGCGATCCCGCCATCGGCATGCTGATGTTGGGGCTGTTCCTCTTCGTCATCATGCTGGGATTCCCCATCGCCTTCTCGCTGATCGCGATGGGCGTCGGCTTCGGCTTCTACGCCTACTACACGCCGGGCCAGGCGATCTTCGACAACCGCGTCTTCACCCTGCTGGTGCAGAAGAGCTTCGAGGTGTCGTCCAGCGACACGCTGGTGGCGGTGCCGCTCTTCCTCTTCATGGGCTATCTGATCGAACGCGCCTCCATTCTCGACCGATTGTTCCACTCCCTGCAGATCTCGATGAAGAACGTGCCGGGCTCGCTGGCGGTGGCGACGCTGGCGACCTGCGCCATGTTCGCCACCGCCACCGGCATCGTCGGCGCGGTGGTGACGCTGATGGGCCTGCTGGCCTTCCCCGCCATGCTGCGCGCGGGCTACGACGTGCGGCTGTCGGCCGGCGTGGTCTGCGCCGGCGGCTGCCTCGGCATCCTGATCCCGCCCAGCGTGCTGCTGATCGTCTATGCCGCCACCGCCGGCGTCTCGGCCGTCAAGCTCTATGCCGCCGCCTTCATCCCCGGCCTGCTGCTGGCCTTCCTCTACATCGTCTACGTCATCATCCGCGCCATGCTCAATCCGGCGCTGGCGCCGAAGCTGCCGCCGGAGGAGACCGACGTGCCCCTGGGCGAGGTGGTCAAGGCGCTGGCGACGTCGTTCCTGCCGCTGGCGCTGCTGATCGTCTCGGTGCTGGGCGCCATCCTGTTCGGCCTCGCCACGCCCTCGGAAGCGGCGGCGGCCGGCGCCTTCGCCTCGATCGTGCTGGCGGGCGTCTACCGGGCGCTGAACTTCCAGATGCTGAAGGAATCGGTCTACCTGACCGCCCGCGCCGCGGCCATGGTGTGCTGGCTGTTCATCGGCTCCTGGACCTTCTCCTCGGTGTTCGCGCTGCTCGGCGGGCAGAAGCTGATCGAGGATTTCTTCATCGGCCTGAACCTGTCGCCGGTGATGTTCCTGCTGTTGACCCAGGCGCTGATCTTCCTGCTCGGCTGGCCGCTGGAATGGACCGAGATCATCGTCATCTTCGTGCCGATCTTCCTGCCGCTGCTGGACGACTTCCACATCGACCCGATCTTCTTCGGCATCCTGGTGGCGCTGAACACCCAGACCGCCTTCAACACCCCGCCGGTGGCGATGGCGGCCTTCTATCTCAAGGGCGTGGCGCCACCACACGTGAAGCTGTCCGACATCTTCAAGGGCTCGCTGCCCTTCGTCGGCATGGTGTTCATGACCATGTTCCTGGTCTACGTCTTCCCCGACCTGGCGCTATGGCTGCCGCGATATCTCTACAGCAACTGACCATGCCGGCGCATGAACTGTCGCTGGCGCAGGCGGCGCTGGAGATCAGAGAGGGCCGGTTGAGCGCGGTGGAACTGGCGCAGGCCTGCCTCGAGCGCATCGCGGCGGTCGAGGACGAGGTGCAAGCCTGGGCCTTCCTCGATCCCCGGCACGCGCTGGCCCAGGCCGAGCGCGCCGACGACTGGCGCCGCCACGGCAAGCCGCTGGCGCCGCTGCACGGGGTGCCGGTCGGCATCAAGGACATTTTCGATACGTCCGACATGCCGACCGAGTTCGGCTCGCCCATCCATGCCGGGCGCGCGCCGCGGCGCGACGCCGCCTGCGTCGCGCGCCTGCGCGCGGCCGGCGCGGTGATCCTGGGCAAGACGGTCACCACCGAGTTCGCCTATTTCCATCCCGGCAAGACGCGCAACCCGCACGACCCGGCGCGCACGCCGGGCGGCTCCTCCAGCGGCTCGGCGGCCGCGGTCGCCGCCGCCATGGTGCCGGGCGCCATCGGCAGCCAGACCAACGGCTCGGTGATCCGGCCGGCGGCGTTCTGCGGCGTGGTGGGCTACAAGCCGACGCACGGGCTGATCCCGCGCAGCGGCGCGCTGCTGCTGAGCCGGGCGCTGGACCATGTCGGCGTCTTCGCCCGCACCATCGAGGATGCCGCACTGCTGGCGCAATGCATGGCGGGCCACGACGAAGCCGATGCCGACACGCGCCCGATCGCCGCGCCGCCGCTGGTCGAGATCGCCCGCCAGGAGCCGCCGCTGCCGCCCCGCTTCGCCTTCGTCAGGACGGCGGTCTGGGACCAGGCCGAGGCGGATACCAGGGACGCCTTCGCCGCCCTGGTCGAGCGGCTGGGCGAGGCGGTGCAGGAGATCGACCTTGCGGCCTCGACCGCGCCCATCCACGAGTTGCACGCCATCGTCATGCAGGTCGAGATGGCGGAGAATCTGCGCCCCGAACTGACGCGGGCGCGCGCGCAACTTTCCGCGCCGCTGCTGGAGTTGCTGGACCAGGGAACCGCCCGGCTGGCGGTGGAATACCGGCGCGCGCTCGATCTGACCGCGCCGCTGGCCGAACAGATGGAAAGCGTCTTCGACGAGTTCGACGCCATCCTGACCCCGGCCGCGCCGGGCGAAGCGCCGCTCGGCCTGCACGCCACGGGCGGTCCGGCATTCTGCACCATCTGGAGCTATCTCGGCCTGCCCGCCCTCACCCTGCCGCTGCTGCAGGGCAGCAACGGCCTGCCGATCGGCGTGCAGCTGGTCGGCAAGCGCGGCAACGACGCCCGCCTGTTGCGCACGGCGCGCTGGCTGGTGCACCATCTGACGGACCGCGGCAAGCGCGGCGCGGCGAAAGGGCGACAGCGATGAGGAACCTTCTCGTTCCCGGCATTCTGGGCATCGCCATCCTGACGATGTTCCTGGGCTTCCTGCTGGGCAAGATCCTGGCGATTCCGCTGATCGTCATCGCGGTCGGCGTGATCCTGATGCTGGTCTACGACTTCTATCTCGAGATCAGGGCCGCGCGCGGCAACGGCAAGTAACGCCTATTTCGCGAAGCTCTTCGATCCGATCAGGCGCTGGCCCAGCAGCAGCGCCACCGCGTTCGGCCCCTCGAAGGCCAGGCGCGCCGCCGCTTCGACGGCAGCCGCCACGTCCTCGGCCTGCTCGACCCGCTGTACGATCACGCCCACCGCCTTCATCGTCTCCTCGCTCGCCTGTCCCATCGAGACCTGCCACGGATTGAACTCGCCCCACTCGCCGCGCATGGTCACCAGCATCAGGAGCGGCAGGCGGCAGATGCGCGGCAGGCCCAGCATGTTGATGCAGTTGCCGACGCCGGAGGATTGCATCAGCAGCGCCCCGCGCCGGCCGCCCAGCGCGAAGCCGGCCAGCAGCGCCACCCCGTCCTCCTCGGTCGCCAGCGGCGCCATGCGCATGGCGTTGTCGGACGCGCACAGCTCGAGCAGCCGCTTGTGGCCGGCATCGGGCACATGCGCCACCAGGCCGATGTTCCAGCGCTTCAGCGCGGCGAAAATGTCGTCGGGCCAGGCGGGCTGCGTCATGGTTTCCCCCGCCGCAGTCTCCCGGGCGCACCGGCAAAGGTCAATCGCCGCCATGCCGCCCGTCCGATGGATTTATCCGCCGCGCCAGCCGGCCTTGCCGCAGCGCCGCACGTCATCCACAAGCTCCGGGCAAATGTGAACGGCGCGCGACGGCGGATGCGTGACAGAATCGGCCTGGTGCTCGCCACCGAACCGAACCGGGGAGACCGACAATGGCAACCGAACTTGTCCTGCTGGCCTGGAGTGCGGCGCTGTGTCTGGTGCTGGTGCTGCCCTACGCCACCGCCCTGACCTTGAAGCTGGGCCTGCCGATCATGGCCGGCAACCGCGAGGGCCTGCCCGAGCCCACCGGCTGGATCGGCCGCGCCAAGCGGGCGCACATGAACATGGTCGAGAACCTCATCCCCTTCGCCGCCCTGGTGCTGGCGGCGCACGGGCTGGGCAAGCTCGGCGCGCTGACCGTGCTGGGCGCGCAGCTCTTCTTCTGGGGCCGCGTGGCGCATGCGGCGATCTACATCGCCGGCATTCCCTATCTGCGCACGCTGGCCTTCTTCGCCGGCTATGTCGGCATGGCGCTGATCTTCATCTCGATCCTGCGCTAAGTTCGCCCGTCACGGCCGCGGCAGGCACCAGGTCAGCTCGTGCTTGTTGTGGTGCAGGTGGAAGAGCTGCGATCCGGGGATGGCGGCGAAAGCGCGGGCGCTGTCGTGATCGGTCTCGCCCTGGAATTTCAGGGTGCAGACGAAATTGCGCACCCGGCCCTGCGCCAGGAAGCGCTGCACCAGCTTCAAAAGCCGCGCCGGATAGCAGACGACGTCGCAGCACAGCCAGTCGACGGCGCCGAACGCGGCCGGATCGAGCGCGAAGGCGCTGTCCTGCCGCCATTCGATGGTGGGCAGGGCGGCGATGCGCGGCTCCAGCTTCGCTTTGTCGACGGCGATCACCCGCGCCCCGAGCTTCGCCAGCACCCAGCTCCAGCCGCCCGGGCTGGCGCCGAGATCGAGGCAGAGCTCGCCCGGCTGCGGATAGCGGCGCAGCCGCGTCAGCGCCTCCCACAGCTTGAGATAGGCGCGGTTGGGCGGGCCCGACCGGTCCTCGACGAACTCGACCTCGCCGTTGGGAAACGGGCTCGAACATTGCGCCGACACTAGCAGCCGGTCCGGCGCCAGCAGGGTCCAGGAGCCCAGCGGCGCGGCCGGCGCGGGCTGGGGGAACGTAAGCGGCCGGGCCGAGACATGCGGCAGCTTCTCGGCGATCAGGCGGGCGCGGCGGAAATGCGCCGGCGCGTAGAGCGCCCAGTTGCGCTGCAGGGCGCGCAGCCTGGCGGCGGCATCGGAGATGGAGGCGATCTCGATTTCCTGCGGCGCCTGCCAGATATTGGCGGCCCAGGCGGCCGGCGTGGCGGGCCCGTCGCAGAGCATCAGCCGGCCATGCTCGGCGACGATGCGCTCGCCCAGTTCCACGCGCAATTGCGCCTCGAAGCCGGCGGCGGCGAGATAGGCGCTGCGCATCATTCCTCTTCGGCGAAGAATTCGACCGCGCGCCGGTCGGCGCCCGAAGGCAAAGGTACTGCGGCATCGAGCATCCAGGCCAGCACGTCCTCCTGCACCCGCCCCGCCTGCAGGTCGCGCAGCAGCAGATGGTAGCCCTCGTCGTAGACGGCGAAGCGGATGGCCGGGTCGGCGGGAAAGCGTTTGACGAGATTGCGCATGATGGCCGGCGGCACCACCCGCTCGCGCGCGCCATAGGCGACCAGCATCGGCCCTTTCAGCTTCGGCGCGGCCTCCAGGGCGGCATCCATGGCGTCGACCAGGCCCCAGACCAGATCGACGCGCGGCGACTTGATCACCAGCGGATCGCGCGACAGCTCGCGCAGCATCTCGATATTGTCGGAGGGGCTGTAGTTCATGCCGACGGTCGAGACCGGCCACCAGGGAATGGCATGGGCGATGAACCACAGCCCGTTGCGCCCCACCGCGCCCAGGGTTTCGCGCCCGCGCGCCGCCGGCCCCAGCAGCACGGTGGCGTCGGGATCGGGCACATGGCCGCCCGCCAGCGCCGCCATTACCAGCGCCGAACCCATGCTCTCGCCCATCAGCACGAATTTCGCCGTCGGATGGCGGCGGCGGACCAGCGTCTGCGCCGCGGCCAGGTCGTCGATCATCGCCTCCACGCCGGCCCAGCGCCGCGCCGTCGCCGTGGCGCCGAAGCCGCGCTGGTCGTAGGCGTAAGTGGCGACGCCCTGCTCGCGCCACAGCAGTGCCGCCTTCTCGAACGCCCGCGAATAGTCGCCGAACCCGTGCAGCCCCAGCACCACGACCCTGGGCTCGCCCTCGGGCAGCCAGCGCCGCAGCGGCAGGCGATAGCCGTCGGCGGCGACGATGGCGTCGTCCTGCAGCGCGGGCGCCACGACGGGCGGGCCGGGCGGCGCGATCACCGGCGCGCAAGCCGCGAGCAGCGCCGCCACCAACCAGATGGACAGCCAGGCGGGCAGCAGCCTCATGCGCCTTGCGTCAGGGCGACGAAGGCGTCCTCGAGATCGCTTTCCTCGGTGGCGAGGTCGGCGATCTCCAGCCCCGCCGCCTGCGCTGCCGCCACGATCTGCAGCACGTTGGCAGCACTGGGCCGGTAGGAGACGTCGATGCGAGTCGGCTCCTTCAGATCGGCGTGCCACTGGCCCAGCGCCGCCGGCAGCGCTGCCACGGGGCGCGCCAGGCGCAGGATCACCTTCTTGCTGTCCAGGCGGGCCAGCAGCGCCCTTGTGGTGTCGTCGGCCGTCACCTTGCCCAGATGGATGATGGCGACGCGATCGCACAGCTCCTGCGCCTCCTCCAGGTAATGCGTGGTCAGCAGCACGGTGGTGCCGTTGGCATTGAGCTGGCGCACATAGGCCCAGAGCTGCTGGCGCAGCTCGATGTCGACGCCGGCGGTCGGCTCGTCCAGCACCAGCACCGGCGGGTTGTGCACCAGCGCCTTGGCCACCAGCAGCCGCCGGCGCATGCCGCCGGACAGGGTGCGGGCATAGGAATCGGCCTTGTCGGTCAGCCGCACCGCTTCCAGGATTTCCATGGTGCGCCGCTGGGAGGGCGGCACGCCGTAGAGCCCGGCCTGCAATTCCAGCGCCTGGCGCGGGGTGAAGAAGGGATCGAGGTTCAGCTCCTGCGGCACCACGCCGATGGCGGCGCGCGCGTTGCGCGGCTGCTGCTCGATGTCGATGTCCCAGATGCGCGCGCTGCCCGCGCTCTTCACCACCAGCCCGGCCAGGATGTTGATCAGCGTCGACTTGCCCGCGCCATTGGGCCCCAGCAGCCCGTAGATCGAGCCGCGCGGTATCGCCAGATCGACATTGTCCAGCGCCAGCCGGGCCGGCCCGCCGCCGCGCGCCTTGTAGCGCTTGCTCAGGCCCTTGACCTCGACCGCCAGCGCCGGCAGGGGCCGCGCCGGGCCGGGTTTTTCCGCAACCATGGTGTCCATGGCCGGAAGCTGGCCCAGCGCGGCGGCAAAAACAAGGCCGCCAGCAATCTGCCGGCGGCCTTGATCTGCGGCGGCCGGCGGCTATGATCCGCGCCGATTCGTCCCATCAGCCGACAGGCATCCCCATGGCCGCACCGCCGCCCCCCGAAATCATCGAAGTCGATACGCCCAAGGTCGCCTGCGACGGCAATGGCGGGGCGCTGGGCCATCCGCGGGTGTGGCTGAACCTGGGCCGGGACGGCATCGTCGATTGTCCCTATTGCGACCGGCGCTACGTGCTGAAAGCCGGCGCCCACGCGCACGGCCACTGATTTCCCCGCCTTCCCCGTGGTGGCAGCGGCGCAAACCGCCGGTGTAAACTGGCCGCATGAGCGCCAAAGCCACCAAGACCGCCGCGAAGACCGCCTCCAAGCCTGACAACCCGGCCGGGAAGCCGGAAACGAAGCCCGGGCCCAAGCTCGGCAACCTGCGCAATCTCTACCTGGTCGACGGCTCGGGCTACATCTTCCGCGCCTTCCATGCCCTGCCGCCGATGACGCGGGCCGACGGCACGCCGGTCAACGCCGTGTTCGGCTTCGCCACCATGCTGATGAAGCTGATGGAGGACGCCGCCACCGACCACCTGGCGGTGATCTTCGATGCCGGGCGCGAGACCTTCCGCAACCAGATCTACGACCAGTACAAGGCGCACCGGCCCGAGCCGCCGGAGGAGCTGGTGCCGCAATTCGCCCTGATCCGCGAGGCGGTGCGCGCCTTCAACGTGCCCTGCATCGAACTGCCGGGCTACGAGGCCGACGACCTGATCGCCACCTATGCCGACCAGGCGCGCGCGCTGGGCGCCAACGTCATCATCGTCTCCTCCGACAAGGACCTGATGCAGCTCGTGCGCGAAGGCGTGCAGATGCTGGACCCGATCAAGAACCGGCCGATCGGCGAAGCCGAGGTGCTGGAGAAATTCGGCGTGCCGCCGGAGAAGGTGGTCGACGTGCAGGCGCTGGCCGGCGATTCGACCGACAACGTGCCCGGCGTGCCCGGCATCGGCATCAAGACCGCCGCCCAGCTCATCACCGAATACGGCGATCTGGAAACCCTGTTGGCCAGCACCGCCAGGATCAAGCAGCCCAAGCGGCGCGAGGCGCTGGAGGCCAATGCCGAGCTGGCGCGCATCTCCAAGAAGCTGGTGCAGCTCGACCATAACGTGCCGGTGCCGCAGCACGCCGACACGCTGGACAAGACCGATCCAGATCCCACCGTGCTGATCCCGTGGCTGGAGTTCCAGGGCTTCAAGCGCATCCTGCCGCGCGCCCGCGAGCGCTTCGGCGACGCGCCGCCGGGCACGCCGGCGCCCGACCTGTCGGACGGCATCGAGACCGAGACGCAGCGCCAGGCGCGCGTCGCCGCCGTCAATGCCGAGAAGGCGCAGAACGGCGATGCCGCGCCCGCAAGCCCGGCGGCGAAGACGCAATACTACGAGGAGATCAAGGACGAGCTGCCGCCGATCGGCCAGACGCCCTACGAGCTGGTCGCCGACGCCCTGACGCTGGAAAGCTGGATGGCGGAGGCGATGCGCGTGGGCATGGTCACGGTCGACACCGAGACCGATTCGCTGGACGAGCTGAAAGCCAACCTGATCGGCGTGTCGCTGGCGCTGCCCGACGGACGCGCCTGCTACATCCCGATCGGCCATCGCAAGCCGGGCGAGGCGGGCACGTTCGATTTCGACGGCGCCGGCGCGGGCGCGCTGCTGCCCAACCAGTTGCCGCTGGAGAAGGTCGTCGCCGTGCTGAAGCCGGTGCTGGAAAGCGATGCGGTGCTGAAGATCGGCCAGAACGTGAAATACGATCTGAAGGTGCTGCGCCGGCACGGCATCGACATGGCGCCGGTGGACGACACCATGCTGCTGTCCTTCGTGCTGGAAGGCGGCAAGCACGGCCACGGCATGGACGAGCTGTCCGAACTCTTCCTCGGCCACAAGCCCATCACCTACGACCAGGTCACCGGCACCGGCCGCAACCGCGTCACCTTCGACCAGGTCCCGCTGGAGAAGGCGCTGCCTTATTCGGCCGAGGATGCGGAGGTCACCTATCGCCTGTGGCGGCTGTTCAAGCCGCGACTGGTCGGCGAAAGCATGGCCACAATGTACGAGCGCTACGAGCGGCCGCTGATCCAGGTGCTGGCCGATATGGAGCAGGCCGGCATCAAGGTCGATGAGGCCGAACTGAAGCGGCTGTCGGCCGATTTCGCCGAACGCCTGGTCGAGCTGGAGAAGCAGATCCACGCGCTGGTCGGCCATCCCTTCAACATCGGCTCGCCCAAGCAGCTCGGCGAGGTGCTGTTCGACGAGCTGAAACTGCCGGGCGGGCAAAAATCGTCCAAGACCGGCGCCTACACCACCAGCGCCGACGTGCTGGAGGAGCTGTCAACGCAGCACGAATTGCCCCGCCGCGTGCTCGACTGGCGCCAGCTCGCCAAGCTGAAGAGCACCTATACCGACGCGCTGCTGCAGCAGATCGACGCCAATGACCGGCGCGTGCACACCTCCTACCAGATGACGGGCGCGGCCACCGGGCGGCTGGCCTCGACCGATCCCAATCTGCAGAACATTCCGGTCCGCACCGAGGAAGGCCGCAAGATCCGCAAGGCCTTCGTCGCCGAGCCGGGCCACACGCTGCTGTCGGCCGATTATTCCCAGATCGAACTCAGACTCCTGGCGCATGTCGCCGACATCGAGACGCTGAAGCAGGCCTTCCGCGACGGCCAGGACATCCACGCCATCACCGCCAGCCAGGTGTTCGGCATCCCGGTCAAGGGCATGGACCCGATGGTGCGGCGGCGCGCCAAGGCGATCAATTTCGGCATCATCTACGGCATCTCCGCCTTCGGCCTGGCGGCCCAGCTCGGCATCCCGCAGAAGGAGGCGGGCGACTACATCAGGACCTATTTCGAGCGCTATCCCGGCATCCGCGACTACATGGAGCGCACCAAGAGCTATTGCCGCGCCAACGGCTTCGTGCAGACGCCGTTCGGCCGCAAGGTGTTCCTGAACGGCATCAACGACAAGAACCCCGCCCGCCGCTCCTTCTCCGAACGCGCCGCCATCAACGCCCCGCTGCAGGGCGGCGCCGCCGACATCATCAAGAAGGCCATGATCCGCCTGCCGCCCGCACTGGCGCAGGCCGGGCTGAAGACCAGGATGCTGCTGCAGGTGCACGACGAATTGCTGTTCGAGGTGCCGCAGACGGAGCTGAAGCCGGCGGCCGATGCCATCAAGCAGGTGATGGAGAGCGTGGCGACGCTGTCGATCCCGCTGGTGGTCGAGACCGGCCACGGCCAGAGCTGGGCCGAGGCGCATTGACGGCCCGGCCGATGTGCAACGCCGTTGCGTCAATATAGAGTAAAGCCATGCTGAAAATCTGGGGCCGCCACAACTCGATCAACGTGCAGAAAGTGCTATGGACGGCCGAATTGTGCGGCCGGCCCTACCAGAGCATCGAGGTGGGCGGCGCCTTCGGCGGCACGCAGACGCCGGAATATCTGGCGCTCAACCCCAACAAGCTGGTGCCGACCTTGCAGGACGGCGACGTCACGCTGTGGGAATCCAACGCCATCGTGCGCTACCTGGCCGCCCGTTACGGCGCCGACGGATTCTGGCCCGCCGATCCGGTCGAGCGCGGCTACGCCGAGCGCTGGATGGACTGGCAGCTCTCGACGCTGAACGACCCCATCCGCGACCTGTTCTGGGGTCATGTGCGCATCCCGCCGGAGCAGCGCAATCACGCCCTCATGCGCCAGGCGTTCGAACGCGCCTGCGCCGTCCTGCCCGTTCTCGACGCCCATCTCGCCGTCAACGCCTTTGTCGCCGGCCAGCGTTTCACCATGGGCGACGTGCCCGTCGGCTGCCTGATCTATCGCTGGTTCTCCCTGCCGCTGGACCGTCCCGAGCTGCCGCATCTGGCGCGCTGGTACGCCAGCCTGCACGACAAGCCGGGCTATCGCCGGCACATCATGGTGAAGATGACGTGAGCCTTAAGCCCGCAGGAGCACGCGGCCGCATCAGGTCTCGCCGAAATACCGGCTCGGCGGCACGCCCAGCGCTTTGCGGAACATCGAGGTGAAGGCCGACGGGCTGTCGTAGCCCAGGTCCATCGCCACCGACGTCACCTTCTCGCCCGAAGCCAGCAGGCGCAGCGCCGCCAGCAGCCGCGCCTGCTGGCGCCATTGGCCGAAGCTCAGACCGGTGCCGCTGCGGAACAGGCGCGCCAGAGTGCGCGGGCTGGTCGAGGCCGATTGCGCCAGATCCGCCAGCGTCAGATCGAGGGCGGGGTTCTGCAGGATGGCGTCGCAGACGCGGCGCAAGCGCCGATCTTCGGGCAGCGGCAGATGCAGCGGCAGGATCGGCAGCGCTCGCATTTCGTCGAGCAGCAGGGCGGTCAGCCGCGCCGCCCGGCTGTCGGCGGCATAGTGGGCGGGCAGGCGCGCGGCTTCCAGCACCAGTTCGCGCAACAGCGGCGTGACGGCGACGACGCGGCACAGGGCAGGCAGCGTGCGGGCCCGCTCGGGCGCCACGTAGATGGTGCGCATGCCGACCGCGCCGTGCATGGCGATGCAATGGCGCATGCCGGCGGGCAGCCACAGCGCGCGCTGCGGCGGCACCACGAAGGCGCCTTGCTCGGTATCGACATGCATGACGCCGGACACGGCGAAGGCAAGCTGCGCCCGGTAATGGCTGTGCCAGCCGGTGCTGGCGCCGTGACGATAGTCGCTGGCCAGCCCGGTCACGGCGGGCGCGCCGCGCTTCTCGCCGGGGTGGCCGGCCGGGCGGCGGTCGGAGGGTACTGGCCGTTTTGCGACAGTCTTTGGCATTTCGTGGCAAGCCTGCCAGAATCCCGATTGGTAGAAAAGGGCCGGAGGAAACCATGTCCGCACCCCCCGCTGCCGCTCCCATCGCCGACGTCAGGCCATCGACGCTGAACCGCCTGCTCAATATCGGCCACTGGCTCGACCATCTGGCGACCACGATCTTCCCGGTGGCGATCCTGGAGCTGGCGCGCGTCTTCGGCATGGACTGGAACGCGCTGCTGCTCTACGGGCTGGGCGGCACCATCGCCTTCGGCGCCTTCTCGCTGCCGGCTGGCTGGCTGGGCGACCGCTGGAGCCGGCGCGGCATGATGCTGGTGTTCTTCTTCGGCATCGGCGCGTCGCTGGTGCTGGCCGGGCTGACCTCCTCGCCGGTCGAGCTGGCCGTCGCGCTGACCCTGGTCGGGGTGTTCGCCGCCATCTACCATCCGGTCGGGCTGGCGATGCTGGCGATGGACAGCTCCAATGTCGGCCGCACGCTGGGCGTCAACGGGCTCTACGGCAATTTCGGCATCGCCTTCGCCGCGGCGATCACCGGCGGCCTGACATGGCTGATCGACTGGCGCGCCGCCTTCATCGCCCCCGGCCTGCTGTCGATCGCGCTTGGCTTCCTGTTCTGGAAACTGGTGCCGCACGAGATCAAAGTCGGCGGGCGCAAATCCGTCGCCGCCATCCCGGTCGACCGCGCCATGGGCAAGCGCATCTTCTTCATCCTCTCCACCACCACCATCGCCGGCGGGCTGATCTTCACCTCGACCACGCAATCCATGCCCAAGGTGTTCGAGGAGAACCTGGGCGCGCTGACCGGCTCGACGCTCGGTATCGGCGTGCTGGTGGCCGGCGTCTACGTGCTGGCCGCCATCGCCCAGCTCATCGTCGGCAATCTGATCGACCGCTTCAGCCTGCGCTCCGTCTTCCTGCCGGTGGCGCTTTCCCAGGCACCATTGCTGCTGGTGCTGGGCTGGGCCACCGACTGGAACCTGCTGGTCCTGGCCTTCGCCGTGATGTTCGCCGTGTTCGGCCAGATTCCGATCAACGACGCCATGGTGGCGCGCTACGCGCCGGCGGAGTGGCGTGCGCGCGCCTATGCGCTGCGCTACATCATGTCGTTCGGCGCCGCTGCCACCGCCATCCCGCTGATCGCCTGGCTGCACGGGCAGAACGGCGGCTTCCGCGAGGTGTTCGTCGTGCTGGCCCTGTTCGCCGCCGCCTCGGGCGTCGCCGCCCTGTTCTTCCCCGGCCGCCAGCGCCTGATCGCCGCGGCGCCGCAGCCGCAGGCGGCGGAGTAAAATCTCCGATTAACCACAGAGGCACAGAAACACAGAGACGATTCTCCTCCGTGTCTCTGTGCCTCTGTGGTTTGTCCTAAAGGCGGTTCGCGATCAGCGCCGCGACCTGCGACGCGTGGGTGGCCAGCATGCCGTGATCGGCGCCCTCGAGCGGAACGGCCATGCCGTTCTGCACCGTCGCCGCCAGGCGCTGCGCCACCAGCCGCGCGACCGCAGGGCTCCGGGTGCCATAGGCCACGACCACCGGCATCGCCAGCGCCGCCAGCCGCTCGCGCGTATGCTGCTCGCGGAACGTGGCTTCCACGTCGCGCACATTCACCTCGGTCTGGCTGCGCAGGAAATCCTGCACCGCCGGCGGCATGCGCCCGAACGCTTCGGCGCCGAACCAGAAATCGATCATGATGCCGACCGCATCGCTGGCGCCGGACCTGGCCTTGGCGATATAGGAATCGAACAGGGTCTTGGCCTCGCCATAGGCCGCCGCCTCGCCCAGCGCCGGCAGGATCGCCAGCGTCACCGGCTCGATCAGGACCAGCGCCGCCACCTTCACCGTGCCGGCCAGCGCCATCTGCAGCGCCACGTTGCCGCCATAGGAATGGGCGGCCAGCACGATGCCGTCCGGCTGCGGCCCCAGCCCGTCGACGATGGTTGCCGCCATCGCCGCCGTCTCACGCCGTTGCGGCGGCTGGGGCTGGTTGTGGTCGGGCAGGCCCGGCGTGAGGACGGGCGCGACGACGGGCGCGCCGGCGCCCAGCGCCTTGATCACGCCCTTCCAGGCATTGGGCGCGCCGGGCGAGCCGTGGATCAGAACGATCGGTCGGGTCATGGCGCGCCTAGCGGAAGATCATGCAGGTGGTCGAGGCATAGGCGCAGAGCCTGCCCTTGGCGTCGTGCACCCGCGCCTCGGCCGCGCTGCTGCGCTGGCCGACATTGATCGGCGTGCCGACGCAGGTCAGCCGGCCGGATTCGATGGTCACCGTCCGCACCAGCCCCAGTTTCAGCTCGATGGTGGTCCAGCCGATGCCCGCCGGCAGCATGGTCCAGATGGCGCAGGACATGGCCGAATCGACGATGGTCGCCATCACCCCGCCATGCAGCGTGCCGGCGGGGTTGAAATGGAACTCCTGCGGCGTGAGCTGGTATTCGACCCGGCCGGCCTCGGCCTTGGTCAGATCCATGTCCAGCGTGTCCTGGATCGGCGCCCGCAGCTCACCCCGCGCCACCGCCTGCAGGATCTCCAGGCCGGAGCGGTTGCCCATGGCGGCGATCATCTCCTGGGGGTCGCGCCAGGAGTAGAGGCGGCTGCGCTGGGTCATGGTCTAACCTGTCATGGAGTTATAGCAGGACAGAGTCAGTTTGGCCGGTCCCGGCCGGCCGGTCATTGCCGAAATAGCTTCAATATTTATCCTGGCGTCCGGCCCTCCAGGATCGAATGCTATAAATCCCGCATGGATATTCTCAGCGACGTCTTGAGCACCCTGCGGCTGCATTCCAGCCTCTATTTCCGCGCCGAGTTCGGCGGCGCCTGGTCGGCCCGGGTGCCGCGCGATCCCCGAACGGTGCGCTTCCACCTGCTGCTGCAGGGCGAGTGCTGGGTGGAAATCCCCGGCAGCCTGGCGCCGACCCTGCTCTCGGCCGGCGACGTGGTGCTGATCCCGCACGGGGCGGAGCAGGTGCTGAGCGACGCCGCCGGCCGCCAGCCGGTCGATCTGCCGCGCATCCTCGAGGCGGTGAAGTTCGACGGTTCCGGCCCGCTCAGCGTCGGGGTGCGGCCGGGCGAGCGCTTCGTGCGCATGATCTGCGGCTTCTGCCGCTTCGATCCCGGCGCCGACCATGCGCTGCTGCGCGCGCTGCCGGCCGCGCTGCTGCTGCGCGCCAGCGAGACGCTGGGCGAGACCTGGCTGGCCGACGCGCTGCGCTACATGAGCTACGAATCGCACTCCGACCTGCCCGGGGCCGGCGCCATCCTCGACCGGCTGGCCGACATCGTGCTGATCCAGGGCGTGCGCGCGCTGCTGCAGTCGGCGGCGGCGAGCACCGGTTTCATCGCCGCCCTGCGCGATCGCAACCTGGCGCGCGCCCTGGCGGCGATCCATGCCGCGCCCGAGCGCGACTGGACGGTCGAGGCGCTGGCGCGCGAGGCGGGGCTCTCGCGCAGCCGCTTCGCCGAGCTGTTCAGCGTCCGCATGGGCATGCCGGCGGCGCGCTATCTGGCCGAATGGCGGCTGCAGAAGGCGCGCCGGCTGCTCAGCGACACGCGCCTGTCGGTGGCGGAGATCGCCCATCGCGTCGGCTACGAATCGCTGCCCTCCTTCACCCGCCGCTTCACCCGCCAGTTCGGCGTCGGGCCGGGCCGCTTCCGCCGCGTCGGGCTGGAGCCGGCGACGCCGGAGGCGGCGGCCGCCTAATCCGGCGACGGCAGCTTCAGCTTGCGCACTTCGATCGACTCGCTGCGCCCGCGCACTTCGTGGAATTCGGCGGGCGCGCAGAGCACGTCGGCGAAGCGGGCAGGGTCGGTCAGCGCCTTGACCGTGGCGCCGCTGGCCAGCACCACGACCTCCTCGTCCGCCGCCATGTACTGCTTGCCGAGCTGCTCCATGCGCTGGGCGGTGTTCACCGTGTCGCCCACCACCGTGTAGTTGATGCGTTCGGGCGCGCCGATATTGCCCACCACCACCGAGCCGGTGTGCATGCCGATGCGCACGCGCACCGGCTTGCGGCCGGCGGCCACGCGCTTGAGATTGTCCTCGTGCAGGGCGCGGGCGATGGCCAGCGAGGCGGCCATGGCGCAGTCGGCGTGGTCGGGGATGCGCTTGATGGCGCCCCAGGTCGCCATGATGGCGTCGCCGATGAACTTGTCGATGACGCCGCCCTCCTCTTCGATGCAGGTCGCCAGGATGGCGAAATGCTCGTTGAGGAAGGCGGCGGTTTCCGCCTCGGGCAGGTCCTCGGCCTCCATGGTGAAGCCGACGATGTCGGTGAACATCACCGTCACGTCGCGGCGCTTGGACTGCAGCGTCGTCTCGCCCTCGGCCAGCAGGCGCGTCACCAGCTTGCGCGGCACGAAGGTGGAGAACCAGTGCAGCGCCTCGCGCGAGGCGTTGACCGCGGCGTTGGCGTGGTCGATCTCCTCGAACCGGCTGCGGGGCAGCGGCGGGCTTTCGAACTTGAAATCGCGGATCTCGTCGGCCGCGGTCTCCAGCCGCACCATGGGGCGGGAGATGGCGCGGCCGAGCAGGATGCCCAACGCCAGCGCCACCACCAGCGCCGCCGCCGCGCCGATGGCGCCGTTGCGCAGCGAAGCGATCGCCTCGTCGATCTGCTGGGCGGGGAAATAGGCGCCCACCGTCACCGGCTTGCCGCCCATGGTGATGGCGTCGCGATAGACGTAGACGTATTCTTGGCCGTCGACATTGGCGATATGGATGTTCTCGGCATTCGCGCCGAACAGCCGCTGGGTGCGTTCGCTGGGCGGCGACCACAGGCCGGTCAGCACGCGATCGCCGACCTGCTCCAGCCGCGGCAGCACCTGGCCCGGCAGCAGCAGCAGGTTGTTGGCATCGGTCAGGCGCGGATGGGCCAGCACGAAGTCCCTGTCGTAGAGCACGAAGCTGCCGCCGTCCAGCGGCGAGAGCTCCGCCACGATGCTCGACAGCCGCCGCATCGACACCAGCGCCACGACCACGCCGACGAACTCGCCATCGCGGCGCACCGGCACGCGCAGATTGACCATCGGCATGCCCAGATCCGTGCTCCACAGCAGGCTGCCCCAATAGGGCGTCGTGGCGCTGCGCGCCTGGCCGAAAATCTCGCGCACGTTGGCGATGTTGCGCATGTCGACGCGCACCACCTGGGTCTGGCCGTCGTCGTCGTGCTGGGCGCGCACGGCGTTCCATTCCGCCGAAGCGTAGCTCAGGGCGCTGACCTGCGGCGTGGCGGCCAGGGCGGCCGTCAGCCAGGCGTTCATCGCCTCCTCGTTGTTGGGATCGAGCCGGCCATCGATCAGGGCGGCGGCGATGAACACCGCCTGGGCCCGCACCGGCTCGAGATGGTCGCGCAGGCGCAGCTCGACGTTCTGCACCACCTGTTCGCTGCGCTCGCGCAGCAGGCCGGTCGTGGTGCTCAGGCTGCCGCGCAGCGCCAGCACCACCGCCAGGCCCGACAGCGCGGTCAGGGCGACGAAGGACAGCGACAGCACCACGCCGATGGGAACGGTGAAGCGGCGCCGCTCCCCCGCTTGGCGGGCGGCGTGCTGGGGCGCGTGCACGTGGCGGGGCTTGGGCTCGACGAGGGTCTGGACCATGGGATCGGTGGGCGGCTCCGCCGTCACCCTAGAGCAAATCAGGGCCTGACGGAATCGCGGGCGATGCCGTCGAAACCCGCCGATCCGCTCGCCATGGCCAAGTCCCGCCGGCGCGCGCACTATGGGGCATGGACCGCGCGGCAAGACCGGGAGGTTTCTGGACCCTCGCCCTGATCCTCGGCGCGGGCCTGGCGCTGCTGCAATTCGCCGGCCGGGTCGTTCTCTGGTTCGCGCCCTATCACCTTGCCGGGCTGATCAACGAGCTGGGCCTGCTGGCGCTGGGACTGGCGAGCGGCGGGCTGATCAGCCTGGCGCTGGCCAAAAGCCGCATCTGGCGGGGGCCGGCGTGGCGGGCCGGGCTGACGGCGGGCCTGCTGCTCTATGCCGGCGCCTCCTTCGCCATGCTGGGCTGGTCGGCGCAGACCGGCATCGGCCTGGGCGTCCATCGCTACACGCTGTTCTCCGCGCCGGGCTGCGAGTTCGCCGCGCGTTTCCCCGGACCGCCGAATTCGGGCCGCCTGCGCGGCGACGTCTTCGAGCGGCGGCCCGACGACGCCCCCGCCGCGGCGGTGGCCGTGTACGCCGACCTGGAATCGCTGACCGCGCTGCGCGCCGATTGCCTGCGCCTGGCGACCGCCGGCGCGCAGGACCCGGCGGCGCTGGCGGCGGCGGCGGCGCGGCAATGGGCGGCGCACATCGGCATGCAGGTGCGGGAAGAACGGCTCGAGCGCCGCGGGCCGGACGCCGTGTTCAGCCTGCGCGGCAGCGTCGGCGGCTCGGTGCTGCCCGACGCGGCCGGCGGCTCGGGCCGAACGCTGGCGGCGATCGACAGCCATATCGGCCGGCGCTCGATCATGACGGTCTACGCGTTCCATCCGGACGGCGGCTCGCTGTCGCCGCTGGCGCAGGCGTTTCTCGACGGGGTGCGGCGGCGGTGAAAATTCGCCGCATCGTCCGTCGAAAGCTTGGCGAGCGGCAAAGCGATGCCCCATAATGGAAATGTCGGGTTTCGCATGCGCTTTCGGAGCCGTCGCCCGGCCCGCCACACCGGAAGAGGTCCGACCGCCGCATGCCGCATCACACGCCGCTCATAGCCACCATTGTCATGGGTCTCGGGCTGGCCTTCATCTTCGGCGCCATCGCCAATCGGCTGAGGATTCCGCCTCTGGTGGGCTATCTGCTGGCGGGCGTCGTGGTCGGGCCCTATACGCCGGGGTTCGTCGCCGACCAGGCGTTGGCCACCGAGCTGGCCGAATTGGGCGTCATCCTGCTGATGTTCGGCGTCGGCCTGCACTTCTCCCTGAAGGATCTGCTGTCGGTGCGGGCCATCGCCGCCCCCGGCGCGGTGGCGCAGATCGGCGTCGCCACCGCCCTGGGCTTCGGCCTGGCCTGGCTGCTGGGCTGGGATGCCGGCGCCGGCCTGGTGTTCGGCCTGGCGCTGTCGGTGGCCTCCACCGTGGTGCTGCTGCGCGCCATGCAGGAACGGCGGCTGATCGAGACCGAACGCGGCCGCATCGCCGTCGGCTGGCTGATCGTCGAGGACATCGCCATGGTGCTGGCGCTGGTGCTGCTGCCGGCCATCGCCAGCCTGATCAAGGGCGAACCGGTCGAGCCCGCCGCGGCGGCCGATCCGGTGGCCAAGGAACTGGGGCTGGGCCTGTGGGGCGTGCTGGGCGTGACCATGGCCAAGCTGGTGGCCTTCGTGGCGCTGATGCTGGTGGTCGGCCGGCGCGTGGTGCCCTGGGTGCTGCATTTCGTGGCCCATAGCGGCTCGCGCGAGCTGTTCCGGCTCTCGGTGCTGGCGATCGCGCTGGGCGTGGCGTTCGGCGCGGCGCAGCTCTTCGACGTGTCGCTGGCGCTGGGCGCCTTCTTCGCCGGCATGATCATGAGCGAAAGCGAGCTCAGCCATCGCGCCGCCGAGGAATCCCTGCCGCTGCGCGACGCCTTCGCGGTGCTGTTCTTCGTCTCGGTCGGCATGCTGTTCAATCCGCTCAGCCTGCTGCACGAGCCGCTGCCGATCCTGGCCACGCTGTTCATCATCGTCATCGGCAAGTCGGTCGCCGCTTTCGCCATCGTGCTGGCCTTCCGCCATCCCCTGGCGACGGCGCTGGTGATCTCCGCCAGCCTGGCCCAGATCGGCGAGTTCTCCTTCATCCTGGCTGAGCTGGGCTTCAAGCTGAAGCTGCTGCCGGAAGAAGCGCGCGACCTCATCCTGGCCGGCGCCATCCTGTCGATCATGCTGAACCCGTTCCTGTTCTACGCCATCGACTGGCTGAAGCCGCGGCTGGAGCGCCGCATGGCGGCGCGGGCCGGGGCCGCCCCGGCGCCGGCCGACGAAGTGGCGCCGCCGCCGCCGGAGGACGACGTGGTGCCGGCCGTCACCCTGACCGGCCACACCGTGCTGGTCGGGTACGGGCGCGTCGGCAGCCTGGTCGGGGCGGCGCTGCGGCGGCAGAACCTGCCCTTCGTGGTGATCGAGGATTCCGAGAAGCTGGTGGCGCAGTTGCAGGACGCGGGAACGCCGGTGGTGGTGGGCAATGCGGCGCGGACCGAGCTTCTGACGGTGGCCAATCTGCCGGCCGCGCAGCAGCTCGTGGTCGCCATTCCCAATGCCTTCGAGGCGGGCCAGATCGTGCACCAGGCGCGCCTGGCCAATCCCGGCATCCACATCATCGCCCGCGCCCATTCCGACGCCGAGGTCGATCACCTCACCGGCATGGGCGCCAATGTCGTCATCATGGGCGAGCGCGAGATCGCCCGCGGCATGATCGAGAATATCGGCCTGCGCCGGGCGGCGGCGGCCTCGGCCTGAGGCCGGCAGAAGCAACCCGCCCGTAAAGCGAAAAACCCGCCGGTGCCGGCGGGTTCTTCAAGGGCGAAATGCGGCCGGGCGCGGCGGATCAGGCGGCGGCGCGGATCGCCGCCTTCTTCACGTCCTCGTCGACATGCGATTCGAACTGCTTGAAATTGGCCTGGAAACGCTGCGCCACGTCGCGCGCGGCGGCTTCGTAGGCGCCCTTGTCGCTCCAGGTCGCCTTCGGATTGAGCACGCTGGCCGGCACGTCCGGGCAGGATTGCGGCACCAGCACGCCGAAATGCGGGTCCGGCGCCGTCGAGGCCATGGCCAGCCGCCCGTCCAGCGCGGCGCGCACCATGGCGCGGGTGTGGGCGATCTTCATGCGCTGGCCGACGCCATAGGCGCCGCCCGACCAGCCGGTGTTGACCAGCCAGCACTTGGTGTCGTGCCGGGCCATGCGCTCGCCCAGGAGCTTGGCGTAGACCGTGGGATGGCGCGGCATGAACGGCGCGCCGAAGCAGGTCGAGAACGTGGCCTGCGGCTCGTTGCCGACGCCCTTCTCGGTGCCGGCGACGCGGGCGGTGTAGCCCGAGAGGAAATGGTACATCGCCTGCTCCGGCGACAGCCGCGAGATCGGCGGCAGCACGCCGAAGGCGTCGGCCGTCAGCATGATGATGTTCTCGGGAATGCCGCCCAGGCCGCTTTCCGAGGTGTTGGGAATGAAGTCCAGCGGATAGCAGGCGCGGGTGTTCTCGGTGAACTTGGCGCTGTCGAGGTCGAGCAGGCCGGTGGCGGGATCGACCACCACGTTCTCCAGCACCGTGCCGAAGCGCGAGGTGGTGGCGTAGATCTCCGGCTCGGCCTCGGCCGACAGGCGGATCACCTTGGCGTAGCAGCCGCCCTCGAAGTTGAACACGCCGTTGTTGGACCAGCCATGCTCGTCGTCGCCGATCAGCGTGCGCGAGGCGTCGGCCGACAGCGTCGTCTTGCCGGTGCCGGACAGGCCGAAGAAGATCGCCACGTCGCCGCGCGGGCCGATATTGGCCGAGCAGTGCATCGGCAGCACGCCCGAGGCGGGCAGCAGGTAGTTCAGGATGGTGAACACCGACTTCTTGATCTCGCCCGCGTACCAGGTGCCGCAGATCACCACCAGCTTGCGCGAGAAATCGCAGACGATGGCGCAGTCGGAATTGGTGCCGTCGATCTCCGGCTCGGCCTGGAAGCCGGGCAACTGCAGGATGGTGAAATCCGGCTTGAAGCCGGGCAGGTCCTGGGCCGTCGGGCGCAGGAACATGTTGCGCGCGAACAGATTGTGCCAGGCGGTCTCGTTGATGACGCGCACGCCGATGCGATAGGCCGGATCGGCGCCGGCGAAGCAGTCGCGCACGTAGAGATCGCGGCGCTGGGCATAGGCCAGCATGCGCGACAGCAGCCGCTCGAACTTCTCCGGCGCGATCGGCTTGTTGGTCTTGCCCCAGTCGATATGGTCGCGGCTGGAGGGCTCGTCGACGAAGAACTTGTCGTTGGGCGAGCGGCCGGTATGGACGCCGGTGAGCACCGCCAGCGGCCCGCCATCCACCACCTGGCCCTCGTGACGCCGGATGGCGTGCTCGTAGAGCGTCGAGACCGGCAGGTTCCAATAGACGTTGGCGCTGTTCCGAATGCCGAGTTTTTCCAGCGCTTTGGCGTCGGCGCCAGGTCCCGTATGGGTCACGTCGTCTTCTCCCGGGTTACGCGAGGTAAATGAACAACCGTTTTGCGGGGCTCAGATTGCGCGCAAATTACCCGCCTACCCACCCCCCGGCAAGCGCTCGCCATGCCGGATTCGGCACAGCTTCGGGATAAATGCGCATAGCCCGACCCTGCGCAGAAAATCGCTGCATTGCGGCAAAACGCGGGCGGCGGCAAAGGGTTCGCGCCCATCGTCCGCGACGCCCGGGAAACGCCGTTTTGCGCCGCGCGGCAAGGCGTTGGCGCCGGCCGCTTCCCGCCGGCGCCCGCCCTTCCCATCGCCGCCGCCCCGAAATAATCACCACCCCTGACGGCCTGAATGGCTGGCTTCCGGGACGCCGAGCGGCAACGCCTCTCAGGCGGCGGCTTTGGCCCGCGCCTGCTGCACCAGCGCCACCAGCGCCTTGCGCGCGCCGCTGGCGTCGGCCACCGGCTCGGGGAAGGCCAGCCGTGCCACGCTGCCGCCTGAGCGCAGGTCGAGGCCCTCGCGGTCGACGCCGGTCATGCGCCAGTTGGCGCCCTTGAGCTGCAGCAGCTCGCTGGCGTAAAGGCCGACCACCTCGGCGTGATCCTCGTTCATGTGCTGCACGATGCCGGGCTCGTGCTCGACCAGCTTTTCCTCCAGCGCCTGCGGCAGCATCAGCTCCGCCGCCGGGATCCAGTCGATCTTGCCGAAGCCCGACACCAGATGGGCGCGCTCGACCTCGACCCGGTAGAAGCCGAAATCCTTGAACCCGGCATAGGAGGCCGCGTCGGGATGGCGCGCCACGTAGCGGGCGCGCAGGCGCGGCTCGTCCGACGCCACCGCCCGGCCCATGACGCTGAGCCGGGCGCCGGTCAGGGCGTGGTCCAGGCCGGCGGTGCCGTCCAGCAGCAGCGACACGCGCGCATCGCTCTCGATCGCCTTGGTGTGCACCGCCATGCGCGAGATCAGCAGGATCGGCGACAGATCGTGATCGACGGCGATCAGCGCCAGCGAGGCATAGGGCGCCGGCCCCTGGGGCGTGGGCAGCAAAGTGGCCAGCGCGGCGCGGTCGGTGGCGCGCAGCAGGTGGCGGGCATTGGCGATCTGGTCGGATGAAACGGTCATGGTCGAGGCTCCCTTGATCGAGGCTAGCGGCGGACGGTTCCGTCAGTTACCCGCATGGGCGCCTAGGAGCAGCCGTTTTTGCCTTACTCCCGCGCCCCACCCCGTGCAAGCGGACAAATCGCCCATCCCCGGGGTTGCCGCCGCCCCCGCCGGCCCTATGATTGTGTGTTCCCGCCGCCACCGGGGCGCGAAACTTGGATCGGCCCGGACCGGCCCCCGAATCGGCCCCAGACCCGCCATCATCCCGACACAACTGGGCTTATGCTTCTGGCCGCCCGCAACTGCAGAGGTTCCCCACCGTGCGCAAGACGATCGCCCTGGTCGACGACGACCGCAACATCCTGACCTCCGTCGCCATGACGCTGGAGGCGGAGGGCTTCGCCGTCAAAACCTACAATGACGGCGCGCAGGCGCTGGAGGGCATGACCGCCGCACCGCCCGACCTGGCGATCCTCGACATCAAGATGCCGCGCATGGACGGCATGGAGCTGCTCAACCGGCTGCGCAAGATCTCGGCCATTCCGGTGATCTTCCTCACCTCCAAGGACGACGAGATCGACGAGGTGCTGGGCCTGCGCATGGGCGCCGACGACTACATCACCAAGCCGTTCTCGCAGCGCCTGCTGCTGGAGCGCATCCGCGCCCTGCTGCGCCGCTCCGACAATGGCGGCGACAAGGGCGCCAAGGCCACCGACGCCATCGTGCGCGGCGAGCTGGTGCTCGACCCCTCGCGCCATCTGTGCACCTGGAAGGCCCGGGAAGTGGCCCTGACGGTCACCGAATTCCTGATCCTGAAGTCGCTGGCGGAACGGCCGGGCCACGTCAAGAACCGCGACCAATTGATGGACGCGGCCTATGGCGAGACGGTATACGTGGACGATCGCACCATCGACAGCCACATCAAGCGGTTGCGCAAGAAGTTCCGCGAGGTCGATGACGAGTTTGACCAGATCGAAACCCTCTACGGCATCGGCTACCGCTACCGCGACGCCTGAGCCGCCGCAGAGCCGCGTCCACGCCGATCCGCCCGCGCCGCCGGCGAAACCGCCCCGCGCCGCCCGCCGCCGCCGTTTCTCCCCCCTGACGCGCCGCATCCTGGCGCTCAACATGCTGCCCCTGGCGCTGCTGGCCGGCGGCGTGATCTTCCTCGGCCAGTACGAGGACGAGCTGATCGAGGGCGAGCTGACCGCGCTGCGGGTGCAGGCGGAGATGGTGGCGGCCGGGCTGGGCGAAGGCGCCACCCGCGGCATCTCGGCCAACGAGGAGCGCATCGATCCGGAGCTGGCGCGCCAGATGGTGGTGCGGCTGGTGCAGCCCACCGGCGTGCGCGCCCGCCTGTTCGTCAACACCGGCGAGCTGATCGCCGATTCGCTGACCCTGCCCGGGCTGGGAGCGCAGCGCATCGAGGTCGCCGAGCTGCCGCCGCCCCGGCCGCCGAGCTGGACCGACGGCTTCGACCGCATCCCGGAATGGTTCGACCAGCTCCTGTCCTACCGCCGCACCTACACGCCCTACAGCGAATCGGCGGTGCAGATCGCGCGCGACTACCAGGAGGTGGTGCTGGCCCTGCGCGGCAACACCACCAGCGCCATCCGCACCGACCGGCGCGACCGGCGCATCCTGTCCGTCGCCGTGCCGGTGCAGCGCTACAAGGAGGTGCTGGGCGCGCTGATGCTGTCGCACGACGACCGCAAGGTCGGCGCCAGCCTGCGCCAGGTGCGGCTCGACATCCTGAAAGTGGCCGGCATCGCGCTGCTGGCCACCATCCTGCTGTCGCTCTATCTCGCCGGCACCATCACCCAGCCGGTGCGGCGGCTGGCGGCGGCGGCGGCGCGGGTGCGCTCCAACGACGGCAACAAGCCGGCGATTCCCGACCTGGCCGAGCGGCGCGACGAGATCGGCGATCTGTCGCTGGCGCTGCGCGACATGACCGAGGCGCTGTGGAAGCGCATGAACGCCATCGAGCGTTTCGCCGCCGACGTGGCGCACGAACTGAAGAACCCGCTGACCTCGCTGCGCTCGGCGGTGGAGACGGCGGCGCGGGTGGAGAATCCCGAGCAGCGCGCCAAGCTGATGGAGATCGTGCTGCACGACGTCAACCGGCTGAACCGGCTGATCAGCGACATTTCCGACGCCTCGCGGCTGGACGCCGAGCTGATGCGCGCCGATTTGCAGCCGGTCGACATGCACCGGCTGCTGCTGGAGATGATCGACATCTATCGCGGCGCGCAACTGCAGAAGCTGGACGTGGCGATCGAGCTGGCGGTGCAGGGCAAGGGCCCGTTCCGCGCCCAGGGCCACGACGGCAGGCTGGGCCAGGTGTTCCGCAACCTGATCGACAACGCCATCTCCTTCTCGCCGCCCGGCGGCACCATCACGGTGACGCTGTCGCGCGACGGCGGCTCGGTCATCGCCATGATCGAGGACGAGGGCCCGGGCATCCCGGACAACAAGCTGGAGGCGGTGTTCTCCCGCTTCTACACCGAGCGGCCGCGCAGCGAGCAGTTCGGTCGGCATTCCGGCCTGGGCCTGTCGATCGCGCGCCAGATCGTGGAGACCTATCGCGGCACCATCATCGCCGCCAACCGCCGCGACGAGCGCGGCAACGTCACCGGCGCGCGCTTCACCGTCATGCTGCCGGCGGTGTGAGCGGATCAGGCCGCCTTACTCGCCCTCGCCGAAGCGCGAGCAGATCAGGTCCTCCAGCGCCGTCAGCGCCTCTTCGGCCTGGCGGCCGCTGGCGCGCAGCGTGATCTGGGTGCCGGGGCTGGCGGCCAGCATCATCAGCCCCATGATCGAAAGGGCCGAGACCTCGTTGTCGGCGTTGCAGACGGTGACGGCGGCGTCGTACTGCGTCGCCAGCCGCACGAACTTGGCCGCGGCGCGCGCGTGCAGTCCGCGCTGGTTGACGATGGTGACCGTACGGCTGAGAGCGGCCGTCGCGCCCGTCGCCTGGGCCATGACGCTTACGAAGCCTCCTTGGCCAGCAGCTTGGAGGCGACGTTGATGTATTTGCGGCCCGCTTCCTGCGCGGCCGCCACCGCCTGCGCCAACGGCATGCCGGCGCGGGCGGAGGCGAGCTTGATCAGCATCGGCAGGTTGACGCCGGCGATCACCTCGACGCGGGCGCGGTCCATGATCGAGATGGCGAGGTTCGACGGCGTGCCGCCGAACATGTCGGTCAGCACCACCACGCCCTGGCCGCTGTCGCATTCGGCGACGCGGTCGAGGATTTCCTGGCGGCGCTGTTCCATGTCGTCTTCGGGTCCGATGCAGACCGCACCGACCTGCCGCTGCGGGCCAACCACGTGCTCCAGCGCGGCGATGAACTCCGCCGCCAGCCGGCCGTGCGTCACCAGCACCATGCCGATCATCCGATCACTCCCTGCGACCCCACTCCGCTTCCGGTCTTGCCGTCCTGCGACGCTGCCGGAAGATCGCGATGCGCCAGCGTCACGTTCCTGCCCAGTTCTCCGAGCCAGCCCGCCAGCGTCTCCCCCACGAATACCGACCGGTGCCGTCCGCCGGTGCAGCCGACCGCCACGGTCAGGTAGCTCTTGCCCTCTTTTTCGTACCGGGGCAAGAGAGGCCCCAGCAACGATTTGATTCCATTGAGGAACGGCAGGAAGTCGGGATCGGCCGCGACGTATTCCTGCACCGCGCGGTCCCGTCCCGAGAGCGGTTTCAGCGCCGGCACGTAATGCGGATTGGCGAGGAAGCGGGCGTCGAACACCAGGTCGGCTTCGCGCGGCAAACCGTTGCGGTAGGAAAACGACACCACCACCAGGCGCAGGCCCGGCGCGTTCTCGCGCGCGAAGCCGGCCGAGAGCAGGCGCTTGAGATCGTGCGGGCCGAGCTGCGAGGTGTCGACGATCTGGTCGGCCGCTGCGCGCAGCGGCGCCAGGATGCGGCGCTCCTCGGCGATGCCGTCTTGCACCGGCCGGTCGATCGCCAGCGGATGGCGCCGCCGCGTCTCGGTGTAGCGGCGCAGCAAGGTCGCGTCGTCGCAGTCGAGGAAGACCAGCTCGCACACCAGATCGGCTTGCGCGCGCAGGCCGGCCAGCTCGGCCAGGAAGGCGTCGGGCGAGAAATCGCGGCTGCGCACGTCCAGCCCCAGGGCCAACGGCCGGCTGCCGGCGCCGGCCTTGCCGCGCAGCAGGTCGGGCAGCAGCGACAGCGGCAGGTTGTCGACCGCCTCGAAGCCGAGATCCTCCAGCGCCTTGAGCGCGGTGGCGCGGCCGGCGCCCGACAGGCCGGTGATGAGCACGACATGGCGCTTGCCCGCGACCGCGCCCGCCGATGTCGCGCTCATGGAGTCGTGCCCATGGATGTCGCGCTCATCGCGGCGGATATTTCTGCGCCAGCGCCAGCCGCAGCTTGGCGACGGCGGAGGCCTCGAACGGCGCCAGCCGGATCAGCTTCAGCTCGACGCCGAGAAATTCGCGCGCGGCCGGCTCGGGCAAGCGCTCCAGCCGCTCCGGCGGCACCAGCTCGACCGCCATCGCCAGCGGCATGCGGCGCCACAGCCGGCTGCCGTCGAGGTCGAGGATGCCGATGCCGCGCGCCTCGATGCGCCCGGCCAGCGCCGGCGGCGCGCTGGCGACCAGCCTGTCGCCGGCGCGGGCCAGGATCACCTGGTCGTCGGCCACCAGCCGGCCGCCGGCCTCGATCAGCCGCAGCGCCAGGTCGGACTTGCCGCTGCCCGACGGGCCCAGCAGCAGCACGCCCTTGCGGTCGATGGCCACGGCGGTGGCGTGGACGAAAACCTGCGACGCGGATTGGGCGGCGGACGGGGCGGTAGCGGCCATGCGCCAAGCGTGATCCGCCCGCGCGCCGCCGTCAACGCGCCCCTCGAACTTCAAGGCATGGAGCGTTGCAATCCGGCGCCCTGATCGCCCGCCGCGCTTGACTCCGCCGCCGGTCGCGCGCTTTGTGGCAGCCTCGCAACCGGCCGCCGCACGATGGAAGTCGTCTCCCAGCTTTTCGCCATCCTGGCCCCCGTCTTCATCCTCTCCGGCATCGGCTATTACTGGGCCCGCTCCGGCCGGCCGTTCGATTCGGAGATGGTGATGATGATCGTCACCTATCTCGCCACCCCCTGCCTGATCTTCTCGACCCTGAGCCGGCTCTCCGTCAGCCCGGCCGCCTTCGGCCAGCTCGCCCTGGCGGCGGTGCTGTGCGGGCTGGGCTTCGCCGTCATCGGCCGCATCGCGCTGCTGGTGCTGAAACTGCCGGCGCATTCCTACCTGCCGGCGCTGATGTTCCCCAACACCGGCAATCTCGGCCTGCCGCTGTGCCTGTTCGCCTTCGGCGAGGCCGGGCTGGCGCTGGCCATCGCCGTCTTCACCGTCAACGCGGTGGGCCAGTTCACCCTCGGCGCGGCCATGGCCTCGGGCGAATGGTCGATCAAGCGGCTGCTGCACACGCCTATCGTCTACGCCCTGATCGCCGGGCTGGCCTTCATGCTGTCCGGCGTGCGCTCGCCCGACTGGCTCTACAACACCACCTCGCTGATGGGCGCCGTCGCCATCCCGCTGATGGTCACCGCGCTGGGCGTGTCGCTGGCGCAGCTCAAGGTCAACCGCCTGCCGCGCGCGCTGGCGCTGTCGCTGCTGCGGCTGGGCGGCGGCTTCGCCATCGGCCTGCTGGTGGCCTGGGCGCTGCAGCTCGACGGCGCGGCGCGCGGCGTGATGATCATCCAGGCCAGCATGCCGACGGCGGTGTTCAACTATCTCTTCGCCATCCGCTTCAAGCGCGAGCCGGCCGACGTCGCCGGCATGGTGGTGATCACCACGCTGCTGACCTTCGCGATGCTGCCGCTGCTGCTGCTGTTCGTGCTGCCCTCCTGAAAAAACGCGGATAAAGCGGGCCTTATATGCGGCAAGTTTGCCGCAGGGGTGCGGTTGTCCCTGGCGCGGCGCGCCGGTATAAGCCTGCGGCAGCCCGTCGCAGGGCACCCGATTTCCCCCCGATTTCCCAGGGAGCGCGCAAATGGCGAACGATTACGTGGTCAAGGACATCGCTCTGGCCGGGTGGGGCCGCAAGGAGCTCGACATGGCCGAGACCGAGATGCCCGGTCTGATGGCCACGCGCGAGGAATTCGGCAGGAGCCAGCCGCTGAAGGGCGCGCGCATCGCCGGCTCGCTGCACATGACGATCCAGACCGGCGTGCTGATCGAGACGCTGAAGGCGCTGGGTGCGGACGTGCGCTGGGCCTCGTGCAACATCTATTCGACCCAGGACCACGCCGCCGCCGCCATCGCCGCCGCCGGCACGCCGGTCTTCGCCGTCAAGGGCGAGTCGCTGGAGGAGTACTGGGACTACACGCACCGCATCTTCGAATGGGCCGATGGCGGCGCGCCCAACATGATCCTCGACGACGGCGGCGATGCGACGCTCTTGGTGCATCTGGGCATGCAGGCGGAGAAGGATGCCTCCGTCATCGCCAAGCCGACCAATGAAGAGGAGACCGTCCTCTTCGCCGCCATCGCCAGGAAGCTGAAGAGCAGCCCCGGCTGGTACGCCAAGATGGGCACCGCCATCAAAGGCGTCACCGAAGAGACCACGACCGGCGTGCATCGCCTCTACATCATGGCCAAGGAAGGCCGCCTGCTGTTCCCCGCCATCAACGTCAACGATTCGGTGACCAAGTCCAAGTTCGACAATCTCTACGGCTGCCGCGAGAGCCTGGTCGACGGCATCCGCCGCGGCACCGACGTGATGATGGCCGGCAAGGTCGCCGTGGTGGCCGGCTTCGGCGATGTCGGCAAGGGCTCGGCCGCCAGCCTGCGCAACGCCGGCTGCCGCGTCATGGTGACCGAGATCGATCCGATCTGCGCCCTGCAGGCGGCGATGGAAGGCTACCAGGTGGTGACCATGGACGAGGCCGCGCCGGTCGGCGACATTTTCGTCACCGCCACCGGCAACATCGACGTCATCACCATCGACCACATGCGGGCGATGAAGCACCGCGCCATCGTCTGCAACATCGGCCATTTCGACAGCGAGATCCAGATCGGGGCGCTCAGGAACTACAAGTGGCACAACGTCAAGCCGCAGGTCGACGAGGTCGAGTTCAACGACGGCAAGCGCATCATCGTGCTGTCCGAAGGCCGCCTGGTGAATTTGGGCAACGCCACCGGCCATCCCAGCTTCGTCATGAGCGCCTCCTTCACCAACCAGGTGCTGGCGCAGATCGAGCTGTGGACCAACCAGGGCAAGTACCAGAAGCAGGTCTACACCCTGCCCAAGCATCTCGACGAGAAGGTCGCCAGTCTGCATCTGGCCAAGGTCGGCGCGCATCTCACCAAGCTGACCAAACAGCAATCGCAGTACCTGGGCGTCGCCGAAGCCGGCCCGTTCAAGCCCGACCACTATCGCTACTAGCCTTAGCCGTCATCGCCCGGCTCGACCGGGCGACCCATGTCGATGCCAGCACCTCACCTTCCGGTCGAGAACGATATCGCAGCAGGCATGGATGGCCCGGTCGAAGCCGGGCCATGACGAAATTGGGACGGAACAGCGCCAAACAGTTAGGGCAATTCTAGTCTTGGCCGTCATCGCCCGGCTTGACCGGGCGACCCATGTCGATGCCGGCGCCTTCACCTTCCGGTCGAGGGCGATAGCGCAGCAGATATGGATGGCCCGGTCGAAGCCGGGCCATGACGGAATTGGGACGCAATAGATGAACCAGCGGGAAGCAGTTGGGGCATTTCAAGAACGCGCGCCTGTTGCCTGCGTCCCGCTTGCGCCCTACAACCGGGCGCATGCCGGCCCTGCCGCTTTTGAGAACCATCGACCTGCCCGATGCAACGGCCAGCGAGACGCTGGGCGCGCGGCTGGCGCCGCTGCTGCGCCGGCGCGACGTGGTGGCGCTGCAGGGCGATCTGGGGGCGGGCAAGACCACCCTGGCGCGCGGGCTGCTGCGCACGCTGGCCGGCGATCCCGCGATGGACGTGCCCAGCCCCACCTTCACCCTGGTCGAAATCTACGAGTTCCCCGCGCTGGCGGTCTGGCATTTCGACCTCTACCGGCTGAAGCAGCCGGAAGACGCCTGGGAGCTGGGGCTGGAGCAGGCGCTGGGCGAAGCGGCCAGCCTGATCGAATGGCCGGAGCGGCTGGGCCGCCTGCTGCCCGCGCAACGGCTCGACGTCAGATTGCAGGCGCAAGGCGAAGGCCGGCGCGCCGAACTGGCCGGCGGCGGCGACTGGGCGCAGCGGCTGCAGGCGCTGGCATGAGCGAACGCGCACAATTGCGCCAGGATTTCCTGGCGCGGCAGGGCCTGCACGATGCCCGCATCGCGCCCCTGGCCGGCGATGCCTCCTTCCGCCGCTATTTCCGGCTGGCCGCGCCGTCGGGCTCGCTGGTGCTGATGGATGCGCCGCCGCCGCAGGAGGACGTGCGCCCCTTCGCCCGGCTGGCCCGCCATCTCGACGGGCTGGGCTTCTCCGTGCCGCGCGTGCTGGGCGAGGACGCCGAACACGGCTTCCTGCTGCTGGAGGATTTCGGCGACCTCACCTATTCGCGCGCCCTGCAAGAGGGCGCCGACGAACGCGAACTCTACGCGCTGGCGGTCGACGTGCTGCTGGCGCTGCACGAGATCCCCGCCAGCCGCGCGCTGCTGCCCGGTCTGCCGCGCTACGAGACCGAGGAGATGGCCGACAAGGCCGGGCTGCTGATGGAGTGGTATCCCCGTCTGGCGACCGGAACGCCGGCCGATGCCGCGCTGTGCGAGGAATATCGCGCGCTGTGGCGGCAGGTGCTGCCCGCACTCGACGCCGGCCCGCGCACGCTGGTGCTGCGCGACTACCATGTCGACAACCTGATGCTGCTGCCCGATCGCGCCGGCATCCGCCGCTGCGGGCTGCTGGATTTTCAGGATGCGGCGCGCGGGGCGACCGCTTACGATCTGGCGTCGCTGATCGAGGACGCCCGTCGCGACATCGATCCGGTTCTCTATCGCACCATGCTCGACCGCTACCTGAATTCCCTCGCCCCCGCCGACCGCCTCGAGTTCCTGGCCGCCCTGGCGATCTGCGCCGCGCAGCGCCATAGCCGGGTGATCGGCGTTTTCGCGCGGCTGAAACTGCGCGACGACAAGGGCCATTACCTGCAGCATCTGCCGCGGCTGTGGCGCCTGTTCGAGCGCGCCCTGCGGCACGAGGCGCTGGCGCCGCTGCGCCGGTTCGTCGACCGCCACATCCCCACCGCCCAGCGCCAGGGGGCGGCATGAGCGGCATACCCGTTCCCCCCCGCGCCATGGTGCTGGCGGCCGGGCTGGGCCAGCGCATGCGGCCGCTGTCCGACAGCCGGCCCAAGGCGCTGATCGAGGTCGCCGGCCGCGCCCTGCTCGACCGCGCGCTGGACCGGCTGCAGGAGGCGGGCGTCGCCGATTGCGTCGTCAACGTCCATCATCTGGCGCCGATGATGGAGAAGCACCTGTCGGGGCGCGCCGCGCCGCGGATCGCGCTGTCGCACGAGACCGAATTGCTGGAAACCGGCGGCGGGGTGAAAAAGGCGCTGCCGCTGCTCGGCCCCGATCCGTTCTTCGTCGTCAATTGCGATGCGCTGTGGCTGGACGGGCCGCGGCCGATGCTGAAGCGGCTGGCGCACAGCTTCGATCCCGCGCGCATGGACGCGCTGCTGCTGCTGCATCCCATGGTCATCGCCCACGGCTTCGAGGGCGTGGGCGACTATTTCATGGGCCCGGACGGAGCGCTGCGGCGCCGCCGCGGCGAGACCATCGCCCCCTTCGTCTATGCCGGCGCGCAGATCCTGACGCCGGGGCTGTTCAAGGCCGCGCCCGACGGGCCCTTCTCGCTGCGCCTGCTCTACGACCGGGCGGAAGAGAACGGCCGGCTGTTCGGCATGCGCCATGACGGGGAGTGGTACCATGTCGGCACGCCCGAGGCGGTGAGCGCCACCGAGGAGCTGCTGACCGGCCGCCCGCGCCAGAGCATCGGCCCGTGAGCCAGGCGGCGAAGACCGCCCTGCAAGGCGTCTTCTCCATCGACGCCGCCCTGCCCTTCGCCGACGCGCTGGCCGCCGGCATCCTGCACCGTTACGGCGCGACACCAGAGAAACTCGCCGACGTGCTGATCCTGCTGCCGACGCGGCGCGCCGCGCGCGCCCTGCGCGAGGCGTTCCTGCGCCAGAGCGCGGGACAGGCCCTGCTGCTGCCGCGCCTGGCGCCGCTGGGCGACGTCGAGGAGGACGAGCTGATCCTGGCCGACGGCATCGGCGAGACGCTCGACGCGGCGATCCCGCCCGCGCTCGATGCGATGGAACGGCTGGGGCTGCTGACGCAGCTCGTTCTGCGGCGCGCCAAGGCCGAAGGCGCGCAACAATGGGGCGTCGCCACCGCCGCGCAGGCGGCGGCGCTGGCGGGCGAACTGGCCCGCCTGCTCGATTCGCTGCAGATCGAAGACGTCGCGATCGACCGGCTCGAGGGCCTGGTGCCCGACCGCTATGCCGCGCATTGGCAGATCACGCTCGAATTCCTCAAGATCCTGTCCGAGCACTGGCCGCGAATCCTACAGGAGCGCAACGCGCTCGATCCGGCGGCGCGGCGCAATCTGCTGCTGCGCCGCCAGGCCGAACTGTGGCGCCAGTCGCCGCCGCCGCATCCGGTGATCGCCGCCGGCTCCACCGGCTCGATTCCCGCCACGCGCGATCTGCTGGCCGCCATCGCGCGCCTGCCGTGCGGCGCGGTGGTGCTGCCCGGGCTCGACCGCCATCTCGGCGAGGAGCAATGGGCGGCGCTGGAGCAGCCGCATCCGCAATTCGGCCTGCGCCTGCTGCTCGAAGCGCTGGGCCTGGCGCGCCGCCAGGTCGCCGACTGGCCCGCGCCCGGCATCGCCGGCGCGCAAGCGGCGCGGGTGCGGTTGTGGTCGCAGGCGCTGCAGCCGGCCACCGAACAGGCGGCGTTGCCGCCGGTGCCGCTCGACGGGCTGGACGGCATGGCGCGCCTGGAATGCCCCACGCCGCAGGCCGAGGCGCTGGCCATCGCCTTGCGCCTGCGCGAGGCGCTGGAGATGCCGGGGCGCAGCGCCGCCCTGGTGACGGCGGATCGCGACCTGGCGCGCCGCGTCGCCGTCGAGCTGCGGCGCTGGGACATCGCCATCGACGATTCCGCCGGCACGCCGCTGATGGACACGCCGCCGGCCGTGCTCCTGCGGCTGATCGGCGAGGCGGTCGAGAACACGCTGGCGCCGGTGCCGCTGCTGGCGCTGCTGCAGCATCCGCTATGCGCCTTGGGATTGGCGCGCGAGGAGCTGCGCGAGCAGGCGCGGCTGCTGGACCGGCGCGTGCTGCGCGGGCCACGCCCCGATGCCGGCGCCGACGGCCTGCGCCGCGCCGTGGCCGGGCGGTTCGACGAGGCCGATGCGCTGTTCGGCAGACTGATGGACCTGATCGCGCGGCTGGAGCGGGCGCTGGCGCCGCTGCGGGAAGCCATGGCCGGCGAGACGGCCGGCGTGCCCGATCTGGCGCGCGCCCTGGCGCAAGCGGGCGAAGCCGTCGCCGCCAGCGATGCCGCGCCGGGCGACCGCCTGCTGTGGCGCGGCGATGCCGGCCTGGCGGCGGCCGAGCTGATGGCGCAACTGATCGCGCGCGGCACCAGCTTCGGGTCCGTGCGCGGCGCGGACTGGCCGGGGCTGTTCGCCGAACTGGCCGGCGCCCAGGTGGTGCGCCCGCGCCGCGGCCTGCATCCGCGCCTGTTCATCTGGGGGCCGCTGGAAGCCCGCCTGCAGCGCGCCGACCTGATGATTCTGGGCGGGCTGAACGAAGGGAGCTGGCCGCCGCTGGTCGATACCGGCCCGTGGCTGACGCGGCCGATGCGCCTGGAGTTGGGCCTGCCGCTGCCCGAACGCCGCATCGGCCTGGCGGCGCACGATTTCGTGCAGGCGGCCAGCGCGCCGCAGGTGGTGCTGACCCGGGCCGAACGCGCCGAGGGTGCCCCCACCGTCAAGGCGCGCTGGCTGGCGCGGCTGGAGGCGCTGCTGGGCGATGGCGGACAGGCGCCGGACCGGCGTGCCGGCGCGCCCTGGCTGCACTGGGCCGATGCGCTCGACCGGCCGGCTGCCGTCGCGCCCGTCCGACCGCCGCGCCCGACCCCGCCGCTGGCCGCCCGCCCGCGCGCGCTGTCGGTGACGTCGGTGGAATTGTGGCGGCGCGATCCCTATGCGCTCTATGCCCGCGACATTCTTAAACTGCGCGTGCTCGATCCGCTCGACATGGATCCCACCGCGCGCGATCGCGGCACGCTGATGCACGACGTGCTGGACGAATTCCTGCGCACCCATGCCGGCCGCGTGACGGCGCAGTCGGAGCAGGCGCTGCTGGCGCTGGGCCGCGAGCGTTTCCGCCAGTTGCTCGACCGTCCCGCCGAACGCGCCTTCTGGTGGCCGCGCTTCGAGCGCGTGGCGCGCTGGTTCGTCGCCACCCAGCTCGAGCGGCAGCAGGAGAACGTCGCCCTGGCGCTGACCGAAGCCATGGGCGAGATGCAATGGCGCGGGCCTGCCGGCGCCTTCACGGTCCGCGCCCGGGCCGATCGCATCGACCGCCTGGCCGACGGCACGCTCGACATCATCGATTACAAGACCGGCACCTCGCCCTCGATCGACGAGGTGGCGGCGGGCTATGCCCCGCAACTGCCGCTGGAGGCGCTGATCGCCGCCGGCCCCGCCGGCTTCGCCGCCGACGGCGGCGCGCGCGTGCAGGGCCGGGCGGCGCGGCTCAGCTACTGGCGCCTGCGCGGCACGCAGGAGGGCGGTGACATCGAGGACGTGCTGCAAGCGAAGAAGCTTGCCGAACGCATGGCCGAGCGCGGCCGGCCGGGCGAGAGCGCCGCCGCCACGCTGCTGCGCCTGACCGAGCAGGGACTGGTCGAGCGCATCGCCCGCTACGACGATGCGCGCCCGCCCTATCTGTCGCAGCCGCGACCCGATTTCGCCGGCTTTGGCGACTCCGACCCCCTGGCGGGGGTGGCGGAAGGGAGGGTGAGCCAGGGCGACGACTGCGGCCGCCGCCATGGCCCGCCGCCAGCAGCGCGAGCGCGAGCGCGCCGGGGCGGCCCAGCGCCCGGCCATCGACCCGCAGGTCTCGGCCTGGGTGACGGCCAATGCCGGCACCGGCAAGACCAAGGTGCTGACCGACCGGCTGCTGCGCCTGCTGCTGTCGGGCACGCCGCCGTCGAAGATCCTCTGCCTCACCTTCACCAAGGCGGCGGCGGCGGAGATGCGCAACCGGCTGGCCGCCGCGCTGGGCCGGTGGAGCCGGCTGGACGAAGCGGCGCTGCGCGTCGAACTGGGCAAGATCGTACCGGCCGCCATCACGCGCGATGCGCTGGCGCGCGCCCGCGGCCTGTTCGCCCGCGTGCTGGACGAGCCCGGCGGCATCTACATCGTCACCCTGCACGCCTTCTGCCAGGCGGTGCTGCAGCGCTTCCCGCTGGAAGCGCAGGTGCCGCCGCATTTCCAGGTGCTGGACGAGGCGCAGGCCGCCGACCTGCTGCTGGCGGCGCGCGATCAGGTGCTGGAGCGGGCCGAGACCGAGCCCGCGCTGGCGCAGGCGCTGCGCGTGGTGGCGGCGCGGGTCGATGGCACGCGCTTCGCCGATCTGCTGCAGGCGGTGCTGTCGCGGCGCACCGCCCTGCAGGCCGTACTGGCCCAGCCGGGCGGCGAACGCCAATACCTGGCCCGGCTGGCCAAACTCTTCGGCCTCAAGCCGGGCGAGAGCGAGGCGGCGATCCTGGCCGAGATGGGCAACCCGCCGCCGGCACTGGAGCAGCGCCTGCGCGCCTGCTGCGCCGCACTGGCGCGGGGCGCCAAGACCGACCAGGGGCGCGGCCAGGCGATCGCCGAGCTGCTGGCCGCCGGTGCGGACCGCGAAGGACTGCTGGCCGCCTATTGCAACCAGTTCCTGACGCAGAAGGGCGAGCCGCGCGCCAGCCTGGCGACCAAGGCGATCGGCGACGATATCCGCCGGACGCTGGCGGAAGAGGCCGAGCGGCTCTGCGCCCTGCAGCGCAAGCGGCTGAGCGCCGGCGTGGTCGAACGCAGCACGGCGCTGCTGAAACTGGCTTTCGCCGTGATCGGCGCCTTCGAGCGCGCCAAGCAGCAGCGCGCCGCGCTCGACTACGACGACCTGATCGAACGCACGCGCGCGCTGCTCGACCAGAGCGGCGCGCCGGGCTGGGTGCTCTACAAGCTCGACGGCGGTTTCGATCACGTGCTGATCGACGAGGCGCAGGACACCAGCCCGCAGCAATGGGACGTGGTGCGGCGGCTCACCGGCGAGTTCTTCGCCGGCGCCGCGGCGCAGCCGCAGAAGCGCACGCTGTTCGTGGTCGGCGACCTCAAGCAGTCGATCTACTCCTTCCAGGGCGCCGATCCGGCCAAGTTCGTCGAAATGCATCGCTTCTTCCGCGACCGCATCCAGGAGGCGCACGAGGATTTCGAGGACGTGCCGCTGATCGCCTCGTTCCGCTCCACCGCGGCAGTGCTGCAGGCGGTCGACCTGGTTTTCGCCGCCGGCAGCGCCCGCGACGGCGTGGCGGAGGACGAGGACAACGCAATCGAGCACCGCGCCGTGCGCCTGGGCGAAGCCGGACGGGTCGAGCTGTGGCCGCTGGTCGAGCCGCTGCCCGACGAGAAGCCGGACCCCTGGCAGGATCCCGCCGAGCAGGAAGGCGCGCTGCCACCGCAACGCCGCCTGGCGCGCCTGATCGCCGCCCATATCCGGCACCAGATCGACCGCGACGAGCTGCCGTCGCAGAACCGGCGCGTGGCGGCGCGCGACATCATGGTGCTGGTGCAACGGCGCAACGCGTTCGTCGAGGCGCTGGTGCGCGAACTGAAGGAACGCGGCGTCGGCGTCGCCGGCATCGACCGGCTGAAGCTCACCTCCCATATCGCCGTGATGGACCTGATGGCGATCGGCCAGGCCGCCCTGCTGCCGGGCGACGACCTGACGCTGGCCACGGTGCTGAAGGGCCCGCTGGTCGGGCTGAGCGAGGAGGCGCTCTTCACCCTGTGCTGGCAGCGGCCGGGCTCGGTGTTCCAGGCGCTGCGGGCGCGGGCGGATGCGGGCGAGGAACCGTTCGCCGGCGCCTGGCGCGTTCTGGCCGCCGTTTTCGCCCGCGCCGATTTCATGCCGCCGTTCGAATTCTACGGCGAATTGCTGGGCCGCGACGGGGGACGGCTGAAGCTGCTGCAGCGGCTGGGGCCGGAGGCCGCCGATCCGATCGACGAGTTCCTGGGGCTGGCGCTGTCCTACCAGCGGGGCAGCGCGCCCTCGCTGCAGGCCTTCCTGCACTGGCTGCAGGCGGGCGAGCCCGTCGTCAAGCGCGAGCTGGAGCAGAGCGCGCGCGACGAGGTGCGCATCATGACGGTGCATGGCGCCAAGGGCCTGCAGGCGCCGATCGTCTATCTGCCCGACACCACCTTCAATCCCCTGCAGCGCAGCGAGCCGCTGGTGCCGGGCGGCAAGAGCGAGGACGCGCTGCTGGTCTGGCGCGCCGCGCAGGCCGACAGCGACCAGACCGCCGACCGGCTGCACGAGGACCGCCAGCAGAGCCGGCGCCGGGAGAACAACCGGCTGCTCTATGTCGCCATGACGCGGGCGGCCGACCGGCTGGTGATCTGCGGCGCCCGCGGCAAGCGCGAGATTCCCGACAATTGCTGGTACGCCATGGTGCGCCGCGCGCTCGAAAGCGCGGCCGGAGATGGCGGCGCGGTGGCGCGCCTGCCCTTCACCCTGGGCGAGCAACTGGCCGGCGATCCCCAGATAACGGGCGATCTGCTGCGGCTGGAAAGCGATGATCTATTGCGCCCCGAACCGGGCGAAGCCGGCGCGCAGAGCCGGCTGGAGCCGCTGCCGGACTGGGCGCACCGTCCGCCGCTTCCGGAGGAAATTCCGCCGCGCCCGCTGGCGCCCTCGCGCGGTCCCGAGGACGACAGCGCCGACGCCGGCGAGCCCGCCGCGCTGTCGCCGCTGCAGCCCGACGATCGCCAGCGCTTCGCGCGCGGGCTGATCCTGCACCGGCTGCTGCAATACCTGCCCGACCTGCCGCCCGAGCGGCGGCACGCGGCGGCGTCGCGCTACCTGGCGCAGGAGGCCTTGCGGCTCGACGCGCCGACGCAGGCGCAATGGCGCGAGGAATTGCTGGCGGTGATGGAAGCGCCGGCCCACGCCGCGCTGTTCGGCCCCGGCTCGCGGGCGGAAGTGCCGTTGACCGGCATCGTCGAGGGCAAGGCCGGGCCCTATGTCGTTTCCGGCCAGGTCGACCGGCTGGTGGTGGGCGAGCGCATCGCCGTCATCGACTACAAGACCAACCGCCCGCCGCCGACCCGGGTCGAGGACGTCGCCCCGCTCTATCTGCGGCAGATGGCCGCCTATCGCGCCCTGCTGCGCCAGATCTGGCCCGGAAAGCCCATCGATTGCCTGCTGTTATGGACCGACGGGGCGCGGCTGATGGCGCTGCCGCCAGCCCTGCTGGATGCGCATAGCCCATAGTCCGGACAGGGTTTCACACTCGCCGTAGCGTGCCTTGACGCTCCCTGCCCCACTCCCTAGCTTTACGGTTCCTTCGATATCCCACCGGGCGGTTCGGCCCCAGGAGCACCCACATGGCGACGCAGAAAACCACCGATCAGGACTTCGAGCAGGACGTGCTGAAGGCCAGCGGCCCCGTGCTGGTGGATTTCTGGGCCGAGTGGTGCGGGCCGTGCAAGATGATCGGCCCGGTGCTGGAAGACGTCTCGACCGAGATGGCAGGCAAGCTGAAGATCGTCAAGCTGAACATCGACGAAAACCCGAACGTGCCGACCAAGTTCGGCATCCGCTCGATCCCGACCCTGATCATGTTCAAGGACGGCAAGCCCGCCGCCCAGAAGATCGGCGCCGAACCCAAGGCGCGGCTGGTGCAGTGGATCCAGTCGGTGCTGTAAAGCGCTGCGCAGAGTTCCAAACGAGAAGGCCCGCTTCGGCGGGCCTTTTGCTTTGCCGGTCAGTCAGTATCCCGCCGGCGGCACGAAGCCCTGGTATTCCTTCTCCAGCATGGCGGCGAAGGCGATCGCCGAGCGGTCGCCCATGAACGGCGCCACGATCTGCACGCCGATCGGCAGGCCCTCGCGGCTGAAACCGATCGGCGCCACCGTACCCGGCAGGAAGGCGACGCCGGGATAGCCGGCCCAGAAGAGCTGGTCGGTGGTCGGCACCTTGCGTCCGTCGACCACGATGCTGCGCTCGTGCCGCTCGCCGGCCTGATCGTGCGGGAAGGCGGCGGAGGCGGCCGCCGGCATCAGCAGGAAATCGCAGTCCTCGAAGAACGCCGCCCATTTCAGCCGCATCTTCATGCGCTTCTCGTTCAGCGCCAGCCAGTCGCGATGGCTCAGCACGTTGGCCCGCGTCATCTGCGCGAAATAGGATTTGTCGGTGGGCTTGAGGCTCCGGGCGATCTCCTGGTTCTTGGCAAAGGCCTCGTTGCTCTGCCGGCCCGAGGTCGCCGCCCGCAGCAGGCCGATATAGACGTCCATCGCCTCGTCGGTGTCGATGTCGGGCTTGGCGCCCTGCATCACCTTCACCTTCTTCTTGCCGAGAAAATCGGCCAGCGCCTGCAGCCGGCCTTGCACCTGCGCGTCGACCGCCGAGTTGCGGTCCTCCAGCATCAGGCCGACCTTGAACTGCTTCCACTCGCTCTTCTGCGGCTTCGGCAGCGCCAGCTTCCAGCCGGCGCCGTCGATGGCGTCCGGCCCCGCCATGACGGCGAGCGCGATGTCGAGATCGGCGGCCGAGCGCGCCAGCGGGCCGATCACCGAGATGTCGCCCGGCGCCACCCGGCGGGGGAGCGCGTGCCCGCGCGGGGCGCAGATGCCCCAGCTCGGCTTGTGGCCGAAGACGCCGCAGTAATGGGCGGGATTGCGGATCGAGGCGCCGATATCGGAGCCGGCGTCGATGGCGGAAAGCCCGGCCGCCAACGCCGCCGCCGAGCCGCCGGAGGAGCCGCCGGGCACGCGCGTCACGTCCCAGGGATTGTTGGTGGTGCCGTGGATGGCGTTGTAGCTCTGCCAGTCGGCCAGCATCAGCGGCACGTTGGTCTTGCCGAACAGCACCACGCCGGCCGCCTTCAGCCGCTGCACCGCCAGCGCGTCCTGCGTGGCGATATTGTCCTTCAGCGCCGGATCGCCCCAGGTGGTGGGCGCGCCGACGACGTCAAAGCTCTCTTTGATGGTCATGGGCAGCCCATGCAGCGGCCCCCAGAACGCGCCCTGCTTAGCCGCGCGGTCGGCCGCCCTGGCCCGCTTGCGCGCGCCCTCGACATCCATCCAGATGATGGCGTTGAGTCGGGGATTGAAGCGTTCGACGCGCTCGAGATAGAGCTCGAGCAGGTCGAGGCTGGAGAGCTTGCCGCGGCGGATCATGCTCGCCAGCTCGCGCGCCGATTTGAAGGCGATGTCCATTGTCTTCCCCCGCGACGTGACGCTGCGGGACGATAGCAGACGGGTCTGCGCTTCAGAAGTTCCGCGCCAGCACCGTACCCGCCAGGTAGAGCGAGCCGCAGATCAGAACGCGCAGCGGCGGGTTGGACTGCGCCAGCGCCGCGCGCAGCGCCGCATCGAGCGAAGGCGACGCGCGGCAGGGAATGCCGACCGCCTCGGCGCGTTCGGCCGCCTCGTCCGGCGAATAGGCGGCATGGCCTTCGATGGTCACCGAATGCGCCGCCTGCGCCAGGCCGGAGAGCGGGCGCAGGAAGCCCTGCGCGTCCTTGCTGGTCAGCATGCCGAAGATCAGGTGCAGCTTCTTGCCGTCCTGCGCCGCCCAGCGCCGCGCCATGCCGGCCAGCGCGATGCCGCAATCCTCGTTGTGCCCGCCGTCCAGCCACAGCTCGTCGCCCGGCCGCAGCAGCTCGACCAGCGGGCCGCGCCGCAGCAGCTGCAGCCGCGCCGGCCACTCGACGCGCCGCAGCCCCTGCGCGATGGCGGCTTGGGAAACCGCGAATTGCGGCAGCTTCTCCAGCACCGCGACCGCCGTGGCGGCATTGTCGATCTGGTGCGCGCCGGCCAGCGCCGGCAGCGGCAATTCCAGCCGCCGCGATCCGCTTTCGTAGACGAACCCGTCGGCCTGCGCCATGGCGCGCCATTCGCGGCCCATGCGATGCAAGGGCGCGGCCAGCCGCGCCGCTTCCGCCTCGATCACGGCGGCCGCCGCCGGGCGCTGGCGGCCGACGACGACCGGCACCTCCCGCTTGACGATGCCGGCCTTGTTGGCGGCGATCTCGGCCAGGGTCTCGCCCAGGAACTGCGTGTGGTCGATGCCGATCGGCGTGATCGCCGTGGCCGCCGGCCGGTCGATCACGTTGGTGGCGTCGTGGATGCCGCCCAGGCCCACCTCCAGCAGCAGCGCCTGCGCCGGATGGCGCGAGAAAGCCAGGAAGGCCGCCGCCGTGGTGATCTCGAAATAGGTGATGGAACGGCCGGCGTTGACGCGCTCGCATTCCTCCAGCGTCGCGACCAGCTCCTGCTCGGAGATCAGGGCGCCGGCGATGCGGATGCGCTCGTGGAAGCGCACCAGATGCGGCGAGGTATAGACGTGGCAGCGCTGGCCCGCGGCTTCCAGCATGGCGCGCAGATAGGCGAGCAGCGAGCCCTTGCCGTTGGTGCCGGCGACATGGATCACCGGCGGCATCTTGCGCTCGGGATGGCCCAGCGCGGCCAGCAGGCCCTTGATGCGCTCCAGCGACAGGTCGATGACGCGCGGATGCAGGCCCAGCAGGCGCTGCAGCAGCGCCTCGGAAGACGGCTTGGCCAGGGCGTTCATGCCGAAAACGCGGGGCCGGAGGGCGGAGGCGTGGAGAAGGCTATTTCACCCGCACCGCGCCGGCCAGGCGCTGCATGCCGGCATTGGCGTTGGCGGAAACGGCCGGCAGGTTCGGCGTCGGCCGGCCTTCGCCCAGCAGCGCCAGGATGCGCACCAGCGTGTCGCGCAACTGGTGGCGATGCACCACCATGTCGATGATGCCGTGGTCGAGCAGGTACTCGGCGCGCTGGAAGCCCTCGGGCAGCGCCTCGCGGATCGTGTCCTGGATCACGCGCTGGCCGGCGAAGCCGATCACCGCGCCGGGCTCGGCGATGGCGATGTCGCCCAGCATGGCGAAGGAAGCGGTCACGCCGCCGGTGGTGGGATCGGTCAGCACCACGAGATAGGGCAGGCCCGCCTCCTTGACCTCCTGCACCGCCACGGTGGTGCGCGGCATCTGCATCAGGCTCAATATGCCCTCCTGCATGCGCGCGCCGCCGGAAGCGGGGAAGACGATGAAGGGGCAGCGCTTCTCGACCGCCAGGCGGGCGCCCATGACGATGCCCTCGCCGACGGCGATGCCCATCGAGCCGCCCATGAAGTTGAAGTCGAACACCGCCGCCACGGCCGGCTTGCCGCCCAGCTTGCCCGAGGCGACCCACAGCGCGTCGCTCTCGCCCTGCTTGGCCTGCGTCTCCTTCAGCCGGTCGGCGTAGCGCTTGCGGTCGCGGAACTTCAGCGGATCGACCACCACCTTGCCCAGCGCATGCTTCTCGAACTCTCCGTCGTCGAACAGCAGCTCCAGCCGCTTCTGTGGCCCGATGCGCAAATGGTGATTGCAGAAGGAGCAGACCTGCTGGTTGGCCTCCAGGTCGCGATGGAACAGCATCTGCTCGCAGTTGGGGCACTTGACCCACAGATTGTCCGGCGCCGCCGGCTTCTTCTCGCCGCCAACCAGCGCCTTGATCTTGGGACGAACGAAATTGGTGAGCCAGTTCATGGGCCTATCCTGCCGAATGCGATCCGCGCGATGCTCCGGAGCGGTTCTACCCCCGGACGGTGGCGGGGGCAAGGCGTTGGCAATCTCGTCATCCCCGCGAAAGCGGGGATCTTTTCAATAGAGAGGCAATCCATTGCATGACGCCGCCTCTCTTTTCAGAAAAAGACCCCCGCTCGCGCTTCGCTTGGCGGGGGTGACGATTTTAATTCACTCCGCCGCCCGCTTGGCGCCCCTGACGCCGGCCGACAGCTCGCGCACGTAAGCCAGCACGCCCTCGACCAGGCCCGGCTTGGGCTTGCCGCTGGCGTCGAGCCCCTCGCGCACCTTGTCGACGATGGCCGAGCCGACCACCGCGGCATCGGCGATGGACGACACACTCGCCGCCTGCTGCGGGGTGCGGATGCCGAAGCCGACGGCGATCGGCAGCTCGGTATGGGCGCGCAGGTGCTTGACCGCGGCGCGCACATGCTCGTCGCTCGCCGAGCGCGTGCCGGTGACGCCCAGGATCGAGACGTAGTAGAGGAAGCCGGAGGCGTATTCGAGAATCGCCGGCAGGCGCTTGGCGTCGGTGGTGGGCGCGGTCAGCATCACCGTATCGACATCGCAGCGCTGCGCGTAGGGCTTCAGCTCGTCGGCTTCCTCCGGCGGCAGGTCGACGATGATCAGCCCGTCGACGCCGGCCGCCGCCGCCTGCTTGCAGAACAGCTCGGGGCCGCGCTGGTAGATGAGGTTGTAGTAGCCCATCAGCAGGATCGGCGTCGTATCGTCGCCGCTCTCGTCGCGATAGCGCCGCACCAGCCCCAGCGTGGCGTCGAGCGTGATGCCCGCCTTCAGCGCCCGCTGGCCGGACAGTTGGATCGAGGGGCCGTCGGCCATCGGATCGGAGAACGGCATGCCCAGCTCGATCAGGTCGGCGCCGGCCGCCGGCAGGCCCTTCAGGATGCGGTAGGAGGTTTCGAGATCGGGATCGCCCGCGGTGGTGAAAGTCACCAGCCCGCCGCGGCCCTGCCGCTTGAGTTCGGCGAAACGCGCCCCAATGCGGCTCACAGCTTCACTCCCAGACGTTCGGCGATGGCGAACACGTCCTTGTCGCCGCGCCCGCACAGGTTCATCACCAGGAGATTGTCCTTGGGCAAGGTCGGCGCCAGCTTCAGCACATGCGCCAGCGCATGCGCCGGCTCCAGCGCGGGAATGATGCCCTCGATCCTGCACAGGAGCTGGAAGGCGTCGAGCGCCTCGGTGTCGGTGGCGGAGACGTATTCGACCCGGCCCGATTCCTTCAGCCACGCATGCTCCGGACCGATGCCGGGATAGTCGAGGCCGGCGGAGATCGAATGCGCGTCGTTGATCTGCCCGTCCTTGTCCTGCAGCAGGTAGGTGCGGTTGCCATGCAGCACGCCCGGGCGGCCGCCGGTCAGCGATGCGGCGTGCTGGCCGCTCTCGATGCCGTGCCCCGCCGCCTCGACGCCGACGATGCGCACGTCCTTGTCGTCGAGGAAGGGATGGAACAGGCCGATGGCGTTGGAGCCGCCGCCGATGCAGGCGACCAGCGTGTCGGGCAGGCGGCCCTCGGCCTTGTGCATCTGCGCCCGCGTCTCCCGGCCGATCACCGACTGGAAGTCGCGCACCATGGCGGGATAGGGATGCGGGCCGGCCGCCGTGCCGATGACGTAGAACGTCGTCTCGACGGTGGCGACCCAGTCGCGCAGCGCCTCGTTCATCGCGTCCTTCAGGGTGGCGCTGCCGGCGGTCACCGGCCGCACCTCGGCGCCCAGCAATTTCATGCGGAAGACGTTGGGCTGCTGGCGGGCGACGTCGGTGGCGCCCATGAACACGGTGCAGGGAATGTCGAACAGGGCGCAGGCCGTGGCCGTCGCCACGCCGTGCTGGCCCGCGCCGGTCTCGGCGATGATGCGCCGCTTGCCCATGCGCTTGGCCAGCAGCACCTGGCCCAGGACGTTGTTGATCTTGTGCGAACCGGTGTGGTTCAGTTCATCGCGCTTGAAGTAGATTTTCGCCCCGCCCAGCTTCTGCGTCAGCCGCTCGGCGAAATAGAGCGGGCTGGGACGGCCGGCATAATGCTCCAGCAGGTAGTCGAGCTCGCTCTGGAAGGCGGCATCCTTCTTGGCCGCCTCGTAGGCCTTTTCCAGGTCGAGGATCAGCGGCATCAGCGTCTCGGCCACGTAGCGGCCGCCGAAGCTGCCGAAATGGCCCCGCTCGTCGGGCCCGTCGCGATAGGTGTTGGGGAGGGACATGGGCTCGCAATTCCTGTGAGGCGCCTGCGGTAGCAGACGCGGCAGGACCTGTCAAAACCGCCTATAGCGAGGCGGCGACCGCCAGAAATTGCCGGATTTTCTCCGGGTCCTTGACCCCGCGCGCCGCCTCGACGCCGGAGGAGACGTCGACGCAGGCCGCCCCGGTGGCGGCCACCGCCTCGGCCAGGGTCTCCGCCGTCAGCCCGCCCGAGAGCATCCAGGGCAGCGGCCATTCCTTTGCCGCCAGCAACTGCCAGTCGAAGGCCAGGCCGTTGCCGCCCGGCAGGGCGCCTGCCATGTCGGCCGGGGCCTGCGCGTCGAACAGCAGCCGGTCGGACACGGTGGCGAATTCGGCCGCGCCGGCGACGTCGTCGGGGCCGGCGATGCGCAGGGCTTTCATCACCTGCAGGCCGAAAGCCTTTTTGACGTCGGCGACCCGCTGCGGCGTTTCGCTGCCGTGCAGTTGCAGAATATCGAGCGGCACGATGTCCAGCACGCGCTGCAGCGTCTCGTCGTCGGCATCGACGAACAAACCCACTTTGGCGACGTGCTCGGGTACGGCGGCGGCCAGTTGCGCGGCCCGTTCCGGCGTCACGTGGCGCGGGCTGGGCGGATAGAACACCAGCCCGACATAGGCGGCGCCGCCGGCAATCGCCGCCGCCATCGCCTCGGGCGAATTGATGCCGCAGATTTTCGCCAGCACCGCCATCTCGACCGCCCTCGCCTCAGCCGACGGCGCGGCGCGGCGTGCGGACGGTGGCGGCGATCTCCGCCGCGATGGCCTCCGCCGCGCCTCGCGGCGAGGCCGCTTCGGTGATCGGCCGGCCGATCACCAGATAATCGGCGCCCTTGGCCATCGCCTCGCCCGGCGTCATCACCCGCTTCTGGTCGCCGACCGCCGAACCGGCCGGGCGGATGCCGGGCACCACCAGCAGGAAATCGCGGCCGCAATCGGCGCGCAGCGCCTCGATCTCGAGCGGCGAGCAGATCACGCCATCCATGCCGTTCTTCTGCGCCAGCGCCGCCAGCCGGCGCACCTGGGGCAGCGGCTCGCCGGCGACGCCGACCGCGTCGAGATCGCCCCGGTCGAGGCTGGTCAGCACCGTGACCGCCAGCAGCCGGGGCCGGGCCACGCCGAACTGCGCCGCCGCTTCTTCCGCCGCCTGGCGCGCAGCGCGCATCATGGCCGGACCGCCGCCGGAGTGGATGGTGAGCAGGGTCGGCGCCAGCGGCGCCACCGCGCGCACCGCGCCCGCCACGGTATTGGGAATGTCGTGCAGCTTGAGGTCGAGGAACAGCGGCGTCTGGCGCCCGACCAGCCGGCGCACCAGGTCGGGCCCATGGGCGGTGAAGAATTCCAGCCCCAGCTTGATGCCGCCCACCGCGCCGCGCACGCCGTCGATCAGCCGGGCCGCCAGCCCGATATCGACCGTGTCGACGGCGCAATAGACCTTGTCGGCTCCATCCATGGGGCACCCCGCGAAATTCGCGCCGGTATAGTCGTTGCACGTCGGGTCAGCAAGCGTTCCGGGCTTGTTGCTCCTGAGTACCAAATATGGTACATGAACCAATGACAAGCAAGCCAAGAAAGCGCAGCAAGCACGCCGGTTCCACTTTCGACAGCCTGCTGGAAGAGGAAGGCATCCTGGGTGAAGTGGAGGCCGTCGCCATCAAGCGCGTCATCGCCTGGCAGCTCGCCAACACCATGAAGCAGAAGAAAATCACCAAGAAGGCGATGGCGGCGCGCATGCGCACCAGCCGCTCCCAGCTCGACCGCCTGCTCGACCCGGAGAATTCGGCCGTGAACCTGTCGACCATTGCTCGCGCTGCCAAAGTGATCGGCAAGAGAATCCGCATCGAAATGCTCGATGCCGCCTGAGGATTACCGCGCCACCGGACTTGCGACGCTCTCCCCGCCGACCCAGCGGATGAAACGATCGGCGGAAATCCCGCCATCCACCATCGCGGCCAGCCCCTCGCCGATGGCGCTGGCGAACTTGAAGCCGTGGCCCGAGCAGCAGGACAGCGCCCAGCCGGCCGCCCCCAGCTTGCGGGCGATGAAATGCTCGCGCTTCTCCACCGTGTAGAAGCAGCTCTTCAGTTCGGCGACACGGAAACGCTCGAAGCCGCGCAGCCGGCCCGCGCATTGCGCCACGATCGGCGCAGCCTCCTCGGCGTGCGGCTGGCGATCGGAGTCGGGATCGCCCGCCAGCGTGAAGGAATGGTCGCCGATCTTCAGCCCGGTCCAGCCGCCCGGCCGGCCGGGCAGGTCCGGCGCGCCGACGGGGGGCACCAGGTAGAAGCCGGTGCCGTCGCCGATATCGAGCAGCATGGGATGCGCCGCCCAGGCCGCTTTCTGCGGCGCCGGCGGCTCGAGATAGACCACCACCTGGCGCGAGGGCACGACCAGCGGCGCCAGCTCCGGCACCAGCCGCGCCGTCCAGGGCCCGGCGCAGGCCAGAACCAGATCGCCGCTTTCTCCGCCGCCATCGGCCAGGCTCACCGCGGCCCGGTCGGCATCGAGCGAGGCGACGCGGGCGTTTTCCCGAACCTGCACGCCCTTCTCGCGCAGCCATTGGGCCAAGGTCATAGTGATGCGATCGGCCAGCAGCGCGCCGCCGGTCTTCAGGTAGAAAGCCTGTTCGACGCCCTGCGGATCGATCAGCGGAAAGCGCCGCGCCAGCGTCGCCCGGTCCAGCGCCTCGACCTCATGGCCGTCCTGTTCCAGCAGCCGTTGCGAGTGGGCGCACCATTGCGTTCCCGCCTGCCCCAGCGCCAGCGTTCCGGTTTCGATCTGCAGCTTGACGCCGAGATCGCGCCAGACGCGCGCCCAGGCGGCATAGGCGTCCCCCACCATGCGCATGTAGCCGGGCGTTTCGCCGTAGGCGTAGCGGATCAGCCTGTGGCGGTCGCCGGAGGAGCCCAGCGGATTGCCCACGGCATTCTGCTCGAACACCGTCACCGCGTGGCCGGCGCGGCGCAGCGCCCAGGCGGCGCACAGCCCGTAGATTCCCGCGCCGACGATGAGAATTTTCATGCCGGCGATCCTACAGGAATGGCGCGCCCGCGAGCGAGGCCGACGGCATAGAGCGGATCACGATCGGACGGAAGCGCAGACGCTTCCGTCCGATCGTGTGAATCCGCTCTATTCTTTAAAGTTTGGAGCAAATTCACATGTTTTGACGGGATCGCAAGCGATTCCGTCAAAACATGATTTGCTCTAGGCGACAAAGCCGTGGCGAGGGGGCAGAATGGGACTAGTTCGGGGAGGTTCGCATGAGGCTTTTTCTGTCGGTCATGGCATTCGCCGCCGCGCTGGCGCTGGCCGGGACGGCGCAGGCGCAAGGCGTCGGCCGGCTGACGACCAAGTCCTACCAGCCGATCGGCAAGCAGAAGCTGCAGGTCGACCTGACCCAGGTCGATGCCGGCGAGCTCTATCGCGAGCTGCGCGACCACCTGAAAGGGGTGCTGGAGCGGCGCGGCAATCCGGTCGGCAGTTCCGGCGTCATGGGGGTGAAGATCGAGGTCAGCTATCCCCGCCCGGTCCAGAGCTCGCCGCTCGGCCACGATCGCGGCGCGACCTATGATCGCCAGGAGACCACCGTCCCGGGTCTCAGCAACCCGATCCCGCAGGAACGGACTTTCGCGCCCGAGCGCCGGGCGCCGCAGGTTTCGGGATCGGCCGGCGACGACGAGCGGCTCAATCCGCTGCGCATCAATCTGACGGTCTATCGCGAGAAGGGCGGCGCGGTGGCATGGACCGCGGAGGCGAGCTGCGCGGTGCCGTTCACCAGCGCCAAGGACGTCGGCCGCGCCATGATCGACCAGATGGTGGCGCGGCTGGACAATTCGGTGTCGCTGGCGGCGCAGTGCGGCTATTAGAGCAAATCATGTTTTGACGGAATCGCTTGCGATCCCGTCAAAACATGTGAATTTGCTCTAATCATTAATAGATAGAGCGGATTCACACGATCAGACGGAAGCGCGGGCGCTTCCGTCTGATCGTGATCCGCTCTAGAACAAAGCGCCATCAGCCCTGCGCCGCCACCAGCTCGGCGGCGGCCAGATCCTCCAGCGCCGTGCCGACCGACTTGAACAGGGTGATCTCGCCCGCACCCTGACGGCCGCGCTTCTCGCCGCGGCACAGCTCGAACAGATCGGCGACGATCCCCTCCGGCGGCAACGCGCCGCTGGCCAGCGGCTGCACGATGTCGCCCGCCTCCTTGCCCGCGCCCTGGCGCGTGTCGACGAAGACGCGGGCGCGGCGCACCGCCTCGTCGTCGGCCTCGCGCATGGCCGGCGTGAAGCCGCCCACCAGGTCCAGATGCTGGCCCTTCTTCAGCCACGCGCCCTCGACCAGCGGCGCCTGCGCCAGCGTGGCGCAGGAGATGATGTCGGCGGCGTCGATGGTGGTCTCGATATCGCGGGCGACATGGGCGGAAATCTTCAGGCCCGCCAGGTCGCCGCCGTTGAAACGCTCGGCCAGCGCCAGGGCCTTCGCCGGGCTGCGGCCCCAGACCGCCAGTTCGCGGATCGGCCGCACGGCGGCATGGGCGCGCACCAGATGCGGCGCCAGCGCGCCGGTGCCGACCATCAGCAGGCGGAAACTGTCGGGCCGCGACAGGAAGCGGGAGGCCAGCGCCGAAGCCGCCGCCGTGCGCCGGCGCGTCAGCGCGGTGCCGTCGATCAGCGCCAGAGGCGCGCCGGTCTGCGCCGAGAGCAGCAGATACTGGCCGATCACCGCCGGCAGGTTGCGCTCGTCGTTTTCGGGGGCGCCATTGTCGGGAAAGACGGTGACGATCTTGATGCCCAGATGCCGCCGGTTGCGCCAGGCCGGCATCAGCAGCAGCGTGGCGGGCGCGCCGCCGGTGTCGATGGTGTGGTGGTGCCGCAGCGGCACCTCGCAGCCTTCGGCGAACAGCGCGGCGATGGCGTCGATCAGCTTGCGATCGTCGAGCAGGCGCTCGACGGCGGCCGCGTCGAACTGGCGCATGGTCTCAGCGCGGCGGCAAGGCGGGGCCGGAGGCGGCGGGCGGCGGCAGCGACGACGGCAGCGAGGGCGGGAGCGAGGCCGGCAGCGAGGGCGGGGCGGCCTTCAGCTCGGCGACCTGGCGGCGCAGGCTTTCGTTGCTGCGCGTCTGCTGGCGGGCCGTGGCGCGATAGCGGTGCCCGCCCAGCCAGACGATGGTGCCGCCCAGCACCAGCCCGACGAACAGCACCAGCAGCATCACCATGAACAGCGGCAGGCTGGCTTCCCAGGGCAGCGGCCAGAGCGAGACCACGACTTTTTCCCGATTGGCGACCGCGAACACCGCCCCGATCAGCGCCAGCGGCACCCATATCAGTCTTGCCAACCATTTCCGCATGCCGAACGCCCATTCTGTTGCCGCGCCGGCGCAACCAGGCGCGGCCTGCACACCGGATGTCGAAGATTAGCCGCCGTGCCGCACCGCGCACAGGCGCAAATTGGCAGAGGAGCCAATCATCTTCATTGCGGCCGCGCCAACGCCGCCGAAACAAATAAAGGCGTGAATTTGCTCCATTTTCGAAGACTAGCGCGGATTTGCGCGGCCGGGCTCGGCCCGGTCGCGCGCCACTCTATTCCTCTTCGTCCTCGCCCATGTATTCGGGGCCTTCGGACGGCACCGGCTTGCCTTCGCCGCGGTGGTTCAGACGGTCGCGCAAGTCCTTGCCGGTCTTGAAATAGGGCACGTACTTGGCCGCCACCGCCACGGTGGTGCCGGTGCGCGGGTTGCGGCCGACGCGGGCGTCGCGCTTCTTGACCGAAAAAGCGCCGAACCCGCGCAGCTCGACCCGATCGCCGCGCGACAGCGCGGTGGCGATCTCGTCGAAGATCGTCTGTACGATGCGTTCGACGTCGCGCTGGTAGAGATGAGGATTCATCTCGGCCAGCTTGAGAATGAGTTCGGACTTGGTCATGGCCCCAGACCCGCTGATGTTTGCGCCCGGCCTGTGAGCAAAGCGCAATTGCCAAAGCCTGCCAAAGGCTTAGCCAGCCGTCAAGGATAAGTGCCTTGAATCTTCTGGGTTTTTCCCCGGTGTGCCGGAAATGTCCCAGATTTAGCGGTTTCCGGCCGGCACGCCGCCAAGGGGCAGTGGCAAAAAAACGGCCCCGGAAGCCCGGGGCCGTCTCTTTTCGGTAACCGGCGGGGGAACGCCCCGGGCCGGCCTACTTCTTCTCCTGCTGGGCCCGGTTCATCGCCGCGCCCAGGATGTCGCCCAGCGAGGCGCCCGAATCGGACGAGCCGAACTCGGCCATGGCCTGCTTCTCCTCGTCGATCTCGCGCGCCTTGACCGACAGCACGACGCGGCGGGTGGCCTTGTCGATGTTGGTGATCTTGGCGTCGAGCTTGTCGCCCACGGCATAGCGCTCGGGGCGCTGCTCGGAGCGGTCGCGCGAGAGCTCCGACTTGCGGATGAAGCCCGGCAGGCCGTCGCCCAGGGTGACGTCGATGCCGTTCTCGTGGATCGAGGAGACCGTGCAGGTCACCACGTCGCCCTTCTTGATGGTCTCGTTGACGCGCTCGAACGGATCGTTGCTGAGCTGCTTGATGCCCAGCGAGATGCGCTCCTTGTCGACGTCCACGTCCAGCACCTTGACCTTGACGGTGTCGCCCTTGCGGTATTTCTGGATGGCGACCTCGCCCGCCTCGTCCCAGGACAGGTCGGACAGGTGCACCATGCCGTCGATGTCGCCGGGCAGGCCGACGAACAGGCCGAACTCGGTGATGTTCTTGATCTCGCCTTCCAGCTCGGAGCCCGGGCCGTACTTGGCGGCGAAGCTGTCCCACGGATTGTCCATGCACTGCTTCAGGCCCAGCGAGATGCGCCGCTTGGTCATGTCGACGTCGAGCACCATCACTTCGACCTCCTGCGAGGTCGAGACGATCTTGCCCGGATGGACGTTCTTCTTGGTCCAGCTCATCTCCGAGACGTGCACCAGGCCTTCGACCCCCGGCTCCAGTTCGACGAAGGCGCCGTAGTCGGTGATGTTGGTGACGCGGCCCTTGAGCCGGACGCCGACCGGGTACTTGGCTTCCGCGCCCTCCCACGGATCGGACAGGAGCTGCTTCATGCCCAGCGAGATGCGCTGCGTCTCGGGGTTGAAGCGGATCACCTGCACCTTGACGTGCTGGCCGATGCTGAGCGCCTCGGACGGATGGTTGATGCGCTTCCAGGCGATGTCGGTGACGTGCAGCAGCCCGTCCACGCCGCCCAGATCGACGAAGGCGCCGTAGTCGGTGATGTTCTTGACCACGCCTTCCAGCACCTGGCCTTCCTGCAGGTTGGCCACCAGTTCGGAACGCGCCTCGGCCCGGCTCTCCTCGAGCACGGCGCGGCGGGAGACCACGATGTTGCCGCGGCGGCGGTCCATCTTCAGGATCTGGAATGGCTGCGGGCTGCCCATCAGCGGGCCGACGTCGCGCACCGGGCGCACGTCCACCTGGCTGCCCGGCAGGAACGCCACCGCGCCCGACAGGTCGACGGTGAAGCCGCCCTTGACGCGGCCGAAGATCACGCCGGTGACGCGCTCGTTGTTGTTGAACGCCTTCTCGAGCTGGGTCCAGGCCTCCTCGCGGCGCGCCTTCTCGCGCGACAGCATGGCCTCGCCGTTGCGGTCTTCCATGCGCTCGACGAACACCTCGACGGTGTCGCCGACATTGATGTTGGCGGCCTGGCCGCCATTGGCGAATTCCTTGAGGGGGATGCGGCCTTCGGATTTCAGGCCGACATCGACGATGACGAAATCGTTGGCGAGGCCGACCACGCGGCCCTGCACCACCGCGCCCTCGAAACCCTGGGACTGGCCCAGGCTCTCGTCGAGCATCGCGGCAAAATCTTCCATCGGCGGAGCGGAGTCCGCCTTCATTGCAGTACGAGCCATTCTATCTCCTTTGCGACGATCCCACGGGCCTCTCTGCCCGTCCGGCCAACCGGTTGTCCCGGCGGATCCTGCGCCGTGTTCCCTGGCAGCGGGCGGATTGGGATTTGCCCGATGCAGCCATCCTTACGAAGGTAGTCGACCTGCCGGCGAGGGCCGATGGCTTCAGGAGCCCGCGCCGGCGCGCCTGGTTTCGATATGCCGCACGACGCGTTCGAACACCTGGTCGGCGTCGAGCGCCGTGGTGTCGAGCTGGAAAGCGTCGGCCGCCGGCGCCAGAGGAGCCGCGGACCGGGCGCTATCGCGCGCGTCGCGTTCGCGCATATCGGCCAGAACGCGCGCCTTTATAGTGTCGGCCCCGGCCGCCCGCAACTCCTTGAATCGCCGCTCCGCCCGCGCCTCCGGGCTGGCGGTCAGGAAGATTTTCACATCGGCATCGGGGCAAATGACCGTGCCGATATCGCGCCCGTCGAGAATGCTGCCGGCCGCCCCGCCGGGCGGGTTGCGGGCGAATCGTCGTTGGAAATCAACCAGATGCTGCCTGACTTCGGCAATGGCGGCGACTTGCGAGGCCATCGCCCCCACCGCCTCCTCGCGCAGGCCGGGCTGCTCCAGCGCGGCCGGCTGCAGCGCCTTGGCCGCCGCGATCGCCCGTTCCCGCTCCGGCTCCTGCGGCGCGCCGCGCAGCACCGCCGCCGCCACGGCGCGGTAGATCAGCCCGGTATCGAGCAGCGCCAGCCGGTAATGCGCCGCCAGCCGCCGCGCCAGGGTGCCCTTGCCGGCCGCCGACGGTCCATCCAGCGCGATGATCATGCCCTGGCCGGCGCGATCTTGGCGCCCAGCCCGTTCATCAGGGCGACGAAGCCGGGGAAGGAGGTGTCGACCATCTCGATGTCGTCGACCGTCACCCTCTCGCGCGCCGCCATGCCCAGCACCAGGAAGGACATGGCGATGCGGTGATCCAGATGCGTCCGCACCGTGCCGCCGCCCGGCACCGCGCCGCCCGAACCGTGCACGGTGAGGCTGTCGGCACCGACCTCGACCTTGACGCCGTTGGCGGCGAGCCCGGCGGCGATGGCGGCCAGCCGGTCGCTCTCCTTCACTTTCAGCTCCGCCAACCCGCGCATGATGGTGGTGCCCTCGGCGCAGGCGGCAGCCACCGCCAGGACGGGATATTCGTCGATCATGCTGGGGGCGCGCTCGGCCGGCACCTCGATGCCCTTCAGCCGGGCGCCGCCCTTGATCGCCAGGTCGGCCACCTTCTCGCCGCCCACCAGCCGCTGGTTGCGCCACTCGATGGCGGCGCCCATCTCGCGCAGGCTGGCATAGAGCCCGGTGCGCAACGGGTTGACGCCGACATGCTCGACCAGCAATTCGCCGCCGCCGGCAATGCAGGCGGCGACCACGGGAAACGCCGCCGAGGAGGGATCGCCCGGCACCTCGATGTCGCGCGCCACGAGGTCGGGCTGGCCGACGATGGTGACGGCGATGCCCTGGTCGGTCTCTTCCCGCCGCAGCGTGGCGCCGAAATGCGCCAGCATGATCTCGGAGTGATCGCGCGTCGCCTCGCGCTCGACCACGGTGGTCTCGCCCATGGTGTTGACGCCGGCTAGCAGCACGGCCGACTTCACCTGCGCCGAGGGCACCGGCGTGACGTAGCGGATCGGCACCGGCGTGGCGGTGCCGATCACCGCCATCGGCAGGCGGCCGCCGGAGCGGGTGAGGAACTGGGCGCCGAACTGCGCCAGCGGCTCGCTGACGCGGCGCATCGGGCGGCGGCGCAGCGAGGCGTCGCCGGTGACGAAGGAGACGAAGCCCGAGGTCGCTAGCAGACCGGACAGCAGGCGGGCCGAGGTGCCGGAATTGCCCAGGTCGATGACGTCGGCCGGTTCGCCCAGCCCGCCGACGCCGACGCCCTGGATGCGCCAGATACCGTCCTCGCCGCGCTCCACCGCGGCGCCGAGCAGGCGCATGGCGGCGGCGGTGCGCAGCACGTCCTCGCCCTCCAGCAGGCCGCTGACCCGGGTTTCGCCCACCGCCAGCGCCCCCAGCATCAGGGCGCGGTGGGAGATCGACTTGTCGCCGGGTGGGCGCACCCGGCCTTCGAGCCGGCCGGCCTGGCTGGAATGGAAGGGTTTCAGCGTCGTTCCCCGCTGGTGGATGGCGTGGCGCGCCCGAGGCGCGGTCGGCGGTTGTCTAGCACAGAGCGGCGAGTGCGAACCAGCCGCGACAGGCCCGATTTCCCCGCCCGCCAGGGCGGAAAATTTGCTTTTGACAGGGGGGTGCAGGCGTGGCAAACGGGCCCCCGCTTTACTGGAATTTGTCAGGAGGCTCGATTTGTCGAAGCCGGAATGGGGCGTCAAGCGCACCTGCCAGAGCTGCGCGGCGCGTTTCTACGATCTGAAGCGCACGCCCATCGTCTGCCCCAAATGCGGGCACAAGCACGATGTCGAGGACTTCGTGAAGACCCGCCGCACCCGCGGCGCCGCCGCCAAGGCGCCGCCGCCGCCCAAGAAGGTGGTCGAAAAAGTGGTGCCGGCGGAGCTGGCGGAGGCGATCGAGGATGTCGCGCCCGACGACGAGGCGGACGAGGATATCATCGAGGATACGGCCGATCTGGGCGAGGACGGCGACGATATCCCCGACGTGATCGAGACCGATACCGACGAGGAGACGCCCACTTAGGAAGAGCGGCGAAACCCCTTGCGCAAGCAGGGGGCAGCCCTTAACTTCCGCGCGTTCCGGCCCCAAACAGGGCTGGAACCCCAGAATTCGACGGGGCCATAGCTCAGCTGGGAGAGCGCTACAATGGCATTGTAGAGGTCAGCGGTTCGATCCCGCTTGGCTCCACCAATAAAATCAAGGGCTTAGCTGGAAACGGCTAAGCCCTTTGGTTTATGGGGTAAGCACCGGGTAAGCATGGGTCGCGATATCCACCCTCGGCACTCAATCTAGTCCGGCCCGTACGAGCTTCGCCTGCTTCGGATCGTACACATACCCCGCGATGGTCCCGTCCTTGATCCGCTCGACGGCTTCATCGATCACGAACAGCGGCACCAGAAACCATTCGCGCGGCGCCACCGGCTGGCCGAACCGGTCCGTAATCTCGATCTCGAGCCGCGCCGGGTCGAAGATACGGTGGATAAGGTTTTCGAGCCTGATCCGATTGATATTGGACAGCCTGTAGGTGGCAATGATCTCCACGTCAGCCAGCAGGAAGGTCGGATCGAGCCTGGCATTGGCGATCCGCGCCTCTACCTTTCCGCCGGTGACGCCGATCTTGTGCAGCAGGTTCCGGTGCTGCGCCACCACCGGGTTGTCGGCCTTGCTGCGCAGGACATAGATCGTTCCGCTGGGAAGGTCGCCGTCTTCGGCCTCGCCAGCGAACAGCGGCCCCGCGACGGGATCGGTAATCCGTCGCCCTGCCCCGTCACGGTGAAGCGCGCGCTGTAGCGAGCGCAGCAACACGTCGCTTTCGGTCCCATTGTCGTAGATGACGCGCAGCCGGCTGTCGCGGCGTTCGTACTCCGTCATGAACTCCTCGCCGAGTTCGGCGACATAGGCGATCTGGCCGCCGACGATGAAAAATTCGCCCATCTTGATCTCGGCCATGGTCTGGAAGGGCCGCGTCTGGCGTATGCCGGCGTCGAGGTCTTTTCTGGCCTGGGCGAACAGCGGCTCGAACGTCTCGAAGTCCTTGCAGGGGGTGCGGTTGGCGATTTCCTCGGCCGCGCGCTTGTCTGCGGCGGTGCGGACATGGCGCAATTCCATGATGTCGGGCGCACCTTCCACCCCTTCCAGCTCCGCGATCAATTCGTCGTCGTCCATTGTCTCGACGAGCGCTGCCGGAGCCGTCGCCGCACCGGCCAGGAGGCCTTGCCGGTCCAGCGGCCCAAGAAGCGAACGGCATTCCTCAAGCGCGCGCAGCCGGTCGAGCCGCACCGCATAGAGCCGCTCGAAGATGTCGCGGTCTTCGCCATGCAGCGGAGCGCGGCCGTGCATGTCGGCGAAGCGCTGGATTTCCTCGAAGCCGGCAATGATGCGCTCCTCGCGCGCCGGGCGCCCGCCCTTCTTCTCGGGTGGGGCATAATCGGCGAGCGCCACCGCCAGTTGGTCAAGATCGGGGTCAGTCATAGCGCCCCTCTTTCCTGAACCGCATGAAGGCGGTCGCGCCTTCGGCCATGCGCCGCTCCCATGCGTCCTGCGCGTCGATGGACGGCAGCCGGCCGCGTTCCTTTTTGAACCGGGCGGCGCGGACGGCCAGTTCCCGCGCCTCGTCCGGCGTCAGGCTGGTGCGCTTGGCGGCAATCGCCGCCGCGACCTGTTTCAGGCTGCCCTCGCTCATGGCCTTGGCGAGGATGGCGTAGGCTTCGCCGAACGGATTGATCCGGTCGATCAGGTCGATGTCGAGTTCGCGCACGTCCATGGCGAATTTGCGCACGCCGTCGATCAGGGCGGTATTGGCGCCCGGCTCTTTGTCATCGCCAAGCGCGATCTGCTTTGCCCGTTGCGTGATGGTGAGGGCGGCAATGGCGTGCTGGCGCACGGCCTCCCGGTCTTCCTCGTCGAGTTCGGGATATTTGTCCTTGATGATCTTCCCCATCCGCGCCTGGGTCAGTTCCTCCGGGACCAGCTCCTCGTCGAACAGCCCGCGCTCGATGGCCGTCCTGTCCTGCACGAAGGCGGCGATCACCTCGTTCAGGTCCTCGGTGCAGATACGCGCCGCCTCTCTGCTCTTCGGCTCGGCAAGGCCCCTGATCTCGATGTGGAACTGCCCGGTCTGCGCATTGAAGCCGACATTGGGCTTGCCGGCATCGTAGCCGCCTTCGCCGTAGTCGAAGCCTTCGACCGCAATGCTCTGCGGATTTTTCGGGGTGAAGTTGAAGCGCGGCGCCAGCACCTGTTCCATCAGCAGGCTGGCGGCGATGGCTTTCAGCGTATCGTTGACGGCCTCGACGACGGCCTCCTCGCTGGCATCCGGCTCGGCGATCAGGTTTGTGAAGCGGGCGCGGGTCTTGCCCGGCGCATCGCGCGTCGCGCGGCCGATGATCTGCACGATCTCGGTGAGGCTGGACCGATAGCCGACCGTCAGCGCGTGTTCGCACCAGATCCAGTCGAAGCCTTCCTTCGCCATGCCCAGCGCGATGATTATGTCCACATGGTCGCGGTTGGTCTTCTGCGCCGGGTCTTTCAGCGCGGCCGAAACCTTGTCGCGCCTGGCCGGATCGTCATCGACGAGATCGGCGATGCGCAGCACGCGGCCATCGGGCCGCTTGACCAGCTGGAAGCCGGTGGCGGGATCGGTCCCCTGCCAGTCGCCCAGGGCCTCGATGATGTGTTCCACCTCCCTGATCTTGTCCTTCGTGCTTTCGCGCGAATTGACGCTCGGGATGTGGACGATGGCTTTCTCTGCCGGGTTCAGGACGGCGAGGATGTCGTCGGCATAGGAGCCGGAATAGAAGAAATAGCCGATGTCGAGCCGTTTGAGATGTTCGTAGCCGTTGAGCTGCTCATAGTAGGTGTAGGTGACGGTATCGAATTTCGCCTCATCGTGCGGCGCCAGCACCGGCACGGCGTCGCCCCGGAAATAGGAGCCGGTCATGGCGACGACATGCGCCCTGTCGCGGGCAATGAACGCGCCAAGATGCTGACCGAGCCTGCTGTCGGGATCGGCCGAAACGTGATGGAACTCGTCCACCGCGATCAGTCTTCCGTCGAACTTCTCGACGCCGAACCTCTCCACCGCGAAGCGGAACGTCGCATGGGTGCAGACCAGCGCCTTGTCGCCGCTGTCGAGGAACGCGCCAACGGCATTGACCTTGCCGCCGTTGTCCGCGCCGGGCGCGTCGCACAGATTCCATTTCGGCTGGACCGTCCAGTCGGCCCAGAAGCCGTATCTGGCCAGCGGCTCGTCATGGAAGCTCGCGCCGATGGATTTTTCCGGCACCACGATGATCGCTTGCCGTACGCCCTGATTGGCCAGCTTGTCGAGGGCGATGAACATGAGCGCCCGGCTCTTGCCTGACGCCGGCGGCGACTTGATGAGAAGATATTGCTCGCCGCGCCGCTCGTAGGCGCGCTCCTGCATCGGCCGCATGCCGAGCGCATTGGCCCTGGTCGAGCTGCCGGTGCGGGCATAGGAAACCGAGACGGCGGGAACGGATTTGATGCTGTCGGTCATGCCTTCGTCCCCGTCTTCGTTCTCTTCGTATTGACCTTTCCCATCGCGCCGCCGGCGGCTGTCATTTTCGTGTAGAGGTCGAACAGCTTTTCCAGCCGCTCCGTGTCGTTGCGGAAGCGGCGGCCGATATAGATGCGTTCAAGCACTTCGTCGTTGCGCTCGTGCGCCGCCCGCAGATCGGCCGGCATGTTCTCGGGATCGTAGAGATCGGCGATGGTGGCCGGGAAATGCGCCTCGCGCGCCAGCAGGATGTCCTCGGCGCAGCTTGTCAGGTCGGCCTTGTTTTTCTCGGTGAGGGTCGGGACTGGAAAGGTGTTCCAACCGAGTGTGTTCGAATAGCGATAATCGGTCTTCAGTTTGCCGCAGACTGTACCGATCCACACAAGATGCAGCCGGGAAGCGATCAGCGCCATGTTCCAGAGCGGGGCATCGTATAGCCCAAACGCTGTATTGGGGAAAACCACGTTGTTGTTCTCGAGCGTGACCGGAAGGTATGGCCTCGACTCCGAGGACACGTTTGGAATGGCAATTGACCATTCTTTACACGCGTGCATCTCGCGGAACTGATGCGGCCGTTCGGCCATCCTGATTGCTGCTGCATCCGGTGACGTGAGGCGGCTTGCTCTTACATTATCAATCCTATGCCTTACTTTCGGATGCTCCATAGCGTCTGCTGGAACATTCGGCTGCAGGAACCACAGGCACCACCGTTGTGTGCCTTTAACCAATTCGGCTCCTCCCTTGAATATTTTTATGTAGGATTGCGGCAATCCCTCACTTAGGAGTTCCGCCCTCTGAACACCGTCAAGCAAAAGGCCTTCGGATAGCCCATAGTAGTTTCCCTTGACCATCTGCGGGAGGGCGGACAAGGGGCGTACTGAACGCTCGATGAATACGTTCCTGCCGGGAACTAGATACGGGCTTATCTGCGCCACTTCCTGCTTGATGTCCTCGTCAAAGAGGTAACAAGCACCTTCCTTCGTGCGCGAGCAACCCACCACAACCACCGTGACGGTGGCGTTCTCGGTAGCCAAATTTCTCCACCGGAATGATCGCACAGCAAAGTCAATGCGCAGGCCATCCGCAAGGAACGGTTTCCAGAAATAAAATATATTTTGACCTTGGGAGATCGAATTTGTGCTGACAAATGCGAACTTGGCGACGGTAGCGGCGCTAAATCGTGCCGCCTTCCAGAACCAACCGCAGATGTAGTCGAAAGACCGCCAATTCAGGTCAGTGTTAAGAAAGCACTGTCGGATGTCGTCCTTTTGCTCTCTCGTTTGGTCTGCGTTGCCTTTATAAGGTGGATTCCCGCAGATATAAGTTTCTCCGCCCTCGTTCTCGAAGTCGATTTGTGCCTGATCCAGCGGCGAATTGAAAAGGTCGTCGCCGTGCAGCTTCACACCCGTCCCAGTCGGCGGGCAGATGCTCAGCCAGTCAAGCCTCAGCGCGTTGCCGCAGGTAATCCAGTTCTGCGAATCGAGCGGCAGGAACTCGGCGAGCGCTTCCTTCTGGCCGCGATACAGCACATCGCACTGGTATTCGGCGACGATCAGCGCCAGCCGCGCGATCTCGGCCGGGAAATCGCGCAGCTCGATGCCGCGAAAATTCGTCAACGGAATGTCGCTGCGCCGCGCCGCCTCGCCGCGCCGCCGGTTGATCTCGGCCTCGATTTCCCGCATCGCCTTGTAGGCAATGACCAGGAAATTGCCCGATCCGCAGGCCGGGTCGAACACCCTGATTCGCGCCATGCGGTTGCGCAGGTTCAGCAGCTTGCGGGAATTGCCCCCGGCCTCCTCAAGCTGCGCCCGCAGATCGTCGAGGAACAGCGGATTGAGCAGCTTCAGGATGTTGGGCACGGATGTGTAATGCATGCCCAGCGCGCCGCGTTCCTCGTCGTCGGCGACGGCCTGGATCATCGAGCCGAAAATGTCCGGGTTGATCTGCTTCCAGTCCAGCCCGCCGATGTGCAGCAGGTAGGAGCGCGCGATGCGGCTGAAGCGCGGCGTCTCGGCGCTGCCGGAGAACAGCCCGCCATTGACGTAGGGGAATACGTCCGCCCAGCGCGGCAGCCCGGCGCTGGCGCGATCCCTGGCCGGCGTGTTCATGGCCCGGAAAATCTCGCCGATCACCGCATGGGTGTTCGACGAGTCCCGCGCGCTCATCTGGTCGATGGTGGCGGTGAACAGCCCCTCGCCGTTGAAGATGTCGGTATCCTCGGCGAAGAAGCAGAAGATCAGCCGCGCCATGAAATGGTTCATGTCCGGCCGGCGCGCGGCCGTGCCCCAGTCGGGATTGTCCTTCAGCAATTCGACATAGAGCCGGTTGAGGCGGCTTGTCGCCCTGATGTCGAAGGCGTTCTCGCGAATCTGCCGGACGGTGCTGATGCCGGCCAGCGGCAGGAAGAAGCCGAAATGGTCGGGAAAATCCTTGTAGGCGCAGGCGACCGTATCGCCGGAGCTCAGGTCCTCGGCCTCGAAATCCGCGCCATCCGTCGCCAGGATGAATTTCGCCTTGGCCCTGGCCGTCGCCGGGCTGGCCTTGAGCGCCGCCAGCGTCTTCGAAACCGCGCCGGCCGGGCAGACGGCGATATGGATGTTGTTCGTCTGGAGGACGCCGCCCAGATCGGATTTGTTCGATGCGCCAGCGCGCAGCCGCCGGATCGTCGTCTCCTTGTTGCCGAAAGCCTGAAGGAAGGCGAACGGAAACTCGGCCGCATCGAAGGGCTGTTCGGCCAGCGCGGAGATCGCCTGTTCGATTTCGACGGCGTTCATCGCGCGCTATTGGACCCGGCGACCCTGACGGCGCGAACGGCGACGGCCGTTACCGCAGGCGCGTGCGTTGTCCCTTGTTCTGGCGAGTTCCCCATGAGTCGAGAATAGGCCGGCGAAGGTCCGTCAGGCAATCAAGCCGGGCCGCCAGTCCCGTTGCGCGCCATTTCCGCAGCCGCGCGGCGCAGCAGGTCCGTTACCTCAGGCGATTCTTGCCGGGCTGTCGCCAGTCCTAGAATAATTTCGGCCTGCCGCCCCGCCGATACCTCTCCATAACTGGTGAGCGTCGTCAGCACCCCCTCATGCCCGAGATTCTGCGACCACGCCTTCAATTCCTCGGGCGGCAGACGGAGCCGATAGGCAAGTTGCATCAACGTCTTCCGCAAGCTGTGCGGCGGGAAATAGGGCAGTCCGGCCTTGAGAAAAGCGCGCTTGAAAATGGCGCGGATCGGCGTGGCGTTGCTCCAATGCGCGCGCGTCAGGCCAACGGGGCGAAAGCGACGATCCGGGCCGGGTTCGATGCGGGTAGCCGGGAATAGCGGGTCGCCAGGGCTATACAGCGCCTCGCCCAGCTGGCGTTCGACCCATTCGATTACGATTTGCCGCGCATCGCCGCCGACCGGAAAGAACCAGGTGGCGAACGATTTCGAGAATTTGGTTCGCACCTCATGCGCATCGAAAACCACGCGATTGGCGGCCGTCTCGACATGCCGCAGTTTCAGCGACGCAACCGCACCGTCGCGCGCCCCCGTCAGCAGTATGAAAGCGATCAGCGCCCGGTCGCGGCGCTCGATTGAGGTTCCGTCCGGCATTCGGGCGATGACGGCATGGACCTGCTCCAGCGACGGCACGCGCGGCTCGCGCCGGGTCTTGGCGATGCGCGTTTCGCCCCGCGACATGTTGAAGTACTCGGCATCGCCATAGGTCAGCCGACTTTTGAAACCCGGCTGATCCCTCAACCAGATAAAAAATGCCTTCAGCGCTGCTAGAGTAGAATACTGCGTTGCGACGCTCAGAGCGTCGCCGGTCCTGCCATTCCGCTGTCCGGCAAGGTGACGTTTGAAGCCTATGGCCTGCTGGGGATTGAACGTCTTGAAAGACTGGAACCGGGTGTAGCTTTCGAAGCGATGCAAGGCTTTGGCAATGGCATCGAGCGATGCCTCGCTGTGCTGGCCGGCTTCGCGCTTGTAGGTCCGGTATTTGTGTTTCAAGCGCTCGTTTTCGGGATCGTGAGACTTCGCCATCGACCTTCCTTTCCAGAGTCACAATTCAGGCGGGGTTATCGCCTGTCGCCTATGTGCGATTCAGCCTGCGGTCCGTTGCCGCGAAGACTCCACCTGAAGGCCTCGAACGCGGGCGCGCTGGCCCGCCGATGCATCAAGGTTGTGCAGCACGGGCAGACGGCCCGGATGTTGCCGGCGCCAGCCTGCGCCGGGAGATATTCGACCAGTGCGGCGTCGGGTTTCCTCGGCTCCCGGCACCGCAGGCAGTAAAGATGGCCGGGCGGACAGGGCCGCTTGGCGCTGGCGCGGCGGCGCGACAGGAAATCGCGCAAGTCCGCACCCCGGATCAGGACAGGCCATGATCCGGCGACGCTTGCCAGGCCGGCCTTCAACCATGTGCGGATCGTGTTCTTGTGGGTGTCCAAGGCGCGCGCCGCCTCCTCCACCGTATAAGAACAGTGCAGCTTGGCCAGGCGGGGGTTGGGCGCGCGACGATGCGCCATCGCCTTCGCTCGCAAACCGGGACAGACGCTAGGCGGGGTCGCTGGTGCTGCGGCGAGGGCCGGAGCTTCTGGATTGCGCCCATCCCAGCAAATCGTCGGGCCGATAGAGCGGGCGGCGGCCAAACGATTGGAAGATCGGCCCGCCGCCCAGGCAGGCGTATTTCGCCAAGGTGCCGGCGGCGACTTTGAAACCCCGCGCCGTCAGAAAATCGGACGCTTCCTTGCGGGTGAGCGGGCGGGCCGATTCGGTCGAGTCTTCCATGTCCTATCCTTTCGCATTCGCAACGCTGCCGGAATTTCCCGGCCGATGCGCGAAAGGTGGAGCGAAACGACTGTTGGAAATAGGTGCCACGAATTATTGGCGATTCGAATCACCGCTTCGAACTGCGGGGACCGGATTGCGACCAATTCCTGTTGCCGCTGTCAGCGACCGCACGAGCCCATGCCCGATCAAAGGCTCTCTTGCTGATCGAGAACTTTGCCAGGCATTCGTCGCGAACAGCTTCCTTGGACCGGGCAGGCCGATCTTCTTTTTTCATAAGCTCCGTCAGCCATTTTCGGCACAGCGTTTCGCCGCCAGCCGTGCCCGTTTGCATGGAACTGCCGGCTCCCGAAGCGCCCGTTTCGCGTCGGTGCCCAAGACGATCCGCATTGGCGCGAACCTCGCTCGTACGGAATAGGAGATCAATCCATTCCGGCATGCCTTCCCGAACAGCCTTGTAATCTTCCATCGACCCTTCGCCAGAAGGCTCTAAACTGTTGCGTTGCATGTTCAGTTGAACCGGAAGGCGAATATGATCGGTCGGAATGGTTTCCCATTCCACTGATGCTGTTGACCGTCGCCCCCGCAGTACCAACGCGTTCTCCCGAATGGCCTTAAACAGCAGGCGTTCTAAATCCTGTATTCGGTTGACGAACCATTCCCATCCCGATTTCTGGTCGCCCAGTCCCGAAACACTGGCAATATTCCGGAAAACAAGCAGTTCGACGGAAGCCGCTTCCAAATAACGACTATGGGCTTTTTCCAGCCGCTGCTTTGCTTCAAGCACATTCGTTTCCGTCACTTGGCTTCTGATTTCGGCGTCGCTAATCGAGAAAGGGTCATTCGAAAGGCGATGCGGTTCTAGAAGTTCTAAAAGGTATGGACGTCGCGCCTCGCGATAGTGCCGCCGAGCCAGGCTTAGGCGATACCTTGCGATACGAAAATCGGATAGGCGGTCTCCGACGGCGGTGAAGAGCTTCCACGTGGAGGGCGGTATTGCCATCCCGAGCGCCATCCAACTTAAAACTTCGGTCGCAGTCGAATCCGGATCATCAGAAAGTCCGTCATTCAATAACCCGCTCAACGCAAGCGGTTCAATCCTGCCCATCTCTCGCTGCCATCGCAGATCGCGGGCAGCTAACTGCTTTTCGGTCAGGTAAAATTCAGAACGGGAACTGGCGGATTCACGCTCGACCAGCACCATTAAGGCATCGTGTCCGCCTCTATTCTGCCTCTTGCGAGGCGACGGCGGCCAGATTGCGACCGCGCGTTCAGCTGAGACCCTCAACTGGCGCCAAGTCGTCGCCTGCCCGATAGCGCCATCCCTTGGCCGCGCATAGAGTCCCCCTTTGCTTGGCGTAATTTCCAACCAAGCCCATTGCCGGCTTGGCACCTTCTTTTGCGTTCTTTTGCCAGGCGCCTCGCCGTACGCCGGAAGCCTGCCCGTGCATAGCGCATGCAGAATGAACCGATTAGCGCGAACAATGTCCGGAGCAATATTGCTCCTGGTCAAAACGTAAAGGAGCGATGCGATCCGACGACCGAAGTCTACTGACCCATCGGAAAACTTTGCGACTAGGGTTTCGTCCCGTGCAACTACCCAGACGAGGAGTTGGGCAAAATTCCATGTCGGCTTGTCGGCGTCGAAATCAGGCATGGACCGGCGACCTCAAGATTCGAGGATTTCGCGAGCCTAGCGCCTGCAATGTCCGAAAGTCGAATGCTCGCTCGCCTTAGCGCCTCAACCGGACAACCTTGTCTTTCTTGCCTTCCATTGCAGCCGCGATTTGCAGCGCCGTGCGGTCGGCGACGGCGCGCACCGGGTCGAGGTCGAGATGGCTGTAGCGTTCGGTTGTCGCCGCCTGCGTATGCCCCAGCACCTTGCCGACGATGTAGAGCGATGAACCGCCGGCCACCGCGACGCTGGCGAAGCCGTGGCGCAGATCGTGGATGCGAACGCCATGCAGGCCGGCCGCTTTGGCGACCTTGCGCCATACCGCCGGCAGGCCGACATGATGGCCCTCGCCGCGCGCGGCCGGAAAGACGTAGTCGGGACGCTTCGAACTGCTACCCATTCGGGTGACCGGCTTCAGACCGGACAGCACAGCCAGCGCCGGCGCACCCAGCGGAACCACCTTCGCGCCAGTTTTGGAATCGGGCAGCCGCAGCACCCCATGCTCGAAATCGACGTGTTCCCAGCGCAGCGACAGGATTTCGTTCTTGCGGCAGCCCGTCAGCAGCAGCAGGCGAAGTGCCGCCAGCGACTGCCGGTTGGTGCCGACCTTCTCCGCCGCCGCCAGCGCTTCGCCCAGCTTCGCCAGTTCCTTGGCGCTCAGGAAGCGTTCGCGGCGCTGAAGCTTGTTCAGGCTGACGCCCTTGGACGGGTTGTCGGCGCAGTAGCCCTGCGACACCGCCCATTGCAGCATCGCCCCCAGAACAACCGTCGCCCGCGCGGCGGTGCCCGGCCCGCCGGTCACGATGGCACGGCCATGCTTCTTGTCCGACTTCTCGTCCGTGGCGGTCTTGCCCTCGGTCACGTCGCGCTGGAAGCGCTGGATATCGGCCTTGGTAAGGGCTGAGAGATGGCGGCGGCCCAGCAGCGGCACGACATGCCGGCGCAGATTGGAGGCGTCCGTAGCCCAGCTGGACGCCTTCTTGGCGGGTTTGGCAGCCGGGCCGTCCTTGAGATAGAGATCGACCAGCGCCGCGATGGTCGGCGTCGCCTTGACCGTCGCTTTCTCGCCGGCAGGATCGGCCTTCCCCGTCGCTACGGCGCTCAGCAGGGCGCGGGCGGTCTTTCTGGCTTCCTCCGGCGTCAGCACCCCTACCTTGCCCACCGTATAGCGGCGGGAGCGCCGTTCGGCGTTCCGGTACTGAATGATATAGGCGCCGGCACCGGAGCGCTTCAGGCGCAGCCCGAAGCCCGCCAGCGCATCGTCCCAGAGAACCAAGTCGGTATCGCCGGGCCGCAGGGAATCGATCAGGCGTTTGGTGATCTTCGGCATCCGGCCCCTCCCCGATCCCATCGGGTAAGCAGTGGGTAAGCAGCCGGATTAAATTACCTCAACATTCCGGAAATTACCATTACATTCAAAATGCCTTATTTTAAGCTACTATTTCGCAACAGTTTGCTCACATCAAACGTGGGTAAGCACCGGCAATTAAATATCCTCAACAATGGCATTGTAGAGGTCAGCGGTTCGATCCCGCTTGGCTCCACCAACAAAGACAAGGGCTTAGCCGGAAACGGTTAGGCCCTTATCTTTTTTCGTACTAAATACCCACAACGATGCGATTCACGGATCAATTGAGAGTCCATGATTTTTGATGCTATTACCTACACGCGGCAATCAGTGGCAAAATTGCACGGTTAGCATCAGAGGGCCTGCTAACTGATCCGCCTTACTGGCCACCCAAAGAAGATCACGCAAAGTAGACTCGTTCATATGTATTTGAAAGGAACAGAAGAGCAATACCAGCGGTCAGCAGCCTTGTTGGAACAATAAACAAGAGCACCGGACTTTCTCAACATTTCAGGAGCTATGCATATTCCCCATTAAGGGAAGGCGCTTCAGGCTGGAGCTATTTGGTGACAGTCAGAATCTCCTTCGCATCAAAAATACCTGCTGTGTCGGAGGTCACTTGTCCGTGGCGGAACATCCTGATCATGAAATCAACGCCGGGCTTAATGTAGGGAGTTACGTATCCAGGAGTTGAATGGGTTCTGCTTCGGGTCGAGAAAGAGGCTTGCCCATAATTCGAGATCGAAGCTGTGCCGGTCGTTGTTGTGTAGGTCTGACCGGGCATTATGGTAGCCCCCGTCTGACTCATATCCTTCGAGTCAAGGATCGTAAAATATTGATAACCTTTATCCAATGTGGTTCGCGCCGCGCTACGCATTGCTGCGCGAACTACCTGACCTTGATCGTTGAATTTTGTGCCTCGTCCGGAGATCATTGCGACATCTGGCGCAACTACAGTCGAGCGAGCGGTAGCGCATCCGGCCAAGACCAGAACCAACAGCATAATAACCGGCTTCATGTATCCCCCTTTTTTCTTGCCTCCTGATGCCCAGCTAAAAGAAGTTTTCGACGAGTTCGCTACTTGGCAGTCAGAGTGCTTACCATCGCACTCACCTCACTTGGCTCGAACCGTCGCGTATCTGAGCGGCACATGTTGCCAAGCAAAGATCGGCCGTAGCCATAGGCATTGCCACCGGAGAGCAGCGAGAATCCGAAGCACTGAAATGGCGCACCTCCGGGCGGGTGAAAACGGAATGTCCGATACGAAATAGATCCGGCGGTTAGAAGGACTGACCAGTCCAAGGCATGAGGCGCTATCTCTTGGTCATAGTTTTGTATGATTTGGGAGAGTTCCTCGCGGGATGCCCCGCGAATTGCGCTTTCTTGTTCCGCGATCATCAAGGATGCGGAGTAGATCAATTTATGCGATCCGCTTTCATAGCTACCTGCAATCGCATAGGACCGAAACCTGCCATTCCCGCCTTCAAGCGAAGAATAGTACCCCGTTGCAACGCAATGCACGTCTGCCGGTCCCATCAAACGAGATTGGTTGCATGGAATCTCCCGAAAAGTTTGGGCATAAGCAAACTGAGGCAACAATGCGGAGATGCAGCCTAAAAGAACTAACCAAAATCGATGCCCGACCAAAGGCAAAGCTGCATCCATTTTCTTCTCCCCGAAGATCACATGCCAAGAAGCATATCCGCAGTGAACACGGGAATACTATCCACTATCAGTTGTATTGTTATATTAAATAGTCATCATATGTGGTGCGAACGATTCAAAGTAGCTCTCGGCCATTGTATTGGTCGTTAGTGGACCTACTCAATTGATTGAGGATGATAAGTGAACCCAGCAGACTATTCTAAGAGGAAACAGCGAAAATTGAATCAGCATAACCAACGCTCAACAGAAACCCGTAAGATCCGTAGAAACATTAACCATTACTACAATGGCATTGTTGAGCTCAGCGGTTCGATCTCGCTTGGCTCCACCAACAAAGACAAGGGCCCGCCGGCAACGGTCGGGCCCTTCGCTTTTGCGCCGCGCCGTTGCCGGCCCGCATTGTCGTCCGCATCGTTCGCCGATTAAGCTACCGGAAAAGGGGAGAAGGCACGGCATGAGCGGCTCCGCTGGCAAGAAACCGGTCGAAAACTGGACGGCGATCTACGAAGAGGCCCGCGCGCGCATGATCGCGCGGCTGCGCACGACCATCGCCGAACCGCTCGATGGCTGGCCCGACCATGCCGATCCCAAGACCGGCAAGTGGATCACCAAGCACGACGGCGACTGCACCGGCGGTTTCTTCGCCGGCTGGCTGTGGCTGGCCGGGCGCCAGCATCCCGAACTGCTGCCCGCGGCGCGTCAGTGGGGCTATGGGCTGAAGCGGCGGCTGCGCTCGAAGACGCATTATCGCGGCATGCTGTTCTATCAGGGCGTGCTGCTGGGCCGGCTGCTGCATGGCGAGGCGGAAGCGCGGCAGCTCACCATCGACGTCGCCCGCGCGCTGGCCGACGATTTCAACCCGGCCGCCGGCGTCATCGGCCTAGGCGAGGAAGGCGAGGAGACCTCCAATCTCGGCCCGGGCGAAACCACGGTCGACGCCATCGGCATGATCGTGGCCTGCCTGACCTATGCCGCCAACGAGACCGGCGAGGAGCGCCTGCGCCAGATGGCCAGAAGCCACGCGCTGAAGCACATCGACTGGTGCGTGCGCGCCGACGGCTCGGTGTGCCAGTCGGCCTCGTTCGATGTGGAGAGCGGCGCGCTGACGCGGCGCTACACCCACAAGGGCTACTCGCCGGAAAGCACCTGGGGCCGGGCACAAGCCTGGTCGATGCTGGGCTATGCGCTGAGCGCGCTGTGGCAGCCGCAGGAGCCGCTGTTCCTGAAGACCGCGCAGCGCATCGCCGACTGGTGGATCGCGCATGTGCCAGCCGATGGCATCTCGTACTGGGATTTCGGCGATCCGCGCATTCCGAACACCTGGCGCGACACGTCGGCGCCGGCCATGGTGTCGGCGGCGCTGTTCAAGATCGCCGGGCTGACCAGGGATCCGGCGCAGAGCGCCAAATATCGCCAGGCGGCCGAGCACGGCGTGCGCACCATGGTAAGGGAATGGCTGACGCCGCTGGGGCCAAACGAACAGCGGCCGGAAGGCATGCTGATCGGCGCCTGCTATCACCCGACCATCGGCCATGCCGTCGATTGCGAGGCGGTGTGGCCCGACTACTACCTGTTCGAATCGCTCGAGGTGCTGACCGGCCGGCTGAAGGAAGCGGAGATCTAGCTTTTTCGCTCCGGCTGCCGTTGTTGATCAGCATCAAAGCCCCGGCTGGCGCCCGCGGCTAATCTGCGTTCATGACGCGGACGGACGATTTGCAGGCGGTGATCGCCAAATACGCCGCGCGGCCGACGCCGCGCTATACCAGCTATCCGACCGCACCGCATTTCCAGCCCGATTTCCCGCCGGCGCAGTACCGGCGATGGCTGCGGCAAACCGATCCGCGCCAGCCGATCTCGCTCTATCTGCATGTGCCGTTCTGCCGGCGCATGTGCTGGTACTGCGGCTGCAACATGAAGCTCGCCGCCCGCTACGCGCCGGTCGCCGACTATGTCGCCACGCTTGTGGCCGAGATCGATCTGGTGGCGCAGGCGCTGGGGACGCGGCGCAGCGTCGGCCATCTGCACTGGGGCGGCGGCACGCCGACCTCGCTGACGCCCGACGATTTCGCCCGCGTCATGGAGCGGCTGCGCGGGAGATTCGACATCGCCGCCGGCGCGGAGATCGCCGTCGAGACCGATCCGCGCACGCTCTCCGGCGAGATGATGGCGCGGCTGGGCGCGGAGGGCGTCACCCGCGCCAGCTTCGGCGTGCAGGAGTTCGACGCGCAGGTGCAGCAGGCGATCAACCGCATCCAGCCGCCCGAGATGGTGGCGCGCGCCGTCGCCGGCCTGCGCGGCGCGGGCATCGCCGGCATCAACTTCGACCTGATCTACGGGCTGCCGCATCAAAGCGTCGCCACCTTGGCCCGGACCATCGAGCTCTGCGCCGCCATGCGGCCCGATCGGGTGGCGCTGTTCGGCTATGCGCATGTGCCATGGATGGCGAAGAACCAGCGCCTGATCGAGGAAAGCGCGCTCCCCGACGCTTCGGCACGAGCCGCACAGGCCCTGGCGGCGGAGCAGGCTTTGCAGGCGGGCGGCTACCAGAGCATCGGCATCGACCACTATGCCCTGCCGGGCGATGCGCTGGCTGTCGCGGCGCGCAACGGCGCCTTGCGGCGCAACTTCCAGGGCTACACCACCGACACGGCCGAAACCCTGATCGGGCTGGGCGTTACGGCCATCGGCCGCACGCGCGCGGGCTATGTCCAGAACATCGCCGAAACCGGCGCCTGGGCGCGCGCGGTGCAGGCCGGCCTCCTGCCGGTTGCCAAGGGACGCGCGATCTGCGGCGAGGACCGCCTGCGCGGCCATGTCATCGAACGCATCATGTGCGATGGCGCGATCGATTGCGCGGCGGCCGGCGAGCGCTTCGGCGCGCCGGCCGGCTGGTGCGAGGAGGCCCTGCTCGAGCTGGCGCCGCTGGAGCGCGATGGCGTGCTGTCGCGGCAAGACGGGACGATCCGCATCGATCCCCGCGCCCGGCCGCTGGCGCGGGTGGTGGCGGCGGCTTTCGATGCCCATCTCGGCGCCGGCAAGGGACGGCATGCGGCGACGGTATGAGCGTTCAGCGGCGCCCGGCCGCCGTTTCCAGAAGCTTCACCACGTCGCTCTGGCCCTTGCTTTTGGCATGACCGAGCGCGGTGGCGCCGGCCCGGTCGCCGATATCGGCGCGCGCGCCGGCGGCCAGCAGCAGGCGCACGATCTCGACGTGGCGCGGCCCGCCATCGCCCAGGATCACCGCCTCCAGCAGCGCCGTCCAGCCAAGGTTGTTGACGTGGTCGAGCGGCGCGCCGGCCGCGATCAGCGCCCGCACCGGCTCGACATGGCCCAGATGCGCCGCCGCGATCAGCGCCGTGCCCTGGTAGGGGCTGGTGATGTTCCTGGCGCTGTTGCCGCCGTCGATGGCGATCTTCACCATGCGCGCATCGTCGCGCACGGCGGCGATGGTGATCAGATCGTATTGCCGGCTGTCGAGCGCATTGGCGTCGGCGGCCTGCTGCAGCAGCAGGCGGGCCATGTCGTAATGCCCGCCATGGCCGGCGACATGCAGCGGCGTGCGGCCATGGCCGTCGCGCGCGTCGAGATCGGCGCCGCCGGCGATCAGTGCCGTTGCCGCCGCCACGTCGCCCGCCGCCGCCGCGGCATGCAGGCCGCGATAGGCGGCGATCTCCGCCGGGCTCGGCGGCACCTGCGCCAGCGCGGCCGGCGCCAGCATCGCCAGAACCAGCGCGGCAAGCAGCGGCAGCAACGTATTGCGCATGGCGATCTCCTTCCCGTCGTTTCGGCGGCCCGGCATACTGAGCTTACACAAAAACCGCGCGCCTGCGCCGGGGTGGAAACGTGCCGCAGAAGACAGTCCTCATCGCCGGCGCCAGCGGCCTGATCGGCCGCGCCGCCATCGAGCATTTCGCGCGCCAGGACGGCTGGCGCGTGGTCGCCCTGTCGCGGCGCGAGCCGGAGACCGCGGTCGCGGTCGAGCATCTGGCGGTCGATCTCCTCGACCAGGCGGCGGTCGCGGCCGCCGCGCCGCGCCTGCAGAACGTCACCCATCTGGTCTATGCCGCGCTGATGGAACAGCCGGGCCTGGTGCGCGGCTGGCAGGATCGCGCGCAGATGGACGCCAACATCGCCATGCTGCGCCATCTGTTCGAGCCGCTGGAGCAACACGCCAAGGGCTTGCGTCACGTCAGCTCGTTCCAGGGCACCAAGGCCTATGGCGTGCACCTGCATCCCATACCGGTGCCCGCGCGCGAGAGCGCGCCGCGCGACGGCCACGAAAACTTCTACTGGCTGCAGGAGGACTATCTGCGCAGCCGGCGCGCCGCCGCGACGTGGTCGCTGACCATCTGGCGGCCGCAGCTCGTCTTCGGACATGCCAATGGCAGCCCGATGAACGTCCTGGCCGCGCTGGCCGCCTATGCCGTCGTCCGCCGCGAGCAAGGTCTGCCCTTCTCGTATCCCGGCGGCGCGCGCTATCCCAACGAGGCGATCGACGCGCGGCTGATCGCGCGCGCCTTGCAGTGGGCGGCGACCAGCGACAAGGCCGCCGACCAGACCTTCAACGTCACCAACGGCGACGTCTTCGACTGGCCCTCGCTATGGCCGGCGCTGGCGGAGATTTTCGGCATGGCGGCGGGACCGCCCGAACCGCACCTTCTTGCCGACACGCTGCCGGCGCAGGAAGGGATCTGGCGGCGGGCGCGGCGCCGTCATGGGCTGCGCGACATCGGCCTGAAGGAATTCGTCGGCGACTCGCTGCAATACGCCGATTTCCTGTTCGCCTCCCACGCCAAACGCCCGCCGCCGCCGGTGCTGGTCAGCACCGTCAAGCTGCGCCAGGCCGGCTTCGGCGACTGCATCGACACGGTGCAAATGCTGCGCGAGCTGGTCGACGACATGCGCCGCCGGGGCCATCTGCCGCAGGATTAGCGTGCCATATCAAGTGTTTGACCTGCCGGGGCGTGGTCCGCCCGGATCGCGGCGGGCCCTTGATTTCGGGCCGTGGATGACCAAATGTTCATTTGCCGGCAGCGTAACCGCCGGCTGTCGGGTGCCTTCGGGGCCCGCCCCTGCGCTTCGCTCGTTACGAGGAGGATGCAATGTCCCGCCTGTCGCTGTTCAACAGCCCCCTGATGCTGGGGTTCGATCACTTCGAGCGCACGCTCGAGCGGATCGCCAAGAACGGTGACGGCTATCCGCCTTACAACATCGAACGCATCGGCGACAACGGCCTGCGCATCACGCTGGCCGTGGCCGGGTTCGCCGCCGGCGACCTCGCCATCGAACTGGTCGAGAACCAGCTCGTGGTGCGCGGCCGCCAGGAGGACGATCCGGAGCGCGTCTACCTGCATCGCGGCATCGCCGCGCGGCAGTTCCAGCGCAGCTTCATGCTGGCCGAAGGCATCGAGGTGAAGGGCGCCAGGCTCGACAACGGCTTGCTGCATGTCGAGCTGGAACGCCCGCCGCAGGAAGTGCGGGTGCGCAACATCGCCATCGAGACCGCCGAGGGCAAGACCGCGCGCACGCTCGACCTGAAGGCCGAGAAGCCGACCGGCAAATGACCTCGCCGGCTCCCCGCCGGGGACGCCGCGCGACGTCGATGCGTAGAGTAATGTAAGTGAGGTGCAAAATGCCTGAAGCTATCGATCTTCGTTCGCTCAACAGCCAGCAACTGGCCGGTTTCGGGCTGGAGCAGATCGCCTATATCAAGAAAGTGGAGCTGGCCCAGGGCCTGACGGGCTTCGGCATCTTCAGCGCCGATGGCCGCCCGGTCGCCGTCGCCGAGACGGTCGAGATGGCGCAGGCGGTGATCCGCCAGCACGAACTCGAGCCGGTCCACATCCACTAACGCTCGCCACACGCCGCCTGGCGCTCAGGCGGCGTGGGTGGCGGCGTTGCCGTCGGTCAGCAGGATATAGAGCGCGTCGGCGGTGTCGGTCTTGCGCAGCTTCTCGCACACCGCCTGATCGCGCAGCAGGCGCGAGACGCGCGCCAGCGCCTTGAGATGGTCGGCGCCGGCCGTCTCCGGCGCCAGCAGCAGGAAGATCAGGTCGACCGGCCGCTCGTCGATCGCCTCGAAGTCGATCGGCGTCGACAGCCGCGCGAACACGCCGTGCAGCTTCTTCAGGCCCGCCAGCTTGCCGTGCGGGATGGCGATGCCGTTGCCCACCCCCGTCGTGCCCAGCCGCTCGCGCTCCAGCAGCACGTCGAAAATCTGCCGCTCGTGCAGGCCGGTGATGGCGGCGGCGCGCTCGGCCAGCTCCTGCAGCGCCTGCTTCTTGCTGGTGGCGCGCAGATCGGCGATGACCGAATTCGGCCCGATGAGATCGGCGATTTCCATGGCTTCCCTTTCGCGGGGCCGCTCAGCCGTTGAGAGTGCGGTGCAGGTTCCGGGGATCGACCCAGCCGATGTTGCCGTCGGGCCGCCGGTAGACCATGTTCAGCCCGCCATGGGCGCTGTTGCGGAACATCATCGCCGCGTCCCCCGTCAGATCCAGGCGCATCACCGCCTCGCCCACGGTCAGCGTGTGCAGGCGAGTCTGCATCTCGGCAATCACAACAGGATCGAGCCTTTCCGGTTCCTGATGGCCCTCGGCATGGTCCTCGGGCTCGCCGCGCAGCACGAATTGCTGCACGGCGACGCTTTCGATCTCGCTGGCCTGCGCGGCGTTGTGGTCGCGCAGGCGCCGCTTGTAGCGCCGCAGCCGCTTGCCGATGCGCTCCAGCGCCCGGTCGAAGCAGAGATAGGCGTCCTCGGCCGTCGCTTCGGCCTGCATGAAGATACCCCGCCGGGCATGGACCTGGATATCGCAACGCAGCAAATGCGCCTCGCGCGAGAACTGCACCGAGCCGTCCAGGGCATGGTCGAAGTACTTGGCGACGGTGCTTTCCAGCGCCGCGCGAACATGCTGCTGCAAAGCGTCGCCGATGTCGATCTGCTTGCCGCTAATCGAGAGTTTCATCAACAGAACCAGATACTTATGGCGGGCAAAGTCCATCGGGCCGAGGCCGGCCGCTCGATGCGGCGCGCACCTTAGTGACGGGGCCAGTCCGAGTCAAGAATGCCCCGGATCGACCTCTCCTGGAGATAGGGCGGAACCGCCCCCGCGCAATGGCGCCATCCCCTCCTGGCGGCCGGCGCCCAGCAGCAGCAGCGACTTTTCCCGCCGACGCTGGGCGGAGGAGGGAATGCCCAGCGCGTCGCGATATTTCGCCACCGTGCGGCGGGCGATCGCCACGCCCTCCTCGTGCAGCAGGCTGACGATGCGGTCGTCCGACAGCGGCCCGTCCGGCGGTTCGGCCTCGATCAGGGCGCGGATGCGGTCGCGCACGGCCTCCGACGTCACCGAATCGCCGGCCGCGTTCACGGCCGGCAGGCTGGAGGTGAAGAAATATTTCAGTTCGAAGATGCCGCGCGGGGTGGCCATGAACTTGTTGGTGGTGACGCGGCTGATGGTGCTTTCGTGCAGCTCCACGGCGATGGCGATGTCGCGCAGCACCAGCGGCCGCAATCCCGCGACGCCGCGGCGGAAGAAACCCTCCTGCTGGCGCACGATCTCGCGCGCCACGCGCAGGATGGTGTTGGCGCGCTGGTCCAGCGCCTTGACCAGCCAGGACGCGTTCTGCAGCCGCTCGGTGATGAATTCGCGCGCCGCCCGGTCGCGCGCGCCCTGCAGCAGCGTGGCGTGGTACTGCCGGTCGACCAGCACGCGCGGCAGCGCCTCGTTGTTCAGTTCGATGATCCACGAACCGTCGGGGGCGGCGCGCAGATAGAGGTCGGGCACCAGCGTCTGGGTCACCGGCGCGTCGAAGCGCTGGCCCGGCTTGGGGTCGAGCTGGCGCAATTCGCCCAGCATCTGCGCCAGGTCCTCGCCGTCGACGCCGCAGCGGCGCATGAGCTGGGCGAAATCCCGCTTCGCCACCAGGTCGAGATTGTCCAGCAGCGCCTGCATCGCCGGATCGAGCCGGTCGCGCTCGGCAAGCTGCAGCGCCAGGCATTCCGCCAGCGAGCGGGCGAAGATGCCCGCCGGCTCGAAGCGCTGCAGGCGGCGCAGCACGGCGGCGACCGCGTCGGCCGCCACGCCCAGCCGCTCGGCCACGTCCTGCAGATCGGCGTCGATATAGCCCGCCGCATCCAGCAGCCCGGCCAGGTCGAGCGCCACCAGCCGCTCGCCGGGATCGGCGAATTCCAGGCCGATCTGCGCCAGCACGTGCTCGCGCAGGGTCAGCGCCTGGCCCAGCGACTGCAGCGGATCGAAATCCTCGCCGTCGAAGCGCCCGCCCGCGCCCCAATCCGGCGCGTCGCCCGCGGCCGGCTCCGCCGGCGTCTCCTCGCCGCGCGGATCGAAGGCCTCGGCGCCGTCCTCGGCGGTATCGCCCCCGGCCGCGGCTTCCTCGGCGGCCGGCGCGGCCGCCTCGCCGTCCCCCTCCTCCGCCGCCAGCAGCGGGTTCTGCTCCAGCTCGGCCTCGACGAACTGGGCCAGTTCGAGCTGGTTGAGCTGCAGCAGCTTGATCGCCTGCTGCAATTGCGGCGTCATCACCAGCGCCTGGCGCTGCCCGAGAACGAGTTTGGGCGCCAGGCTCATGGCGCTACAGGGTGAAGGTTTCGCCGAGATAGACCCGGCGCACGTCGGCGTTGGCGACGATTTCCGCCGGCATGCCCTCGGCCAGCACCGCGCCGTCGTGCAGGATGTAGGCGCGGTCGATGATGTCGAGCGTCTCGCGCACCTTGTGGTCGGTGATCAGCACGCCGATGCCGCGATCCTTCAGGTGCGAGACCAGGTTGCGGATGTCGTTGACGGCGATCGGGTCGATGCCGGCCAGCGGCTCGTCGAGCAGGATGAACTGCGGCCGGGCCGCCAGGGCGCGCGCGATCTCCACGCGCCGGCGCTCGCCGCCCGACAGCGCCATGGCCGGGGTGTCGCGCAGCGCATCGATGCGGAACTCCTGCAGCAGCGCGTCGACCAGCCGTTCGCGCTCCTTGCGGTCGGGTTCGACCAGCTCCAGCACGGCGCGCAGATTGTCGGCCACGGTCATGCCGCGGAACACCGAGGATTCCTGCGGCAGGTAGCCGACGCCGAGCTGGGCGCGCTTGTACATGGGCAGATGGGTGATGTCCTGCCCGTCGAGCAGGATCTGGCCGCGATCGGCGGCGATCAGGCCGGTGATGATGTAGAAGCAGGTGGTCTTGCCCGCGCCGTTGGGGCCCAGCAGCCCGACCGCCTCGCCGCGGCGGACCGAGAGCGACACCCCGCGCAGCGCCTTGCGCTTGTTGTAGGTCTTCTCCAGGTCGTGGACCACCAGGCCGCTGCCGTCGAGTTCGTGCGCCGCGCCGTTGGCGCCGTTCAGCTTGCGTCCGAACAGTCCCATGCCCGGCCGCCTTTAGCGCTTGCCGCCGGGCGGCGGCCCGTCCGGCGTGATGGTGCCGGTGACGCGGCCGCTGCCGGGCGCGCCGGGCGTGGCGGTGCCGGGCAGCAGGCGATAGACGCCGGTGCGCATGTTGACCTCGGCGCGCTCGCCGTTGAGGCGATCGGCGCCGCGCACGATCTGCACGCCGCCGGTGAGCTGCGCCTCCTTGGTCTCGGGGTCGTAGGTGGCGCGGGCGGCCCGGGCGACGTTCTCCTTGTTGGCGATCTCGACGTTGCCGATGGCGTCGACGCGCGCCAGCTCGCGCCGGGTGCGGCCGGGATCGTCGGCGCGCGGCCGGTCCTCGAAATAGCCGACCATCATGTCGGCCTTGACGGTCTCGTCCTCGCGCGCCGCCACCGCATTGCCGCGCGCCACCGCGGTGCGCTGCACCTCCCAGTATTCCAGGCTGTCGCTGGCGGTGATCCTGGTGCCGGAGGAGACGTAGGAGAGATCCTTGCCGGTGAGCGTCAGCACCTTGCGATCGACGTCGTAGACCGCCCGATCGCCGCGCGCCACGTCGCCGCCGTTGTTCAGCACCACGCCGCCGGTGGCCTCGACGCGGTAGATTTCCGACTTGCCGTCGTCCTTGTCGCGGTAATGCGCCGTCAGCACCGCGCCGCGCACGGTGAAGGTGCCGCGCTTGACCTGGGCATTGCCGCGGGCGGTGTAGGTCTTCTGCTCCTTGTTCCACTCGATGCCGTTGTCGGCGGTGACCTCGAGCGGCCGACCGCCGGCGCCGGGCGCGGTCGTCGTCGCCTGCTGCGCGGCGGCCGGCGACAGCGCCACGGCGCTAAGCAGAGCGCCGACCAGGGCGAGAACCGGGAGCCGGCGCATCACTGCGTCTCGTCCGACAGGCCGGGCAGCGCGCCGCCGTCGTGCAGCACCAGATGCGCCTTGCCGGTGAACTCGATGATGCGGCCGCGATCGTCGACGCGGAAGCCTTCGGAATTGACGTGGCCGGCCGGCCCCTGCCCTTCGACCGGCGCATCGCCGCTGGCGACGCCGGCCTTCAGGTCGATCGACGCCTTCTCCGTCGTCACTTGGTAGCCGTCGTCGCGGAACAGCTCGACATGGCCCCGCAGGTCGAGCCACTGCTTCTTCTGGTCGTAGCGGCCGGCATCGGCGGAGAGCGACATCCAGCTCCCTTGCGGCGTCGTCAGGTCGCCCTTGGGCGAGACCAGGTCCATCGCCGTATCGTCGGGCTGGATCTGGATCGCGGCGTCGGCGGTGACGTTGAACCGGCGTTCGTGCCCGTCCGAACCGGTGAAGCGCGGGTTTTCCATGCGCATGTAGGTGTCGCCCGCCGGCACCACCGGCACCGACGACAGCCGGAACGCGCCCTCGCCCAGCAGCAGCGGCCAGACCAGGCCGACGATCACCGCCAGCATGGCCAGCAGCGGAAAGCCCAGGCGCATCCACGGCACCAAGGGCGCCAGCGGCGAGACGCGCGGCGCGCCGCGCGGCTGCATCAGCACGCGATCGAGCCGCGCGCCGTCCTGGGGCGAGGACGAGGCTTGCGCCATCAGGCCACGCCCGCCCGCAGGCAGTCGTGCAGATGCAGCACGCCGGCCAGCCGGCCGTCGTCGAGCACCAGCAGACTGGTGACCGGCCTGCCCTCGTTCATCAGCGCCATCGCTTCGGCCGCCAGGGCCTGGGGCCGGATGCTGCGCGGGTTGCGGGTCATGATCTCCTGCACCATCCGGCGCGGCAGGTCGTCCGACATGTGGCGGCGCAGGTCGCCGTCGGTGACGATCCCCAGCGGATGGCCGGCCTCGTCGACCACGCAGACGCAGCCCAGCCGCTTGGCCGTCATCTCCAGCAGCGCCTCCGACATCGGCGTTCCCGGCCGGCACACCGGCATCTCGCCGCCGGCATGCATGAGATCGGACACGCGCAGCAGGCGCTTGCCGAGCTTGCCGCCCGGATGCAGCACCTGGAAATCGGCGGAGGTGAAGCCGCGCCGCTCCAGCAGCGCCACCGCCAGCGCATCGCCCAGCGCCAGCATGGCGGTGGTCGAGGTGGTCGGCGCCAGGCCCAGCGGACAGGCTTCGGTCAGCGGCGGCAGCACCAGCGCCACCGACGCGGCCTGCGCCAGCGCGCTGCGCGCGTTGCCGGTCATGCCGATCAGGGGAATCGTGAAGCGGGCGGCATAGGCGATCAGGTCGGCCAGCTCGGCCGTCTCGCCGGAAAAGGACAGGGCCAGCACGGCGTCGTTGCGGCCGATCATGCCCAGATCGCCGTGGCTGGCCTCGGCCGGATGGACGAACTGCGCCGGCGTGCCGGTGGACGCCAGGGTGGCGGCGATCTTGCGCGCGACATGGCCGCTCTTGCCCATGCCGGTGACCACGACGCGGCCCGATACGCCGTGCAGTACGTCGACGGCGTCGCCGAAGCGGCCGTCCAGGGCTGCGCCCAGCGCATGCAGGGCCTGGGCCCCCAGCTCCAGCACGCGGCGCGCGGCGGCGAGATCGGCGGGGGCCGATCCGGAATCCGGTCTTGCTTTGATCATGCGTTGTAAGCCCAGACCTGCCGAGGAAGCGGCGCTGGCTCGAACCTCTCGAGCAAAAACCGCGCCAAACGGGGAAAAACCACTGAATTCCGGCAAATATGCGACGCCACCGGGCAAAAATCAACGAATCGGATCAGGGCGTTACGCCGCAAGCGCGAAGGCCGGCTCAGTGCGAGAAAATGTCGATGTCGGGCCAGCCGTCGAGGTCGAGCCGGGCGCGGGCCGGCAGGAAGCGGTAACAGGCGGCCGCCAGTTCCGTGCGGCCCTCCCGCACCAGCATCTCGTCCAGCCGCCGCTTCAGCGCATGCAGGTGCAGCACGTCGGAGGCGGCGTAGAGGAGCTGCTCCTGGGTCAGCGTGGCCGCGCCCCAGTCGGAGGATTGCTGCTGCTTGGACAGCTCGATGTTCAGCAGGTCGCGGCAGATGTCCTTCAGCCCGTGCCGGTCGGTGAAGGTGCGCACCAGCTTGGAGGCGATCTTGGTGCAGTAGACCGGCGCGCAGTCGACGCCGAGATAGTGGCGGATCACCGCCAGATCGAAGCGGGCGAAGTGGAAGATCTTCAGCACCGAGACGTCCTGCAGCAGCGCCTTCAGGTTGGGCGCCTCGTAGCGGCCGGCGGCGAACTGCACCAGGTGGCCGTTGCCGTCGCCGGCGGAAAGCTGGATCAGGCACAGCCGGTCGCGATGCGGATTGAGCCCCATGGTTTCGGAATCGATCGCCACGCTGTCGCCGAAACGCAGGCCGGCGGGCAAGTCGTCCTTATGCAGGGTTATCGCCATCTGGGCATTCTCTCATAAACGACGACGGCCGGCGCGCTTTGCCAGCGGCCGGCCGCGATGTCTTTGGTGCCCAGGAAAGGACTCGAACCTTCACGCCTCGCGGCGCTAGTACCTGAAACTAGTGCGTCTACCAATTCCGCCACCTGGGCAAACCTGTGGCTCCGGCCTTGCGGCCAGCGGTCGGGGGCGTTCGGTAAGCCCTCGGACCTGTCTTGTCAATACTTGCCGCGCACCGGCGGCCGCGCAGCGACAACTGGCGCTTTGCAAGCCCGCCGCCTTCGGCAATTATCCGGCCGCGGATAGGGTTTTTGCCGCAGTCTTCGCCGCAGTCTCGGGAGCAGCTCATGGGCATCGCGCAAGTCACCGTATTTGGGGGCTCGGGTTTCATCGGCCGGCATATCGTGCGCCGCCTGGCGCAGCGCGGCCTGCGGGTGCGGGCGGCGGTGCGGCGGCCGGAACTGGCCGATTTCCTCAAGCCGATGGGCGATGTCGGCCAGGTCGTCCCGGTGCAGGCCAATCTGCGCCACGCCCGCTCGGTGCAGGAGGCGGTGGCCGGCTCCCAGGCGGTGGTCAATGCCACGGGCATCCAGGTCCAGCGCGGGCGGCAGCGGTACCAGGCCGTGCATGTCGAGGGCGTACGCAGCCTCGGCGAGGCCGGGCGAAAGGCGGGGATCGAGCGGCTGGTCCATATCTCCGGGCTGGGCGCGGACGCCGCCGACGCGGCGGAAAACGCCTTCGTGCGCTCCAAGATCGAGGGCGAGAAGGCGCTGCGCGAGGCATTCCCCACCGCCACCATCCTGCGGCCCAGCGTGGTCTTCGGACCGGAGGACGCCTTCATCAACAACATGGCGGTGGCGCTGCGCCTTGCCCCCTTCATGCCGGCGATCGGCGGCGACCACACCAGGTTCCAGCCGGTCTATGTCGGCGACGTCGCCGCCGCGGTGCTGGCCTGCCTCGACCGGCCGGAGACGGAAGGCCAAGTCTTCGAACTGGGCGGGCCCACGGTCTACACCATGCGCCAGATCGCCGAGCTGATCCTGCAGGCGACCGGGCGGCGGATGCGCATCGTCAACCTGCCCTTCTCGCTGGCCCGGCTGGTCGGGCTGGTGGGCCAGTTCCTGCCCAACCCGCCGCTGACCTTCGACCAGGCCCTGCTGCTGGAGGCGGACAGCGTGGTGCAGCCTAGCCGCCAAGGCTTGGCCGAGCTGGGCATCGCACCCACCGCCGCCGAGGTGATTCTGCCCACATATCTGGATCGTTTCCGCGTCGGCGGCCGTTACACCACCCATGCGGCCTGAAAAATCCTGACCAAACAATCGGATATTGATTGTACCGATATGGTACTAATTTTAGACGTCGAGGCAAAAAATATCGCCGGTCGCCCTATTTCCCTCTAGCGTCGGTCTAAAATATGTCAGATAGTGTGACCAAATTCGTGTCCTTGCGCGGCGCGAATCGGGAATGGAATTCGCTGATCTTGAGACAGTACGAATTGTAATTTTATTTCTCGCGCTGCCCGCAGGCCGCCGGGAAGACGGGGCTGGGCGATGGCAGAGAGAATGCTGAAGTTCGTGTCGGTCGGGCAGCACATGCCCGACAAGCGCGCCTCCCAGGAGCGGGTGCACGACTTCGACGAGATCTACGCCCGTTTCAGCCAGGACAAGGCCGCCGAGCAGGCCTCGCGCTGCTCCCAGTGCGGCATTCCCTTCTGCCAGGTGCATTGCCCGCTGCACAACAACATCCCCGACTGGCTGAAGCTGACCGCCGAAGGCCGGCTGGAGGAGGCCTACGAGATTTCCTCGGCCACCAACAACATGCCGGAGATCTGCGGCCGCATCTGCCCGCAGGACCGGCTGTGCGAAGGCAACTGCGTCATCGAGAAGGGCTTCGACTCGGTCACCATCGGCTCGGTCGAGAAATACATCACCGACACCGCCTGGGATCGCGGCTGGGTCAGGCCGCCCACGCCGCGGCGCGAGCTGGGCAAGTCGATCGGCATCGTCGGCGCCGGCCCCGCCGGCATGGCGGCGGCCGAGCAGCTGCGGCGCAAGGGCTACGAGGTGCATGTCTACGACCGCTACGACCGGGTCGGCGGCCTGCTGATCTACGGCATCCCCAGCTTCAAGCTGGAGAAGGACGTCGTCGAGCGCCGCGCCCAGTTGCTGCGCGACGGCGGCGTGAAGTTCCACCTCAACGTCACCGTCGGCAAGGACATCGCCGTCGAGGAACTGCGCGCCCGCCACGACGCGGTGCTGATCGCCACCGGCGTCTACAAGGCGCGCGACGTGCAGGTGCCCGGCGTCGGCCTCGACAACGCGGTGGCCGCGCTCGACTACCTGACCGCCTCCAACCGCAAGGGGCTGGGCGATACGGTGCCGGAATTCGAGTCCGGCGCGCTGGACGCGGCCGGCAAGCACGTCGTCGTCATCGGCGGCGGCGACACGGCGATGGACTGCGTGCGCACCGCGGTGCGCCAGGGCGCCAAGTCGGTGAAGTGCCTCTATCGCCGCGACCGCGCCAACATGCCGGGCTCGCAGCGCGAGGTGAAGCACGCCGAGGAGGAAGGCGTCGAGTTCGTCTGGCTGGCCGCCCCGCGCGCCTTCCTGGGCGAGCGGGCGGTGTCGGGGGTGCGCGCCGTGCGCATGCATCTGGGCGTCGCCGACGCCACCGGCCGGCGCGCGCCGCAGGAGCTGGACGGATCGGACTTCACCCTGCCGGCCGATCTCGCCATCAAGGCGCTGGGCTTCGATCCGGAGGACATGGCGCAGGTCATGGGCCGCGCCGACGTCGCGCTCACCAACTGGGGCACGCTGAAGATCGACTTCCGCACCATGATGACCAGCCTCGACGGCGTGTTCGCCGCCGGCGACATCGTGCGCGGCGCCTCGCTGGTGGTGTGGGCGGTGCGCGACGGGCGCGACGCCGCCGAGCGCATCCATCGCTACATCCAGGCCAAGGCGGCGCAGCCGGCTTTGGCCAAGGCTTCGTGACGGGAGACGACCCATGGACGGACGCACCCCTGACCATTCCGAAGACTACGTTTCGCAATACCGCCGCGACGCGGCGGCGCTGGAACGCAACGGCCTCTATCGCGCCAGCGACGAGCACGATGCCTGCGGCGTCGGCCTGATCGCCGCGCTCGACGGCAAGCCGCGCCGCGACGTGGTGGTGGCCGGCATCAACGCCCTGCGCGCGGTCTGGCACCGCGGCGCGGTCGACGCCGACGGCAAGACCGGCGACGGCGCCGGCATCCACGTCGAAATCCCGCAGGATTTCTTCAAGGAGCATATCCGCGACACCGGGCACGAGCCCAAGATCGGCCGGCTGGCGGTCGGCATGGTATTCCTGCCGCGCACCGACCTGGCGGCGCAGGAGCGCTGCCGCGCCATCGTCGAGACCGAGATCCTGAATTTCGGCCACACCATCTATGGCTGGCGCCAGGTGCCGGTCGACATCTCGGTGATCGGCGAGAAGGCCAATGCCTCGCGGCCGGAGATCGAGCAGGTGCTGGTCGCCAACAATCTCGGCGTCGAGAACCGCGAATTCGAGCGCCAGCTCTACATCATCCGCCGCCGCATCGAGCGGGCGGTGCTGGCCGCCACCATCGTCGATTTCTACATCTGCTCGCTGTCCTGCCGCTCGGTGATCTACAAGGGCATGTTCCTGGCCGAGCATCTGGCCGAGTTCTATCCCGACCTGAAGGACGAGCGCTTCGTCTCGCGCTTCGCCATCTTCCACCAGCGCTACTCGACCAACACCTTCCCGACCTGGCGCCTGGCGCAGCCCTTCCGCATCCTGGCCCATAACGGCGAGATCAACACGCTGCTCGGCAACGTCAACTGGATGAAGAGCCACGAGACGCGGCTGGCGCACGAGGTGTTCGGCAAGGACATCGAGGACCTGAAGCCGGTGATCCAGGCCGGCGGCTCCGATTCGGCCGCCCTCGACAACGTCTTCGAACTCTTGACCCGCGGCGGCCGCTCGCTGCCCATGGTCAAGCTGATGATGATTCCGGAGGCCTCGGCCGACAACCCGATCGTGCCGCCCGAGCACCGCGCCATGTATTCCTACCTGAACGGCGTCATGGAGCCGTGGGACGGGCCGGCGGCGATCGCGGCCTATGCCGGCCGCTGGGTCATCGCCGGGCTGGACCGCAACGGGCTGCGGCCGCTGCGCTACACGCTGACCTCCGACGGGCTGCTGATCGCCGGCTCCGAGACCGGCATGGTGCCGGTCGAGGAAGGCAAGATCATCGAGAAGGGCCGACTGGGGCCGGGCCAGATGATCGGCGTCGACATCGAGGCCGGCAAGCTCTACCGCGACCGCGAGCTGAAGGACGCGCTGGCCGCCTCGCGGCCCTACGGCGAATGGACCAGGCGCACCATCGCGCTGGACAGCCTGATCCGCTCGGCCAGGGTCGAGAGCCCGGCCAACGACCGGCAGAGCCTGCGCACGCACCAGACCGCGATGGGCTGGACCATCGAGGATCTGGAGCTGATCCTCCACCCCATGATCGAGGACGGCAAGGAAGCCGTCGGCTCGATGGGCGACGACACGCCGGTGGCGGTGCTGTCGCAGCACTATCGCGGCCTGCACCATTTCTTCCGCCAGAATTTCAGCCAGGTCACCAACCCGCCGATCGACAGCTTGCGCGAGCGGGGCGTGATGTCGCTGCGCACCAGGCTGGGCAATCTCGGCAACATCCTCGACGAATCGCCCGACCAGTGCGAGCTGCTGCAGCTCGAATCGCCGGTCCTGACCAACGCCCAGTTCCGCGCCATGCGCGAATACATGGGCGACACCGCGGTCGAGATCGACTGCAGCTTCGACGTCGAGGGCGGCGAGCACGCCATGCGCGACGCGCTGGCGCGCATCCGGCTGGAGGCCGAGGACGGCGTGCGCGGCGGCTGCCTGCACGTCATCCTGGACGATTGCCGCATCGGCCCCGGCCGCGCGCCGATCCCGATGATCCTGGCGGCCGGCGCCGTGCATTCGCACCTGGTGCGCCAGTCGCTGCGCACCTTCACCTCGCTCAACGTGCGCAGCGCGGAGTGCCTGGACGTGCACTACGCCGCGGTGCTGATCGGCGTCGGCGCCACCACCGTCAATGCCTACATGGCCGAGCAGGCCATCGTCGACCGCTTCTCGCGCGGCCTGCTGGGCAAGATGGCGCTCGAGGACGGCATCCGGAACTACAAGAAGGCGCTGGACGAGGGCCTGCTGAAGATCATGTCCAAGATGGGCATCTCGATCGTCAGCTCCTATCGCGGCGGCTACAATTTCGAGGCTCTGGGCCTGAGCCGCGCGCTGGTGGCCGAGTATTTCCCCGGCATGCCCTCGCGCATCTCCGGCATCGGGCTCAACGGCATCCAGCAGAAGGTGCTGGAGCTGCACAGCCGCGCCTACAACGAGGACGTGGTGACCTTGCCGGTCGGCGGCTTCTACCGCTATCGCCGCGGCGCCGAGGCGCACGCCTTCGAGGGCACGCTGATCCACACCCTGCAGCAGGCGGTGGCGACCGAGTCCTACTCGACCTACAAGAAGTACAGCGACGGCGTGCGCTCGCTGCCGCCGGTGGCGCTGCGCGACCTGCTCGACTTCAAGCCGACCGGCAAGTCGGTGCCGATCGACGAGGTCGAATCGATCACCGAGATCAGGAAGCGGCTGGTGGCGCCGGGCATCTCGCTGGGCGCGCTGAGCCCCGAGGCGCACGAGACGCTGTCCATCGCCATGAACCGCATCGGCGCCCGCTCCGATTCCGGCGAGGGCGGCGAGGACCCGGCGCGCTACCGGCCGCGGCCCAACGGCGACAATGCCAGCTCGGCCATCAAGCAGGTGGCCTCGGGCCGCTTCGGCGTCACGGCGGAGTACCTGAACAACGCGCGCGAGCTCGAGATCAAGATGGCGCAGGGCGCCAAGCCCGGCGAGGGCGGCCAGCTCCCCGGCATCAAGGTGTCGCCGCTGATCGCGCGCCTGCGCCATTCGACGCCCGGCGTCACCCTGATCTCGCCGCCGCCGCACCACGACATCTACTCGATCGAGGACCTGGCGCAGCTCATCTACGACCTGAAGCAGATCAACGCCCAGGCCAAGGTCTGCGTCAAGCTGGTGGCGCGGGCGGGCATCGGCACCATCGCCGCCGGCGTCGCCAAGGCCAAGGCCGACGTGATCCTGGTCTCCGGCCATACCGGCGGCACCGGCGCGTCGCCGCAATCGAGCATCAAATACGCCGGCATTCCCTGGGAGATGGGCCTGGCCGAGGCGCACCAGGTGCTGACGCTGAACCGGCTGCGCGAGAAGGTGGTGCTGCGCACCGATGGCGGCCTGAAGACCGGCCGCGACATCGTCATGGCCGCCATGCTGGGGGCGGAGGAATTCGGCATCGGCACCGCCTCGCTGGTGGCGATGGGCTGCATCATGGTGCGCCAGTGCCACTCCAACACCTGCCCGGTCGGCGTCTGCAGCCAGCTCCCCGAGCTGCGCGCCAAGTTCGACGGCACGCCGGAGAAGGTGGTCAACCTTTTCAGCTTCATCGCCGAGGAGGTGCGCGAGATCCTGGCCCAGCTCGGCTTCAAGTCGCTGAAGGACGTGATCGGCCGCTCCGACCTTCTGGCCCAGGTCAGCCGCGGCTCGCAGTACCTGGACGATCTCGACATGAACCCGGTGCTGGCGCGGGCCGATGCCGGCATGTCGGCGCGCTACAGCACCGTCGTCGGCCGCAACGAGGTGCCCGACACGCTGGACGCGCAGATGATCAAGGACGCCGACCCGCTGTTCCGCGACGGCGAGAAGATGCAGCTGCAGTACAACGTGCGCAACACGCATCGCGCCGTCGGCACGCGGCTGTCCTCCATGATCACCCGCAAATACGGCATGTCCGGCCTGCCCGCCGACCATCTGACCGTGCGCCTGCGCGGCTCGGCCGGCCAGTCGCTGGGCGCCTTCGCCGTGCAGGGGCTGAAGCTGGAAGTGTTCGGCGACGCCAACGACTATGTCGGCAAGGGCCTGTCCGGCGGCACCATCGTGGTGCGGCCGCTGGTGTCGAGCAACCTGGTGACCAACCGCAACACCATCATCGGCAACACCGTGCTCTACGGCGCCACCGCCGGCAAGCTGTTCGCCGCCGGCCAGGCCGGCGAGCGCTTCGCGGTGCGCAATTCCGGCGCCACCACGGTGATCGAGGGCTGCGGCTCGAACGGCTGCGAATACATGACCGGCGGTTTCGTGGTGATCCTGGGCGGCATCGGCACCAACTTCGCCGCCGGCATGACCGGCGGCATGGGTTTCGTCTACGACGCCGAGGGCGTGTTCGAGCAGCGCGTCAACCCCGACACGGTGCTGTGGCAGCGCATCGCCACGCCGTACTGGGAGAGCCTGGCGCACGACCTGATCGCCCAGCACGTGGCGGCGACCAACTCGCTGCACGCCGCCACCATCCTCAACGACTGGAACCGCGAGAAGGGCAAGTTCTGGCAGGTGGTGCCCAAGGAGATGATGGCGCGGCTGGAGCATCCGCTCTCGCTCGACGGCGGGCAGAAGCGCGCCTGAGACATCGCGGGATATTGCGCGCCGGCCAAAGCGGGCGACAATGCGGCCGGGGATTGCCCCGGCCGTTTCCGTTTCGGGAGGACGACATGCATCGCCTGAGCCTGGCGCGCGACAAGCAGGTGGCCATCGTGCGCTTCGACAACCCGCCGCACGGCTACATGGACGCGCCGACGGTCGATGCGCTGGACCGGGTCACCCGCGAACTGGTGGCCGACGAGGACGTGCGCGCCATCGTCTTCACCGGCGCGCTGGACGGCGTCTTCGTCCAGCACTACGACGTCGCCGAGCTGAACACGCTGGGCAAGGGCCTGCGCCAGCGCGGCCTGAAATTCACCGAGGCGCGCATGGCGCCCGAGCGCGTGCTGGACCACGTCTTCGACCGGCTGGGCGAAGCGTCCAAGCCGGTGATCGCCGCCATCAACGGCAACGCCATGGGCGGCGGCTTCGAGTTCGCCCTGGCCTGCGACCTGCGCATCGCGCAGAAGGGCCCCTATTCGCTGGGCCTGCCCGAGATCAATATCGGCATCCTGCCCGGCGGCGGCGGCACGCAGCGCCTGGCCCGCCTGATCGGACCGGCCCGCGCGCTCGAGCTGGTGCTGCGCGGACGCACCGTTACGCCGGAAGAAGCCGCGCGGCTCGGCATGGTGCACGAAGCCGTCGACAGTCCCGTGCTCGAGCGAGCGCTCGCCCTCGCCCACGAGCTTTGCGGAAAGTCGCCGCTGGCGGTGAAGCACATCAAGCGATTGATCCGCAACGCCGGGCAACAATCCCTGGCCGATGACCTGGCGCTGGAGCGCACCTTGTTCCTCGACCTGCTGGTCAGCGACCAGGCCGGGAAACTGATGCAGGAATTCGTCGACGGCGTGCGCGATATCAGGACGCGCTAACGCTGCTTCAAATCGCTGCCTTCGAGCTGCTTGCGCGCTTCGGCCGCCAGATCGGAACCCTCGGGCACCAGCCGCAGCACCTTGATGAAATCCTCGCGCGCCAGCGCGGGCTGGGCCGCCTTGCGCTGCAGGCCGCGCTCGAGATAGGCCTCGGGATAGTTCGGATTGAGCCGGATCGCCTGGTCGATGTCGGCGGCGGCCTTCTCCGGCTGGCGCCCGACGCGCAGCACCGTGGCGCGCAGGGTCAGCGCCTCGTGCCGGCGCGGCGCCAGCGCCAGAGCGCGGTTGAGGTCGCGCAGCGCCTCGGCCAGCCGGTCGATGCCGGCATAGGTCAGGGCGCGGTCGATCAGGAAATCGACCGAATCGGGCAGCAGCGCCAGCGCATTGCTCTGCGACACCAGCGCCTTGTCGGGATAGGAGGCCAGCAGCCAGGCCTGCCCGGCCTGGGCGTAGAGTTCGGCCCGCAGCTTGTTGCGCCCGCCGGCCTGCCCGTCGGCCAGGCGGTCGAGCCGGTTGGCGGCCTCGACATAGTCGCCCATGCCGAACAGCGCGATCGCCGCGCAATGCTGCGCCGCCTGGTCGCCGCCGCGGTCGTACCAGGCATTGGCGCTGACATAGGCCTCGCGCGGCCTGGTCTTGGCGAGGTTCATGCAGGCGGTGTACTGCTGGGAATGGTCGATGGGCGCGCTCGGCTTGCGCGACTGCGCCTGCGCCGCAAGCGGCAGGACGAAAACGGCAACCAGCAGTAGCGACGCGGATTTCATGGGCCAGAGCTTTGGCGCAAGCGGGCGGCAAGCGCAAGCGCGCGGAGGGAAGTGAAATGCCATCGCAGACCCTGCTGATCCTGGGCGCCGGCTACGCCGGCCAGGCCCTGGCGCGCCTGCTTGCCGGCAAAGCATGGCGAATCAAGGGCACCAGCCGCAGCGCGCCGGGCGCCGCCGCCCTGGCCGCCGCCGGCATCGAGGGCATCGCGGCGACCGCCGACACGTTCGATCCCGTCCTGCTGGAGCAGGCCGACGCGCTGCTGGTCTCGGTGCCGCCCGACGAGCAGGGCGATCCGTTCGCGCGGTCATTGGCTGCGGCGAAGAAACCCGGCCGGCTGCGCTGGATCGGCTATCTGTCGACCACCGGCGTCTATGGCGATACCGGCGGCGCCTGGGTCGACGAGACCGCGCCGCCCAACCCGTCCAATGCGCGCGGCCGGCGCCGGCTGCTGGCGGAGGCGCAGTGGTTCGATTTCGGCACAAGGCACGGCCTCGCCGCGCAGGCCTTCCGCCTGCCCGGCATCTACGGCCCCGGCCGCAGCGCGCTGGACGAGGTGCGCGCCGGCCGGGCGCGGCGCATCGACAAGCCGGGCCAGGTCTTCTCGCGCATCCATGTCGCCGACATCGCCGCCACCCTGGCCGCTTCGCTGGACCGGCCCGCCCCGGGCACCATCTACAACGTGGCCGACGACCTGCCCGCGCCGTCCAGCGACGTGGTGGCCTTTGCCTGCGAATTGCTGGGCGTGCCGCCGCCGCCGCTTATTCCCTATGCCGAGATCGAAGCCACGCTCTCGCCCATGGGACGCGAGTTCTACGCCGACACGCGGCGGGTCGGGAACGAGCGGATCAAGCGCGAGCTGGGCATCGCCCTGGCCTATCCCACCTATCGCGAGGGCTTGCGCGGCATTCTGGAGACCGAGCGCCTCAGCCGCACAGGCTCTCGATCGTAGCGACCAGGCGCGCGATGTCGCTTTGCGTCGACAGCCGGTGATCGCCGTCCTTGATCAGGGTCAGCGTCCCCTGCGGCGTCTGCAGGTGCTGCAGGGCGCGCAGCGCATGCCGCCACGGCACGTCGGCATCGGCGGTGCCGTGCAGCAGATGCACCGGGCAGTCGACGGCGAGCGGCTTGTCCAGCACCAGGTGATGGGCGCCCTCCTCGATCAGGCGCATGGTCAGGATGTCGGGCTGGTCGCTGTATTGGCTGGGCCGCAGCAGTCGACCGGCGCGGCGCATCTCGTCCTGCTCGGCCGGCGACAATTCGGGCCAGATCAGTTCCTGGGTGAAATCGGGCGCGATGGCGATGCCGACCAGACCGGCCAGCCGCGCCCGCAGTTCCTGGGCGATCGACAGCATGATCCAGCCGCCCATGCTGGAGCCGACCAGCACCAGCCTGGCATCGGCCGGCAGCAGGGCGATGGCCGCCAGCGCATCCTCGCGCCAGCGCCCGACCGTGGCCTCGGCGAAATCGCCGTCGGAGGCGCCATGGGCGAAATAGTCGAAGCGCAGGAAGGCCTGGTCGTGCCGACGCGCCCAGGCATCCAACGCCAGCGCCTTGGTCCCGGCCATGTCGGAGCGGAAGCCACCCAAAAAGACCACAGCCGGCATGCGCCTGCCGTGCGTCACATAAGCCAGACGATTGCCGTCCGGCCGGTGTAGAATGGCGGCGTCCCGTGCCGCTCCGGTGCTCTGCGTGGTCAATGCCGCCCGTCAGTCTGCGAATTGAAGAGAATGGTCGATACCGCCGCCGCCAACCCTAGCATGGAGACCACAGCCCCGGCACCGCGCCTTCCCGTCATCTTTCAGGTCGTGGGCCGACTGGACGGCGGCGCGGCGGCGCGCCAGGCGATCGACAACGCCATCGCCGTGGTCAAGGCCGGCGGCAAGGCGGCGGTGGCCTCCAGCGGCGGGCCGCTGGTGCACGAGCTGGAGCGCGGCGGGGTGCGCCACCACGCGCTGCCGCTGGAGAACGAAGGCGAATTCCTGAAGTTCTCGGTGCGCCGCCGGCTGCGCCGCCTGCTGGCCGAGGAAGGCGCCAACGTGGTGCATGTCTATTCCCGCGAGGCGGCCAGCGTGCTGCGCCCGCTGGCGCGCGCCAAGAGCATCATCCTGGTCGCCACCTGGATGGAGCCGCTGCTGCCGCTGGGGCTGCTGGCGCGCCGCCGCCTGAAGCCGCTGGCGCGGGCCAACCGGGTCGTCGCCCCGTCCGACACCGTCGCCGCCTATCTGCGCGAGCAGTTCAAGATCGAGGACGAGCGCCTGCAGGTGATCCCGCCCGGCGTCAATACCGCGCGCTTCAGTCCGCTGGCGGTGCGGGCCGAGCGCATCATCAAGCTGGCGCAGCAATGGCGCATTCCCGACGACCGCCGCATCATCCTGGTGCCCGCCCCGCTCGATGCCGAGCGCGGCGCCGACACGGTGATCGAGGCGGTGCGCCTGCTGGGCCGCCACGACGTCTTCTGCCTGCTGCTGGGCGCCCGCCCGGAGACCCGCTCCCGCCGCGAGGAATTGGAGAAGGCGATCGAGAAGAAGGGCGTCGGCGGGCTGGTCTTCATCGCCGAGCATACCGGCGACATGCCGGCGGCCTACATGCTGGCCGATGCCGTGGTGGTGGCCGACAAGGTGCCGCGCGCCTATAGCCGCATCGTCACCGAGGCCCAGGCCATGGGCCGGCCGGTGATCGCCGCCAATATCGGCGGCATCGCCGAGCCCTTGCGTTCGGTCGAATCCGGGCGGATATTCCCGGCCGAGGACGCGGCGGCCCTGGCCGGCGTCCTGAAGGAGATACTGGTGCTGGATTCGGACGACCGCGGGCGGCTGGCCGATCTGGCGATAGAGCAGATGCGCAACGTCTACGCCCTCGACATCACTTCCGAGCAGATCCTGGCGCTGTACGATTCGGTGCTGGAGACGGTCTGGGCCGACGCGCGAACGTGACCCGGCTTGACAGGCCCACGCGCTGGGCCTAAGTCGCTACGCCCCGGCGGCCGCCGGCGCGAGCCCGGTGTCTTCGGTCAAGCTGCTGATTTCAAAAGAGTTTCCAATGGTTTCCATCACCCTGCCGGACGGCAACGTGCGCCGTTTCGAGCATCCCGTGTCGGGCAAGGAACTGGCCGCCAGCATCGGCCCCGGCCTGGCCAAGGCCGCCCTGGCCATCCGCATCGACGGCGAGATGAAGGATCTGGCGACCCGCATCGAGCGCGACGCCAACGTCTCCATCGTCACCGCCAAGGACCCCGACGCGCTGGAGCTACTGCGCCACGACGCCGCGCATGTGATGGCGCAGGCGGTGCAGGAGCTTTATCCCGGCACCCAGATCACCTTCGGCCCGGCGATCGACAACGGCTTCTACTACGACTTCGTGCGCGAGGAGCCCTTCACCCCGGAGGATTTCGAACGCATCGAGCAGCGCATGAAGGAGATCGTCGATCGCGACCTGCCGATCCGCCGCGAGGTGTGGTCGCGCGAGGACGCCATTCGTCACTTCCAGGACAAGGGCGAGAAGTACAAGGCCGAGCATGTCGAGACCTTGCCGCGCGACGTCGAGATCTCGGTCTACAAGCAGGGCGAGAACTGGCTCGACCTGTGCGTCGGCCCGCACCTGGAATCGACCGGCAAGCTCGGCAAGGCCTTCAAGGTGATGAAGGTGTCGGGCGCCTATTGGCGCGGCGACGCGCGCAACCAGATGCTGCAACGGGTCTACGGCACCGCCTGGTTCGACCAGAAGCAGTTGCAAGCCTATCTGACCCAGCTCGAGGAAGCCGAGAAGCGCGACCATCGCCGGCTGGGCAAGGAGATGGACCTCTTCCACCTGCAGGAAGAAGGCCCCGGCATGGTGTTCTGGCATCCCAAGGGCTGGATCCTGTACCGCGCCCTGGAGCGCTACATGCGCCGGCGGCTGGAAGACGGCGGCTATGTCGAGGTCAAGACCCCGCAGATGCTGGACCGCTCGCTGTGGGAGGCCTCGGGCCACTGGGAGAAGTTCCGCGAGCACATGTTCATCAGCCAGACCGAGGACGAGCGCGTCTTCGCGCTGAAGCCGATGAACTGCCCCGGCCACGTGCAGATCTTCCGCCAGGGCCTGAAGAGCTACCGCGACCTGCCGCTGCGCATGGGCGAGTTCGGCGCCTGCCACCGCTACGAGCCGTCGGGCGCGCTGCACGGCATCATGCGGGTGCGCGGCTTCACCCAGGACGATGCGCATATCTTCTGCACCGAGGAGCAGATCGAGAGCGAGACCATCCGCTTCTGCGCCCTGCTGCGCACCATCTACGCCGATCTCGGCTTCCCCGAATTCTCGGTGAAGTTCTCCGACCGGCCGCCGGTGCGGGCCGGCAGCGACGAGGTCTGGGACAAGGCCGAGGAGGCGCTGAAGCGCGCCTGTGCTGCGGCCGGGCTCGACTACACCTTGAACCCCGGCGAGGGCGCGTTCTACGGCCCCAAGCTGGAATTCGTGCTGCGCGACGCCATCGGGCGCGACTGGCAGTGCGGCACCCTGCAGGTCGATTTCGTGCTGCCCGAGCGGCTGGACGCCAACTACATCGGCGAGGACGGCGCCCGCCATCGCCCGGTCATGCTGCACCGCGCGATCCTGGGCACTTTCGAGCGGTTCATCGGCATCCTGATCGAGAATTGCGCCGGCAAATTCCCGCTCTGGCTGAGCCCGGTGCAGGCGGTGGTGAGCCCCATCACCTCCGAGGGCGACGCCTATGCCCAGGAGGTCGGCGCCGCGCTGAAGGCGGCCGGCTTGCGCTGCGAGGTCGATCTGCGCAACGAAAAGATCAATTACAAGGTGCGCGAGCACTCGCTGGCGAAAGTGCCAATCATTATCGCCGTCGGCAAGCGCGAGGCGGCGGAGAAGACCGTTTCGATCCGGCGCCTGGGTTCGGACAAGCAAGAATCGCTTGCGCTGGAAGACGCAGTTCATAGACTCCGCCAGGAAGCCCGCCCCCCGGCCTGAAGCCGCGGGAACGGCGCTTGCGATGGACCGTCGATATCCATCGGTCACCCATATCCGCCCGGTGCCTAAAGGCGACCGGGTAACCAGCGAGGGAGAGATACATAGTTAGACCATTGCACCAGCCCACGCCGTCACGAGACGGACCGCGGGTCAACAACGAGATCCAGGCGATGCGCGTTCGCCTGATCGACGAGAAAGGCGAGATGGTTGGCGTTGTGGGCGTGCGCGAAGCCCAGGCGATGGCGGACGAGGCCGGGCTGGACCTGGTCGAGGTGTCGCCCAACGCGGACCCGCCGGTTTGCAAGATCGCCGATTACGGCAAGTTCAAGTACGAGGCCCAGAAGAAGGCCAACGAAGCCCGTAAGAAGCAGAAGGTCATCGAAGTCAAAGAGATAAAGATGCGTCCCGGCATCGACGATCACGACTACGACGTCAAGATGCGGGCGATGCGGAAGTTTCTCGACACCGGGGACAAGGTCAAGGTCACGCTGCGCTTTCGCGGCCGCGAGATGGTGCACCAGGACCTGGGCATGAACGTGCTCAAGCGCGTGCGCGAGGATCTCGATCCGGTGTCCAAGGTCGAGCAGCTGCCCAAGATGGAAGGTCGGCAGATGACCATGGTGCTGGCGCCGAAATAGGCGCTGGGGTGCTGGCGCCCAAACAGGCGCCGGCGGCGGCCCCCGTCGACCGTCGATTTCCCGTTAAGCCATTGCCGGAACAAGGTTTTCGGGCGCTTGCAATTGCTGCCAGCGCCCGATATAACCACGCGCCTGTCACGGGCGGCATGGCGCAAGGGCATTTGCCTCCGCCGCCCCGGTTTCCGCTTAGGCTCCCCCGGCTTCTTTCCGGGCGTCAGGGCCGCACAAGAAAGGAAGAAAAATGCCCAAGTTGAAGACCAAGAGCGGCGCCAAGAAGCGCTTCTCGCTCACCGCCACGGGCAAAGTCAAATTCGGCGTCGCCGGCAAGCGCCACGGCATGAGCAAGCGGCCCAACCGCATGCTGCGCCAGGCGCGGCGCACCACGGTCGCTTCCGCGCCGGACGCGATCATCATCAAGAAGAATTTCCTTCCCAACGGTTGAGGGCTAAGCCATGGCACGCGTCAAAAGAGGCGTGGCGGCTCACGCCCGCCACAAGAAGGTTCTGGAGCTGGCGACCGGCTATCGCGGCCGCGCCAAGGACGCTTTCCGCGTCGGCATCGAGAAGGTCGAGAAGGGGCTGCAATACGCCTATCGCGACCGGCGCAACAAGAAGCGCAGCTTCCGCGGCCTGTGGATCCAGCGCATCAACGCCGGCGTGCGCGAGCACGGGCTGACCTACTCGCAGTTCATGAACGGCATGAAGAAGGCCGGCGTCGAGCTCGACCGCAAGGTCCTGGCCGACATCGCCATGCACGAGCCGGAGTCGTTTAAGCTGCTGGTGCAACAGGCCCAGGCAGCCCTCAAGTAATTCTCCCGCGCTCGGCCGGGCCGAGGCGGACAGAAAGAAGCGAAAAGGGGCCGCCGGCAGACGGCCCTTTTTTATTTGCGGCACGGCAACGGTACGGCAATTGGGGCAAGGTTCCGATGGACCAGGTTGAACAAACGCGAAGCGAGGCGCTGCAGGCGCTGGCAGCGGCTTCCTCGCTGGAGGCGCTGGAGAACGTGCGCGTGGCGGCGCTGGGCAAGAAGGGCGCGCTGACCGGCCTGCTGAAGCAGCTCGGCACCATGCCGGTCGAACAGCGCAAGGAATTCGGCGCCCGGGTCAATCTGGTCAAGGCCGAGCTGGAGCAGGCGATCGAGGCGCGCAAGGCCGGCCTGCAATCTGCCGCGCTCGACCACAGGCTGGCGCAGGAACGCATCGACGTCACCCTGCCGGCCCGGCCGCTGCGCCCCGGCACGATCCACCCGATCAGCCAGACCATCGACGAGATCGTCGCCATTTTCGGGGAGATGGGTTTCGTCTGGGCCGACGGCCCGGACATCGAGGACGACTGGCACAACTTCACCGCGCTGAACATCCCGCCCGAGCATCCGGCGCGGCAGATGCACGACACGTTCTACCTGCCGCCGCGCGCCGACGGCACGCCGATGCTGTTGCGCACCCACACCTCGCCGGTGCAGGTGCGCACCATGATGGGCCAGAAGCCGCCGATCCGCATCATCGTGCCCGGCCGCACCTTCCGCATGGATTCCGACGTCACCCACACGCCGATGTTCCATCAGGTCGAGGGGCTGGTGATCGACGAGACCACCCATATGGGCCACCTCAAGGGCTGCCTGCAGGAATTCGCCAAGGCCTATTTCGAGGTGTCGGAACTGCCGATCCGCTTCCGCCCCTCCTATTTCCCCTTCACCGAGCCCTCGGCGGAAGTCGATATCGGCTGCTCGTGGAGCAACGGCGAGCTGAAGATCGGCGCCGGCGATTCGTGGCTGGAAATCCTGGGCTGCGGCATGGTGCATCCCAAGGTGCTGGACTATTGCGGCGTCGACTCGACGAAATACCAGGGCTTCGCCTTCGGCATGGGCATCGAGCGCATCGCCATGCTGAAATACGGCATCCCCGATCTGCGCACCTTCTTCGAGTCCGACCTGCGCTGGCTGCGTCATTACGGCTTCGGCGCGCTCGACATTCCCAGCCTGACGGGAGGGTTGAGCCGATGAAATTCACCCTGTCCTGGCTCAAGGAGCATCTCGACACCGCAGCCGAGCTCGACCGCATCGCCCAGGTCATGACCATGCTGGGGCTGGAGGTCGAAGCCATCGCCGATCCGGCGAAGAACCTGGCGCCCTTCACCGTGGCGCATGTCATCTCCGCCGAGCAGCATCCCGACGCCGACCGCTTGCGCGTCTGCAAGGTCGATACCGGCAAGCAAGTGCTGCAGGTGGTGTGCGGCGCGCCCAACGCGCGCACCGGCATGAAGGGCGTGTTCGCCCCGGTCGGCACCACCATCCCCGGCACCGGCCTGCTGCTGAAAGCCAGCAAGATCCGCGGCCAGGACAGCAACGGCATGCTGTGCTCGGCGCGCGAATTGCAGCTCGGCGAGGATCACGACGGCATCATCGACCTGCCCGCCGACGCGCCGATCGGTGCGCCGGTGGCCCAGGTGCTGGGCCTCGACGACCCGGTGATCGAGATCAAGATCACGCCCAACCGCGGCGACTGCCTGGGCGTGCGCGGCATCGCCCGCGACCTGGCCGCCGCCGGGCTGGGCACGCTGAAGCCGCTCGAGGACGCGGCCGTCAAGGGCAGCTTCAAGAGCCCGATCGCCTGGCAGCGCAGCTTCGACGCCGAGCATGCCATGGCCTGCCCGCTGGTGGTCGGCCGCTATTTCAAGGGCCTGCGCAACGGCCCGAGCCCGGCCTGGCTGCAGAACCGGCTGAAGGCCATCGGCCTGCGTCCGATCTCGGCGCTGGTCGACATCACCAATTTCTTCACCTTCGACCTGAACCGGCCGCTGCACGTCTTCGATGCCGCCAAGGTCAAGGGCGACCTGGTGATGCGCCTGGCGCGCCCGCACGAGACCGTGCTGGCGCTGGACGGCAAGACCTATGCGCTCGACGGCGAGATGACGGTGATCGCCGACGATGCCGGGGTGAAGGCCATCGGCGGCATCATGGGCGGCGAGGAATCGGGCTGTTCGGACCAGACCACCGAGATGTTCCTCGAGGCGGCCTATTTCGATCCCATCCGCACCGCCGCCACCGGCCGCAAGCTCGGCATCCAGTCCGACGCGCGCTATCGCTTCGAGCGCGGCATCGACGTGCAGTCCTGCTTCTGGGGCGTCGAGCTGGCGACCCGCCTGGTGCTGGAACTGTGCGGCGGCGAGGCCAGCGACATGGTGCAGGCCGGCAACGTGCCGGTCGACGACCGCCGCTATCCGCTGCGGCTGTCCCGCATCGAGGGCCTGAGCGGCGTGAAGGTCGAGGAAGGCCAGTCGCGCCGCATCCTGCAGGCGCTGGGCTTCGCCGTGTCGGGCACGGGCCAGGAGTGGCAGGTGACGCCGCCGTCCTGGCGGCCCGACATCATCGGCGAGGCCGACCTGGTGGAGGAGATCGTGCGCGTGCACGGCTACGACCACATCCCGTCCGTACCCATGCCGCATGTCACGCCGGTGTCGCTGCCCGCCCGCACCGTGCAGCAGCGCCGGCCCGGCTACGTGCGCCGCACCCTGGCGACGCGCGGGCTGGTCGAGGCGGTGACCTGGTCGTTCATGGGCGGCAAGGATGCGGCCCTGTTCGTGACCGACGATCCGGCCATGCGGCTGGCCAATCCGATGTCGGCCGATCTCGACGTCATGCGCGCCACCATCGTGCCCAACCTGCTGGAAGCGGCCGCCCGCAACATCGCCCGCGGCATGCGCGAGGTGGCGCTGTTCGAGGTCGGCCCGCAATATGCCGGCAACGAGCCCGGCGACCAGCAGACCGTGGCTGCCGCCATCCGCTCCGGCGCCGCCGATCCGCGCCACTGGGCGCTGCCGGCGCGCGCCGTCGACGCCTTCGACGCCAAGGCCGACCTGCAGGCCGCCATCCAGGCGCTGGGCATGGAGGCGGACCAGCCGCAGGTCTCCGCCGACGGCGCGCCCGCCTGGTACCATCCCGGCCGCTCGGGCGTGCTGCGCCTGGGGCCGCAGGTGATCGGCTGCTTCGGCGAAATCCATCCCTCGATCCTGGCGCATTACAGGATCGAGCAGGCTACCGTGGGCTTCGAGCTCTTCATCGACCGCGTGCCGCTGCCCAAGAGCAAGGGCGGCAAGACGCGCCCGCCGCTGAAGCTCTTGCCGCTGCAGCCGATCGAGCGCGATTTCGCCTTCCTGGTGGCGCAGGAGATTCCGGCAGAAGCGGTGGTCAAGGCCGCCCGCAGCGCCGACCGGGCGCTGATTTCGCGCGTTGCGGTGTTCGATCTCTATGCCGGCAAGGGCGTGGAGCCGGGCAGGAAGTCGCTGGCGATTTCGGTTACCATCCAGCCCGTCGACAAGACGCTGACGGAAGCGGAGATCGACGCCATCGCCACCAAGATCGTCGCCCAGGTGGCCAAGGCCACCGGCGCCTCGCTGCGCGGCTAGGACCGCGCGGAAACCGAAGAGATCATGTTCGACCAGAACCTCATCCGCAATTTCGCGATCATCGCCCATATCGACCACGGCAAGTCGACCCTGGCCGACCGGCTGATCGAGCGCTGCGGCGGCTTGAGCCAGCGCGAGCTGCAGGAGCAGGTGCTCGACAGCATGGATATCGAGCGCGAGCGCGGCATCACCATCAAGGCGCAGACCGTGCGCCTGCTCTACCCCGCCAGGGACGGCCGGACCTACGCGCTGAACCTGATGGACACGCCGGGTCATGTCGACTTCGCCTACGAGGTCAGCCGCTCGCTGGCGGCTTGCGAGGGCTCGCTGCTGGTGGTCGACGCCAGCCAGGGCGTCGAGGCGCAGACGCTGGCCAACGCCTACCAGGCCATCGACAACAACCACGAGATCATCCCGGTCCTCAACAAGGTCGACCTGCCCGCCGCCGAACCCGAGCGGGTGCGCAAGGAAATCGAGGACGTGATCGGGCTCGACGCCTCCGACGCCGTCATGGCCTCGGCCAAGACCGGCATCGGCATCGACGACGTGCTGGAGGCGCTGGTCAAGCGCATCCCCCCGCCGCAGGGCAATCGCAACGCGCCGCTCAAGGCGCTGCTGATCGACAGCTGGTACGATTCCTATCTCGGCGTGGTGACGCTGGTGCGGGTCAAGGACGGGGTGCTGAAGCGCAACCAGAAGATCCGCATGATGGCCACGGGCGCCGCCTACAACGTCGACAAGGTCGGCGTCTTCACGCCCAAGCGGCAGGACGTCGACGAGCTGGGGCCGGGCGAGGTCGGCTTCATCGTCGCCGGCATCAAGACCATCTCCGACTGCAAGGTCGGCGACACCATCACCGACGACAAGGCGCCCGCCCCCGTCCCCCTGCCCGGCTTCAAGAAATCGGTGCCGGTGGTGTTCTGCGGCCTGTTCCCGGTCGATGCCGCCGATTTCGAGCAGCTCCGCGATTCGCTGGCCAAGCTGAAGCTGAACGACGCCAGCTTCGAATACGAGCCGGAATCCTCGGCCGCGCTGGGCTTCGGCTTCCGCTGCGGCTTCCTGGGCCTCTTGCACCTGGAGATCATCCAGGAGCGGCTGGAGCGCGAATACGATCTCGACCTGGTCACCACCGCGCCGTCGGTGATCTACAAGGTCACGCTGAGCGACGGCGAGGAGATCGAGCTGCACAATCCCGCCGACATGCCCGATCCCAGCAAGATCGAGCGCATCGACGAGCCGTGGATCAAGGCCACCATCATCGTGCCCGACGAATATCTCGGCCCCATCCTGGCGCTGTGCCAGGAGCGGCGCGGCGTGCAGGTCGAGCTGACCTATGCCGGCCAGCGTGCCATGGTGGTGTACCGCCTGCCGCTGAACGAGGTGGTGTACGATTTCTACGACCGGCTGAAATCGGTGACGCGCGGCTACGCCAGCTTCGACTACGAGATGGAGTCCTACCAGGAAGGCGATCTGGTCAAGGTCTCGATCCTGGTCAACGGCGAGCCGGTCGACGCGCTCTCCATCATCGTCCACCGCTCGCATGCCGAACATCGCGGCCGCCTGCTGTGCGAGCGGCTGAAGGAGCTGATCCCCAAGCAGCTCTTCAAGATCGCCATCCAGGCCGCGATAGGCAGCCGCGTCATCGCGCGCGAGACCATCTCGGCCATGCGCAAGGACGTGCTGGCCAAGTGCTACGGCGGCGACATCACGCGCAAGCGCAAGCTGCTGGAGAAGCAGAAGAAGGGCAAGAAGCGCATGCGCCAGGTCGGCAACGTCGAGATCCCGCAATCGGCCTTCCTGGCGGCGCTGAAGACCGGCGGCGACTAGGAATTGCCGGGAAACCCGGGGATTTTCCGCCCGTGGGAAGCGAATTGAAGTGGCGGCGACGCTGGTCTAGATTGCGCGCCGTTTGGAAGGGTGGCCGAGTGGCTTAAGGCACACGCTTGGAAAGCGTGCATGGTGTAACAGCCATCGCGGGTTCGAATCCCGCCCCTTCCGCCAGAATGCCAAAGGCCCCCATGCGGGGCCTTTGGCATTCTGGGGACGGCGGCGAGGCGGACGAACCCATGTTCGGGGCGGCGCGCAAGGCGCGTCGCCGACGCCAGCGTTTGGCGCCGGCGGTCCGAGCGGAGCGAGGATGAAAATCCGCCAAAGCGCATTTTCACAATTCCGCCAGTGACAAAGCCCCGGCGCGGTAGCGCCGGATCAGTTTGATATTGTGTCGTTGATGCCGCTAAGAAATAAGCGGCGAGTGGCGCGGTGTGTTGTCATGGTGCTGACAATTACCCGCGACGGATGAAATTTGCAGCCATCATTTCGCAGTCATCAGGCCGCGCATCGTCCGTTCCTGGAAAGTGGCGAGATTTTCCGCGTCGAGGAATCCGCGGAAAACGCAGCACGCCCAGCCGCCGCCGATGCACCACATTTCGCCCATCGGCGAACGCGCCATTTCCGCCCGCATCGCTGGCGTGAGAAAGCGCGCGGCCGTTTCCGCGTCGCCCTGCAGCCGCCAGTCTTTCGCGCAGTCGGCAAACCGCGCATCCCGCAGCTCGGATTGCCGCAACGCGTGCCGCTCGAGCCGGGGCAGGCGCGCAACCAGCAGGCCGGGCAGTCCGCCGATTTCCGCCAGCGCCGCCGGGATGGCGAGGATCGTGCGCGGATGCTCCGTGACCTGGCGGCCGCCCGTCAGGTACGCCGCCTCGAACAGCAGCACCTGTGCGCCCGATACATTCCGCTGCGCCAGCCATTGGATGCAACCGGGCGCTTTGCGCAAACCGATCCACCCCGCGAGATGCTGCAGCGGGGCAAAGAACGCCGCCTTTTCCGCATCGTCCGGCTTCAGCGAACAGTGAAAGCCCAGCGCTTCCAGCCGCGCCACTGCCAGCCTCCGCCGCGCTCCCTGCTTGCGCGCGCTCCACACGAACGCGACAAGGAGCATGACCGCCAACACCAGCAGCACGAGCACGGGGCCGCGCCAGTCGAACTGGCCAAATAAATAATGGGTTCCCCAGCCAACCAGAAAAGGCACAGCGCCAAAGAGCAGAAGGAAGATCAACCGGAGTCCTGTCTGCCGGCTCGCTTTTCGGTATGCAGGTTCTGCCATGGGCAAAAACTATCCGATAGACAGGAATTTCCGACAGGCGAACGGCGCGGCCGTCAACCCGAGCATGAAGGGCGACGCATAAACCGCAAGCGTGCAGGCCGCCCCGCATAGCTTGCGATCAGGACAACGCTCATAAGCATTGCGACGGCCATGGTTCCGCTCCTTTACGACTGGCGGGAATAGCCTTTGTCTTGCTCCTTCGCTTGGCGATGCACCTAGGATGACGGTCCCTGTTTATTCTGTCGACCGTGAATATGGCTTTCTCGCACCGGGCTGCGAAGCACGCGCACTTAAACGGGAGCGGCTGGCAACCTTCCGTGATTTCAGCCGGTTGCCAGCCGATTTCATGATTCATTTTGGCGGGCTATGGAGTAAATGCAGTGCTCATCGGCATCCCGCACGTCCCGCTATCTTGCTGCTTCCCGGTCCAAGCGCCATCGCGCTCTGCAAGCTTTCCTTTCCATCGGGGACATTCCCGATCCCGCCCGCTATGCTGCGTTCCGGTCCTCGCGGGAGCGGACGCCACGCCCCGGAATGGCGACGATCGACGTCAACCGGGGGAAGCAGCCGCATGGATATTCCCGACGACATCTTCACCGAACCCGATGACGTCGACGCCGAGACGCTGGCCAATCTCGGGCCGCTGCGCCGTCTGGCCGGCATATGGGAGGGGCAGCGCGGCGTCGATCTCAACCCGAAGGCCGACGGTCCCGAGCAGCGCGACTACTACGAGCGCATCGAGATGCAGCCGATCGATCCGCAGGCCAACGGGCCGCAACTGTTCTACGGCCTGCGCTATCACGTCCATATCAACACCCGGGAAGAGGACACCACCTTCCACGACCAGGTCGGCTACTGGCTATGGGAGCCGGCCACCGGCCTGATCCTGCAGACGCTGGCCATCCCGCGCGGCCAGGTGGCGATCGCCGCCGGCCACGCCGAACCGCACGCCACTAGGCTGGTCCTGCAAGCCGAACGCGGCCAGACGGAATACGGCATCTGCTCGACCACCTTCCTCGAACTGGCCTTCCGCACCGACTCCTACCGCATCGAGGTCGATTTCCACGACGACGGTTCGTGGAGCTACGTATCCGACACCACCCTGCTGGTGCGCGGCCGCGATGAACCGTTCCTGCACCGCGACCGCAACACCCTGGTCAAAATCGGCGAGCCCGACCTCAACCCCTGGGCGCGGATCGTGCGCGCGCGGCAGAAGGGCTGAGACGGTCGCGGCGCCGCCATCATCCGACAGTCCCGGCCCGGCATGAACTACAAGCAGTTCAACGATTTCTGCGCCTCGCTGCCCGCCACCACCTACGTGATGCAATGGGGCGAGGCGCATGTGTGGAAGGTGGGCGGCAAGGTCTTCGCCATCGGCGGCTGGGAGGGCCGCAAGTTTCCCGGCATCACCTTCAAGGTCACGCCGCTGTCCTACGAGATGCTGAAGGACCAGCCGGGCTTGCGGCCGGCGCCCTACCTGGCCTCGCGCGGCATGAAGTGGATCCAGCATTATGGCCGGCCGGGCCTGTCGGCGAAGGAGCTAAAATCCTATCTGCGCCAGTCGCACCGGCTGGTGGCGCTGGGGCTGAGCAAGAGGAAGCGGGCCGAACTGGGGTTGAATTTCGACTGATTGGGCCTAGCATTCCGGGAAAGCGCCGGCGGCAAGACCGGCACAGGAGGATGCGATGAGCCAGGCGATGCGGGCGCAATCCGTCGATTACGGCAGCGAGGAAGCGGCCATGCGGGACTACCTGCGCGAGGGTGAACGCCGCGCCTATGCGCTGGGCAATCGCGGGCCGATCCGCTTCACCCAGGACGGCAAGGTCCATCCCGACATTCTCGAGGCCTATTGGCGCACCGGCTTCTACGTCTTCGAAGACGTGCTGGGCAGCGAAGAGCTGGCCGAGATCGAGGCCGACTTCAAGAACCTGCTCGAGCGCCTGCCGGTCGAGAAAGATTCGCCCGTCGACGCCCAAGGCCGCCCCGCGCTCGGCGCCGACTGCCAGGCGCAGACCCTGTTCTGGTCCAAGCCGCTGGGCGATCCGTTCGGCGGCACCGAACTGGCCAATGGCCGCCATCCGGTGAAGATGTTCGAGCCCGAGGCGCGCGCCGATGCGCCCCAGGAGATCGTCTACCTGATCCTGGGCAGCCTACAGTTCCTCGAAACGCAATTGCGCGTCTATGGCCATCCCGGCCTGCTGGCTGTGGCGGCGGCGGTCAATGGCGATGACTTCACGCCCTTCAACGAGGCGCTGTTCATCAAGGAGCCCGGACTGGGCGCTTCCGTCGCCTGGCACCAGGACGGCGTGACGCACTGGGACAGCCCGGACTGGGACGAAGGCAGCCACGGCTTCAACTTCATGGCGCAGCTTTACGGCTGCACGGCGGCCAACGGCGTGTGGGTGGTGCCCGGCTCGCACAAGGTGCGCGGCAAATGCGACATCAGGGAAATGGTGGCCAGGGCCGGCAGCGAACGGCTGCCCGAGGCGGTGCCGATGGTGTGCAAGCCGGGCGACGTTGTGATCAACAACCGCCAGGTCGTGCACGGCTCCTTCGCCAACACCAGCAAGGATTGGCGCGTGACTTTGAATTTCGGCTTCCACCGCCGCAGCTCGGTGCTGGGCGTCGCGGGCGGCGGCCTGCACAACGCAGCCGCCGTCTACGACGAGGCCCGCATCCGCGAGCGCGCGCGGCTGATCGGCTACGGCATCGATGCCCGCCGCCAGCGGTTTCCGGAAGAGACGCCGTATCGGTACCGGCCGCATGTGGATGCGGGATTGAGCTATCGGTGGGACGAGGCGGCGAAGGCTGGGATCAGGGATTATAATTTGTTGGATTTGAGCATCTAAGTTAGAAGTGCCGACGTGTAACCAAGCAACTTATATCTTCCAGCAGCTAATATCCGATTTGAATTTCAGAAATTCCCAATAAATGGCCACTGAACCGAGCAAGAGTTTGAGAATCCCAGAAGCGGTAGAGAAGATCATTAGTGATTTTAATACCGCGCATAAGCCTTTTACGTGGTCAGAACTGCAAAGTGAGTTGGCAAAAGCACGGTCAGCTCCAGAAACGGAGTCGGATAAAGAGTTAGATGCTGGTGTTTGGTGTGAGATAGCGGCTTGGACTTTACAAGCAGAAGTTTACGAACCGTGGAATACCTATTTTGGTCCACTCGGGTCCTCCATCTCTGAGAACGGAGAAACTCGGTTTTTTCCGAACGTTCAAGATGTTTCGTCAGAGATGTTAAATCACTGGATTCTACGCGCGACCACAGTAAAGCATCCGACACTAAGAGCACGTTATAATGATTTAGCTTGGGAACTTGCTCCGAAGATTGATGGGCGTAAACGCAACTATAAACATGCGCTGAACGCTATAGATGCATACTTAGAAGCTTCTGCAGCGGGCCTATTAGAGTTTCCTGATCAAGTTATTCAAGTGAGCCGCGCGCTCGATCTAGCCTGCGCTATTCGCGACGAGGAACGAAAAAATAGTGCTTCCAATGCGTTGTTAGCGTTGCATGAAAGGGCCGTCTCGATTGGGCAGTTCTGGTGGAAAACTTTCGATCGGCTAATTCACAAAAGCTCAGGAATATCCGAAGACGCTCGTAATCAACTCATTCACTCTCTCGAATATTTAGCAGAGAAGTATGCGAAGACAGATGGGAACACTTTCAATCCTGACCTGAGCCCCTTCTTTCATCCGATTGGAAGTAGAGCCTGCCGCACATTTGAGCCCTGGTGGCTCGGTGATGCAACGGGGTGGGGCGCGGAGCCCCGTGACAGCTCAGGCGACCCGCCCCGTTG